>CAWEGQ010000010.1:0-39425 GCA_963808605.1 uncultured Solirubrobacterales bacterium
GCGGCCACAGTCGGAGATGCGAGGTCTTCACTGCCTCTCATGTCTGCCTCCCGATACTCCCCAGAAACCCGGCTGGAAACGGGCTGAATGGCGCCTCGCGGTGATCTCACCGGGGCGGTCGCGCGTGGCGCCGTCGCGTCAGGGGTCCGCACCGTGCTCATTCAGGTGGTCACCGCCGCCGGCAGCGTCGTCCTCGCGCATCTGCTGACCCCCGGCCGTTTCGCGTCCTACGCGATCGTGTTCGCCGCCGCCGGGGTGCTGAGAGCGATGACGCTCACCCCGCTGATGTACGCGTTCATCAATCACAGCGACCCCGAGGACGATGAGAGCAGCATCCGAGAAGATCCCGCCCCGGCCTCGGTCTGCTGGTCGCCGCCGTCGGCGGCCTGCTGCTGCTGATCGCCGGGCTGCTGATCGGCGGGGAGGGCCTGTGGATCTGCGCCGGCTGCGCTGCATTCCTGCCACTCACCGTGCTCCGCGTTCCCGCGCTGGCCCGCTGCCAACGCCGACTCGCGCTCGGAACCGTCGCGATCGTCGACAGCACCGAGGCGACCGCGCTGCATGGCGGAGCGCTGCTCACCGCCGTGATCGGCTGCGTGCACAGCGGCCCGGCGATGGCGATCACGGGCAGCGGCTTGTGGGCACTCGCCCTCGGCATCCTCACCGCCGGAGGTGCCCGGCCGCGGATGCACACGGCGGCGGTGCGCCGGTGGGCAACCCTGGCGGTCCCATTCGTCCGGTCCGCCGCGCTGATCCGCGCCCGTGACGGCCTCAGCCTGCCATTGCTCGCGTTCGCGGCGGGATCGGCCGCGTCCGGGTACTACGGCTGGGCGGCGGGCGTGTGCGGGATTGTCGTCAGCGTCCCCGTGTTGATGTCTCAAGCTCTGTATCTCGGAGTGGCGGCCTGCCGTGACCGCGCGCGGACGGAACGGGCGCTCGGGATCGCGATCCGGGCGCTCGCGCTGGCCGGCGCGCTGGGCATGGCCATTCTCGTCGCCGCCGGACCGTCGCTGCTGCACACGCTCTACACCGTCCGCTGGCGGGGGGCGCTCCCCGCGATCGCGCTGCTCGGCGTCGCCGGCGCGGTCAACTGTGTGATGGCACCGCTGCTCGCCGTCGCCTACGCCGACGGCCGGGTGCGTGAGACGAACCGCTGGCAGGGGATGTGCGTCGCCGCCGTGTGGATGATCGGCGCCCCCGCGGCCGCGCTGTGTGCGTCCGGCGCCGACGCCGCGACCGCATTCGCCGCCTGCTACACGGCAGGGAGCGTGGTCGCGTTCGCCGCCGCGGTGCGCAGCACCGCCCGCCGTTACCGGATCACGCCGGCGTTGTCGTTTGCCGGGGTGTGCCTGACCGGCGGCGTGCTCGGCGTGCTGAGCACCCGGCTGATGCCGCTGCAGGGCGGCGCCACCCCATGGGTCTCGCTCGTGCAGGCCGGGCTGCTGGTCGCCGACGTATACGTGATGGTCATCGTCAGATTTGCCTACCAGCAGGCCTACGCCACGATCCGGGATACGCTCAGCGCGTTCCGCTCGGCGGCGCCAGGGCCGGTGAGCCGGCCACCGCGGCGGCACCGGCTCGCTGACGTTCACGGCCCCGCCAGGCGTGGCGGATGCGCTAACCTGGAAGGGTCAGATAGCGAGGGCAACCAGAGGGCGAGACCTTCTTCTGAACGTCCCCTTCCCCAAAAGCAGCCTGATCTTCTGATGGCCGAGAGTCCACCCAAGGGTGGGCTTTCCGGTTAACGGGCCGCTAGCCGCGGATCAGGGCAGGATGTCGTTGAGCGTCGTCGTGAACCGCTCGCCGGACTCCTCGAGCGTGCCCTCGATGTGCAGGCGTGCCGGGCCGGTCTCGGTCCACAGGTCGAGGAAGTAGGCCCAGCCCGGCAGCTCCGGATCGTCGGACTGGAGATCGCCTCGACCTGGTAGATCTCACGCGGCGGCAGCACCAGCGACTCGGGGCAGTCGTCCTCGACGCGTCGGCGCATGTCCTCGACTCCGAGCCGATCCCCGGACGCGACGCGGAGCTCCTCGTACTCGCCATCCACGACGAGGCCGACGACATCCTCCAGGGCCCGGTACATCGGCTCGGGCATCAGCTCGAGCGATCGACCGTCTCTCGCCGTCCGCCCAACTCGTGGCTCGGCGCCAGGTCGAGCCGGCTGTAGAAGTAGTCCTCGCAGGCGGCGCGCGCCTGACGGCGGATGCTCTGGACAACCCCGCGGCGCCGAGCGCGAAGACCGCAGCGGCGATCGCCTCCTCGAGCGTTCCATGGCGGCGCGTCAGCTGCGCGGTCATCGCGCGACCGTGCTCGGTGTCGCGCGCGATCGATGAGCCGTCCAGACCGATCGAGGGAGCGTCGTGGCGGCTATATCCCGGGCAGGCCCGCACCGCAGAATGAAGGACGATCAGGTGGTCGCCCATTACGCCGGCACGGCTAAAGGATCGCCCGGCGTCATCCGGATCGGCCGGCTCCCCGAAACGGGTGGTAGTAGCGCTGGCATGACTAGTCATCCTACGAAATGGCCCTGAGGCCCGGATGAGGCAACCGCTCCCCGGCCGGCCGTGAAGAGGTCCGGTCGCTGCTTAGTGCGTACGACCGATGACGACCATTGCAAGCTCCTCACGGAGCTGTCGCACGAGCGGTGAGTCGCGAAGGCGTTCCTCGAGCAGCGCCAGAGCGCGGCGCAGGGCGCGCTCGAGCTGGAGCTGCACATGTTCGCGGACGGCGAGCGGCGCCATCGACCCCACGCGTTCGAGCTGGAGCACGAGTGCGTGGACGTTGTTCTTCGAGCCGCTGTGACCGTCTCAGCCGGTGGTATCGCCCTGGCGCGCGACGGCCAGCGCGCGACCCTTTAACGCGAGCCAGAACTCGATCCGGTCCTCCGCAGTCTCGAGGTCGCGCCCGGTCAGTTCCTCGATCCGCTTGATCCGATAGCGCAGCGTGTGGCGGTGACAGAAGAGCCGCCGCGACGCGCGCTCCCACTGCCCGTTCTCCTCGATGAACACCATCAACGAGCGCGTGAGCTCGCCGCCATAGCGGCCGTCGGCCGCCTCGACCGGACCCAGCACGGACTCGCAGAATCGGTCGAGCGCGGCGGGATCCTGGAGCGAGAGCAACAGCTGCGTCGAGCCCAGATCACGGTACGTTGCGACGTGCGTGGCAGCTGCGGAACCCTGCCGCGGGACCGCCGAGACGGCGAGGGCGTCGAGCGCGGCGCGCGCTTCTTCGAGGCTGCGACCGATCTCGGTGGCGGGCCCGGCCCGTCCTACTGCGACTCGAACAACCATCCCGAGCTCGGCGGTGAGGCCGGACCCGATCCGGCCGGCAAGGGCGAACAGGTCCTGATCCTCCAGTGACGGGACCAACGCCCAGGCCAAGGCGCCGCTCGCCGCGACCAGGCCCGTCGCCGCCTCACGCCGAAGACCCGCCGACAGCGCTGTGGCGAGGTGCGCCCTTTCCGCGGCGGCCGCGGAGGGGGCTGCGACGAGGACCGTTCCCGCGCCGCGCGCGAGACCGAAGGGCGCGAGCCGATCAACGAGCTTGTCCCCCGTCAGGTCCCCGCGGACGACTGCGTCGAGCAGCTCGCCGGCGCGTTGGCGGCGCGACTCCTCGGCCAGCACGAGGCGGCGCAGCTCCAGCGCGACGATCGTCACCGCGCGGTCGAGCGTCAGCCGGTCGAAATCAGTGAACTCGGCGCGCGGCTTGACCGCCACGAGCCACGCGTCGGCCGGCCCGGATGGGTCGACATCGATGCCGGCGCCGGCACGGCGGACCCGGATCGGGAAGGCCATGCTCTGAAGGCCGCGATCTCCGTGGCTGAGCGTGAGCGCCCAGGTCTGCCCGCGGCGCGTGCGAGCCCCGAGCTCAGCCCGCAGCGAACGCAGCACCGACACAGGCAGCGGGGCGGGCGCAGCTCGCTGGATCACGGGCTCCCCGTTGCTCTCCATCACGATGACGGTGGCGGACAGGGCCCGTGAGAGCGTATCGATCAGGGCATCCAGGCCGCGCTCGGAGAACACGATCTGCTCGAGTGCGTCCTGTGTGTCGAGCACCCGTTGCAGCAGACTGGGATCGGCGTCGGCCAGCTGCACGAGCGCGGCGTCCGTGATCGTCGTAAACGGCACCGAGCGTGGGACCTCGAAGACGAGGAAGCCGCCGGCGGCGGCCGCGTCGAGCAGCGCCGACGGCACGGCGTCGTGGTCGCTGCTGAGTCCGAGACCGAGGCCGGCCAGCGCCTTATCACCCAGCCGAGCGACGAACTCGCGCTGGGTCCGAGCGCTCTCGAGCTGAGCCCCCGTCGTGAGCAGCAGCTCGCCGCCCCGCAGCCACGGCGTGGGGTCGAGCAGCTCTGAGACGTGGACTCGTCGCACGGGAGCGTCAAGGCCCGCCTCCCCGCAGAGGACCCGAACGTTCAGGCCTCCTAGCAGCTCCCGCACCGTCAGCATCGTCGGGACGATTCTGACAGCCCGTTGCACTAGATGCGAGCAAATCGGCGGAGGACGCGGTGGCCAACCTTTCGCTTCAAACCTTGTCCCGCGTGTCCAAACCTCACCACAGCGGCCGAAATCCCCTCACCCGGCGCCTAAGCTCGGGCCCTTCGCAGGTCCTCAGAACAGACCGCGCGCCCCGGACAGAGCCATCAAGCTCGCGGAGCGCGCTGAGAAAGGGGCAGACATGCACGACGCACCAGCTCGGCGGTCAAGGCTGTCGTGGCGGAGTTTCACGCTCACGCTGGCACTGGCCGGGCTTCTCGCGGCGTCGCTCGCCGCGACCGGGTCGGCAGCACCTCCAGGTGGACCGACGCTCACAAAGGCAAACGATGCCAACCACGACGGCGTGTTCACCGCCGTCGAGAACGTGCCCAAGAACGTCACCTACCCGTGGACGGTTACCTATCAGCTGACCATCTTCGGCGGGACGGCACCCGGACCGCTCGGGCCGTTTCACCACATCACTTCGATCACCGACAGCAGCACCAGCAACATCGGGTCGTGCCAGGCCCTGGTCGGGACCAACATCAACAACAACCAGACCAAGACCTGCACCTACAGCGTGACGCTCAACGGACCGAGCAGCGCACCGCTGGTCAACCAGGCGAGGCTCGTCTACGACAACGCCGGAGCCGACGTCAACAGCAACGCATCGACGGTCAACTTCCCAGCGATGTCGCTGACCAAGTCCTCGACGACCACGCTGATCACCGCCGCCGGGCAAGTCGTGCCGTATAGCTACGTGATCACCAACACCGGCACGGTGACCCTCACGGGCATCACGTTGTCGGACAACAAAACCGATGCGCCCCCGGTGTGCCCGGCCACCACGCTCACCGTGGGGGCGGCCATGACCTGCACCGGGCAGCACACCGTCACCCAGGCGGAGTTCCAGGCTGGAGGGAACCTGGTCAACGTTGCCACGGCGACCTCGAATGAGGCGCCAAACCGGACGGCGACGCTCAGCATCCCGATGCAGCCGCCGTGTCCGGCCAGTCCGCCCAAGGTCAACGTCCGCTGGCACTACAGCGCCAACGGGACCTCGGGTTCGTGGAGCGGGACTGGCGGCGCGCAGTGCGGCCAGACGATCACGCTCGGGCCGCAGGCGATGGAGGGCAACCTCCAGGTCACGCCCGGCACGGTGATCAAGGCCGGGTATGACTTCACCCTGCCCGGCAACCACAGTCCGTTCACCGTGTCATTCAGCGGCGGCAAGGTCGTGTTCGCCGTCCACTGCGTCTCGGGGGCGACTCCATCGCAACCGACGTTCACCATCTCCCTGCCGAACCAGAGCTACTCGGTCATCGATTCCAACTGGTATCCGAGTGGCAACCAGAGCGACCCGCTCGTCTACCAAGGTTCGATTGCAGCACCGAACCTCTGCGCCGGCGGGAAGCTGAGACTGGATCAGGGCGGCACCTTCTCCGCCTTCATGACGATCCACTGAACGCCGGCGCCGCGGGCGCGTCCTACTCCAGGGCGCGCCCGCGGACGGGCGTTAGGGCCGTCAACTTTGCCCGAGTGATTGTCCCCACGCCAGTCGTCGCGATCTGGGGCGAGAGCGACCGGATCGCGCCCGAACCGTACGGGCGCGCGTACGCCGCCTCGCTCCCGATGGGCCGGTTCGAGCCGATCGGACAAGCCGGACATCTCCCCCACCTCGAGCAGCCCGAGCAAGTCCTCCAGGCGATCCATCGCTTCGCGAACGAGACGACCTGAGCGCTTGGCCGTGGTCTGAGTAACGACCTTGGATTGGACACCGCGACGTTGACGTTATAGGTTGCCCGCATCCTTTCCAGGACCGGAGCTACGACATGAGAGGTAGTGGGATGAGCGTGCGCTTGAAGCTGACGATCGCCGCCGGCGCGGTGTCTCTATTCGCGTTGGTGCAGGTGCTGTCGGCGTCCGCGTCCGCGGTGTCTCACGCGCCGGCGCAGAGCGTCATCGTGGTGTTCAAGAACCAGGATCGCGCCCAGCCCCCGACCCGCTCGGGACTCGGCGCGCGCCGCCGGACTCTCGCCGGTATCCAGGGGCGGGTGCTGCGGGAGCTCGCTACCGGCAAGGCGCGTAACGTGCACAGCTACACCACGCTCAACGCGGTATCGGCGTCCGTGTCGCCGGCGCAGCTCTCCACGCTGAGGTCCGATCGGGCCGTGGCGGAGGTTGTTCCCAACGGCGTCGTCCATCTGGCGCCCCCAACGACCGGAGCCGCCGGAAGCACCTCGGGCACCGGGACCACGCCGCTGCCCGGCGCCTGCGCCCCCGACGGCAAGGTCCAGCTCGAGCCCGAGGCGCTGAAGACGATGAGCGTCGACTCCGACAATCCGAACGCGAAGACGGCGCGGTCGCTGGGGATCACCGGGAGCGGAGTAACAGTCGGGTGGATCGCCGACTCGCTGGACCCCAACAATCCCGATTTCATCCGGCCCAACGGCCAGCACGTCTTCGTTGATTTCAAGGACTTCAGTGGCTTCGGCACCTCGGCGCCGACCAGCGGCGCCGAGGCGTTCGGGGACGCCAGCGCGATCGCCGCGCAGGGCCGCGAGGTCTACGACGTCAGCCACTACAGCGCGCTTCCGCTCAACCGTCCGTGCAACATCCGCATCGAGGGCGTCGCTCCCGGCGCCAACCTCGTCGGTCTCGTCGCCTTCGGCGCGTCCAACGTGGCGCCGGACTCGTCGATCCTCGAGGCGATCGACTACGCGATCACGACCGCCCACGTCAACGTCCTCAACGAGTCGTTCGGGATCAACAACTATCCCGACGACGGCGGGTCACTCGACCTGATCGCGCAGGCCGACGACCAGGCGACCGCAGCCGGGATCACGGTCGTCGAGTCCACCGGTGACGCCGGCGTGACGAACACGACCGGCGAGGCGGCGACCGATCCCAACGTGATCTCGGCCGGCGGCTCAACCGATAACCAGAACTACATCCAGGACGGCTTCGGCGGTAGTCGGTTCCCCGAGGTCAAGGGATGGAGAAACGACCAGATCAGCTCGCTGAGCTCGTCGGGCTTCGACCAGCGCGGACGCACGATCGACGTCGTTGCCCCGGGCGAGTCCGACTGGGCATTGTGCTCGACGAACCTGGACGAGTTTGGTGGCTGCGCCAGCCTGGCCGGCAACCGGTCCCCGGTTCAGTCGTTCGGCGGGACGAGCCAGTCCTCGCCGCTGACGGCGGGCGTCGCGGCGCTCGTCATCCAGGCATACGAGAAGACGCACCACGGGACGGCGCCCACGCCCGCGCAGGTGAAGCAGTTGATCGTTTCCAACACCGACGACATCGGCGCTCCGGCCGACCAACAGGGCTCCGGTCGCGTCGACGCCTACAAGGCCGTGCTCTCGGCCGAGAACGACAACCAGCCCGCCGACGGCGGCTCCGCCCAGGGGCGCAACGTCGGGGTGATGACGACGAGCCCGACTCAGCTGAACGCGGTCGACCGGCCCGGCACCGCCAAGAACCTGATCGATACGGTCACCAACGAGAGCGGCTCGACGCAGCACCTAACGTTCTCAGGTCGCACGCTCGGCGCCTACCGATCGGTGTTCGAGACGCATTTCGCGCTGTCGGACAGCGGCCCGCGGACGCTCGACTACGCTGGCGTGCCGATCAACTTCCAGCGGCTGAGGTTCCGAGTGCCCGCCGGCGAGGACCGGATCGACGCGTCGGCGGCGTTCCATAGCGCGACGCCGACCGCGTCGCTCAATGCACGGGTGCGGATCACGCTGATCGACCCCGAGGGCACGTACGCCGGGGATTCGCGGCCGCAGGGCCTGGGCAACTTCAGCGATCTCCAGATCGCGAACCCGGCCGCCGGCACGTGGACGGCGTACGTCTACAGCCGTGGTTCGGAAGCCGGCGGCTACATCGGCCCGGTGGTGTTCGGCGTCCGCGCCGCCACGTACACGTCGTTCGGGACCGTGACGCCCGCCGGCGCGACGCTGGCTCCCGGCCAGTCGGTGGCGGTCGGGGTCAAGACGCGCACGCCGGCGCAGCCCGGCGACGCCAGTGGGGCGATCGTCGTGCGGTCGAGTTCCGACCGCGGCGGGTCGACGACCTCGACGACCGTGCCCGTGACGTTGCGCAGCCTCATTCCGCCCGGCAACCAGACGTTCTCCGGAACGGTGACCGGCGGCAACGGACGCTCGCCAATCAGCGGGCAGGAGTTCTTCTACCAGCTCGACGTGCCCGCCGGACAGCCGGAGCTGAACGCAACGATCACGGTCCAGGATCCCGGCAACCAGTTCGGCGCCTACCTGATCGATCCGGAGGGCCAGGCCGCCGCCTACGCCACCAACATGGTGCCGGGTGCGACTCCATCCTCGCCGCCCGACAACCAGATCGGCGCCCAGCTGCATACGCTCAGCCCCGCTCCGGGCCGATGGAGGCTTGCGGTGGTGTTCGCGCCCGTGGTGTCGGGGAACTCGCTCTCCTCGCCGTTCCAGGTGAGCGTCAACCAGCAGGCGGTGCCGGCCTCACGCGGCGGGCTACCGAACGACGCCTCCACGCTGCTGAGCGCCGCCCAGCCTCAGACCTACGGCGTCACAGTGAAGAACACGGGGACCGCGCCGGAGATGTTCTTCCCAGACGCCCGGCACCCCGGCAGCGCCTCGTTCACGCTGGGTGCCGTCAGCGGGGCCTCGGACAACCTGCCGGTCAACGACAACCTGCCCGTGTACCTCGTGCCGACCAACTCGACGCAGTTCCAGGCGCAGGCGACGACAACCGGGTCGACGCCACTCCTGTTCGAGTCCCAGTTCGTCGGCGGCGATCCGGACCTGGCCTCGACGGTCGGCACCACGGCATCCCTGTCGTATGCGAACAACCACATCGCGACCGGCGAGTGGGACGTGTTGCCGGTCGAGTACGGGACGTTCGGGACGACCGGTCCGCCGGCCGAGGCGGCTACCACATCGGCGAGCGTCGTCACGAGCCCGTTCGACACCGCGGTCAGCTCGCCGACCGGCGACCTGGAGTCAGACAGCGCGAACCCGGCGACGAGCCTTGCCTCGTTCAAGCCGATCACCATCGCTCCGGGCCAGACGGCGACGATTCCGATCACGATCACCCCGAGCGGAGCGTCGGGCACGAAGGTCACCGGGACGCTGTACCTCGATGACACGGCGTACTTCGAGTTCGGCTCGATCCAGAACGCAGTCGTGAACTACCCGCAGGCCGATGAGGTGGCCGCGCTGCCCTACCAGTACACGATCAAGTAGCACGTCACGAAGGCCGCGGATCGAAGACGCTGGGAGGCAATCTGAGGCCTGCCAGCAGTTGCGACACCCGATGACCTCCGAGGATTGACGGGAGGAAGCCAACCCCGTTGCAGCCGAGGTTGTAGAGCAGGCTGGGATGGCGCCGATCGGCTCCAACGACCCGAATCCCGCTGTCGTTGTAGCCCATCAGGCCATGCCAGTGGAAGTCGTACGGCTGTCCAGACGGCCGTAGCGAGTTGGCCAGCGGCCGCACGTCGTTGTCCATCTGGGCGATCAGGTCTCCTGGGAAGGGAATGTGTGGATCCCACGTTCGCGGGTCGAACGGAATCTCTGGGCCGCCCATGCAGGTGAGTGTCACCACATCGTCGGCCCTGTCGTAGGTGCGCCGGGTCACATAGACGTAGCTCGTCTCACCGCCGATTATTGTGTTTCGGATGTAGCTCATCGCCGCCGGCTCACGTGCCTCGTTCTCGACGAATGCGAGCATGTGGCCGACCACCCCGGTGATCTCCTGATCGCGCGCCAGCCGGACCGGCGATCCGGAGGCATCCTGGACGACGTGGTCGAGGAAGCCATTGGTGCAGAGCACGACGTGGCCCGCGGTGACGTCGTGGCCGCCGGCGTGCACATGCGCCCGATCCTCGCCGACTGTGATGGTCGTGACGGGAGTGTGCTCGGCGAATCGTAAGCGGTCGGGGTAGCGTCCCAGGAGGCAGTCGAGCACCTGTACCGAGAGCTGGCAACTGTTCGCGTAGCCCGCGAGATCGGATAGGACGGCGCAGTACCTGTCGTCGTCGATCTCCAGGAGCTCGCGCACATGCGCCCGGGGTACCACCTCGTACAGGCCGTCGAACTCCGCCGGGATCTCCCGGAGGAAGTCCGCGTCCTCGGCGACGACGCACTCCCCCGCGCGCCACCCGCCCTGCCGGCGGATCAGGCTGTTGCGCAGGTGGACCTGGAGATGATTCAGGTTGAACATCCCCATGCGACCCTTGAAGCGCTCGATGCGGAGCGACGCGCCGACGTCGTCCACGATCACGTCCAGGAGGTCATGGGCGCAGTCGAGTTCACGCTGGGCTTGCACCGCCTGCTCGACCCCGAACTCGTCCGCGATACTCCCGAGCGGCCGCTCGAAGTACGTCGTGAGCTGACCGGCATTCCTTCCTGTCGCGCCGGAGGCGACCTTGTCGCGCTCGACCAGCATCACGCTCTTGTTGGTGTTTCTCAGGATGAAAAAGGTCGTGGCGACCCCCGCTATTCCCGCGCCCACCACCACCACGTCGGCGACGGCATCTGCCTCCAGCGGCCGCGTCGCAACATCCGACGTCACCTGAGCCAGCCATGGCGACCGAGTCGGCTGGTCCAAATACACCGGCGAACTGGCCTGCGGTGTATCGACGACGTCGATCTCTGCACTCCCCAGTCGTAGTTCGGGCTCGAGGACCGTAACTGCTCGCCGTCACCCTTGCAATCGCGGATTGGGCGCGTGAAGCTTACCCCGGTGAACGCGTCAGCCCCCCGCCTCGTGGGGGGTCCCCTTCGGCTCCTCCTGGCCGCCTGGCTGCTGGCGTGTACCGCTGGTTGGGCGTTCTCGGTCGCCATCGCGGTCTACGCGTTCGACCGCTCCGGCGCCACAGCCGTGGGACTCGTGATTGCGGCGCGGCTCCTGCCGGCGATCGTCGCGGCGCCCCTCTCGGGATGGCTGATCGACCGGATCGGACGAGCCACGGTGGTCGCCGGGGCGTGTGCGCTCGAGGCCGTGGGCGTGGGCGCCAGCGCCGCGATCATGACGTCGCACGGGACTCTGTGGCCGATCATCGTGCTCGCCGCCGCGACCGGGGCCGCAGCCACGGCGCCGAGGCCCGCGCTCGAGGCGCTGCTCCCGGCGCTCGCACGGACGCCGGAGGAGTTGACAAACGCCACGGCGGTTTGGGGCGCGGTCGACAACGGCGGCTTCCTGCTCGGCGGAGGGGCTGGCGCCACGGCGATCGCCCTCCTCGGCACTGGCGCGGTGACCGCTACTGCTGCCGGCCTGTTCGCGGTCGCGGCATTCCTCGCCCTCCGGCTGCCATGGGTAAAGGCCACCGAGACGGACGAGCCTGAGACGGAGACATCCGGATTGGCAAACACTCTCGCCGGCCTTCGGACGCTCAGGGACTCGCCGTCCCTCCGCACCGCGTTCGCCCTGCTCGCCGGGCTTCTGATCGTCGAGGGCGCGGTCGAGGTTCAGGTGCCCGCTCTGGCGATCGGGCACCTCCACATGGGGAACGGCGGTCCCGGAGAGCTGTACCTCGTCTGGGGGGTCGGCGGCGTCCTCGGCAGCGCCGTTCTGCTCGCGCTCGTTCGGCGGCGCGGGTATGGGCTCGCGCTCCTGGTCGGGTGTGTCAGCTTCGCGGTGGGGGTCGGTGTCTCCGGCGTCGACGGGGTCGCGCTCGCCTTGCTCGCCATGCTGCCGGCGGGCGTAGGCATGGCATTGGTCGAAGTCGGTTTTATGGCGCTCGTCCCGCGCCTGGCCGACGACGCTGTGGCGGGACGCATCTACGCGCTCTCGGAGATCGCCTACTCCGGCGCCGCCGGCCTCGGCGCCCTCATCGCCCCGGTGCTGATCCGTGCGCTGGGCACACCGGGAAGCTTGGCGGCGACGAGCTCTGCCTTCGGGTTGCTGGCCCTCGGCGCCTCCGGAACGATGGCGCGACTGGACACTGGCCAGGAGGAAGCCTCCCGCGTACGAGAGCTGTTGCGTGGTGTGCGCTTCCTCTCTCCGCTGCCGCTCCCGCGCCTCGAGCGGCTCGTCCAAGGAGCGCAATCCGTGTCGGTTCTCGCCGGTACGGCCGTCGTCACCGCCGGTGAGATCGGTCACCAGTTCTATGTGATCGACGACGGTTCGGTCGAGGTCGAGGAAGACGGCGGGCGCCACGGTCCGGGCAGCGCCTTCGGCGAGATCGCGCTACTGCTTGACATCCCTCGCCAGGCGACGGTGCGTGCCATCACCGACGTGCGCCTCTGGACGATCAGTCGGCGGGCGTTCGTGGCCGCGGTGAGTGCGCACGAAGACGTTGCCCGACTCGCCGACGCGGCAGTCCGAGAGCACCTGGCTCGTCCGAGGCTTGCCGGCAACGCAACCGGCGACGGCCAGGGGCGGGCGGGCGACCCGGGTTTCGCTCCTGCCAGGCAACCGGAGTCGCCCCGCGACTGCCGCCCGGAGCGAGAACAGCCGGCCTAGTGGTCCGGCGTTCCCTCGCCAGACCGCTGGCTTAGGGTCAAAGCCAGGAGCCGTTGCGACTGATCACTCAGGAAGTCAACGGCTGGAACATCAGATGGAGGCCGACGTACCCGCGCAATGGAGGTTCGCCGACGTAGATCGGAATGAGGCACGTCGCGGGCGGAATCAGGGCGGTGCCGCGAGCGAGCTGGTGGCCGATGATCGTGCGGCGGTCTTGGCGGGTTAGAGGCAGTCGAAGCGTCCGCGGGAGGTGAGCGGCGTGCTCTGGGCTACTTCGGGGAGGTACTCGTCGAGGAACACCCGGGCGACCAGCTCTTGGCGCGAAGCGACGCCGACCTTCTCGTAGAGGCTTTTGGTGTGGTCCTCGACTGTGTGCGGAGAGAGGACGAGCGACTCGGCGATCTCGGAGCGTGACAACCCTCGCGCGAGGAGCGTGGCGACCTCGCGCTCGCGGGCGGTGGCGCCGAACGCCTCCAGGCGGACGGTTGCCGAGCGGGCAGCGCTGGCGCGCTCGATCACGATCGCGATACGGCCGTCGGATACTGAGCCCGGGCGCGACGCGTGGAGGGTGACCCAGCCGTCCTCGGCCGGCACGATGACGACGTTCGCGCCTCCCTGTGCCGCGTAGGGCGCGCTACGGACGAACCCTGCGAGGGAGAGCACCGCGGCGGGCATGTCGTCGTCGGTGTACGGGATGTCGCTGGCGGCGATCGAGGCGAGTAGCTCCCGGGCCGGCGGTGTGATCATCTCCACCTCGTCGCCGGGGCCGAGGACGACGAGGCCGGGCGCCTCGAGCCCGTTGATGCGCCGAGCCGCGTCGAAGCGCAGCGACGTGCGGATCCCGCGCGCGACCGCCCCGGTGATCGCCGCGAGGGCGTTGGCATCCTGCTGCTGGAACGGGCCGCTCGACGCGCGGCGGGCGACGTGGACCGCGCCCCAGACCCGGCCGCGGATGACGAATGCGGCGCGGAGCTCGTGCGGGATGTCGAGCGGCAGGAGGAGATCGCGGTAGCGCGGGCTGTTCTCGGGACTGCCGCGGGTGGCATGGTTGAGGATCCCGACCGGTACCCGCTTGGCGGCGAGCTCGGCGAACGTGTTGACGTCGTCGATCATGTACTCGCTGCGGATGATCAGCTCGCCCGCGTCGGGGGTCTGCTCCGGGGTGAGGATCCCGCGGCCGATCAGCTCCGCGGGGTCATCGCTGGTCAGCAGACGCGTGTGCGGATCGAGCGTGTGCCAGCAGCTCGCGTCGTTGTCGAGCACCGTGCGCACCCTCGGAGCGAGTTCGGCGAAGAACTCCTTGCGCGGCAGTCCCCTGGACGCGAGGAGATCGATCTCATCGATCAGCGCTGCGACGGACCGTGCCATCGCCTAAGTCTCCCATCGCGTGCAAGAAAGATCCCCGCGCGCGAGGGATGGTCACGCAGCGCGGCGCGGAGCATGCTGCGCACATGACAACTCTCACCCCCATCGCACAGCAGCCCGGCGCCGGCGAGCACCTCTGGTTCTTCGGCGGCCTGACGACGATCAAGGCGGCCGGCGACGGCGCCCTGGTCACCGAGCAGACGGCCCCACGCGGAAGCGGCTCGCCGCTCCACGTCCACCACAACGAGGACGAGTGGTTCTACGTCCTGGAAGGTGAGCTCACCATCTGGGTCGACGGCGAGACCCACGTCGCGCCCGCCGGCTCGTTCGTCCTCGGGCCGCGCGACATCCCACACACATTCATCGTGAGCTCCGAGATCGCGCGGTTCCTCCTGGTCACCGAGCCAGGCGACTTCGCGGGCTTCGTCCGCGCGCTCGCCGAGCCCGCCCCCGGCCCGGAGCTCCCGCCCGGTCCTCCAACGCCGCCCGACATGGAACTGGTGATGAAGACGGCCGCCGAATACGGCCTCGAGATCCTCGGCCCTCCCGGCATCCCGGCCTGACCACACAGTCACTCCCAACTCAGAAAGAGACCCATGCCGACTCAAACGCTTGAGCTTGACGATCTCGTCCGAACCCGCCATGCGCACGTCGCTGCCCTGAACGCCAACGATGCAGACGGATGGGTGGCGTGCTTCGCGCCCGACGCCATCCAGATGCCGCCCAACGACCCCGCCAACGTCGGCACCGCGAACATCCACGCCTGGTCAGCGGGCATGCTTTCCGCTTTCAACGCCGAGTTCGCCCTCGACGTCGACGAGACCAAGCTGGCTGGCGACAACTGGGCGTTCGAGTGCGGCACATACAACATTACCCTGACCCCGAAGACCGGCGGGGAACCGATCCGCGATACCGGCAAGTACATCACGATCTACAGCCGCGCAAACGACGGCCAATGGCTCATGGCCCGGGACATCTGGAACAGCAACAACCAGCCGACCCCTCACAATTGATCAGCCGTCACGCGCACGCCGACGCGCCGAACACGGCGCGCCGGCGTCGCCACGACACCGGCCGGACGACCGCTCCGGGTCACGGCGGCCACGCGCCAACATCAGCGGCAAACAGGCGATCAAACGGTTCCGGTGTTACCGCTCGCGAGGCATGGACGCCGACGAGCGCCTGCGGCTCGACTACGACCAGACCACGGAGCTGGTACGCACACTCTTGGACGTCCGGTTTAAGCTGCTCACGCTCGTGCCGACGATCGCGGGAGCGGCGGTCGCCCTTGTGGGCTCGGGCCGGCCACCCGCCGCGGAACTCCTGGCCGTCGGATTGCTGGGTCTCCTCGCGACACTCGGGATCCTTCTCTACGAGCTGCACAACATCCAGATCTATGATGCTGCGCTGACCCACGCGCAGGCGGTAGAGGGAACGCTTGGTCTTCCCGCCACCGACGATGCGGTGACCCCGGGGCAGTTGCTCAGCTCGCGAGTCGGCCGGTCTCAGCAACTTTTCGGCCTTGTGAGTCCAGGCGACGTCCGCGCGCTGGGATTGGTGTACGGGGCGGCGATGGCGGGTTGGAGCTATCTGGTTGGGTGGGGCGCGCTCCGCGCGGTCGATCTCAGCGGCGCGAGGGAAGTGGGTGGCGTCATCGCCGTGATCGCCGCGATCACGGTCATATTCGAAATCGAGCGTATCGGCAGGACTGCAAAGAGCGAATCAGCTCCGCCTGAGCGTGCACGGCGCCGGTCGGCGTGAGACTGCTGGTCCATGACAAGGCGGCAGACCGATTTGTCTCGACACCGCAGATGTGGTTCGGTAACTTGCGACGCTCATGACAGCCGTGGTTCATCGTCCGGGCGAAGGAGAGCGGCACGCAGCAGGCGGCAACTCCGCGGTCATCATCAAGGCCAGCGGCGCGGACACGGGCGGATCGTTCTTCATGTCGGAAAGCACCATCGACCCGGGCTTTCCTGGTCCGCCCCCGCACCGCCACGAGCACCTGCACGACATGTTCTACGTGCTGGACGGCGTTCTCACGATGCGCTTGGCGGATCAGACGCATGAGATCGAACCCGGGACGTTCGTGTGTGTCCCGCCGGGCGTGATCCACACGTTCAGCAACACAAGTGATGCCCCAGTTCGGTTCCTGAACTTCAACACGCCCGCAGGATGGGAGAACTACATGCGGGAGCTGGGCGAAGCGGCTAAGTCCGGACCACTCACGTCAGAGGTGATCGGTCGTATCGCCTCCCACTACGACTTCCACGGCGTCTGACGAACAGCGACCCCGCTGCCGCTTCGGGCTATGAGCAGCGGGCATGGGAACGGCTCGTGGCTTTCCGTCGATGATCGAACCGGTCCTGTGCGTCAAACGGCCGCTTATGCACCCTTTGTGGCCTCGACTTGTCGCGAGTAGCCGCTTCGGTCCCGAGAATTCTGCTCCATGATGCTGAGCAGGTTTCTTGCCAGACGGATAAAGATGCTCGTGTTGCACGAGAGCAGGACTGGCACGCGGGCGCACAGTACCGCGTCGAAGCACCTGGGCGGGTCGACTGGTGCTCATCGGTGCGCGACCGCTCGATCCAGGACGGCGTCCACCCGGTCGGCGGCGGCAGTGGTGCCATTGTGTGCCCGTAGTCGCGCACCGACTGCTTTTGCCGCCTGCGCGTATGAGTCGTCTTCGAGCAGCGCCGTGATCGCCTCGCGAAGTTGCTCCACCGGCGTCGCTTGGTCAACCACAAGCCCCGCGCCGGCCGCGGCGATCGATTGGCCGACGAGCGGTTGGTCGATCGGAAACTGCGGGATGATCAGCAGGGGCAGGCCGTGTGCCAGCGCCAGCATTGTCGTCGCGTGACCGCCGTGGCCGATAACGCACGAGACCTCGGGCATCACGGTGCGGTGCGGGACAAACGCGCGCACGTCGACGTTTGCCGGCACGTTCAGGGAGTCAGCGTTGACGTTGCGGTCGATCGTCGCCGTCACGCGCACGGGGAGGTCCGCGAGCGCGTCGAGGATGCGCTGCATGGCCTCCTGCTGGCCGGGGAACCAGACTGTGCTCAGGCTCAGCAACACGTGCGAGCGGTCGTGACGTGTTGCGGGCGACACGGGTTCCTGCACGACGCCTGTCCACCTGACGTTTGCGGGAATCGGCGTCGTCGCGGGGTCTAGCGCCCTGTCGGCGAGCACCAGCACTTCGTCTGCCGCGCTCCAGAGATCGAGTGGTGCGCGTCCCACTGGCGTCCCCATTGCGGTGATCGGACTGTGTGGAAGCGCCTGGCCAAAGAAGCCCCAGAAGCTGTGTATCAGCACCAACGTTGGGAGTCCGGCTTCCTGCGCCGCCTGTAGCGCGCCGAGCATCAGGCAGTCGCACGCAACTGCATCAGCCGGATTTGCAGTTAGGGTCTCGATGAGGTCACGCCCGGTCCCCTCGTCGAGGAACGTCTCGAAATGCTCCATCGGGTCGCTAACCGGCGCGACCCGGGACCAACCGCGTGCATGCCGAAACGCCGCGAAGTCCACCCCGATGCTCTCGACCGCCGCCCGCTGTTCTTTATGCCCGAGGACAGTGACCTCGTGGCCGCGTCCTCGAAGCTCGGCGGCGATGCGCAGCAGCGGCGGAACGTTGCCGCCGCCGTCCCAAGTCACCATCAGTACGCGTGACATCTACGCCTCCTGTCTGAGTAGTGCGTCAACCAACATCCGAATCCGTTGCTCAGTTCCCCGCCGACCGATCCCTGCGTCGCGCCTGAGCAGCTGCCACGTGTAGACATCCGTGGCCACCACGAGTAGATCCTCGATCGCACGAGCGTCGGGCAGGCTCGCCAGCTGGGGCGCGAACACCGCTCGCACCCATCGCCGATGGAAGCGCCGGCCATCCTGCACCAGCCCCGCCAGCCGCTCATCTACTCGCGCCTCCTCGAGCATGCGCATCACAACATCGCCACGGATTTCATAGTGCTCGACGAGCGTCGCCACCGCGAGGCCAACGTCACCCACCGGCGTCTCGCGCTCGGTCGCTACGTCGGCCTGCGCGCGCACCATCAACTCGTCGAATAGGACCTCCCGGCTGCCGAAGTGCCGCAGCACCGTGCGAACCGTCACGCCCGCCCGCTCGGCGATGTCCGCTAAGCCGATCGACAAGCTCAGCCTCTCGTGCCACAACGCCATGCCGGCGCCGAGGATCCGCTCGCGCGTCTTCTCGACCGCGTCCGCGCGCTGGCGCATCGTGTACACCCGGCTCGAACTCATGTCACCCGTAGTAGACACCAAAACAGCTTTCGTGTCAACTCCAAACGACGCGAAAATCTGAGGACCCGTCGGAAAGGGCCGGCTTCCCACTGTCTGCGCACAGCAGGGCGGTCGCGGGCGGCGATGAGGGCGTGTGGTGCGAGCTGCGGGTTGAGGGGACTCTCGTTCCGCTGCCTCTTGTCCAGTGCGGCATGATGCAGCGGTGGTCGACTGGGGATCGGGCAACTACGAGAGGACGGCGGCGGAGCTCGAGCCGGTGTCGGAGGCGGTCGTCGGGCTGGCTGCGATCTCGCCAGGTCAAGACGTGATCGACTTGGCGTGCGGGACCGGAAATGCCGCGCTGCTCGCCGCTGGCCGTGGAGCGCGGGTGGTCGGGATCGACGCTTCTGCACGGCTGCTTGAAGTCGCCCGCGGGCGCGCACGTACACAAGGTCTCGACGTCGACTTTCGCGAGGGTGACCTGCTCGAGCTGCCGCTGCCGGACGGCACTGCCGACGTGGTTCTCTCTGTGTTCGGGGTGATCTTCGCCTCCGATCCGACGCAAGCTCTGCGTGAGGTTGAGCGCGTCCTACGCTCCGGTGGTCGCGTGCTGGTCAGTGCTTGGATCCCCGCCGGGCCGATCGATGCGATGCTCGGCGCGATGGGGCGCATCCTGGGCCGCATCAGCCAGGCACCCCCGCCTCAGCGCTTTCCCTGGTCTGATCCGGCCGCGCTCGGACCGCTCGCGGCCCGGCACGGGCTCGCGCTTGAGGCGACGACCACCGCCGAGCTCACGATCCGTGATAGCTCGCCGGAGGCCTATGTGCTCGCGGGTCAGGAGCATCCAATGGCTCTAGCGGTGCGACCGGTGATCGAGCGTGCCGGCGTCAGGGCGGAGGTACAAGAAGCGATGACCGCTGTTCTTCGCGAGGCCAACGAGGACCCCGAAGGCTTTCTCGTGCACAGCCCCTACGTGGTGCACGAACTTCACGCACGCTGAGCAAGGGCCAGGTCTTCCACTACTTCCCGGGCGGCAAAAGCGATCTGGTCAGCGCGATCGCCTCGCTCCAGGCCGAGAGAGTGCTCGACGCCCAGCGACCCTTCCTCGACACGCTCGACACATGGGACGACTGGGAGCGTTGGCGTGATGCCATCCTCGCCCACTATCGCTCACAACCGCACTGGGGATGCCCGATCGGTGCCCTGACAGCTGAGCTGATCAGAAACGAACCGCATCGCGCGATGGAGCTAGCCGCGCACATGGATCGCTGGCGCGGATACCTGGAAGCGGGCCTACAGCGAATGCACGACTCGGGCCAGCTGCAACCCCACGCGAACCTACATACGCTCGCGCTGTCCACCTTCGCTGTCCTGCACGGCGGCCTGCTCCTCACGCAGATGATGGAGTCGCTCGAGCCGCTGGAAGCGGCGCTGAACGGCGCTCTAATAGCCTTACGCGAAGCAGCCACGACGTCACCAAGCTGAATCAACGGCGCTGTTCTGGTGGACGCTCAGTGGCCGTCGCCCACTGCTGACGACATCGAATCTAGTGCGTCCACGTGTCACCAGACGGTGTTGAATAACAGCTCGATCGCGAGCCCCTGCAGCACCAGCGCAAGCAGCACTCCTCGCAGGCGTCCGATCGGCGCGGCGGCAGCAGAGACGCAGGCGAGTGGAACGAAGGGCAGCCAAATGCGTTCGGTTTCCGCTTTGGTGAAACCACCGACCGCGGCAACGACCACGATCGCGACGAGCGCCAATGCCGCCGGGTCGCCGCGCGCGGCCGAGCGCAGTGATAGCCAGGCCACCGGCAGACCCAGCATGATCAACCAGGCGGCTGGCGAGCCGAACAGCCAGAATGCCCAAGGCCGGTGTGCCGCGGCGCCGTGGTGGTAGATCGGCGCGAGGGCGCGCACGATGGCGATCGGGTCGTAGCCGTAGAGCAGCGCGAGCAGTCCGTTCACCGCCAGCAGTGCCGCTCCGGCGCCGAGCGCCAGCGCGACCGCCCGGCGCGGGCCGTCGCGCTTCCAGACCACCAGCACCGCCCAAACCGGGATCGCCAGCAACAGCCAGGAGAAGAACGAGCCGACGGCAGCGAGTCCAAGACCGCCGAGCCGCGGCCCGGACCTGGGCGAGAGCATCAGCCAGGCGGCCGCCACTCCGAGGGCGGCGAAGGTGTAGTCGACCGAGGTCACGCCAAACAGCAGCACGGCGGGTGAGCACGCGGTCAGCAGGCCGGCGACCCGTCCACGGCGGTCGTCGTGGAGCGTGCGGCCAAGCGCGTAGGCCAGGGGCGCGACCAGCGAGCCGACGGCGATGCACACGGCGGCCAGGCGGTCGGCGGTGTTGATGTGGAGAAGTTCCATCAGGACCGCAGGCCCGGGCGGGTTGCCCTTGGTGTGGGTCGTCAGGTAGGGCAGCAACTGCGGGAAGTGGCCGATGTATGGCCCAATCCCGCGGTGCACTATCGGGAGGACCGGCAGGTACTCGAAGATGGCCTCAAAGGATCCCTTCGGGCCGAGATCGAACACGTGCGCCCACCCCGTCATCCCCGTCCGCCCGAAGCTCAAGGCCAGGCCGAGGACGAGCGTGAGCCCGTACAGGAACGCGGCGAAGACCGCGGGCCGCCAGCTCATCTCGATCACGCGCGCGGCGAGCACGGCAGCGCCCAGCAGAACGGCCACCGAGACCAGCGCCGGAGCCCCGAAGACCGGCGCCCAGCTCATCAGGAACGGCGGCAACGGCGTCCCCAGCCCGACCCGCGAACCAGCCTCGATCAGCAACCCGATCACGACCGTCACTGCGACCGCCGAGCACCCGATCGCCGGCAACCCGAACTCGAGGCGGCGCAGCGACCCCGGCGGCCGCTGCACGCTGGAGGCGCTCACGGTCGCGATGCTGTTCTGATCCTGCGGATCGCATAGATCAGGCCGGAAACCAGAAACAGCCCAGCAGTTATCAGCAACCAGTTGCGGGCGTATCCGTGCAGCGAATGTCCGGTGTCGTTGCGGTAATTGCGACTCGAGAGCCCGAGGATCAGGGGGAAATAGACGAGCAGCAGCACGCCGGCGATCGCAGCGGGCACCCGGACGTGATTGATCCACGGGACCGCTGCGCGGACGTCGGAGCGTCGCCGCGCGGCGATCGCCAGCGCACGATCCATCCCGGAGTACAGAGGCAACAGCACGAGGTCGTGCAGCAGCGCGGCGCCAACGAACCACGCGGCGTAGTTGATCACGCTGCCGCCGCCGACGATCTGAGCGAACGCCCATACCGATACGGCGAACGTCGCGGCGTGGCCGAGCAGATGCAGCGGAGTCGCGCCGTAGCGCCGTTGGAAGGAGGCGATCATGCGCTCATGAAGCTCATCGTGGCGATCCACTTCGTGCAGTGGACGCCGGGAATCGCGGCGATGATGATCCGCGCGGGGTAGCCGTGATCAAGCGAGAGGTCGACCCCGTTGACCCGCAACGCCAGCAGCGAACGATCGTCGGCGATCTGGCCAGCCGTGTACGTGGCCTGCCGGAACGGTCCCTCGGTCTGCAACGACTCCACGTGCAGGATCGCTCCGGCCGTGGCGCCCGACAGGCGGGCGAGGTCCGAGAGGCGCACGCCGGTCCAGTGCTGCGTCGTCGACCACCCCTCGACGCAGGCGATCGGCAGCTCATACGTGTGCTGCCGCATCGCCAGGAGTTGCGCGCGGCTCAGCCGCACGATCCGCTCCCCGTGGACGACGAGCTGCCACCGGGGATCGGACGCCCGCTCGGTTACCCGGACCGCGGCGGCGGTCTTGTTGATCTGGAAATCGTTGGGACCGGTGCCGAACACGCGCCCGCGTGGCGCCAACAAGGCGAGCCGCCGGAGCGGCCCACCGACCGATTCGCCGACGTTGGAGATCAGCAGAGCGGCGGAGGCCCCGCCGGCCAGGCCGAGGAGGCCGCGGCGGGACAGGGTCGCCGCGGCCGGCCGTAACGGCGCGAGCCCGTCAGCCTCGTAGGGGTGCGGCCGCGTCCGCTCGAGGTCCTCCCGCAGCGGCTTCAGCACCCCGTGCGTGCGGTAGGCGTGTCGGACCGTGGGTAGCTTCACCAGCACGTGCACGATCAGCGCGGCGATGAACACCCAGGCGCCGTAATAGTGAGCGCGCACGAATCCGAAGTGCCATGGATAGAACAGCTGGATGTTGAGCACGCCGGTGGCGAACTCGAACAGCCCGCCTCCGACGAGCAGGAGCACGGAGAGACGCTCGACCGCCTGCGCCGCGCTGCGAATCGGGGGGAAGGCGAACAGCCGGGGGATCACGGACCACAGCTTGGCCAGCAGGATTGGGATCGCCACCAGCCCGGCGTTGACGTGAATCCCCTGCGCGAGCGCGTAGGCCCATTGGGGGCTGTTGGCCGGAAGCGTGATCAGCGGACCGATGTCGCCGCTGGTTGGGACGATGGCGTTGAACCCGATCCCCGGGTGATAGGCGGCGTGGGAGATCAGCCCGGTGAGCGCGACGAGAGTGATCAGCACGAGCAGGATCGAGCCGAGGATCGACGTCAGCCACTCGCTCCGCAGGGGGCTGCGCCAGAAACCGGGTCGAAACGGACCGGGCGGCGGCGCCCTGAGCTCACGCAGACGCGGTGGCCTCATCGGCTGCCTCCGCGAACGGCGTGCGACCTTCATTGGGTGCCGGCGAGCACCGCGCGCATGTCCCGGACGGTCCTGAGGGTGCCGAGGAGGGTGCCGGTCACTTTTGATTCCCCGCCGGCGCGCGAGCGATAACAGACCGGCCGCTCGCCGATCCGCCAACCCGCGGCGGCGGCGCGCACGACCATCTCGAGGGGCCAGCCGAAGCGCCGGTCCCGCAGTCCGAGCGCGAGCAACTGCTCTCGCGGCGCACAGCGCATAGGGCCGAGGTCTGTTAGCCGCACTCCGGTGCGCCGGCGCAGCTCGAAGGCCAGCGCGCGGTTGGCCCAACGCGCGTGCGACGGCCAGGCGCCCGGCTGCGCCCGTCGGGTGCTGAGACATAGGTCGAGCTGGCCCGAGCGGACCGGTTCGGCGACGTGCCAGAGCTCCGCGGGATCGAATGACCCATCGCAGTCCATGAAGCACACCAAGTCGGTTCGGGCGTGCTGCAGACCGGCGTAACAGGCGGCGCCGAAGCCGCGGCGATGCTCGACGATCACTCGTGCGCCGGCTCGCCGGGCGACCGCCGCCGAGCCGTCGCGGGAATCGTTGTCGACGATCAGCGGCTCGAACCCGGCGGGCATCGCGGCCAGCACCACGGGGATCGCCTGCGCTTCGTCGAGCACCGGAAGGATGACCTCAATCACCTCCACAGACTAAGCCGAAGGTTCTTACGAAGAAGTGAATCCGGTCCTCTCCATGTATCCAAAACCGGCAATCAGCCCGTAGGTTGATTACGTGAGGATCCTGGTCACCGGAGGCGCCGGCTTCATCGGCTCGCATATTGTCGACCTGCTCGTGACCGAGGGTCATGACGTGCGGGTGATCGATGTGCTGCTGGCCCTGGCGCATCGGAACGAGCCCGATTACCTCAACCCCGAGGCCGAGTACGTGTTCGCCGACCTCGCCGACCCCGACGCGGTGAGGCAGGCGGTGGCTGACATCGACGCCGTCTCACACCAGGCCAGCATGGTCGGCCTCGGCACCAACCTGCACGACGCCCCCGAGTACGTGACCAACAACGATCTGGGCACCGCCCACCTGATCGACGCCCTGTCTGCATGCGACTTCTCCGGCCGCCTCGTGCTGGCCAGCAGCATGGTCGTCTACGGGGAAGGTCGCTACTCGTGCCAGGAGCACGGCCCGGTCGCGCCCGGGCCGCGCAGGATCGAGGATCTGCAGGGCGGCCGGTTCGAGCCTCTCTGCCCACGGTGCGATGGGCCGCTGACGCCCGACGCCGTCGGCGAGAGCGCCCGGCCCGACCCGCGCAACATCTACGCCGCGACGAAGCTCCACCAGGAGCACCTGTGCGCCTGCTTCGAACGCGAATCGGAGGCCACCTTCACCGCGCTTCGCTACCACAACGTGTACGGCCCGCGGATGCCGCGCAACACGCCCTATGCCGGCGTGGCGTCGATCTTCGCCAGCTCGCTGGCCCGCGGCGAGCCACCCCAGGTCTTCGAGGATGGCGGCCAGCTCCGCGACTTCGTCCATGTGCGCGACGTCGCGCGCGCCAACGCCGTCGCGCTGACGAGCGCCGAGGCCGTCTCGGGCGCGTTCAACGTCGCTAGTGGCCAGCCCCGCAGCATCCTCGAGATGGCCAGGACCCTGTGCGCAGAGCAGAGCCGGTCGGCCCCGGAGCCCGTCGTGACCGCAGGCTTCCGGCTGGGCGACGTCCGGCACGTGTTCGCCTCGGCGGCCAAGGCGACCAGCCAGCTCGGCTTCAGCGCCGAGGAGGACTTCGCCGCAGGCATGGCCGAGTTCGCTCAGGCGGCGCTGCGGTGAGAGGCCCCGCGCTGATCGTGATCGCCAAGGACCCGCGTGCCGGCTTCGCCAAGACGCGGCTGTGTCCGCCCTGCTCTCCCGCCCAGGCGGCCGACCTGGCGGCGGCGGCACTGTCGGACACGCTCGAGGTCGTCGCCCGCACTCCCGCCTCACGCAAGGTGCTGATGCTCGACGGCTCCGACCGCCGTTGGCGACGCCCCGGCCTGGAGGTGCTCGCCCAGCGCGGGGGCGCCTTCGCCCAGCGGCTCCATTACGCGTTCGCCGACGTCGGCGGGCCGGCGTTACTGGTCGGGATGGACACTCCCCAGCTGACGCCCGAGCTGCTCAGCGACGGGCTGGGTGCGCTGACACGATTCGACGCCGTGCTCGGGCCCGCATACGACGGCGGATACTGGAGCGTCGGTCTGCGCGAGTCGTTTCCGCGCGCGTTCAAGGACATCCCGATGAGCAGCGAGACGACGATGCGCCACCAGCGGGCGCGCTTCGCCTCGCTCGGCCTCCAGACCTACGAGCAGCCGTGGCTGACGGACGTCGACACGATCGCCGATGCACAACTCGTCGCGCGAGAGGCCCCGTACTCGCGATTTGCCGCAGCGCTCGGAGCGTTGACGTGAGCAGCCCACTGGCCATCTACGGCGAGCTCCTCCGAGAACGGCTGACCGCGCTCGGATCGTCCAGCTCCCCGGTGGTGGCACGCCTGCGGGACGGCAGCGCGCGTCAGGTACTGCTCGAGCGCTGGCTGGACGCGGCGGATGAAGTCGACGTGCGGGCCCTCTCCCAGCTCGACGGGCCCGTGCTCGACGTGGGCTGCGGGCCGGGTCGCCATCTCCACGCCATGGCCCGGCGCGGCGTGTTCGGCCTCGGCGTGGACATCTCCCCCGCCGCCGTCGAACTTGCCTGTGGCGCCGGCGCGCTGGCGATCGTCGCCTCCATCTTCGACGAGCTACCCGGGGTCGGAAATTGGCGAGGCGCGCTGTTGCTCGACGGCAACATCGGGATCGGCGGCCAGCCCGCCCGCTTGCTCCGCCGCATCCACGGGCTGCTCGCGGGCGACGGCCGCATTCTGGTGGAGCTCACAGCGCCCGGCACCGCCTCGATCCGCACGCAAGCCAGGCTCGAGACCCCGCTGGGGTCCAGCGACTGGTTCCCGTGGGCCGAGGTGTCCGTCACCGACATCGCCGCGGTGGCGGCCGAGGCGGGCTTGGTCCAAGCCAGTTGGTGGCAGGACGGCGGGCGATGGTTCGCTCTGCTCAAAGCTAGCCCTGTCGTGGGGCGGCGCGGTACAGCGTGACGTTGCGGTCCAGCCGCGAGCCGGCGAACCGCAGCGGCCGCCCGCCCTCTGCATCGAGGTAGGACAGCTCGCGCGAGATCCCACCCAGCGCACCGTCTCCGACATGGTCGAGCATCCACGTCCGCAGGGCGACACCGCCGCCCTCGGTCGCCGACAGCCGCAGCGCCCGGGCCTGCTGCGGGTAGTCGATCAATGATGCTGTGCTGATCAGCCAGTACCCGCCGGTCGCGGTTCTGCGCGGCTCGATCAGGTTTCGGTGGGTGTGGCCGGAAAGCGCGGCGACGACGCGAGGGTGGCCGTCGAGTACGGATAGCACCGCCTCGCCGCCGGCCGAGCTAGCCAGCGGTTGATGGGATACGACGAGCACCCAGCGATCGCCTGCCGAGGCGAGCTCCCGGCCGGTCCACTCCGCCTGTCCTGGCACCACCAGGCCGCCGGACCCGCCCGCGCGCCTGGCCAGGTCGAGCACCAGCAGCCGCACCGAGGATCCGAGATCGACGCTGTAGTCGAGCCGATCCGGCTCGGCGACGGCGGCGGTTCGATCGAGGCGTGAGCCCGCGCGCAGGCCGGCGATCACCTCCGCCACGGACAGCTGTCGCCGGGCCGGGTCCGGTGGGACGGTGACGGTCGGGCCGGCGAGCGCGCGACTCAGCAGGCTGTCGACGAGGCTCGGCAGCGGGGGACCGTCCGGCGAACCGCCGGAGCTGACCTTGGTTCCGGGCGGCAACGACAGGCCATGGGGCAGGTCCCAGAGCGCGCGCGTGCCGACGGCCAGCGACCGCGTCAGCTCCGTGGGTACGAGCTCTCCCGCGACGAGCACATCGTGGTCGCCCAGCACCGGGTACCAGGGCGTGCCGAGCCCGGCGCCTCGGAAGCCGCGGCTGGCGGCCTGCAACAACCCGGGATGACGAGGAGCGTCGAGGTCCGGCCGGTAGTAGAACGGGTCGGCGTCGCGCGCGGACTGAACGCCGAAGTAGCCCTGCCTGCCGCTCCCGGGATCGACCACGGCGCCGCGCAGCAAGGCCAGCGCCCGCTCCAGCTCGTTGCTCTGGTCGTTGTCGATCAGGTCGCCGCCCTGGATCACGGCCTCGGGTCGGAGTGCCCGAACCGCCCGGAGCGCGCCGTCGAGGACCTGCGCGGTGAGGGCCTCCTGGGGCCGGAAGGTCGACTGGAACGGCGGCCCGAGGCGGTCGAGGAACGGTACCCGCGCGGGGGACGACGGATCGAGTACGTGGGCGTCGGTCAGGTGCGCGAACGTGGCCAGCCCGCCCATCGAGGTTGCCCGGGGCCCGAGCTCCAGCCGGTCGAGCAGCGGCTCGCCCGGCCCGAGCCGCAGCTGACCGTCGCCCGTCGGGTCGTGCCACGTGCTGATCAGCGTCGACCCGGACGGTGCTGCCGATCGCTGCGAGCCGCAGCCTGCGAGTGCCAACGATCCGGCCAGCGTCAGGCGGCCGGCACCGATCAGCGCGTGCCGGCGAGTGATCGCGATCATCCGCCGCTCCTGCGCCTCGGTGGCCTGCTCACGCCGACAGCCCGTCGACGACCGGTTCCCGCGAGGTCCGGGCGGCGACCCAGCTCACCGCCAGTACGCCGGCCGCCAGCAGCCCGGCAATCACGGCGAAGGCCTGCGGGAGCGTCGGGTCGAGCGACAGCGTCGCATAGCTGACGGCGAGCCGCGAGACCGCCGGACCGAGCACGAGCCACTCGAGGGCGACGCCGATCAGCGCCGCCGGCACGATCAGGGTCAGTGCCGCTCCCAGGAGCAGCCGGCGTACGGCGGCGCCCCCGGCGCCGCCGGCCCGCAGCACGGCGATGCTGCGCCGCCGTTCCTGGACGGTCAGCGCGCAGGCCTGGATCAGCGCGTACAGGCACACCAGTCCGTCGACGATCGCCACCGCGCGGAGGATCGTCCGCAGGATGTTGACGAGCGGGACCCCGCGCGCCGTGGCGCCGGTGGCCTGCGCCGGCTCGGCCCCGAGCGCGCGCAGGGCTTTGAACACGGCGCCCGGATTGGCGTGCGCGGTCAACCGCACGGCGATCGCCGACGGAGCCGAGGGGTCCGCCCGCAGCAGTGCCACCGCGGGCACATAGGCCACCCGGCCGTCATGATCCAGCGAGCTGACGACTCCGGAGACGGTCAGCCGCAGCTCCGAGCCCGACGGCAGCGCGAGTCCGAGCGTGGAACCGGGGCTGAGGCCGAGGGCATCGGCCAGACCGGCGCCGACCTCCGCCTGACCGTCGCCCCGCAGCCGCTTACCGGACGTCAGAGGCGGGGCCTCGAAACGGGTGTGCTCGCCCGGATAGGCGACCACGTTGATCGTCTCCCCGAGCGCGAAGGAGTCGGCGCCCTGGACCTCATAGCGGGGGGCGGCGCTGGCCACGCCGGAGATCCGCTGCACCTCGCCGAGGCTCGATGGCGGCAGCGATGCGGTCAGCTGGTAGCGCTTGCCCAGCGCACCAGGGTCGGTCTCCAGGGTGCTCAGAGCCGAGGCGAGCGTCACCATCAGCAGCACGAAGGCGCTCGACAGCGCGAGCATCACGATCGTCGCCGCCAGCCGTGTCCGGCGGGCGCTGGCCAGTCTGAATCCGAGCGCCGCCAGACCGCCCCGCCGGTGACCGGCTCCGCTCCGGACCCGCCCGCCGCGAGCCAATCCGGCGCCCCGCAGCAGCCCGACGACGCTGGTTCCGGCAGCTGTGAACGTGGGCCAGGCCGCGCCGAGGACCGGGATCGCGACGCTGATCACCCAGCCGGCGGCCAGCGGAAGCAGCAGGCCGCTCCCGGGGGCAGGCTCGTTCAGCAGCGTCAACAGGCGGCCGGTGGCACCGTAGGTCGCGAGCCCACCGGCGAGCGTGCCGATGCTCGCCGCCGGCGCGGCGACCAGCGCGGCCTCGAGCGCCTGCGTGGCGACGACGTGCCGCCGGGTGGCGCCGACGGCTTGGCGGATCCCGATCGCGCCGAGCCGCCGCTGGACCTCGGCGCGTGCCGAGGCCGCCAGCATCACACTCGCGGTCAGCAGCGCGATCAGCGACAGCGCAACCAGGAGATCGATCACGATCCCGGCCGCCTGATCGAGCAACACGCGAATTCCCGCTCGGGTCGCGAACTGGATGTCGTGCAGCCCGAAGCTGCTGGCGCGAGCCTGGACCAGCACCTCGTCCAGATATCTCGGGTCACGCAGCCAGACCTGCGCGAGGTTGACCCGCGGGTTCGCGCCGGCGCCGAAGCGAGCGTCGATCTGGGCTCGGCTCAGGTAGAAGCGGGGCTTGGCCAGCGGATAGCCGACGTTGTCCGGCGCCTCGACCAGCCCCACCACCCGCTCGCGCCCAAGCCCGCGCACGTACATCGTGCCGCCAGGCCCGAGGCCGAAGGCATCGGCGAACGCCCGCTCGACCAGGACCTCTGCCCCCGAGCCCTGCAAGCCGCGTCCGGCGACGATCGCGTAACCGCGCCGGCGGGAGGGCGAGAGCACCTCCGCGACGGCGTCGCCGCGGTCGCGACCGCCCGCGTCGATCGACACGTTGGTCAGCTCGAACCGGGTCTGGTAACCAGCGACGTCGGGCAGCGCCGTGATCCTCTTGATCACGCGCTGCTCGGACTCGGGGTTGAAACGGACGATCAGATCGGGGAGGTCGGCGGCCTTGGCCGCCCGGTCAAATCCGCGCCCAAGGCCGTCGGAGACCACGACCGAGGCCGCCAGCATAGCCGCCGCCAGGGCGATTCCGGCGGCGCTCAACAGCGTGCGCCGTCGACGGAGCGCCAGGCCCCGGCGCGCCTCGCCGAGCGACGCCCGCACCCAGTTGACTGCGCTCACGCGGCCGGCCCGGGCACGCGCTCAGGGCCGGGCGCGTAGTCCGAAGCGGACTCGAGCCGCCCGTCAACGAGCGACAACACCCGGTCGGCGATCGAGGCCGCGTCGCGCTCGTGCGTAACGATCACCACCGCACGGCCACCCAGGCCCCGCAACAGCTCGAGGACCGCCGCGCCGTTCTCCTGGTCGAGGCTCCCTGTGGGCTCGTCGGCCAGCAGCACGCTCGGGTCGTTGACCAGGGCGCGGGCGAGCGCGAACCGCTGCTGCTCGCCGCCCGAGAGCTCGTGCGGGAGATGATCGGCAACGTCGCCGACGCCGAGCTCCTCGATCAGGTCCGCCGCCCGTCGGATGCCACCGGGCGGCGCCCCGGGCAGCCGCGCAGGCAACAACACGTTCTCGGCCCCGGTGAGCTCCTCGATCAGGTGGAACTGCTGGAAGACGAATCCGATCCGATGCAGACGGAGTCGGGCCAGCGCCCGAGGACCGAGCCCCGTCAGCCGTTCGCCGCCGACGATGATCTCGCCCGCCTCGGCGACATCGAGGCCCCCGAGCAGATGAAGCAGCGTCGACTTACCGCTGCCGGAGCGCCCGAGCACCGCGACGACCTCGTCGCGCTCGACCGAGAGACTGGCACCGTCGAGGACCACGCGGCGCCCACGGCCCGAGCCGACGGTCTTACGAAGCCCATCAGCGGACAGCACAGGCACGACTCCACGGTAGCCGAGCCGCGTTTCCGGTCAGCCGGTTCGCTCATGCTTCCAAGTAGGCGGTGATCTGGGTGTGATCGGCTGACGCGACGATCTCACGTTCCTCGAACGGTGAGCGTTTGGGCAGGTTGGCCGTCTTCGGCCGCTCGATGTCGATCCCGCGGCGGAGCAGCTTGGTCGTGTAGACGCTGCCGTAGGAGAAGTGCTTGGAGACCGCCGCCGCGATTCCGGAGGCCAGCATCACCGGAAGGGTCAGGCTGAAGTTCCCAGTCATCTCGATCACGCTGGCGATCGCGGTCAGCGGGGCCTGCGCCGCTCCGGCGAACACACCGCCCATGGCGATGACGGCGTACATCGCCGGCGGACCGATCGCCGAGCCGAACACGTCGTGCGCGAGCGTGCCGAACAGCATTCCCGCCATCGCCCCGATGAAGAGTGATGGGGCGAACACCCCTCCCGAGCCGCCGATCGACAGGGTGAGGCTGGTGGCCAGGATCTTCGCCACGAGGAACAGCGCGACCAACCCGAGGACGACGTGTCCGGCGATCGCCTTGTCCATCACCGGGTAGCCGACGCCGTACATCTGGGGCACCGCCAGCAGCAGCAGTCCGAGGGCGATCCCGCCGACCGCGGGGCGGGCCCACTCGGGCCGTCCAGACCAGAGCTCATCGACGAAGTCCTCCATCCGGTAGAGGACCGTCTTGAAGCCCAGCCCGAGCAGTCCGGCCCCGATCGCCAGCACCGCCACCAGCAGGTACGTCGTGTCGTTGGTAACCGTGAGGTCGTGCGGGATCGCGGTGAAAAACGGGGCTGACCCGAAGAAGGCCCGGCTCACGACGTCGCCGGTGACGGCGGCCAGACTCGTCGCGACCAGGGCGTCGAGGGAGAACTCGCGCAGGATGATCTCGAAGCCGAAGAACAGCCCGGTGAGCGGTGCATTGAAGGTGGCGGCAATGCCTCCCGCCGCGCCACACGCGACGACGATCCGCAGCCGGTTCTCCGACACCCGCACGAACTGGCCCAGCGTTGACGCCAGCGCCGAGCCGATCTGCACGATCGGTCCCTCCCGTCCAACGGAGCCACCCGTGCCGATCGTGATCGCCGAGGCCAGCGCCTTGACGATCGTCACCGGCGGGCGGATCCGCCCCCCGTTCTCCGCCACCGCAAGCATCACCTCCGGCACCCCGTGCCCGCGCGCCTCCCGCGCGAACCGTTGGACCAGCGGGCCGTACAGGAGTCCCCCGATGATCGGTGCCACGAGCACGAACCAGAGGCCGAGAAACGGGACATGAAGGCTGCCGGCGTGACCCTGCTGGCCGAACTCTCGATGACCGGTGACCAGCCAGGTGACGGTAAAGATCAGCCAGCGAAACCCAGCGGCACCCAGGCCGGCGCCCACGCCGACGATCAGCGCCATCACACTCAGCCCGAGCCGACCCGACCCCAGCCACCCGAGGACCAACCGGCGCTCCGGCTCCAGCCCGCCGGCCGACGCCGCTCTCGGGGTCCGATGCCCGATCACGGGTCGATGTCCCAACCGAGGGACCAGTCCTGCTCGGGCACTTCGCCCGCCGCCGCGGCGAACGCGCGCAGCGCGTCGAGAACCGGCGGGCGGTGGGCCGAGGGGATGCGCTGCACGATCGCGGCGATCTCCTGTCGCCGCCGACGGCTGACCTCCATCACCAGCTCCACGCCGGCCGCCGAGAGTGACACGCGCACGACCCGTCGATCCTCGCTGAGGCGGCGCCGGTGAACGAGATGCTTACGCACCAGCCGCTCGCACATCCGCGTCGCCGTCGAGCGATCGACGCTCAGAGCGGTGGCGAGGTCAGCCACCCGCTGCGGGCCGCGCGAGGCCAGCTCGATCAGCACCCGGTACTGCGCCAAGGTCACGTCATCGGCAACGGTGGCCAGCGAACGTGCCGCCACCGCAACCAGCGCCCGACTCGCCCCGAGCACGGCATCCACGAACTCGTCCCGCTCCGGCCGGTTCTCGGGCGCCGGCGCTGCGCCGCTTTGTGGAACGCGAGAGGAAGTTGGCTGCATACTGCCATGATTGCATTAAGCAGCTATCTCGGCAGTCAGTATGCGGACGGCGCAGCCGCGCGTCGCCGAACACCAAGCCGGCTCGATCGGAGGCGGGGGAGTTCGTGGCACAACGTCGAATCGATGCGTGTGAGCGACGACAAGGCAAGACTCGAGAGCGCAAAAGGCCGGGGCCGCCGCACGCCACGCCGTGTGCACACGGGCCTCAGCCAATCGCTCGGCGGAAACGCGACTGCGTTCGGGTACTCAGTGACCATCACGGCGAGCTTTGGCGCAGTCCAACTCCGCCGTGGACAGCCACGCTTTGGTGATCTACTCCTATTCGGTGTCGGGGCGGTCCTCGCCTTCGGTGGTTTGGAGGGCGTGCTCACCCGGGGCTTTCGCGTACCGCTGGAGAAGGGGACTGACCAGGTGACCACCTTGGCTACCGCGCTAGCGTTCATCTCGGTCGCTCTCGCTATCGCGACGGCGCGCGGCGTCGCGGAGTTGCTCACGGGCGCGTGGGCCTGGTTCGGGGGTGCGCTCGGCGCGTCGCTGGTCTTCGCGCTGGTCGAGAGCATCGAGTTCATGCTCGCTGAGTGGGTGCAGGAGCGCCGCGGCGAGGCGCGCGACGCAGACGCGGTTGATCGCCGTGGCTGATCGCGCGCCCGAGCAGATTTGGGACGAGGGACTGATGGAGGGCGAGCGACGCCTCGAGCGAGGATGGCCTGCGCTCGCCGCCACGGCCTTCGCCGGAGGAGCCGATGTCATGTTGGGCATCGTCGCCGTCGTCGTCGCTACCGCCGGGCTGTCGACGACGATGCCCGAAGCCGCGGCGCACGTGATTGCCTCCCTGCTGTTCGGACTTGGCTTCGTGTTCATCACCATCGGGCGAGCTGAACTCTTCACCGAGAATTTCCTGATCCCAGTCGGCACCGTGTTCGCCGGTCGCGCGCTCATGCGCACGCTCGTGCGCATGTGGGGAATCACCCTCGCGGTGAACTTCGTCGGCCTCGCCCTACTTGGGGCAGCCTTCTCGGTCAAGGGAGTGCTGCCGCCCGGGTCATTGCATGCCGCCGGCGTCGTCGCCGACACGCTGGCTAACCGCTCGTTCCTTCCGGCCCTGCTCAGCGCCGTGGCGGCGGGCGTTGTAATGACCTCGTTCACGTGGATCAGCGCGGCAGCCGACAGTGCAAGTGCGCGGATACTCGTGGCGATGTTGGCCGGATTCGTACTGTCGGCGCCGACCCTGAATCACGCGGTAGTCGGCTTCGGGGAGATGTTCCTCGGAGTGTTATCCGGGACTGCCCACGCTTCCTGGCTCGACCTGCTCAGCAACGTCTCCATAGCGGTTATCGGCAACATCATCGGCGGTGTCGGCCTGGTGTTCACCACTCGCCTAGCGCAGGTCGGCGGCGACCCCGTTCACGGATCTGGCCAGGACGCGAAAGCCAAACCCTGACCCCGTCCGGTGAGCCACTAGCCCCGGTCCGTCAGCGTGGGTGCCGCAGTCGAGACCGATGATCGGTCCAACCACCACGCCGGGTTCCCTGCAAATAGCTAAAAGCCGACGCCTGGACTCGAACCGGCTCGCAACCCGGGGACCTTGTCCGGGTTGCGAGCGAGCAGGATCGTGGGCGAGCAGCCGAGTGGCTTCGTGTCCGAACATCGCCGGGAGTGGTGACGAGGATCATCTCGCCTGCTCTCAGATCGCGAGGCGGCCACCGTCGACGGGGATAATCGCGCCGTTGATGTAGCCGGCCGACGGGGTCGCGAGGAACGTGATGACGTCGGACAGCTCGTGCACGTCCGCGACGCGACCGAGCGGAATCGTCTTGGCGAACTCCTTGGCCATCTCCAACCTCGGCTCCAGCGCCGGGGTCAACGTCGGACCGGGAGCGACCGCGTTGACGCGGACGTTCTGCGGCCCGAATTCGGCAGCCCACGCTTTGGTGAGCAGCTCGATCGACGCCCGCGACGCGCCGTAGGCAGCCATGCCTGGCTGGCCGTAGCTCGCGACCATCGTTGAGACGTTGATGATCGAGCCGCCGCCCCGGGCGGCGATCTTCGGGGCGAGCGCGGCGACGAGAAAGAACGGCGCCTTGACGTTGACCTGGAACAGACCGTCGAACGCCGCCTCGTCGGTGTCGACCGTTGGTGCGAGGGCGGCAAAGCCGGCACAGTTGACCAGAACATCGATCTCCCCTGCCGCGTCGGCGACGCGCCGCACCTCGGACATCTCGGAGAAATCAGCGGCGATGAACTGCGCATCGTGTCCACCCGCGCGGATCTCCTCTACCGTGCTCGCGCCGCGGGTCTCATCGCGGCCGGTGATGATCACTGACGCGCCCTTTTCGGCCATCGACAGTGCGACGGCGATACCCATCCCGGAGGTGCCACCGGTGATCAGAGCCTTCTTGTCTTGCAGATCCATAGTCGACATCCCTTTGATAGTTGGAACAAGCAATCCACTCCTACTAGGGCCGACTGTACCAGGTTTGGCTCATGCAATCCAATACGGGGCGGTCTGTCAGCGTGCTTCCTCCCAGAGGGCAGCCTCAACGGTCTTGATCGCCGGCTCCGCGCTCGCCTTCGGGTACGGCCAGCGAGGTTGGCGGCCGGGCCACCCTCGTGTTCTGAAGAGTTGGTGCGGGGCTGCGTCCACCATGACCGTGGTCACCGGGACACAGGCCCACCCAGAACCTCGATCACCCGCCGGCGCGGCCGCCTTCGCTGATTTACCTCTAGGCAGTGCTGGTGCGCACCGCGACCGACTGACGTCGGTCCGTCGGCTCAGCTGTTGAGCGAAGTGCTCGTCGTGCTGCTGAGGGTGGCGATGAGCGTGAGCATCGCATCGAGCGCGGCGGCGAGCGGTTCGGGGTTGCGCTGGATCTGAGCCAGCAGTAGGCCGCCTTGAAGCGCGGCGAGCAAGGCCAGCGCGAGCTGGCGCGGATCGGCCTCCGGCTCGAGTCGGCCAAGCGCGTGCATCCGCAGAAGACCAGCCATGATGCTGGCCTCCCAACGCTTGAAGGACGCCGCAACCATTGACCTGGCTTCGGGTTCAGTCTCAGCAAGCGCGGAACCAAGCGAGCCGATGGGACAACCGCCGCGCCCGTCCGTGTCGCGGGCGTGATCGACGACGAAGTCGCGCCACTCCCGGAGGCCATCGAGGCTGCTGAGGTCGAACTGGTCCTGTGTGCCGATAGCCATGTCGGCCTGGCGCTCGATGACTGCGCGGACCAGCGCCGGCTTGTCCTCGAAGTAGTGGTAGAGCTGTGAGCTGCTCACGTGTGCACCGTCGCGCACTTCCTCGACCGTCGTGCCGGCAACGCCCTGCTGAAAGATCAGCGCCGCCGCGGCGTCAACGATCCGCGCGCGCGTCGCCTCACCCTTGCGCGTCAACCGCGGCCGATCAGAACTCCTTGAGGACATCGGGAGAAAGTATAGCGATCAGAATGGCTTTGACATTCCAGTTCAGGTCTGCCAGAGTGGATCGATCAATCCAGTCACGCAAAGAAGCCGGGCTGGCTGACGACACCATTCAGCCAACCCGGCCTGGACCTTCAAACGTGAGAGGAACTCGATGAGCACAACCCCGGAAAAGACCGTGTTGATCACGGGTGCCAACGCCGGAATCGGCAAGGAGGTGGCCCGGCAACTGGCATCACGTCCGGAGATCGCCCGCATCTACCTGGCGTGCCGGAACCGAGACAAGGCGACAACGGCGAAGGCCGAGCTCGAAGCGGAGACCGGCCGGCGCATCTTCGACATCATTGTCATGGACGTCGCCAATCTGGATTCGGTCCGCGCCGGCCTGGCCGACATCAGCGGATCCATCGATGCGCTGGTCATGAACGCCGGCGTCATTGGCCCGAAGACGATGGACTTGACCGCTGACGGGGTCACCACCGTGTTCGCGACGAACGTCCTTGGCCACGTCGTCCTCCTCGAAGGGCTCCTGGCCGAGGACCGGCTTGGCGAGGTTGCGGTCCTCGCCGGAAGTGAAGCAGTCCGCGGAGTTCCGAAGTTGCGGATGAAAGGGCCATCCTTCGTCTCAACCTCCGCCGATGAACTCGCCACCGTCATCGACGGCAGCTACTTCGCCAGCAAAAAAGCTGACTTCAACCTAGCGTTCGCGCAGGCCAAGTACATCGGGGCCCTCTGGATGGCCTACCTGGCTCGCCAACACCCCGATCGCCGCTTCATCACCGTGAGCCCCGGGAACACCACCGGCACCGGCGCCCCCAACGGCCTTCCCCTACCGATGCAGGTAGCCGCCAAGTACGTCATGCCCGCCCTAGGTCTCGCCCACAAACTCGACGTGGGAGCGAAGCGGCTCGTCGACGGCGTCACCGACCCGACCCTGTCCAGCGGCACGTTTTACGCCAGCGCGGCCAACACGCTGAAAGGTCCCTTGTTCAGCCAAGCCGACCTCTTGCCCGATCTGGCCAACCCATCATTTCAGGACAACGCCAACGAAGCCATCCACCGCTTCATCACCCAAAGGACAATCGCGAACACCTGACCGACTGGTTCCGCAGACACCATGAACTACTCATCGCTGAGCTCACCACGCCTTTCATACGGTTTGCGTGGTACCGCCCTCAACGACCTAGAGGAGACTGATATGGCGACGTTCCCTGCCCCCGAAACGGGCATCCTGCTCACCCACTTCGTCGTGTCGGAGGACATCGCTCGCTCGCGAGACTTCTACGCACATGTCCTCGGCGGTGAAGTCGTCTCCGAAAGCCCCGCGGTCGTCGCGCTCGCGAACAGCTGGATCATCATCAACTCGGGCGGTGGCCCGACCGACGACAAGCCAGCTGTGACGCTGACTGCACCCGATCCCAACACGACAAGCAGCTTCCTGAACATCCGTGTCGCCAACATCCAAGAGATCTACGACGACTGGAGCGCCAAAGGAGCCCAGTTCTTGACCCCGCCAGTCGACCACGGCGTCGAGCTGCGTTGCTACCTGCACGATCCAGACGGGCACCTGATCGAGGTCGGCCAGGCGAACCGTGACTTCCTGAAGGAGCGTGGCTTGCTCGAGTAAACGCAAGCCAGGCGGCGCCGGAGTGGTAGCGAGCCTGACCAGAGTCAGAAAACCGGATCACGTCCACGATCGCGGGCGTACCCGGTCCGCCATCGCTCGCCGGGCGAAGCAGTCGCCACAGCGGTCCGCAAACGCCGGGCTTCCGCTGTCGCTTGCGGACAGTTTGGGACCCCTAGCCGGTCCGCGGTGTCGACGGCGTCGTCGACCGTCGCACGCTACCGCTCGACGCCTGAAGCGGTCACGTGCTGAAGCTCTGCGGCTTCATGTCCAAAAGCAGCAGAACCCGAGCACGAATCCGGCTCTGAGACGGCTCCTGTCGGAGAAGGAATCGCAAAAGCGCTCGTCCGGAAGCCCGCGAAGTTCGACTGGTCCTGCCTGGACTTGAGGCGCTCCGTTAGTCCCGACCGGACACGGCGGGTAGGGTGGGCCGATCTGCCGATCCTGCTGGGCCATTGGGGCGAGGTCGTCCTGTTCTACCTCGACCGGCTCGATAGCTTCGCCCCCCGGGCGAGACTACCGCTGTCGTTCTCCGAGTACGCTCGCCGCCACGTCTATGCCACAGCCGGCGGGCTGTATTCCGAGCGTTACCTCAACTGGGCGGACCAGTGCTCGGCGTGGAGCGACTGCTGACGAGTCCTTTCGTTCTCGCCGACGCTCGCTGGTACGTGGCGACAGACGTTGCAGCGTTTAGTGAGTTGCGCGTAGCCGTCGAGCGGTGACCCGCTGTAGGTGTCGTGCGATCCGTTCCGCACGGCTGCCACGCAGAGGCAACGCGCCCAGCTGCCGGCTGAGCTCGGCGATGTCCCAGAAGATCTGATGCCGCGCGAGGCGCTCGTCGCGGATCTCGCTGCGGTCCATGCCAAGGAGATCGAGGCGACCGCCGGTGGGAGCCAGCGACGGAAGACCGGGCGCGGCGAGTTCGGAAGCGAACGTGCCAGACAGGCGCCAGTAGCTGGCGATCACATCTCCGCCGGATGTCACCCACTCCTCCAGCTTTTCAAGGTGAAGGTCCGGTATGCCGGCAAAGGCACGACGGGCATACTGCTCGACGTCTGCACGACCGTGCATGACGGGTGCGGGTGCCGCTGGGTCCTCGTATCGCACGTCGTCGGTCATCAACGCCGAGATCGCGTCCACGCTGTGCGCGTTCCACGCCTCGTACCACCGCGCCAGCGTCTCACTCGCTGCCGCTTCACGCGCGGCACGGATGCCCGGTCCAGCCTCCACGCCATGACCCTAGTCTCAGCAAAACGCGCAGTCAAGCCAGCCCAGGGCACGAGCAAGCCAGTACTCGCGCGACCCGGCGTCCCGTCGCCATGAGCAAGACCCGCCGAGTCGCTGCTCGTGACGGCAGACGCAGGCCACTCCAGGAAGACTGACTAGGAAGAAACGGCTCGCCCGGAACGCCGAGACGCTTAAGGCCGCGAATCGGCGATTCGAGGGCGACCGCGACCAGCGACACGCTTCCGATGCTGAGCCGGGTCAGAGCGGGGGCGCTTCCCATGTCGGGACGCTTCCAAATCGCTTCCATAGCCCAACCCCGAC
>CAWEGQ010000011.1:0-13793 GCA_963808605.1 uncultured Solirubrobacterales bacterium
AGCGCCGCCGTCCGCGGGCAACTAAGCAGTCCAAGTGGTACCCAAAAGTGGGACCCGTGCCGACCGTCGCGCGCATCCCACCAACCCCAGAAAGCAGAAAACCCCGCGATTAGCAGGGCTTTCGCAGCAAGCGGCTGAAGGGACTCGAACCCTCGACCTTCTGCATGGCAAGCAGACGCTCTAGCCAACTGAGCTACAGCCGCGCGGAGGCGCGAGTATAGCCCCGGCGCCGCCGAGAGGTCCGAGTAGGCCGGGCCAAGATCAGTTCTGCGTAAGCCGGCTGCGCCGAATTCGGACAACCGGGCTCGGGAACCTGCGATCATCTGTTTTCTGGCCCGCTCGGTGGTCAGGGGATGCAGGGCGACACAGCGACACGGTGACCATGGGGACGACAGTCCTGCCGCTGATAGATCAGATGGCCGTAGCTGGTGCAGGGAACCTCGCGGTGCGGGGCCCGGACGGATCGTTCACGTATTCCGAACTGCTGGCGGCGGCGGACCGCCTGGCGCGTCGGCTGCGCCAGCTCGGAGTCAAGCCCGGCGACCTGGTCGGCGAGTGCCTGGATCGTTCGGCCGGTCTCGTGGTCGCCGCGCTGGCCATCTTCAGGGCAGGCGCCGCGTATGTGGCGATCGACCCCAATTACCCGGACGAGCGGGTGCGTTGGATGCTGGAGGACTCGGGTGCCACCGCCGTGGTGACCGACGCCGGCACCGCGGCCAGGCTCGCCGCGCATGGCGATCGACCGACCGTCGTGGTGGCCGGCGGTAGCGAATCGACCGACGGCTCGGTCCCGGAGGATGGGGAGGCCCTGCCACCGCCGCCGCGCCCGACCGATCTCGCCTACGTGGTCTACACCTCGGGCTCGACCGGGCGCCCCAAGGGCGTCATGGTGGAACACGCCAGCCTGACCAACCTGGTCGACTGGCATCGCGCGGCTTTCACGCTGGGCGAGGCCGACCGGTGCACGCAGATCGCCAGCCCCGGCTTCGATGCCGCGGTCTGGGAGATCTGGCCCAGCCTGGCCTCCGGCGCGTCGATCCACGTGGTGCCTGAAGACCTGCGTGGGGACCCGGTGGGCCTCCGCGACTGGCTGGTGGCGGAGGGCATCACCGTCAGCTTCCTGCCGACGGCCGTGGCCGAGGGGGTCATCGGTCTGGCGTGGCCAGACGACGTTGCCCTCCGGCAGTTGCTGACCGGAGGCGATGCTCTGACCCGCCGGCCGCCGCCGGACCTCCCGTTCACCGTGGTCAACAACTATGGGCTCAGCGAGACCGCGGTGGTGGCCACCTCCGGCGCGGTCGCCGCGGGCGGCGAGGGGTTGCCGTCGATCGGCCACCCGATCGCCGGGGTCGTGGCCGAGATCGTCGACGAACGGCTCGCTGCCGTCGAGCCGGGCGTCGCGGGTGAGCTCGTGCTTGGGGGTGCGGCGATCGCCCGCGGCTACCTCAACCGACCCGAGCTCACCGCCGAGCGGTTCCTGAATGACCAGCCGGGGCGGCGCTACCGGACCGGTGACCGCGTGCGCGAGCGCCCGGACGGCTCGCTCGAGTTTCTCGGGCGTCTGGACGAGCAACTGAGCGTCCGCGGGTTCCGGGTCGAGCCGGGCGAAGTCGCGGCCGGCCTGAACTCCCACCCCGGAATCGAGGCCAGCGTGACCATCGGAGTGGGTAGTTCCGGCGCCGACCGCCGGCTGGTGGCCTATGTCGTCGCCGCCGGCCCGGAGCGGCCGGATCAGGACGAGCTGAATCAGTTCCTCGGCGGCTTCCTGCCCGAGTACATGGTGCCCTCCAGGTATGTCTGGCTCGATGCGCTACCGCTCACCCAGCACGGCAAGATCGATCGCGAAGCGCTGCCGGTCCCGGCTGAGACGGCCGGCGACGAGCCGGATGGGGGAGCGGCGGGAACATCGATCGAGGCGGCCACCGCGGCGGTCGTGGCCGAGTTGCTCGAGGTCGAGCGGATCGGACTGGACGAGAACTTCTTCCTGCTCGGCGGCCACTCGATGTTCGGCGCGCAGCTGATCGTCCGGCTCGAGGAGCTGTTCGGCGTGGAGATCACCTTGCGGTTCCTGTTCGACCACCCGACCGTGGCCGAGATCACCGCCGAGGTGCAACGCCAGACCGTGCGCGATCAGGTCGAGGCCGGGTGAGGAGATGAGCACTCCCACCCCGGTCGAGCAAGGGCCTCCGCCGCTCAGCCTCTACCACCTCCTCGACCCAGAGGTGCTGGCGGATCCGTACCCGCTCTACCGTCGTTTGCGGGACGAGGCCCCCGTGCACTGGGATCCGTATCTGCACGCCTGGGTGGTCACCCGCTACGCCGACGTGGTCGACGTGCTGCATCACTTCAACGCCGCCCGGACCCCGGCTCCCGACCGGCTGGCCGCGCTGGGCATGGGCGAGCTGACTCCTGTCGCCGCCGTGATGGTGCGACAGATGCTGTTCCTCGACCAGCCCGCGCACGGCCGGGTGCGCCGCCTGGCCTCGGCGGCCTTCACTCCGCGCCGCGTCGCGGTGCTCCGCGAGCACATCCGGCAGATCGCCGAGGACCTCGTCGACCGGCTGGGCGCAGCGGGCCGCCTCGAGGTGATGGCCGGGCTGGCCGCCCCGCTGCCCGCGATCGTGACGGCCGAGATGCTTGGTGTGCCGACCACCGATCACGAGCGGCTCAAGGCCTGGTCGCAGGACTTCGCGGAGATGCTCGGCAACTTCCAGCACAACCCGGGTCGCGCGAAGAAGGTGCTCCAAAGCGTTGAAGAGATGGTCACCTACTTCCACGCCGCGGTGATCCGCGAGGCCGACGTCCCGACCGAGGGCCTGATCAACGCCCTGGTCACGGCCGAGGTCGATGGAGATCGCCTGAGCGAGGAGGAGATCGTCGCCAACGTCATCGTCACCATGGTCGGCGGCCAGGAGACCACCACCAACCTGATCGGCAACGGACTGCTCACCCTGTTGCGCCAGCCCGAGCAGCTCGAGCGACTCCGATCCGAGCCGGAGCTGATGCCGAGCGCCGTCGAGGAGCTGTTGCGCTACGAGAGCCCGAGCCAGCACACTGCCCGCCTGGCCCCGGCCGGGACCGTCCTCGGCGGCAACGAGATTCCGGAAGGCGCCGCGGTGATCGCCGTGATGGGCGCCGCCAACCGGGACCCCGAACGCTTCAGCGACCCGGACCGCCTCGAACTCGACCGCGAGGACAACCGCCACCTCGCCTTTGGCTGGGCCGCGCATTTCTGCTTCGGCGCTCCGTTGGCCCGGATCGAAGGCCAGATCGCCTTCGAGACCCTGCTCGCCCGGTTCTCCGAGCTGTCCCTGGCGCCCGACCAGGCCTTCGGATGGCGGCCCAACCTGGGCCTGCGCGGGCTGACCGAGCTGCACGTCCTCGCCGCGTGAGCGAGACGACGACCGCCGGCCCGGACGCGCCGCCTCTGTCGGTGGCACAGGAGGCGCTGTGGTACATGAGCCGGCTCGCGCCGAACCAGATCAGCTACAACGAGACGATCTCGATTCGCAAGGATGGGCGGTTCGACCTGGGGGCCTTCCGCCGCGCATTCAACGAGATCGTGCGGCGTCACGAGGCCTGGCGCACCACCTTCGACACGGTCGCGGGTGAGCCCGTTCAGGTCGTGCAGCCGCCCCCGAGCTTCGACCTGCCGCTGACCGATCTCAGCCACCTGAACCGAGAGGAGGCCGAGCGCCAGGCGGTGCGGCTCGTGGCGGAGGTTTCAAGGGTTCCCTACGACGTGCGCCGAGGGCCACTCCTGCGTCCCCGGCTGATCCGATTCCCCGGGGACCATCACCGGCTCTACCTGAGCCTGCATCACCTCATCTTCGACGGCGTCAGCGTCAACCGGGTGATCCTGATGGAGCTGATCGCCCTGTACGACGCCTTCTCTGCCGGTCTGCCGTCTCCGCTCCCTGAGCCCCGGACGCAATACGCCGACTACGCGCGCTGGGAGCAGAGCTGGATCGCCGAGCCTCGGGTCGCGCGCCGGCTGGAGCATTGGCGCACCCGGCTCACGGGGCTTCCGGTCGTTTCCCTGCCCGTCGATCGCCCGCGGCAGCAGACTCCGCGCCTGCGCGGCGGTGAGCTCGCGCTGCATCTACCCGGCGACACCGTAAACCGCCTGGTCGGGGTGGGCCAGGGCGTCGGAGCCACCCTCTTCCAGGTGCTGGCGAGCACCTGGTCGTTGTTGCTCAGCCGATACTCCGGCCAGCGCGAGGTGGTCTTCGCCACCGCGGCAAACCTGCGTCAGCGACCCGAGCTCGAGTCCGTCGTGGGTTACGCAGTGACACCCGTGGTCCTCAGGATCGACCTGAGCGACGACCCTTGCGTCACCGACTTGGTCCTCCGAGTCCGCAACGAGCTGCTCGACGGCCTCGACCATCTCCTGCCGTTCGAGCGGCTGGTCCGCGAGCTGCATCCGGACGGCGTCTCCAACGCCAATCCGATCTACCAGACGATGCTCATCCTGGAGCCTACGGCCGTGGCACCGGATCCGGCCTGGACGATCAATCAGATGGAGAGCGAGATCGGCGATGCCGTCGGCAACTTCAAGGTTGACCTGGAGCTGCAGCTCGACCGTCGCCCGGAGGGCCACATCGCGGGCCGGCTGATCTATGACCGGGACCTGTTCGACGCCGCGACGGCACAGAGAATGGCCGGGCACTGGATACGCCTGGCCGACGCCGTCGCCGCCGATCCGACCGCGAACGCCTCGAGGATCCCGATCCTCACGCCCGCAGAGGAGCGCCGCCAGCTCGTCGAGTGGAACGCCACAGTCACCGAACGCTTCGCGGGCGGGGTACACGAGCTCGTCCAGGACCGGTCCCGCCGGCAGCCGGAGGCGCCCGCGGTCACGGTTGACGGGCAATCCATCAGCTATGCCGAGCTGGACCGCCTCGCCGGCCAGGTGGCCGATCGCCTGCGGGCGGACGGGATCGCGCCCGGCGACGTGGTGGCGCTCCGCGCCGAGCCGTCGGTCGACCTCGTCGCGGGCGCGCTAGGGGTGCTGAAGGCCGGCGCCGCATATCTCCTGCTTGACCCCGCACTGCCGCCGCAGCAGCTCGACCTGATGGTGGCCGAGTCCGCAGCGCAATCGGACCCGGCGCTGCCCGATGCGGTGTGCTGCTGGCAATACACATCGGGGGCGACTGGACCCCCGAAGGGCGTTGCGATCCACCATGGTGCGGTGGTCAATCTGGCCACCGCGATGGCCGCCGAGCTCGGCATCAGCCCGGCCGACACGGTCCTGGTTCTCCCGACGACGCTGTTCCGCGCCTCGAACATGGAGCTCTGGTCGGCCCTGATCGCCGGCGCCCGGATGGTCCTGGCTCCGGTCGACACGGCAGGTGACGGGGCGCGGCTCAGCCAGCTCATCGCCGCCGAGCGGGCCACGTTCCTTCACGCCCAGCCGAGCTCGTGGCAGGCGCTCATCGACAGCGGGCTGAAACCGGCCCGTGACCTCAGAGCGCTCAGTGGCGGGCGGCCGCTCTCCCCTGAGCTGGCCGAGGAGATCCTCAACCGTTGTCGGTCGCTGTGGAACGCCTACGGCGCCGTCGAGACCGCGGGCTACTGCACCCTGAAGCGGGTGGAGGGCTCGGGCTCGATGAACGTCGGCCGCCCGATCGCCAATACTCGCGTATATGTCGTCGACCGCTGCGGTCAGCCGGTGCCCGTGGGGGTGACCGGTGAGCTGCTGGTGGGGGGTGACGGCGTGGCCTGCGGTTACCCGCGCCGCCCGGACCTGACCACCGAGGCCTTCGTCACGGATCCGTTCGGAGGGGGGAGGGCCTTCCGGACGGGTGATCTGGGACGCTGGCTTCCGGACGGCGAGTTGGAACTGGTAACGGTTACTTCCAGGTGAACGTGACTGTGGCACCCGCCGCGAGCGTGTAGGTGAACGAGCGGCCATGCCACTTGGCGGCGAAGCTGAACGCGTGGGCCCCGCTGTTGTAGGCGATCAACACCCTGGTCCCGTCGGGGTTCAGGAATGCGACGTTGTCCAACCCCGGAGTTACACCGTAGTGGCCCGCGAGCGTATTGAAATCAGACACCCAGCGCTCGGTGTCGATCCGTACGGCACCGCGTTGCACGAACTTGGAGAGCTGACCGAGCTGGTAATAGCTGGGGTTGTAGCCGAGCGTGTGAGTCCGCTCTGAGATTCGCAGCAACCCCGAGCATCCGCCACAGCCGCTGTTCGGTCGCTGCACCGGACCCCCCGATGGGTCGAGTGCCATGTTCCACAGGAGGATCACCGAAGCCCAATTGCGGGTGCCGCTGATTGCCGCCTCCACGGAGCTGTACGGGATGATGCCGGGCGAGCACTCGGTCATCAGCTCCTGGATGGCGGGATTGGTCTCGTGGACCAGGCTCATCGCCTGCTCGCCGCCGTAGCAGTGCCACGCGAGTCCGCTCAGGTCTGCGGCGCCAGGGCTCTGCAGCAGCGTCTGCGCGTAGCTGAGGTGACCGCCGGTCTCGTTTCCGTAGATCCGCGGGTAGAGCCCGGCGGCCGCCAGCGCGGGAGCCAGATTCTGGCCGACGAATGTCGCTTCATTCTGCGGCGCCATGTAGGAAGCGGGGAACGCCGAGAAGGCGTCAGGCTCATTTTCGGGGGTTATGCCCCAGATCGGGACGCCCTGGCTCCGATACGCCTGAATGAACTTGACGAAGTAGTCGGCCAGGGACTGGTAATAGCGGTTCAGCACAGCTCCGCTCCCGCGCAGGTCGTCGAAGGACAGATCCGCCTTCATCCATGGCGGCGGACTCCACGGGCTGGCCAGCACCTCGACGCCCGGATCGATGCTCAGCATCTGCCGCAGGGCCGGCAGGATGTACGCGTCGTCGTGAGCCACCGAGAAGTGAAGGAGCAGGGGATCGGTGTCGCCAGCGGGGAGGTCGTCATAGCTGTAGGGCCTCCCGCCCACGGTGAAGTCGGACCCACCCATCGGCACCCGAGTCACATCGAGGTGAATCCCGGCTCGACTGAACAGCGAGCTCATCGCCACCTGGCGGACCGGCGCCGGCAGCTGCTGATAGAGCAACCAGGCTGAGCTGTCGGTCATGGCCGCGCCAAACCCGACCATCGTCTGGTACCGGACGTCGTCGTTGACATGCAGGACGGGAACGCCGCGAGTCGGGGCAAGCCGGAGCCGGAGCTCCGGCATCGCGGTCAACGCGCGCCTGAGGCTGGCCGTGGTCAGCACCACCCGCACGGGAATGCCGGCGGGCTTAGGGTGAGAGCCCCGGCCGCGCGACGCGGCCTGGGCAAGCGGGGCGGCCGAGCCCAGCGCCAGGCTCGCCGCGAGCGCCAACGCCGCCACGCGCGCCCCGGCAGTCGTGCGCGCCAGACCTGTGGCGGCGAGCCAGCGGATGGCGATCACGACGCAGACTGTATGGCTTACCCAGGACCTCCAGGCCATCGGGCCGCAACGCCCGGCGGCTCGTCAGGCAGTAGGGAAGCTCGAACCGTGTAATTCCGGCAATCGCGAGCCTGGTCGAATTTCCTCCGCATGATGGGAGGAATTTCGACCAGCCCCCCGATCTCGGGCGCAACTGGAACACCCCTGCCATTACCCCAGAGGCGACGACCGGAATCGAACCGGTGTAGACGGCTTTGCAGGCCGCTGCGTAGCCACTCCGCCACGTCGCCGAGGTGCGTAGCGTAGCGACGCCCGGTTACGAGGATCTGCTCGGAATCGAGGCCACGTCGTCAACCGACGAGACCTCACCGCTGAGCTGGGCGGTCCTCAGGAGGACGCGGTTGCCCGACGGATCGCGCAGGAGCGCGCCGCCGTCCTGAGTCTCCTCCGTGGCCAGACCCGCCTCGTGGACTCGACTCAGCACCCGGGTCAGCTCGTCCTGGCTCGGGAGCAGGACCTCGTAGGAACGCAGACCGACCGAGCCGGGAACGGGCTCGGCGGCGCCGGCGCTGTGCCAGGTGTTCATCCCGATGTGGTGGTGATAGCCGCCCGCCGAGATGAACAGCGCCTGGGGATAGAGCCTGACCATCACGTCGAACCCGAGCACGCCGTGGTAGAACGCCTCGGCCTCGCGCAGATCCGCCACCTGGAGGTGGACGTGACCGATCGTCGTGCCGGCGGGAACGCGGGGTTCACCGCGATCGCCGGGCGAAAGCTCGTTCAGGACGTCGTCGAGGTCGAGCGGAAGGGTCGCCATCTCGAGCCGGCCGTCCGACCCGGGCCACTGATCGCGCGGGCGGTCTCGGTAGATCTCGATGCCGTTCCCGTCCGGGTCCGAGAGGTACAGCGCCTCGCTGACCAGGTGATCGGATGCGCCGTCCAACGGCCAGCGCGCCTGAGCCAGCCGGAGCAGCGCCACGGCCAGGTCACGCCGCGTAGGCAGCAGGATCGCCAGGTGATAGAGCCCGGTGGCTCGGCGCTGCAGCGGCGTGGCCGAGGCGTCGCCTTGGAGCTCCACCACCGGTGGTTCTCCCGGGACGCCCAGGCTGACGGTGCCGTCGTCCTGCTCCGTCGCCGCCAATCCGATCGCCCGCTCGTAGAAATCCTGCGAGCGGGCCAGGTCGGACACGGTCAGGCGGACGGTGCCGATGGATGTGCGGGGATCGATTGAGGGCATGGGACTTTCGTGCTCGCTGATAGGCCGGATCGCCGCCGAGCCTAGGCTACCGCCGCCAGTGTCTGCTGATGATTGACCAGCTCGGCCACGACCGCGGCCAGCTGATCGCGCAGCTCGGAGTCGGTGAGCTCGCCGCCGGCGTCGATGCGCTCGTGCGCTCGGCCGACCGGGAGATCGGTTTCGAGCGCCCGGGCGCCGGCCAGACCGAGGGCCTTGCGCAGGTGGTCCTGCGCCCACAGCGCCCCGTAGTCGGTGATGCTGGCGCCGATCACGGCGGCCGGCTTGCCCCACAGGGCGGAGCCGCGGCCGTGGGGTCGCGAGGCCCAGTCGACGGCATGCTTGATCTGGCCCGGGACGGTTCCGTTGTATTCCGGGGTGGAGATCAGCAGGCCGTCGGCCTCGGCGATCGCCCGCCGAAGACGGGCGACCTCGGCCGGTGGCAAATCCGTGTCGCGGTCCTCGTTGTAGGGGGGAAGGTCCTCGAGCCCCTCATAGAGCTCGATGACCACTCCCTCCGGAGCGTCTGCCGCGGCGGCCCGGAGCAGCGCCGTGTTGTGCGACGCCGCCCGCAGGCTGCCTGAGATTGCCAGGATTTTCATTGGGCTACGCGGCCTTGACCGCCGAGACGCTGACCAGAAGCTTCACGTCGTTGGCGACGAGCAGGTTGCCGTTCGGCAGGGTCTGGTTCCACTTGAGGTCGAACTCGCGACGGTCGATCTTGCCCTCGACCTCGAGCCCGATGCGCTCATTGCCCCAGGGATCCTGGCCGTTCTCGGCGATCGTGCCGGTCAGCTCGATCGGCTTGGTGACGCCCTTGATCGTGATCTCGCCGCTCAGCTTGATCGCGCCGTCGGGCGTGGCGTCGGTCGTGCTCGAGTGGAAGCTGATCTGCGGGTACTGGTCGGCGTCGAAGAAGTCAGGCGCCTTGAGATGGCCATCGCGGTTCTCGTCTCCGGTGTCGATGCTCGCGAGCTCGACGGTGCCTTCGAGCTTCGGGCTCTCGCCAGTCGCGTCGACCGTTCCCTGAAATTTGCGGAACGTGCCACGTACGGTGGCGATGCCCATGTGCTTGACCTCAAAGCCGACGTTCGAGTGGCTCGGGTCGACGTTGTAGCTGCCGGTGGGGATCCGGTCCGGCGTGATGGTTGTGGCTGACATGCTGCTCCTTCTGGGAGAGATACTTGAGGGAGCAACCATCGTAGCAAAGATGCTTGCGCTGTCAAGTATTGTGACCTCAACCAGATAATCGGCCCGGTGCCGCGCGGCTGGGCGGACTCGCCCGAGGGACCCGCGGGGCGCTACTCGACCGAGCAGGAGCCGCCGCGGGTAGCACCCGGCAGCCGCCCGAGCAACGAGGCCAGCAACTCGACCTCCGCAGGGCTGAAGTGCTCCAGGAACAACCGGCGGATGCTGGCAATGTGGGTGCAGCCGGCCTGGCGCAGCTTCTCGTGGCCGGGGTCGGTCAGCCGGGCGTAGGACACGCGCGCGTCGTTGGGGCACGAGACGCGCTCGATCAGGCCGCGGGCAACCAGCCCATCGATCAGCCGGGTGATTCCCGACCGGGTCAGCATCGTGCTCTCGGCCAGCGCGGACATCGGAAGCCGGCGGTCCTCGGCCTGGGCCAGGTACAGGAGCACCTCGTAATCGCGCGTGGTCAGATCGTGCTGGACCAGCAGATCCGCGTCGAGCTCGCGGAGGATCGATGCGTGGCTTTGCAGGTAGCTTCGCCAGGCTTCGAGCGCAGCTCCGTCGAGCAGCGGGGTGGCAGACACGGTCATAGCAGACGGATTCTAGTTGACCGGTCAACGGGATCGGGCATGCGTGGTTCAACAGTCCTGAATCGGGCGCATCCGTAGAATCGGGCGGACCCGTGAACGAGCTCGTCCCCGGACTCTGGCATTGGACGGTGCGCCATCCGCACATCGGCAGCGAGGTGAGCTCCTACTACCTGGCGGGCGAGCGCGTCCTGATCGATCCGATGATCCCTTCCGAGGGGCTCGGCTGGTTCGAACAGGCCGGCGTGCCGGAGCACGTGCTGCTGACCAACCGCCACCACGACCGTGACTCATGGAGGCTCCGTGAGGAGTTCGGGTGCCAGGTCCACTGCATCCGCAACGGACTGCATGAGCTCGACGGCCGCGGTCCGGTGGTGCCGTTCGATTTCGGTGATGAGCTCCCCGGCGGGGTGATCGCCCATGAGATCGGGGCGATCAGCCCCGACGAGACGGCGCTGCACGTTCCGGCGCATCGAGCGCTGGCTTGCGCCGACGGCGTGACCGGCTGGGGGAAGGGGGGGCGGCTCGCCTTCGTCCCGGACCGGCTGATGGACGACCCCGAGTCGACCAAGCGCGGGCTTCGCCAGGCCTACCAGGGCCTACTCGACTCCGAGCTCGAGTTCGACCTGCTGCTGCTGGCCCACGGCCACCCCGTCGCGCCGGGCGGCCGGGAGGCGCTGGCGGCGTTCCTGGCCGAGGGCTGAGGCCCGGACTGCGCTACTCGACCAGCGGGGGCTCGAGCAGCGACGCGTTGATGTGCTCGGAGAGCGCGGTGGCCGCGGCCCGCTGGGCGGCCAGACGCTGTTGGTCGTCCTCGGCGCTGAACATCGCCGCGTCGTAGGCGCGGGAGGCCGCCTCCCAGTTCCCGCGGAGCCGGTCGGTGTCCAGTCGCGCCTGTCGGCGCATCGTCTCGACCGCGGCGGCGATCTCCTGGGCGGGAGCGTCGGCGGAGAAGGTCTGCTCGGCCTCGGTCTCACGAACGAAGGTGAAGGTGTGCTGTGCGGTCAGCACCGGCTTGTGCAAGATGCGCTCGACGCGCGTGGAGGCGTCGTCGAGCACGCTGGTCATGACGCTGAACCGCGGATACGGCTGGAGCGTCGCGAGCCAGGCCTGCATCCGCTCCTCGTCAGTGTGCTCCTGGCGCTGATCGATGGTCAGCCCGACGTACTCGGCCACGTGCACCCAGCCCCAGTGGGTGGACAGCAACAGAATCCCGATCACCAGGAGCAGGACATCCAGGGCGCCGCCGCCACCGACCAGCTCCACGCCGCCGAAGAGGGCGAGCGCCGCCCCGCCGATCAGCGTGACGGCGGTCATCGCCGAACCAGCGGCGACCAGGCGATCGTGCTTGTGCGACGAGATCGCCGGCACGGGCCGCCGCTGCGCGTCGGCCAGCCCTCCGAGATCGGCCTCCAGCAGGCGAGGGTCAGGGCGCGCCCCGAGGAAGGTCACCATCCCCTGGTCGCCATCGGCCATGCCCGGTCCGCCCTGCACCATCGCGTGCCGGCTGGTCGCTCGGGTTAGGGCCGAGTAGCCCCCGGTCGCATCGGCCGCACGGGCGGCGTCTGCTGCGGCTGGGGTGTGCGGACTCCGTTTCCACCGCCGGACTTGGCGGCGTCCGCGGCCAGGTTGCCGGTGAGCATGCCCTCCTGAATCTGGCTCATCAGCGAACCGACCGAGGCCGGCGAGTGGGGGAGCAGGAGCGTGGTCATGTTGCCGTGCTCCCCGACCGAGCGGATCGTGTCCATGTACTGGGTCAGCGCCACCAGACCCATCGCCTCCTTGGGGTCGATGCCGTTGTCGCCGGCGATCAGGGCCAGCGAGTCCTTGAGTCCCTGCGCGATCGCCTTGCGCTCGGCCGCGACCCCTTCGCCGTGCAGTCGCATCGCCGCCGACTCGGCCTCGGCCTTCTTGATCCGCAGGGTCTTGTCACCCTCGCCCTGGGCCGTTGCCGCCTCCTGATTGCGGCGCGCGGCGTTGATGTTGTTCATCGCGTCCTTGACGCGCTGGTCGGGCTCGATGTTGGTGACCAGCGCCTTGATGATCTCGTAGCCGTAGTCGGCCATCTGGTTCTGCAGGGTGTCCTGGATGTGCTTGGCGATCGTGTCCGCGTCGGCGTAGGCCTCATCGAGGTCCATCGTCGGGATATGCGAGCGGACCACGTCGAAGGCGTAGGACTTCATCTGCACCTCGGGATCGTCGAGCTTGTAGAAGGCGTCCTTGACCTTCTCCACGTCGGCGCTGACCATGTACTGAATCGCCAGCTTGACCACGACGAAGACGTTGTCCTTGGTCTTCGTCTCGATGTCGGCGTTCAACTGCTCGACCTGCAGGCTCATCCGCCCGGCCACCTTCTCGACGAACGGCGACTTGCGCTGAAGCCCGGGGCCGGCGACCCGTACGAACTTGCCGAAGCGCTCGACGATGGCCCGTTCCTGCTGCTCCACCGTGAAAAAGAAAAAAGGCATACGAAGGTCCTTTCGGGGACGCGCGATCTACCCGCGGCATACGACGAGCTTAGACCCTCCAATGCGCGGCCGCGAGGGGTGCAACGGCCGGCGGCGGGGAACCGGCTGCCGGGGACCCCCCCGCCAAGCGGGGGACCCCGGCGGCCTTCTCGGACGGGCTGACGCCCAGGCTGAGACCCCTGGCGCTCAGCCTCCGTTGAACGGGGCCACGAGCGGATTGGTGCCCATGTAGATGCCCGAGGTGTTCGGGTACCAGATCCAGAAATGCAGGGTGATCAGGCGCGGATGCCAGAAGCTGAACGAGGATCCGGACTGTGGGCTCCTGGCCGCGCATGAGGCTTGCGAGTCGGCGAACACGAATGTCCCGTCCTCATAGTGGCAGGCGGCTCCGAACACGCCGTACTGAGCGTCGGGCAACGGCGGCTTCTCGGGCTTCGAGGTGAAGACCCACTCCAGGGCACCGAGCTGCCAGCCCGTGCCGCGGTGCTCGTAGACCAGGATCTCCGGCTTACGGAGATCGAAGCCCTTCACCCCGGCGTTCATGAAGTGGTACCCCATGTTGGGAATCATCTGCGTGATGATCCGATAACCGTCGGCCTTCGCCCGAGCCAGGTTCGTCCGGTACTTCTCCGTGGCCGAGCGGGCGGCCAGAACGTCGGACGCCACGGTCGAGGCAGCCGGCGCCAGGCCCACTGCGGCCTTGAGATTCGTGGGGACCGAAGCCGACCCCGCCGTCCCGGGCCGGCCGGGCCCCCACGTGGGCCGACGCCACAGCCCCCAGCACGACGGCCGCCGCGACCGCCAACAGGGCGGTGATCCTGATTACACGATGCATGGGTACTCCTTTCAGAGAACAGGTAGAGATCCTGCGCGCCTTTGAACCTAGGCGCGCGGTTGCCACCCGCATCGGGAGGACTGCCCATGTTGGCAGCAGCGGCTACCTATTTTGCCG
>CAWEGQ010000012.1:0-68223 GCA_963808605.1 uncultured Solirubrobacterales bacterium
GGTTCGGCCACGTAGTAGCCCTGGACGAGGTCGATGTCGTTGGCGGTGAGCCATTCGTGGATCTCTTGGTCGGCGCAGAATTCGGCGACGACGATGGCGTTCATTCCGTGTGCCAGGTCCCTGATGCTGCGGACGATCAGCGCATCGGTGTGGCTGGTGCGGACGTTGGTGACGAATTCCCCGTCGATCTTGAGGATGTCGAACGGCAGGTGCTTGAGGTAGTAGAACGAACCGAACCCGACCCCGAAGTCGTCGATCGCGAGCCGGCAACCGAGCTCGCGCACGACACGCGCAAACGCTCGCGCGCGATGGATGTTCGCAACCGTCGCGGTCTCCGTGATCTCTAGGATCAGGTCATTCGGGTTCACGCCGGTGCGGTCGAGGTTCGCGGCCAGACAATCGGCGTACGCGCCCGTCAAGAGGGACTTCCCCGATACGTTGACGCTCAGGCAGAGCGGCTCGCCGGCGGCCTGAGCGGTCCGGAGCAGATCGCAGGCCTGCGTGATCACCCAGCGGTCGATCGGCTGGACGAGGTCGTAATGCTCGGCGATGTACAGGAACGTGGCGGGCAGGATCAGGCCCCCGTCATGGGCGAGCATCCGGATCAGCAGTTCGTGAGCTGCGACCTTCCCGGTCCGTGGGTCGACGATCGGTTGGCTCATCAGCCTCAAGCCGTCGTTGGCGATCGCGTGGCGGATGCGACCCATCCACGCGATCCGCGACTCGGTCTTCGGGCGCCTGAATGGGAGCTCGCCGTACCTCGCGAAGCTGTTGCGGCCAGCCTCCTTGGCGTCGTACATAGCGAGATCGGCATGCATCAAGAGCTCACCTCCGCTCTGCCCGGGGCCGAGCTCGGCAACGCCGATTGATGCGGTGACTCGGGTCTCTGGAGTCGCTGGAAGCGGCACCCATTGTTCGAAGGTCTCAACCAGCGAGCGGGCGAGCGTCTCGGCCTGCTGAGCGGTGCCGCGCGGGAGTAGAACCGCGAACTCGTCGCCGCCGAGCCGTGCGACGATGTCGGTATCTCGTACGCGGGCTTGGAGCAGATCGGCCGCGCCAACGATCAGCTCGTCGCCGGCCTTGTGTCCGAGTGTGTCGTTGACGTTCTTGAAATGGTCAAGGTCAACCAGCACGAGCGCCCCGTCAGCCCCATAGCGCTCGGCAGCGCTCTGCAACCGGTCCAGCTCGCGGCCGAGTGCGCGACGGTTAAACAGTCCGGTCAGCGCGTCGTGATCGGCGAAGTGCATGAGCTGGAGCTCGTGTTGGTAGCGCTCGGAGACGTCCTGGATCTGTTCCACAACGCGCCAGTCCTCTCCGGCGCTCAACCGCGTCGCATCGATCTGTGCCCAGATCGTCTCGCCGTGTGCGTCGACGAATCGCTTCTCCGTCCGGAAGGCGTCGATCTCGCCAGATGCGATGCCCGCCAAGCGCTCGGCGGTCTCGTCACGATCGTCAGGATGGGTGAGGTCGAGCACCGACATCTGGGTGAGTCGATCGCGCGAGCGGGCGAACACCCGCGACGCAGCGGCATTCAGATCGACGATCCTGCCCCCGGGCCCCAGAATCAGCGCTCCGATCGGCACGGACTCAAACAGCGTGCGGAACCGCTCCCGCTCCTCAGCCAGCGCGATCTCCGCCGCGCGACGAGCGGTGATATCAGTCACCAGTACGAAGAAACCGCGGACCTCGGCGTCGGCGACATCCGGGACATAGGAAATCTGCGTGTAGCGCAGATCCCCCGACATCGTCGGGATTTCCCGATCAAACAGCTGCTCCTCCCCCGCCAGTGCCCGCTCCATGTACGGGCGGTTCAGCTCATACAGCTTCGGGCCCAGCACATCACGGATATGCATCCCCTGCATCTGATCTGGCGTGAGACCGAAGAACTCCACATACGCGTCGTTCGCAAGATGGTTGCGCCGGTCCCGATCCCAGTAGGCAACCATCCCGGGAATCCCAGCGAGGATCGCCCGCAGCTGATCCTGCGTCGCCCAGAACGTCTGTGCTCCAACTCCGGTGTCCATCCATGCCCAACCTTCGTGGCTCATCCATGCCCAACCTTCGGCTCAGGGCCTCTGTCCGCCGGGTTAGAGCGAAGCCGGCCCGTCACGGCAGGTCCAAACCCCAGCATCGCAGCCAGCGCCAGCAGGCAGAAGGGGCAAACTACGTGACCGCCTCGGCAATTTCCCGCACCCGATCATGGACCCGGCGCCGCACGCCCACCTCGCCGGCGTCGCGCGATCGTAATCGTGGATGCGTTACCCGGGTATCTACACCGTGACCCGCAAGTTCACCCGATCCAAGGGAGCAGACCATGAGCCTGGAGGCCGCCCCGCCGCCGGCAGCGCGCACGCAGGAGATCCTGTCTCGCGATGCGCTGTCGTTCATCGAGAGCCTGCACGCACGCTTCGGTCGCCGTCGCTCGGAGCTACTCGAAGCCCGTGAGCAGCGACTCCCGCCGACGGGCTTTCTCGAGGAGACGGCTGAGATCCGTGATGGCACGTGGCGGGTCGCCTCCGTGCGCCAGGACTATGTTGACCGCCGGGTCGAGATCACCGGACCGACCGATCGCAAGCTGGTGATCAATGCCCTGAACTCGGGCGCCAAGGGCTTCATGGCCGACTTCGAGGACGCCAATTCCCCCACGTGGCGCAACCAGATCGAGGGGCACGTCAACCTGATCGACGCGATCGAGGGCACGATCTCCTATGACGGCGCCGACGGCCGTCACTACGAGCTGATCGAACACCCGGCGACGCTGCTCGTTCGCCCGCGCGGCTGGCATCTGCCCGAGAAGCATGTCGTGGTCGAAGGCGAACCGGTGAGTGGCTCGCTGTTGGACTTCGGCCTGTACGCCTTTCACTGCGGGCAGCGACTGCACGGCCGGGGCAAGGGCGTCTACCTCTACCTGCCCAAGCTCGAGCATCATCTCGAGGCCCGGCTGTGGAACGACGTGCTGAGCTTCGCCGAGGACGAACTCGGGCTCCCGCGGGGGACGATCCGCGCGACGGTGTTGATCGAGACGCTCCCGGCCGCGTTCCAGATGCAGGAGATCCTGTACGAGTTGCGCGAGCACTCCTACGGACTCAACGCCGGCCGCTGGGATTACATCTTCTCGATGATCAAGTGCTTCCGTGACGACCCCCGCTTTGTCCTGCCTGACCGCAACGACGTGAAGATGACCGTGCCGTTCATGCACGCCTATACGGAGCTACTGGTCAAGAGCTGTCACGCGCGCGGCGCGTTCGCGATGGGCGGAATGGCGGCCCTGATCCCGTCGCGCCAGGACGCGGAGGCGAACGAGCGGGCGATCGAGGCGGTTCGCGCTGACAAGCGGCGCGAGGCGCAGGCCGGCTTCGACGGCACCTGGGTGGCCCACCCGGATGTGGTCGCGGTGGCGCTCGAGGAGTTCGACGCCGTGCTGGGGGACAAGCCCAATCAGATCGACCGTCAGCGTCCGGATGTCGACGTCACGCCGGAAGAGCTGCTCGACGCGGAGTCGACACCCGGCGAGATCACCGAAGAGGGGCTCCGCAGCAACGTCAGCGTGGGCTTTCAATACATCTCGTTCTGGCTGGGGGGACGCGGCGCGGCCGGCATCAACAACCTGATGGAGGACGCCGCAACGGCGGAGATAGCCCGCTCCCAGATCTGGCAGTGGATCCGCCACGGCAAGTTCACGCGAGAGCACGTGCAGCAGGTCCTCGACCAGGAGTTGCAACGCATACACCAAGAGGTGGGCGACGAAACCTGGGAGCAGGGACGCCCACGGGACACCCGCCGGGTGTTCGAGGCCGTCGCCCTGGCAGACGACTTCCCGACGTTCCTGACGTTGCGCGCGTACGAGCTGATCGACTAGCGGTCGACCGCGCTCCGCTCCGCAAGATGGGGAGCTCTCCCCATGTGCGCGGGCGGCATCGGTCATAGGCTGACCGACATGACCGATCTGGTTGCGGGTGCAACGGTTGCGAGGCCGTCGAATCGGCGCGATCATGCGGGCGTGGACACGGTCCGGGGCTCAGGGCTAGCGGAGGGCACCGCGCTGCTCGAACGGTCGGGCGAGCTGTCGCGGCTCCATGAGTGCCTGATGGAGACGGCGCAGCTCCGGCGGGGCCGCGTCGTGCTCGTCTCTGGGGAGGCGGGCATCGGCAAGACGGCACTGCTCCGCCAGTTCCGGGCGGGGCTGGCGGCGCGGTTCTCGGTCCTGTGGGGGACCTGCGACCCGCTGTTCACGCCGCGCCCGCTCGGTCCGCTGCTGGAGCCGGCGCAGGAGGCGGGCGGTGAGCTGGCGATGCTCGTCGAGAAGGGCGCACGCCCCCACGAGGTCGCCGGGGCACTGATGGCCGAGCTGCGAGGTTGTGCTCCCAGTCTGCTCGTGCTCGAGGATCTCCACTGGGCCGACGAGGCCACGCTCGACGTGGTTCGACTGCTCGTCCGCCGGCTCGAGTCGGAGGCCACCATGGTCGCCGTCAGCTTTCGCGACGACTGCCTGCACGCCTCGCATCCGCTTCAACTCGTCCTGGGGGAACTTCCGGCCCACCGGGTCGTTCGGCTTGAGCTGACCGGACTCTCGCGCGCAGCGGTTCGCGCCATGGCCGAGGACTCCGAGCTCGATCCGGAGGACCTCTATGACCGGACGGTGGGGAACCCGTTCTTCGTCACCGAGACACTCGCGGCGGGCAGCAATGTCCTCCCGGCGACGGTCCGTGGCGCGGTGCTGGCGCGGGTGGCGCGGCTGAGCCCCGCCGGCCGCCAGCTGCTCGACGCGGTCGCCGTCGTCCCGCAGCGCGCTGAGGTTTGGTTACTGGAGACGATCTCCGACGGCGGGCTTGGCGCGCTCGACGAATGTCTTCGCTCCGGCATCCTGCGGGCCGAGGCCGACGGTGTGGTGTTCCGACACGAGCTTGCCCGGCTCACCGTCGAGAACGCCACACCCCCGGATCGAGCCGTCGGCCTCCACCGTCGCGCCCTGGCGGCGCTCAGCCGACCGCAGCACGGTGGGCTGGACCTGGCCCGGCTGGCTCATCACGCCGAGGCGGCCGGCGATCGCGCGGCGGTACTTCGCTACGCCCCGGCAGCGGGCGAGCACGCGGCCTCGCTGGGCGCCCCGCGAGAGGCGCAGAATCAGTACCTGCGGGCGCTCCGGTTCGCCCAGCACCTGACCAAGGAGGAGCGGGCTCCGCTGCTGGAGCGCTTCTCCGACCACGCCTATCTCAGCGACCAGCGGGCCGAGGCGGCCGAGGCGATGACCGAGGTGATTGCCACCTACCGCCGGGCCGGCGATCACGTCCGCCAGGGCGAGGCACTGCTGCGCCGCTGCCGGCTACTCGGATGCATCGGCCGACTGCCCGAGGCGATCGAGGACGCCCGCGAATCGGTCCGCGTGCTGGAGTTGGCACCGCCGGGGCCGGAACTGGCCCGCGCGTACAGCACGCTGGCCGGGGCATCGTTGGACCTCGATACCGGCGCCGCCCTGGGCCTGGGTCAGCGGGCGATCGACCTGGCCGAGCAACTGGGCGCCACCGAGGCGCTCGTGCACGCCCTCAACAATGTCGGCACGGTCCGCCTGCTGCGCGGAGACGAGCGCGGGCGAGCGCAGCTCGAGCGAAGCCTGACTCTGGCCGTGCGGGATGGCCTGGAGGCGGATGCGGGTCGCGCCTTCATCAACCTCGCGGAATGCCTCGGCCGGAGCGGCCGGTGGACCGACGCGATGGACGCGATCGAGCCAGGCCTCGAATACTGCCGCGAACACGGGCTCGAGGCGTGGCACAAGAGCCTGCTCGGGTTCCGCGGGAGAGCGGAGCTCGCTCTCGGCCATTGGGACGCGGCGGCCGAGACGGCGCGCTCGATCCTGGCCGCGCCTCGGGATCAGATCCTCGACCCACTGCTCGCTGCACTCACCGTCCTGGGTCTCGTCCGGGCCCGACGCGGTGACCCCGAGTTCGCACCCCTGCTCGACGAGGCCCGCGATCTCAGCCGGAACTGCGGTGATCTGATGCTCCTCGGTCCGGTCGCCATCGCGCGCGCCGAGGCGGCTTGGCTCGACGGCCGGCCCGAGGCGATCGCCGAGGAGACCGAACAGGCGCTCGGCCTGGCCGAGCGCGCGGGCTACGGCGGCTTTGCCGAGGACCTGGCGGTCTGGCGGCGGCGAGGTCGCCCCACTGTCCAGGTGGCCGCTGAGGTTCCCGCGGAGGGGTTCGGTCCCTCCCATCAGCTGCTCACCGGTGATTGGGCGGAGGCCGCCAGGGTGCTGCGCGCACGCGGGTGCGGATACGACTCGGCCCTCGCGCTGGCGGATTCCGGCGAGCCAGGCGCGATGCGCCAGGCCCTGGAGGAACTCCGCGCTCTGGGCGCAAGGCCGGCGGAAGCTCTGGTGGCCAGAGGACTGCGACGGCTCGGCGAACGGGGGGTCCCGCGTGGGCCGCGCGCGCCGACGCGCGCGAATGCCGCTGGGCTGACCAGCCGCGAGCTGGACGTCCTGCCCCTGCTGGCCGCGGGACTGCGTAACGCCGAGATCGCCGAACGGCTGATCGTCAGCCCGAAGACGATCGATCACCACGTCTCCGCGATCCTCCGCAAGCTCGGGGTGAGCACGCGCGGTCAGGCCGGCGCCGCCGCGGACCGACTCGGTCTGATTCCGCTAGAATCGAAGTGAGGTCAAGTCAGGAGACACGATGATCGACGGACGCTTCGACGGCAAGGTAATCATGGTCACCGGTGCAGGGACCGGATTGGGGCAAGCCGCGGCGCTGCGGTTGGCCCAGGAGGGGGCGCGGCTCTCGCTGATCGACATCGACGCGCGAGCCCTGGAGGAGTCACGGGAGGCGATCCTCGGGCTGGCACCGGCCGCAGAGGCGTTGCTGATAACCGCGGATGTCTCGAACGAGGACGACGTGAAGTCCTACGTCGAGCAAACCAAGCGTCACTTCGGTCGTATCGACGGTCTCTACAACAATGCCGGAATCGAGGGCAAGCAGGACACGCTCGAGGCATACGACAGCGAGATGTTCGCCAAGGTGATCGACGTCAACCTGAAGGGCGTCTTCTACGGGATGAAGCACACGTTGCCCTACCTGAAGGCTCAGGGATCGGGAGCGATCGTGAACGCCGCATCGGTGGGTGGGATCCGCGCGGTGCCCAACCTCGTGGCCTACGGCGCCAGCAAGCACGCGGTGGCCGGCATGACGAAGGATGCCGCGATCGAATACGGCCAGTACGGCGTTTCCATCAACGCCGTCGCCCCGGGCGCGATCATGACCAGCATGATCAAGGGTTCGCTGATCCAGATTGGCGGCGAGGACGGCTGGGAGGAGGCGGGGGCGGCTTTCGTCAGCGTCAATCCCAAGAAGCGGTTCGGCGAACCTCACGAGGTGGCGAGCCTGGTCGCCTTCCTGCTCTCTGACGAGGCGGAATTCATCAACGGCGCGGTGGTCCCGATCGACGGCGGACAGTCGCAGGCCTACTGACGCAATCCCGCCTGAGGTGAGGCGCCAGCCAGCCGGTGGCGGAGTCGGACCAGATCAGAGCGCTCCAGCCCGTGGGCTAAGAGCCAGGCCGCGGACCCGCCGAACCGCGCGTCGACGAGCTCGAGGACGCGCTCGATGGTCGCGGGGACCGGCGCGCGCCTATGCGCAGACTGCCCCTCGTGGTCAGTGCGGTAGGTCGAGGAGCTGACCAGGCGCGCGATGATCGCGTCCATCCGTTCTCCGGTGGCCAGGTAGTCGCCGACGATCGTCGCTCGATCCGCCCCGGCCGCATCCAGCGCGAGGGCGACCACCACACCGGTGCGGTCCTTGCCGGCCGCGCAATGCACCAGCACGGCGCCGTCGGCGCGAGCTATCGCACGCAGCGCACCGACGACGGAATCCGGACGGCGGCGCAGGTAGCTCATGTACAGGCGCACCAGGGGCGGTTCGCCGGGCGACTCGTCCTGGTCGGGCAGCCCTCGCGGCGCGGCCGGGGCGGCGTCGAGATCGGCTTTGCCTCCGGAATCCGGGTAGAGCGACCGGTGCTCGATCCGCACCGCGAGCTCTCTCGTCATCGGCCCCGGTCCCTCAAGCTCGACCTCGACATCCGTGCGCAGATCGAGCACCACCTCCAGCGCCTCCTGTTCGACCAGCCGGCGCACGTCCCGCGCGCTCAGCGACTGGAGATTGTCGGCTCGCAGCAGCACGCCGGGCACTACCACCCGGGCGTTGGCCGCGCCCTCGAGATCGATCCAGTGCGGCATCCGTTCAGACGTCGAAGAAGACGGTCTCGTCCTCACCCTGGATCCGGATGTCGAATCGGTACCCATCGTCGCCGCGGCGGGCCATCAGCGTTTGCCGCCGATCGGCCGGCACGCCGGCCAGCACCGGATCATCAGGCGACGGATCGAGGTAGATCCGGGTCGTGAGGTGACGCAGGAGCCCCCGCGCGAACACGTGCACGCTGACGAACGGGGCCGTCGGCACGATCACGTGCCAGCGACCCTCGTCGTCGGTCGCGCAGCGGGCGAAGGCAGGCGGAACGGATTGCCAGGTCTCGACCAGGGCGTCGACGATCGGCTCGCCGGCGCCGTCGAGGACGCGGCCGGAGACCCGGACTCCGCCGGCGTCGGCCACCGGCCCGTCCGCCCACGGCAGACCGAGAGACAGATACGGCCCGACCGTCTGGGAGGGCGTCTCCCGCACCGGCGGCATCAGTGCGCCTCCTCGATCGGGGTCGCCGCGCGGCCACCCAGGACGATGTCGAACTCGTAGGCCAGCGCCCAGTTGTCCTGGCTCCGATCGATGCTGAAGCGGCCGATCATCCGGTCGCGCGCCGAAGCGTCACGGACCGAATTGAAGATCGGGTCGTACGGGAACAGCGGGTCGCCAGGAAAGTACATCTGGGTGACCAGGCGCTGCTCGAACGAGCGGCCCATCAGCGAGAAGTGGATGTGCGCGGGCCGCCAGGCGTTGTGGTGATTGCCCCACGGATACGGTCCCGGCTTGATCGTGACGAACCGATAGCGACCATCGGCGTCGGTGACCGTACGTCCGCCGCCGGAGAAGTTCGGATCCAGCGGCGCCGGCCAGCGATCCCAGCGATGCGCGTAACGGCCGGCGGCGTTGGCCTGCCAGACCTCGACCAGCGAATCGCGGATCGGGCGACCATCGATGTCGAGCAGGCGCCCCGAGACGGTGATCCGTTCACCGACCGGCTCCCCCTGGTGCTGCCGGGTCAGATCGTGCTCAACCGCCCCCGGCCGGAGGTGACCGAGCTGCGGCCCGGTCAACTCCGTCACCTGCGCGGGCAGATACACCAGCGGCTGCTTCGGGTGGCGCAGCGCCGTGGACTTGTAGTCCGGGTAATCGAGCGCCGGATCAGCCACTGGCTACCGCTCCGGCCTTCGGCGCCCAGTCGAACGGCAGCCCGACGTAGTTCTCCGCCAGCGAGGCGGCGCCCGCGGGCGAGTCGCACACGTACCGCAGCTGCGAGCGCTGGAGCTGGGCGTCGTACTCGTCCCCACCCGGGTCGACGTGGAGCATCTGGGTCATCCACCACGAGAAGTGCTGGGCGCGCCACACCCGGCGCAGACAGCGGTCGGAGTACTCGTCGAGCCCGATGCTCGAGCGGCTCGCGAAGTGGTCGCCCAGCGCCTCGGCCAGCACCGCCACGTCGGCCACCGCCAGGTTCAACCCCTTCGCCCCGGTCGGGGGGACGATGTGGGCGGCGTCTCCGGCCAGGAACAGGGAGCCGAAGCGCATCGGCGAGGCGACGAAGCTCCGCATCGGAGTGATCGACTTGTCGGCCACCGGGCCTTCCTGCAGGCTCCACCCGTCGGTCGCCAGCCGAGTGTGGAGCTCGGTCCAGATGCGGTCGTCGGACCAGTCGGCGACGTCCTCCTCAGGAGCGACCTGGACGTAGAGGCGGCTGACCGACGGGGAGCGCATGCTGTGCAACGCGAACCCACGCTCGTGGCGCGCGTAGATCAGCTCCTCGGTCGAGGGCGCCACCTCGGCCAGGATCCCCAGCCAGGCGAACGGATACGCCCGCTCCCAAACCGTCAGCACGCCGGCCGGAATCGCCTCACGGCAGACGCCGTGAAACCCGTCGCAGCCGGCGACCACGTCCGCCGAGAGCTCGTGCGACGTCTCGCCGCTGCGATAACGGACGATCGGCTCACGGGACTGCAGCCGCTCGACCCTGACGTCGTCGCAGTCGAACTGGAGCGGCGCCCCGGACGCCAGGCGCGCCGAGATCAGATCCTTGACCACCTCAGTCTGCCCGTAGACAGTCACGGCGCGGCCCCCGGTCAGCTCATCCATCGGGATGTGGTGGCTCTCACCGTCGAAGCGCAGGTAGATCCCGCCGTGAACGAGTCCCTCGCTCACCATCCGCTCGCCGAGACCGGCCTCCATCAGTAGCTCCCGCGTGCCGTGCTCCAGCACCCCGGCGCGGATCCGGGCCTCGCAATAGTCGCGGCTGCGCGCCTCGACGATCACCGTCTCGATGCCCTGGCGATGGAGCAGGTGCCCGAGCAGCAGGCCGGCCGGCCCGGCCCCGACGATCGCGACCTGGGTGCGCGTCCGCTCATTCACAGCTTCCTATTTTGGCCGTTCTCGGTGCCGGTGAAACTGCACCCGCAAACCTGCCGGCGTGATCAGTCCACGCTGATCCCGGCGATCAGGCGGCCCAGCACCGCCCGCATCTGCTCGGATGCTTCCGCCGGGTCGTCGGCTCGCGCTATGTAGATGGCCGCCTCGTCGAGCGCCCCGACCAGTATGTGGGCCAGGGGATTAATCGGCTGAGGGGGAATCCGCCCAACCTCGATCGCCTGCCCCAGGACCGCCTCGACCAGTCCCATCCCGTAACGCATCCCGATCTCGCGCCAGCGCTCCCAGCCCAGCACGGCTGGCCCGTCGAGCAGGACGATCTGCTGGACCTCGGGCTCGGCGCAGACATCCAGCCAGATGTGAGCGCCGAGGGTCATGATCTCGATTGGGTCGGCCGTCCCCTCGAGCGCAATCCGCTTGCCGATCCGCTCGGCGATGTCGTTCTCGATTGTTTCGTAGACCGCGGCGAACAGCTCCGTCTTGTCGGTGAAATGGTGGTAGAGCGCGCCGCGGGTGACCCCGGCCGCGCGGACGATCGTCTCGGTCCCCACGCCTGCGAATCCACGCTCGGCAAATAGGGACCGGGCGGCCTGGATCAGCGCGGCGCGGGTGGCGGCGGAGCGGGCGGGTTGAGATCGGCGGTTGACTTCCATACAAACAGTACGTATGTTACGTGCAGGTTGTACGTAAAGCTAGCCCCAGGAGCAGACATGACAACGATCGAACTCCCCCAGGGAACCGTCCGGTACCGCGTCACCGGGCCGGAGCAGTCCACGGCGCCGCCCGTGGTATTCGTGCACGGCTTCCTGGTGAACGGCAGTCTCTGGACGCAGACCGCCGACGCGCTGGCCGAGGCCGGGGTGCGCTCCTACGCCCCCGACTGGCCGCTCGGCTCGCACACCATCCCGCTGGGTCAGGATGCCGATCAATCCCCCCGCGGCGTCGCCGCCCAGGTCGCCGCCTTCCTCGCGGCGCTCGAGCTCGATGACGTGACCCTGGTGGGCAACGACACCGGTGGGGCGATCTGCCAGTTCGTGCTCGACGGTGACGCGTCACGCGTCGGCCGGGTCGTGCTCACCAACTGCGACGCGTTCGACAAATTCCCGCCGCCCCCGTTCCAGCTGCTGTTCAAGTCGTTCCAGAACCCGACGGCGATCCGCGGGCTGCTGGCCCCCACCCGCTCGAAGGCCGTGCGTCACTCCGCCGCCGGGTTCGGGCTGCTGGTCAACGAGCCGCTTGATCCTGAGCAGACCCGAGCCTGGGTGGAGCCGTGCCTGACCGACGCCGGCATCAGGAACGACACCGCGCGATTCGCCAAGCAGGTCGATCCGCAGGACCTCCTGGCCGCCTCCAGCCGGCTCGGCGAGTTCGCTGGACCGGCCCTGCTGGTCTGGGGAACCGCTGACCGCTTCTTCAAGCTCGACTTCGCGCGTCGGCTGCGAGACGTGTTCGCGCACGCGCGGCTGGTCGAGATCGAGGGCGGCCGAACCTTCGTCCCCCACGACCACCCGTCGCGGCTGGCCAGCGAGATCGCCAGCTTCCAACTCGACGGCAAGTCATGACCAGGCGGCCGTGAGGACTCAGGGCGTCAGCGCGGCGGCGACGTCGATCAGCGAGCCTTCGAGTGCCTCTGCCCCCAGACGGCCGGCCAGTGCCGGGGAGGCGCCGGCGCCGGCCAGTCCGACGCGGACCCGCTTCGCCAGTGCGAGGACACCGTCGGCGCTATCCAGGAACCGCTGCGGGGTGACCGTCGCGAGCACCACGATCGACGGGTCGAGCCGATCGAGCGTGTCGCCGATGTCGGCCAGCGGAGTGTCGGCGCCCAGGTAGGCGATCCGCCAGCCGCGCTCCCGGAGCGCCAGCCCGAAGGCCAGAGGTCCGAGCTCGTGCAGCTCGCCCGGCGGGCAAGCCAGGATGGCCAGCGGCCCCACCCCGTGGCCCCACCCACGGGACAGCCCGCGGAGGCGGCCGCCGATGACGTTGCTGGCGAAATGCTCCTGGGCGACGCTGACCCGGCCGTCGGCCCAGCGAACGCCGAGCCGCTCGAGAAACGGCAGGATCACCTCACCGAGCGCCTGCCGGAGGCCGAAGGCCAGCAGCAGCCGATCGAGCGCGGCCTGGGCGGCGGGCTCGTCGAGCGAGTCGAGGCTTCGCTGCAGCGCCGCCTCGATCTCGGTGAGGGTGGTCTCGGGCGAGTCGGCTGGCCCTTGGTCGACGAGTTTGGCCAGACGTGCCGCCTCGGAGGCGGACAGTCCGGCATCTATGTGGTGGCGCATCACCCGGATACGGCGCTCGTCCTGGTCCGAGTAGAGGCGCAGTCCGCCCGGAGTCCGTTCTGGCGCCACCAGTGCGTAGCGGGCCTCCCAGGCGCGCAGCAGCTCGGGGCTCTCCCCGACTCGCCGGCTCAGCTCTCCGATTCGTACCCGTCCGCTCTCAGCCATCAACCGGATCATAGTCGACTTCTACAATTACTAGACAATCTCTATACAAGATCTGTACAGTGTTGTCGGCAATGCCCCGGGCATCGATATCCGAGCTTGACGACCGCGACCTCGTGCTCAGGGTCGTCGACGGCGACGTCCGGGCCTTCGAGGCGATCTACGACCGCCACCACGCGCAGGTTTTGAGATTCGCGCTGCGGCTGACCGGTACCCAACGAGCCGCCGAGGAGGTCGCCCAAGATGTGTTTGTCAGCTTCTGGCGATCCGCCAGCCGCTACGACACCACCCGCGGCGCCCTCAAGACGTGGCTGCTGGCCATCGTGCGCAACCGAAGCGTGGACTGGCTGCGCCGCGAGGCCAGACACTGCGGCAGCCTCGAGATCGACGATCCGCAGGTGCAGCGGCTGGAAGCCGGCGAGGACACAGAACAGCAGGTGGCCGACCGCGAGCAATCAGCTCAGGTACGCCAACTTCTGATGGGTCTACCCAGCGAGCAGCGTGAGGTGATCGAGCTGAGCTACTTCGGCGAGCTCACGCACACCGAAATCGCCAGCCAGGTCAACATTCCGCTCGGCACGGTCAAGGGCAGGCAACGGCTGGGGCTGCTGCGACTGCACCGCACGCTGACCAGCTCGTCCGGTTCTCAGCCCCTGGCGGCCTGATCGACGGCGGCCCGATCGACGGCCGCCGGACGCATCGGCACGCCGGCGGCGGCGTACGCGTCGATCGCGTCCAGCGTCTCGGCCTCGAGGAGGGCATGGACAAGGCCATCGAGCTGAGCGCGGTGCTCGGTGAGCAGTTGCGTGACCTCGGCGTGGCCTTCGTCGACCAGGCGGCGAACCTCCTCGTCGATCAGCCACTGGGTCTGGGGCGAGGTCTCGCTGACGCCGGGGAAGAACGATCCGCTGGCCTCGCTGGGCAGCACGCTGATCGGGCCGAGCTTCTCGCTCATGCCCCACCGCCCGACCATCTGGCGGGCGATCTGGGTCAGCTGCTGGATGTCCGACTCGGCCCCCGTGGTGATCTTGCCGTAGACGATCTCTTCGGCGACGCGCCCGCCGAGCGCGACGCGGATCTTCGCCTCCAGGTCTTCACGCGAGTAGGACACCCGGTCGGTGTCAGGAGTCGAGAGCGTGACGCCGAGCGCCATTCCGCGGGGAATGATCGACACCTTTCGCACCGGGTCGGCCTCCGGGGTCAGCATCCCCACCAGGGCATGACCGGATTCGTGGTAGGCGGTCCGCTCGCGGTCCTCGCGGCTCAAGATGATCCCGCGCGGAGCGCCCAGCATGATCTTCTCCAGCGCATCGGTGAAGTCGGCCATCTTCACCTTCTCATGGTCGGTCCGGGCAGCCAGCAAGCGCCGCTTCGTTGGCCAGAGTTGGCCAGGTCGGCGCCGACCATGCCCGGCGTGGAGGCCGCGATCGCTTCGAGGTCGACGTCGTCGTCAAGCGGCATCGAGCGGGTGTGGACCTCGAGGATCTTCCGTCGTCCTTCCCGGTCGGGCGGCAGAACGCCCACGCGACGGTCAAACCGCCCCGGCCGCAGCAGGGCTGGGTCGAGGATTTCCGGCCGGTTGGTCGCGCCGAGCACGACCACCGCCTCAGCGCTGTCAAAGCCGTCCATCTCGGTGAGGATCTGGTCGAGCGTCTGCTCGCGCTCGTCGTTGGCGCCGGTGACGGCGGCGGAGCCTCCGCGTGCGCGGCCGATCGCATCGAGCTCGTCGATGAAGATGATGGCCGGCGCGGCCTCCTTCGCTTTGGCGAACAGGTCGCGGACCCGGGCGGCACCGACCCCGACAATCGCCTCGATGAACTCGGAGGCGGCGATCGAGAAGAACGCCGCGTGGGCCTCGCCGGCCACCGCTCGCGCGAGCAACGTCTTGCCGGTCCCCGGTTGCCCGAACAGCAGCACGCCGTGCGGCATCCGCCCACCCAGACGGCTGTAGCGCTCCGGAGAGCGGAGAAAGTCGACGATCTCGGTCAGCTCGGCCTTTGCCTCGTCGATCCCGGCGACGTCGTCGAAAGTGACCTTGATCTTCTCCGGATCGACCCGGCGGGCCTGCGAGCGACCGAAGTTGCCCAGCGCGCCCATCCCACCACCTGCCTGTGCGCGCCGGGCGAACAGCACGAACAGGCCGACCAGCAGGAGCGTGGGACCGAACCCGAGCAGGATCTCGGCCAGCAGCGACGTCCCGGTGGTGGGCGACTTGGCGTTGACCTGAACGCCCTTGCTCCGGAGCAGATCGGTCAGCTGCGCGTTGTTCCAGAACGTCGGCACCCGAGTCGAGAACAGGGTCGTCGGGGTCGCCTTGCCGTCGTTCGGCGGGTAGCGCAGCTTGCTTGTGAACGTGCCCTGGATCGAGTCCCCTTTCGAGGAGATCGACTTGACCTGACCAGCCTGCACCTGGTTCAGGAAGTACGGGCTGAACGGCACCCCCACCCGCGGCTGCGCCCCGGGCTGGAAGGCGAGAACCGAGATCCAGTTCAGGGCAAGCAGCACGACCACGAAGATCCAGAAACCGCGAAGCCGGTGGGGCGGACTCGGCTTGTGCTGGTCAGGGAGACCGCGACCGTCCGGTGCGGGAGCGACCCGCCAACCATGCTTGTCGCGGGGCATCGGCGATGGGGGCACGGCCCTTCTCGCCCCCCGGGCGCCGTCCGGCTGGCTCCCCGGATCGCTCACAACCGGCATCGTTGCAGATCGGCCACCTGGGCCCACGGGTTTTGGACGCGGCCAGGCTCATGACTCGCCCACAACGTGCCGATTAGTCCCGAGATGCGGCGATTGGTCGATCACTGGTGGCTGGTCGGTTCCGCCCTCCTGGTTGCCGTCGTCGTCCTGACCGCCACGCTCTACGCGGGGGAATCCGATCGCCAGGCACAGCGCCAGCGCGCAACGCAGCATCAGGTGGTGAGCTTCCTCAGCCAGTCGGTCGACGATGTCCTGGCCCGCGAGCTTGCCCTGGCTCGCGTCGTCGGCACGCTGGACGGCTCGATCGGCGATCGCTGGCCGTCGCTCTCGAGCATCGTCATGAGTCAGCCCCTGGCCACCAGCACGGGCTTCATCGTGCCGGTCTCGGAACGGAATCGAGCCGCGTTCGTGCGCCGGACCGGATTGAAGCTCGTCGAGATGCCGCGGCCCGGGGTGGTACTCCCCGCCGGTCCGCGACCGCTACATCTGGTGCTCGAGGCCTACCGGCAGTTGGGCAGCGGGCCCTCGCCGCTCGGTCTCGACATCGCCGCCAACCCACTGCGGCGACGGCTGATGCTGCAGGCGGCGAGGACCGGACGGCAACTCGCCACCCCACCGGTCGCGTTCCTGCGTCGCGAGCCATACGCACACGGAGTCGTCGTCTACGCGCCGGTCAACGATGCCCGGGGCGGGCTGGAGGGGTGGATCGTCACCGCCTACGTGGCCCGACAGCTTGCTCTCAACGTCACCGGACACCTTCCCGGCGTTCAGCTGACGATCCACGACGGCGCCAGCGTCCTGACCTCTGACGGGCAGGCCCTGTCCGGTCCCCCCGCGGTCATCCCGGTAGCCGGCCGCCGCTGGAGCGTGTGGGCCGCGGTGCCCGGGTCGGGAATTTCCGCGGTCCCGTGGCTGGTGCTCAGCCTCGGGCTGTCGCTGGTGATCGCCGTCATGCTGATCCTGCGTCAGACCGCCACCCGCGCGCGCCACGTCACCCGCCAGCTGGCCCTGCGCGACGCCGAGGAGGCCGCGGTGGGTCAGATCGCCACCCTGGTCGCGCAGGCGGCAACCCCCGAGACGGTGTTCACCGCGGTGGCCGAACAGGTCGTAAAGCTCTTCGATTCGCGCACCGGGGCCGTGAGTCGCTTCGACCGCGCCACCAATCAGGGGATCGTGGTGGGCGGCTGGACGCGGGAGGACGAGCAGCTGGCCGGGGCCGCGTATGACCTCGATGGAGTGACCGCCTCCGCCCTGGTGTTCCGCACGGGACACGGGGCGCGCAACCGTGGCGGCTACGAGAGCGCCACCGACCCCATCTCTGACCTGATGGCGGGGCTCGGAGGCACGGACGGCGTAGCCGCCCCGATCGTCGTGGGCGGCAAGTTATGGGGCGCCCTCGGCGTCGCCTACGACAAGCATCAGATCCCGATCGGCGTTGAACCTCGTCTCGAGCGCTTCGCCTCGCTGGTCGGGCTGGCGATCTCGAACGCCGACGCGTGGGAACGGCTGGCGCGCGAGGCTTCGACCGACTCGCTGACGGGGATCGCCAATCGTCGTGCCTTCCACGAGCGCCTCGACGCCGAGGTGGCCAACGCGCACCGCTACCAGCGCAATCTCGGCCTCGTCCTGATGGACCTCGACCATTTCAAGGCCATCAATGATCTCCACGGCCACCAGGCCGGCGACCGCGTCCTGGTCCTATTCGCGGAGCTCCTGAGCGCCCACACCCGCGAAGGAGAGCTGGTGGCGAGAATCGGTGGCGAGGAGTTCGCGTGGCTGCTTCCCGAAACCGATCGGCACGGAGCCTACGCGGCCGCCGAGCGGATACGGCAGGCGATCGAGAGCATCGATCTGCCCGACGTCGTGACCGTGACGCTGTCCGCCGGCGTGTGCACGACCGAGACCGCCCCCGACGTCGACACGCTGGTTCGCAACGCCGACCGCGCGCTGTACTGGGCCAAGGAGTCCGGACGCAACATGACCTTTCTCTACACCGACGAAGCACAGGGCACCCTGGCCGAGTCGGGGAATCGAGACAGGTACGAGTCCGCCGCACCGAGCTCGCCCGACCTGCCGCTGACTTCAAGCTGATTCGCCGCCAATTCTCCCGGGTAACTGTCGCTCCATGGGTGAATCCGACGAGAAGGACGTGGAGCAGGCCGCCGCCCGCGCCGAGAGTGAGGCCGACGATCTCCAGCGCCGCGCTGACGACGTCAGCGAGCACATCCAGACGACGCGCGAGGAATGGAAGCGCAAGCGCAGCGATGCGTCGGTGCCCGGAGCCGTGCCGCCCGAAGACGCTGATTAGGCTCCCGCGGCGTCAGCTCTAAGGGTTGCCGAGCAACCTGGCCAACCCGTCGACGTCGGCGACGGTCACCGTGAGCTCAGGGTGACGGATGATCCCGAGTGGATCGAGACCCGGCACCGGCGTACGAAACGAGATCCGGACGCCGCGCCGTCCGTTGCTGGCGAAGGTCAGTCCGCGGTCGGTGATCGCCAGCCGAGCGGGCCCCGCCGTCTTGGCGAAGCGATACGGCCCCGTCACGGCCACGTCGGTGATGTTCGCGAGCGGGGTCCGTACCCGCCAGGGACCGAACCGGGCCTCGAACTCGCTCGGGCCGACCTCGACCCGTGCGTTGGCGGGCGTTACGCCAAACACCCGCGCCGCGCGACGGTAGGCCGGGTCGAAGGCAAAGGCGAAACGCTGCGGTTCGTTCACGGGGGCAGCCTACCCACCCGCCTAGACTGCTCACACCAACCGCCGACAGGAGCTGCCATGACCGCTAAGGCCGACTTCACCCCCGCCGCGCTCGCCGAGATCGAGTCGGCGTTGGGCGCTTCGGCCTGAGCTTCGGTCGTCCGTCGCGGTTTCACCGCGACGAGGTCGGGGGTAGCGCTTCAACTATGTCCGACAAGCGTGTCGTGGTGGTCGGCGCGGGCTCCACCGGCCTGGTCTGCGCGATCCACCTCGCCCGCGCCGGCCTCGACGTCACCCTGCTCGAGCACGCGCCCCGGCCGGGCGGAGCGTGCTCGAGCGTCGCGGCGACGCTGCCCGGCTTCATCCACGACCACTGCGCGGGCTTCAATCCGATGACGGTGGCCTCCCCGGCGATGCGCGAGCTCGGACTCGAGGCGGAAGGGGTGCGCTGGGTGCGCCCGGAGGCGATCATGGCCCACCCGTTCGAGGACGGCACGGCGATCTCGCTGCAGCATGGACTCGAGGCGACGGTCGCCTCGCTGGAGGCGACCAGTCCGGGAGCCGGGGTGGCCTGGGGCGAGCTGATCGAGCAGTACCGGCCGCTGGCCGGCCGGCTGGTCGAGTCGATCCTGGGCCCGTTGCCGCCGGTCCGCCAGCCGCTCGCGCTCGCGGCCAGTCTGCGCCGCGACACGCTGTTGCTGGCGCGGCGGATGGCCGGCTCGATCGAGGCGTTCGGCCTGGACGTATTCGCCGGGGCGACGCGTCCGACGGCCTGGCTGTCGGGTTCGGCCCAGCACTCCGGCCTGCCGCCCTCGACCGCGGGCAGCGGCGCGTTCGGGTTCCTGCTCCAGCTGCTGGCGCACACATACGGCTGGCCGTTCCCGGCCGGCGGGCAGGGCGAGATCGCCGAGGCCCTGGTGAGGATCGCCGCGCGCGAGGGCGTGACGCTTCGCTGCGATGCCCACGTCGAGCGGATCCTGGTCCGCGGCGGGCGCACGGCCGGGGTGCAACTGCGCGGCGGCGAGGAGCTACCCGCGCGCGACGTGGTCACGACGATCAGCGCACGCCCGCTGGCCGCGCTGCTCCCCGACGATGCGCTCCCTCACCGTCTGATTCGCCGCCTGCGGATCTGGCGCTACGGCACGGCGGCGTTCAAGCTCGACTATGCACTCCGCGCGCCGGTGCCGTGGGCGGCGGCCGAGGCCCGCGAGGCGGCCGTGGTCCACGTCGGCGGCGAACTGCACGATCTCTCCGCCGCGGCGCAGGCCGGCGAGCGCGGCGATATGCCCGAGCGTCCGGCGCTGGTCATCGGCCAGCACACACTGCTTGACCGGACCCGTGCCCCCGCGGACAGCCACACGCTGTACTGCTACGCGCACGTGCCGGCGCGCTACGACTGCTCCGACGAGGACGTCGCGGCCTTGGTCGAGGCGCAACTGGAGCGCTTCGCTCCCGGCTTCTCCGGCACCGTCCTGGCCCGCGCCATGCGCAACCCGCGCCAAACCGAAGCCGAGAACCCCAGCCTGGTCGGTGGCGATCTGGGCGGCGGCTCCTACGAACTCGACCAGCAGCTCCTGTTCCGTCCCGCGCCGGAGCTGTGCCGTCATCGCACCCCCCTGCGCGGTCTCTACGTCACCGGCGCATCGGTTCATCCCGGTGGCTCGGTGCAGGGCATGGGCGGTCGCTCGGCCGCCCGCGCCCTGTTGCGCGACCGGCGCCTGCGTCCCTGGCGGGCGTGATCGGGCTCGAGTGGGGCCCAGGCGCCTCAGGTCGACTTGAGCACGCCGGTCTCGACGATCCGCTTGAAGCGGCGCAGCGACTCGTCGTTGCGCAGATGGACGATCCAGTCGGTGAGCGGATTGATCCCCAGGCGCGAGAGCGCATCGCCCGCCTCCTCCTTCATCGTCACCCAGGTCCCACCGTCCCGCGGCTCCCAGAGCATCGTGACCAGCGCCGTGCCGAGCGGACGCGCCCGCGCATGGAGGACGAGCTTGTGCTGCGGATCGACATCGACGCTCTCGGTGTGGTCATTGAGCTTGAACGGCCCGACGCCGACACGGTGATGGAAACGGGAGCCGACGGCCGGCCAGTCCGGGTCCGCGTCACGGATCGTGTCGGACCCCGCCACCCAGTCCCCGTACGCCTGCGGGTCCGCCAGGACGGCGAAGACCCGCTCGGGCGGCGCGACGACCTGAATGTGGTTGGTGGCCATTGCCGTGTCCACTACCCCCTTTAGCGCGATGTATAGGTCCGCGCCCCAGACCTCTACAGAAGCTCCAGTTCGGATCAGATCGGAGGTCAGAGAGCCGACTTGATCTTATGCTCGGAATCTCGACGGATGTTCCTCCGCTGACCGCTGCCCAGAGCCGCTTCGCCAGCGACTACGCCGCCGTCCCGGTGATGCGTTCTGACCACGACAGTCGGATGATCTTCATGTACCGCAGTGACGAACTTCGGACGTTCCGATGGCTGGTCGATCACACCGGCCAGATCATCGAATCGGCGGCGTTCCGGAGCCCACTCGCACCAGTCTGAGGAGACCACCACTACACTGGGTGGGCAGCCTCCACTGCCGATTGCTTCGCTCTCGCATTTTCGGTGGCCTGGACCTCCGTGAGAGCGATGAGGAGTGCGCCGCATGACGACGAAGAAGCAGAATCTCGAGCCGGGTCCTGGACGGTCGACCTCGCAAGCCGCTTTCGACGATCTCACCAAGGAGATCGCTCGACGCAACGAGGTGGCCCACCGGGAGGCTCGCAAGCTCCGCAACGCGCGCGAGCAGGCGCACATCCTCAGGCTGCGTCCGCGCGACTAACGCGGGATCACTGCGGTCGCGGTGATCCTCCGCGGCGGTTGATCGCGAACAGCGGCGCACCACATTCGGGGCAGTAACCCTGCCAACCGGCCCGCCCGTTGGGCAGGGTCACCGCTTGGGCGTCGGCGATCGTGACCTTCTCGCCGCAGACGCATCGGCCCTGTGGTTCCGGATCCGGCCCAGGGCTTATCGGGTCGACCATGCCTCAGAGCATATTCGGGATCAGAGTTGCTCTTCGGCCTTGCGGTAGGCGATCTGCAACGCGTCGGCGGCGGTGACCACCGTGAACGCCGAGGCGATCAACCGGGTGGGCCGCGGGGACACCACGATCCCGCCGAGGAAGCTCGCGCTGATCCACATCGCCAGGCAGTAGGGACAGATCAGCAGCTCGCCGATCGCCCGTCGCAGACCGCGTCCCCGGGCGGCCTCGTCGACCTCCCCGTGGCCGGCGTCGCCTCGGAAGATCGTGAACGGCGCGCGAATCGTGCTCCCCACACGGTCCTTGGACAGCATTCGCGCCAGCTTGTGCGTCGCGATCGAGATCAGCACGAGATCTCGCGTCGCGACCTGATCCGGCAGCGATCGGTGGGTCGCGCGCATCCAGCCGCCGAAACCGCCGCAGAGCGCGAAGAACAGGCCCATCAGGGCCGCGTAGCCGCCGAGCGGACGCTCCTGGTGCGGAGCGTGACCGGAGAACGGCGGAATGTCCTGGAGAGCAGGCGTGGCCACGGCTCACCTACTACCCGCTCGCGCGAACGCCAGACACGGGGGAGCGATCTCCGGGTAATCCCAGAGCTTCCCGGGTAAGCAATACCGGATAAGGCAGCGACGAGAGAGGACGGCCAGATGGACGACGTCGAGCTCAAGCCCGACCGGTCAGCGCGCAACGGACACTCTCGGCAGGCCCAGGCCAAGCGGCATGCCGCGCAGGCCAAGCAGAAGGTGGAGGAGCGCCGCGACGCCCAGTCGGGCATCGCCGGGTGGGTCTCCGACCGGGCCGGGGAGTGGTCGCTCGACGGACCCGATTGGGGATTCATGGAACGCCAGAAGTATCTCTGGAACCCCCTGATGGACTACTGGTTCCGGATGGAGCTCGAGGGCTGGGAGAAGATCCCCGAGCCCCCGGTGCTGTTCATCGGCATCCACTCGGGCGCCCCGTTCGTGTGGGATGCCTGGACGATCGGCGCGCAGTGGTGGCGGCACTTCGGCAGCTCTCGCCCGCTGCATGGCACCGCGCACGACGCGCTGATGGCCCTACCGGGGGTGGGCGCCTACTTCCGCCGGATGGGGGTGCTGCCGGCGGCCCCGGACAGCATCACCGCCGCGCTGGCTGCCGGGCACGATGTCGCGCTGTGGCCGGGCGGCGAGGTCGATTCGCTGCGGCCGTGGACCAAGCGAGACGAGGCGATCCTGGCCGGGCGAATGGGGTTCGTCAAGCTGGCGATCCGCAGCGGTGTCCCGATCGTGCCGATCTCGACCGTGGGCGGGCCCGACTCGATGCCGGTGCTGGCCACCGGTCGCCGGCTGGCCAAGCTGCTGCAGCTCGACAAGGTGGCCCGGCTGAAGATGTTCCCGATCGCGCTGCAGGCGCCCTGGGGCATCTCGCCGGCGCTGCTGCCCGAGTTTCCGCTGCCGACCAAGATCCGTACCGCGTTCCAGGACCCGATCGAGCTCGATCGGGATCCGGCAAAGGCCAAGGACGACGAATACGTCGAATCCAAGTACGAGGAAGTGGTTGCCAGTATTCAGGCTGGGATGGACACGCTCGCCCGCCGGCGGCGCCTGCCGCTGTTCGGCTGAGCCGGGCTGGGCCGGGCTGAGCCGCCGTCACCGGTCACCGGTCGGGTGTCTCAGCCCGACGAGCTCGCCGACCGTGTTCAGCGCGTCGACGATCTCGTCGAGCTCGCCGAGCAGGACCTTGCCGAGGCCTGACCCCTCGCTGGCCAGCGCCTGGTGTCGTTCGCGCAGCGGCGGAAACGGCCCCGCGCCGCTGCCGGCCAGGACGCCGGCGATCTCGGCCATGGCGACGTCGAAGTCGGTGGCCAGCGCCTCGAGGGCTGGGAACCCCGGCTCGCCGTCGCGCTCAGCCCTCCCCTCCTCGAGCACCCGTACGACGCCGATCGCCAGCACCACTCGCCGCAAGCCAACCAGGATGCCGCGGCTGGTGTCTGCGTCGATCTGCCGCGCGGTCGGTTCGCCGAGCGAGCGCGCGACCTTGTCCTGCGCGTTAGTCCAGGCCATCCGGGCTGCCCGCGCGAGCGGTCGCAGCGCTTCGCCGTCCGCCGCCCGTCCCGCAATCAGCGGCGCGAGCACGGCTCGCAGATATGCGCGTTGCGCGCGGGCCAGCTCGGCCAGGGCCTGACGCGCCGGGCCGCGCGACCAGGTCGGCCAGGCCGAGAAGGCCGCCAGCCCGATGGCCCCACCGATCACCGTGTCGATCAGCCGGTCCGTGGCCGTGGTGAACGTGTCGGGGGCCACCGCGTTGAGCAGGAAGACGATCGTCGCGGTGAGAAACGCCGTGCCGGCGGCGAAGCTCGCCGCGAACAGCGTGTAGGCGCCACAGGCGAGGACGCCCACCACCGCCACCGTCACCGCCCCACTCGGGTGCAGCCCGGCGGTCACGAGTCCGGCGATCACCACGCCCACCGCGGTCCCCGCTAGCCGCTCGGCGGCGCGGGTGAGGGTGGCGCCGAACTCGGGGCGCAGCACGGTGGCGGCGGCGACCACCATCCAGTAGCCCCGAGCCAGCGGGGTGTGCTCCGCCAGCAGCTCGGTAGCGGGAACCACCACGGCGAGGCGCAGCGCGTGCCGCCCGGCGGCTGAGCCCAGCGACATGTTCGCGCGCAGTTCGTCCAGCTCGCGCCGCGCGCGCCCGAGTGGGTCGGTCGCGCCGCGGCTCGGGCGAAACCGCCGCTCGGGCTGGGCCAGCGCCTGTTCGGCCAGCGCCGCGATCGCCCGGAGCTGCCCCCCCAGCGCCGCGCTGCGGCGCTCGAGCTCGGCCTCGAGCTCGCTCCCGGCGCCTGCCGGCGGGGTCATCGGCGGGAGCTCGTCGGTCAGCCCGGACTCCAGTGGCCCGCGTGCGTTGGCGATCACTGCGGCGATCGCGTTCAGGGCCGCGCTGGCCCCGGTGAGATCGGAGGACTCCCCAGCGGCGCCCTCACCGGCCGCTCGTCCGCTGAGCGTTCGAATCGCGTTCAGCTCCAGGCGGACGCGGCGCGCCTCGATGACGAGCGAGCGGAGCACCATGATCGCGGGGTCTCCCAGCAGCGCCGGGGCAGCCAGCGTCGCCTGTGCCTCGTCGATCGCCGTGGCAGCGGGGACGCTGCTCGCGCCGGGCGGGGCGAGGGCCAGAGCGGCAACCGCGCGGTACGCGCGGGCCAGCGACTCGCGCTGGACCCGCAGCGATGGCGGCCAGTTGACGAGCGCCGCGAACGCCACCTGGGCCGAACCGCCGGCCAGCACCAGCCCCGCCAGCCCGGCGGCCTGCGGGATCGGCTGCGAGAACCTTCCGAACACCACGATCGCGATGATCGCCTGCGTGCCCACGACCGCGGTGCGGCGGCCCAGCGTCACCAGCAGCCCCCCGCCGTAGCCCCACACCACCAGCAGCGCCAGGTGCAACCAGGGCACCGACCCGGTCGCCGCGCCGATGAAGGTCGACAAGGCCATCAGCACCGAGACGGAGGCCATCGTGGCCAGCGGCGGTCGTCCCCCACCGGTTCGCCAGGCGACCCCGACGAGCATCGCCCCGGCGCCCATGGTGACGCCGGCCACGGCGCCCGAGATCGCGGTGCCGGCGCCCAGCACGACGATCACCGGAATCGCGGCGATCACGCCCCCGGTGAGCGACACCGCCGAGCGGTCGAAGCGCGCGGCGTCCCGCAGCGCGGCCCCGAGCGCACCACCCCGTGGAGCTCGACGGCTAGCTGGCTCGGGGACAGCCACGGGATCGCGAGGATACGCGCTGAAACCGCCTCCCGGCGCTCGGGCGGCGGCCGACTGATGCGTCGCCCAGCGGTAAACGGGTAGCACCACTATGGGCGCCCAACCGCTCGTGCGAGGCGCCCGACCAGAACTGAAACGGAGGACCTATGTCTGACAGCTTGAAGGGAAAGAAGATCGCCATCATCGCCACCGATGGCGTCGAGCAGGTCGAGCTGGTCAAGCCGCGCGAGGCCGTCGAGGCGGCCGGCGCGGAGACGGAGTTGCTGTCGCCCGAGTCGGGCGAGATCCAGGCGATGAACGGCGATATCGAGCCCGCCGACCGGTTCACGGTGGACAAGCAGGTATCGGACGCCTCCCCCGATGACTACGACGGGTTGATCCTGCCCGGCGGGACGGTGAATGCCGACCGCCTGCGGATCGAGGACGACGTGATCGAGTTCGTGCAGAAGTACTTCGCCGCCGGTAAGCCGGTCGGGGTGATCTGCCACGGACCGTGGACTCTGGTCGAGGCGGACCTGGTGCGCGGTCGGACGCTCACCTCATACCCGAGCATCCGCACCGACATCCGCAACGCCGGCGGCAACGTCGTCGACGAGGAGGTCGTGGTCGACCAGGGCCTGGTCTCCTCGCGCAACCCAGACGACCTGCCCGCGTTCTGCGCGAAGATCGTCGAGGAGTTCGCCGAGGGCAAGCACGAGGTCGCCGCGGCGGGCGCTACCGCTACAGGGTGAGCGCCGCCGAACCGGTGAAGCGCCCGTTGCGGAGGTCGTCGAGCGCCTGATTGGCAGCCTGCAACGGGTAGCTCGTCACGTGGGTTCGCACTGGCACCTGCGGAGCCAGCGCCAGGAACTCCTCGCCGTCCTGGCGGGTGAGGTTGGCCACTGAGCGCACGCTCCGCTCGTGCCAGAGCAGGTCGTAGTCGAACGCCGGGATCTCGCTCATGTGGATCCCACCGCAGACGACCGTCCCTCCGGGCTCGATCGCGGCCAGCGCGGTGGGCACGAGCGTGCCGGCGGGGGCAAAGATGATCGCGGCGTCGAGCGGTTCCGGCGGCGCCTCGTCCGTGCCCCCGGCCCACACCGCGCCCATCTCGCGGGCGAACGCCTGCCCCGCCCCATCACCGGGGCGGGTGAAGGCAAACACGCGGCGGCCCTGCCAGCCCGCGACCTGACAGAGGATGTGAGCGGCCGACCCGAATCCGTACAGGCCCAGGCGCTCGGCGTCCGCGCACATTCGCAGCGCCCGGTAGCCGATCAGGCCGGCGCAGAGCAGCGGGGCGGCCTGGAGGTCGGGATAGCCATCGGGGATCGCGAAGCAGAACCGCTCGTCGGCGACCGCGTACTCCGCCATCCCGCCGTCGATGTCGCGGCCGGTGAAGCGAGCCCGCGGGCACAGGTTCTCCCGGCCGCTCAGGCAGAACCGGCACTCGCCGCAGGTGAAGCCCAGCCACGGCACCCCGACCCTGCGCTCCTCGTCCTGCACGGTCGCGATGATCTGATGGCCGAGCACGCGCGGGGTCGAGTCCACTGTGACCTCGCCGTCGAGCAGGTGCAGGTCGGTACGGCAGAGGCCGCAGGCGTGCACGCGCAGCAGCAACTGGCCTTTGCCCGCCTGCGGGATCGGCCGCTCTGCCGGCCGCAGCGGCTGCCCCACGGCGTCGAAGAGCATCGCCCGCATCGCCGCCAGGTTAGTAGCTGCCGTTCAGGCCAGGACGCGCGCGCCCGGTCCGGGCCGGACCTCCACCGCCTCTGCGGGGACCGTGGCCTCCGGCGGGAGCAGCCCGAGCACGTGACCGCCGAACCCGCCGCCCATGATCCGCGCGCCGGCGGCGCCCGCCTCGCGCAGCCGCTGCACCGCGGCCTCGACGGCGGGCGTGGACACGTCGTAGTCGTCGCGCAGGCTGGCGTGCGAGGCGTCGAGCAGCCGCCCGAGCCCGTCGAGATCACCGCGCTCCAGCGCGGCGACGGCGTCCAGCACGCGGGCGTTCTCGCTGACCACGTGGGCGGCGCGCTGGGCGAGTGGCGCCGGCAGGCCCCGCGCCATCTCCAGCGTGACATCGCGCAGGCTCCCCACCTCGAGCAGCTCGCAGGCGCGGACACATTCCGCGCGACGTTCGTTGTAGCCCGACGCCGCATTGGTGTGATGCTCGCCGGAGTCGAGCGTGACCAGCCGGTAGCCGTGGAGCTCCAGCGGCACCGGCCGCACGTCGAGCGAGCGGAAGTCGATCAGCAGGGCGCGTTCCGATTCTCCATACAGCGAGGCGAGCTGATCCAGCAGTCCGGTGTTGGCGTCCGCCCACTCGTTCTCGATCCGCGCGCAGATCCGGGCCAGCGTCCGCCGATCGGGGGCGCGCAAATCGTTCAGCTCGATCAGGGCCAGGCACAGCGCGACCTCGAGCGCGGCCGACGAGGAGAGCCCGGCCCCCCGCGGCACGGTTCCGTCGATCCTCAGCCGCGCGCCCTGGACGGGCAGCCCGGCGCTGGCCAGCTCGCCGACGGCACCCCGCACGAAGGCCCGCCAGCCGGAGGCCGGTGTCGGGTCGCCGGCCGGGAAGCTGTCGTGGCCATCGAGGTCTGCGGCCAGCGCCTCGATCCGCCCTCCGGCGAGCGCCCGGGCTTCCACCGTCACCCCGGCCTCGATCGCGAAGGGGAGCGCCAGGCCTTCGTTGTAGTCGGTGTGCTCGCCGATCAGGTTGACCCGGCCGGGGGCGAATGCGGTGACGTGGTCGGTCAAGGTGCCTCGATGACAGTGCACTAGTGTCCTACGGGTTGCGGCGGACCGGAGAATCATCGAAGCCGCGGCTGACCAAGGTGGTCGACCGGCTTCTGCTCCCCACCCCGGCGATGATCGCGCTGATGGCCCTGCTGCTGGTGGTGACCGATCAGCTCGTCCTGCGGATCGGGCCGGGCGTGCTCCAGGAGGGCCCTTTCGACGAGACGGCGCATCTCATGACCGGGGCTCTGCTGCTGGCGGCGCTGCCGCGGATTCCGGGACGCCGCTTCGCGGTGGGCCTGCTGGTGGCCTCCGTGGCGATCGACCTCGACCACGTTCCCGGCCTGCTGGGCTATCAGTGGATCACCAGGACGACGCAGCGTCCGTATCCGCACTCCCTGCTGACGCTGGCACTGGTCAGCCTGGCGGCGGTGGCGTGGCCATCCCGCCGTACACTGCTGGCCGGGGCGGCCGTCGGCCTCGCGGCGCATTTCTTCCGCGACCTGTCCGAGTCGTCGGCCGGCGTCCCCCTCCTGTGGCCATGGAGCTCGCACGCCTACACGCTGCCGCACTGGACCTATCTGGCCGCCATGGCGGTCGTGGTGGTCATGGCGCTGGCCCGGGCGCTGCGTAGGCCAGCGACGGGGGTGCCCTGATGAGCTCTCCGAGGCAGCAGCGAGGACCCCGCGCGCTGCGCGCGTGGGTGCGGTCCCACTTCGAGGATCCATTGATGGCCGGTGCCCTGCACCTGATGGCCAACACGATCGCCACGGCCGGGCTGGGGATCGCCTTCTGGGCCGTCGCGGCCCGGACCGTCTCGGCCGCCACGGTCGGGCGGGATTCGGCGCTGGTCAACGTCCTCCTGGCCCTGTCGGCGATCTGCCAGCTCAACATGATCGACTCGCTGATCCGGTTCCTGCCCACCGTCGCACCGGAGCGCCGGGCCCGGACCGTGGCAATCGCCTACGGAGTCAGCGCGATCGCCGCGCTGATCGGCGGATCGATCTTCGTGATCGTCGCCCCCCGGGTCAGCCACCAGCTCGCCTTCCTGCGCACCGATGGCTCGCTGGCGCTGATCTTCGCCGGCTCGACGATCGTCTGGGGCGTGTTCAACCTGGAGGACGCGGCGCTGACGGCGATGCGTCGCACCTCGTGGGTGCTGGCCGAAAACACGACGTTCAGCATCGCCAAGATCGTGATCCTGCCGATCCTGATCGCCGTCGGCGTCAAGCACGGCGTGTTCATCGCCTGGGTCCTGGCCCCGCTGCTGCTGGTGCCGCTGATCAACTGGCTGCTGTTCACACGCGTGCTCCCGCCCGAGCGCGATCCCCACCCGCCTCCGGCCGACGCCCCCGCGGCGCCCCCGCTCGGCCGGGCGCTGATCGTCCGCTTCCTCGCGCTCGACTACGTGGCCTTCTTTTTGCGGATCGGGGGCTACGCGGCGATCCCGCTGATCGTCCTGACCCGGCTGGGCGGCGAGGGCAACGCCTATTTCTCGATTCCGTTCTCGCTGGTGGCCGCGCTCGATCTGCTCTTCTACAACGTCACCACGTCGCTGACGGTGGAAGGCGCGCGGGACATCGCTCGCGCCGGCGAGCTCGCGCGGCTGGTGATCAGGCGATTCCTGGTGCTCGAGGCGCCGTTCGCCGTGCTGGTGGTGATCGCCGCGCCGCTGCTGCTGTTGCCGTACGGGACGGTCTACTCGCACCGGGGGGCGGGCGCGCTGCGGATCCTCGCGCTGTCGCTGGTGCCCCGCGCCGTCATCTACCTGTTCGAAGCGCTCACCCGGCTGCGCGCCCGGGGCGCCCCGATCCTCCTCACCGAGGCCGGAATCTTCACCCTGGCGGCGGTCGGCGCCGCGATCCTGTCCGGTCCGCTCGGCGTGCAGGGCGCGGCGCTCGGCTGGCTCGGCGCCAACACCCTGATCGGGCTCGCCGTGCTGCCCAAGCTGATCGGCTACCTGCGCGAGCCTGGTCCCCCCGCCGCCGTCTAGGCGTGGAAGTCCCGCTCGGCGTTCCCGCTAACGTTGAAGGCATGGGGGCCGTAGGAAAACTGGAGCCGGCCGCCGGCACGGATGCTGCGCCGACCGTGTCGGTGATCGTGTGCGCGCACACGATGGACCGGTGGGAGGACCTGCGCGCCGCGGTCGACTCCGTCCAGGCGCAGACGTTTCCCGCCACCGACTTGATCGTGGTGGTTGACGACGACGAGGCGCTCCTAAAGCGCGCGCGGGCGGAGCTCGAGCATGTCCTGGTCACGCCCAACGTCCATCCGGGTGGTCTGTCCGGCGGACGCCTGACCGGGGCCGAGCTGGCGCGGGGGTCGGTACTGGCCTTCCTCGACGACGACGCAATCGCCGACCCGATCTGGCTGGAGGAGCTGATGGCCGCTTACGCGGACCCGATGGCGCTCGGCGCCGGGGGATTCGTCGAGCCTCGCTGGGTGGTGCCGCGGCCGGGTTGGTTTCCGGCCGAGTTCAACTGGGTGATCGGCTGCACCTACACGGGGCTGCCGATCCGCGATGGCCGGATTCGCAATCCGATCGGAGCCAACATGTCGGTGCGGGCGGAGGTGATGGCGCGCGCCGGAACCTTCGACCCGGTGTTCGGCCGCACCTATGCCGGCACGCTCGCCCGAGCCGGTACCTGTGACGAGACCGAATTCTGTATTCGCGCCGCGCGGCTGCATCCTGGGGGCTACTGGGCCTACCGCCACGACGCGCGGGTCCGGCACACCGTGACCGGGCAGCGCGCCACCTGGCGCTACTTCGTCAACCGCTGCCGGATGGAGGCCCAGTCCAAGGCGCTGCTCACCGGGATGACCGGCACCGACGCGGGCCTGGCCTCGGAGCGCACCTACGTGCGGTCGGTCCTCCCCCGTGCCTTCGCCCGCGAGCTGCTGGCCGGCCTGCGAGGCAACCGCGATGCCCTGGGCCGGGCCGGGGCGATCTTCGCCGGGCTGCTGATCACCGCCGCGGAATATGCGCGGGTGAGGGCGTGGCCGCGGTAGCCGGCCGGCCATCCTGGCTGGCGGTGGGCGGCCGGCCGATCTGGCTGCGGCTCGATCCTCAGCCGGTTTTCGCCCACCTGCACGAACCGAGAACCGACCCCAGGGCCGGGGCGGGCGGCACCGCGACGCCGACGGCCGGTGCGGGCCGCACCGGGGTGCTGCTGTGTCCGGCGTTTGGCTGGGATGAACTGTGCTCGCACCGCAGCCTGGCCCGGTTCGCCGTCGAGCTGGCCAGCGCCGGTCATGCCGCCCTTCGGTTCGATCTGCCCGGGACCGGCGACAGCGGGGGCTCGCCGCACGACGCCGGCTTGCTCACGGCGTGGCTGGCCGCGACCTCGGGCGCCGCCGCCTGGCTGCGCGATCACCAGGGCTGCGAGCGCGTGGTGGCGTTCGGGGTCGGGCTGGGTGGACTCCTGGCCGGCCAGGCGATGGCCGACGGGGCGCCGATCGACGACCTGATTCTTTGGTCGGTGCCGGCCCGCGGCCGCACGCTGATCCGCGAGCTGCGGGCGTTCGCCGCGATGGCGCAGACGGCCGCCGCCGCGGAGGACCACCAGGTCGCCGAGCAGCCGCCCAGCGGCCTCGAGATCGGCGGTTTCCTGATCGCCGACGAGACCCGGGCCGCGCTCGAGCAGCTCGATCTGAGCGGCGTCGAGATCCCGGACGCGACGCGGCGGCGGGTGCTGATGATGGGCCGGGACGGGATGGCGCCGGACGAGCGGCTCAGGGCGCACCTGGCCGGCGCCGGAGTGCAGGTCACGGTCGCCGAGGGCACTGGCTACAGCGCGATGATGACCCACCCTCAATTCGCCCGGACGCCGGACGCCGCCTTCGCCCGGGCGATCGCGTGGCTGTCGGCCGCGCCCGGGGCCGGCCGACACCAAACGCGGCCACCGGCCGAGTCGAGACCCGCGAGCGTCCAGGCGCCCGAGCAGGTCGAGCTGACGGTGGGCGGCGCCCAAGTCCGCGAGCGGCCGTTCGTGGTGACGCACGGATCGACCCGCCTGGTGGGCGTCCTGGCCGAGCCGGCCGGCGACTCCAGCCGGCGAGCCGAGGCCTGCGTGGTGCTCATGAACGCGGGTTCGATCCGGCGGATCGGGCCGAACCGCATGTGGGTGGAGATGGCCCGCGCCTGGGCCGCCCGGGGCATACCCACGCTGCGGCTCGACCTCGAGGGAATCGGCGACTCCGACGGCGACGAGAGTGTGCTGTTCGAAACGCCGGGGTTCTATCGCCCCGAGCTCGCGGCCGAGGTCCAGTCCGTGCTGAATGCCCTGGCCGGGCAGGGGCTGCCCGATCGGTTCGTCCTCGGGGGCCTGTGCTCTGGTGCCTACTGGGCGTTTCACGCCGCTCTGGCCGACGAGCGCGTCCACGGCCTGCTGCTGATCAATCTCTGGTTCTTCTTCTGGACCGAGGAGATCGCCTCCCAGCGCGACGCCCAGCAGGCGCGGATCATGCTCAAGGAAGGCCGCTGGCGCGAGGTCGCCGAGATCGCGTTCAGCGATGGGCGCATCTCCCGGATGGCCCGGACGCAGGTCCGATCGTTGCTGCGCCGGGGAAGCCGTGAGAAGGCCGACGGCCCAGACCCGATCGACTCCAGCCTCGACTCGATCAGCGCCCGCAAGGTCCGGACGCTGCTGCTGCTCTCCGACGGCGAAGCCATGACCGACTTCCTGCGGGAGACGGGGCGGATCGATCGCATGGACCGCTGGCCGAACATCGAGCTCGCCCGGATTCCGATCGCGGATCACATTTTTCGTCCCTCCTGGGCTCAACGCGTGGTCAGCGAGACGCTCGAACGGGGACTCGAGGCGATCCTGGCCTCCGAGCGGGACCCGGTCTCCCCTGTCTGACGACTCGCCGAGGGGGGTAAGCCCCCTGGGCGTGAAGATCCTGATGCGATCGCGAGACTCCATCAGCGCGGCGGTCGTACTGACCGCCGTGCTCGTGCTGGCGGCCTGCGGAGGCTCCTCCGCTCATCCCAGCCAGGCATTGACCCGGACGTTGCGCGGCGATCTCGGCGCGCCCGGCAGGTACCGTCTGAGCGTCACGGTCTGGACGACCGCCCGCAGCGATCAGGACGAGATCCGAGTCGGCCCTCAGCGCCGCGGGCTGGCCGTCCGGGAGTCCGCGCCGTCGGTCGTCGCGATGACCGTCGCCGTGCCGACTCCCGAGCTGGTCGTGTCCGTCTCTGGCGCGCGGCGCCTGCCTGAGGTGAGCCTGACCGCGACCCGGGTCCCGGGCCCCGGCGGCGCCGCACCGCCGTCGATCGCCCTGCGCACACTGGCCGGCGGGCGTCTGGCGCCGCCCGGCACCAGCGCCCCCACGGGTAGATCGGATGGCTCGGTCGGGGCCAGGCCCGCCGGTCTGGGGACGCTGTCGATCGCCGCTGACGTGGCCCGTCGGAAACGCGCCTCGGCGGCGGCCAGATACCGCAGGCTGGTGTGGTCGGATGGGTTCAACGGACGGGCGGGAGGGCGCCCGAATCGGCGGGACTGGCGTTACGACAGCGGCGTCTGGGATCAGGGGTCGCTCGATGTGGACACCGCCAGCAGGGCAAACGTGCGGACCGACGGTCACGGCCGGTTGGTGGTCACCGCCCGGCGAGCCGGCACGGGGTCCGTCCGGCCGTACACCTCGGGGCGGATCGAGACCGCTCACCGTTTCTCGTTCACCTATGGACGGCTCGAGGCGCGGATCAAGCTCCCGGACGGGGCCGGATTGTGGCCCACCTTCTGGATGCTCGGCGATTCGATCGATGCCGTCGGCTGGCCGCGGGCCGGGGAGATCGACGTGATGGAGAACTTCGGCCAGCACCCGGAGACCGTGTTCGGGACCATCCACGGGCCGGTCGCCAGCGGGGCCGACAGCAGCTTCCAGATCCAGAGCCGCGCCACCCGCCGTTCGCTCGCCCGGGGCTTTCACACCTACGGGGTGATCTGGCAGCCTGGCCGGATCACCTGGACTTTGGACGGCCGGGCCTACGGTTCCGCGCGGCAGGATCAGCTTCCGACCGGTTCCTGGGTGTTCAACGACCAACCGTTCCACATCGTCCTCAGCCTCGCCGTGGGCGGTCCCGACGTCGGGCCGCCGCGGGCGGCCACGCGGTTTCCCGCGCGATTGCTGGTCGATTGGATTCGGCTCTACCAGTAACGCGACCGTCGAGTCAGGCCGTCGCCTCCAGCGCCAGCGTCTCGAGCTCGTTGTTCTCCCGGCCGATCTCCTGCTCGTGCCGGTCGACCCCCTCCAGCTCCGGGTGGGAGGACTGGCCGGGGGCCACGGCGACGATGTCCGAGAAGCCGGTGGCCAGCAACGCCCGGCGCAGCGTCGCCTCGTTGTAGAGGAAGGTGTGGCCCCAGTTCCGCACCAGGCGGTTCGCCGTGAACGCGGGATTGGCCACCTCGGCGAGCTCGTCGGGACTGCCGAAGCGCCGATTCGACTGGTCCACGTAGGCCGCGAGGGCGGGATCGTCCTGCGCGCCGCGGATCAGCCGGGCCACCAGATCCAGATTCGGCGTGGCGATGCGCAGCGTCGCCCCCGGGCGCAGCACGCGATGGATCTCGGACAGCATCACCTGCCCTGCCGCGTAGGGGATGTGCTCGATCACGTGCTCGCACTGAACCGCGTCGAAGCTGCCCGACGGGAGCGGGAACGGCTTGGTCACGTCCATGAACACCACGCCGAGGCTGACCGGAACCAGGTCAACGGAAAGCCAACCGGGATCGGTATGGCTGCCCGAGCCGACCCGGAGGTAACGGCGTTCATGGGCGCCCAGATAGGCGCTGATCTGGCGCCTCCGCCGCGCCAGCCCAACCGCTTGCAGTCCCAGCGTGGCGGCCTGGTAGGCGGCGGGGTAGCGCTGCAGCCGGCCGCCGATGCGCTGCGGGATGTTCGTGGTCGGGGCCAAGCCGTTCAGTGACCCGCCGCCGGCAGAGCTGGCTCCGGGACGGAGGGCGCGAGCAGCGGCCCGGCTTGACTGGCCCGGTGGCGACCCGTGACATAGGCGGCCGGCCCGGTCAGCAGGCCGCGTAGCTCGGCCGCCCGCAGCCCGGGCGTGGGCGAGGCCACCGGACGCGCCGTGTTGGTCGCCGGGGACACGCGGGGAAGGCGCAACGCCCTGACGATCATCGTCCAGGTCCGCGCGTGCAGCAGATGCTTGAACGCGTAGGCACTCAGCCCGGAACCGTAGCCGACCATCTGGCGCCGCAGGGCGTTCGGCTCACTGCGGTGCTTGTGCCAGACGATCGCCTCCGGCTCGTACGCGATCGACCAGCCCTGCAGGATCACCCGCAAAAAGAAGTCGAGGTCCTCCCCACCCTTGGCCGGTGTCCCCGTACCCAGCGCCTCGTCGAATTTGCCGATGCTCCGCAGCGCCGCACGGCGCACGGCGAAGTTGACTCCGGCGCCGATCTCCCCAGCCGCGTACGGGAACAGGCGCGCCTTCCCCGGGTGATCCTGCAGGTCGAACAGGCGGGGAAACAGATGGTCGGACCATTTGACCCGGGCTTCGAAATAGGCCTGCGAGGCGGTGTCGAGCGCGCAGGCGGTGGCCAGCCCGGTCACGCACGCGACGTTCTCCGACCGTGAGAATCCGCGTGCGATCGCCCGCAGCCACCGGCCATCGACGATCACGTCATCGTCGGTGAACGCGACGATCTCGTTGGCCGCTGCCGCAACCCCCCGGTTGCGGGCACGGGAGAGCCCGGGTACTGGCTCGACCACGTAGCGGAGCCGGCGATCGTCCAGCTCCTGGACCAGCGCCCGCGTGCCGTCGCCGGTGGGGGCGTTGTCGACCACCACGACCTCATAGTCGCCGTAGTCGAGCGCCAGCACGCTCTCGAGCGTGGCAGGAAGGCTGGCGGGACGATCGCGCGTGCAGATGATCACGCTGATCGGCGGCTCCGCCTCCCGGTCCGGGCCGACGGCGTCGCCCGCGGGCTGCCAATCGGCCGCGGACGGCGAGCCCGCGCCCAGCGAGCCCCCGTCCAGTATCCCCGCGCGCTGCAGCGCGCGGGTCAGCTGGCCGCGCGCGATCATCGAGTCGGCCACCGGCACGTCGATGAATCCGACCGGCAGGCCGGCGTCGCGGACCAGCAGCCGCGCGCGCTCGTATCGCCGCCCGTCGGGGCCCCGGGGCACGGCAAGATCCTCGAGCGGGCGCTCCACGTCGACCTCACCGACCCAGGCCGGCAGGTAGGGCGGGACGGCGGAGACCTGCTCCGCCCCCAGGCCGCGGGTGAGCCGCCGGCTCTGGAGGTAGGCCAGCGGCCCGACCAGCATCCCCAGCCGCTCGATCCACTCGAGCGAGACCGGGAAGTCGGCGGGCTTACCCGCGTTCTTGCGCGAGTTCGGATCCTCGATGAACCGCCAGGCCGCCCGGGCGCGGGACAGCATCGCGGGGGCGTGGCCACCCAGCAGGTACTTGGTCAGCAGCGCGGACAGGCTGATCCCGTAGCCATAGGCGCGGTGCCTGACCACCCGGTCTCCGGCCGGGTGCTCGTGCCAGAGAATCGCCGCCGGCTCGTAGACGAGCGCATGCCCGCTCAGCAGCACGCGGATGAACATGTCGAGGTCCTCGCCGCCGCGGGCCACGGTCCCCGTCCCCAGAGCCGGATCGAACCCACCGAGCGTCCGCGCGACATCGGCCCGCAGGGCGGCGCTGGCGCCCGAACCGAACTCGCCGGCGGCAAACGGGAACAGCGGCGAGGTCGGCTCGCTGAGCCGGTACACCCGGCGGTCGTAGCCTTTGCCGAAGCCGGCGAACTCCTCCACTCGCAGCTGCGCGTCGGTCTCGAGGTCGGCCGGGAGGATCAAGCCGGTGACGCAGCCGGCCCGGGGCTCCGATTGAAACGCGGCCACCAGCCGAGCCACCCAGTTGACGTCCACCACCACGTCATCGTCGGTGAAAGCGACGATTTCGCCACGGGCGGCGGCGAGCCCGGCATTGCGGGCGATCGAGAGGCCAGGTCGCGGTTCCTCGACGTAGACCACCGGAGCCGAGCTGCCGAACCGCTCCCGCAGGGCCTCGGCGACCGGCGACGCCTGGGGCCGGTTCTCGACCACGATCACCTCGATCGGGGCCGGGTCGCAGGCCAGCGCCGACGCGACAGCGCGGATCACCGGGCCTGGATTCGCACAGGTGTTGATGACCACGCTGATGGTCGGCCCGACGCGGGCCGGGGCCTCCTCGCCGGCTTCGGCCGGCTCGTCAGCGGGGTCACCGCCGGCTCGGTCGAGCACCCCGTTGAGGGTCTCGTGCAGCAGTGCGCCATCGATTCTCTGCGAGTCGTCGAGACTCAGCACCACGTCGCCGAACGGCCGCCCGGCGCGCGTCCCGACAACCAGGGCGCTGCGATACGCGGAGCCGTCCCGCCTGAGATCGAGGTCACTCCGGTCATCGAGGTCGCGCAGACGGACGGCTACGGGAGCCCGGAGGGATCGTTCACGCGAGCGGATCGATCGACCCCTTCCGCGTCCGGCGCAGCTCCAGGGTGCGCCGGCGCACCCTTCTGGCGGTCCGGAACACGTGAGTCCGGTAACGCTCGCGACTCCAGGCCAGCGGCGCGCCGCGTCCGGCCAGCAGTCTCGCCACGGCATCGGTGCTGGTGTCCCGCATGATCGTTATACGCGCCACCGCCAGCGCGTCGTCGGCCGGATGCGAGAACGCATTCTTGACCGCGGCCGCGGTGAGAAAGCCGGCGTCGCCGACGGCCGCCCGCACCGCGCGGTCATAGGCCCCGTGCGGATAGGCGAACGACTCGACGCGTCTACCGCTGCGCTGCTCAAGCACGCGGCGGCTCTCGCCGATCTCGTGCCGAGCGGCCGACAGCGAGACCTCGTCCAGGTACGGGTGGGAGACGGTGTGGGCGCCGAGTTCGACGAGGCTGTCGTCGGCCAGAGCGGCGAGCGCCGAGGCCGGCAGCCTTGGGCGCTCGCCGTCAAGCCGGCCCGTGGCGATGAATACCGTGCTGGCGATCCCATGCTCGGACAGCATCCGGGTGGCAGCCGGGGTGTCCGGGAAGCCGTCGTCGAAGGTCACCGCGAACACCGCTCCGGGAAGTCTGGTCTCGCCGCGCAGGCCGGCGCCGAGTTGAGCCATGCTCAGCGCGACTCGCCCGCTGGCCAGCATCGCTGCGACCTGCTCGGCGAAGCGAGCCGGCGAGACGGTGAAGGCGGGCTGATCGCGCGGCGGCGTGTCCGTCACGGCGTGGTAGAGCAGCACGGGGATCGGCGCGGTCGCCGAGCCTGTATCCGTGACCGTGTCCATGGCGCGCACGGGCTCAGCCGATCGGGGCTGTCGGTCCCCGGCGAATGCCCGCGGAGGTGGCGAGTAGAATCGTCATATTGGCGAGGTTTACGATGGCCGTTCCGTGGTCTCGCATGGCGCCCCGGCTAAAGCACGTCTCCGGCAGTCATTTTAGCTGACACATCCAGTGCAGATCCAGGGCACAGTCGCAAGCCCGGATTTACCGGGGGTAGGCTGGAGGCACCGGATTACCCCGCGGCAGGGGGCGATGCTCGGGCGAATGGAAGCGACCCGAACGTGATTAGCACGCACCACAGACCCGACCTACGCTGGCGCGCCCGGATCGACGTCGCCCTGCTCGTCCTCTGTGGCCTGGCCGCGCTGGCGATCGCCGGGGCGCTCGGACCCGCGCGTCCGGTCGTGGTGCTGCTGGCGGCGCTGTTCGTCCCCGGCGGCGCGGCGCTGACCCTGCTCGACGTCTCCGAACCCCTCAGCGCGGCGGCGCTGGCGGTCGGGCTGAGCCTGGCCTTGGAGATCGCCGGCAGCCTGGCGATCGTCTGGACCACGTACTGGCACCCGGTGGTTCTGGCGCTGGTGCTGGGGGCGGCATCGGTGGCGTTGCTCTCCCGGGACCTCGCCCGCCGGAGCACCGACCTCCGCGGGCCTCCGGGATGATGGCTGTCGCCACCCGGACGCGGCCGCCCGCCCGCAGCGCGCCGGCGCCGCTCCCCGACCCGCATCCGGTCGCGCCGCGCACCTGGGCTCGTCGCGGAGCCGCCATCCTTCCGCTGCTCGGGGCCCTGGCCGCCTGGGGGCTGTCACTCGCCCGCATCGATCTCTCCCACCTCGGCAGTTACGGCCTGCCCCCCGCGCTCCCAGGACTGTGGTACGCCGCGTTCGCCGTCCTGGTGGGCGGTGCCGTGCTGGCGATCTGGGGTCCTTGGCGCCCGAACGGATGGGTGATTGCCGCCTACCTTCTGGCGGTCGCTGTGGTGCTCTACGCGACGATTCCCGCCGTCGCGTCCGAGCCCCAGTACTCCTGGGTGTACAAGCACATCGGGGTGGTGCGCTACATCAGCCTCCACGGTCATACGCGGGCGTCGATCGACATCTACAACCGCTGGCCCGGCTTCTTCGCCCTGGCGGCGGCCTTCGCCCAGCTGGCCGGCTTCAAGCATCTCGACGCCTATGTCGCCTACGCGGAGCCGCTCTACGCGATCATCGCGACGTTGCTGGTGGGAGCGATCGCTCACGCCACCACCCGTAACACCCGCGTCGCCGGTGGCGCGGCCCTGATCTTCCTGCTCACCAACTGGGTGGGCCAGACCTATTTCTCGCCCCAGGCGATGGCCTACGTGCTGGCCTTGACGATCCTGCTGGTCGTGGTCTCGACGCTCTCCACCAGCACGCCGCGCGAGCGCCTGGTCTCGCTCGTGCGGGTGATCGTCCGGCGCCCGCAGGCCGCCGCGGCGGCCCTGAGGCCCCTGTCCTGGTCGCCTCGGCTGAGCGCCTCGATCGTCCTCGCGGTGGACTTCGTGATCGCGGCCACCCACCAGCTCACGCCCTACATCCTGCTGATCCAGATGGCTGTGCTGGTGGTCGTCGGCTTGGTCCGCCCGCGAGTGGTACTGATCGGTATGGGCGTGATCACGGTCGGGTATCTGCTGCCCAACATCGGCTTCATCGACCATCACTACGGCCTGTTCACCAGCTTCGATCCGTTCAACAATGCCCAGCACGCCTCGCTCGGAGTGCCGCCCGATGCGGGCAAGGAGTTCAACGCTCACACCTCCCAGGCGCTGACCTACCTGCTGTGGGTCTCAGCCGTGGCGGCCTCGTTCGTGCTCGCCCGCCGCGGCCTGACCCGCGACGCCGCCCTGGTGTTCGTGCTCGCGTTCACCCCGTTCGCCGTGATCTTCGGGAACAGTTACGGAGGCGAGGCGACGCTCCGGGTGATCCTGTTCTCCAGCCCGGGCTGCGCGATCCTGATCGCCTGGGGGCTCACCATCATGAAGCGCCGCCTCGCCCGCCTCGGGCTCGCCGTCGCGCTGGTCGGCGCGATGGCCGCGCTGTTCGTGCCGGCCTTCTTCGGCGCAGCCGAGGTCACCATCGTCCCCACCGTCGATGTCACCGCCAGCGAATACTTCTACGCCCACGCTCCGGTCGGCTCGGTGTTGATGCTCAGCTCGCCGGACTTTCCGATTCGACTGGCCGCCAACTACGACCACTTCCGCGGACCGGTGGGAGACGACACCCCCAGCCTGCTGGATACCAACGTGCTCCGTTACAAGGCCCTCGGACCGGCCCAGATCCCCACCGTGATCGATCTGATCGAGAAGTACTCACGCTCGGGCTTTCTCGTCTTCTCTAGAACCCAATTCCAGTACGCGTCGGTGTTCCGGCTGTCCCCTCCAGGGCAACTGCCGGCGCTCGAGCGGGCGGTCGCCGCCTCACCGCGATTCCGGCTCTGGTACGACGCCGGCCACGTCCAGATCTACCAGCTCCTTGCCCCAGCGACCGGCGGGATCGTGCCGGTGACGCTGCAGCAGGAACTCCAGATCCTGGCGATCCGCGAGGGAATCGTCGCGCCGGCGAACAGCCTCTCCGCGGTGCCGGCGTTCGCCACGCCGCCGGTCTCGACGTCGGCGCCGGCCCTCTCCGCCGCGCCCCCGTTCGCCCTTACTGGTAGACGCGGACCCAATCGACGTTGAGCTTGGCGGGGAACTGGGTGGATGCGCTCGGGGCGCCGGCCCAGCTACCGCCGACCGCGAGGTCGAGCACGAGGTGAAACTTCTGGGCGTCGAACACCCATTGATCGGCGCCGGGGAGTGCGGCGCGAGACACCGTGTTGTACGGCGTCCCGTCGAGCGTCCAGGTGATGCTTCCCGGCGACCAGACGATGCCGTAAGTGTGGAAACCCCCGGCCAGCGAGGTCGGCGAGGTCACCTTGCCCTGGTCGGTGTAGGCGGAGGATGAGCCGGCCACCGGCCCGTGAAGCGTGCCGTAGACGGTGTTCTGGTCGATCATCTCCATGATGTCGATCTCGCCGCAGTTCGGCCAACCCGTGGACCCCATGTTGTCGCCGAGCATCCAGAACTGAGGCCACAGGCCCTGTCCGGCGGGGATCTCCATGCGCGCCTCGATCTTGCCGTACTGGAAGGACTGCAGGCCACCGGACTCGAGCCGCGCGGCGGTGTAGCCGCGGGTCTTGCCGTCCGGACCCGTCGCGGTCTGGTGCAGCGCGGTGAGCGCGAGGTTGCCCTGCCCGTCGGTCGAGAGGTTGGCGGCGTTGCCCGTATCGGTCTCGAGGTCACCGGAGCTCGAACCCCAGGCGCCCAGATCGGCACTCCAGTTCGAAGGATCCGGCGACGTGCCCGACGGGGTGTTGAACTCGTCCGACCAGACCAGGTTGGTGTACTGCGAGCCGACAGGTGCCGTCGGCTGCGTCGGCGGTGTCGGGGGTGTCGGCGATGTCACGGGCGTCGGGGGCTTGGGCGCCGGTACGACCGGGCGACGGACGGGGCGCTTGTGCCGGCGGCGAGGGGTGACCAGGACCATCGTGCGGCCGGCGCTGGCGCCATGCGGGCCGCGGGCCACTAATTGGTAGCGGTAGGTGTGGTGTGCGCTGAGCCGGTTCAGGGATGCGGCCACGCGCTCCAGGCTGGGGCGTCCTCCCACCAAGCGCAGACGCGTCCGGTGGGTGAGCCTCGGGCCGGTCCCGTACCGGAAGTAGTACCTCGTGTGACCACCGACGGGATGGACGATTCCGGTCAGAACCGCGCGGCCGGGCGTAACGAAGATCGCCTGGCGGGTGATGGCCACCGGGACGCGCGCCTTGGTGGCCGATACGCCGTGGGCGGACGAGGCGGCGGCGGCGCCAAAGAAGAAGCAACCACTCAGGATGAGACTTGCGACTGGGGAAGCCCGTCGGGCCAGGGCGCGCATGCCCCTGGGATCGGCTCAGCCTGGGTCGTAGTTCAGGTCTCGACCCGTCCTTGGACAAATGACGCACTTCTAGCGGCGGAGGCCCGTCACGGGAGCCTCCGGGTGCGGCGACTTGTACGACTACGCGGCGACGCCGGGGTCCACCGCGACCGGCTCGCGCACGAGCGCCGGCGACCGGCGAGTGGCCACGAGCTCGTCGTATTCGGGGCGCCAGGCATCGCTGGCTGTGGGAGGCCGACGCAGGCGTTCGCCCATGATCGTCCTCAGCACTCGGCTTCCGTCGCGAAACGCGCTCAGGTTGCTGGTGCCGTGGATGCGCTCGGATTCCTGGCTGGGAACCTCGACGGCGTGCAGGCCGGCCCGCGCGATGCGCACGTTGATCAGCGTCTCGACCTCGAACCCGTCGCAGGTCACGTGCATCTGGGGCAGGCAGTCGCGCCAGAAGGCGTTGTATCCGTAGCAGAGGTCGGTGTAGCGGGTGCGATAGAGGATGTTGACGATGCCGCCGAGAGCGCGATTGCCGGCCCGCCGGAGTCGAGTGATGTCGCTGCTGCCGCCGCCCTCGATGAACCGTGAGCCCTTGACGAAATCGGCGCCCTTGAGCAGTGGCTCGATGAACCGGGGAATCTCGGCCGGATCGGTCGAGCCGTCAGCGTCCAGCATCACGATGATGTCGCACTGGGCCGCCGCGAAACCGCAGGCAACCGCGTTGCCCTTGCCGGTGCCGCTCTGCAGCACGACGCGCACCGACGGGCGAAGCGCCAGGGCGACCTGGATCGTGCCGTCGGTGGAATTCCCGTCGACGAGCACGACCTCATCGATCGAGCCGGGCAGCCGGGAGAACACGTGCGGCAGGTTGGCGGCCTCATTCAGGGCCGGGATCACCACGGAGATGGTCGGTCGTGCCAATGGCATTTCGGCATACCAACGCGTCCTTGCCTGCGCGGCCCCCTGCAAACGGTCTCTTCGTTGCCTGCGTCTCATCGCGCCAAGGCCCCTTTTGGGTTGATTGGCTGCCACAACCCCAGGGAGTCGTGGTTCGCCCCGATATATGCCCGCCTGATGACCCGGTGACTAATCCCGCCGGGCTGACTCCCAGTCGTCCCCGACGGTAAACCCTACCCTCAATCTGCTGAAGTTAGGCTAAACAGTACGAATACTGACCAAAGCTTACATAAGTGGAGGATTAGGCGCGTCGCTGGGCCACGTAGTGCAGCTCGTGACAACCGTATGCCGGCTCTCCCGGCGGTACGAGCATGCCGGCCAGATCGGTGCACTCCAGGAGGCCGAAACCGTGGGCGGCGAACTGCCGGTCCTGCCCGTCACGCGAGATGTAGTGGTGCAGCAGCGCGTAGTCGTGGGCGACATCGTTGAGGATCGCGTAATCGCCGGCGAATCTCTGCAGCCCCTTGAGCCGGCGGCGATTGCGAATCGCGCGGGGGAGCCGGGCCAAGCGGTTGACGAACCGCACCGGGTTGCGCGAGAGGTTGCGCGTCGGCTCCGGGATCAGCGAGGCGCAGGCCAGATTGTGCGAGGACATGATCAGCAGCCCGCCGGGCCTGATCAAGCCGTGGATGGCGTCGAGCACCTCGGCCCGGTCCTCGGCATCGAGCACGTCGAGCACGTTGAAGCCGGCCACCACGACATCCCACGGTCCGGGGTCGATGCCGGACAGGTCACGCAGGTCGCCCTGCAGAAACCGCGCGCCGGGCAGCAGCCGGCGGCACTGGTCGACCATCGCGGGGGAGATATCGATGCCCGTGACGTGGTCTGCGCCGGCTACGAGATGCCGGGTGATCCGCCCCGCCCCGCAGCCGAGTTCGAGCACCCGTCCGCTCAGGGCATGGCTGTAGCGCTCGAGGATTCGCTGCTCCGCCGGGCGCAGTGTTTGCCGGCGGTAGTACAAACGCATGTGGCTCCGCGTCCAGAGCGATGTGTTGACCTCGGCCTGATCCGTGGCCGCCGGTCTCATGGGAGCCGCGCGACTCGAGCTCATCCGTGCGCTCGCGACCACGGCGCGCGAAATGTAAGAAGGGCGCTGGGCAAGAACATCGACCATAGCGAGCCCGAACGTTTGTCGACCCTCGGTTTGGCTTGGCGGGGCCTGGGTAGTTCGCGATCAGTGAGATTCGCCGCCTTCTTCGGGTCACTTGTGGCGTGCGTGCTCGCGATAGTCGCCGCAGTGACCCTCGGCGGGGTGGCCTGGATCGTGATTGCGGTGCTGGCCGGCCTGCTTCTGGCCATCGGGATCCACGACCTGGTCCAGCGTCGCCACGCGATCCTGCGCAACTATCCGATCCTCGGGCACGCCCGGTTCATGATGGAGGCGATTCGCCCGGAGCTGCAGCAGTACTTCATCGAGCGCAACTACGACGGGCGTCCGTTCGACCGGGATACCCGGACCGCCATCTACGAGCGGGCCAAGGGGGTCAAGGATGAGCAGGCCTTCGGCACCGAGCGCGACGTCGCCGAGCCCGGCTACGAGTGGCTGCTGCACTCGGCCCACCCGCATGACCCACCCAAGGAGCCTCCGCGCGTGCGGATCGGCGGGCCGGACTGCTCGCGCCCATACGAGATGGCCCTGCTGAACGTCTCGGCGATGAGCTTTGGGGCGCTCTCCGGCGCGGCGCTGACGGCGCTCAACCGCGGCGCGGCCAAGGGCGGCTTCGCCCACGACACGGGCGAGGGCGGCCTGAGCAAGTATCACCTGGAGGGGGGCGACGTCGTGTGGGAGATCGGCACCGGCTACTTCGGCGCGGACACCAAGGACGGTGGTTTCGATCCAGACAAATTTCGCGACAAGGCCTCACACGACTCGATCAAGTGCGTCTCCCTGAAGCTGAGCCAGGGCGCCAAGCCCGGCATCGGCGGGGTGCTGCCCGGCCCAAAGGTGACCGCGGAGATCGCTCAGGCCCGCAGTGTGCCCAAAGGCCAGACGTGTGTCAGCCCGCCCGGGCACAAGGTTTTCTCGACCCCACGCGAGCTGATCCAGTTCATCGCGCACATGCGCGAGCTGGCGGGGGGCAAGCCGGCCGGGTTCAAGCTCTGCGTCGGGACGCGCCACGAGCTGCTGGCCATCTGCAAGGCGATGCTGGACGAGGGGACCGCGCCGGACTTCATCGTGGTCGACGGCTCCGAGGGCGGCACGGGCGCGGCCCCAGCCGAATACGAGGACCACATGGGCACTCCGCTCACCGAGGGGTTGATGTACGTGCACAACGCGCTGGTGGGCTGCGGCCTGCGCGACCGGGTGAAGATCGCCGCCAGCGGCAAGGTGGCCACCGGCAGCGACATCGTCAAGCGCCTGGCCCAGGGGGCCGACTACACCAATGCCGCGCGGGCCATGATGATGGCGGTGGGCTGCATCCAGTCCCAGGAATGCCACCTGAACACCTGTCCGGTCGGCGTGGCCACCCAGGATCCCAAGCGAATTCGGGCCCTCGATATCCCCGACAAAACCGAGCGGGCCTACCGCTATCAGCACGCCACCGTGGCCGAGGCCCAGCGGCTGATCGCCTCGATGGGCCTGCGCTCCCCGGCCGACGTCACTCCCCACCATCTGGTCCGGCGCATCGATCACGTGACCACTCGGAGTTACGCCGAGCTCTTCGAGTGGCTTTCTCCGCGACAGCTATTGGATGAGCCACCGGAGGACTGGGTCGCCGACTGGAAGCGCGCCGATCCCGATTCGTTCCAGCCCCGACCCGTCTAAGCCGCCAGGAGACCGCGCCGATGCCCACCGTCGCCGAGACCATCGTCACCGCGATCGCCGACCTGGGCGTCAAGACCGTCTGGGGCGTGGTCGGCGACGCGCTGAACCCGATCACCGACGCGATCCGCCAGGAGGAGCGGCTGGAGTGGATCGGGGTGCGGCATGAGGAGGCCGGGGCGTTCGCGGCGGGCGCCCAGGCCCAGCTCTCCGGCACGCTCGGCGTTTGCATGGGCACGGTCGGGCCCGGCTCGATCCACCTGCTCAACGGCCTCTACGACGCCAAGAAGTCGCACGCGCCCGTACTGGCCATCTGTGGCCAGGTTCCGCTGGCCGAGTTGGGCAGCGACTTCTTCCAGGAGGTCGACAACGACGCGGTCTTCCGGGACGTGTCGGTGTTCTGCCGCACGCTGACCAGCGGTGAGCAGCTTCCCGGCCTACTTGAGCAGGCGGTGCAACTGGCCATCGACACCCCGGGCGTCGCCGTGCTCACCGTCCCCGGAGACGTCGCCGCCCACGACGCGGCCGGCCCCGCGCCCCACTTCGTCACCGAGCGCCGCCCCGTGGTCCCCGATCCCGCCGCGCTGCGAGATGCCGCTCGACGCCTCGACGAGGCATCGGCGGTGACGCTCCTGGTCGGGATGGGCGCCCGGCACGCACGGGCCGAGGTGCTCGCCCTGGCCGACCGGCTGGCCGCGCCGATGGTGCTGACCCTGAAGGCCAAGGAGGGACTCGAGCACGAGAACGACTTCGCCGTCGGACAGAGCGGCCTGATCGGCAACCCGGCGGCCCAGCATGCCTTCGAGTCGTGCGACCTGCTGCTGATCCTGGGCAGCGACTTCCCCTACACCGACTGGTATCCCAAGGGAAAGCGGGTGGTGCAGATCGACGAGCGCGGAGCCCACATCGGGCGCCGCACGTCGGTCGAGTTCGGGGTGCTCAGCGATGCGCGTCTAGCCGCGGCCGGGCTGCTCGAGGCCGTGGCCCAGAAGACAGACCGCTCGCATCTCGAGCAGTCCGTGTCGAAGTACAGCTCATGGCGCGAGCACCAGGAGCAACTCGCCGACCCCGATTACGACACGCGCGGGATCGTCGAGAAGGTCAGGACGGCGTTCGACAACCCCGACGAGCGGATCCGCCCCGAGGCGGTCGCGGTGGCCGTCGACCGGCACGCCTCCGAGGCGGCGATCTTCACCACCGACACCGGCATGTCGACCGTCTGGCTCTCGCGCTTCGTCACGCTGCGCGGCACGCGTCGGCTGCTCGGGTCATACAACCTCGGATCGATGGCCAACGCGATGCCCCAGGCCCTCGGCGCCCAGGCGCTCGACCGGCAGCGGGAGGTGATCGCCTTCTGCGGAGACGGCGGCCTCACCATGCTCCTCGGCGACCTGCTCACCGCCGTCCACCACGACCTCCGCGTCCGCCTAGTGGTGTTCAACAACGGCCGGCTGGGCATGGTCAAGCTCGAGCAGGAGCAGGGCGGGCTGCCGGAGTTCGGCACGAAGCTCGGCGACGTCGATCTGGCCGCGATCGCGCGGGCGGCCGGTCTGCACGCGATCCGGGTGACCGACCCGGACGCGCTCGACGAGGCGGTGCGCTCGGCGTTCGCCCATCCGGGGCCGGTGCTCCTCGACGTGGTCACCAACCCCGAGGAGATCTCGCTGCCGCCCAAGGTGAAGCTCGGGCAGGCCTGGGGGTTCGCCATCGCCAAGATCACCGAGACGCTGGAGAGCCGGGGCTAGCTCAAAGTGCTCTGAGCGCCGGAAGCAGCTCCTGCTCGGCCCACGTGAAGAACGGCTGCTGTTGGTCGGCGCCGATCTGGACCAGCGCGACCTCGGTGAAGCCCGCCTCGATGAACGGCTTGATCTTCTCCACGTGTTCCTCGACGTCGGGGCCGCAGCCGAGCTGTTCGGAGACCTGCTCCTCGGTGACGAATTGGGTGGCCCCGTCGAAGGACTCGGGGTTGGGCAGATCAGCGTTGACCTTCCAGCCCAGGCCGAACCACCGGAACTGCTCGTGGGCACGGCGCACCGCGGCGTCGCGGTCGGCGTCGTAGGCGAGGGCAACCTGGCCGACTCGCGGCTTGCCCCTGCCCCCGGCCTCGTCGAACATCTCGCCGAGCTCGGCCTCGGGCTGCACGGCGATCATCAGGTCGGCCTTGTGTCCCGCCAGCGCGCACGAATCCGCGCCTGAGACGGCTATGCCGATCGGCACCCGCTGGTCCGGCAGGTCCCACAGCTTGGCCTGCTCGATGTCGAAGTGCCGGCCCCGGTAGTTGAGCCGGCCATCGCCTTCGAACAGGGCGGAGATGATGTCGACCGCCTCGCTGAGCATCTCGAGACGCACCCCGACCGCGGGCCATCGTTTGCCCACGACGTGCTCGTTCAGATTCTCACCCGAGCCCAGCCCCAGCCGGAAGCGGCCGCCGGAGAGGATCTGCATGGTCGCCGCCTTCTGGGCGACGATCGCCGGGTGGTAGCGCAAGGTCGGACAGGTGACGTAGGTCATCAGGCCGATCGACTCGGTCGCCTGGGCCGCCGCCCCCAGGACGGACCACGCATACGGTGCGTGGCCCTGCTCCTCCAGCCATGGCTGGAAGTGATCGCTGATCACCGAGAACTCGAAGCCGGCCTGCTCCGCCCCCTGGATATCGCGCACCAGCAGGTCGGGCGGGGACTGCTCGGTCATCATGGTGTAGCCGAAAGTTGTCAAGGTCAGATCTCCTCGTGCAGGCCGATCGAGGTCTCGAGCCGGCCCTCGGCGTCGCCGCCATCGCCATCGCCGCGGCGGTCCTCCAGCAAGCTCGCCGCGATCGCGTCGAGCTTCTGCTGCACGGCCCGTTCGGCCCGCAGCTCGGAGTTCTTGACCACGGCCACCAACATCAGCGTGACCGCAGACATCAGGCCGGCCAGCGCCGACACGGCGCGGTCGCTGGCCCCGAGCGTCAAGCTCAGCGCCCAGGCCAGAACCAGCAGCGCGCAGATCGCGAAGAAGACCGACGAGGAGGCCAGAAACGACACGCGCTGGGCGAACCGATCAAACGGGCTGCGGTGCGGGCGATCGGGTCGGCGACGACGGCGGCGTTTGGTCCGGTCTACGGGATGCTCGAGCGCTCCCGAGAGCGAAACCCGCCGGTTGGTCCGGTTCCGGGCCGGCCGCGGTCGCAGCTGAGGCTTGGTGAAGGAGCGATGTCCAGAGGGCATTGTGCGGCCCTACCCGGTCCTAGGGCTTCGTCAACCTAAGTCAACATAAGTTGTCGCCATCCGCGTCGCGTAAGTGGCTGCACAGGAGGGTATTTCCCGCCTATGGCGTCCTCGGCGGCTGAGCGGCCGGCTCCACCTGTGCCGGCCTCCCCGACGCTGGCCAAACTGAGCAAGGCGTTGCCGAAATGCCGGGCGTGCGATCTGTGGGAGGCGGCGACCCAACCGGTGCTCGGCGCCGGGTCGCTTCGCGCCCGCCTGATGCTGATCGGAGAAGTACCCGGCGATCGCGAGGACATCGAGGGCGAGCCGTTCGTCGGACCCGCGGGCCGGGTCCTCGACGGCGGGCTGGAGCGCGCCGGAATCGCACGTGAGGAGGTCTTCCTCACCAACGTGGTCAAGCACTTTCGCTACAAGACCCAAGGCAAGCGGCGGATCCACCAGCGCCCCGACCGCTGGCAAGTCAAGGCGTGCCTGCCCTGGCTGTCGGCCGAACTGGCGATCGTGAAGCCCGCCGCAGTGGTCTGCCTCGGCGCCACCGCGGGACAGGCGCTCCTCGGCCCGCAGATCCGGATCGGCCGCGACCGCGGAAAGCCGATCGAATCCGATCTCGCCGAGCTCGTGACGGTGACCGCCCATCCCTCGTCGATTCTCCGCGCCCGCGGTGCTGGCGAGCGCGAGCAGGCGATGGAGGCGTTCGTCGCCGATCTCAGGACCGTGGCCGCCTGGCTGGCTGACAACGCGTAACGCCTGGCACCTGGGGCCTCGGGGTGAATTATTCAACCCAAGGCCCCAATCAACCCGGTCGCAGCGTCTCTCACCGGAGGCGCGGAAGCACCTGGTCGCGATAGGCCGCGAAGAAGGCGTCCTGATCGGGACCGATCTGGTTGATGTAGAGCTCGTCGAAGCCCGCCTCGGCGTAGGCCTGAATCGCCTCGATGTGCTTCTCCACGTCGGGTCCGCACGGAATATCGGCGGTGGCCAGCTCCTCGGTGACCAGTGTGTTGGCCTGCTCGAAGTGCTGGGGCGTGGGGAGGATCTGAGCCAGCTCGCCGGGCAGGCCCTCGTTCGCCCAGAGCTCGTGGACGGTGCGGCGAGCTCGAGCCTCGTCCTCCCCCCAACAGACCTTCAGCCCGCCCTGCACCAGCTTCCCCGCGCCGGCGGCCTCGCGGAACTGGTCGACCGAGTCGGCGTCGGGACCCACCGTGCAGTAGCCGTCACCGATCTTCGCCGCCAGGGCCAGCGCCTTGGGGCCGAAACCGGAGATCACGATCGGCGGCGACTGCTCCGGGAGGTCGTAGACACGGGCATGGTCGACGCTGTAGTGGCGGCCCCGGTGGCTCTTCACCCCACCCTGCCACAGGGTCCTGATCACTTCGACGGCCTCCTCGAGCATCTCCAGGCGTTCGTCGGCGCCGGGCCAGCGGTCGCCGAGGATGTGCTCGTTCAACGCCTCGCCCGAGCCCAGCCCGAGGATGAACCGCCCCTCGAGCAGGACCGCGCTGGTGGCGGCGGCCTGCGCGATGATCGCGGGATGGATGCGGATCGTCGGACAGGTGACCGCGGTCGTGACCTTCATGGCCTTGGTCGCCTGGGCGATCGCCCCGATCGTCGACCAGACGAACGGGGAGTGGCCCTGCCGGTCGTTCCATGGGTGGTAGTGATCGGAGATCCACAGATCCTGGAACCCGGCCTCCTCGGCTCTGACCGCCTGCGCCACCAGGTCACGTGGTCCCCACTCCTCGCTGGAGAGGAAGTAGCCGACCCGCATCACTTGCGCGCGTCCACGGCGCGCTGAAGCTGGCTCTTGTTCATCTTCGAGCGGCCCTCGATGCCGAGCTTCTGCGCCTCGCTGTAGAGCTGCTCGCGCGTCCGGCCCTTGGCCCGGTTGGTGCCCGAGCGCTGTCCGCCGCGGCGTGAGGGCGACATGTCGTTCACCGAGGTCCGGGATCGCTGGCGCGACTCGCCGGCCTGGGCGCGTTCCTTGTTGACGGTCCGGGCGGCGATCTCCTCGGCGCGGCCCTCGCTGCTACCGCGATCGAGCTGGCTGTCCTTGATGTGCTCGTACTGGCGTGCCCGCTTGGTTCCTGGCTTGACTCCACGTGGCGGCATGACTATCTCCCCGAGGCGATCATGGCCTTGACCTTCTGGCGGCGCGCCGCGCCCTTCTCCGGCTCCAGCAGGTACATCGCGCCGGCCCCGATGAGGACCCCGACGCCCACCCGCGGGGCGGTCTTCTTCTGCTTGGGCGGCTCGGTCAGGCCGAGCGCCTCGGCGGCCGCCGGGCCGTAGTCGGCCAGCGCCGCGCTGGCCGTGCGCGCGGCAGCGCTGATCCGCTCGGCCTGCTCGCGGGAGCGCCGTCGCAGGCGCCGGCGGCGCCGTTTCAGCACCAACTTTGCGGCCGGGGGCGCGGCCGCGGCCGCCGCGTGGCGGAGCGGGGGATGCTCGATCACGGCCTTGGCCGCCTTGATCTTCGTCTTCCTGCTCAACATCGTCGGGTTACCTCCTGGTCGATTAACTTCGCAGCTCCTGCAGGGAGCGCTCGAGCGCCTCCATCAGGTCCGGTGGCGGCTCCGGCTGCTTCTCTCGCTTGGGTGCCTTGATCGTCTTGCCCTTGCGCTTGCGCTGGACGATGCGTTGCAGACGCGCGCGGAACTCGTCCTTGTAGTCGGCCGGATCCCAGTCGCCTGAGAGCTCCTCGATGACGGCGGTCGCGGCGTCCAACTGCTTGCGGCTCGGCTTGTGGGTCTTGGCCGAGGCCGTCTCGATGCCCTTGGCCGACCGGATCTCCTCCGGGAACAGGGCGGTGCTGAGGCTGAGGGCCCGGCCGTCGGAGCGGACCAGGGCCAGGTTCTCCTTGGCGCGCATCACGAACCGGCCGATCGCCACCCGCTCGCTGTCGTGCATGACCTGGGCGAGCAGCCGGTAGGCCCGGGCCGCTCCGTCGTCCTCGCCGGCGGGAACCAGGAAGTACGGATGATCGAAGTAGATCGGGTCGACTTCCGCCAGCTCAGCGAATTCCTCGATCTCGATCGTACGGGTCTTGCGCGGCTCGATCGCCTCCAGCTCGAGATCGGAGATCGTGATCAGCCGCCCGTCGTCGAGCTCGTAGCCGTGGGTTATCTCCTCGAAGGGCACCTCGGCCTTCTCCTTAGCGCACCAGCGCTGCACGTCAATCGGGGCGCCGTCCTTCCGGTGCATCTGGCGGAAATGCAGATCCTGATCGCGGACCGCGGCGATGATGCGCACCGGCACGTTGACCAGCCCGAAGCTGAGCGAACCCGTCCACAGCGATCTGGGCACGGTTACCGCCTCGTCCTGGCTCGGGCCGGCTTGCGGCGCTGGGTTGACGATGTCCGCCGCCGCCGCTTGGCCCCCGAGCGCTTGGTGCCGACCGACTCGAGGCTGGCCTCGAGGGCGGCCAGCACATCGCCGCCGCGCTCGGGCTCCGGGGCGTCGGGCAGCTTCGGCTGCTTGCCGTCCGCCTTGGCCCTGATCAGCTTCCTCACGCTGTCGCGATAGCTGTCCTTGAATTCCTCAGGGTCAAAGCGGGCGTCGAGCGTCTCGATCAGCCGGCCGGCCATCTCGAGCTCGCGGCGGTTGGGGGCGCGGCTGGGGGCGGGGAGGTCGAGGTCGCCGGGATCGAGCAACTCGTCGGCGAAGCGCAGCGTGTGCAACGCCAGCAGATCCTCGTGGGGGCGCACGGCGACCAGGTACTCGCGGTTGTGAAACACCCAGCGCCCGATGCCGGACCGCTCCGTCTTGCGGAGCGCATCGCCCAGCAACCGGTACGCCGCCGCACCGTCGTCCCCGGCGCCCAGGTAGTAGGCGCGATCGTGGTACTCCGGGTCGATCTGCTCGCGGGGCACGAATCGCTCAAGCTCGATCAGCCGCGAGCGCTTCCCCGCCGCGGCATCGATCTCGTCCTGGCCGAGCAGCACGTACTCGCCTTTGCGCGTCTCGTAGCCCTTGGCGATCTGCTTGTACGGAACCGCCTTACCCTCCTTGGAGCAGATCCGCTTGTGCTCGATCCGACCCCCGTCGGGCTCGTGGATCTGACGGAAGTGGATCGCCCGATCCCGCGTCGCCGAGTACACCTTGATCGGCACCGCGGTCAGCCCGAACATGATCGTGCCGTTCCAGATCGACTTTGCCACGACTCGTGTCTACCCCGGGGGAGCGGTGGCCAACACGTGTGTGCCGCTGCTCAGGCGTGGCAGCTGATTCGGGTGCGGAACGGGTTGGGGACGTGGCGTTGCCGGTGGCTGAACTGCATCGATGAGGAGAGGGTGGGTCCGGTCTGCGCGGTCTCGGACGGCTTCGGGAGGGGGTCTTGGTAAGAAAGTTTCACCTGGGGGAACCAGCATCCCAAGACCCTCCCGCGGCCAGGGCTTGGTAAGAAACTATGAAATAGCAGCCATAACGTCCCACCACCCTCCCGCCGAAGACGACGGTCTCAGGCCGCAGGCAACCTTGGGGCGTCCCATCATCGATGCAGTCGACTTTCGTCGGCAGCTAACGCTCAAAGGTCCCATCGACCAACGCCGGGTTCACTTACGCAAACGCTTGCCCAGGTCCCGGGCGTTGGCCGGGGCGAAACCGTTCCAGTCGTTGTTGAAGTAGGCGTAGACGTCGCCGCGGCGTCGCCACTGGGCGATCCGGCGGGCCCACTGCTCGAGCTCAGTGGCCGAGTAGTTGCCGCCGCGGCCCCGGGATCCGTAGTGAAACCGGACGTACCGCCACGATGCCGTTGCTTCGAAGGACTGAAACGGACGCTCCGGGTGATCCGCGACCGTGAGCGCCACCGCGTGCGCGCGCAGGGCGTCCATGACCTCGTCGGCGAACCAGCTCGGGTGCCGGAACTCGATCGTGTGCAGGCCGTCGGGCAGCGCCTGCAGCCAGTCCGCCAGCCGCTCGTCGTCGCGGTGAAAGTTCTCCGGCAGCTGCCACAGCACCGGCCCGAGCCGGCCCGCCGAGCGCAGCGGCTCCAGCGGCGCGTAGAACCGTTCGAGGCCGGTGGTCAGGTCGGTGAGGCGTTTAATGTGGGTCAGGTACCGGCTGGCCTTGACCGCGAAGGCGAACCCATCGGGCGTCTGGCTGACCCAGGCCGCCACGGTGTCCCGCTTGGGCAGGCGGTAGAACGTCGTGTTGACCTCGACCGTGTCGAACCTGGCGGCGTACAGCTCGAGCCAGCGGCGCTTGGGCTCGCCGGTCGGATACAGCTTGCCGCGCCAGTCGTCGTACATCCAACCCGAGCAGCCGATCCAGACACGGCTCATCCCTCGCGCACAACCTCGCGAGCGGCCTTGTCGTCGCGCAGGCCGAGGAAGCGCGGGTGGCGCAGGCGCCCGTCGCGGGTCCACTCGGTGAAACCGACCTGGGCGACGAGCTCGGGCTCCACCCAGGTCGCGCTCCGGGGGCGAATCGCCGACGGGTCGGCGAACGGCGGCTCGGGGCGACGGCGCCGGCGCAGCTCGGCCCCGAGATCGTGCAGCATCGCCTGGTCGAAGCCGGTGCCCACCTTGCCGGCGTAGATGAGCTTGCCCGCGTCGTAGTAGCCGAGCAGAAGCGCCCCGAAATCGGTGCGCGCACCCTGCGGCGCCGTGTAGCCCCCGATCACCAGCTCCTGCCCCTGCTCGCATTTGAACTTCAGCCAATCCCGCGAGCGGGTGGCGCGGTAGGGACTGGCGGCGCGCTTGGCCACCACCCCCTCCCAGCCCCGACGGCACGCCTCCTCGAACAGCGCCTCGCCGGCCTCGTTGCGATGCGGGGTCAGGCGCACGCCGTGCTCGAAGCTCAAGGCGGCCCGCAGAAGTCGTTTGCGCGAGCGCAGCGGCAGCGCGCGCACATCCTGTCCCTCCAGCCACAGCAGATCGAATACGTAGAAGAACACCGGGACCGGGTGCCGGCCGCGCTGGGCCAGGCGGGCGAAGCTCGTGGTCGCGCCGTCGAAGGCCACGATCTCGCCGTCGATGGCGAAGCGGTCACAGCCCTCGGCCTGCAGCGCGTCGGCGATCTCCGGGTACCGAGCGTTCAGCGACAGATCGTTGCGCGAAAGCATGCGCAACTCGGCGCCGGAGCGGATCGCCACGCATCGGATCCCGTCCAGCTTACGTTCGAAGATCCAGGCGGGATCGCTGAAGCGCTCCGTGGTCAGAACCGCCTTCATCGCCGCGGCCTTGCGGGGCGCGGGAGCGGGAACTAGCCGCCCCCGTTCCTCCTGATCGAGTGCCTCCAGGAGCCGGCTCATGCGCAGTCTCGGACCGGGCTCACGGGCAGTCTCGGACCGGGCTCACGGGCAGTCTCGGACCGGGCTCACGCGTGGTCTCGAGCCGCTACGCCACCACGGGAATCTCGGCCCACACGCGGTAGCCGTCGGGACGCTCGGCGCCCCAGCGTGTGGCCAGCTGCTCGACGATCCGCAGCCCCCAGCCGCCGGGCTCGGTCGCCTCGGAAGTCCGGGGCTGAGCGCGCCGGCGAGACAATCCGGGATCGTGCACGGAGATCCTCAGGGCGTCTCGGGCCAGATCAACGCTCACCTGGAGGGTGTGGTCAGGTTCGCAGCCCGAATGCCGGACTGCGTTGGTAACCAGTTCGCTGGCCACCAGCAGTCCGTCGTCCAGCTGCCAGCCGCCGTCATGGACCTCCCCGAGCGCGTCGCGCACCGCCGCAGGGGCGTGCCGGTCGCACGGAATATCCAGCGAAAGAAGCTCAGAGACAGAAGTCATCCTGGGCCTTGGCTACCCGGTCCAGCAGATCCGAACCGATCTTTTTGGCTTCAGAGCGCCGTGGGCAGCTTCACCACGCCGACGAAGAAATCGTCGATCTGGTGTACGACCTCGCGAAACCTGTCGAAGTCGACCGGCTTGGTGATGTACGCGTTGGCGTGCAATCGGTAGGAGCGTCGGATGTCCTCCTCGGCCTCGGATGTCGTCAACACGACGACCGGGATCATCGCCAGATCCGGATCGTTCTTGATCTCGGCCAGCACTTCGTTGCCGTTCTTCCGGGGCAGGTTGAGATCGAGCACGATCAGATCCGGCCTCGGGCGGTCGGCGTAGTCGCCCTCCCGGCGCAGGTAGGCCAGTGCCGTCACGCCGTCGTTTACGACCGACAGCACGTTGCCGACCTTGTGCTCGGCGAAGGACTCGCGGATCAGCAGGACGTCTCCCGGATCATCCTCCACCAGCAGGATCTCGATCAGCTTCGCATTCACTACTGGATCTCCTCTGCGGCCGGCAGCGTGAAGCGTATGCGCGTGCCGCCGACGTAGCTCGTGTCAAGCCAGATACGTCCGCCGTGATACTCGACGATCTTGCGGCACATGGCAAGGCCGATCCCGGTCCCGGGATAGGACTCCTTGGCGTGCAGGCGCTGGAAGATCAAGAAGATCCGCTCCGCGTATTCGGGCTCGATCCCGATTCCGTTGTCGGCGCAGCTGAACTCCCAATGCTGGTCGACGCGCTCGGCCTCGATCCGGATCACGGGGGCCTCGGGCCCGCGGAACTTCAGCGAGTTGGCGATCAGGTTCTGAAGCACCGACGCCAGCAGCGCCGGGTCGCCGCGCACCGTGGGCAGGGGGCCGACGCTGAGGGTGGCCCCCGCGGCCTCGATCGCCTCGGACAGGGACGTCCGCGCCCGCTGCACCAGGTCGCCGGCACCGATCAGCCCATGGGGACCGGCGCCGCGCCCGACGCGGGAGAAGGCCAGAAGGTCATTGATCAGGATCTGCATCCGCTTGGCGCCGTCGACCGCGAAATGGATGTATTGGTCGGCGCGCTCATCGAGCTGACCGGCATAGCGCCGCTCGAGCGCCTGGCAGAAGCTGGCCACCTTCCGCAGCGGCTCCTGCAGGTCGTGCGACGCGACATAGGCGAACTGCTCGAGATCGGCGTTGGAGCGCTCGAGCTCGATCGTCTGCTCCTGCAGTCGTCCGCGCGCGGTGTCGACCGCCGCGAGCTCCTGGACGATCAGCTCTCGCATGGTGTCCACCTCGCCGCGGACCTGGACGATCTCTCGGGCTCCGGTCAGGCCGGCCAGCGGCGTCCCGAAGTCTCCGGCGGCCACCCGCCGCGCCTCGTCCCCAAGGCGCGCGAGCGGCGCCGTGACGATTCTCCGCAACAGCAGGGCCGCCCCGAGTACCCCGGCGATGATCAGCACTCCGGCCAGGATCAGGTTGAGCAGCAGCAGATGCCCCGCGTGCGACAGGTCGTCACGAGCCTGGACCCGCCGCGCGGCCAGCGCGTCGTCGAGCCGTGTCAACGATCGGCGGATCGCGTCGAACAGGCGCTTGCCGGTGGCGTCCAGAGCGGCCGAGGGGCGGGCTCCGTGCAGCGCGCTGGTCACGTAGCCGTTGTGCCACGCCTGGGCGCGGATCAGGACGGCGTGGACATCGCGGGCGTATCCGCTGGCGCTTCCGCGCAGGAGATCCAGCAGCTGACCGTAGTCCCGGCGCTCGGCCGCCAGTCCGCTGTGGTAAGGCTGGAGAAACGTCTGCCGGCGGTCGATCATGAAGCCGCGCACGCCCGTCTCCTGGTTGATCAGCGCGTTGGCCAGGTCCGCCGCGACGAGCTGCGCCGGGGCGATCCGATCGACCAGGAGGGTGCGCCGATCGGTAAGCGTGGCGTTGGCCGCCAGCGCCAGCCCGATCCCGATCACCGCAAGGCTGAGCAGCGCGCCGGCGGTCAACGCCAGCCACCGGCCGACGGGCAGGCCAGGCCAGAGTTTCGCCATCAGTGTGTCCTCCCGCCGCCGGCCGGACGATCAGCCCGGCTCATGCGCTCCCGCGGCAACCTCTCGCGTCCCGATCAGCAGCATCGCGACGTCATCGCTGAGCTCCTCGCCGTTGAGCTCCTGGGCCTCGGTGATCAGCCCGCCGAGCAGGCTGTGCGGGTCGGCTCGCCAGTCGGGCCGGCGCTCCAGGTACTCGACGATCAGGCGCCGCAGGCCCTCCTCGCCCAGACGGTCGGGGCTCCGATCCACGCCGCCCTCGATCACCCCGTCGGTGTAGAGCAAGAGCGCCCACCCGGGGGGCAGCTCGAAGCGCGATTCAGGCCACTCCGAGCCCGGGAACATGCCGATCGGTGGACCGCCGCCATCGAGTGGCAGGCTGGCGACGGTCGAGCCTGCCAGCAGAACGGGTGGCGGATGCCCCGCCCGCCTCAGCGCCAGGCCGACCCGCCCCGGCTCGATCTTCAGTATGCACAGCGTGGCGAAGGTTCCCGGGACCTGGCGCTCGTGCTCCGTCACCAGATCGAGCGTGCGCAGCACATGGTCCCCCGGCGTGCCCGACAGGGTCAGCGCCCGCCAGGCGATGCGCAGAGCCGCGCCCAGCGCCGCCGCGTCAGGTCCGCGCCCGGATACGTCTCCAACCATCACGTGCAGCGAGCCGTCAGCGGTCTCCACGGCGTCGTAGAAATCGCCTCCGAGCAGCGATCGGCGCCCGCCGGGCAGATAGCTCGAGGCGATCCAGATCGACGGATCGTCGACCAGCGGATGCGGCACCAAGCCTCGCTCGAGTCGGGCGTTCTCCCTAGCCTGGAACTCCGCGACCCGCAGCTGCTGCTGGACCTCCTCGGCGTGGCGGCGCCCGACCGCGTAACGGATCGCCCGCGCCAGCAGGCCACCGTCGACCTTCCCTTTGACCAGGTAATCCTGGGCGCCCGCGTCGACCGCCGCCTCGCCCGCGGCCTCGTTGTCCAGACCGGTCAGCACGATCACCGCTATCCCGGGCGCCGCCGCTCGGATGCGACTGACGGTGTCCACCCCGACCCCGTCCGGCAGCCCGAGATCGAGCAGCACGCAATCGATCTCGCCCCTCAGCTCGTCGAGCGCCTCGCGCACGGTGCGGCCGCGCACCAATCGCGCGTCGAGCGAGCCCCGCTCCAGCAGGTCCTCGACGATCAGCGCGTCGCCGTCGTCGTCTTCGACCAGCAGCACGACGATCCGCTCCCGACTGTCGGCGGGCGGTCGCTCGGTGGAGCTACGTCCTCCGGCTGACAGCGACACGGCGACCTCGGCGCAGACGGGATGAACGCATCTGCAGCGGAATCATATGCCGGTGGCGACGGCGTCAGGACGGCTCTTGAAAACGACGCTGGGAGGCGGCGATCTCCTCCAGCGCAGCGGCGCGCGAGCGCCAGCCGATGACATCGGCGTCCTTGCCGTGCTCGAGGACCTTGTAGATCGAGAAGAACTGCTCGATCTCCTGCCGCAGGAGGGTGGGGAGCTCCTGCAGATCGTGGTACCCGTTCCAGTAGGGATCGTGCAGCGGCACGCAGATGATCTTGTGGTCGGGGCCGTGCTCGTCGCTCATCGCGAACATCCCCAGCGCCCGCACGGCGATCAGGCACCCCGGGAAGGTGGGCTCGGTCAGACACACCAGCACATCGAGCGCGTCTCCGTCCTCCGCCAGCGTGTCGCGCATGTACCCGTAGTCGGTCGGATAGGTCGCGGCGCTCATCAGCAGGCGATCGAACTTGATCCCACCAAGTTCGGCGTCGTACTCGTACTTGTTGCGACTGCCCTTCGGAATCTCGACGACGCAGATGAACGCCGGTTCGTCGTCCGGTGAAGCCGCATCGCTCATCGCGACACAGGTACCCCCGGCCGCAATGAGGCCAGTGGCGGGCGTTCGTCGATCGGAACCTGGATCACCGCACCATCCTCCCACGGACGCAGGAAGTGACCGCCGACCGTGCTGCGGTCGAGGCCGACCCGCTTTTCCACGGCGGCCAGGACCGCATAGGCCATCTCGCCCAGCGCTCGCAGCGGCTGGTGACGGTTTTGGCGCGTGCCGAGCTGACATTCCGCCAGGCCGTCGAGCCCGCATTCGCGCAGGGCATCGATCAGCACGGCGATCTCGACGCCGTAGCCGATCGGGAACGGGAGCGCCTCGAGCAACGACCGCCGCGCGGCGAATTCGCCGGCCAGCGGCTGCGAGAACCCGGCCAGCCTCGGCTCGTGGAGGTTGAGCAACGGCCGCGCCATCAACTCCGTGACCCGGCCGCCTTCGTGGGCCAGGTCGACCTCGCCCGCCCGGAGCGGACGCTCGAACGCCCCCTTCACGAGTTGGACCGAGTGGTCGGTCAGCAGCGGGCCGAGCAGCCCGCGCAGGTGATCGGGGTCGGGGTCCGCGGTGTCTCCGTCCAGAAAGCAGACGATTTCGCCCGAGGTGGCGTGCAGCGCTCGCCACATCGCGTCGCCCTTGCCGCGAGCCGGTCCGTAACCCGGGAGCAGCTCGTCCTGCTGCAGGACGCGCGCGCCCGCGGCGGCCGCGTACCGCGCTGTCCCGTCCGCCGAACCGGCGTCGACCACGATCAGCTCGTCGACCAGGCCGGCTCGGGACAGCGGGGCCACCGTACAGCGGAGCACCTCGGCGACCGTCGCGGCGCACTCCTTGGTCGGCACGATCACATCGACCGAAATGTCCCCTTTGGCCTGCCGGAGGAGCGGGAGGGAAAAATCCTCGGCTCGATAGCGCCGGCGTTCGGACCAGGACGAGACCGCGATGTCGAGCGACAGCCCTCGCCGAGCCCGCCCCACCCGCCGCGCCGAGGTCTGCACGCGCACGTCGGACGCGTGCAGGATCGGTACCTGATGCTCGGCCAGCTTGACCGCGAAGGCGGCGTCCTCCAAGGCGGCCACCGGGTCCAGCCCACCCACCTGCCGGTAGACGCCCGCGGCGATACCGATCGAGGCGCCGGCGAAATGGTGGTGTGCGGCGGCCGGAGTTTGCTCGCGCAGTCGGGTCAGACGGGATGCTGCGTCGAGCTCCCGGCGACGGAGCACCGCTCCGGGCAGCAGCTCGGACTCCGACTGATCGAGCTCGATCAGGCCGGCCACCACGCGAGCGCCATTGCGCAGGTGCTCGAGCTGCCGGGCCAGCCAGTCGGGCGCGGGGCGCGAGTCCGCGTCGGTGCAGGCGATCAGCCCATCCGCGCAGCCGAGACCGTCGAGCAGGTCGGCCGCCGCGTCCATGCCCGCCCGCCGGGCGGCGCCCGCCCCGATGCCCGGGCCGGCCAGTAGCTGGACATGAAGCCCGAGCTGGGCTGCCGCCTCGCGAACGACCGCCTCGGTGTTGTCGCGACAGCAGTCGAGCACGACGATCGTGCGGAAGGAGTCCGGAGGCACGGTCTGCCCCGCCAGCGCCGCCAGGCATTCGCCGATCAGGCGCTCCTCGTCCCTGGCCGGTACGACGACGACGCTGACCACGTCAACTCCGCTCACCACGTCCATGTGGCTCCTTCGCCGACCATCGCACTCCCGCGCTCGTAGTCCTCGTCGGCCTCGTAGGTGAGTACGCCGACCACCTTCTCGTCGCGGCCGTACCAGACGGTCAGGCCGCCATCGTCATGACGCGTGGTGTGGGACGTCTCGTAGCCGTCTCCCCAGGCCGCGTACTTGAGTGTGCGCCGGCCGATCGTCGACCAGAATCCGGGCACGTCGAACCATTGCGCCGCCTCGCCGGCCACCGTCCGACCCGCGATCTCGCCCTGTTCGAGGGCGTCGCCCCAATGCTCGACCTTGATCCGGCGTCCGGCGGCGAGGTTCTCGGCCAGACACACGTCGCCGACCGCCAGCACGCCGGGCGAGGCCGTGCGCATCCCGGCGTCGACCGGCACGGCCCCGTCCTGCAACTCGATCCCGGCCCCCACCGCCAACTCAGTCCGCGGCGCCACGCCGGTGGCCATGATCACGAGCGCTCCGGTGGTCCGTGCCTCGTCGGAAATGACCTCGACGCCCTCCGGCCCTCGTTCGATCCGCCGCACGGCGGCCCCGGAGTGCAGGACGACGCCGGCGTCGCGCAACCACCCGGCGATCAGCTCCGCGGCGTCCTCGCCGAGACGGCGCTGGTTGGGCGCCGGTTCATCGGCGATCTGCGCCACCGGGTGTCCAAGCAGCCGCAGCGACGCGGCGATCTCGCAGCCGATGAAGCCGGAGCCGACGACCACCACCGCGCCACCGGACCGCAGTCTGACCTGCAGCTCGCGCAGATGATCCAGCGAGCGCAGGACGCGCACAGCGGGATCATCGGCGCCCGGGATCGGCAGCCGGGTGGGCTCCGAGCCGGTGGCCAGCACGCAGCTGTCGTACTCGAGCTCACGCCCGCCCGAGAGCGAAACCGTCCGGCGCCCGGGGTCGAGCGCGACGGCGCGACCTGACACCAGGGCGATCCCCTGTTCGGGGTACCAGGCGTCCTCCTCGATCGGCAGCTCCGATTCGCTTGACTCCCGCCGCAGCAGCTCCTTGGTCAGGGGCGGACGGCGGTAGGGCGCCCGGTGCTCGTCGGTGACGATCGCCACCGAGCCGCCTCCGCCCGCCTCGCGGTACGAGCGGGCGGTGGAGAGGCCGGCCGGCCCGCCACCGAGCACCAGGAGGTCGAAGTGCTGGGTCATCGGCGCACCAACACGTCGAGCAGATAATCGTCGGTGTTCGCGGACTCCAGCCGCTCTAGCCAGGGTTGAGCGCGGAGGATCGCGTGCGCCGCCGCCGCGTCGCGCGGGCGCTCTGGCCCGGGTGGACGCCAGTGCACGGCCACCAGCCGAGCCGCCGGTGCCATCGCGAGCTCGAGCCGGGCCAGCGTGTCCGAAAGGGCCGCGTCCGACAGGTAGTAGAGGATCTCCGAGGCCACCACGAGATCGTAGGAGCGATCCGGGACAGCGTCGGGGATGGCACCGAGGATCACCTCGACCTGGGGTGCGCCGGCCAGCCGCCCGCGGGCGGCGCGCACGGCGGTCGGGGCGACATCGACCGTGGCCAGCCTCCGGCAGCGGGGAGCCAGCATCTCGCTGAAGACGCCGATCGAGCCGGCCAGCTCCAGTGCCGAGTCGAACGGCCCCGCGCCGCAGGCTCGTAGCGTCGCGTCGTACTTGGCCTGCTCGTAGGCGCTGTGGGTGTACCCCCACGGATCGACGTCGGCTCGGTAGCGCGCCTCGAAGTCCGCCGCGTTCATTGCCTTCACGGCTGGTGCTCCGACAACGCTTTTAGTCCGAGCCGCGCCAGTTGCGGCTCGAGCCGGTGCTGGAGCAGGAACACCTCGAGATCGCGCCGGGCTCGGTCGAGCGCGGACCCCTGGGCGAACGGACGCGATCCGCAGGCCCGGGCGGCTTCGTCGAGCAGGGTGCGGCAGGCCGCGGCGATCCCCACTCGTGCTTGGAGGGCGATCGTGGCCAGGTCCTCGCCGGTGTCCATGGCCCGGGCGCCCGCGTCGAGCCAGAGGCCGATCGTCCGCTGCGCGGTGAGGATCCGCCCGACGGCCAGCCCTTCGAGCGAGCCGGGTTCCGGACGGGCGGCGAGCTCGGCCAGGGCACCATCGGTCGCGGTATCGGCCATGCCGGCCCAGCTCGACGCGGTGCGTAGGGCGTCGCGACCGAACCACGGTTGCTCGGCCAGGGCCCCCGGCCCGCCGAACTGCGCCAGCACCGGGGCGTCGTGGAACACCACGCGGTGCGACACGGACGCGCGCAGCCCGTAGCTGCGATACCAGCTGGTGTCGATCTCGACACGCTCCGGGTCGGCCACGTCGATCCAGACGGCGAGCGGGGGCCCTCCGCCGGGCGCGCGGGCGAGCACGAGCGCGCGATCGATCCCGCCGGCGCCGGAGCAGAACGTCTTGACTCCGCGCAGCACCGCCCCGTCGCCGGCGGGGAGCACCGCGGCCGGGGGACCCTCGCCGGGAACCGGATCGCCGCCCCACACCCCGGCGCGCAGACGACCGGCGCGCACCGCGGCGAGCTCTCGGTCGCGCAGCTCCCGCGGACCCTGAACGGCGAGCCGCTCGACCGCGTTCAGGTGGCCATCGAAGATCCGTCCCACCGAACCGTCGGCGCGCGCGACCTGGCGCACCAGATCGAGCTCGGCCGCCGCCGGGGGGCGCGTTTCACCCGCCCGAGCACTCCAGGCCAGCGCTTTGACCAGCCCGAGCAGCGCCACCGGCTCCTCTGGAAAGGGTGGAACGAGGTCCCGCTCGCGAGCCGCCGCGCCCGCGGCGATCCGCTCGAGCACCTTGGTCAGCTCGAGTTCGTCGGGACCGTCGCGATCGACGGCGATGCTCAAGCCAGCGCCTCCAGCCTCAGCCCGCGGCGGCGCGCATCCGTCGCGGCGAGCGTCACGTACTCCACCGTCTGCGCGGCGTCGGCGCGGAGCGCGCCGGGTCCGATCCCGTCGTGGGCGAGCACGATCGCCTGGTCGCACAGCGAAGCGCGCGAGGCGGCGAACATGTCAGCCGCGGCGTCCCCGCGCCAGTCGTGGGTATCGACCGTCCATCCGACGATCTGTAGGCCGAACTCGGCGGCGATCACCTCGGACCACGGCGCAATGTCGCCCCAGGGAGTGCGCCACAGGGACGGGGTGACGCCGAGCGCGGACAGGCGCTCCAGCGCGCGCGCGGTGTCGCGCCGAAGCCAATCGATGTCGCGGGTCGAGTGGCGCACGTGCTCGTCGCAGTGCAGTCCGATCGCGTGTCCCTCCGCCAGCATTCGTGCGATCAACTCCGGCTGGGCGGCCGCCCGAGGAGCGATCGGGAAGAACGTGACGCGGGCGCCGAGGCGCCCCAGCAGGTCCAGCAGCCTGGGCGTCCAGACGGGATCGGGGCCGTCGTCGAACGTGAGCGCCATCGTCATCTCAAGTTGTTGGCTACCCAACGCGAGGCCGCGGGCAAACGGCTCGGCGAGCATGGCGGCTGGCCGGCCCAGCCCTCAGCCAAGCGGCGTTCGATCGAGCTGCGAGCACAGCTCTCGCACCGATTCGAAGACCGCTGCCGCGCCGGCATCACGGAGCTCCTCCTCGGCGAAGCCACCGGTCAGCACGGCGATCGTCTTCACGCCCGCATCGCGCGCCGCCTTCACGTCCCACGGCGTGTCGCCCACCATCACGGCCTCGTCGGGCGGCATCCCCCCGCGATCGAGCGCCGCCTTGACCAGATCGGGCTCGGGCTTGGTCTCCTCGACATCGGCGGAGGTCGTCCATCCGTCGGCCAGCTCCCGGGCTTCGAGGAGGTCGAGGTAGTGGTCGACCTCGTCGGCCTTGGCCGAGCTGGCGAACACGACCGTGTGACCGCGACGTTTGAGCTCCTCGATCAATTCCCTCGAGCCGTCCATCTTCTCGACCTCGGGCATCAGCTCGGCGTAGAGCGTGCTCTCGGCGGCCCGGATCGCGTCTCCGTGCTCGCGCTCGGTCTGCTCATCGGTGAGCGCCTCCACCATCTGGTCGCCACCCATCCCGATGTGACGGTGGATACGCCAAATCGCCAGCACGATCCCATGCTGGCGGAACGCCCGATACCACGCGATCGTGTGGTGGTAGTTGGTGTCGACCAGGGTTCCGTCGATGTCGAGAATCGCCAGCACGCGTACCAGTGTGACGGATTGCTCTTTCGCTGGCGGGGTAGTAGGGAACAGACGTTCTCCGAATCACGACTTTCTCAGCACCCCTCTCGAAAGGACCGACTCATGGCTAGCAAGCCAGAATTGAATGCGCGCGACGCGAAGCTGGTGCAGTGGCTCAACGAGGCCCACGTCAAGGAGGCCGAGCTCGAGGCCGACCTGGTCGCGCACATTTCGCTGACCCAGAAGCCGGCGTACAAGAAGCGCTTGAAGCAGCATCTCACCGAGACCCGCGACCATAAGCGCAAGGTCGCCGCCCGGATCAAGAAGCTCGGCGGCACGGCCGAGAAGCCGGCGGTGCCCGTCGTCCCCGGAGCGGTCGGCGAGGTCGCCGGCAAGGCCGTGGCGGCGGTCAAGGGCCAGGTCGGCATGGTGCGCGCCGCGGTCACCGAACAGGCCGAGACGCACATGCGCAACGCACAGGAGGAGCTCCGCGAGGAGCACGTCGAGATCGCCATCTACAGTCGCCTGGAAGCCCTGGCCACGGCCGTCGGCGACGATGACACGGCCAAGCTCGCCAAGGCGATCCGCCGTGACGAGGAGCGGATGGCCAAATACCTGTCGGCCGAGCTCGGTCGCCTGGTCAGGGACGTCGTGCGGGCGGAGATCCCCAGCGATCAGCGCGCCTCCTCCCGGAGCCGCTCCCGCTCCCGCGCCTCGAGCAACGGGCGCAAGCCGGCGACCGCGGCGGCCGCCCGCACCGCAGGCAAGCGCCGGACGGCTTCCTCGACCGCGGCGAAACGGACCACCACGGGCGGTTCGCGGACTCGGGCCGGAGCGCGCGCGTCAGGCTGAGCGTCACCGGAGGAGAGCGTGCCCGCCGCTAGTGGTCGACTAGATGCCGCGGCGGCGGGCGTTCCCGCTGAGGGCTACTTCAAGCGCGGCCGGCTCGAGCTGAGCCTCGAGGTCGGCCAGCTGCCGGCGCTGACGGGTCGACTCCCGGTGCACGGAGTCCTGGAGCCCGGCCACCATCTTCTCGAGATGGGCGGCGCGCTCCTCGAGCCCCGACAACGTGACCTCGGCGGACGGCGTGTCCTCGACGCCCTCTGAGCTTCGAGCGTCACCGCGGCGCATCTGCATGACCCGCGCGATCAGCTCCTGGCGTTGACGCATTGCGACCACAGTACAGTGGAAAGCGCCTCCTATTGAAAAGAGTCGGTCATGACCCAGTCTTGCTGCCCCAGCTGCCGGCTCCGCTTCAGCCCCGTGGTTGCGGCGTACCTCGTGGCCTGCCCGCAATGCGGAGAGCCGCCGCAGCCGATCGCCGGCCCGGCCGCAGTGCTCGGTTTCCGTCTGTTTGCCGCCGAGGAGGCGCTCCCGGCGATTCCCCAGGCGCTGGCCGTCTCGCTCCCGGTTCCCGGGCCGAGCGGCCCGCGGTCCTAGATCGCCTGAACGTTTACCGCCTTGGGCCCCTTGGCGCCGGCTTCGGCGTCGTAGGTGACCTTGGCGCCCTCGGCCAGTGAGCGGTAGCCGTCGCTGCCGACGATCGCGGTGTGATGGACGAACAGGTCCTTGGACTCGTCATCGGGCGTGATGAAGCCAAAGCCCTTGTCGTTGTTGAACCATTTGACGGTTCCGGTAGCCATTGTTGCCTCCGGCGGTGACGTGTGCTGCGACCGAGGAGATTGCGATGAGCAATGGCTACGAGCGCGGGCACTGCGGTGCCGGGCTAGCACCCGGCCTGATACCGGAACCGTAGCAACGACCGGCGTTATTCAGCGCTCCGAGCGCACAGCCGTGTCGCGCACCCAAGTCGGACGGTTTTCTAGGGTGCTACGGTCAATGGGGAGGGCGGCGTCGTCGCCCGCGAGGTGCTGGCTGCCGACGCGGCTGAAGTTCCTCCCATCATGTGACCGCGCCGGCCTAAGAAGGAGACGGGTGACCACGTGAAAAGCACACGGGAAAGAGCCGAGGAGAAGCGACAGGCCAAGCTCGAGTACGTGCGCGAACAGGTCGAGAGCGGGTCGCTGGTGATCCGCCAGATGACGGACGAGGAGCGCCAGAAGAATCCCCCCCGCCCGGTCCAGCCTAAGCGCTTCGGCAGGCGGTGAGCCTGCCGGAACGAGAAGGCCTGATCGCGCGCCTGAAGCAGACGCGCCGTATCGTCGCGCCGTCAGTTCCTGTAGCGGAGCCCGCCGCCGAGGGCGATCCGGTCCGCTTCCGAGCCCTCGAGGCGCGGATATCACACCTGGAGGCGCTGCTCGAGGGACTCCAGGACTCGGTGCACCGCGAGTCCGCGCGGCAGAGCAAGCGAATCACCGAGCTCGAGGCGCGCACCGAACCCGCCGCGCTCGCGATCGCGCTGAGCCGGAACGCCCGCGACCACGGGGTCTGACGTGAACGCCGGCCACGAGATCGAGCAACTGGAGGCGGAGACCCGCCACTACCGGGATCGCGTGGCCCTGCTGCGCGCCAAGCTGTACGGTCGGGGCACGGGGACGAGCGCCCGCCTGCAGGAGCTCGAACGCGGCCTGGAGCGGGCCGAGGTCCGGCTGCGCGAGCGCCGCCGGCGCGAGACCCACCCACGCGAGGCTCCCCGGTAATCGCCCGCCTGGGCGATTGCGCGAGCGGCTCGCCGCCGGGCGATCCAACCTGCTGGCAAAGTAGGGACCAATGCCCTGGTCCGAGTTGTTCATGGTCTTCCTGGTCTCCCATCTGGCGGGCGATTACCTGCTGCAGACCGAGTTCCAGGCGCTCAACAAGCGCGGAGGGCTGACCGGCACCCTGATCCAGCGCCGCGCCCTGATCACGCACGTGATGACCTACACATTGGTGTTCGTGCCGGCGCTGATCTGGGTCTCGGACAGCCTCGGCGTCGGTGGCACCATCGGCGTGGCCGCG
>CAWEGQ010000013.1:0-19441 GCA_963808605.1 uncultured Solirubrobacterales bacterium
ACGATCATGGATCTCGTCCCCCGTTTCATCAGTGCGCATATCCTGCGCACACCACAGCTGGAGGCGGTCGAGCATGTCTTACGTTCTGGGCTTCCGTCAGACGGCCGGCCCGACGGGGACTTCGCCATGTGGGCGGGGCGGATCGGGCCGGAGGAGCCGCGGCGGCTCGGGACATTCCCGGCGGAGGGTCTCGCCACCCGGGCCCAGCCGGCGAGCGATGGCCGATCCGATTTCTTCAGTGCCGATGATCGCGGTGTTCATGACTCCTCGGCGGGCGTACTCGATGGCCAGTGAACCGGCGTCCAGTCGCCGTCCGGGTCGGTGGTCTGCCCCACTTCGATCAGATGACCGTCGGGATCGCGGATGTAGCAACGGATCTCGTACTGGTGGTGCTTCGGCGGCGTCAGGAAATTCGCGCCCCGGGCGCTCCATTCGGCGTACACGGACTCGATGTCCTTGACCCGGATATTGAGAAAGCTGCTGACCCGGTCGGGATCGCGTGGCGTCTCCAGGGTGACCTCGGGCTTGTCGTCGGTCGGGCCACCGCCCCCGTTGATGATGATCCAGCTGTTGGATAGCGCGACATAGGTCAGCCCTCCGGGGCCGGAGAAGGCCACCCTGCCGCCTAGTACTTCGGTGTAGAAGCGCCGAGAACGCTCGACATCGTCCGAAACGATGAAGTGCGCCAAGACCAGCTGCTCATCGATGTTGTTCATCATGACCTCCGTTGTTGGCACGACCGTTGATGCCGGTCACAGATCGAGCACGACGTCGTCGCGGGGCTGTGAGCAGCAGATGAGTGCGCTTCCCTCTGCTGGGGGTTCGACCGGTTCAGGGTTGTATTTGAGATCGCCGGCGATGAGGGTGGTCTCGCAGGTGTGGCAGACGCCGGTCCGGCACGACCAGCGGACGGGCACGTCGCATGCTTCGGCGAGCTCGAGCAGGCTGCCGTAGTCGTTGTCCCATGGGATCGCGAGATCGCTGCGGGCGAACTCGATCGTGGGACCGCTTCCGGGTTTGCCGGCGGGTGCGTGGGGCTGCCTCGCGGGTGTTGCAGCGATGCCTGGGGTCACACCCGGTGCGGGGCCGAATGGTTCGGTGTGGATGTGGGAGGCCTCGATCCCCAGCGCCGCCAGGGCGGCGCTGATGTCGTCCATGAAAGGTGCAGGCCCGCACACGTATGCGTGGCCATCGCGGGGTGGCTCGAGTTCGGTGAGCTGCGCTCCGGTGAGGCGGCCCGTGGCGTCGAAGTCGTGGCCTTCGACGTCTTCGGGACCTGGACGGCTGTAGTACACGTAGGTGCGCGCGTTCGGTAGCGAGGCGAGAAGAGCCCGGGCCTCGCCGGCAAACGAGTGCTCGCGGCTGCTGCGCGCGGAGTGCAATGCCCAGATCTCGCGATCGGAATGCTCCCCGGCTAGCGCGTGAAGCATGGCGAGGACCGGCGTGGCGCCGATCCCAGCGCTGATCAGCAGTACGGGTGCATCCGTCCGGTCAAGGATGAAGGAGCCGCGCGGGGCTGCGATCTCGAGTTGGTCGCCGACGGTCAGCCGGCTGTGCAGGTAGCCGCTGGCGGCGCCATCGGCTTCGCGCTTGACGGCGATCCGGTAGTAGCCGGCGTCGGGTGCTCCGCAGAGGGAGTAGTTGCGGAGCACCGACCTCCGCTGCGCGTCGGGCTGGACCCGCACGGTGAGGTACTGACCCGGGCGGGCGGCCGGCAGTGCCGCGCCGTCTGGGTCCTCGACGCGTATGGAGATCACCGAGTCGCTTTCGCGGGCGATTGCGGTGACCGTCAGCTGACGGAAGCCGGGCCAGGCGGGCGGCGGGCTGGTTAACGCGAGACCGGCGTTGCCGCTGCCGGGTTCTTCCTCGAGCAAAGCTCGGAACGAGGACTGCCAGCCCGGGCTGAGCGCAGGGATCCGGAGCGCGCGCAGCAGCTGCTGACGCGGGTGCCCGGGCAGGTACAGCAGCGCGTCGACCTCCGCGACCCGCATCTGTTCAGGGCCAGAGGCAAGCTTGATGATCTCGTCTCCCGCTTGTACATCCCCCTCTTGGAGCACGCGGAAGTAGAAGCCCGGGCGGTGGTGCGAGACGAGCATCGCGGGGATGCGCGGGTCGTTCATGCGGATCCCGACGCGGTAACAGGTGACCCGGGGTTGCGTGACCTCGAACACGGCACCGCCGATCTGGTAGCGATCGCCGACGCACACCTCGTCATCGGCGAGTCCCTCCACGGTGAAGTTCTCGCCGAACTGGCCGTATGCGAAGTCGTTTCGTCCGAGCTCGCGCTCCCAGTACCGATAGGAGTCGATCTGGTAAACGAACACGGCACGCTGCTCTCCGCCGTGCCCCGCCAGATCACCCTGACCATCACCCTCGACATTGAGCCTGCGTACGCGGCGGGGACCGACGACCGGGTCCTTGAAGACACCGGTGAAGACGGTCTTCCCCTGCCACGGCACGTCCTTCGGCATACCGACGTTGACCGACAGCAGGTACCCCGTTGCGCTCGTCGCCGCTGGTTCAGGCGGCTCGCGGGTCATCACTTGGGTTCACGTACTCGAGGCCGAGTGGTCCGATCGCAGTCACCTGAGTGACGTATTCGCCGGACCGCGCCCAGTGAAAGTGAGCGGTTCCGCCGGGCAAAACGATCACACTGCCTGGCGGGTATGACTCCAACTTCTCGCTGTCGAACTGCTCCCCGAGACCGATGTAGAAGACACCGGAGATCACCGTGTAGACGCGATCCTTCTCCGGCCGGTCGAGGACGGCACTCAATCTCCATGTGGGACCCCTTCAATATGCGTCTGGTCGCTCCGCGGTTCGGACGACTTGCTTGTTCCAGCCGTGGAAGGGCGACAGGTCGCCCGCCTCCCATCGTTCGCGCAGGCCAGGCGTTGCCAGGTCCCAGTCAGGGCGGATCTCGCTCCACACGTCACGGAGGTCGTGCCAGAGGTCCACGAACGACGGTCGTCCCCAGAACCAGTAGCCGTTGTAGATCCTGTAGATCACGAGCCTGGGCTTGAGCACGAACGTGTGCGGGATCATCGGGTCGTGCTCGGTGTCGGTGTACTCCTGAACGTCGAGGTCCTTCTGGACGATCCGATCCGGATCCTCGAGGAACGGCCACTGGGCGCCGACCGACGCGCGGAACTCCTGGCTTGAGTGGTGGGTGTCGGTCGAGATCGCGGCGACCTTGGTGTAGGACACGGCGATCTTCGGATAGTTGGCCGCGAGTTCGAGGTGCTGTTGATGCTCTTTTGGGCAATAGTTGCGGCGCGCAAGTGTCAGGATCAACGGATCCTCGCCCTGGATCTCGCTGAGCTTGCGAGTGACGCGATCTTGGTCGGGCAGCTCGTAATCGGGGAATGTGCCGCCGGGGGTGATGTCCGAGCGCATGGTTCAAGTCCTTCCGGTCAGGTGAGGATTGATTGGTGCTAACGGCCCGCCGCCTGGCCGCCGTCAACGTGCAGCGTCTCGCCGGTCACGAACGTCGCTCGCTCGAGGTAGAGGATCGCGTCGACGACGTCGCTGACTTCGCCGACGCGCCCCATCGGGTGGAGGGCCTCGAGCCCGCTGTAGGACGCGGGGTCGTGGTCGGGTGTCTTGATGACCCCGAGCGAGACCGCGTTGACTCGAACGCCGCGCGAGGCGTACTCGATCGCAAGCGAACGGCTGGCCGCGACGAGTCCTCCCTTGGTAAGGGCAGGTAACGCGGACGGCCGCGTGCTGTCCGGGCTATCGACCAGGCTCGTCGAGACGTTCACGACGTGCCCGCGTCCCCTGGCGACCATCTCCGCGATCGCCAGCTGGGTGATGTGGAAGAAGCCGGTGAGGTTCACGGCCGTGATCGCCGCGTATTCATCGAACGTGTACTCAGTGAACGGCTTGCCGATGTAGATGCCGGCGTTGTTGATCAGCGTGTCGATCCGTCCGAAATGGTCGCGAGCCTGGTCGACCGCGCGCCGTGCGGTTTGCGCATCTGCGATGTCGCCGGCGACCGTGACGTAATCGCTCTCGTCTCGATCGGCTGGTGGGAACGACAGCGCAACGCCGACGACCGCATAACCCGCACTGCGGTAGCCCCCGACGAGCCCTGCGCCAATGCCCTGGGAAGCGCCGGTGATGATCGCGACCGGCGGGCTCATTGCACGAGGTAAATCTCGTGCATCACGATCGCGCTCATCACGCGCCTAGACCGACCTTGCGCCGTGCCGCCCTGATCTGCGGCCGGAGCGCTTTGAGCGCCGCGGCGTGGATCTCCGAGAAGCTCGGGAACGGCTGGATCGTGTCGCGCAGCACCTCGAGCGGGACGCGGGCGCGGATCGCCAACGTCGCCTGCTGCAGCCACTCCCCGGCGTCCGGACCGAGCGCGTACGCGCCGGTGAGGCGCTCCCCGTCACTGAGCAGCGTCATGAACCCGTTCGACTCCGTGTAGGCGTGGGTGTAGGTCGCGGTCTTGGCGATCTCCGACAACAACGCGGTCGCGCTGAACTTGGCCTCGGTCGCGCCCACGGCCGCGGCCTGGGGATCGGTGTAGGTGACGCGAGGGACCGCTTCGTAGTGGGCCTCGCGTGGCTCGCCGAGGATGTTCGAGGCGACCACCTCGCCCTGATACTCGCCGACGTGCGTCAGCTGCAAGATGCCCGTGACGTCGCCGATCGCCCACAGCCGCTCGCCGACACGCATGTGCGAATCGACTCGGATGCCTCCTGGCTCTGGGGTGATGCCCACGGTCTCGAGCCCGATCCCCTCGACGCGCGGACGCCGTCCGGTCGCCACGAGCAGATGATCGCCGCGCAGTTCCCGTCCATCCTCCAGTCGCAGGATGAAGTCCTCTCCATCGCGTGACGCCGCGGTCGCCTGCACCCCGAGCTCGAGCTCGATTCCATCTCGTCGCAGCGCCTCCCCCAGCGCCTCGCCAAGGCGCTGCGGCTCCCGTGAGAGCACGCGCTCGGCCCCCTGGACGAGCGCCACCTCCCCGCCCAGACGACGCACGACCTGTGCGAGCTCGACGCCGGCCGGCCCGCCTCCGAGCACTATCAGCCGTCTCGGCACGGACTTCATCCCGGTCGCCTCGTTCGTGCCCCAGACGCCATCGAGCTCTCTCAGGCCGGGAACCGGCGGAATGAACGGGTCGGCCCCGGTGGCAACGACGACATGATCGGCCGTGTAGCCCACGCCGTCGACCTCGACCACTCCCGTCCCGGCGAGGAGACCGGTACCGCGCAGCAGGTCGATCCCCCGATCCGCCAGCCATTTCGCAGCCGTAGCGTCGGAGTAGTTCGAGACCATGAAGTCGCGCCAATCAAGCGCCGCCTGCACGTCGACGTCAGCCTTGGCGCCCGCCTCACGCGCGCCTTGCACCGCCTCCCCCGGACGCAGCAGCGACTTCGATGGGATACACGCCCAGTACGTGCACAGACCGCCCACGAGGTCGCGCTCGACGACTGCGACCCGCAGACCGCCCTCCGCGATGGCGGCGGCGCAGTGCTCCCCGGGCGCCCCTCCACCCAGGACGATGACGTCGTAGCGGGTGGTCACGATGGGAGCTCCTCGCCAGCCTGCTCGCGGACCAAGTACTGGGCGTACCAGTCCGGCCAGTTCGGATCCGCGGCGCCGGTTCGCTTCTCGTGCTCGCCATGGGCGGCCTCAGCGCGTCGCAACGCCTCCGCCAGATCGCCGGCTGACGCAAACGAGGTCACCGACGCGTCAACCCGACCGGCCAGCCGCGCGGTGATTTCCTGGAGCAGCCAGCCGTTGCCGTCCGGATCGCTGAACGAGGCGAACGAGCCATAGCTCTTGTGGTCGGGCGCCGGGCCGCAGACGCGATCATCCGCACCGGCCGGATGGAACCGCCCGCCTAGTGTCTGCTCGTGGAATACGTCGCTGACCTCGACGCCCTGGGCGAGGAGCTCGCCGCGGACCGCCTCGATATCGGAGACGATCAGGTACAGCCCCCGCGCCGAGCCGGGCGGGGCGGAGGTCAGGTTCGTCCCAAACTGGATCGAGCACCCGGAGCCCGGGGGCGTGAACTGGATCAGACGTAACTCCTCACTCGGGGCGACGTCGGCGTCGAGCCTCCAGCCGAGACGTCGGTAGAACTCCTTCGCGCGATCGACATCCGAGACGGAGACGACGATCACTTCGAGATTCGTGGCGGCGCTCGCGGCCCCGCCCGCGTCGTCGCTGCTCGCCTGGCTTGCGTTCAAGTAGACCTCCTTTGCTCCCGGTGAGTGCCCTAACGATCCCACCATCTAAGGCGTGTGGCAAACCTAGCTACGAGGACCAAGCGGGGGGTCAGCATCATCGTAGATGCGGACCGCCGCGAGCTTGCCGCTCTGACCCCGAACGTAGACAGCGACCCCGGCTTCCGGCGGCAGCTCCGTCTTGCCCCACCGCACGACGTTGTACTCCAGCGCGCACGCGCGCCCGTCGTCGATGAGCGCGCAACGTTCCAGCGGGATGCCGCCGTCGTTCGAGAACAGCAGCTGATAGAAGGAGCGCAGGTCGTCTCGGCCTCGGTGGAAGTACTGCCCGCCCGCCGGCTCGCGGGCGTACCCGTCCGGTTCGAACGCCGCCACGATCGCGTCGACGTCGCCGGCCGCGAGTGCACGCTGATATTCGGCGACGATGTCTGATTCGCGGAGCTCAGGGTCGGGCTGTAGCAGCGGGGGGCGATTCGCGTGGCGGCCGGTCAGCGGCCAGCTGCTGGAGTAGATCCGCAGCTCGTCTATCCGTCCGTCGGCCTCGCGGTCTGCGATGATCGCGAGCGGAAGATCTACTCGCCCCGTCTCACCGTCGAGGTGCAGAACCACCTCCTCAAAGCCCCGTCGGTCACTAACGACATGCTCGATGTTCTCGACCGTGACGTTGCGCCCAGCGATCCACCTATTCATCTCGGTGACGAAGGTCTTGAATGCTCGCGTGCCCTTGACCCGTCCGCGGACGGGGTCGTGCAGCTCGGGCTCGGCGGCGAAGGACCCGACCAGTGCATCGGGCTCCCCGGCCATCAAACCGTCGAAGTACGGCACCGCCACAAGCTCATCCGTCCGCCACTTGTCCTCGACTCGCGCAAGCGCCGGGGCAGAGAACAGCTCGGGGACGAACGGCACCCGACAAGCGTCCCACATCCCACTCGCCCGGGCTGAATTCAGTGCCCCGATGCCGCCAACCCTGCGCCGCCAGCCGACCGAGTGATCTCGGCATTCACTCGGACTCCTCGGCGGGCGTACTCGATGGCCAATGAGCCGGCGTCCAGTCGCCGTCCGGGTCGGTGGTCTGCCCCACTTCGATCAGATGACCGTCGGGATCGCGGATGTAGCAACGGATCTCGGTCAGAAGCTTTCTCAATATCCGGGTCAAGGACATCGAGTCCGTGTACGCCGAATGGAGCGCCCGGGGCGCGAATTTCCTGACGCCGCCGAAGCACCACCAGTACCCGGTAGCGGCGACGACCGACGCTACTTCGTGAGGATCCCGAGCCCGCCCCGCGTCTCGGGATGCCCGAGGCCGGGCGGTGCCGACGGAGGCGGCGGCGGCGCAGATGCGGGTCGATCGGTCATCTCTACGAAATATTAGACGCCAGAGCGAACGTCCAGAAGACGAGTTGCATGATTAGGGCAGCAGCGGCGGCGAGGAAGTAGCGCCCGAGACCCTCGATCCTGCCCTGGTTGCGCTGGCAGAACTCCTCGAGCCACTAGGCCAGCCGGCAAGATAGGTAGCCGCCACTCCCAACATGGGCAGTCCTCCCGATGCGCGCCACCCGGCGCGCTCCTAGGTTGCTGAGAGCAGGATCTCTACGTGTTCTCGGAAGGAGGACTCATGCAACGTGTAATGAAGATCGCCACCCTGGTGGCGGTCGCGGCAGCCGTGGTCGTGGGAGCCGTGGCGTCGGCGTCGGTGAGGGACCGAACGCGGGCTCCGGTCGGCGGGCAGGCGCAGGTCCGCACGAACCTCAAGGCTGCGGCCGACCTGGCGCCGGCGGCGTCCACGGTCGCAGACGACGTGGTGAGCGCCCGTCTCGCCACGGCGAAGTACCAGACGAATCTCGGGCGGGCGAAGGCGGACGGCTATCGGATCATCACCCGGATGATTCCGAACATGGGCTACCACTTCATGAACGCCGGCATCAAGGGCTTCGACCTCAGAAAGCCGGAGATCCTCGTCTACGAGCATCATGGATCCGATTGGCAGCTGGGCGCCCTGGAGTGGGTGTTCACTTCGATGCCCGCCAAGCCGCCGCTACCTGACGCTCAGTACGGCGTCTTCGGCGCCGCATGCCACTACGAGGACGGGACGTTCGTGTTCCAGGAGTCGCAGGCTGCGTGCGCCCCCAAGAGCCCGCAGACCGGGGCCGCGTTCAGCTTCTGGCATCCCCGCCTGATCACGCTGCATTTCTGGATCTGGTACCCGAACACCTCGGGCATCTACACCGGCACCAATCCGCTGGCCGCGCCGTTCAACGGCGGCTGAGCCGCCCGGACGCGAAACGGATCGGACGTCGCTTTCGGAGGATGGCCGGGGGCCCCAGCTTTGGCTGTGGGGCCCCCGGCAATTCCGCGCGAACCGCCGGGATGGTTTCCTTTCGCGGCCACACACCGAAGGGTCTAATCTCGTGGTATGCCAATCCAGGCGCTGACTACGGTTCGTAACCTCTCGGTTCGTCCGTCGCGCCGAACTTCCAGTCGCCCTCGTTCGCTGGAGCGGGCTGATCGCGCGTATCCGAAAGGACCTTCGTAATGCCGTTTTTCTTTTTCACCGTGGAGCAGCAGGAACGGGCCATTGTCGAGCGCTTCGGCAAGTTCGTGCGGGTAGCCGGCCCCGGCCTCCAGCGCAAGTCGCCCTTCGTCGAGAAGGTGGCTGGCCGGATGAGCCTGCAGGTCGAGCAGTTGAACGCCGACATCGAGACGAAGACCAAGGACAACGTGTTCGTGGTGGTCAAGCTGGCGATCCAGTACATGGTCAGCGCAGACGTGGAGAAGGTCAAGGACGCCTTCTACAAGCTCGACGATCCGGAAGTGCAGATGAAGTCCTACGCCTTCGACGTGGTTCGCTCGCATATCCCGACGATGGACCTCGACGAGGCCTACGCCGACGCGGACACGATCGCCAAGCACATCCAGGACACCCTCCAGAATCAGATGGCCGACTACGGCTACGAGATCATCAAGGCGCTGGTCACGAACATCGAGCCCGACCAACGGGTGAAGGACGCGATGAACAACATCAACGCCGCGCGCCGCAACCAGGAGGCGGCCACCGCCCAGGGCGAGGGTGACAAGACGCTGCGGATCAAGAAGGCCGAAGCCGAGTCGGCGGCGATGCGACTGCACGGCGAGGGGGTGGCGGCCGAGCGCAAGGCGATCGCGCAGGGACTCAAGGACTCGCTGGCTCTGATCGCCGGGGACAACGGCATCGACCCCAAGGAGGCGATGGGTCTGGTGGCGCTGACCCAGTACATGGACACGATCCGCTCGGTCGGGGAGCACGGCAACATGACGACGCTCCTGCTCCCCCACTCGCCGGCCTCGGTCGGTTCGCTGATGAGCCAGATTCAGGAGGGGATGCTGACCGGCAACCTGGCCGCGGACGCCGCCAAGTCCGGCGGTGGAAACGGAGTCCGCACACCCCAGCCGCAGCAGACGCCGCCCGTGCGGCCGATGCGACCGGGGGCTACTCGGCCCTAACCCGAGCGACCAGCCGGCACGCGATGGTGCAGGGCGGACCGGGCATGGCCGATGGCGACCAGGGGATGGTGACCTTCCTCGGGGCGCGCCCTGACCCTCGCCTGCTGGAGGCCGATCTCGGAGGGCTGGCCGACGCGCAGCGGCGGCCCGTGCCGGCGATCTCGTCGCACAAGCACGATCGCCTGGTCGCCGCCGGTTCGGCGATGACCGCCGTCACGCTGATCGGCGGGGCGGCGCTCGCCCTCTTCGGCGGCGTGGAGCTGGTCGGTGGCGGCGGCGCCCTGGATGTCCTGCTCCTGGTGATCGGGATTCTGTTGCTGTCCACCCACTGGGGCTGGGTGCACGTGGCCGAGTACGTCGGGCTGACCATCGATCAGCGCCAGGAGCACACTGACGAGGAGCGGATGCAGGCCTGGCTCGCGACGCTCCAGCCGTATCCGCGGTTCAGCGTCATGACCAGCGTGCTCGACGACGCCTCCACGCGCGTCGAGCGCATCTTGCACAAGCCGGTGCTGACCGCACAGCACACCTTCACCTTCGTTCGTGAGACCGAGGCCGAGCAGACCTTCTCCGCCGACGCTCCCGCCCAGGAGATCGCCGCCGCGGTCGAGACGATGCGCCGACAGGCGCGACTGGACACCGACCGGCTCCGCGGGAACTGGGAGGCGGCCTCCCGCGCCTACGACGCGGCGATGTTCAGCGCCGAGGACGACCAACAGCGTCTGGCCGCCCAGCGGGCCGCGGCCACCGCGCTCTCCGAGCACATCAACGCGTCGCTGCTCGAGCCCCCGCTGGTCGAGTAGCGCAGTCCGGGCCTCAGCCCTCGGCCAGGAACGCCGCCAGCGCCTCCCGGCCGCCCGGCGCGACGGGGTGGCCGTGGGCCAGCAGCAGCAGGTCGAACTCGAGGTCGGAGTCGAGTAGGCCCTGGTAGGCCTGGCGAAGCCCGCGCTTGGTCGACTCGGGGTCGTCCATCAGCCGGTCCGGGACGAAGGCGAGCCGCCCCCCCTTCCCCCAGCCGGTCACGCCGTCGGCGCAAGCCAGCGCTCGATGCGCCGGAACGTGCAGCGCCGTCTCGTCGGGGCTGATCGCCCCGATCTCATGGGCGATCACCCCGCCGGGGAGCTCATCACCGAAATCGAACGGCACCACCGGACCGCGGCCGTCGAGCTCATGCAGTCCGTTGCGGATGCAGTGGACCTGGCACCCGAACTCCTCACGGAGCCTCCATGAGTCACGGTCGTGGTGGCGGTTGGTCAGCAGCACGTGCTCCGGCACGCCGGCCTGTTCGAACCAGCCGAGCCCCTCGGAAGGGATCATCGGATCGATCAGAACGCGCTCGCCCGCCAGGTAGTAGGAGCTCACCTCGCTGCCGATGTGCGGATGGCGCACCGTCCAATGCCAGAGTCCGGGGACGAGCTCGTTCACGGGTCCGCCCGATTCTACGGATGCGCCCGATTCAGGACTGTTGAACCACGCATGCCCGATCCCGTTGACCGGTCAACTAGAATCCGTCTGCTATGACCGTGTCTGCCACCCCGCTGCTCGACGGAGCTGCGCTCGAAGCCTGGCGAAGCTACCTGCAAAGCCACGCATCGATCCTCCGCGAGCTCGACGCGGATCTGCTGGTCCAGCACGATCTGACCACGCGCGATTACGAGGTGCTCCTGTATCTGGCCCAGGCCGAGGACCGCCGGCTTCCGATGTCCGCGCTGGCCGAGAGCACGATGCTGACCCGGTCGGGAATCACCCGGCTGATCGATGGGCTGGTTGCCCGCGGCCTGATCGAGCGCGTCTCGTGCCCCAACGACGCGCGCGTGTCCTACGCCCGGCTGACCGACCCCGGCCACGAGAAGCTGCGCCAGGCCGGCTGCACCCACATTGCCAGCATCCGCCGGTTGTTCCTGGAGCACTTCAGTCCGGCGGAGGTCGAGTTGCTGGCCTCGTTGCTCGGGCGGCTGCCGGGTGCTACCCGCGGCGGCTCCTGCTCGGTCGAGTAGCGCCCCGCGGGTCCCCTCGGGCGAGTCCGCCCAGCCGCGCGGCACCGGGCCGATTATCTGGTTGAGGTCACAATACTTGACAGCGCAAGCATCTTTGCTACGATGGTTGCTCCCTCAAGTATCTCTCCCAGAAGGAGCAGCATGTCAGCCACAACCATCACGCCGGACCGGATCCCCACCGGCAGCTACAACGTCGACCCGAGCCACTCGAACGTCGGCTTTGAGGTCAAGCACATGGGCATCGCCACCGTACGTGGCACGTTCCGCAAATTTCAGGGAACGGTCGACGCGACTGGCGAGAGCCCGAAGCTCGAAGGCACCGTCGAGCTCGCGAGCATCGACACCGGAGACGAGAACCGCGATGGCCATCTCAAGGCGCCTGACTTCTTCGACGCCGACCAGTACCCGCAGATCAGCTTCCACTCGAGCACGACCGACGCCACGCCCGACGGCGCGATCAAGCTGAGCGGCGAGATCACGATCAAGGGCGTCACCAAGCCGATCGAGCTGACCGGCACGATCGCCGAGAACGGCCAGGATCCCTGGGGCAATGAGCGCATCGGGCTCGAGGTCGAGGGCAAGATCGACCGTCGCGAGTTCGACCTCAAGTGGAACCAGACCCTGCCGAACGGCAACCTGCTCGTCGCCAACGACGTGAAGCTTCTGGTCAGCGTCTCGGCGGTCAAGGCCGCGTAGCCCAATGAAAATCCTGGCAATCTCAGGCAGCCTGCGGGCGGCGTCGCACAACACGGCGCTGCTCCGGGCCGCCGCGGCAGACGCTCCGGAGGGAGTGGTCATCGAGCTCTATGAGGGGCTCGAGGACCTTCCCCCCTACAACGAGGACCGCGACACGGATTTGCCACCGGCCGAGGTCGCCCGTCTTCGGCGGGCGATCGCCGAGGCCGACGGCCTGCTGATCTCCACCCCGGAATACAACGGAACCGTCCCGGGCCAGATCAAGCATGCCGTCGACTGGGCCTCGCGACCCCACGGCCGCGGCTCCGCCCTGTGGGGCAAGCCGGCCGCCGTGATCGGCGCCAGCATCACCGACTACGGGGCGCTGTGGGCGCAGGACCACCTGCGCAAGGCCCTCGGTCTGGCCGGCGCCCGGGCGCTCGAAACCGATCTCCCGGTCGGCCGAGCGCACGAGCGCATCGACGCCGGCGGCGAGCTCACCGACTCCGAGCTGCGCGATCAGCTGGCCGCGGTCGTGGCCGAGCTGGTCAATCATCAGCAGACACTGGCGGCGGTAGCCTAGGCTCGGCGGCGATCCGGCCTATCAGCGAGCACGAAAGTCCCATGCCCTCAATCGATCCCCGCACATCCATCGGCACCGTCCGCCTGACCGTGTCCGACCTGGCCCGCTCGCAGGATTTCTACGAGCGGGCGATCGGACTGGCGGCGACGGAGCAGGACGACGGCACCGTCAGCCTGGGCGTCCCGGGAGAACCACCGGTGGTGGAGCTCCAAGGCGACGCCTCGGCCACGCCGCTGCAGCGCCGAGCCACCGGGCTCTATCACCTGGCGATCCTGCTGCCTACGCGGCGTGACCTGGCCGTGGCGCTGCTCCGGCTGGCTCAGGCGCGCTGGCCGTTGGACGGCGCATCCGATCACCTGGTCAGCGAGGCGCTGTACCTCTCGGACCCGGACGGGAACGGCATCGAGATCTACCGAGACCGCCCGCGCGATCAGTGGCCCGGGTCGGACGGCCGGCTCGAGATGGCGACCCTTCCGCTCGACCTCGACGACGTCCTGAACGAGCTTTCGCCCGGCGATCGCGGTGAACCCCGCGTTCCCGCCGGCACGACGATCGGTCACGTCCACCTCCAGGTGGCGGATCTGCGCGAGGCCGAGGCGTTCTACCACGGCGTGCTCGGGTTCGACGTGATGGTCAGGCTCTATCCCCAGGCGCTGTTCATCTCGGCGGGCGGCTATCACCACCACATCGGGATGAACACCTGGCACAGCGCCGGCGCCGCCGAGCCCGTTCCCGGCTCGGTCGGTCTGCGTTCCTACGAGGTCCTGCTCCCGAGCCAGGACGAGCTGACCCGGGTGCTCAGTCGAGTCCACGAGGCGGGTCTGGCCACGGAGGAGACTCAGGACGGCGGCGCGCTCCTGCGCGATCCGTCGGGCAACCGCGTCCTCCTGAGGACCGCCCAGCTCAGCGGTGAGGTCTCGTCGGTTGACGACGTGGCCTCGATTCCGAGCAGATCCTCGTAACCGGGCGTCGCTACGCTACGCACCTCGGCGACGTGGCGGAGTGGCTACGCAGCGGCCTGCAAAGCCGTCTACACCGGTTCGATTCCGGTCGTCGCCTCTGGGGTAATGGCAGGGGTGTTCCAGTTGCGCCCGAGATCGGGGGGCTGGTCGAAATTCCTCCCATTATGCGGAGGAAATTCGACCAGGCTCGCGATTGCCGGAATTACACGGTTCGAGCTTCCCCACTGCCTGACGAGCCGCCGGGCGTTGCGGCCCGATGGCCTGGAGGTCCTGGGTAAGCCATACAGTCTGCGTCGTGATCGCCATCCGCTGGCTCGCCGCCACAGGTCTGGCGCGCACGACTGCCGGGGCGCGCGTGGCGGCGTTGGCGCTCGCGGCGAGCCTGGCGCTGGGCTCGGCCGCCCCGCTTGCCCAGGCCGCGTCGCGCGGCCGGGGCTCTCACCCTAAGCCCGCCGGCATTCCCGTGCGGGTGGTGCTGACCACGGCCAGCCTCAGGCGCGCGTTGACCGCGATGCCGGAGCTCCGGCTCCGGCTTGCCCCGACTCGCGGCGTTCCCGTCCTGCATGTCAACGACGACGTCCGGTACCAGACGATGGTCGGGTTTGGCGCGGCCATGACCGACAGCTCAGCCTGGTTGCTCTATCAGCAGCTGCCGGCGCCGGTCCGCCAGGTGGCGATGAGCTCGCTGTTCAGTCGAGCCGGGATTCACCTCGATGTGACTCGGGTGCCGATGGGTGGGTCCGACTTCACCGTGGGCGGTAGGCCCTACAGCTATGACGACCTCCCCGCGGGCGACACCGATCCCCTGCTCCTTCACTTCTCGGTGGCTCACGACGACGCGTACATCCTGCCGGCCCTGCGGCAGATGCTGAGCATCGATCCGGGCGTCGAGGTGCTGGCCAGCCCGTGGAGTCCGCCGCCATGGATGAAGGCGGATCTGGCCTTCGACGACCTGCGCGGGAGCGGAGCTGTGCTGAACCGCTATTACCAGTCCCTGGCCGACTACTTCGTCAAGTTCATTCAGGCGTATCGGAGCCAGGGCGTCCCGATCTGGGGCATAACCCCCGAAAATGAGCCTGACGCCTTCTCGGCGTTCCCCGCTTCCTACATGGCGCCGCAGAATGAAGCGACATTCGTCGGCCAGAATCTGGCTCCCGCGCTGGCGGCCGCCGGGCTCTACCCGCGGATCTACGGAAACGAGACCGGCGGTCACCTCAGCTACGCGCAGACGCTGCTGCAGAGCCCTGGCGCCGCAGACCTGAGCGGACTCGCGTGGCACTGCTACGGCGGCGAGCAGGCGATGAGCCTGGTCCACGAGACCAATCCCGCCATCCAGGAGCTGATGACCGAGTGCTCGCCCGGCATCATCCCGTACAGCTCCGTGGAGGCGGCAATCAGCGGCACCCGCAATTGGGCTTCGGTGATCCTCCTGTGGAACATGGCACTCGACCCATCGGGGGGTCCGGTGCAGCGACCGAACAGCGGCTGTGGCGGATGCTCGGGGTTGCTGCGAATCTCAGAGCGGACTCACACGCTCGGCTACAACCCCAGCTATTACCAGCTCGGTCAGCTCTCCAAGTTCGTGCAACGCGGTGCCGTGCGGATCGACACCGAGCGCTGGGTGTCTGATTTCAATACGCTCGCGGGCCACTACGGTGTAACTCCGGGGTTGGACAACGTCGCCTTCCTGAACCCCGACGGAACCAGGGTGTTGATCGCCTACAACAGCGGGGCCCACGCGTTCAGCTTCGCCGCCAAGTGGCATGGCCGCTCGTTCACCTACACGCTCGCGGCGGGTGCCACAGTCACGTTCACCTGGAAGTAGCCGTTACCAGTTCCAACTCGCCGTCCGGAAGCCAGCGGCCCAGATCACCCGTCCGGAAGGCCCTCCCCCCTCCGAACGGATCCGTGACGAAGGCCTCGGTGGTCAGGTCCGGGCGGCGCGGGTAACCGCAGGCCACGCCGTCACCCCCCACCAGCAGCTCACCGGTCACCCCCACGGGCACCGGCTGACCGCAGCGGTCGACGACATATACGCGAGTATTGGCGATCGGGCGGCCGACGTTCATCGAGCCCGAGCCCTCCACTCGCTTCAGGGTGCAGTAGCCCGCGGTCTCGACGGCGCCGTAGGCGTTCCACAGCGACCGACAACGGTTGAGGATCTCCTCGGCCAGCTCAGGGGAGAGCGGCCGCCCGCCACTGAGCGCTCTGAGGTCACGGGCCGGTTTCAGCCCGCTGTCGATGAGCGCCTGCCACGAGCTCGGCTGGGCGTGAAGGAACGTGGCCCGCTCGGCGGCGATGAGCTGGCTGAGCCGCGCCCCGTCACCTGCCGTGTCGACCGGAGCCAGGACCATCCGGGCGCCGGCGATCAGGGCCGACCAGAGCTCCATGTTCGAGGCGCGGAACAGCGTCGTCGGGAGAACCAGGACCGTGTCGGCCGGGCTGATGCCGAGCTCGGCGGCCATCGCGGTGGCCAGATTGACCACCGCACCATGGTGGATCGCAACGCCCTTCGGGGTTCCAGTCGCCCCCGATGTGTATTGCCAGCAGCACACCGCATCGGGCAGCGCCGGGTCCGATTGCGCTGCGGACTCGGCCACCATCAGGTCGAGCTGCTGCGGCGGCAGTGCGGGGTCAAGCAGGAGATATGCGGCGCCGGCCTTCAGCACCCCTAGCGCGCCCGCGACGAGGTCGACCGACGGCTCGGCGCGGAGCGCCACCACGTCGCCGGGCGCGATCCCGTCCGCCCGCAGGCGATCGGCCACCTGGCCGGCGAGGCGGTCCAGCTCGGCATAGCTGATGGATTGCCCGTCAACCGTGACCGCGGGCGCCTCCGGCTGCCGGCGGGACCGGTCCTGGACGAGCTCGTGTACCCCGCCCGCGAAGCGTTCGGTGACTGTGGCGTTCCACTCGACGAGCTGGCGGCGCTCCTCTGCGGGCGTGAGGATCGGGATCCTCGAGGCGTTCGCGGTCGGATCGGCGGCGACGGCGTCGGCCAGGCGTATCCAGTGCCCGGCCATTCTCTGTGCCGTCGCGGCGTCGAACAGGTCCCGGTCATAGATCAGCCGGCCCGCGATGTGGCCCTCCGGGCGACGGTCGAGCTGCAGCTCCAGGTCAACCTTGAAGTTGCCGACGGCATCGCCGATCTCGCTCTCCATCTGATTGATCGTCCAGGCCGGATCCGGTGCCACGGCCGTCGGCTCCAGGATGAGCATCGTCTGGTAGATCGGATTGGCGTTGGAGACGCCGTCCGGATGAAGCTCGCGGACCAGCCGCTCGAACGGCAGGAGATGGTCGAGGCCGTCGAGCAGCTCGTTGCGGACTCGGAGGACCAAGTCGGTGACGCAAGGGTCGTCGCTCAGGTCGATCCTGAGGACCACGGGTGTCACTGCGTAACCCACGACGGACTCGAGCTCGGGTCGCTGACGCAGGTTTGCCGCGGTGGCGAAGACCACCTCGCGCTGGCCGGAGTATCGGCTGAGCAACAACGACCAGGTGCTCGCCAGCACCTGGAAGAGGGTGGCTCCGACGCCCTGGCCCACCCCGACCAGGCGGTTTACGGTGTCGCCGGGTAGATGCAGCGCGAGCTCGCCGCCGCGCAGGCGCGGAGTCTGCTGCCGCGGGCGATCGACGGGCAGGGAAACGACCGGAAGCCCCGTGAGCCGGGTGCGCCAATGCTCCAGCCGGCGCGCGACCCGAGGCTCGGCGATCCAGCTCTGCTCCCAGCGCGCGTAGTCGGCGTATTGCGTCCGGGGCTCAGGGAGCGGAGACGGCAGACCGGCAGAGAAGGCGTCGTACAGGGCGATCAGCTCCATCAGGATCACCCGGTTGACGCTGACGCCGTCGAAGATGAGGTGATGCAGGCTCAGGTAGAGCCGGTGATGGTCCCCGGGGAATCGGATCAGCCGGGGACGCAGGAGTGGCCCTCGGCGCACGTCGTAGGGAACCCTTGAAACCTCCGCCACGAGCCGCACCGCCTGGCGCTCGGCCTCCTCTCGGTTCAGGTGGCTGAGATCGGCCAGCGGCAGGTCGAAGCTCGGGGGCGGCTGCACGACCTGAACGGGCTCACCCGCGACCGTGTCGAAGGTGGTGCGCCAGGCCTCGTGACGCCGCACGATCTCGTTGAATGCGCGGCGGAAGGCCCCCAGGTCGAACCGCCCATCCTTGCGAATCGAGATCGTCTCGTTGTAGCTGATCTGGTTCGGCGCGAGCCGGCTCATGTACCACAGCGCCTCCTGTGCCACCGACAGAGGCGGCGCGTCCGGGCCGGCGGTCGTCGTCTCGCTCACGCGGCGAGGACGTGCAGCTCGGTCAGCCCGCGCAGGCCCAGGTTGGGCCGCCATCCGAAGGCCTGGTCGGGCGCCAGGGACAGCTCGGAGAACCGGGCGAGCAGGGTCTCGAAGGCGATCTGGCCTTCGATCCGGGCCAACGGAGCGCCGAAGCAGAAATGCGCGGCCCAGCCAAAGGCGAGGTGGCGGTTGTCCTCGCGGTCGAGTTCGAGGCGGTCCGGGTCGCTGAAGCGTTCGGGGTCCCGGTTGGCGGCGCCCATCACGGCGATCACCGCGGCGCCTTCCGGAATCTCGTTGCCGCCGAGGACGGTCCCGGCCGGGGCCAGGCGGGCAGTGTGCTGGCTCGGGCTCTCGTAGCGCAACAGCTCCTCGACGGCGCTCGGCATCAACTCCGGCTCGGATCGGAGTCGCTCGAGCTGCTCGGGCTGGCGCAACAGGGTGAGCAGTCCGTTGCCGATCAGGTTGGTGGTGGTCTCCTGGCCGCCGACCATGGTGACGATGACGTTGGCGACGATCTCCTCCTCGCTCAGGCGATCTCCATCGACCTCGGCCGTGACCAGGGCGTTGATCAGGCCCTCGGTCGGGACGTCGGCCTCGCGGATCACCGCGGCGTGGAAGTAGGTGACCATCTCTTCAACGCTTTGGAGCACCTTCTTCGCGCGACCCGGGTTGTGCTGGAAGTTGCCGAGCATCTCCGCGAAGTCCTGCGACCAGGCCTTGAGCCGCTCGTGATCGGTGGTCGGCACACCAAGCATCTCGGCCGTCACGATCGCGGGCAGCGGGGCGGCCAGCCCGGCCATCACCTCGAGGCGGCCCGCTGCGCCCAGCCGGTCGACGAGGTCCTCGGCGATCTGCCGGATGTGCTCGCGGAGCACCGCGACGCGGCGCGGAGTGAAGGCCGCCGAGGCCAGGCGGCGCACCCGGCCGTGCGCGGGCTGGTCGAGGAACAGCATCTGTCGCACCATCACGGCGGCGACAGGAGTCAGCTCGCCCATGCCCAGCGCGGCCAGCCGGTCGGGAGCCGGGGTCCGGGCGGCGTTGAAGTGATGCAGCACGTCGACCACGTCGGCGTAGCGGGTGACCACCCAGGCGTGCAGATACGGATCCCAGTGCACGGGGGCCTCGTCCCGCAAACGACGGTAGAGCGGGTACGGATCCGCCAGCACCTCTGGGTCGAGGAGGTGGTAGAGGCTGAGCGGTGGAGGCCCTTGCTCGACCGGGGTGGGAGTGCTCATCTCCTCACCCGGCC
>CAWEGQ010000014.1:0-95172 GCA_963808605.1 uncultured Solirubrobacterales bacterium
ACCGGGAGCCGGCAAGAACCGGCCGGCGCTCAAGCTCGCCCACCTGCTGGCGGCCCGGCGGGTGACCCGCGTCGCCGTGCTCTGCCCGACGACGCCGCTGACCCGCCAGTGGGCCGAGGTCGCCGGACGCCTCGGCGTCGCACTCGTGCCCGACGCCGCCGGCTGCGACCGCCGGCGCGACTTCGAGGCTTCGCCGTGACCTACGCGCGCGATCGCCAGCGATCCGGCGCGCTGGGCGCAAAGGGGGTCAGCGCCGGGGACGCTCGTCATCGCCGACGAGGCGCACCACCTCGGCGAGGAGCTGGCCTGGGGCAGGGCGTTCGCCCGAGCCGTTCCGCGGCCACCGCCCGCTGGCTGCTGCTCTCGGGGACGCCGTTTCGCTCCGACGCGACGCCGATCGCCGGCGTGCGCTACGACGGCGGCGGTCGCGGTGCCCGACGTCTGCTACAGGTACGCCGACGCCGTCCGCGACGGGATCTGCCGGCCGGTCGGCTTCATCCCCTACGACGGGACGCTGTCGTGGGCAGCGGCGACGACGTGATCGAGTCGTCGTTCGAGCACGTGCTGAGCGACCCGCGAGGCGAGCCGCCGCTACCGGACGGCGATCTCGACCGAGCTCGCCGACGGGCTGCCGCGGATCCTGCGGCGAGGCCGACGAGAAGCTCGGCGAGCTCCGCGGCCGGCGGCGCACCGCGACGCCGGCGGGCTCGTCGTCACCGCCGACGGCGGCCACGCGCGGCGCGTGGCCGCGCTGCTGAGCGAGATCACCGGCCGCTCGCCCGTCGTCGTCGCTCCACACCGACGCGCGGGCGGCGCGCAAGCTGCGCGCGTTCGCCGCGGTCGACGCGAGCGCTGGATCGTCGCGGTGAACATGGTCTCCGAGGGCGTCGACATCCCGCGCCTGCGCGTCGGCGTCTACGCGACGGCGGCCAAGACGCCGCTGATGTTCCGCCAGATCGTCGGGCGCTTCGTGCGCACGAGCCCGCGGACGCGAGCCGCCGAGCCTCGCTGGCTCTTCCTCCCCGCCGACCGGCTGCTGCGCCGCATGCCGCCGAGCGATCGAGACCGAGCTGCGCCAGGCGTCTGCAAGGACCGCGACCCGCAGGGCTCGACCAGGAGTCGAGAGCCGCGACGCGCGACCGAGCCGAGCGAGGCCGAGGCGTTCCGCGCGCTGAGCGCCGACGTCTCGCCGCAGACGCGCTGTTCGGCGGGCCGGCGCCGGCGCCGTCGGCGGCCGCGCCGCCTCGCCGCGAGCCGGTCGAGGCCGGCCGCCGTCGGCCTTCGAGCGGCGGGCGGCGCTGCGCGAGGAGCGCCGACCGCCTCGTCTCCGACGTCCGGCGGCGGCGGGACCGCACCAGGAGATCAACGCGTGGCTCAACCGGCGCTCGACCTGCGCAGCGTCGAGGACGCGACGCTCGACCAGCTCGAGCGCAGCGTCGAGCTGCTCGTCAGCAGGCTGACCAGGCGCCGCCCGGTCAGGTCGGGCGGCTGAGGGATCAGCGATCGACGCGGCCGAAGCGCGAGCCCCTGGTACCGGGCGATGTCGCGCGCCTCGGCGCCGAGCGCGTCCGCCGAGCCCGCCGGCCGCGGCGAAGGGCTCGACCATCACCCGATATCGACCGTCGCGCCGCACGGCCGTCCAGGTGCGGCCGCGGCGCCGTCGCTCGTGCGCGACTGCACGCAGACACCGCCGCCCGGATGGACACGCCGGCGGTCAGCCGGGGCCACGGCGAAGCCGCGGTGCCTTCGCACCGAGCAGGTAGGGGTCGAACGCCGGTAGGAGTCGCGGGGGCAGGCGCTCGACGCGGCTCGAGCCCGGGCCGGGCGAGATCGACGAGCTCGCCGTCGGCCGCGACCAGCTCGCCGGCGATCGCGCTGAAACCGCGGCGGGCGTCGCGCAGGGGCAGCCCGCCCAGCGGGCGAGGTCGGCCGGGCCGGCCGGTCCGTGCCCGCGAGGTAGCGCGGGCGAGCTCGGGTCAGGGCCGCGTCGCGCTCGGCGCCGATCGATCGGGGCGGTCGGCGTCCGAGCCAGTCGTCGGTCAGGGCGAACGTCGCCGCGCCCGGGTCGCCCGGGCGCGGCAGGCGAGCGTGATCCCGCGCAGGGCGCAGAGCATCAGCAGGTGGATCGCCGCCGCCCGGCCGTCGGCAGCCCGGCGGCCGCCGAGGCGATCGATCAGGTCCGGCGCGCGGGAGCGGCCCGGCGTCGGCCAGGGCAGCGGCGACGGCTGGCAGGCGCGGTCGGCCTGCCGGGGCGAGACGCCCTCCTGGGCCAGTCGGCGCCGGCTGGCGGCGAAGCGGTCGGGCGCAGAGTCCGAGCAGCCAGGGATAGTCGTCGCGGCGACGAGGTGCAGCGTGCCGCGGAGGAGCCAGCCGCAGACGAGCGCGCGTCCGGCGTGATCGCCCGGTCGACGTCGGCGGGCGTGAAAGCCCGGGCCGCGGGCGCGGAGCGCAAGGCCGGCGGCGCGGATCCTGGGCCTGGACGGCGAGGAGGCGGCGGACGGCGTCGGCGGGCGTCGGCGCCCCGCGGATGAGCAGCTGGGCGTCGGTGCGCCGGGCGCGCAGCCACGCGACCGGCGGCCGGCCCAGACGCACGCGGCGCCTGGGCCGGGCGCCGGCGCTTCCGGGCAACCGGCTAGCTCGACCTCGCGGAGCTTGCCGGTCTCGACCTGCAGACGAAGCCGCGGACGGTCTTGTGGACGATGAACGGGCTGGCCTTGACGCGGCGATCGACTGGGGACGTCGGCGTCGAGGTCGGGAACGCCTCGGCGGCCGACGGCGGGCCGGATCCCGGTCTCGGCCTCGACCGAGGCCTTGAAGTCGTCGTCCTTGAAGGTCAGCATGCCGCAGTCGGTGTGATGGATCAGGACGATCTCCTCGGTTCCCAGCAGCCGCTGCGAGATCGCCAGCGAGCGGATCGCGTCCTCGGTGACGACGCCGCCGGCGTTGCGGATGACGTGGGCATCGCCCTCGCTGAGGCCGAGCAGGCCATACGGGTTCAGGCGGGCATCCATCCACGCGACGATCGCCGACCTTCCTGCCGGAGGCATCGGCAGGTCGCCCTTGTCGAAGCTGGCGCTGTAGCCTCGGCGCGGGCCAGCAGCTGATCGGTAGTGCTCATCGATTCCCTCGGTTCGACTTCCGTGGACCTCAGTCCAGTGCAAAGGCCCAAACCCAATCGGGATTCATCAACAGGTATGATCCCGGGGTGTCGATGAACTGGGTGTGGCTGCAGACGCTGGTCGTGGTCCTCGTGGTCATCGGCATGGTGATCGCCGTGGTCAAGCTCGCCTGACCGGCTGCCCGACTTGTATCTCGACAAGCCCCGCCAACGCCGGCGGCGTGGCGGGCGCAGGACGCCTGGGTGCTCGGGCATGTCGGTCCGTCGAGGATGGCCCGGGGCATGGCTTGGGTGAGAAGGTCGATGTGCGCCGAGCCGGCACTGGTCGAGCAGCTCGGCCACCGCCGGGGGGCGCGCGATCGCAGTCGTGGGCGTCGGATGCCACGTTGTGGATCTGGCCGCGGCGGGCCAGCTCGAGCGCGAAGCGCTCGACGTCGCGGCCGAAGCGGCCGACCAGCGGCCGGCGGTGACCGACGTCAGACGCCGTGATCGGCGATCAGGGTGGCGAGGAGGTCGGGCCGCGGTGGAAGCCGGACAGCGCTCGGGGTGGGCGAGCACGATCCCGATGCCCGGCGCGCCGAACAGCGCCGGCCAGGATCGGCATCGGTCGACGAGCGGGTGAACGGGCTCTCGATCAGCAGCCACGGACCGCCTCCGAGGGCAGCGCCTCAGCTCGCCCGGGCGAGCGCGTCGACGATCGACGAGCGCGACCTCGCCGCCCGGGAGCACGTCGAGCGGGATCTCGCTCGGTCCGCAGCGGCGTTCAGGGCGGCGACGGCGAGGGCGATCGGCTGGCGGGGAGTTCGGATGCGCGGGCTGACGTGCGAGGTGGCGACGATCGTCCGCGTCCCGGCGGCGACCGCCGCCCGGGCCAACGCCAGCGCGTCGTCGATCGTGTCCGGCCCGTCGTCGATGCCGGGGAGGATGTGGCAGTGAAGATCGATCATCGGCCGATGGGGTCCGATCGGGCGGGTGGGCGCCGGCGGTGCGGGGATATGATCGGCCGGGTCCGAGCCACAGATCGCCCGCCGGCAAGGGAGACGATGTTCAGCTCGATCGTGGTGGGTACCGACGGATCCGAGACGGCGCGTGAAGCGGTGGCACAGGCCGTCGAGCTGGCCGGGCGGCTCGGTGCCACCGTCGACCTCGTCTAGGCCTACGAGCCGTCTCAGGGCGGGGCTCCGCGACGGGCCGCGCGCCGGCGGCCTGCGGACGCCGAGTGGGCGGTCAACCCGCGCGGGGAGGTCGAGGCGACGCTCGCCGAGGCGGCGGCCGTCGCCCGGCAGGCCGGCGTCACCGTCGCCATCTACGCCCGCCAGGGCGACCCGGCCGACGCGATCCTCGACGTCGCCGAGGAGCGCGGATGCCGACCTGGTCATCGTCGGCAACAAGGGCATGACCGGAGCCAAGCGATTCCTGCTCGGCTCGGTGCCGAACAAGGTCTCCACCACGCGCCCTGCTCGGTGATGATCATCCGCACGAGCTGACGCCGCCTCGGCCGCGCGCCGGCGCGACGGCTCCGGGCCGCCGGGCGCGGTGGCGGCGGCGGCGTCGACGCAGGCCGGCGCCGTAGTGGCCGGCGTCGGCGGGCGGCCGAGCGGCCGGGCGGTCGCCTGGAGCCGGGCACGAGCGCGTCCGGCGACGGGTGGGGCCGAGCACGCCGCTGGCGATGATCAGGGCGGCGGACGGCGAGACGTGGGGCGCGGCCATCGAGGTGCCGTCGTAGCCGGGAGGGAAGCCGAAGAGGCGAGTCGAGCTGCCGATGAAGGTCTCCTGGAAGATGTTGCGCCCGGCGGGGCCTGAGGCTGGCAGTTGGGGTCGTCGGCCGGTCGGCGTCGGGACCGCCGCCGGGAGCGACGAGCCGAGCTGCGCCCGTCGTTGGAGAAGTCCGCCAGGCAGCCGTGCTCGGTCGTCGCGCCGACCGAGAGGACGTTGCGGGCGCGCGCGCCGGGTAGGCGAGCGCCGGCGTGCCCTCGTTGCCGGCGGCGCCGACGACGAGGACGCCGCGGCGTGGGCGTAGGCAGGCGCCGAGTCAGCTCGGGAATCGTCGGCGGCGGTGACGTCGCTGCTGAACTCGAAGCTCATGTTGATCACCTGGGCGCGGTGGCGGACGGCGAAGATGACGCCCGGCGGCGATCGCCGAGGCGTCGCCGTCGCCGCTGGGCGTCGAGCACCCGCACCGGCATGATCCGCGCGCCGTAGGCGAGGCCGGCCAGGCCGACGCCGTTGTCGGTCGCCTCGGCGATCGTCCCGGCGATGTGGGTTCCGTGGCCGTTGTGGTCATCGGGATGCGCGGTCCCGTCGATGAAGTCGTAGCCGCGGACGAACTGGCGGGCGGTGAAGTCGGGCGAGCGCAGGAAGCGGCCCGTGGTTGGCGTAGGCGACGCCGGTGTCGAGCACGGCCACGATCACGCCGCGCCCGCCCGGCCGGGCCGTCCGCGGCGAGGTTGGCCCAGGCGGCCGGGGCGTTGACGCCGAACGGGCCGGCGAAGTTCCATTGCAGCTGCGCCCATCCGCCGGGGACGCCGGCGCGGCCGGGATCGTTCGGGAAGAGCGTGGCCGGCTCGACGGTCGGCGCCGGGCCGGGGCGGGGCGTCGCGAAGCTGGGCGATGTGGGCGACATAGTCGGGCACGGCCCAGAGCACGCCCGGCCGCCGGCGCAGCCGGGCCACGGCACCGGCGACGGTCTCGTGCCGGGCGAGGCGGACAACGGCGGTCGACGACGTCATCGCCGCGGGACGTGATCGGCGGCCGCCGGCGTCGATCGCGGCCGCGCGGGCGAGAGGCGGGGTGCCGGGCGAAGCCGACGACCACGGCGTGCGGGTCCAGGCGCGCGGCCGCGGCCGGCTTGGCCCCGACGAGCAGCCAGGCGAGCGACCGCGACGGCGAGGCCGCGGAGAGCCGCGGCAGGCTGATGTCGTCGAGAGGGGCTGGCGCCATGGTCGGAGTCGACGACCCGCGGCGCGGCCGGCGGCGAGGTCTCAACACCCATAATGATGCATGCCCGTGGCGTCTCGCGGGCCGGTTGCTCAGGCGGTGACGATGACCGATCGCTTCTTCCCCCTCGACGAGCACTTCATGCGCCTCGCGCTGCGTGAGGCCGCCCGCGCGCTCGAGCACGGCGACGTCCCGGTCGGGGCGGTCGTGGTGCGCGAGGGCGAGGTGATCGGCGGCGGGATGCAACGAGCGCGAGTACCGCCAGGATCCGACCGCCCATGCCGAGATGCTCGCCGTGCGGGAGGCGGCCCGGGCGGTCGGGCGGTTGGCGGGTGCTCGACTGCGTGCTCTACGTGACGCTCGAGCCGTGCTCGATGTGCGCGGGTGCGATCGTCCTGGCCCGGGTCCCGCGCGTGGTGTACGGGACGGCCGACCCGAAGGCCGGGGCGGCCGGGAGCGTGCTCGACATCCTCGGAGAACCGCGGTTCAACCATCGGCCGGAGGTGACGGGAGGCCTGCTCGCCGCGGAATGCGGAGACCTGCTGCGGGCCTTCTTCGCCTCGCGGCGATGAGGTCGGCGGCCCAGATGATCTAGCCTGCCAGAGCGTTCTCCGGAGGGGTGGCAGAGCGGTTGAATGCGGCGGTCTCGAAACCGTTTCAGGGGTTAAGCCTCTGACGAGGGTTCGAATCCCTCCCCCTCCGCTGCCGGGCCCGAACCTCATGTGCAACCTCAGGCCTGCGGTATTACCCTCGACTAGAGCCTGAGATTGCCTGCCTCGCGCGGGGGACTCGGTCCGGCTGGCGGGGGTGTACGGCGAGGGCTGGGCCCGCCGGTGGTAGTTTTGGAGCGGTGAAGCTGGCTCCACCGCCTACCGAGCGGGCCGATGCGGCGCCCGACGCCGGCGCCGGCCGACCGGATCGGGCCGTCCCGCCGGCGCGCGGGGGGCGCCGGGCGCGGCTGGCGCGGCTGCTGCGGGCGGCGGCGATCCTGCTCGGCGTCGCCGGGGTGCTCGCCCTGGCCGACGGTGTCCTCACGCTCGTCTGGCAGGAGCCGATCTCCGGCCTGCTGGCGCACTTCGACCAGGCGCGGCTGGCCAAGGATCTCAAGCGGCTCGAGTCGACGCGGGTGACGCCGGCCGACGAGCGGGCGCTGGCCGGGCTGCCGAGCGACAACGCGCGGATGGCCTACTTCGCGCGCGCGCTCCAGCGGACCGCGCGGGCCGGTCAGCCGGTCGCGCGGATCCGGATCCCGCGCATCGGGGCCGACTACGTCGTCGTCGCCGGCACCGACGAGTCGTCCTTGAAGAAGGGCCCCGGCGTGTACGCGGGGACGTCGCTCCCGGGTCTGCCGGGCACCGTCGGCATCGCCGGCCACCGGACGACCTACCTGGCGCCGTTCCGTCGCATCAACGAGCTGGCCAAGGGCGACCGGATCACGCTCGAGATGCCGTACGGCCTGTTCAGCTACCAGGTCCTCGGGCACAGGATCGTGAGCCCGACCGACGTCAGCGTGCTCGCCCGGGCGCCGTTCGACCAGATCGTGCTGACCGCGTGCAACCCCCTCTACAGCGCCGCCCAGCGGATCGTCGTGTTCGCCCGGCTGACGGCGGCCGCTCCCGCTGGCCCGGCGCTCTCGCGCGTCGGCGCGATCGCGCCGACGCAGCCGACCATCCCCACGGCGCTCGCCGCGGCGGCGGTCGCCGGCGGCGACTCCGGGCCGGACCTGCTGGCCCCGGGCCCGCCGCCGCGGGCGGTCGATCCGGGCCTGGTGGTGCTCGGGGATGCCGCGGCCGCCGGCCCGCCGGCCCCCGCCCGCCGCGCCCCGCGCCGGCCGGCCGCGTCGACGTCCCCGCGGCGCTCGTCGGCGAGCCCGCGCCCGGCGGCGACGCCCGCGCCCGTGGTCCGCGCGCCGGCGCCGGTGCCGGCGCCGGTGGCCACGGCTCCGCGGACGCCGAGGCCGACGATTGTGCATGCCCCGGCCAGCACGCCGGCCCACACACCGGCGTCGAGTCCGACGCCCAAGCCCGTCGCGACGACCCCCCCGCCGGCGACGCCGCCGCCGACCCAGCACCAGACGCGCGTGCAGGGCGCCCCGACGGGCCCGACCCCGATCATCGGCGTCCCGTCGGGCTGACCCGTACCTCACGCTTGACTTGAGGGTGAGGTCACCGCGTCTTCGGTGTGCCGACGGGCCCGGGTGAGGCGGGGGCGTGCCGGCGGCGCGCGGGGGCGGCGGCCGGGCGCCTCTCGGCAGGACGTGGGGCTGAGGTACCCGGGGGGGCGCTGGCGGGCGGGTGGTCGGCCCGGCGCCTCGTACCGCGGACGTGCGGCGCACGGCCCCAACGCGGCCCTCGCGCGCCCGCACGGGGAACATTCGCTGCCGCGGCTCGCCCGCGGTCGCGCCTCGCCCGGTGGCAGTCGCGCCTCGCCCGGGTGGCCCCGGCGCGGGCTGGCGGTCGCGGCTCGGTCGCGCCGGCGGGTGGCGGTCGCGCCTCGCCCGCTGGCAGTCGCGCCTCGCCCGGGTGGCGGGCGCAGCGCCGGGTGGCGTCGCGGCTCGCTTAGGTGGCGGTCGCGTCGCCGCGACGCGGCCCCGGCGCACGGGTGGCGGTCGCGGCTCGGTCGCGGCGCCCGGGCGTGGCGGTCGGGGGCCGGCCCGATGGCCCGGCCGGAAGGCGGGGTCCCGGTAATCCCGCGGGCATGCCCGAGTGTCGACCCCCTCGCTCCTCGAGCCCCCGCGCTCGCCGTGCGAACCGGTCCGAGAAATCCGGATCCGTGCCCTGGGGCGGCGGCGCCCCTGCCTGCTACGTCGCGCGCCGGGGCGTCAGTACGACCTGCCGCTGGCGCACGTCTTGTAGCCGTAGCCCTGGCCGAGCAGCGTCTCCTGCTGGCGCGCCAGGCCAAGCTTGCCCGCGAGCGCCTTGGCCGCGTAGCTGTGGTTGGCGGCGATCGAGTTCGCCACCGCCCGTGAGTAGACGGCCAGCTGGTTGACGGCCTTGACGAAGCGGCCGACGGTCGCGCTGTCGCCGGCCGGCGGCGTCAGCTTGCCGAGATCGGCCGAGAGGCCGGCGGCGATGCCCGCCTGCTGCTTGAGGATCGGCACCAGCTTGATCGCCGTCAGGCCCTTGGCCCGCTTGCGCAACGCCTGCTGGCGCGCGTTCGCGCTCTTGCAGAGCGCGTCCGCCTGGCCGATGTAGACGGTCCGGTCGGCCGGAGCCTTGGTCGAGGAGGAGGTCGTGGCGGTCGAGCTCGACGACCCGCTCGAGCCTCCGCAACCGGCGGCCAGCAGCGACACGAGAACGACGGTGGCGGTCGAGATGCGGCGCACGGGGCAACCATATCGTCCGCGCCCCGGCGACGGGTCGGAAGGACTCGGAGCTTGCGTTTCGAAGAACAAAATCGGTCACCGTTTGACATCCGCGGGCGCAATCGGAGAGGATGGCGGCGCGGGGCCGCATCGGCACGGACGGCCGGGGGTTCCGACCAGGGCATCTGTTAACCTTCCCGACTCCACAGCCGGGTTCCGCGTCATCACGAAAACCGCACCCACAGCCTTCCGCGCAACCCTCCCGTGACTCCGTCCAAGCCAAGAGCCCTCCGCCCGGCCCGCATCTGCCGGCTGGGCGTCCTGCTGGCGCTGCTGCTCGTCGCGCTCACGGCCACCGCCGCGGCGGCCGCGCCGGCCGACGACCCGGCCGCGGTCGAGTCGGCCACCCCCGTGGTGACCGGCGACCAGGCGACTCCGACGGGCCCGAGCGCCACCGACCCGACGGCGGGCGCCGTCGCCGCGCCGGCGTCCGACGGCTCGGCTCCGGCACCGACGATCACCGCCGCCGTGACCGCCCCGGCGACGCCCGCCCAGACCACCGGCAACGACATCCAGCCCGAGTCGCCCGTGCTCGCCGCGGGGGCCGCGGACGCTCCGATCCCGCGGCCCGCCCGCGCCGCCCCGGCCCCGCGCCCGACGCTCATCGCGCCGATCATCTCGAGCAGTCCGCGGCCGCCGGCTCCGTCGGTCAGGGCGACGGTCACCCAGCTCGCCTCGGGCGGTCCCTTCGTCGCCGCCTCGGGCCACAGCGGCCGGACCGCGGCCGTGCGCCGGGCTGCGCACCGTAGCGTCGGACCGCACTCGTACATCAGCCTGATCGCGTCGCGGACGGTCACCGCCCCAATCGTCGCCGTGGCCGTACCGATCGTCGGCGTCTACGTCGGCAGCCAGGCCGGCACGCCGCGCCACATCGACGCGAAGCCGACCCTCGCGACGGCGCCGCACGTCGGGCCGTCCGGCCTCGGCGCCGTCACGCTCTCGCCGTTCGGAGCGGCGCCCGGCATGGCCACCATGCCCGTGCAGTTCGGCGACGCGCCATTTTCAACCACGGGCGGGAGCATGCCGCTCCTCGGCTTGGACACCATGCTCGCCGCGATGATGCTGCTCGCCGGGATCTCCTGGCGGCGGCGGTCGTGGGCGCTGCCTGTGCTCAGGGGAGAGTCAGCGCTGCTCGCATCGGCACTGGATCGACCCGGCTAGATCGCCGGGAAAGACTGCCAACTACACTACGCCGCCTCGCGAGCGCACCTTCCGCGCAGATGGGGCAAGCGGAAGCAGTTCTTACGATCTCAGCACTACCCGGGCGTCCGCCTGGGAGAAAGGAATCACCAGCATGAATCTCAAGCTCATCACCGCGTCGGCCAGCATCGCCGTCCTCGCCTTTGGCGTCACGGCAGCCTCGGCTGACACCACGGTCATCGGCAGCACCGGTCAGTCCAACACGCAGGCCGCCAACAGCGACCAGTCCGGGTCGAACGGCAGCGGCGGCGGCGGCACGTACATCCTGGGCGACTCGTCGCCGACCGAAACGCAGACCTCGGTCAACGTCCTGGCCAACGATCAGGAGATCGGCGGCGGCGGCGGCGACACGACGCTGATCGCGCCGGCCGCGGGCCAGTGCTTCTGCCAGTCGAGCCAGCAGGGTGTCAACAGCGAGCAGGTCGGCGTCAACGGCGACGGCGGCGGCACCACGCACCGCCGTCCTCGGCGACTCGTCGCCGACGCTGACCCAGACGGGCGTCAACGTCCTGCTGAACGGTCAGTTCATCGGTGGCGGCCCTGGTGACACCGTCCTCATCGGTGGCTCCTCGCAGGTCAACCAGCAGGGCACCAACTCGGACCAGAGCGGCGAGAACGGTTCGGCTGGCAGTGGCGGCACGCTCGTCATCGGCGGCGACTCGTCCGGCACGCTGAGCCAGGGCTCGTTGACATCCTGGACAACGTCGTCATCCTCGGCGGCTGATCCGACTCGGTAGGCCTGACTATGGCCCGCGCCCGCGCCGCGCAGCACTCGTGGCCCTCAGCGTCTTGACGCTGGGGGTCGCGGGTGAGGCGCTGGGCAGCGGGGACTCGCTTTCGCCGGCCAGCCCCAAGCGGGGTTGGCCGACGTGGGCGGCTCCGACGGCACGGTCGCCCAGGACACGAGTTCAGGGACGATCGTGCTCGGCGGTTCCGGTCAGCAAACCAGTCAGACCCAGGCCACCCTGCAGTCCAACTCGCAGCAGATCGATCCGACCGGCGGCAGCGTCGACGGCGGAGTCGACCAGGCGAACGGACAGCAGGGCGACACCCATCAGGCGATCGACCAGACCATCGGGCACGTTCGTGGTGTTCGGCGGCGGGCTGCACCAGCGGGCCAACCAAACGGCGGCCACGGTGCAGGCCAACGATCAGTCGGTCGACGACAGCACCGTAGTGGGGCACGTCGATCAGTCAAACCAGCAGACGGCGGACATCAACCAAGGAATCAACCAAAGCCTCACGGGCACGTTCCTCATCTATGGCGGGACCCATCCGGCGAGTGCCGGCCTGGCCAAGAGCTTCGCGGCTCTCGATGCGTGCGGGGTCTGCTCGAACGCCCTCTCAGATGCCTCCGTGGGTCTGGTCGGCGGAAACCTCAAGCAGGGTGACACCGCGCACCAATCCACCGCCGGCGTGTACATCGTGCTCGGAAACCTGGACCAGTCGTTCAGCCAGAGCTCGACGATCGGCCAGACTAACGATCAGACGGTCTCGGGCACCATCGTCATCGGAGACGTTTCGCAGGAAAGTGCGGAGCGCAACATCGACCAATCGATCGATCAATCCTTGTCGGCACCTATCTCGTATTGGGACGCTCGACCATTCGCCGACCAGTTGGCGTTGATCAATCAGTCAAACCATCAAAACCAGGGCGGGTGAACATGCCGAAAAGATAGTACACGGATTGCCTGTCAGCGTGGCATTGCTGGCACTCGCAGCTCTTCCGGCCATCAGCCAGGCTGACGTGGTCAACACCCAGACGGGGCAGTCCATCGTCCATCGGGCGGCGGCCGAACGGTGACCCAGCCGGGGTCGCATCAGAGCGTCGCGCAGGCAGGCGCCGCTCAGACGGCCACGCAGGCGGCGCAGAGCGTCTCGCAGCCGGGTAACGGCTCGCAGACCGTGACGCAGCCGGGGCAGTGCATCTCGCAGAGCGGGGCTGGCCAGGGCGCCACCCAGGGATCGCAGAGCGTGGCGCAGCCGACGGCCGCGTCGTGCCCGAGCGGTGCAACGGCGACGACGCCGTCGACGGGTACACCACCACACCGGCGACGACGCCGACCACCCCGGCCGGTGCTCCCGGCGCTCCGGGTGCTCCCGAAGTCCCGGTGCACCCGGTGAGCCTGGCGCGCCCGGTGCGCCCGGCCCGACCGGCCCGGCCGGCGCTCCCGGCGCCGACCCGGCCCGGTGCCTCCGGTGCCCGGCAGCACTGACCACCACCACGACGAAGCTGGCGTTCACCGGCTTTGACGTGTGGAAGCTGATCCTCATCGGCGGACTGTTCGTCGCATGCGGAGCCGGCACGTGGCGCTTCGCCCGGAAGGTCGGGCTCGGCACCAGCCAGTAGCAGTCGCAACCTCATCGACGGGCACCGGCCGCGCGGCCGGTGCCCGCTCGAGGCTCTCCTCCCGCGCCGGCCCCAACGGCCGCGCCTTTTGGATCCCCGCTCCACCGGCCCACGGCTTGCAGTACCAGGGCCCGCAGGCGTCGCCCTGTGGTCACCCTCCGTTAATGCCCTGGGTGCCCGAGCTGTCGGCCCTGGCCCTCCGGGTGCCTGCGCCTGCCGCCCGGGCGGGGTCCTCGCGCCTCCTGCGTCGGCGACGCGCTCGTCATCATCGCGTCGCGGGAAGTCGGGCCTCCTGCGGACCGCGGGCTGCACAGGGGCACGGGCTGGTGCGTGCAACCTGACCGCGCCGGCGTGCCGTGTCGCCGTGCGCGAGGCGGCGGACGCCCACGGACCGCGGGGACGCTATCGACGACGAGGAGCCCCGCGTACGGGGCTCCTCAGGACGTGATCTGGGCGCGCCGCGCGCGGCGCGGCGGCGCGGATCCTCGGTCGCGTGGTTAGTCGGTCACGCTCCACCTGACGACGCTGCTGTCGCACGTGTCCGTGGTCGCGCCGGTCGTGTCGGTGATGCCGACGGTCACGCGGAACGTTCCGGCCGCCCGCGTGGGTGACGTGAACTGGCCGAACAGCTTGATCGTGAACAGGCCCTTCGACCCGTCACTGAAGGTCCGCGTGAACGATCCGTTGTCAGTGAAGACGCCGGGAGCGGTGATCTTCTTGTTCAGCGTGATCGACAGTCCGCCGTAGGAGCCGCGGCCGGTCGGGCTCATGCACGTCGCCGCCCACTGGATGTCGAACCGGCTCATGACCAGGCCGTTGACCGAAGCCCTCAGGTCAACCGGCAGGGCCAGCATGCCCGACTTCTGCGAGCTCACGCCCACGTAGCCGGCGCCCCGGCGCGGGTGCACAACACGCGTCGCAGAGCTGTGGGCCGTCGTCTTGGAGGCCACGGCTGCTCCCGGCGCGAGGCCTAGTCCCAGGGCCGCGGCGAGTACCACGCCTCCGCCGAGCTTGCGTCTCATGTCGTGCATCGACTACTGCCTCCCTCTCTTGGATTCTGGTTGGTAACTGCCGGTGTTCAGCCGCAGACTGCGTATGACTGAAAGTAGGTGGTCGCGGCTGGGAGTGTATTGGGCACCACGGCGCCGCTGCCGTCGACCCTCACCGTGGGCGGAACGTTCGCGATCCGCACCCGCCAGCCGCTCGTCCCGTCGGAGCGGGCAAACGGGTCGTGCTCCCTGGACCTCGTCGACTGACCCCGGCTGAAGCTTGCCCGCCAGGCTCGGCACCGTCCTGGTGAGATCGTTGAAGCCGCCGCCGAGGACCTTGGTTCCCTGCGGGCACAGTGCCTCCGCCGGCGAACCCGATGGGGACGCGGACGTCCCGTCGGCCTGGAAGACGATCGTCACGACCCCGGGGGCGTCGAGACCGCTGGGTCCTGCCGGTCCCGCGGGCCCCGCGGCCCTGCCGGCTGCGCGGCCGGTGGCGCCGCCGGGCCCGTGCCGCGCGGGAGCACCGAGCTCGGGAAGCGCCCGCTCGCGTCGAGCGGCAGCAGCGTGTGGGCCGTCGGGGTCGCCGTGGCCCGGTAGCCGTTGACGCGCGCCGCGTTGTCGGCGTAGCGCGCGTGCGCGACCGGTGCCGGCGTGCGCGTCGTCTTGGCCTTGCCCGCGGCCGCGTCGGCGAACGGCGTCGCGGCGAACACGAGCGCCGCGACCGCGGCGACGCTTCCGGGCGCGAAACGGCGAGCGACTCACGGGACATCAGGCATGTTCTCCTCGAAGGACGGACGGCGCGCTCGCGGTGATCGGAGCGCGTACGGCGGGTGGTGCGCGACTACCGCAGGCCGTGAAGTCGGGCAAAGACTACGCAGCGCGACTGGCGAGCTCCGTCGGGGTTGACGGGTCGTCAGTTCGAACACGACGACCCCCGCGGAAGTTGCGCGGCTCCCCCGGCCGGGGGCGTTCCTACGGCGTCGGACTCGTCCTGCTCGTCCGCGGGATGGGGCCGAAGCCGAGCCGCACGGCGACGGTGTACCCGCCGACCTTGACGCTGCCGGCGGCCGGGGTCTGGGAGACGACCACCTGGGTCACGGGCTTCCCCATCCGCACCATGCAGCCGTACCCGCTCGCCCAGATCGAGCTTCACCGTCGAGGCCACCTCGGCAGGCTCGAGTCCACGACGCAGCGCCGCCAAGGCCACACAGCGGTACATCGCCCCGCTGTCTAGGTAGGTGTACCCGAGGGCCTGCGCCACGGCGCGGGCCACGCTCGATTTGCCGGCCCCGGCGGGGCCGTCGATGGCGATCACCATCAGCCCGCCAGCCCGGCGATGTCATCGGCGAATCCGGGATAGGACACCGCGGCGGCCTCCATCCCCACCACCTCCACTCCCTCGCGCGAGGCCAGGCCGGCGACGGCGCCGAGCAACGCCAGGCGATGGTCACCGTGCGCCTCGATCCGCCCCCCGCGCAGCCCGCCGGTCCCCCGCACCACGAATCCGTCGGGCGCCGCCTCGATGTCGGCGCCGAGTCCGCGCAGGCCATCGACCACGGTGGCGATGCGGTCGGACTCCTTGAGCCGCAACTCCGCGGCTCCGCGCACGATCGTCTCGCCCTCGGCGAAGCAACCCAGCAACGCCACCAGCGGCAGCTCGTCGATGGCCAAGGGGACTTCGTCGGCCTCGACCACGGTGGCCTCGATCGGCCCGTGGCGGACATCGAGGTCGGCGATCGGCTCATGGTCGCTGAACGATCCGGGCGGCTCGAGGTCACCGATCACGATCGCCCCCATCCGCTCGAGGATCCGCAGGAAGCCGGTCCGGGTCCAGTTGACCCCGACGCCCTCGAGCAGCATCCGCGAGCCGGGCACCAGCACCCCCGCGGCGACCAGGAACGCCGCCGAAGAGAGATCGCCGGGCACCACGATCTGCTCGAGCTCGAGCTCGTCGGCGTTGCCGACGATCGTGCGGAAGCCGAGCTCAGGGCTCGATTCGCGGCGCACCGGGGCACCGGCCCGGAGCAGCATTCGCTCGGTGTGATCGCGGGTCGGGATCGGCTCGAGCACGGTCGTCCCGTCGGTCACCAGGCCGGCCAGCAGCACGCAGGACTTCACCTGGGCGCTGGCCACCGGGAGGGCGTACTCGATCCCGTGCAACCCGGCGCCGGTGATCGTGAACGGTGGAAAGCGACCGTCCCGCGCATCGATCGTGGCGCCCATCAGGCGCAACGGCTCGGCGATCCGGTCCACCGGGCGGCGGCGGATCGAGTCGTCCCCGTCGAGCGTGAACGAGTGGCCCGGCTGGAAGGCGAGCCAGCCGGGCAGCAGCCGCATCAGCGTCCCGGCGTTGCCGACGTCGATCGGCCCCGGTGGCGGCTGGGCGTCGCGCAGACCGCAGCCGCGGATGGTAAGGACGCCGTCGCGCGCGGCGACGATCGCGCCCAGCTCGCGGACCGCGGCCAGCGTCGAGTTGGTGTCCTGCGCGTCGAGGAAGCCGTAGATCCGCACCGGCTCGGAGGCCATCGCGCCGATGATCGCGGCGCGATGCGAGATCGATTTGTCCGGTGCGATCCGCACGCCGCCGCGCAGCGGCCCGGAGGGGTCAAAGCGCTGGTTCATGCTCGGGCAACCGGGAAGCCGAGCGTGGCGACGAGCTCGAGCGTGCGCGTCGCGGCCGTCTCACCGGAGATCCACAGGGCGACGACGCCCTCGCTCATGTCGGCGGCCGGGTACAGCGCCATGTCGGTGATGTTGACGCCGGCTCGCCCGAGCTCGAGCGCGAGCTGCGCGATCACGCCGGGCCGGTTCGGCACCGAGACGCGCAGCTCGTGCAGTGGACCGCCGGCGAGGTGCGCCTCGAGCAGCCGGCGGCGATCGGCGGCGGCCGCCTCGTTCCAGGCCGTGATCGCCTCGCCATCGGCTTCGACCAGCCCGGCTCTCACGTCCTGCAGCCGCTCGATCGTGGCGTCGATCTCCGTCACCAGCGCATCCGCGTTAGACAGGTAGATGTCGGTCCAGATCGCGCTCGGGGCACCGGCCACGCGCGTCGCGTCGCGGAAGCTCGGCCCGGCCGCGGGCAGCCGCTCGCCGCCCGTGCTCAGCGCCTGCGCCGCCTGCGAGACGAGCACGTTGGCCAGCACGTGCGGGAGATGCGAGACGGTGGCCAGAATCGCGTCGTGGACCTCGGGCTCGATCGCCGCCGTGACCGCCCCGATTCCGTGGAGCAGCCGATGCAGGCGCTCGTACAGCAGGCCGCTGGTGCTCGCCGTCGGGGTCAGATACCACGTCGCCCCGTCGAACAGGTCGGCACGAGCGTGTTCGACGCCCGCGGTCTCGGCCCCCGCGAGGGGATGCCCGCCGACGAACCGGGAGTCGGCGACCGCGGAGACGATCGAGCGCTTGGTCGAGCCCACGTCGGTGACGACACAGTCGGCCGGAGCGGCGGCCAGGACCGCGGCGACGGTAGCGGGCAGTGAGTGGACCGGAACCGCCACGAAGACGGCCTGCGCCTCGGCGACCGCGTCCTCCACGCTGGCGGCGGCGCGGTCGATCGCGCCGAGCCTGAGCGCGGTCTCGAGTGTCCCCGGGCGACGGCCGAAGCCGGCCACGCTGGCGCCCAGCCGCTGCCGGGCGGCGAGCCCGATGGAGCCGCCGATCAGGCCGACGCCGACCACCGCGATGCGCATGCAGTCAGCCGGCGGACACGCCGCGGCGTGCCCTGACCGCTTGCGCGAGGCCGTCGAGCACCTCGACGGTGGTGTCCCAGCCGATGCAGCCGTCGGTGATCGATTGGCCGTAGGTCAAGCTCTCGGGAGGACGGGCCGGGTCCAGCTCCTGCCGGCCGGCGATCAGGAACGACTCGAGCATCACCCCGACGACGGCCCCGTTACCGGCGGCGATCTGACCGCCCACCGCCTCGGCCACCGCCGGCTGACGGTCGGGATCCTTGCCGCTGTTGTCGTGGCTGAGATCGATCATCACGCGCTCGGGCAGGGCGGATGCGCGCAACAGCTCGAGCGTCCCGGCCACCGGCGCGGTGCCGTAGTTCGGCGCTCCCCTGCCGCCGCGGAGGATCACGTGACAGTCGGGATTCCCGCGCGTATAGAGGATCGCCGCGGTGCCGGTCACGTCGATTCCGGGGAACGAATGCGAGACGGCGGCGGCGCGGACGGCGTCGACGGCCACCTGCACGTTGCCGTCGGTGCGGTTCTTGAAGCCGACCGGCATCGACAGGCCGGATCCGAGCTGCCGGTGGATCTGGCTCTCGGTGGTGCGGGCGCCGATCGCCCCCCAGCAGACCGCGTCGGAGATGTACTGCGGGGTGATCGGGTCGAGGAACTCGCAGCCGACCGGCAGCTCGAGCGCGAGCACCTCCAACAGCAGCCGCCGGGCCATTCGCAGGCCCGTGTTGACATCCCCGGAGCCGTTCAGGTGCGGGTCGTTGATCAGCCCCTTCCAGCCGATCGTCGTCCGCGGCTTCTCGAAGTAGACGCGCATCGCCACCAGCAGGTCCGGCGCCAGCCGCCTGGCCTCGACGCTCAGCCGCTCGGCGTATTCCCGGGTGGCCCGCACGTCGTGGACGCTGCAGGGACCGACCACGACGAGCAGGCGATCGTCCTCGCCGTTCAGGACCGCCTGGACGGCGGCGCGGCCGCGCAGCAGGACATCGGCGTGCGCGTCGCTGAGCGGCAGCTCGTCGAGCAACGCCCGGGGCGCCACCAGCGGCTCCAGGCGGGCGATCCGCTGGTCGCGGACCGAGTTGCTCCGCGACGAACCGGTGACGGCCACGTCAGCGGAGCGCGCCGGTCGTCAGTTGCTCGTCCGTGAGGACCTTGCCGGCCACCACGGCGGCCGCATGGACTCGCTCGAGGTAGGCGGCGAAGTCGTCCGCGGGGAGCTGCTGGGCGGCGTCGCAGATCGCCTCATCGGGACGGGGGTGCACCTCGACGATGATCCCGTCGGCCCCGGCCGCGGCAGCGGCGAGGGACAGCGGCAGCACCAGGTCGCGCCGGCCGGCGGCGTGGCTCGGATCGACGATCACCGGAAGGTGGCTCATCTCCTTGAGCACCGGCACGGCCATCAGGTCCAGGGTGAAGCGGTAGGCGGTCTCGAACGTCCGGATGCCCCGCTCGCACAGCATCACCGCCTCGTTGCCCTCCTTGAGGATGTACTCGGCGGCCATCAGCAGCTCCTCGAGCGTGCTCGAGAGACCGCGCTTGAGCAGCGCCGGCCGGCCGGAGCGACCCACCTCGGTGAGCAGCGAGTAGTTCTGCATGTTGCGGGCGCCGATCTGGACCACGTCGGCGACCTCGAGGACCTGGTCGATGTCCCGCATGTCCATCAGCTCGGTGACGATCGGCAATCCGGTCTCCCGCTTGGCCTCGGCCAGCAGGCGCAGCCCCTCCTGGCCGAGCCCCTGGAAGGCATACGGCGAGGTCCGCGGCTTGTAGGCCCCGCCCCGGAACATCGTGGCCCCGGCGTCGCGAACCACCCGGGCGGTCTGGAGCGTCTGGTCGCGCGACTCGACCGTGCACGGCCCGGCGATCATCGCGAAGTGGCTGCCGCCGACCTGCTTGCCGCCGATGTCGAGCACGGTGCGGGCGCCGTGCCGGAATTCGCTCGAGGCGAGCTTGTACGGCTTCAGGATCGGGACCACGCGATCCACGCCGGGGATCGACTCGAGGTCGAGCCGGGCGATGTGCTCGCGGTCGCCGATCGCTCCGATCACGGTCAGCTCCTCGCCGACGATCGGGTGCGTGCGAGCCCCGACGCTCTCGACGCGGTCGATGACGGCCTGCACCTGCTCCGAGGTGGCCGTCGCTTTCATCACGATCATCATTCAGGTGGTCCTTTTCTACGCTTGGGAACTCTAGAGATGATGCTCCGGCGCTCGGTTCTCCGTGCAGGACCCGCGACGATTGCGGGCGGCAGGGTGCTGGGCCGAGCGCCTAGCTAAATCGCCAGGCGTAGAAGCTCGCGTAGAAGGACCAGCCGGCGAGGGCGAACGTGCTGCTCGGGGTGAGGCCGGTCTCGTTCATGAGCGAACGACGTCTTTCTACCAGACGCGGTCGGCGCTGCCAAGGGCTCAGATCAGCGCGGCCAGCGACTCGACGAAGCGCCGGTTCTCGCTGTCCGTGCCCACGGTCACCCTGAGACAGCCGGCTCGGCCCAGGCTGAGTCCGGCGCGGACCAACACGGCCCGCTCGCGCAATCCGGTCACCACGTCAGCCTCATCACACGAATCGGGCAGCCGGAGCCACACGAAGTTGGCGTCGGACTCCGCGACCCAGAGACCGAGGTCGCGGACGCCCCCCTCGAGCTCGGTCCGCGAGGCGATCGTGTGGGCGACCCGCCGCTCGACCTCCTCCTGGTGGCGCAGAGCCTCGACCCCGGCCGCCTGGGCGGCGGAGTTCAGATGGAACGGCTGGCGCACCTGGTCGACGGCGATCCGGAAGTCCTCGCTGGCGCTCAGCGCGTAGCCGACCCGCAGTCCGGCCAGGCCGTAGACCTTGGAGAAGGTCCGCAGCAGCACCAGGTTCGGGTGACGGCGGAGCAGGTCGACCGAGGCGTAGGTGTCGCCGAGGATCAGCGCGAACTCGCAATACGCCTCGTCGAGGATCACGCAGACGCGGCGCGGCACGCGATCCAGGAACGCCTCGATCGCCTCCAGCGGCAGCGCGGTCGACGTCGGGTTGTTGGGATTGCAGACCAGCACCAGCCGGGTGGCGACGGTGATCTCGGCGGCCATCGCGTCGAGGTCGTGGCGGTCCTCGGAGTCGAGCTCGACCTGGATCGCCCGGGCGCCCGAGGCGGCGGCGAGATGGGGATAGACGCTGAACGCCGGCCACGCGTAAACGACCTCCGCCCCCGGCTCGAGCAGCGCCTCGCCGGCGGCCAGCAGGATGTCGCACGAGCCGTTGCCCAGGGCGATCCGGCCGGGGGCGATCCCGTAGCGGTCCGACAGGGCCCGCCGCAGCGGCGAGTACGACGGATCCGGATAGCGGTTGGCCCCGGCCAGCGCGCCGGCGGCGGCCTGCACCACCTCCGGGAGCGGCGCGAAGCACGACTCGTTGGAGGCCAGCATCGCCACATCACCGCCGAGGTCGTAGCCGGAGGCGAGCGGATAGACCGGGATCCGGCGGATGCGCTGGGCGAACTCGAGTGCCATGGTCAGACCTTCATTGTGCCGACTCGAGATCCGCCCTCAGCGCGCGGGCCTCGCCGAGGTAGACGTGCCGCGGTTCGTGCGTGTCCGCGGCGTAGTAGTGGACGAGCACCCGGATCACGCGCGGCAGCGCCCCGGGAACGGGAACCTCCCGCGCGCACAACAGCGGCACGCGGTCGAGTCCGAGCCGCCGCGCGGCCACGGCCGGGAACTCGGCATCGAGGTCATCGGTCAGCGTGAAGATGCAGCTGACCATCGCCTCGGCGCTCAGTGCGTTCCGCTCCATCAGCTCGCGCACCAGCGCGTCGGTGGCCTTGAGGATCGCCTCGGCGTCGTTGCACTCGACGCTATTGGCGCCCCGGAGTGCGAACAGACGCTGCATGCGCCGGTGATTCTGCCAGAGCCCCCACCGGCGGGCTCGGCGCGCCCACGTCGTAGACGCTCGCGCAGCCGAAGCGGTGGACCGAGACCAGCAACGGCGCCAGCGCCGCCGTCAGATCGACGTTCGTCGTCCGGCAGTCGGCCAGCACGAACCGCGCGCCGGACCGGCGTACCAGGCTCCGGGCGGCCGCCGGTCGCAGCTTGCCGGTGAACAGCTGTTTGGTGAGGTACTGCCGGGTGTCGCAGTGCGGCTCGGACCAGAGGCAGTCGCCGATGAATGTCGGGCGCCCCGTGCGGGCCGGCACCAGCAGCCCGAGGTAGACGCGGCTCATGACCCCCCCGTCGTCGCGATCGCGATCGAGGTAGCTCAAGGCGGCGCGCTCGTCGCGCTTGATGAAGTTCCCGTTGCCGGGCTGGGGGCCCATATAGCTGTTGGCGATCTTCAGCTCCCAGGCCGACGCCGGGATCGTGGCCAGCGCGAGCGCGATGCCGCCGACCAGACGCCGGTGCTTGTAGCTGTACCAGCTGGTCCGCCCGAGCCCCTCGACGGCCAGCACGCCGAGGGGGACGGTGATGCCCTGAAAGGCGTGCAGCGGCGTGGCGCTGGCCCCGGACGCGGAGAAGAAGTAGATGATCAGCGCCGCCAGCGGGAACACCCGCGTAGCGGTCTCCCAGAAGCTGCGGGATCTACCCATGTAGCCGAGTGCGGCCAGCGGCAGGATCGGGACCAGCACCAGCGCGATCGTCCAGAACGAGAACGAGTGCCGGCTGGCCTCGCGGGCCATCCCCCAGTTGGGGTCGGCCTTGCCCAGGACGAAGTAATAGAGCAGCGGCAGCGCCGTGCCGAGCACGGTGATCACGATCAACCCGAGTCGTCGCCGGGTGAGCTTGTCGGTGCGCAGCCGCAGCAGTTCGGCGCCGATCACGATCACGATCAGGATCTCGCCCTGCCACGGGTGCAGCGAGCTGGCCAGGCCACCGAGCAGCGCTGGGACGTAGGCGATGCGGTTGGCCGACCGCGCCCGGTCGTAGCCGATGATCGCGTAGAGCATCGCCCCGAGGGCGATCAGCCCGAACGGATACCCCCAGGAGAGAAAGCCAGGGAACAGGTCGCCGACCACCCCGAACGAGCCGTAGACGACGGTGAAGGACCCGAAGAACAGGCCCAGCGCGATCGCCGCCCGGCGACTCGAGCGCCGGCTCAGGCTGCGGTGCGCGTAGGCACGGACGCCGAAGAACGTGACCGCCACCGCCACCGGCTTCCACAGCAGCAGGGCCAGCCACGGGACCATGCCGAGCGCGACGAGCAGGCCGGAGACCATGACCGCCGGCTGGAAGTAGTCGGCCGGCGTCGAACGTAGGACGAACAGGTTCGAGACCAGCAGATGATGCGAGGCCGCCTGGATCCAGGCCAGGTACTGCATCTGGTCGGTGATGAAGAAGCCGTCGGTGCCGGTCCAGATCTTCCCGTGGAAGACGACCTGAAACAGGTCGAGCGCCAGCACCCAGCACGACACCAGGGCGAATGCGGCGAACAGCCCGAGCTCGAACCGATCGATTGGTCGCCGGACGCGGACGCGGGCGGCAGCGCCCGCGCCCGCTCCGGGCGAAGCTGTCGCGTATTCGATCCGCACTAACCCGAAGCTAACAGTCGGCGTGCGCGAGGCACGTTCCGACGCTCGTCAACTTTACGCCCATCCGACGCCGGCTATTTCTGCGCAAGCTTCTGCTGCAGCAGTCTCGAGGCGTGCCCGGCCGACGTGTTCAGAGGATCCAGGTGGTGCGCGGCCAGAAACATCCCGGTGGCGGGGCTGAACGTGATCACCAGGAAGACGGTGAAGGCGATCGCCGCCCGGCGCAGGCGCACGCTGGTCCCGAGCGCGGCGAGCGGGAGCGCCCAGATGATGTACCACGGGACGAGCCAGGCCAGGCTGGAAATCAGCGCCAGCGTCCCCCAGCCCGCGCCCGAGATCCAGTCGCGCTGCCGCCGCAGGAGCAGCAGCACCACGGCCACCAGCGCGACGTTGGCCAGGCGCAGCAGGACCGGAGTGCCGCCGCCCACCCCGATCGCCAAGCCGACGACGTTGGGGATGCTGAAGTCGGTCAGCAGCGTGCTCTGGTCCTGCAGGTTCGGGATCGTGAAGCCGAACATCGCGATGCTCATCGCCGCCAGCGGGATCGTGGCCAGCACGACCCCGAGCAGCACTCGCAGTCTTCGCTCCGGCGGTCGCGCCGCGATCAGCAGGAACGGCAGCAGCAGGATGGCGGTGAACTTGATCGCCACCGCGACCATCAGCATCGCCCCGGCCGCCCGGTCGCGACGCGCCAGCAGCAGCGCGATCGCCGCGGTCGAGGGGACGAGCAGGAGGAAGTCGTTGTGGAAGCCGCCGACGGCGAAGAACAGGTAGATCGGGTTGAGCGCCACGAACACCACCGCAAAGCGGGGATCGCGCCCGAGCAGGCGTGCGCACTTCCACACCAGCGCGATGAACCCGAGGCTGGCCAGCACCACCCCGATCTTGATCACCCAATAGGCGACCGGGATCGGCAACCAGGACACCGGATAGCTCAGCGCGGTGAACAGCGGCCCGTACGGGCTGCGGAGGTTGTGCCAGGTGGTGAAACGGAAGATCGGGTCGTGCGCCTCCGCCGCGATCACATGCGTGTACGGGTTGAGGTGGTGCACCCCACCGAGCCGCGCGTACCCGAGGTAGTTGAACACGTCGGTGAGCTGCAGCGGCGGCGACATCAGCAGGATCACGTGGAGCGCGACGACGCAGATCACGATCGTCCGCATCGACAGCGTGCGCACCGCCATCAGCATGACCCCGTAGGCCAGCGTCATGAACACCAGGAACGCGCTGAAGGCGATGTTGAGACCGTCGAAGCCGACGGTCGGGTGGCCGAACAGCGCGTGCAGCGGACCCGCCTCCCAGTGCGGGAAGCCGTACGTGCTGCGCGGCACCAGCGCCGAAGCGCTCCCGGTGGAGATCACCACGAGTGCGAACGCGCCGAGCAGCAGCGTCCCCAGGGCCAGCCGGCCGGCCAGCGGGCTGGCCAGGAACCTCAGCCGCGGCAGGCGGACGCTCAGGCCGGAGGGGGTCAGGCGGGGCAGTAGAGCGGCGGCATCCGTCTGGCCCGTGGCGGCACCGGCGGCGGGTCCCGAGGCGAGCACGACAGAGCCATCCGCCGGCGTCGAATCCGGTCGCATTACAAGGAAAATAGTGCCCGCAAACCCTTGGCAATAGGTGAAGGCTTGTGTTGCGATCCGGTTAAGCTTGCGCGGAGAGCGCCGCCGGGGGCAGCGCGCAGCCTCAGGCCGGCTGTGCGGGGCCGGCGTCCGGCTGTGCGGGGCCGGCGTTGCGCAGGCGCTCAACCTCGGCCCGGGTCAGCCGGCGGTACGCGCCGAGCTTGAGCTGACCGAGCTCGAGCGGCCCGAGCCGGATCCGCTGCAGCCGCTTGACCGGATGACCCACCTGCTCGCACATCCGCTTCACCTGGCGCTTGCGGCCCTCGCGCAGGGTCAACTCGATCGTGTCGGGAGCCACCCGACGGACGCGAGCGGGCGCGCTGCGTCCGTCCTCGAGCTCCACGCCCTCCCGCAGCGCCCGGAGCGTGCCATCGCGCACCGGCGGGCGCCGCAGCACGGCGAGGTAGGTCTTCTCGACCTCGAAGCGCGGATGGGTCAGGTGGTGGGCGAGCTCGCCGTCGTTGGTGAGCAGGATCAGTCCCGTGGTGTCGATGTCCAGCCGCCCGATCGGATACAGCCGCAGGCCGCTGGGGACCAGCGAGACGACGGTCGGGCGTCCCTGCGGATCGCTGGCCGTCGAGACCACGCCGGGCGGCTTGTTCAGCACGTAGACGACGCGCGCGTGCTGGCGCCCGATCGCCTCGTCGTCGACCGCGACCGCGTCGTGCTCGTCGACGTCGCGGGCCGGATCGGTGACGACCGCCCCCGCCACCGTCACGCGACCTTCCCCGATCAGCACCTCGGCGGCGCGGCGCGAGGCGACGCCGGAGGAGGCGAGATATTTGGCCAGGCGCACGCCTGCCACCATAGTCACATGGACTTGGAAGTCGTACAGAGCGCGCTGCAGGACCTCGAGGAGCCCGCCTACCGGATCAAGCAGATCTGGAAGTGGGCGGCCCAGGGCGCGCCCGGCTTCGAGGCGATGACGAACCTCCCGGCTGGGCTGCGGGCCGAGCTCGCGCGGGCGGTCCCGTTCTCGACGCTGACCGTCGAGCGGGAGATGCAGGCCAGCGACGGGACGGTCAAGGCGCTGTTCTCGACGCACGACGGCCGCCCCGTCGAGGCGGTGCTGATGCGCTACCGGGACGGGCGCCATTCCCTCTGCCTGTCCTCTCAGTCCGGCTGTCCGCTGACCTGCAGCTTCTGCGCCACCGGCGCGATGCGCTTCGGCCGCAACCTGACCCAGTGGGAGATCATCGACCAGGCGCTGCACTTCCGGCGTATGGCGGATGTCGATCACGCCGTGTTCATGGGGATGGGCGAGCCGATGATGAACCTCGACAACGTGCTCGGCGCCTGCGAGCTGCTCCCGGAAATCGGGATCACCCACCGTCGCACCGCGATCTCGACGGTGGGCTGGATCCCCGGGATCGAGCGGCTCGCCGACTCGCCGATGCCGATCCGCCTCGCGCTGTCCCTGCACGCCGCCGACGAGGCGCTGCGCTCCGAGCTGATGCCCGTCAATCAGCGCTACCCACTGGCCGATGTGCTCGCCGCCTGCGCCGCGTTCTACGAGCGCAAGCGGCGCAAGGTGTTCATCGAGTACGTGATGCTGGCCGGGGTCAACGACTCCCACGTCCAGGCCACCCAGCTGGCCGACGCGCTCGACCCGCGGATGTTCAAGGTCAACCTGATCCCCTTCAACCCGACCGGCTCGGAGTTCGAGGGCTCGGGCCCGAAGGCGATCGCCGCCTTCCGCGCCGAGCTCGAGCGCCGCGGGCTGGACGCGACGGTCCGGCTCACCCGCGGGCGCGACATCGACGCGGCCTGCGGGCAACTCGCCGCGCGAGTCGAGGCCGGCTGAGCGCGGGTGGGGGCGGGCTGAGCGCGGGTGGAGGGGGCGCCGGGCGCGCGGGTCGCCGGGCGCGCGGGTCGCCGGGTCAGGCGCCGGCGCGCGCTTCGCCGGCCCGGAGCAGGCGCTCGCGCAGCTCCTCCTCGAGCTCGGGCGACGGGTCGAACTCGCCGATCTCGGCCAGCTCGTCGAGCGAGCCGAGGCCGAACAGCTTCAGGAACAAGTCGGTTGTGCGGTACAGCACCGCGCCGAACTGCGAGCGGCCCGACTCCTCGATCACTCCCCGCTCCAGCAGCGTCCCGGCCGCCGATTCGGCGTTGACGCCGCGGATCCGGGCGATCTCGGGACGGGAGACGGGTTGCAGATAGGCGATGATCGCCAGCGTCTCGGACTGGGCCGGGGTCAGCGGCGGCGTCCTGGGGCGAGCCAGCAGCCGCCGGGCGGCGATCTCGGCGTCGGGGTGGCTGGACAGGGTCCAGCCGCCCGCCAGCTCGCGCAGGACCAGGCCGCGCCGCTCGAACTCGTAGTGCTCGCGCACACGCTCGAGCGCGGTCACCACCTCGTGCAGTTCGGCGCCGGTCGCATCGGCCAGGGCCGGCGCCGGCACCGGCTCGGCCGACAGAAACAACAACGACTCGACAACCCGCTCCAGCGACCCTTCGCCGGCTGCGTACTCACCCTCGAGAATCCGCTCCGGCGAACTCTCCTCAGCCGTGTGGGTCCCTTCGTTCGGACGCTCCTGATCCGGCGTCACGCCACTCGCTCCGTTTCTGCGCCGTCTTCAGCCGATCGTTGCGTGGCGCCCTGGAGCGAGGCGACGGACACCACCACGTTGCCGAACGGCTCTTCCTGCTCCCAGGTGAGCTCGCCCTGCTTGTAGAGCTCGAGCAGCGCGAACAGGGTCACCGCGATCGTGACCCGGTCGGCGCGCGCCGTGGCCTCGTCGAAGGTGAAGCTGCCGCGGCGCAGCAGGCCTCGGAGCACGGCGAGCCGTTCGGCCACGGTGACCTTGGGCACCGCGATGTGGCGGAGGTCGACGGCCTCGGGGACCCGAAGCAGATCGCCGATCGCCGAGGCGAGCAGGCGCGGGTCATAAACCGCCCGCGCCTCGTCGGTCGAGGCGCGGCGCAGCCAGGCGGGCAGCGGCGCGGAACGGAACCGGTAGCCCGACTCCGCGGCCAGCAGGTGCTGGAGGCTGCCGGCGGCGGCGCGGTAGCGGTAGGCGTCGAGCAGGCGCTGCAGGAGCTCCTCGGCGGCTTCGCCGGGCTCGAGGTCCAGTTCCTCCTGCTCCTCCCCGGGCAGCATCAGCCGCGACTTCAGCTCGAGCAGTGAGGCGATCAGGACCAGGAACTCCGTGGCGGCCTCCAGGTCGAGCTCTCCACGACCTTCAAGGTGATCGATGTAGGAGATCACCACGTCGGCCAGATCGACCTCGAGCAGGTCGATCTCCTCCCGCAGGATCAGCGTCAGCAGCAGATCGAATGGGCCGGCGAATACGTCGAGGTCGAGCTCGAGGTCTACGAGACGCACTCGGTTCAGGCTAGTGCAAGGTCCGGCGGCGAGGACGCGCGCTAGGACGAGCGCTAGGACGAGCGCTAGGACGAGCGGCTAGGACGAGCGCTAGGGAAACGGCTAGGACATGCTGCCGGCGGTGTGGACCGGTCCAACCCCCATCGCCGCGCGGACGTCACGGAGGGTGTCGGCGGCGATCACGCCGGCCTTCTCGGCCCCGGCGGCCAGGATCCGCTCGAGCTCGGGCTCGTCGGCGCGCAGCGCCTCGTAGCGCTCGCGCACCGGCGCCAGGTAGTCGACCACCGACTCGGCGACGGCGGTCTTGAAGTCCCCGTAGCGGGCCTGGGCGAACTCGGCCTCGATCGCCTCCGGCGTGGTGCCCCGCACGGCCGCCAGGACCTCGATCAGGTTGGCGATGCCAGGTTTGTCGGGTCCGCGGCGGACCTCGCTGCCCGAATCGGTCACTGCCGAACGGAACTTCTTGAGAATGGCGTCCGGCTCGTCGAGCACGTAGACCGTGCCCTGCGGCGTGCCGCCGGTGGTCGACATCTTCTTCTCCGGCGCCTGCAGGTCCATGATCCGGGCTCCCACGGGGGGGATCTTGTGCTCGGGCACGACGAGCAGGCCCTCGCCGAAACGCACGTTGACGCGCTGGGCGATATCGCGCATCAACTCGATGTGCTGGCGCTGATCATCGCCCACGGGGACCTCGTTGGCCCGGTAGGCGAGCACGTCGGCGGCCTGGAGCACCGGATAGGTGAACAGGCCCACGGTCACCTGGTCGCGCCGATCGCCCGCCTTCTCCTTGAACTGGGTCATCCGGTTGAGCTCGCCGAAGCTCGCGGCGCTCGAGAGCAGCCAGGTCAGCTCGGTGTGCTCGCGCACGTCACTCTGGCGGAACAGGATGCAGCGTTCCGGGTCGAGGCCGGCGGCCAGCAGCGTGGCCGCGGTGTCGTAGACCGACTCGCGCAAGCCGGCCGGGTCGTAGGCGACGGTGATGGCATGAAGGTCCACCACGCAGTAGATGGCCTCGCCGCGGTCCTGGCCGGCCACGTACTGGGTGATCGCGCCGATGTAGTTGCCCAGGTGCTTGCGGCCGGTGGGCTGGATGCCGGAGAAGATGCGCATGCGGACGCGCAGGCTAGTAAACGCTGCATTCGGAGTGTCGCGTCGTGTGTCGGTGCTTGGCCAGGCCGAAGGTGGTCGCGCTCCGTGCGCGGCGCGGTTTCGGAGGCCTTTGGGCGGCCGAGCCGGAGCAAGCTCGGTCGAGCCGGCCCCCCGGGAGCGAACTTCGGCGCGGAATGCACCTGTGGCGTGCAGTCAGCGCCAAACCTCGCGGATGTGGCGTGGGTTCGGTCGGAGCTTGGGGCCGTGGGGTGAATAATTCAGCCTACGGCCCCAACGTAGGTACTCAGCGGCGAGGTTTGGCGTTTTTCGGTCACTCCGCAGACCGAAAACCGCCAAACCTCACCGCGGCCGGATCGCTCAGGTCAGCGGTTCCACGCCCGCCGGCACCAGGCTCGTCCCGCAGCCAACCTTCACCCCTTCACCGAAGAAGTTCGTCCCATGTCCCACCCACCGACCCGGGCCGCAGCAGGGGGGCGCAGCAGGCGCGCAGCACGTCGGCGCAGGCCGGCGCAGCACGTCGGCGCAGGGGCGCAGCACGTCGGCGCAGGGGCGCAGCACGTCGGCGCAGGGGCGCGGGACGGAGCCCCAGCACGGGAGCCCCAGCGACCCGAGGCTATTTAGCGAGCGCGCGGTCCAGCGCCGAGTGGGGCGTCCCACCGGATCTGCCCTTGGCGGCAGCGCCCCGGCCCTGACCGGCCAGCAGCCACGCCGCGACGACGCCGCCGACCGCCCCGGAGGCGTGACCTTGCCACGAGATCCCGTGTTGCGGGACGAGGCTGGAGATCAGGGCGCCGCCCCAGACCGCCCCGACCACGGCCCCGATCAGCACCTCGACCACGCTGCGATCGAAGAACCCGCGGGCCAGGAGATAGGCCGCGTAGCCGAACACGACGCCGCTGGCGCCGACCGTGACGGAATTGCCCGGCGCGATCAGCCAGGTGCCGAGCCCGCCGATCAGGATCACGATCCCGGTGACGATGGCCAGCTTGACGGCGCCGCGCAGGGCGACGATCAGCCCCATGAACAGGAACGGGATCGTGTTGTCGATCAGGTGCTGAAAGCTGACGTGGATGAACGGAGCGGTGAGGATCCCCCACAGACGGCCGAGGTTGCGGGCGTAGATGCCGTCGTTGTCGAGGCCGTTGGAATCCAGCGTGTTGACCACCTCGATCAGCCACATGAAGACGACGATCGTGATCAGTAGGCCGATGCCCTCGCGCTGATCCTTCTGGCCGGATGCGGGGAGAAGCTTGCGCATCGGCAAAGCATGGCAGGTCGAACTTAGGAGCTGGATAAGAGCGCGCCGTCGGCCAGAGCCAGCGCCACCTCGGCCACGGCCAGCGCCACCTCGGCGCGCTGCCTGAGGGACTCCGCGAGCACGAACTCCTGCGGAGTGTGCGATCCCCCACCCCGCGGCCCGAGGCCGTCCACGGTCAGTGGGATCGAGGCGGCGAAGTGGCTGGCGTCGCTGGCCCCGCCGCGGCGCGCGGCGTGGATCGGCCGACCCAGGCTGGCGCTGGCTCGCTCCAGCAGCGGGGCGGTCGCCGTTGTGCTGTCCATACCGGGCCAGCGGCGTTCCATCCGTCCCTCCAGGACCGCGCCGCCGACCTCGGCTGGAATCGCCGCCAGCACAGCCTCGAAGCTCTCCAGGCCGGCGGCGCGCATGTCGAACAGCAGCTCACCCGAGGCGGGGACGACATTGAAGGCATCGCCTGAGCGCAGGACGGTGGGCACCACGGTCAGCTGAGCCGGGCCGTCGGGATCCTGTAGCGCCGCGAGTTCGATCGCGGCGTGGGCCAGCGCCAGCAGCGCGTTGCGGCCCTTCCGTGGGGCGCTGCCGGAATGCGAGGCCTGCCCGGTCGCCGCCACCCTGAGCGTGCCGGCCGCCTTACGCCGCACGACGACGGCGTCCTCGCCCGCCGGCGTCCGCTCGCCCGCCTCAAAGCACAGGCAGGCGTCGTACCCGCTGAACCGGTCGACGTGGAGAAACGGCGAGGTTCGCCACTCCTCGTCGGTCACCAGCAGCACCGACACCTCGGCGAACGTGTGCGGCCGGGCCGCCAGCGCCCGGGACACCCCGAGGGCCAGCACGACCCCGCCCTTCATGTCGGCCGTGCCCGAGCCGTAGAGCCGCTCGCCGTCCCGCTGCAGGGGCTGGTGCGCGCCGTGGTCGATCACGGTGTCCAGATGCCCGAGCAGCAGCAGGCGTCCCTGCCCGGTCCCGGGCAGCCGGGCGATCAGGTCCGGAGCGCTGCCCGCCGTCGAGCAGGGGACGCGCTCGATCTCGGCCTCCGGCGGGAGCTGCTCCAGCGCAAGCGCGATCGCCTGTTCGGCCCCCGGCACATCGCCGGACGGCGAGGAGACCGCGATCAGCGCCTCGAGGTCGTCCTGCGCTCGCGCGGCGATCGCGGCGGCATCGGCGACGATCTGGGGGTCCATGGCCCCAGCGTACGTTTTTCGGAGTCAGAGGGCCGAGGCGAGCAGCGCCGGCGCCGGGGCGAGCGGCTCGGCGGTCAGCGCGCCGCTGTCGTGCAGGGCCACGAGGGCAGCCACGGCGGCCGCGGAGAACTGCAGGCCGACCAGGGCAACGCACTCCTCGAGCGATGCTGCGACGGTCTTCTGCAGGCTGTAGGGACGGCTGACCGTCATCACGTCCCAGGCGTCGGCCACCGCGAGCAGGCCGCCGCCATCGGGGATCTCGGCGCCGCGCAGGCCGCGGGGATATCCGTCGCCGTCGGGACGTTCGTGGTGGGTGCGGATCCACTCGACCTGTTCCGGCGAGAGGACGCCCTCGACGATCCGCGCCGCCAGCTCGGCGTGGCCCTGGATCTGCCGACGCTCCTCGACTGTGAGCGGGGTGGTCTTGCGCAGGACCGCGTCGGGGACCCCGATCTTGCCGACGTCGTGGACGAGCGCAGCTTCGCTCAGCTGGCGCGCGCGCTCGACCGACCAGCCGGCCGTGCGGGCGAGCTTGCCGACCATGGCCGCGACGCGATCGGAGTGCTCGCGGGTGGCGGGGTCCTTGGCGTCGATCGCCGTGGCCAGCGAGCGCAGGCCGACCAGCGCCTGGGAGCGCTCGAGGCGCTCCGCGCGCTCCTCGGCGGACAGCTCGTTGACCACCGCCGGGTCATAGATCCGGCACTGGTTGCGCCCATGGGCCTTGCTCCAGTAGAGGGCTCCGTCGGCGAGATGGATCAACTCGGCGGGATCCATGGTGGCGCTGGTGTCGCAGATGCCGGCCGAAACGGTCACCAGCGACGGATCAGGAACTCGTGCGGCGATCAGCCGGCGGACGCTCTCGCTGGCCTCCAGCGCCTCGTCGGCAGTGGTGTCCGGCAGGATCCAGGTGAACTCGTCTCCCCCCGCCCGTCCGAGCGTGTCGCGCCCCCGCGCGATCTGGCCCAGGCAACGGGCCACCAGCAGGAGGATCTCGTCGCCCGACTCGTGCCCGCCGGTGTCGTTGATCTGCTTGAAGTGATCGATGTCCAACACGACCACCGAGAGGGGCCGGCGATCGCGCTCGGCGCTGGCGAGCTGGGCGACCAGCTGCTGCTGCAGGGTGCGGTGGTTGGCCAGGCCGGTCAGCGGGTCGCTCGAGGCCTGCGCGGCGAGCTTGGCGCGGTCCTCGATCGCGCCGATCGCGGTGGCCAGCAGATCGCCGAAGGCGGTCAGGCGAAGCTCGTCGTCGGCGGTCAGGCGGGTTCCCAGCCGGGCGGTCACCGCCAGCACCCCCCAGGTGCACCCGGATACGTGGACCGGGGCGACGATGCTCGATTCATAGCCGAGCTGCTTCACGGGGCTGTCCTGCGGGTGAAGGTCGACGCGGACGGGTCCGTTGATCTCGAGCGCCATCTCGAGATCGCTGCCCGGGCGGATCGGGACGACGGTGCCGGGCGCATAGCGCCCCCCAGGGTGGTCGGCCCAGGAGCCCATCACCGTGGTCTCCGCCTGGGTGTCGAGTCGCAGGATTCCGGCGGCTCCGCCGCCCAGCAGCGCGGCCATCTCGTACGCCACCAGCTCGTAGATCTGCTCGGGCGCCCGGCCGCTGACGACGGCGGTGGCCACCCGGCGCAGCGACCCCTGCTCGTTGGCCAGCTCCTCGGCGCGCGTGCGCAGGCGGGCCAGCCGTTCCTTGCCGGCGACGATCGCGCTCCCGAGCACGATGTACCCGCCGGCGGCCACCAGCAGCTGCGCGAGAAACGCATCGTGCAGGGCGCGGGTGTCGTAGACGATGACCAGCGCGTGGGTGAGAACGCAGGCCACGATGTAGGCGATCGCCACCGGTCGGCGGTAAAAGTAGGCCGCGTACAGGCCGACGAAGAACAGATAGGCCCAGGCGGGCGAGCGGGCCCCGCCAGAGACGCCAATCACCACGGCGATCACCGCCAGCCCGGAGGCGGTGCACAGATGCAGCAGCCAGGACGGCGAGCGGTCCCAGTCGACCGCCAGGGTCAGGCCGAGCCCGAGCGCGATCGTCCCCACCGCGATCGGCAGCATCCACTGCGAATGCGCGCGCGAAACCCCAGGGAGAACCAGGAACGCCGCGACGGTGACACCGCCGAGCATCCAGAACATGCCGTTGACCCGGCCCGCGAGCCGGCGCTCATCGGGCTCGACTGAAGCCAGGGTCGCCAGGCGCGCTCGCCCAGGTCGCTCACACCGGACGCGTTGGAGCATTGTCCCGTTATCGGCGGGTTTGCTCGCTAACGTTAGGTCAGCTGGACGGTCAGCTCAGAGCGGCTGACGGACAATCGGCCGGCGCGCTGCGCCCGCCTCGTCGAGACGGCGCACGGGAGTGGTGTAGGGAGCCTCGCGGGCGATTTGCGGGTCTTCGCGCGCCTCGCGCAGAATCTCGACGATGATCTCGGCGAACCGGTCGAGCGTCTCCTTGGTCTCGGTCTCGGTCGGCTCGATCAGCAGGGCTTCGTCGACGATCAGCGGGAAATAGACGGTCGGCGGATGGACGCCGTGATCCAGCAGGCGCTTGGCCAGATCCAGCGTCTTGATCCCGAGCTCGCGCTTCATCGGGGCGCCCGAGAGCACGAACTCGTGCATGCAGAGCCGGTCGTAGGCGGCGGGCAGGTACTCGGCCACCCCCTCGCGCTTCAGCAGCGCGAGCAGGTAGTTGGCGTTCAGCACCGCGACCTCGGACACCTCCCGCAGCCCGGAGGCCCCGAGCGAGCGGATGTAGGCGTACGAACGCACGAACACGCCGTAGTTGCCCTGGAAGCCGCGCAGCCGGCCGATCGACTTGGGCCGGTCGTAGTCGAGGTCGTAGTAAGGCTCGTGCCCATTGAATTCGTACCCCCCGACCCTGTGCCGGACGACCTGAGGGCGAGGCAGATACGGCTCGATCCGGTCCGAGACGGCGATCGGCCCGGCCCCCGGACCGCCGCCACCGTGCGGTTGGGTGAAGGACTTGTGCAGGTTGAAGTGCACGATGTCGAACCCCATGTCGCCGGGGCGGCAGATGCCCATGATCGCGTTCAGGTTGGCCCCGTCGTAGTACAGCGTGGCCCCGACCCCGTGGACGATCTTGGCGATCTCCTCGATCCCGGGCTCGAACAGTCCGACGGTCGAGGGGTTGGTCAGCATCAGGCACGCCACATCCTCGGTGGCCTTGGCGCGGAGATCCTCGATGTCGACGTTGCCCTGCGCGTCGGTCCCGATCTTGACGACCTCGTAGCCGGCCATCGTGACGGTCGCGGGGTTCGTGCCGTGCGCGTTGTCCGGGGTCAGCACCAGCCTGCGGTGCTCGCCCCGGTCCTCGTGGTAGGCCCGGGTGAGCAGCACGCCGGCCAGCTCGCCATGGGACCCCGCCGAAGGCTGCAGCGAGGTGTGCGGTAGCCCGGCGATCTCCGACAGCGCCGACTGCAGTCGCCACATCAGCTCGAGCGCGCCCTGGGCCTGGGCCGGATCCTGCAGCGGATGCAGACGGGCGTGGCCGGGGAGCGCCGCGACCCGCTCGTGGAGCTTGGGGTTGTGCTTCATCGTGCACGAGCCGAGTGGATAGAAGCCCGTGTCGAGATCGAAGTTGCGCTTCGAGAGCCGGTTGTAATGACGCACGATCTCCGGCTCGGACACCTCGGGGAGCTTCGCCGGGACCTCGCGGCGCAGCTCCGGCGGCAGCAGCTCGTCCAGGTCGTACTCCGGCACGTCGAGCGCCGGCGCGACGAACGCCCGCCGTCCCGGCTTGGAGCGCTCGTAGATCGTCAGCTGATCATCCGCGGCGTGAATCATGTTCTCGCCTCCGCGCGGGAGGACTCGGCGGCCACGGCGGCCCCGAGCACGTCGCCGAGCTGGTCGATCTGCCGCCGCGTGCGCTGCTCGGTGATCGCCACCAGCAGTCCATCGGGGTGCTCGGGGTAATCGCGGCCGAGCGGATAGCCGGGATTCACGCCGGACTCACGACAGCGGGCGATCACCCGGTCCACCGGCGCATCCAGCGACACCGCGAACTCGCGGACCACCGGCTGCTCGTGCATCAGGGAGACGCCGTCGAGGGCGCCCAGGCGCTCGCGCGCGTAGGCGGTGCGACGCAGCAACAGCTCCCCGAGCTCGACGAAGCCGGCGCGGCCGAGCCAGCTCAGGTAGATGACCCCCGCCAGCGCGTTCAGCGCCTGCGCGGTGCAGATGTTGGAGGTCGCCTTCTCGCGGCGGATGTGCTGCTCGCGCGTCTGCAGCGTGAGCACGAAGCCGCGCTTGCCGTCGACGTCGCGCGTCTCGCCGGCGATCCGGCCGGGCATCCGGCGCATCAGCGCCTCGGTGACCGCGAAGAACCCGAACGACGGGCCGCCGAAGTCGAGCCGGTTGCCGAGCGGCTGGCCCTCGCCGACCGCGATGTCCACGCCGCAATCGCCGGGCGGCTTGAGCAATGACAGCGCCATTGGGTCGGCGGAGCAGATCGTCAGCCCGCCCACGTCGGCGGCCGCCGACGCCATCGGGGCGATGTCCTCGACCACGCCGAGGAAGTTGGGCTGGGCCAGCACGATCGCGCTGACGTCCTCGTCGAGGTCGGGCAGATCGGTCCGGCCGTCGCGCAGCGGGGCCTCCACGATCTCCATCCCGTAGCCCCGTACGAGCGTGGCCAGCGTCTCCCGCGCGTGTGGATGCACTCCACGGGAGACGACGAAGCGGCCGCGGCCGTTGGCCAGCTTGGCGACGTAGCCCGCCGCGCCGACGGCGCTCGGGCCCTCGTATACCGAGGCGTTCGACACCGGCAGCCCGGTCAGCTCGGAGATCGCGGTCTGATACTCGAACATCGCCTGCAGGCCGCCCTGGGAGATCTCGGGCTGGTAGGGCGTGTACGGCGTCAGGAACTCGGAGCGCGACGTGATCGCGTCGACCAGCGCCGGGACGTAATGGTCGTACATCCCGGCGCCCAGGAACGAGACCTCGTCCTCGGCCGAGACGTTGCGCGCGGCCAGCGCCCGCAGCTCGGCGAATACCTCCTGCTCGGACAGACCCGGGCCGAGCCCGAGCTCGTCGTCGAGTCGCAGATGAGCTGGGATGTCGGCGAAGAGCTCTTCCACCGAGCCGACTCCGATCGCCGCCAGCATCTCGCGGCGATCCTCCTCGGTGACCGACGTATAGCGACTCAAGAAAGGCTCGCTTGGTAGGTGGTGGCATCCATCAGCGACTCGGTTTCGGCGGGATCGGACAGCTTCACCTTGACCAGCCAACCCTCGCCGTAGGGATCGTCGTTGATCGTCTCCGGGCTATCGGCGAGCGCCTGGTTGACTTCGACCACCTCGCCGGACAGTGGCGCGAACACGTCCGAGACCGCCTTGACCGACTCGACCTCTGTGTAGGACTCGTCCTTCTCGAGTCGCGCGCCGATGGCGGGGGGATCGAAGAACACGACCTCGCCGAGCGCGTCCTGCGCGAACCACGTGATGCCGAAGGTCGCCTGATCGGGCTGCGACGGGTCGATCCGCGCCCAGTCGTGCTCGGCGTGGTAGAGCAGGTCGTCCGGATACGAGGCGTCGGCCATGTCAGGGTCCCTTTCCGTATAGAGGCTTGGGCGCGACGACGGCGGCACGGCTAGTGCCCCGGACGTCGATCTCGAATCGCGTGCCGGGTTCGGCCCGCGGGCTGGAAACGTACGCCATCCCGATCCCCTGCTGGAGACAGGGGGAGAACGTCCCGCTGGTGACCACGCCGCCGCCGATCACCGGATTGCCCTGGCGGGCGATCCCGGACCCCTCGATCTTGAACGGCACGAGGCGCTGCGCCGGGCCGGCGGCCCGAACGCGGGCGATCGCCTCGGCTCCGATGAAACCGGTTTCCTCCTTGCAGCACCAGCCGAGACCGGCGCCGATCGGGTCGCGGTCCTCGGACAAATCATTGCCGTAGAGGTGAAAGCAGGCCTCGAGCCTGAGCGTGTCACGGGCGCCGAGCCCGATCGGTCGCGCCCCCCCCGCCACCAGCGCATCCCAGACGGCCGGCGCGTCGGCCGGGTTCAGCAGCAGCTCGACGCCGTCCTCGCCGGTGTAGCCGGTGCCGCAGACCAGTGCCGGGGCGTCGGCGACGCTCCGTAGGCAGCAGTGCATCCGCGTGGGCAGGGAGCCGTCGGCCAGCCGGCCGACCAGCGCCCGCGCCTCCGGTCCCTGGACCGCCAGCATCGCGAACCGATCGAGCACGTCGATCACCTCGACGTCGTACCCCGATGTGTGCGCCTGTAGCCACTCGAGATCCTTCTCGTGGTTCGCCGCGTTGGTGACCGTGAGGTATTCGCACTCGGCCAGCCGGTAGCTGAAGAGGTCGTCTAGCACGCCGCCATCCTCCCGGCAGAGCAGGCTGTACTGCGCGCCGCCCTCGGGGAGTCGGCGGATCTCGTTGGAGAGCATCCGCTGCAGGAATCGCGCGGCGTCAGGACCCCGGGTCTCGACCTGGCCCATGTGCGAGACGTCGAACACGCCGGCGGCGGCGCGGACAGCGACGTGCTCCGCCTTGATTCCGGTGTATTGAATGGGCATCTCCCACCCGGCGAACGGCACGAGCTTCGCCCCGGCGGCGACGTGCCGGTCGTAGAGCGGGGTGCGACGAATCGCGGTGTCGGCGGCAAAGGACACGGAAGATGAGGCTACAACGCCGGGTCCCGGTACTCCCGGATCCGCCTCCCGGCCCTAGCGGATCCGCGGAACGATCCGCAGGAACCGCAGCACCGTGGCCTTGTTACCGGCGCGGTCGGTCACGGTCACGGTCAGCCGGTAGAGGCCCGGCCGGCGGTAGGCGTGGGACTTCAGGTGGCCGATCTTGGCCCTGACTCCGTCGCCCCAGGCGACGCTCACCGAGGCTACGCCCGAGGCGTCCGCGGCCGGCTCGGGCGCCCGGACGTCGCTGTAGCGCACCTGCAGGCGCACCGATGCCCCCACGCGCCGGGTCCCGCTCAGGCTGACCCGAGCGCTCGGGGCGATCGTGTCCACCAGCACGGTGGCCGGGTTCGCGGGGCGCGTCACGCCGGCCGCGTTGATGGCCATCACCTGGTAGGTGTGCGGCCCCTCCGACAAGGGGACCGACGGGCGAAAGGCGGTGGCCCCAGTCCGGCCTACCGCGACCCCGTCGAGCGTCACCTGGTAGCTGAGCGGCCCCCAGGACTGCCGGGACGGCGACCACGACAGCACCGGAGTGGTGCTCCGCGTGTAGGTGATTCGCCGGCTGGCGGCGAACGAGCCCGGAGGCTGGTACATCTGAGCCGCCACGATCCGCGTCGAGGCGCCGCTGCCCTGCACCCAGGCGAGCGCGCCGTCGCCGGCCACGTCACCCCCCGCCACCAGGCCGGCGTCGGCATCTGTCGACCCGAGAACCGGCGTAGAGGCGACCAGCTCGGGGCCCAGACTGAAGCCCCCCGTCGGGCCGTAGCGCACCCGGATCTCGGCGATGTCGAGCGGCGGGGCACTCTCCTGCCACGCGATCAACGCCGAGGACAGGCCGGCGATGGCCGGGACGGCGTCCGGCGCTGTGGTGTTGGCCAGGCTGTCGACGCGCAGCACACCGTTGTCGGCGCCCACGGTTCCGAGCACGTCGGCGAACAGCTGGTCCGAGCTGGTGCGGGCCGATGTCATGTAGCCGCGACCCGAGTCGTTCATCGCCACCTGGGGATCGACGGCGCCCTCGGGGCCCGGGGTGCTCAGGCCATCAGCTGCGGTGATCCCGGAGGAGCTCCCCGCGACCAGACGATCCATTAGGGCCCGAGACTGGGTTTGGGTGCCGTTGGCGAGGGTCTCCTGGAAGCCGATGTCGACGTAGGAGGAGTCCGCCCCGGCGCCGATGCTCGGGGCGCCGCTCGATACCTCGGTCCAGCCGGACAGCGACGGGACGTCGGCCTGCTGGTAGACGACGCTGGGCGCGGTCCCCCACACGCGTCGGGCGAAGATGTGCCCAGCCTCGCCCCAGGCGATGATCCCCACGCCGTCGCCGGCCGCGACCACCGCGGGGCGGCCGGTACCGGCGCCAGCGTCATCGCTCGCGACGGCATCGAGCGGTGTCGGCTCCACCGTCCAGGTGCCGCCGACGTAATACGCGTCCCGGACGTCGTGGCCTCCGGCGCCGATCGCCGTGAAGGCCAGATAGGCCTTGCCGAAGTTCGACATCGAGATCGCCGGGTTGGCGGCGCCCACGGCCAACGAGACCGGCGCCGGGAACGATGCGCTGCCGGCGGCGCGGTCGACGACGTAGAGCTGTCCGCCGTTGATGAAGCCGATCAGCAGCACCCCGTTGTTGCCGGCTGCGATCACCGGCTGGCTGGAGGCGCCGGGGAGCGACGCATCGAGTTGCTCGGGCGCCTGGAAGCTGCCGCCGGACAACCGCGAGACGAACACGTGGGAGACGCCGGCCACCTGATCGACGTAGACGACGCCACCGGTCCCGTCGCGGGCGATCGACATCCCGGTGAGCGCGACGATGCCGGCGTCGGGTCCCGCGAGCACGGTCGGCGCGGCCAGTGTCGGCACGGCCCGGGCAGTGGATGGGCCGAGCCCGAGCAGCAGCGCGCCGAACAGCAGCACGATTGCGGGCACCGAAATGTGCCGGAGGTGGATCACCACGTCCGGTCGCCGCCCGCCCACGCCGCTGCGCCTGTGTCGATCAATCGGTCTGACGCAGGTAGAACCGCTCACGGGGGCCGGGGTTGCGCGGCCGCACCCGCGCGAGCGCGCGACCCAACGCAGCCCTAACCCAGGGCCGGCGGCGCGGAGCGACTGTGCCTAGCGGTCCTTCAGGAACGACGGGATGTCGATCTCGTCGTCGCGGATCTCGAGGCTGGTGCGCTGGCGATCGTCCATCCGCACCTCGCGGTCCGAGCTGCGGTCGCGCCGCGGCGGACGGCCGGCTTCCGAGGCGCTGCGCCCCCGCGGAAGGGCGTGGTCGAAGCCGGTGGCGATCACGGTGACGCGGACCTCGTCGCTCATCGCGTCGTCGATCACCGCGCCGAAGATGATGTTGGAGTTCGCGTCGGCGGCGCCCTGAACGATCTCGGCAGCCTCGTTGACCTCGAACAGGCCGAGGTCATGGCCGCCGGTGATGTTGAGCAGGATCCCCATCGCGCCCTCGACCGACTCCTCCAGCAGCGGCGAGGAGATCGCGATCTTCGCCGCCTCCGCCGCCCGATTCTCCCCGCCGGCGGAGCCGATCCCCATCAGCGCGGTGCCGGCGTCGCTCATGATCGTGCGAACGTCGGCGAAGTCGAGGTTGATCAGGCCGGGAATCGTGATCAGGTCGGTGATGCCCTGGACGCCCTGGCGCAGGACGTTGTCGGCTTCCCGGAAGGCATCGAGGATCGTGGTGCGGCGCTCGACGATCGCCAGCAGCTTCTCGTTGGGGATCACGATCAGCGTGTCGACGTACTCGCGCAGCCGCTGGATCCCCTCCTGAGCCTGACGCGCGCGCTGGGTCCCCTCGAAGGAGAACGGCCGCGTCACCACGCCGACGGTCAGCGCGCCGATCTCGTTCTTGGCGATGTCGGCGATCACGGGGGCGGCGCCGGTACCGGTGCCACCGCCCTCCCCGGCGGTCACGAAGACCATGTCCGCGCCCTTCAGCGACTCCTTGATCTCGTCGCGAGATTCCGCCGCCGCGCCCTGCCCGACATCGGGGTTCGCCCCGGCGCCGAGGCCCTTGGTCAGCTCGTGGCCGATGTTCAGCTTGATGTCGGCGTCGCACATCGCCAGCGCCTGCGCGTCGGTGTTGCAGGCGATGAACTCGACGCCGCGCAGGCCAGCGTCGACCATGCGGTTGACCGCGTTCGTGCCTCCGCCGCCGACGCCGACGACTTTGATGACTGCCAGGTAGCTGCCGCTTTCCATAGTTACCGTCCGACCCTCGATGTAGCGTTGAACGTTTCTCCGCTCATACGCTGATAGCGGGAGTTTCGCACGTTATGGCCTGGATATGCCCCAAGTCAACGTCGCTCCCCGATTCGCAACGTTCGTTGCAGATTGCCGAACTCTCGATCTTAGCGCGAGACTGGACGATTTGCCGACCTAAGGCTCTACTTGAGGGTTAGCCACCGCTCGGGGTCGTCGTACCAGCCGCCACGGAGCCGGTGCCCGTGGCGCTGCCGGTGCTCGAGGACGGAGTCGTGATGCCCGTGGCGCTGGCGGTGCTCGAGGACGGAGTGGTAGTGCCCGTGTCGCCGGCGGTGCTCGAGGGCGCCGTCGTGGTGCCCGGACCCGCGGCCGGGCGCCCGGGATCGGTCACGTCGATATAGCTCGCGCCGGCCGACCCCGCCTGAGCCAGCACCGCGACCGCGGCGGCCCACTTCGCCGCGAGCTGGTGGGCGTCGCCGAAGTAGATGCTCGGGCCGGCCCGCAACTGGGCCACCAGCCCGTGCGGTCCGTCGCTGGTGACCTGGGTCAGATGAGAGAGCAGCGGGTAGGGCGCGGCGGCGAGGACGGCCACGGCCGCGCGCGCGGCGGGATCGGTCAGCCGGGAACCGCCCGGGGGCACCCGCAACGGGATCAGCGGCAGCTGCGGCGACGCCACGACGTCGTGCAGCAGCGTGCCGTCGGCCGCCACGGCGGTGCTCCGGCCGTCCACGCTGACCGCCGCCACCGGGATCTGCTCGATCACGTGGATCCGCATCCCGTGCGGAAACTGCGTGGTGACCTGAAGGTTCTTGACCACCGGATACGGCGCGACGGCCGTGCGGAGCTGGCCGATCTGGACGTCGAGCGTGGTCATCGTGCGCGCGGAGGCGACCAGCGCCGCACGGATCTGTCCGGCATCGGGGCCGCTCACCCCGGCCACCGTCACCCGCCGGACCGAGACGAGCGAGGAATCGCGCAGCCACAGCCAGCCGCCGACCAGGAGGGCACCGATCGCCGCCAGCACCGCCACGGTACGGGCACTGGGTCGGCGAAGGTTCCGAACTCGCAACCCTCGGAGCGCCCCGCGGGTCGCACTGGCGGCGGGGCTCATCGCCGCTTCCAGTCGGTGGGGAACCGCACGGGACCGAGCGCCTGAACCTCGGGCTCTAGCTCCACGCCGAAGCGCTCCTTGACCCGCCGGCGCCCCTCCGCCATCAGCGCGATCACGTCGGCGGTGGTGGCCTCGCCGTGGTTCTCGACGAAGTTCGCATGCTTGGCGGAGAACCCGGCCCCGCCGATCCGCAGCCCGCGGCACCCGGCGGCGTCGAGCAGCTGCCCCGCCGTCCGTCCCTCGGCGCGCGGATCATCGGGGTTCTTGAACGTCGACCCGAAGGTTTTGATGCCGGAGGGCTGCGCCGACTTGCGCCACTCGCGCATCTCGGCCAGCGTCGCCTTGACCGCCGCGCTGCTGGCCGGCGCCAGCGCGAAGCAGGCCCGCGCCACCACCTCCCCCGGTCGGAGATTCGATCGGCGGTACTCGAATCCCAGCTGCTCGGGCGCTCGCCGGTCGGTGCCCTGGGCGCTGACCACATCGACGAACTCGAGCACGCGCGCCAGCACGCCGTCGTAGGCGTTGGCGTTCATCCGCACCGCTCCGCCGACCGTCCCGGGAATGTTGACGCCGAACTCCACGCCGGTCAGGCCGGCCCTCGCGGCACGGGCCGAGACGGCGGGCAGGCGCGCGCCCCCGCCGCATTTGACCCTGGTGCCGTCCAGTTCGATCGTGTTCAGTTCCTTGTCTAGTTTCAAAACGAGTCCGCGGACGCCTTCGTCGGCAATCAGGAGGTTCGACCCCGAGCCCACGACCCCTACCTCGAGCCCCTCGGCTCCGGCCCAGGCGAGCAGCCGCTCGAGTTCGCCCAGCGACTCGGGCCGCGCGAACAGCTCCGCCGCGCCGCCGGTCCTGATCGTGGTCAGCCGCGCGAGTGGGTACCCGCGCTGCACCCCGGGTGGAGCCACTGGCATGGTCTCGGAGGGTAGAGGCCGGACCGGCCGCCCCCACCTGCTCCCCGACTCAGCGCAGCAGCGAGCGGCCGAGCGCGTCGATGTCCCCGGCCCCCATCATCAGGCACAGGTCGCCCGGCCGCAGGAGCGAGCCGAGGTATCGGCGAGCGTCGCCGAAGCTCGGCAACCAGGCCACGGTCCGTCCGCCGCCCGCGTCGGCCGCCGCCACAGCGACCAGCCGGCCGTCGACCTCGGGGAAGTCCTCGGCCAGCTCACGGGCCGGGTAGACGGCCAGGACGCCGCAGACGTCGGCGGCGGCCAGCGCCCGGCCGAAATCGCCGGCCAGCTCGCGCGTGCGCGAGTACAGGTGGGGTTGGAAGACGGCGATCAGCCGCCCGGCCGCGAGGGTCCGCGCCGCGGCGATCGCCGCCGCGACCTCGGTCGGGTGGTGAGCGTAGTCGTCATAGATGGGCACCCCGGCCGAGGTCTCGCCGATGCGCTCCAGCCTGCGCCGCGCGCCGCTGAAGTCGGCGATCGCCGCAACGGCTCGCGAAGGCTCGGCGCCGGCCAGCGCAGCGGCGGTGAGCGCGCCGGCGGCGTTGACGGCATTGTGGGCCCCGGGTACCGACAGGGAGACGTCGAGGTCGCGCCACCGAAAGCGCGAGCCGGTCGAATCCAGAGCCGGATCCGGGGCGTCGTACGGCACCGCCGCGGGCGGGCAGAGCGCCCGCAGAGCCGGACGGTCCCAGACCACGGCCCGCTCCCCGGCCCGCGACATGAACGTCCGGAACGTCTCCTCGAGGTCGAGCAGCGACCGGTAGGTCGAATGGTGATCGAGCTCGGCGTTGGTCAGCACCGCGATCTCCGGGGACAGCTTCAGCAACGAGCGATCAGACTCGTCGGCCTCGATCACGATCCACTCCCCCGTCCCCCATCCCGCGTTCGAGCCGGTCGATCTCAGCTCCCCCCCGACCACGTAACTGGGATCGAGGCCGCAGCCGGCCAACACGTGGACGATCATCGCGGTAGTGGTCGTCTTGCCGTGGGTGCCGGTTACGGCGATGCAACGGCGCAGGCCCGCGATCTGGGCCAACAGGTCGGCCCGGTGGAGTTCGCCGCCTTGGGCCGCCTGCCGCTCGGGATTATCGGGCGGGATCGCAGTCGAGTAGACGACCTCGGCGCCGGCTGGGACATTCTCCGCGGCATGTCCGATCACCGGCTCGATGCCGGCGGCGCGCAGGCGTTCGGAATAGGACGACGAGGCGCGGTCCGAGCCCGTGACCCGGGCTCCGAGGGCCTGGGCGATCAGCGCCAGCCCGCTCATCCCCGCGCCGCCGATGCCGACGAAGTGCAGGCGGCGATCCGACCAGTCGTCCCGATTCACAGTAGCCAGGCGTCGCCGGCGTCAGGCCCGTTCGAGCTCGTCAGGCTCGCTCGAGCACGACCACGGGAATCTCGCGATCGGTCTTCTGCTGGTAGCCGTCATAGGCCGGCCAGCTCTGGTTCATCAGCTTCCACAGCTCCGGACGCTCGCTGGCGCTCGCGGTGCGCGCTTTCGCCGCGAAGCGATCGCCCTTGACCTGGACCGTCACCTCGGGGTCTTCACTCAGGTTGAGGTACCAGGCCGGGTGCTCCGGCGCCCCGCCCTTGGAGGCGACGATGATGTAGTCGCCGTCATGCTCGTCGAAGATCAGCGGCATCTCGCGGGGCTGGCCGGACTTCCGGCCCTTGGTGGTCAGGAGCAGCACCTTGGTGCCCTGCCAGTCGTATCCCTCCGCGCCATCGGTCTCTTTGTAACGGTTCACATGTTCCTGGCCGAACAGCAATCTGGGTCCTCGCTAACTAGGTCGATTTCCGTCGCCCCGAGGCTAGTGCACCGCTCGCCGCGGCGGCGGCGAGCACCTCGCGCGCGATCTCCTTGGCCGCGTCGGGCCGGGCGAGCTCGGCCGAAGCCCGGGCCATCGCGGTGAGCCTGCCGCGATCGGCCAGCAGCCCACCCACCTCACGGGCCAGACGCGGGCCGCTCAGCTCTGAGTCGGGGATCACGATCGCCGCCCCCGCTCGCTCCATGAACCGTGCGTTCTCCGTCTGATGATCGGCGGTGGCGTGCGGATAGGGGATCAGGACCGCCGGGCGCCCGGCGGCGGCGATCTCGAACACCGAGCCGCCCGAGCGGGCCACGACCAGATCGCTGGCCAGCAGCGCCTCGCCGAACTCGGAGATGTAGCCGCGCAGGTCGTAGTGGGGGCCCGGCGAGGACAGCTCGGGCAGGTCGCGGGTGCCGGCGGCATGCAGGACGTGAAACCGAGCGCCGGCGAACGCGTCGATCGCCGCATGATTGATCGAGCGCGCACCCAGGGAGCCGCCGAAGACCAGCACGCACGTCGCCCGCGGCGGGATCCCGAAACGGGCCCGCGCGGCGGCCCGGTCGGTCGCCGGCGGTGGCACCGGCCGCCCCGTGACCCGATAACGGCCGCCGCTGCGGCCGGCGATCGGGAAGGCCAGACAGACGCGCCGCGCCGCCGGGGCCAGGATCCGGTTGGTCAGGCCGAGGTGGCTGTCGGCCTCGATCAGCACGAGCGGGATCCGGGCGAGCACGGCGGCCAGCCCGACCGGCCCGGCGACGTACCCGCCGGCTCCGACCACCGCGTGCGGCCCGAGCTCGCGGATCAACGAGCGCGCGCCCCGCAGGGCGGTGGCGTCGACGGCGGCGGCCCTGACCGCCTTCAGCGGGCGGCGGCGGGGCAGCGAGACGACCCGCAGCGAGTGCAGCGGGTAGCCGGCCGCCGGTACGAGCTCGAGCTCGGCGCGATCGCCGCCGACGAACACGACCTCGGCGCCCTCATCGCGTAGTGCGTCCGCGACCGCCAGCGCCGGCACGACGTGTCCGGCTGTCCCGCCCGCTCCGATCACGATCCGGGGACCGCTCACGGCCGCGTGGCTCCCTCGCCTCCCGTTTCTCCGCGCTGCCGTCGAGCGCGCGCAGGCGCCTGGCCCCGGGCCGGGCGATGTTCAGCAGGACGCCGACCGAGGCCAGCATCACGCACAGGTTCGTGGGGGCATAGGAGATGAACGGCAGCGGAACTCCGGTCAGGGGGGCGAGCCCGAGCACGACGAAGATGTTGAGAATCCCTTGGCACAGGATCAGCGACGTCAGCCCAGTCGCCAGCAGCTTCGCATACCTGGTCGCGGCCCGGCGCGCCGTCCGCAGACCGGCGTAGGCGATCATCCCGTAGAGGACCACCACGCCGCAGATCCCCAGCACTCCGAGCTCCTCGCCGATCACCGCCAGAATGAAGTCGGTCTGCGCCTCGGGCAGGTAGTAGATCTTCTGCACCGATTTCCCCAGCCCGACTCCGAACAACCCGCCCGAGCCCAGCGCGATCTGCCCCTGGACGGCCTGGAAGCCGGCGGTGGACTTGGATGACCACGGGTGCAGGAAGGAGGTCAGCCGGGCCTGCTGATAGGGCTGGGCGACCACCAGCAGGAGCACCAGGACCGACGCGATCCCGGCCAGACCGGCCAGATAGCGCAGCGGGAGGCCGGCGGCGATCAGCAGCGCGGTGATCGTGAACGCCACGACCAGCGTCGTCCCGAGATCCGGCTCGACCACGATCAGCAGGCAGGCCGGTCCGACCACCACGGCGATCGGCGCCAGCGCCTGACGGAACCCCCGCATCCGCTTGGGATGGTCGGCCAGGTAGCGGGCGGCGTAGAGGATCAGCGAGAGCTTCATCAGCTCCGACGGCTGGAACTGGATCGGACCGGCGGCAAACCACCGGCGCGCGCCGTTGATCCGAACCCCGAAGCCGGGGACGAGGACCAGCAGCAACAGCACGAACGAGCCGAGCAGCATCAGCTTCACCAGGCGCGGATCGAGGATCGTCAGGCCGCGGCGTTCGAGCACGTGCATCGCCACGAGCCCGAGCCCGCCGAAGATCAGGTAGCGCAGGAACTCGCCGGTCCCGTAGCCGCGGCCGGCCAACACGCCGATCGGCGCGGAGGCGCTGTAGACCATCACGGCGCCGAACGCCAGCAGGCACAGCGTCGCCGTCATCAGGATCCGGTGCTCGAGCGGCGGCGCCACCCGCCGGGCGGCTTCGCCTCCGCGGGAACGCTTGCCCGGTGTCTCCGCCCCGGCGCGCCCGCGACCCCTGAGCCCGGCGGCCGCCCCCGCGGCCATCAGGCCTGCTCCACCAGGGTGCGGAAGTGCTCGCCGCGCGCCTCGAAGTCGTTGTACTGGTCGAAGCTGGCACAGGCCGGCGACAACAGCACCACCTCCTGATCGCGGGCGCTGGCCCGGGCGCTGGCCACCGCGCGCTCCAGATCACCGGGGTGCTCGAGCCGGACTCCGGTGCCGGCCAGCGCATCGGCCAGGTCGCCGGCGGCGTCGCCGATCAGGTACACGGCCTGGCAGCGCTCGGCCACGAGCGCAGCCAGCGGACTGAAATCCTGCTGCTTGCCGCGTCCCCCGGCGATCAGATGCACGCCGCCGGGGTAGGCCTGCAGCGCCATCAGCGTGCTGGCCACGTTCGTCGCCTTGGAATCGTTGACGTAGCTGACGCCGTGCTGCACGGCGACGAGCTCCAGCCGGTGCGCGACGCCGGTGAAGCTCCGCAGCCCGGCGGCGACGGCCTCGGGCTCGAGGCCACGCGCGAGCGTCACGGCGGCGGCGGCCATCGCGTTCTGAACGTTGTGCTCGCCTGGCAGCGGCAGCTCGTCGACGCGCAGCAGCGGCTCCTGCACCCACCACAGATGGCCCGCGTGGACGGAGAGCTCGGCCTCGGCGCCGGAGCCGAAGGTGACCCGCCGCGCGCACCCGCCGAGGTCCTCGAGCTCGAGCTCGAGCTCGAGTGGCGCTACGGCAACGTCGTAGTTGCCCTGGTTCACGAACGCGCGCAGCTTGGCGGTCACGTAGTCGTCGTAGCTGCCGTGGCGGTCGAGGTGATCCGGGGACAAATTGAGCAAAACGGCCGCCTCGGGCGCGAACGCCTCGGTGTCCTCCAGCTGAAACGAGGATGCCTCGCAGACAACGGTCACGCCAGGCGCCAGCTCGCCGACCAGCGAGGACAGCGCGGTGCCGACGTTGCCGGCCACGGCGACCGCCGCCCCGGCCTCGCGGTGGATGTGCCCGATCCACTCGGTGGTGGTCGTTTTGCCGTTGGTTCCGGTCACCGCGATGAATTCGTTGGGAAGCATCCGCCAGGCGAGCTCGAGCTCCCCGAGCACGGGCACCCCAGCCGTCCGCGCCGCCAGCACGGCTGGCGCGTTCTGGGGTACGCCGGGGCTCTTGATGAGCGTCCCGGCGCGGGCGGCAAAAGCGTCGCCTGACGCATCGAGATGGACTTCGACACCCGCCTCGGAAAGCCTTCGCGCCGCCTGCACAAGTTCTGGCCGATTCGCCGCGCCCGCATCGCAACCGATCACCTCCTCCCCGCGGGCGCGTAGGGCCAGCGCGCCGGCCACCCCGGACCGGGCCAGCCCGACGACCAGAAACGGGCCGGGCGGCAGCGGCGGTCGCGGCTTCACGACTTCACCACCGGCCCGGGCTCAACCCCGGATGCTGATCTGGTAAACGGTGAAGCCGATCGCCCCACAGGCCGCCGCGACGATCCAGAATCGCAGGATGATCTTCGTCTCCGACCAGGCCAGCAGCTCGAAGTGGTGATGGATCGGGGCCATCAGGAAGACGCGCTTGCGGAACATCCGGAACGAGAAAACCTGGATCAGCACCGACAGCGCCTCGACCACGAAGATCCCGCCGAGCAGGATCAGCAGCACCTCGGTCTTGGTCATGACGGCGAGACCGGCGATCGCCCCTCCGAGCCCGAGCGATCCCGTGTCCCCCATGAAGATGCTGGCGGGAAAGCTGTTGAACCAGAGAAAGCCGACGCAGGCCCCGACCAGGCAAGCGGCCAGCATCTCGAGGTCGTGCTGTCCGGGGCCGCTGATGAAGGTGATGCCGATATAGGCCAGCAGCACGATCGCCGCGCACCCGGCGGCGAGTCCGTCGAGGCCATCGGTCAGGTTGACCGCGCTGGTGGTGCCGGCGACCACGACGTAGATGAACACCGGATACAGCGGCCCGAGGTCGAATTGGACGTCGACGAAGCGCAGGCGAACCGTCGGCGTGAGCCCGGCTTTCTGAGTGGCCACCCACCACAGCCCGAGCGAGATCAGGATCGTCAGCACCAGCTTCGTCCGGGCTCGCAGACCGAGCGAGCGGCGCTTGACGATCTTGGTGTAGTCGTCGGCGAAGCCGAGCAGCGCGCAGGCCAGCGCGGTGCCGAACACCCCGATAGAGGACCAATCGCGGGTCGAGAGGATCAGGTACGGGACCGCGAAGGCGAGCATGATGATGATCCCGCCCATCGTCGGAGTGCCGGCCTTGGACTGGTGCCCCTTGGGGCCCTCCTCGCGGATGTTCTGGCCGAACTCGCGAGCGCGCAGGAACTCGATGAACCGCGGGCTGAGGAACAGGCACATCAGCAGCGCCGAGGTGCCGGCAATCAGCACCCGGCCGGACTGGGAGCCCATCAGTGCGCCATCCTGATGGCTGGACAGTGCACTAGACGGGTACCCCGCCGGTGACCGCGTCGCAGACCCGCTCCAGGCCGATCCCGCGCGACGCCTTGACCAGCACCAGGTCGCCGGGCTTGAGCAGGCCCGGGACGACACCGGCCGCCTCGGCGGCGTCGGCGGTGACATAGGTGGCGAGCTCGGACCCGAAGCCCTCGCCGATCGACGTCGCGAGCTGCCCGACCGTGACCAGCACGTCGACGCCGACCGCGCGGGCATGCTCGCCGATCTCGCGGTGGAAGCGACGCTCGTCTGGGCCGAGCTCGAGCATGTCCCCGAGCACGGCCACGCGCCGCGCGCCCTCGGCCGCGGGTCGCGGTCGCGGCCAGATCGTCGAGGGCGGCGCGCATCGACATCGGGTTGGCGTTGTAGCAGTCGTCGATCAGCGTGATGCCCGACGCGAGTTCCAGCCGGCGGCCCCGGCCCGCCGATATCTCGAGCTCGATGCGCCCGCCGGCCCGCACCCCGATCGCCGATGCGGCGGCCACGGCGGCGAGCAGATTGCGACGCAGGTGAGCCTGCGAGAAGGAGACCTCGAGCGTGATCGGCTCGCCGGCCAGGTCGATCTCGATGCGCTCCCCCCGCGCGGCGCGCAGCCGTACGTCGCCGCCCTCCCCGAACGTGAGGGTGCGGAGATCCTCGCGCCGGTGCGGCTCGAGCAGCGGCTCGCCGGCGGGCAGCACGGCGGTGCCGCCGGGGGGCAGCGCCGCGATCAGCTCGGCCTTGGTCGCGGCGATCGCCTCGAGCGAGCCCAGCAGCTCCATGTGCACGGGCCCGAGGTTCACGATCACGCCCACGTCGGGCTCGGCGATGGCCGCCAGCTCGGCGATCTGGCCGGCCCCGCGCATCCCCATTTCCAGCACCAGCACCTCGGTCCCCTCCGGCGCGGCCAGGATCTCCAGCGGGAGGCCGATCTCGGTGTTGAAGTTGGCCCGCGACGCGACGGTGCGGCGACGGCGCTCGATCACCGCACGGATCAGCTCCTTGGTCGAGGTCTTTCCGGTCGAGCCGGTGACGCCGATCACCTGGGCACCGAGCTCACGCCGCCACGCCGTGGCCAGGCTCTGCAGGGCCTTGAGCGGGTCCTCGGCCGCGAGGCGAACGCCCGGGCCGGCGGCTTTGGCCGCCTCGGCGTGCTGCTCGGTCGTGAGGATCCCCCAGGCCCCGGCCTCCAGCGCTTGAGGCGAGAAGCGACCACCGTCGGCGTTGGCGCCGGCCAGCCCGACGAACAGGGTTCCCGGCCCGGCGTCGCGCGAGTCGATGCTGACGCGCTCGGGACCCGCCTCGGTCGGCGGCTCGGAGATCAGGCGGGCGCCAGCCGCCGCGGCGACCTGTTGGGGTGTCCAGGGCTTCATCAGTCGCGAGCGCCGACGTTCACCGACGCGCCCCGCAGGATCTCACGGGCGACGGTCACATCGTCAAACGGCAGCTTGATGCCGTCGGCGAACTCCTGGCCCTGCTCGTGACCCTTGCCGGCGATCACCACCACGTCGCCCGGATCGGCCCGCTCCATGGCCAGGGCGATCGCCCGGCGCCGGTCGGCATCGTGCTCGACCGACCGTCCGGTGCCGATGCCGGCCAGGACCTCGGCGATGATCGCCTCCGGGTCCTCCGAGCGCGGGTTGTCGGAGGTGACGATCGCCCGGTCGGCCAGGCGTGCGGCGATCTCCCCCATCAACGGCCGCTTGGTCCGGTCCCGGTCGCCGCCGGCGCCGAACACGACGTGAATCCTCTGCTTGGTCAGCTTTCTGGCCGCATGCAGGACATTCTCCAGGGAGTCCGGCGTGTGGGCATAGTCGACGATCACCGCGAACGGCTGGCCCTCGTCGACCGTCTCGAACCGGCCGGGGACCTGTTCGGCGGTGGCGACGGCCGCCTGCGAGCACTCCGCGGAAACGCCCAGGGCCCGCGCTGCGGCGAACGCGCCGAGCACGTTGTAGACGTTGAAGCGGCCTCGCAGCGGCGAGCTCAGCTCGATCTCGCCCTCCGGGGTGGACACCCTGAAGCGCGAGCCGGTGAGTCCGGTGGTGACGTGGCTTGCCCGGTAGTCCGCGGGCGTATCAAGGGCAAAGGTCCAGGCGTCGGTCAGCTCGGCGGCGAGCCTCGCCCCGTACGGGTCGTCGACGTTGACCAGCGAGACCGCGGGCCGTGACTCGGTGAACAGCTTGCGCTTGGCCGCGAAGTACGCCTCCATCGTCGGATGGAAGTCGAGGTGATCCTGGGTCAGGTTGGTGAAGATCGCGGAGGCGAAGTGGATCGCGTCGGCGCGGTGCAACTCGAGCGCGTGCGAGGACACCTCGATCGCGCATGCCGTGTCGCCGCTGCCCAGCATCTCCGCGAAGGTCCTCTGCAGATCGATCGCCTCGGGAGTGGTGCGCTGCACCTCGCGCTCGACGCCGCCGACGACGCTCTTGACCGTCCCCAGCAGCCCGGTCTGGCGTCCGGCCTTCTCCAGCAGCGAGCGGATCAGGAAGGCGGTGGTGGTCTTACCGTTGGTGCCGGTGATTCCCGCGATTTGCAGGGTCTTCGTCGGGTCACCGTAGAACGCGGCGGCCGCCGGCGCCATCGCGGCACGAACCGATTGCACCTCGACCTGCGGGACGTCGACGGTCGGCAGGTGCCGCTGCACCACCAGCGCCACCGCGCCGCGGGCCACCGCCTCGGGGGCAAAGTCGTGGCCATCCCGCGTGAAGCCCGGGACGCAGAAGAACAGCGTTCCGGGCTTGACCGCGCGGTTGTCGTAGGCGAGATCGGCGATCTCGAGGTCCCGGGCGGACGGCGGGGTGGCAGGGATCACATCGGCCAGCCGCATTCGGGCTAGAGGGTACTTGGGCCGGCGGCGGGCCTCGAGGCGGCCTGCTGGGCGCTCCCATGGTCAGCTCCCGAAGCCGCCGCCGTGCTTGGCCAGGTCGCGTCGCTCGATCACCCGGTCGGCCAGCCCGTAGGCGACGGCCTCCTCCCCGGTGAAATAGCGGTCGCGCTCCATGTCCGCGTGGACGCGCTCGACCGATTGGTCGGTGTGCCGCGCATACAGCTCGTCGACCCGGGCGCGCAGGGCCAGGACTTCCCTGGCATGAATCTCGATGTCGCTCGACTGCCCCTCGAACCCGCCGGAAGGCTGGTGGATCAAGATCCGGCTGCTGGGCAGGACCGCGCGCTTACCCGGCGCGCCGCCGGCCAGCAGCAGCGATCCCATCGACATCGCGATTCCGTAGCAGATGGTCTGCACATCGGGCCGGATGAACTGCATCGTGTCGTAGATGGCCAGGCCGGCGTAGATCGAGCCGCCCGGGGAATTTATGTACAGGTGAATGTCCTTGTCCGGGTCATCGGACTCGAGATGGACGAGTTGGGCGACGATCAGGTTGGCGATCGACTCGTCGACCTGACCCCCGAGGAACACCACCCGATCGTTGAGCAGCCGGGAGTAGATGTCGAAGGAGCGTTCGCCGCGAGCTGTCTGCTCGACGACCATTGGGATAACGGACATGGATCCTCCTGGAGGTCTGGTAACGTGCAACCCATGAGTTGCGTACTTGGCCGCACCATAGCAAACCCGCAACCTTTGGGTTGCGCGTCGTCCGCGAAGGAGGAACGGTGACCAATCGAATCGAGCGTGAGCTACTGCTGGACGCCTCCGTGCTCGAGGTCTGGGCAGCGGTCACGGCCGGGGAATGGCTGGCCGATGACGTGATGCTCGACCTGCGGCCGGGCGGCGACGCCACCTTCCGCTGGCGCGACGAGGTCAGGACGGGCTGGATCGAGGAGGTTCGCCGGCCCGCGGCCGACGGCACCGGTCGTCTCGCTTTCTGGTGGGGGCAGGACGGCGAGCCGGCCACTCGCGTCGAGCTGACCGTCGAGCCCGACGGAGATCACGCCGCTCGGATTCGCGTTGTCGAGACGCGCCCGCTCGACGTGCTGGATCTGGTGGGCATGCCGCTCCCCGGCATCGGCGGCCCGTCGTTCGGTCCCGCGCTGGTGGCCGTCCGCTGATGTCCAGCCCGGACCGCACGGGCGCCGTGTTCAGTGCGCTGTCGGACCCGACTCGCCGGGCGCTGCTGGCAGCGCTGGCCAATCAGCCTGCCGCGACCGCGACCGAGCTGGCCGCCGAGCTGCCGATCTCACGCCAGGCGGTGGTCAAGCACCTGAGCGCGCTGGCCGACGCCGGCCTGCTGGATCGCGAGCGCGAGGGGCGCGAGGTCCGCTACAGCGTGACCCCGGCTCCGCTCTCCGATGCGGTGTCATGGATGGCCGACGTGGGCGGCCAATGGGACGATCGCCTGGCCTCGCTCCGGAGCCGGTTCCACCCGAGCTAGCGCGGACCAGCGCGGACCAGCGCGGGCCAGCGCGGATCAGCGCGGATCAGCGCGGATCAGCGCGGCGAGAGGCCCAGGTACGGCACGGCCCAGCCGACGATCTTCTGGAATGCGGGGGCGGCGACCGATCCGCCGTAGATCGCACCCTGCGGGCGGTCCACGACCACCAAGCCGAGTAGCTGCGGATGATTGGCCGGCACCATGCCGACGAACGAGGCGATGTACTCGGTGTCGGAGTAATGCCCGTTGATCGCGATGCTCGCGGTACCGGTCTTACCGGCCATGTCGTAGCCGGTGATGCCCGCGCCCGAGGCGGTGCCACCTTCGCCGTAGACACCGATCAGCATGTTGCGCAGCTCGGCCGCCGTGCTGGCGGAGATGATGCGATGGCCGGCGGGAAGCTTGGTCGGCTGACCGCCGATCGCGCCGACGATGTGCGGCGGCCTGAGGATGCCGCCGTTGGCGATGGCCGAGTACGCCGCGGCCATCTGTATCGGGGTCACCGATTCGCCCTGCCCGAACGGCAGGTTGCCCATCGTCGAGCCCGAGTACTTCGACAGCGGCAGGATGATCCCGCCGTCCTCGCCGGGGAGGTCGACACCGGTGGGCGAGCCGAAACCGAACCGGTGCACCCAGGAGTTGAAGCGCGAGGCGCCGAGCTTCATTCCGATCAGGTCGGCCCCGATGTTGCTGGAGACCTTGAGGATGTTGGCCACCGACAGCGTCTCGTAGCCATGGGCCTCGGCGTCGTGGATCTGCCGATCGGCCACCTGGAGGACGGGCGGAACGTCGAACGGCGTGCTCGGGCTGACCAGCCCGTCCTGAATCGCGCCGGCCACGGTGATCGCCTTGAACGTCGAGCCGGGCTCGTAATTGAACGACACCGCGCGGTCCTGCGTGGCGTAGGTCGGCGCGCCGTTCGGGTCGTTGGCGTTGATCCGTGGCCAGTTGGCCAGCGCCAGGATCGCGCCGGTGTTGGGGTTCATGATGATCGCGGTCGCGCCCTTGGGCGAGTACTGGCTGCCGACATCGGCGAGCACCCGTTCCACCTCGTCCTGCAGTGCGGCGTCGAGCGTCAGCTTGATCGTCTTGCCGGGCTTCGCCGGCTTGACGTTGTCGATCGAGATCGGCTGCCCGATCGCATCGTTGACGATCTTGCGCACCCCACTGCGGCCGCTGAGCACGGTGTTGTAGCGGTATTCGATGCCGCTGATGCCGTGCGGGCCATGCACCCCCCAGTCGATGTCTCCGATCACCTGCGAGGCCGCCCACGAGCGCGGATAGTTCCGAGACACCTGCGGGGTCAGGGTCATGCCGTCGATCGGCTTACCGTCGATCTTCAGATTCCGGATCGCCGTCGCCCGCGAAACCGGAAGCTGGTGCGCGAGGTATACGAACCCGGTGTGCGGCTTGGTCAGCAGCGCCAGCACCGTCAGCGTCGGCTTGCCGAGCAGCGGCGAGAGCGCCTTCGCGACGGTGAGCGGATCCTTGATCAGGTACGGGTCGGCGGCGACGTCGTCGGATGACTCACTGATGGCCAGCTCGACCCCGTTTCGGTCGGTGATCGCTCCCCGTTCGGCGGGCAGCGGCACGGTCTGGACCTGCTGGGTCTCGGCCGCGCGCTGGAGCGACCCCGCCCGCACGGCTCCGAGATACGTTGCCCGCGCCACCGCCGTTCCCAGTAGCACGAGGAAGGCCAGGAAGATGATGCCGATCCGGCGATCGATCGAGCCCACGGCGAGCCGCCTAACCCGCCGCCGGGACTCCGGCTCCGCCGGTGTCCCCGGTCGACTGAGTCGACGCTGGCGGCGCCGTGCCCACGGCCCCCGTCGCAGCGGACGCCGGCGAAGTGGCCTGAGGCGCCGCGGTCACCGGTGTCGCCGCCTGTGTGGTGGCCGGAGTCGACGTGGCCCCGCCAGCGGCCTGAGTGCTCTGGCTGGAAATCCCCGTCGAGCTGGTGGTCCCGGTAGTGGGGGTGCCGGCCGAAGTGGTTCCGGTCGCGCCGGTGGTGCCGGTGGTGCCGGTGGCGGGGACCGTTGTGCTGGTGCTCGAGGCGCTGCTGAGGCCGGAGGCAGAAGCGCCAGCGGCGGTGCTGACGCCGGTGATCGCTCCGTTGGGGTCGGTCAGCGCCAGGAACGATGCGGTGTTCGGCTGATGGATGTTGGCGATCGCCTTCTGCACGAGGGACGACCCCGTCGAGACGAATCCGACGCCGTTGGGCGCCGGCATGACCATGCCCATCGCGCCGGCCAGCCTTTGGATTCGCGCACCGTCGTCGAGCGCCGCGACGCTGGCCTGGAGCTGCTGGTTACGGCTTTGCAGCGAGGTGCCGCGCTGCAGCGAGCGGCCGATGCTGGCGCCGAGCTTGAGGACCTCGATCTGCATGGCCACGATCCCCGCCAGCATCACGCCGAGCACGGCAATCCACGCCCGCCCGCGCACCACGCGGTCGAGCAGCGGATGGTCAGGCAGCGCCCAGATCGCCCCTAACAGCCGGCGCGGCAGCGGGAGCGCCTGTGACCGCGGCCGGGTGGCGCGGCGTGCGGGCCGGGAGCGCGGCTTGATGAGCCCGCCGCGACCCGGGCGAGGAAGCGCTACGCCGCCGCCCTGGCCGGGGTTTGGAAGCGTGATGGCGGCCGCTCGGCCGCGGGCCGGGCCGGAGACCCGGCGCGGGACCTTGGGAGCCGACTGGGGACGAAGCCGGCGGCGATGACCGGGCACCGACGGGGCACTCGCCGGATTGACGATCCGAACCGGCTTCGGCGGGGCGGCCGTGCGTGCGGCGGTGGCGCGGGGCGCGGCCGTGCGTGCGGTGGTGGCGCGGGGCGCGGCCATGCGCGCGGCGGTGGGCTTTCCTCGCTTGGTGGTGCTCCGACCTGCGGGAGTGATGGCAGCGGGCGTCATGTCGTCGTGACCTCGAGCTTTCGTGCCGCGCGCAGGTGCGCTGATTTGGATCTGGGATTCGCCGCCACCTCGCCGGGTGTTGGGGCAACGGCGCGCCGCGCCAGGAGTTCGGCCTCCGGCTCTCTCCCACAGACGCAGACGGGAAACTCGGGGGGACACACGCAACCCGTGGCCAGGGCGGCCAGGAAGCGCTTGACGCGTCGATCCTCGAGTGAATGGAACGAGATCGCGGCGAGCCGGCCGCCGGGGGAGAGCAGCTGCCACGCCTCGGGCAGCGCCGTGTCCAACTGGGCGAGCTCGTCGTTGACGGCGATCCGGAGCGCCTGGAAGGTCCGCCGGGCGGGATGGCCGCCGGCAAACTGCGCCGGTACCGGCACGGCCGACTTGATCGCATCGACCAGCTGCTGGGTGCCCAGCAGCGGCTCCCGCCGCCGGGCGCGAGCGATCGTGCGGGCGATCTGGGAGGCGTAGCGCTCTTCGCCGTACTCGCGCAGCAGCCGGGCCAGCCGACGCTCCTCCCACTCGTTGACGATCTCCTGCGCGGTCAGCTCCTGGTCGGGATCCATGCGCATATCGAGCGGCGCGTCGTACGCGTAGGAGAAGCCTCGACTCCATTCGTCGACCTGCATCGAGGACATCCCCAGATCGAGATAGATCAGATCGGCGTGCTCCCGCTCCAGCAGAAGCTGGCGCAGCCCGGTGACGAAGTCCGCGCGGATGAACCGCGTCCGGCACGAAACCTCGCCGGCGAGCTCGGCGAATCGCTCCTCGGCGACCGGGTCGCGGTCGATTCCGATCAGCATCCCACCGGCGCCGATGCGCTCCGCGATCAGCCGCGCGTGACCGCCTCCGCCAAACGTGCAGTCGACCGCGATCTCGCCCGGCTGCGGATCGACCAGATCGATCAGCTCACCGGCGAGAACCGGGATATGGGTCCTGGTCATGTCAAGTAGTGTCGCCAAGGCTTGCCGTGATGTCGGGGATGCGGGTCAGGACGTCTTCGCTGTAGCGCTCGTACGTCTTACGGTCCCAGACCTCGATGCACTCACCGGACCCGGTCACGATGACCTCCTTGTCCAGGCCGGCGTAGCGCATCAGGGCGGTTGGGATCATCAGCCGGTTGGCGGAGTCGAGCTCCGCGTCGAACGATGTGTTGAAGAAGAACCGCTTCATTTCGCGGGCCTTCGCCGAAATTGGGTTGAGGCCGTTCAGCGTTGCGGCGGTGAAGCTCTCGTACTCCTCGGCGGTCCAGATCGACATGCATCGCGGTTCGCCCGGCGCGGTCTCGGGCGACGCGGCCAGAACCGACCCGCCGGACAGCGCAGCGCGGAACTTCGAAGGAACCGTCAGCCGGTGTTTCGCGTCGAGCGCGTGTTCGAAGGTTCCGCGGAAGATCAAGGGTTCTCATTCGCCTGACCGAACTTGAACCCGGGTGGCTGGGTGGGAGGAGCCCCGCCACCCGGGTTCCGCATGCGTTCCTCCACTTTATCCCACATTCCCCCACGATGCAACCCGGACACCACTCTCTCCCCCACAGGACCCTACCGCGGGGCCCGCAAATGCCCGTTTTCCCCCGTGCCCGCTGCCCCGGCGGCTTCCGCGCGCCCCATGATTTGAACCCGCTGACCTGCACGCTGCCGTGCAGTTGGCGGTTTTGCCGAGCCACGTTGCAGATCAGACCCGATTCCGTCCGGGCCACGTGCCTGCCTTGACGCGAGTGGGAGACGGTGGGGCACCTCGACGTCCAAGCTGCCGCGTGGGCCGCATGGGCCGCCTCGGCCGCGAACGAGGCTAGGCGGGTGTGGGCGGCTGCCCGGTGGGCGGCAGCGCGGTTCCGGCCAGCGGCAGCTCGAGCACGAGCCTGGCTCCGCGCTCGGATGGCGCTGCGCTCAGACGGCCGTGGTGCTCGGCGGCGATCGCGGTGGCGATGGCGAGGCCGTGCCCGCGCCGCGAATCGCGGGTTCGGGCTCGACGAGCGAGCTCGGGCACCGGAGCCCGCAGGCCCGGGCCGTCGTCGATCACCTCGATCCGCACGCGCTCGGGCTCGGTCACGTGCGTGACCTCGATCGCCCCTCCCCCGTGCTCGATGGCGTTGGCGATCAGGTTGCCGGTCACCTGGGCCAGGCGCAGACGATCGCCCCACACCTGGGCCGGCTGCCCGCGGGCGAGCAACCGGACGCTGGCCTGGCTCGCCTGGGCCGCCGGGCGGAGGGCCTCCACCGAGTCTCGCAACAGATCTTCGACGTCGACGGCCTCCACGTCGCGCGAACGCCGCGGACGGCCCCGCGCGAGCGTCAGGTCCTCCAGCGCCAGGCCGGCTCGCCCGAGCTCCTGGTCGATCGCCCGCAACTGCTCCGGCGAAAGCTCGCCGGTGCGCGCCCCGAGCTGTAGCCCCAGCCGCGCCGCGGTGATCGGCCCGCGCAGCTCGTGGCAGGCCTGGGCGATGCCCTCGTCGGTGTCCGACCGCGCTCGCCATCCGGCCATCGCGACCAGCACCGCCGGCGCCGTGACCGCGCACCAGAGCGCAAGGGCCAACGGGCTCATCACCGGACCCCACCGTCGACGAGCCGGTAGCCGACCCCCCAGACGTTGACGACGAATCTGGTGCCGGTCGCGTTGAGCTTCTTGCGCAGCCGGGCGGCATGCGAATCCAGAGTTCGCGTCGTCCCGAGCGATTGGAAGCCCCAGACGCCGCGCAGCAGCTCCTCGCGCGTGAAAACGCGGGTGGGCTCGCTGGCCAGCGCTCGCAGCAGCGAGAACTCCTTGTTCGAGAGCGCCAGGGGCGCCCCCTCGAGCCAGACCTGACGAGAGACGGTGTCGAGTTCGAGCGGCCCGACCCGAATCCGGCCCGAGCCGGGCCGGCTACTGGTCCGCCGCAGCAGCGCCGCCACGCGCGCGTGGAGCTCGGCATAGCTGAAGGGCTTGGTGACGAAGTCATCGCAGCCCCGGCGGAACCCCCTGAGCCGGTCGAGCTCGGTGCCGCGACCGGAGAGCACGATCACCGGGAGGTCGGGATCGGTCCGCCCGGCGGTGCGGTCGGCGTCGCGGACGGCGCTGACCAGGTCCAGACCGTCCCCGTCCGGGAGGCCGAGGTCGACGATCGCCAGATCGGGGAAGTTCTCCTCCAACAGGCGCTGGGCCTCGCCCGCGCACTCGGCCGCGAGGATCTCGAAGCCGTCCGCCGCGAGGTTGTCCGCCAGGAAGGTCCGAGTGCCGCGATGGTCCTCTACGACTAAGATTGTGGCTGCCGCTGCCTCCATGCTCATCAGAGCCCGCAGCGGCCAAGATCCTCCCCCTGAGGCTGCAACATCGCGTTCAGCCCCTGCGGTGAGGGAGGAATCCCAAATATGATGCCGACGGCCTATGTACCGACGCGGGAACTACAGCTCCGGCGAGGACTTCGTGCTGGAATACGGAGAGCTTCGCTTCACGTTCAACGAGCGTGATTTCCGCGAGCGCTGTGAACAGGCGGCCCGTCGGCTGGGCTTCATCGGCACCGCCGTCGAGGAGGACGAGGCCGAGGACCTGATCAACCTGGTCGTCAACGGCGAGGTCACCGATCCTGCCTCCGGGCTCGGAGAGCACGTCAACGACTGCTGGCCGGAGCTGGTCGGACCGTCGGATCGCTCGCTGGTGCACTGGATGCGCCGTCTGATCTTCCGCAGCGCCTGGCTCGACCAGCGGGTCAAGGAAGGCGAGCTCGACGTCCTGTTCGACGAGGACGCCAGCGGGTTCATCTACATCCAGCCCGACCGGGGCGGCGAGCCGATCGAGCTCGCGCCGGAGCCGAGCTGGAACCGCGTCGCCTACGTGCGTCGCTAGTACGACCTCTCGCAATTACGTTCGGCCGTACCAGCCGGAGCGATTACCCGCCGGAGCCGATGATCGCCGCGATGTCCTGATCGTGGGGCGCGGGGTTATCGAGCAGCAACCGGGGGACGGTCACCAGCTGATATCCCCGCGCCCGCAGCTTCCTGACGATCTGTGGAAGCGCGGCCACGGTCTCTGAGCGGTCGCCTCCCGCGTCGTGGAGGAGGATGATCGCGCCGGGGCGGGCGCCGGAGATGGCCGAGTGGACGATCGCCGAGACGCCCGGGCGGCGGTAGTCGCTGGTGTCGACCGTCCAGAGGATCATCAGCATCCGGTACTTGTGCAGGAGCGACAACGTGGTCGCGTTCCAAAGGCCGTAGGGCGGCCGGAACATGCGGGGGAACGCCGCGCCGTAGTTGCCGATCACCGCGGTCTGCTGCAGCAACTGGGCGAGCTGGTCCCGTCGAGACAAATGGGACATCGGGGCGTGAGCCTCGGTGTGGTCGCCGATCGGGTATCCGTCGGCGACGATCCGGGTGGTCGAGGCGTTGAAGTAGCGCTCGAGGATGCCGACCTCGAAGAACGTGCCCGGCACATGCTCGCGCTCGAGGACCGAGAGGACTTCGGGCGTGAAAGGCCCGGGGCCGTCGTCGAAGGTCAGGGCGATCTCCTTGTGCTGCGCGCCGGCGATCCGCACCCAGGGGGTGTAGGCCAGGGTCCGGTCGATCGCGCCGTTCTCCGCCCGCTGCTCGGCGACGGCGAACGACCCGGCGCCGGCGCCGGCCAGCGTGCGGATCCGGGCGAAGAATCCGGGGGGCACCGCTCGCGCCCCCGGATGGTGAGCGGCCGAGCCACCCGCACCGATCACGATGCCGACCACCAGCGCCAGTCCGGCCAGCACCGCGACGGCGGCGGCGGCCCGCCGCCGACGGTGGTGCGGCGCGTTGCTCCGGTGGGCACCCTGCTTCGGCGCGCCCCCTCCCGAGGGCCGCCCGGGCCGGCTGCGAAGTACTGTGGCTCCGTCGTCCATCGGAGAGGTTCCCGTGTCCATGATGCCGGGTCGTTCGGCGCGATGACGCTTGCCGACCTGCAGCGGCCCGGCCACGGGCCCGCGGACGCACCCCCGTGGGCCTGCCCCTCCCACTACGCTCCCAGCCCATGCACACGCGCGTCTGGGTGGTGATCCCCACGTACAACGAGGCGGCGAACGTCGAGCGGATCGTCCGAGCGGCCGCGGCCGAGTTGCAGCGCATCGTGCCCGGCGAGCACCACATTCTGATCGTCGACGACAACTCGCCGGACGGCACGGGAGCGATCGCCGACATGCTGGCGGGCGACCTCGCGGCGGTGTCCGTACTCCACCGCGAGGCCAAGAACGGGCTCGGTCACGCCTACCTCGACGGGTTCGCTCGCGCGCTCGCGGGCGGGGCGGAGCTGGTGGTCGAGATGGACGCCGACTTCTCTCACGACCCGCGCTACCTCGAGGAGCTCCTGGCCGCCGCCGAGCATGCGGATCTGGTGCTCGGCTCGCGCTACGTGCCGGGCGGAGGCGTACGCAACTGGGGCTGGCTGCGACGGCTGGTCAGCCGGGGCGGCGGAATCTACGCCAGGCTGATCTTGCAGGTCCAGATCCGCGACCTGACCGGCGGCTTCAAGTGCATCCGCCGGGAGGTGCTGGAGGCGATCGACCTGCCGAGCGTGCGCGCCGACGGGTACGTTTTTCAGATCGAGGTGACCTACCGGGCGATCCTCGCGGGATTCACGGTGCGTGAGGTGCCGATCGTGTTCAGTGATCGGACCGCCGGATCTAGCAAAATGTCTTCTCGAATCGCGATCGAGGCCATGTGGCTCGTACCGAGGCTGCGCCGCAGCGCTCGGGTCGCGATCGACCAAGCCGCCTCCAGGCGCTGAACCCTTAGGGCTCCGGCGCCCTAGCCCTAACGCAATCGCAATGTCGCCAACACAGCAGTCGACCCCTCCGCGGGCATCCTGTTTCTAATGAGCGTCCACAGTCCGCTCGGCGCCACGCCGCGGAGCGGTGCGTTCGAACTCAGGTCCCGCGCCCTCGGCGCACGCCACGCCTCAACCGAGGCGCGTCTCGGCGTGCTCGGGCTGGGTGGCCTGCTGCTCACCGTATTCGTGATCTCGATCTCGGCGGCGAGCACGGACTCGCTGCTGCCGGAGTCGGTACGGCTCGGCCTGCCGAGTTGGCTGGCAGGACCGTTCGGGAGCTCCGGCATCGATTTGCGCGCCGGTGGCCTGATCTCCGTGATGGTGGCGATGTTCGCCTGCTACGTGGTCGCCGTCCGATACGCCGATCGTCTTTCCGGCCGCTCCGTGCTGATGACCATCGCCGCGCTGAACGCGCTGATCCTGCTCGCCCCCCCGCTGCTCTCGACCGATGTCTTCAGTTATCAGGCCTACGCGCGGATGTGGGCTCTGGACGGCGCGAATCCGTATCTGCACGGGCCGAGCGTGATCTCGCTCGACCCCCTGTACCCGTTCATCGGCGCGAAATGGGTCGGCACGCCCACGGCCTACGGGCCGCTTTTCACGCTGCTCAGTTACGGGCTCGCGCCGCTGTCGATCGCCGCCAGCGCGCTGGCCTACAAGGCGCTGGCCGCGATCGCCAGCATCTGCTGCGTGGCGCTGCTGTGGAATGCCGCCCGGCTCCGAGGCTTAGATCCGGTCAAGGCGGTCGCCGTGGTTGGTCTGAACCCGCTGGTCGTGGTCTACGGCGTGGGCGGAGGCCACAACGACCTGCTGATGCTCGCCGCGGTCTGCGCGGGCGTATACGCGCTGTTGGCGCACCGGGAGCGAGCCGGCGGAGCCATGCTCGCAGCGGCGGTCGGCATCAAGCTGACCGCCGGGCTGTTCCTCCCGTTCGCGATCGCATCCGAGATCGGGCTGGGCGGGCGGCGCCGGCGCAAGGACTTCCTGATCGGCGCCGGCGCCACGCTCGTGCTGATCGCCGTGGCCGGGGCCCTGGCCTTCGGGACCGGGCCACTGCACCTGCCGGGCACCCTCCAGAAGACTCAGAACGCCGGCGACTGGCACAGCATTCCCGGATTCATCTCGACCCGCCTCGGGCTCGGCGACATCGGACATGCCACCGGCCTCGGCCTCGGGGTGGTGTTCGTCGGCATCTGTCTCTGGCTGCTGCGCCGAGTCGCGATCGGGGCGATGGACTGGATCGATGGCGCCGGGTGGGCGACGCTGGCCATGGTGGTCTGCGCGAGTTCGCTGCTGCCCTGGTATGTGGCCTGGCTGCTGCCGATGGTCGCGCTGTGCTCGGATCGACGCCTGTGGCGAGCGGGGACGGTGATCACCGGCGTGGTTCTCGGCATCCAACTCCTGGGCTACGTCCCCCACGGCAGCTCGCTGCTGGGTTTGTAGGGCCGGAGGCTCCGTACTATGGAAGGCGTGAGCGTCCCGGCCAGCCCAGAATCCGGTCCTCGTGCGCTCGGGCTGCTCAGCGTGGTCGCCCCGGTGTTCAACGAAGAGGCGCTGATCGACGAGTTCTACGCGCGCGTCTGCAGCGCACTGGACGGGATCGAGTTCGAGCTCGTCCTGGTGGACGACGGATCGACCGATGGCTGTCCGGCCTCGATGGAGGCACTGGCGGCCAACGATCCCCGCGTCCACATCGTCTACCTGTCCCGGAACTTCGGGCACCAGACGGCGCTCACCGCCGGCCTCGATCACGCGCACGGGGATGCCGTGGTGATGCTCGATGCCGACCTCCAGGATCCTCCCGAGCTGATCCCCCGCATGCTCGATCACTGGCGCGCGGGCTGTGACGTCGTGTACGCGGTCCGCGAGCAGCGCGACGGCGAGTCGCGCTTCAAGCTCGCCACGGCACGGTGGTTCTATTCGCTGTTCGACAAGCTCGCGCAGGTCGAGCTTGACCACAACTCCGGCGACTTCCGCCTGCTCGACCGCCGCGCCCTCCAGGCCCTGCTGTCGATGCGCGAGCGCAACCGCTTCCTGCGCGGGATGACGGTCTGGGTCGGCTATACGCAGGCCGCGGTGCCCTATCGCCGGGACCCGCGTTACGCGGGCGAGACCAAGTACACGGTCGGCAAGATGCTGCGCTTCTCGCTCGATGCGATCTCGTCGTTCTCGCATCGGCCGTTGCAGCTGGCCACCCTGCTCGGATTCCTGTTCTCGACGCTCGCCTTCGTGGCGATTCCGGTGGTGATCGTCCTGCGAATCCTCGGGTCATATCTGCCCGGCTTCGGCGCGATCACGATCACCGTGCTGCTGCTCGGGGGGATCCAGCTGATCTCGATCGGGATCATCGGCGAGTACGTCGGGCGGATCTATGACGAGGTCAAGGGCCGCCCGCTGTATCTGGTCAGAGCGACGCGCAACTTCACCGAGGACGAGACCGCGGAGCCGCCGCGTCCCGTGGTCACGCAGCACCGCCCGGACGCCGGCTGAACGCCGCCCGGCGCGGGCCTAGCCGCCGGCCGGATTCGGCCCGACCGCAGGATTGGGTTCCCAACTCGCGCCGAGGTCGGACTCGGCCTCCGGCCGCAACTGCCGGACCGTGGCACCGGTTCGACCCGATTGCTCGTCCAGGGCGCGCTCGAGCACGGCGATCCGGCTGGCCAGGCCCTTGATCGCGTCGGCGATCGGATCGGGGAGGTGAACCCAATCGGCGTCCGGACCCTCCGGCCGCCTCCCCTCGACGCGCACCGGATGGCCCGGGTTTCCGACCACCGTGGAGTTCGGGGGAACGTCATGGATCACCACCGTGTTGGCGCCGATCTTCGAGCCGTGACCGACGACGATCGGGCCCAGCAGCTTGGCCCCGGAGCCGATCGTCACGTTGTCCTGGACGGTCGGGTGACGCTTACCGGTGGCGAAGCCGGTGCCACCGAGCGTGACGCCCTGGTACATGGTCACGTCGGCCCCGATCTCCGCCGTCTCGCCGATCACCACGCCCATCCCGTGATCGATGAACAGGCCGTCGCCGATTCTCGCCCCGGGATGGATCTCGATTCCCGTGACGCTCCGGGCCAGCGCCGCGATCGCCCGCGGCAGCACCGGCACGCCGACGCCGAACAGCGCGTGGGCGACGCGATGCGCGAGCAGGGCCTGGACGCCCGCCCAGGTGGCCAGGATCTCGAACGAGCTGACACCGCGCGCCGCCGGGTCGCGGCTGTGCGCGGCCGACACGTCCCGTCTGATCTCCGCAGCGGTGCGGGCCGCTAGCCGCAAGCCGAACATCGGAAAAGCCTACCGGCCCCAACCCTTCGGCCGGAATGGGTGCCACCCGAGCGAAGTTTGAGCTACGGAGCGAAGAACGGGGTCGAGACGTAGCGTTCGCCGGAGTCGGGGAGGATCGTGGCGATCCGCGCGCCCCGGTGTTCGGGCCGGGTCGCCAGCTGCAGGGCGGCCCACACGGCGGCGCCGCAGGAGATCCCGGCCAGCACGCCCTCCCTCCGGGCCAGCAGGCGGGCGGTGTCGATCGCGTCCTCGTCGGAGACCGGGATCACCTCGTCGATCACCTCGCGGTTGAGCACGGCAGGGACGAAGCCGGCGCCGATGCCCTGGATCTTGTGCGGCCCCGGGGAGCCCCCGGTCAGCACGGCGGAGGTCAGCGGCTCCACGGCGACGACCCGGCAGGCCGGGTTTCGCGACTTGAGAAACTCGCCGACGCCGGTGATCGTTCCACCGGTACCGACTCCGGCGACGAACACGTCGATCCGGCCGTCCAGCGCCTCCCACAGCTCGGGCCCGGTCGCCCGCCGGTGCGCCTCGGGGTTGGACGGGTTGGAGAACTGGTCCGGGAGGAAGACGTCATCGCGCGAGGCGAGCGCGCGGGCCGCCGCCACCGCCTCGTTCATGCCGCCGAGCGACTCGGTGACCTCGACTCGGGCTCCGTAGAGCCGCAGCAGGCCCTCGCGTTCGCGGCTCATCCCCTGCGGCAGGGTCAGGATCAGGTCGTAGCCCTTGGCTGCGCAGACGAAGGCCAGCGCGATCCCGGTGTTGCCGCTGGTCGCCTCGACGATCGTGCTCCGGCCGGGTTCGATCCGCCCCTCGCGCTCGGCCGCCTCGATCATCGCCACCCCGATCCGATCCTTGACGCTGCCTCCCGGATTGAACGCCTCGAGCTTGGCGAACAGCTCGACCTCGAGGCCCGGCGCCATCCTGGTCAGCTGAACCATCGGCGTACGGCCGACATGTTCGGCAATGTTGGTCGGGATTCGTGCCATTACCGGACAACCTTGCCACATCGGGCCCAGATCCAGACCCGTGCGGGGGCAATAGTCGCCGGCCCCGGGGGCGATGGTCGCGGGCCGCGGGCCGGACTAGATCTGGTACATCCCGGCGCCGGCGGCGCGCGACTGCGCCTCGGCGAGCTCGGCGATCGTGGAGCCGGCGAGCACGGCGCGAGCGGCCATGGCCGCGTCCGCGAAGACCCCGGTCGAGCCGCGACCGACCGGTCCGTCGAGCAGCTCCACCACCTCGAGCACGGTCACCTCGGTCGAGGGCCGGGCGAAGCTGTAGCCGCCCTTGACGCCGCGCTGCGAGCGGAGTAGGCCGGCCCGGCGCAGCGATGCGAACAGCTGCTCGAGGAACTGGATCGGGATCTCGCCGCGCCGGGCCAGCTCGGCGATCGGCACCGGGTTCGAGTCGCCGCGCCGGTGCAACTCGACGAGCGCCTTGACGGCATACGGCGACTTCGTGGTGATCGAGATCATCTGGCCCTCAGCTTCGCCCCGATGCGGTCGTCGATAGACCCCATTCCAGGGCTAGCCTAGCGCCTCTACCTGCTTGCCGTGGGACAGCCGGTGGTAGAGCAGCGACCGGAACTCGGGGGCGCGAACCAGTCGTCGGAGCTCGCCGGAGTGGCCCTGGACCTCGCCCCAGCGCCGGGCATCGGCATCGATCAGCGCCCGCTGATCGGTGAGCCGGTAGGCCAGGCGAAACAGCATGCGCGGAAGGTAGCGAACCGATCGCGCCCGAGCGAGTACGTCAGATCCAGCCGCGCTCGGTGGCGATCAGGACGGCCTGGGCTCGGTCCATCGCCCCGAGCTTGCCGTAGACGTTGTGCAGGTGCGTGCGCACCGTGCTGGTGGAGAGCCCGAGCTCGCCGGCGATCTGCTTGTAGACCATGCCCTTGGCCAACCGGCGCAGAACCTCGACCTCGCGCGCCGACATCGGGCACGGATCGATCTGGCGCGGCCGGTTGCCCGTGGTCGGCAAGGGCAGGTCGTACATGACGGTGCGCAGTTCGGCCGGCTTCACGCCGACCACGCGGGCCGCCGCGAGCAGCTCGGTCGGGTTGACCGTCCCCCCAAAGACGTAGTGGGCCAGCATGTCGGCCAGCCGCACCAGCGCGGCCTCCCCGTCGCAATCCTCGGCGTGATGGCGCTCGATCACGCTGGCGATCGACTTGGGCAGTCCCCAGCGGCGCGCCAGCACGCCACCGACCAGGGCATGGTCGACGCCCAACTCGCGGCGCTCACGCTGCAGACGCTCCTCCGGAGTCCGCGCGTCGCCGTGGACCTGCCGCGGATAACCGGGATAAGCGTGGACCAGCACCAGCTTGCCGATGTCGTGCAACAGCGAGGTCACCATCAGTCGATCGCGCGCCTCGTAGCTGATCTCCCGCGCCAGCCGATCGGCCGCGCGCTGAGTGGCCACCGCGTGCAACCGGAAGCGCTCGGGAATCCCCTGCCAGACGGCGGTGCGCTCGAAGAAGTCGAATGTGCGAGCCCGGCTGACGATCGCCTGCACCGTGCGGGCGGAGAGCACCTCGACGCCCTTGACCGCGCTCTCGACCTTCCCGTGCGAGCGGCCGTCGACCTGATTGGACAGGCGCAGGACGGCGACGGCCAGCGCGACGTCGGACTCGACAGCTCCGACCACGTCGGCGGTGGCGGGCTCGCCGGATTCGAACAGACGCATCACACGATTGCGCGACTCGACCATCACCGGGAAGGCTTCGAGCGCCTCGAATGCTGCCGTCAGGCGACGTCCGTGGCCTTCGTTGTGATGGCGCTCGCGCGCGGCGTATGGGTCGGTTGGAATCGTGTCTATGGCAGCGGCCTGGGCCACCGGTGTCGGCTCATCCTGGACGGGGTTGGTCATCGGGCGGAGACTTGTCTCGTACACGCTATCCCCGGCAACAGGACTATCGGCAGATGTACTAGTGCGGTTTAGTTTCCGTACGATTTCCTCGCGTGATTGCCGCGTCGATGCGGGCCAACGTCTCGTCTCGGCCCAGCAGCGCGACGCTCTCGAAGATACCCGGCGAGACGGTCGTCCCGGCGATCGCCACCCGCACCGGCTGGAACACCTCGGCCGGCTTGCAGCCCAGCTCGTCCACCAGTCCACGCAGCGCGGACTCGACGCCCTCGACGGTGAACGGCTCGATGCCGGCGAGCGCGTCGCGGGCCGCCTGCAACCGTTCAGGCGCGCCCTCCCGCCCGAGCACCTTGGCGAAGGCGGCCGGGTCGTCGGCCGGCCCATCGAACAGGAATCCCGCCAGCGGCCAGAAGTCCGCCAGCGTCTGGATCTTCTCGGTGGCGATCTCGACGGCGCCGCGCAGGCCGCTGCGGCCGGTGAACTCCTCGAGCCGTCGGGTCAGCTCCTCCGTCCCGAGCTGACGCAGATGACGTCCGTTCATGTGCCGCAGCTTGCGCTCGTCGAATACGGCCGGGTTCTTGGAGACGCGGTCGAGCTGGAAGCGCTCGGCCAGCTCGTCGAGGCTGAAGTGCTCCTCGTCGGCGGCGAATCCGGCGCCCAACAGGGCGATGTAGTTGTCGACAGCCTCCGGCAGGTACCCGGCCTCGCGCAGCTCCTGAACCGAAGCGGCGCCGTGTCGCTTGGACAGCTTCTTGCCGTCCGGGCCATGGAGCAGCGGTAGATGGGCGTAGCGCGGAGGCTGCGCGCCGAGCGCCTGGAACACCAGCAGCTGCCTCGGCGTGTTCGAGATGTGGTCCTCGCCCCGGATCACGTCGGTGATCTCGGCGTCGAGGTCGTCGACGGCAACCGCGAAGTTGTAGAGCACGGAACCGTCGGCGCGGGCGATCACCGGGTCGTCCAGGCTCGCGTTGGGAAACTTGATCTGCCCGCGGATCACGTCCTCGAAGCCGGTCTCGCCCGAGTCGGGGACGCGCAGCCGGACGGCGCCTGAATCCTCGGCCTCGCCGCGAAAGCCGCGCTCGGCGCCATGGCGCTGCTTGTAGGCCTTGACGTCGTCGGCCGTGGCGTTGCTGTGGTAGGCGTGGCCGTCGCGCAGCAGCCCGGCCAGCACCTCGGCGTGGCGGCCGGCACGATCGGATTGAAAGATCGGACCCTCGTCCCAGTCGAGGTTCAGCCACCGCAGCGCATCGAGGATCTGCTCGACGTTCTCGGCCGTCGAGCGCTCACGGTCGGTATCTTCGATCCGCAGCACGAGCGTGCCGGGCTCGCCGCCGGTGCGATCGGCCTGGCCACGAGCCTGAAGCCAGTTGTACAGCGCAGTGCGGGCGCCACCGATGTGGAGCAGCCCGGTTGGTGATGGAGCGAAGCGAACACGCATGAATGACCACATCCCATGCTAATCGGAGCCCACGTCTCGCAGGCGGGCGGCCTCTCGCGCGCCGTGGAGCGCGGTGTGGAACGCGGCTGCGAGGCGATCCAGATCTTCAACCAGTCGCCGCGGATGTGGCGGCCGACCGCCTACGGCGAGGATGACTTCGCCGCGTTCCGCGAGGCGATCGGTCCGACCTCCATCGACGCGGTGCTGATCCACGCCGTCTACCTGCTCAACTGCGCCTCCGAGGACCCCGAGTTACGGGCCAAGTCGCAGACCTCGCTCGTGCAGTCGCTCCGGGTCGGCGCCGGGATCGGGGCCGCCGGCGTGGTCCTGCACCCGGGTTCGGCCAAGACCGGCGACGTCGGCGAGGCGATCAAGCGGGCCGGCCGGGTCATCCGCGAGTCGCTGGCGGAATCGGAGGACTGCCAACTGCATCTGGAGAACACCGCCGGCACGGGCGGAACGCTCGGGCGCTCGATGGAGGAACTGGCGGCGCTTGTCGATGCCGCCGGCGGCGGCGATCGCCTTGGCGTGTGCCTCGACTCCTGCCATCTGTTCGCCTCGGGCTACGACATCCGTACACCGGACGGCCTCACGGATGCCCTCGACCGATTCGATGCCCTGATCGGGATCGAGCGGCTGCGTTCGCTGCATCTGAATGACTCGGCCAAGGCGCTCGGCTCCAACCGCGATCGCCACGCGAACATCGGTGAGGGCGAGCTAGGCGAGGCCGGCTGCGCGGCGTTCCTCTCCGAACCGCGGTTCGACCAGCTTCCCTGCGTGCTCGAGACGCCGGGTCCGGAGCGCCAGGGACCGACGCAGGAGGAGGTCGCCCTCTGCTTCAAGCTGCGCCGCCGCGGCCGGGCGTCGCGCACTCGGACGAAGAAGTCCTCGGCCCGGTCGCGCGTGCGATGACACCGTCGCGGTCGACCAAGCCCCGCCCGGCCGACGCGCTGGTCATATTCGGGATCACCGGCGATCTCGCCAAGAAGATGACCTTCCGCTCGCTCTACCGGCTGGAGCGGCGCGGGCTGCTGGACTGTCCGGTGATCGGGGTCGCGGTCGACGAGTGGAGCGTGGACCAGCTCCGCGATCACGCCCGGGCCGCGATCGAGGAGAGCGGAGAACCGATCGACGCCGAGGTCTTCGCGCGCTTCGCCGGTCGGCTGAGCTACGTGAGTGGAGACTTCGCCAAGCCCGAGACGTATGAGCGCGTCAAGCGGGAGCTGGGCCAGCGGAAGTTCCCGGTGTTCTATCTCGAAGTCCCGCCCTCGCTGTTCGCAACGGTGATCGCCGGCCTGGCCAAGGCCGGCCTGGTCAGCGCCGGCCAGCGCGTGGTGGTCGAGAAGCCGTTCGGCCACGACCTGCAGTCGGCCAAGGCGCTCGCGTCCGACCTCCACGCCCACATCGACGAATCTCAGATCTACCGGATCGACCACTTCCTGGGCAAGATGGGCCTGGAGGAGATCCTGTACCTGCGGTTCGCCAACACGATGCTCGAGCCGGTCTGGAATCGCAACTATTTGTCGGCCGTGCAGATCACCATGGCGGAGACCGTCGGCGTCGAGGATCGCGGCCACTTCTACGACCCGGTCGGCGCCCTGCGGGACGTCGTGGTCAACCACCTGCTCCAGCTGCTGGCCACGGCGGCGATGGAGGCCCCTCCGGGCGGAGACCCGGAAACGCTGAAGGACGCCAAGCTGGCCGTGTTCCGGTCGATGCTCGACGCCAAGCCGGAGCATCTCGTCCGCGGTCAGTACGCCGGCTACCGCGAGATTGCCGGAGTCGCGGCCGACTCGGACACCGAGACCTTCGTCGCGCTCCGGCTCGAGGTCGACAACTGGCGCTGGGCGGGGGTCCCGTTCTTCATCCGCACCGGCAAGCGACTGCCGGTGCGGCAGACCGAGCTGCGGCTGGTGTTCAAGCACCCGCCCCGGGTGCACTTCGTCAGTCCGAGCCACCGGCCCCCCCAGCGGGATCAGATCGTGTTCCGGATCGATCCCGGCACCGGCATCCGGATGGCGCTCGACGCGCACCGCGCCGACCAGGGCGGCCCGTCCGCGATCGATCTGGATATGGAGTTCGCCGCCGAGGGCGGCGAGGATCCGACGCCTTACGAGGTCCTGCTCCACGCCGCGCTGATCGGCGACAGCACGCACTTCACCCGGCAGGACGGCGTCGAGGAGTCATGGCGCGTGGTCGAGCCGCTGCTCGATGCGCCGCCCCCGGTTCACAGCTATGAGCCCGGCACCTGGGGGCCGCACGAGGCCGACACGGTGGTCGCCGGCCTCGGCTCCTGGTACGAGCCCTGGGTGCCGAGTTAGCGCTCCCGCTGCGCGCCCTGGCCGAGCACTAGCCGGCGGCGCCGACCGCTCCGACCTGCGAGCGGTCCGCCTCCCGGTCCTGTTCTGACTCGTCGTCGTCCGGGTCCTCGCCCCCGGTCTCGGCGGGCTCGGCCGCGGCGGCGTTGGGAGAGAGCATCGCGGCGCCGAGCAGGTCGTCGAGCTCGGCGTGCAGGCCGGCGGTTCGAGCCACCCGGAACTCCCGCCCCAGCCTGAGCCGGCGCTTGCCGGCGCTGGTGATCAGCTCGATCACCACGTCGCAGTCCCCGGGGAAGCCTCCCAGGACGTCCTTGAGCTCGCCCAGCACTCGGGCCGGGAGCGCGGTGGCGTTCAGATGGAGCCGGAGCGCCGTGGCCGGGATCACCGGCTTGGCCGCCTCCTCGTCCGCCCTGCGGACCTGCTCCTCGGTCGGTTCGAACTTATCGATCTGCTGGGCCACGATGCTGGTCTTCTCCCGGTCCCGGTGATCCACGCGGCCGCGCACGAGGACGATCGAGTCGGTGGTGAGCGCGTCACCATTGGCCTCCAGCGCCTTGCCGAAGACGATCACCTCGACCGTCGCCTCGAGATCGTCGAGCGTGGCGAACATCATCCAATCGCCCTTCTTCGTCTTGATCCGCTTGGCCTGGGTGATCATCCCCCCCACGGTGATCCAGTCGCCGTCGCGGCGACCGTCCAACTCCGACAGCGTGCAGTCGGCCGCCGCCCTGAGCGCCGCCCCGACCTCCTTGAGCGGATGCGCGGAGATGAACAGGCCGATCGACTCCTTCTCGAGCGCCAGCAGCTCGGAGCGCTCGAACTCGCCGGCGGGGATCGGAACATGGCTGGGCGTGGCGATCGCCCCGGGCGCCTGGCCCGGCCCCCCATCGCCCCCGGCGTCGCCGACACCGAGATCGAAGATCGACCCCTGCCCGATCAGCGCGTCCTGCTGGGCCTTCTGGCCGCTGGACTGAGCTTGCTCGAGCATCGCCAGCATGCCCTTGCGTGAGGCGCCGGTGGAGCCGAAGGCACCGCACTTGATCAGCGCCTCGATCGCCTTCTTGTTGACCGTCCGGCCGTCGACGCGCTCGCAGAAGTCGAACAGGCTGGTGAATGGTTGGGCGTTGTCGTCGCCCCGGGCGCGCTTGATCGCCTCGACCGCCTGGTAGCCGACTCCCTTGACCGCGTCGAGACCGAAGCGGATGTTGCCATCGACGACGACGAACTCGTGGTCGGAGAGGTTGACGTCGGGCGGCAGGATCGCGATGCCCATCTGCTCGGCCTGGGCGACGAAGAAGGGCACCTTGTCCTTGGTGTCCATCACCGAGGAGATCAGCGCCGCCATGTACTCGGCCGGGTAGTTGGAGCGCAGCCAAGCCGTGCGATAGGAGATCAGCGCGTAGCAGGCCGCGTGCGAGCGGTTGAACGAGTAGTCGGCCGATCGCTCGTTGGTCGCCCAGAGCCATTCGATCACGTGCTCGCTGGTCCCGGAAGCACGGCAGCCCTGCACGAACTCGGGCTTGAGGTTGGCCATCGCCTCGCGGTTCTTCTTCCCGATCGCCTTGCGGAGGTCGTCCGCCTTGGCGCCGCTGAAGCCGGCCAGCTCTTTGGCGATCTGCATCGCCTGCTCCTGGTAGAGGATCACGCCCTTGGTCGCCTCCAGGATCGGTCGCAGGCGGTCGTCGGGATAGGAGATCGACTCGGGATCGCGCTTGCCGCGCGCGTAGGTGGGAATCTGATCCATGGCCCCCGGCCGGTACAGCGCGTTGAGCGCCACCAGATCGTCGAACTCGTCCGGGCGGACCTTCTTGAGGGCCTCGCGCATGCCCTCGGACTCGAACTGGAACACGCCGATCGAGTCCCCGCGGGCGAGCATCTCGTACGTGGGGGCGTGATCGAGCGGCAGCGTGGTCATGTCCGGCCGCTCGCCGGTCGAGCGCGCCACGATGTCCAGCGCGTCCTCGATCACGTCGAGGTTGCGCAGCCCGAGGAAGTCCATCTTCAACAAGCCGATCTGCTCGATCGGCTTCATCGTGAACTGAGTCACGGTGCGCAGGATCTTCTCGCCGTTCTCGTCGGTTCCGGCGTCGGCCACCTGTAGCGGCACGATCTCGGTCAGCGGGCGATCGGAGATCACGACCGCCGCGGCGTGGATCGAAGAGTTACGGACAATCCCCTCGAGGCCCTGGGCGACATCGATGATCTGCTTGGCCGTCCCGTCGCGGTCGACCTCGAGCCGCAGCGGCTGGCCGGGCTTGAGGCAGTCCTCGAAGCTCGGCGAGCGACCCATGATCGGATCCGGGATGAGTTTGGCCAGCCGGTCCCCGGCCCCGTAGTCGTGGCCGAGGACGCGCGCGGCGTCGCGCGTCGCCGCCCGCGGGAACATCTTGCCGAAGGTGACGATCTGGGCCACCGAGTCCTTGCCGTATTTCTCGGTGACGTAGCGGATCACGCGCTCGCGCCCTCGCACCGAGAAGTCGATGTCGATGTCCGGCATCGACACGCGCTCGGGGTTGAGGAACCGCTCGAACAGCAGTCCGTAGCGCAAGGGGTCCACGTCGGTGATCTGCAGGCAGAAGGCCACGATCGAGCCCGCCGCCGAGCCACGACCGGGGCCGACCGCGATCCCGGAGTCCTTGGCGTACTTGACGAAATCCCAGACGATCAGGAAGTAGGCGCTGAAGCCCATGCGGTCGATCACGCCGAGCTCGAACTCCGCGCGCTCGAGCGCGGCCGCCGGCACCGGATCGCCGTACCGCTCCCGCAGACCCTGCTCGACCAGCGAATGCAGGAACTCCCGTTCGTCGATCGCCCCCGGAGTGGGGAAGCGCGGGATCAGCTGACGTCCGAGCTCGACCTCGACGTTGCACCGTTCGGCGATCTCGAGCGTCGAGGCGATCGCCTCGGGCCACTCCGCGAAGCAATCGGCCATCTCCTCGCTGGAGCGCAGATAGAACTCGTTGGTCTCGAACCGGATCTTCGGCGCGCTGAGCGTCGACTTGGTCTGCACGCAGAGCAGCGCGGCGTGGTTGCCGTAGTCCTCGCGGCGGAGATAGTGGACGTCTCCGGTGCCGACCAGCGGGCGACCGAGCTCGCCCGCGATCCTGACGATTCCCTCGTTGCACTTGTCCTGCTCGGCCAGGCCGTTCTTCTGCACCTCGAAGTAGACGTTCTGATCGCCGAAGATGTCGATCAGCTCCTGCGCATGGGCTCGCGCCTGGGGCGTGCGCCCGTCCAGCAGGTGCTGGCAGAACCGCGAGGCCAGGCAACCCGTGAGCGCGATCACGCCCTCTGAATGGTCGGCCATCAGCTCGAGATCCACCGACGGCTTACCGCGCTGAAAGCCCTCGAGAAAGCCCGCCGAGGACAGCTTGACCAGATTCCGGTAGCCCGCCGGCGACTCGGCCAGGAGGGTCAGATGGTTGCGCTCGAGCTTTCCCGGGGCCCGTTTCAGGTGGTCCTCCACCAGATAGATCTCGCAACCCAGGATCGGCTTGATCCCGTGCTTCTGGCAGGCGGTCGAAAGCTCGACCGCGCCGTTCATCACGCCGTGGTCAGTCAGTCCCAGTGCGGGCTGGCCGAACGCCGCCGCGCGCGCCGCGAGGTCGTCGATCCGGCACGCGCCGTCGAGCAGCGAATACTCGGAATGGACGTGAAGGTGGGCGCAGGAGGGACTCATTCGGGAGGCGGGCGGGATCAATTCAGCATAGGCACCGAAGCGGACGATTCGGCCCCCGCCGCGCCCGGCGCCGAAGATTCAGCCGCTCTGTGCGCGCTTCACCCAGCTCACCAGCTGGGCCAGGCCGGTGCGTTCGCCATCGAACTCCGCGGCGCCCGGCTCCCCGCCGTCCAGCAGCGCCAGCAGCGACTCGGCCTCGGCGACAATCGTTCCCGCCACCAGGCCCGGTTCGACGGCTTCCGAGACCTTCGCCGGCCTGCCGTCCCCGACCTCCAGATAGACCACGGGGGTGACGTCGGAGGCCAGGTAACCGATCGCGAAGCGCGGGCCGCTCGTCCAGCCGGGGTCGATCATCCGCGCAACCACCTCCAGGGCCAGGCGCGGCTCGAGCCGGACGCCCGCGTCGTGGAGCTGGCGCAGGCTGAGCGGCGCACGGACGAGGGCATCGAGCGCCTGCAGGCCGTGGCGGTCCCCCGTCACCTTCGGGAGGCCACGGCGCAGCCGGCGTCCGATCCGGCCGGCGGCGAGCAGGCGGGCCAGACCGGCCGGGTCGCCGGTCACGGCGAAGCGCACCTCCTCCGGCGGGCGCGGCTGGCCAAGCTCGAGCTTCAGCGCGTCGTCGGCCACGGTCAGCCGGATGCACGTCTCCCCGGGCAGCACGAGGTCGTAGGCGATCGGCTCAGGATGCACGGCCCGCTGGGCCGGTAGAAGCTCGAGCACGAGCTGGCCCGCCGCCGCCGGGTCCTCGCGGGCCAGCCGGCGGAACACCCCCGGCAGCCAGGGGATCGGGCGGCCCGGGGAGGGCGCGTCAGGCGGGACGGGCGGCGCCGGGGCATCGGCGATCGGCGCGGTGGGTTCGGCCGGGGCCGCCTCGCGCAGGCGCGTGAGGGCGGCGTTGAAGCGCTCCGGTTCCACCACGACCGCGGGGCGCTCGGACGCCGGCTCGGCTTGGGCGACCGGCGGCTCGGGCTGGGCGCCGGTCGGGTTCGGACTCAGCGGCCGGGGCGGCTGGCTCGGGCGCGGCGGGCCGGGCGCTCCAGCCGCCGATCGCGCCCAGGCGCGGTCCGCAGCTCCTCGATTGCGTCGTAGGCCCGCGAGCTCCGCCTGATCTGCTCGGCCAGCTCGCGCTCGAGCGCATGCGCGCGAGCCTCCGCCGGGGCGGGGGGCGGCGCCGGCACCCGTGCGGCGCGGGCTGCGACCAGGCTGCGCTCGAGCTCGAGCTGGGGATCCGGGTCGCCGCTCACCTCCCAGCCGGCCGGTGGCAGAGGCGGACTGGGCGGCGCCGGCCGGGCCGCGACGGCGAACTCCCGCGCCAGCCCCGCGGAGACGGCCGGGTCGGGGCCAGGACCAGTCCCGTCGGAGCCAGGACCGGCCGGGCGGTGGCCAGGACCGGCCGGGTCGGGGACCGGCCCGCTGGCGCGCTCGAGGGCGACGGTCAGCTCGCCGACGCGGCGCTCGGCGCGCTCCCTGGCCCGCTGGGCCGAGCCGAGCAGGTGACCGAGCTCGTCGGCCTGCCGGCGCAGGAACACGGCCTCGGATTCGAGCTCGCGCCGGCGCTCGTCCGCTTCGGCGAGGTCATCCAGCGCCGGATCGGCCTGATCCTCCTCGCGTTCGCTGGCCAGCTCCTGCTGGAGCTCCTCGCGCCGAGCCTGTTCGGCGTAGGCGTGCTGCTCGGCCAGCCGGCGCGCGCGGCGCTCTGACGCCAGCAGGCCCAGGAGCCGCTCCGGTTCCCGCCGGGCCTCAACCAGCTCCGCCTCGAGGGCCAGGATCCGTTCGGACAGCTCCTCGCAGGCCAGCATCGCGTCGGCGGCGTCGCGGCGGGCGGCTTCGAGCGCGAGCTCGGATCCGCGGAGCATCCGCTCGGTCACCATCCGGGGGTCGGCGTTGGTCCTCATCCCGCCCTGAAAGCGTTCGATCAGGGGCGCGGTCGGTAGCTGCTCGGACCGAGTCGAACCTTCCGTGTTTTCCGCCATCACCCTCCGCTCGTCGGCCGCCCGCACCCGAAAAGAGGCGCTCGACGCGAGACTACCGGCCCGGCCGGGGGATTACTCAGAGCCGGAGCGCGAGCCGCGCTGCGCCGCGATCGCACCCACCACCACGACGGCCGAGATCCCGGCGAAGGCCAGCCGGCGCCGCTGCTCGGCCACGCGCTTGCGCAGGTACCACTTGGCGCCTCGCCAGACCACGTATCCGAGAAGTTTGTATCCCATCGCCGGCGATCCTACCCACCGTCGGGATGGCGCACACGCCACGCCAGCCGCGACTGCAGCGACCACAGCTCGATGAAGCCGGGCGAGGCCGCCTGCGAGAACAGGCCGCCCGATTCGGAGAACGTGGCCAGCTGGGCGTCGTACACCGCGTTGGGCGAGCTGCGGGTCACCACCCGGGCCGAGCCCTTGTACAGCTTCAGGCCGATCGTCCCGGTGACCTGGGCGTTGGCGGCCTCGATGTAGGCGTCGAGATCCTCGCGCAGCGGCTCCCACCACAGACCGGCGTAGACCAGGTAGGCCCACTTCTGGTCGATCCCGGACTTGAACTGATTCTGGTGGATCGTGCCGACGAGCCGCTCGAGCTCGGCGTGGGCGGGGAGCAAGATCGCCGCCGCCGGCACCTCATAGATGTCGCGTACCTTCAGCCCGACGATCCGGTCCTCGATGTGATCGACGATCCCGACCCCGTGGCTCGAGGCGATCTCCGCGACGCGCTCGAGCAGGTCGACGATCGCCAGCCGCACGCCGTTCAGCCCCACCGGGACGCCGCGCTCGAACTCGACGCTGACCATCTCGGCCTCGTCGGGCGCCAGCTCAGGGCGCGTGACCAGCTGGAAGACGTCGTCGTCGGGGGCGTGATCGAGGTCCTCGATCCACTTGCCCTCGCTGGAGCGGCCCCACAGGTTGTCGTCGATCGAGTACGGGGCGGCCTCGGTCCCGCCTTTGACCGGGATCCCGTGCTCGCGCGCGTAGGCGATCTCCTCTTCGCGGCCCATCCGCCAGGTGCGGACCGGGGCGATCACCTTCAGCTCGGGGGCCAGGGTGGCGATCGTCGACTCGATCCTGACCTGGTCGTTGCCCTTGCCGGTACAGCCGTGGGCGATCGTGTCGCAGCCGTTCTCGCGGGCGTACCGGACCGCGAGCTTGGCGATCAGCGGGCGCCCGAGCGCGGTGAACAGCGGATATCCGAGGCCGTAGATCGCGTTGGCCTTGATCGCCGGCACCACGTATTCGGTGGCGAACTCCTCGCGGGCGTCGACGACGTGGCAATCGACCGCGCCGAGCTGGATCGCCTTGCCCTTGACCACCTCGTAGTCCTCGCCGGGCTGGCCGAGGTTGACGGTCAGCGCCACCACCTCGGCGCCGTACTCGTCCTGGATCCACTTGAGCATCACGCTGGTGTCGAGGCCGCCGCTGTAGAGCAGCAGCACGCGGTGGACGTCGGCGGGATCGGCTTCGTAGGAGCTGGTCGGCTGCTGCATGGTGGCGAAGGGTATTGACCTGGCCGTGGCTAGCGGCCGCTGGTGTCGAGCCGGCGGCGGATGTCCCACCACAGGGCCTCGTAGGCCATTGCCGCCCGGCCGCCGGGAGCCAGCTCGGCCACGGCACAGCGCTCCTCCCCCATCCGCTCGACCTCGTCGGCCGCGGGAATCGCGGCGCCGAGCATCGCGGCGGAATGATTGGCGCGGACGCGGGCCATCACCTGCCGGTGCAGCGACTTGCGGACCTCGACCATCGAGAAGAAGGCGAGCACGACCGGCCCCTCGCGGACGAGTTGCTCGAGCTGGTCGAATGTGCGCGAGGAGAGCGTCGCCGGGATGATCGGCACCAGCAGCGCGTCGGCCGCCTCGAACACGCTCTCGGACACCAGCGAGATGCTCGGAGGGCAGTCGAGGAAGATGTACTCGTACTCCTCCTGCAACGGCGCGATCACCCGCGCCAGCCGGCTGGTCGGCCGCTTGAAGCTGTCCAGCGCGAGGTCGAGGTGCCGGTAGGAGAAGTCGGCCGGGAGCAGGTCAAGGCCCGGATAGTCGGTGCCCTTGATCAGGTCCTGGACCTCGCTGTCCAGCCCCACCAGCCGGCGCCCGCCGCCCTTGACCTTCGGCTTGACCCGGAACAGATAGGTGCTGGCGGCCTGCGGGTCGAGGTCCCACAGCAGAGTGGAATGCCCGTCGCGAGCGGCCAGATAGGCGAGGTTGACCGCCGCCGAGGTCTTCCCCACGCCGCCCTTGATGTTGTAGGTGGCCAGCACCCGGGTCATTTGAAGACATCCTTGACGGTCCGCCGCTGAGCCTTGGCCGAGAATCCGGCGAAGCGCTCGGCGAACTCGTCGCGGGCGGCCTGCTCATCCTCCTGCAGGCGCTCCACCAGCACGCCCATCGCCATCAGCGCGGCGGCGCCATCCGGTCGCGCCGAGACCTCGTCGGACAGGGAGTGCAGCGTCGCCACCTGGACTTGGCGGTCCTGATGGCGCCCGAGCACATCCTGGAGCGCCTTCAGCGTCTTGATCATCGGCTTGACGACCTCGCTCGGAAACAGCGCCGCGCCGAACAATTCGAGCAGGTAACGCAGCTCCTTGCCCTTTTTGCGCAGGTCGTGATAGGCCTCGGGCCGGCTGTCGGCGTTGATCGCCGAACCCAGCTTGACCATCCGCCGGTAGACCTTGGCGATCCGCTCGCCCGCCAGCTCCCCGATCGCCCGCGCCGCGTCCGGGCGGCCGTCGTCCGGCAGCCCCACCAGCTCCTCCAGAAAGGCCTGCCATTCCCGGCGCAGGGTCGCGGCCCGCTCGGAGCGAAGCGCACGCACCATCGCGCGGCGGGCGAGCACCCGCCGAGCCAGCAGCACCTTCAAAAGGGGGTCGAGATCGGCCTGCATCGGCTCCGGCACCAGCCCCCGCATGGCCTCGAACTCGAGCACATAGACGTCGAGATCGCGTGAATCTCCGGTGATGCGCTGGAGCCAGCGAAACTCGGAACGGAAATGCGCGAGCGCCTGGGCCGGGAAGGTCCCTCTGAGCTCTCGCTGAACCGAACGGGAGCGCCGCACCGAGACCCGGAAATCGTGCAGGAACTCCGAGTCGAGGTCGGCGACCGTTCCCTCCAGATTCGCCTCCATGACCTCCGCGAGGCGGCGCAGGATGGCGGCGGCCGCGGCGTCGGCGCGCTGGGTCGGAGCCAGCTTCACCTCCACCTTCGAGCTGATCCCGCCGGGTGTGCCGCCGGCCGCGATCACCGCCTCGTCGACCAGCGGCCGATCGGCCACGGAAAAGCCGAGCCGCTCGAGGGCGGCGGTGACGCGGGTGAGCTCGCGCTTGTAGCCGCGTACCGGGGCCAGGAAGAGGCGCTGGCGCAGCGGGCGGCGCACCCCCGCGGCGGATACCAGCGTCGGGTCCTGGAGGACCAGGCGGACCACCGTCTTGCCCTGGTCGTCGAGCACGCCGAAGGCGCGCACGCGCGTGTCGATGCGGACGAGCAGGAGCAGCGCGCGCTCCTCCAGGATCGGCCCGAGGTGATCCCGGAGCGGTCCGGGGGGCAGCGGCAGGGCCTGCAGCGGCCCGGCCGGAGCCGGCGAGGTGGCAAAGCCGCGCTCCTCGCCGGTCTCGCGATCGAGCACCGACAGCCGGCCCGGGCTCTGACCGCCCGCGGCGGGCTCATGGACGAGCAGCAGGCCGGCGGCACGGATGCGCCCATCGAACGTGTCGAGATAGCGGCGCTCCGATTCGTGGGACTCGCCACTGCGGAGCGTGAGGGCCTCGTGCAACTCCTGGACCGCCTCCTCGGGCGTCAGCTCCTCGGGCGCCAGCAGGTCGGTCGCCTTCATCCGGCCAGCTTCAGCAGTCGCGCCAGCGCATCGTCGATCTCCTGGTCGGTGACCACCAGCGGTGGCTCCAAGCGGATCGTCCCGGGCCCGGTGGCGTTCACCACCAGCCGTTGCTGCAGCAGCGCGGCGCGGGCGAGGTCGGGTGCGGAGCGGCCGTCGGCCAGGTCGATCGCCAGCATCAGTCCTCGACCGCGGACGCGGGTCACGCCCGGCAGCCCGGCCAAGCCGGCGGCCAGACGCTCGCCCTTGCGTCGCACGTCGGCCAGCAGCGACTCGTCCGAGCAGATCTCCAGCGCGACCAGCGCCGCCGCACAGGCGACCGGCCCGCCGGCGAAGGTGGAGCCGTGGTCGCCGGGGTGCAGCGCGTCGGCCAAGCGTTCGCCGGTGACCAGCGCGCCGATCGGCAGGCCGCCGCCGAGCGCCTTTGCACTCGTCATCGCATCGGGCACGACCGGGGTCTGCTCGTAGGCCCACAGCGTTCCGGTCCGGCCCATCCCGGTCTGGATCTCGTCGAACACCAGCGCAGCTCCGGTCCGGTCGCAGGCCTCCCGCGCGGCCACCAGCAGTTCGTCGGAGAGCATCAGCACCCCGCTCTCCCCCTGGATCGGCTCGAGCAGGACCGCGGCGGTGTTCTGATCGACGGCGGCGTCGAGCGCGGCCGGATCCTTGGGTACCACCACGAAGCCCGGGACCAGCGGCGCGAACGGCGCCTGCTTGGACTCCTGCGGCGTGGCCGACAGGGCCCCATAGGTGCGCCCATGGAACCCGTCCTGGACGACCACGACATTCCCCCCGGGGCGTGCGCGGCGGACCAGCTTGATTGCCGCCTCGTTGGCCTCGGCGCCCGAGTTGCAGAGGAACACCTTGCCCCCGAGCGAGCTCCGGGCCAACCGAGCCGAGAGGCGCATCGCCGGCTCGGTGTAGTACAGGTTCGTGACGTGCGTGAGGGCTCCCGCCTGCTCGCGAATCGCCGCCACCACCCGCGGATGGCAGTGACCGACGTTCAACACCGAGATCCCGGCCAGGAAGTCGAGGTACTCGTTACCGTCCACGTCCCACAGGCGGCACCCCTGGCCGCGGACGAACTCGACCGGGTTGCGCGCGTAGGTGGGAATCGCATGGTCGCGTTCCAGCGCCTGAAGCTCGGCGAGCGCCAATGTTCAGCTCTCCCCCGGTCCGATCTTGGTGCCCTGGCCGGCGTCGGTGAACAGCTCCAGCAGCAGCGAATGGGGCACGCGCCCGTCGACGATGTGGGCCGAGGAGACGCCGCCGCCGATCGCGTCCAGGCAGGCCGCGAGCTTCGGTCGCATTCCTCCGGCGACCCGGGCTCCGGCCAGCGCGTCGGCGACCTCGCTCACGTCGGCCTCCGAGACCAGGCTGGCCGGGTCGGCCGGATCCCTCATCCAGCCGGCCACGTCGGTCAGGAACATGATCTTGAACGCGCCCAGGGCGCGGGCCACCGCACCGGCCGCCTCGTCGGCGTTGATGTTGTAGGAGTTGCCCTCGCGATCTGCCCCGACGCTGGCCACGACGGGAATGTAGTCCTGCGCGACGTGCATCAGCACGTCGACGTCGACGTGCTCGATCCGGCCCACGAAACCGATGTCCTGTCCGCTGGGGGCGGACTGCCGGGTGGCTCGGAACAGCAGCCCGTCGTCGCCGCAGAGCCCGACCGCCGGCTGACCGTGACGGTTGATCAGCAGCACGATGTCCTTGTTGACCTTGCCCACCAGCACCATCTTCACCACCTCCACCGTGGCGGCGTCGGAGACCCGCAGGCCCTCGACGAACTCCACCGGCAGGTTCAGGCGCTCCATATAGCCGGTGATCTCGGGGCCGCCGCCGTGCACGATCACCGGATTCATCCCGACGTACTTGAGCAGGACCACATCCCGGGCGAAGTCCTCCTTCAGCCCCGGCTCGGTCATCGCCGCGCCGCCGTACTTGATCACCACGGTCTTGCCGTAGAACTCGCGGATGTACGGCAGCGCCTCGAGCAGGGTGGCTACGTCTCGCACGCTCCGCTCCGTCATGTCGTGTAGTCGGCGTTGATGGTGATGTACTCGTGGCCGAGGTCGGAGAAGAACAGCTCGGTCTCGTGGCCCTCGCCCGGGAGCCCGATCTCGTACTCGACCTCCTCGCGCTTGACCGCCGCGCTGAGCGCCGCCTCGTCGAAGGGCACCCGCGCGCCCCGCGCGCAGACCTGCACGCCCTCGATCGAGACCTCCACCGGCAGCGGCGCGGTTCCCGGCAGCGCCATCCCCACGGCCTGAACGATCCGGCCCCAGTTCGGATCCCCGCCGTAGAGCGCGGTCTTGACCAGCGGAGAATTCGCCACCGCGCGCGCCACCGCGTTGACCGCCGCGGAGTCGCCGCCGTGCACGTGCACCCGGCCCACCCGCCGCGAGCCCTCGCCGTCGCGGGCGACCATCAGGGCCAGCTGACGCAGGGTGGCGTCGAGCGCCTCGCCGAAGCGCAGCTCGTCGTCGGTCTCGGGTTCGACGGCGATGCCGGAGGCGCCGCTGCACTGCAGGATCACCGTGTCGCTGGTCGACATCTGGCCGTCGACGCTGATCCGCTCGAACGAGCGCTTGACCGTCACCCCCAGCAGCAGGTCGCACGTCTCCGGCGAGAGCCTGGCATCGGTCTGAACGAACACCAGCAGCGTGGCGAAGCCCGGGGAGATCATCCCCGCGCCCTTGGCCTGGGCGGTCAACCTGACCGGTCCGCCGCTGAGCGAGATCTCGAGCCCGACGCGCTTCTGGTAGGCGTCGGTGGTTCGGATCGCATCGGCGAAGTCCGCGTCGCCGTCGGCGCGGAGCTGGTGGGAGATGGCGGCGACGCCGCGGGAGATCATGTTCATCGGCAACGGGACGCCGATCACGCCGGTCGAGGCGACCGCGACCTGGCGTTCGGGGACCCGGGCGACCAGCGCGCCACCCCCCTGCATCTTGGCGGCGTCGTCGAGCCCACGTCCCCCGGTGGCGGCGTTCGCGTTGCCGGAGTTGACGATGATCGCCCGGAGCGCCTGCAGGTCGGTGCGCTCCTGGGTCAGCAGCACCGGCGCCGCCAACGTCCCCGAGCGGGTGAACCGCGCGGCGCTGGTGGTCTCGGGCGCGTCGGACACCATGACTCCGAGGTCGAGGACCCCGTCCTCCTTGATTCCGCAGGCGACACCGGCGGCGCGGAAGCCCTGGGGCAGGCCGGCGTCCGGGATCACGCGCACGTGCTCGGGGGCGTCGATCCACCGCGAGCTGAAGAATTCGCTGTCGCTCACGAGATGCCCTCGCCCTCGGGCCGCTTGAACATCAGGTTGAGGTTCTGGACCGCCTGCGAGGCCGAGCCCTTCCAGAGGTTGTCGATCGCGGCGAACACGATCACCCGGCCGGTGCGCTCGTCGCGGTGGACCGAGATCGTGCAGAAGTTGGTCTCGCGCACGTCGCGCACCCCGGGGGGACGGTCGGCAATCTCGACGAACGCCTCGGCGTCGTAGGCGTCGTGGTAGAGCCTGTCCAGGTCGTGAGCGCCATTCGGCGTGGGCGGCGTCACGTAGCAGGAGACGAGCTCGCCCTGGTCCAGCGGCACCAGATGCGGGGTGAAGGTGATGCGCCGCTCCGCGCCGAGCACCGCGAGCTCCTGCTCGATCTCCGGCGTGTGGCGATGGCGCGGCACGCCGTAGGCGTTGACGTTCTCGTCGACGGTGACGAAGTGGGTCTTGTCGGTCGCGCCCCGCCCGGCCCCCGAGACGCCGGACTTGGCGTCGACGACGAGGTCCTCGATCAGCCCCGCCTGGGCCAAGGGGGCCAGCGCCAGCACGGTGGCGGTCGGGTAGCAGCCGGGATTCGCCACCAGGTCGGCGTCCCGGATCTGCTCGCGATAGCGCTCCGGCAGGCCGTACACCGCCTGCTCGATCAGGTCGGGAAACGGATGCTCGACGTACCACTCCTCGTACACGGCGGGGTCGCGCAGGCGAAAGTCGGCGCTCAGGTCGACGACGCGGACGCCCCGGTCACGCAGGCCGGCGACGACGGGGGCGGCGGCGCCGTGGGGGTAGGCCACGATCGCCGCATCGACGTCGCCGTGGCGGTCGAGATCGAGCTCCTCGAGGGTCAGCGGCACGCGATGATGCGGGTAGAGCTGATCGAGGCGCCGGCCGATGTCGGAGCGCGCGGTGACCGCGGTGAGCTCAAACGCCGGATGTCGCCAGAGCAACCGGGCGGCCAGCGCGCCGGCGTACCCCGCGGCGCCGAACACGGCGACGCTACGAGACACGGATCCGCCCGCCCAGCTTGTCCTCGAGCTCTCTCACGATCGACGCGCGCTGGGCGGCCACCTCCGCATCGGTCAGCGTTCGGTCGGCGGCGCGGTAGGACAGGCGCAGAGCCAGCGAGACGTTGCCCGCCCCGAGCTTCTCGGCATCGCGATAGACGTCGAACACCTGCGCGCCGGCCAACAGCGGACGCCCGGCGCGGGTCACCTCGGCGAGCACGTCGGCGGCGCTGACCCGATCGGCCACGATCACCGCCATGTCCTCGCGCACCTCGGGGAAGCCGATCAGGTCCTCGAATAACGGGGCCGACGGCTCAGGGAGTGCATCGAGGTCGATCTCGAACACGGCGACCGTATCGGGGAGCTCCCAGGCCGCCGCGACCAGCGGATGCAGCTTGCCCACCCAGCCCACCGGCGAGTCGCCGGCCACCACCGTGGCGGCGCTCCCTGGGTGCAGGAACGGCTCGGCGCCGCGGTGGACGTTCCACGGGACGCGAAGGCCGTCAAGCAAACCCTGGAGCACGCCCTTGGCCGTGTAGAAGTCGGCGCCCGGTGGGTCGTCGTCTCGCCAGGTGGCCGGCCGGGCCGGACCGATCAGCAGACCCCCCAGGTGGTAGGGCTCACGGGGGAGCGGCTGACCGCTCTGCGGGAGGTAGACCGCCCCGGCCTCGAACAGCCGGATCGTGCCGGCGCCCTGGGCCCGGTTGCGCCGCGCGACGTCGAGCAGCGATCCCAGCAGGGTGGTGCGCAGCTCGGACTGGTCGGAGGACATCGGGTTCTCGAGCTTCACCGCGTCGCGGTCGGTCAGGCGCAGCCGCTGAGCCAGGTCGGGACCGACGAAGCTCCAGCCGACGATCTCGTGCAGCCCCTGCGCGGCCAGCGCGTCGCTGGCGCGCCGGCGCAGCCGCTGACGGGGCGTCAGCCGGCCGAACCCCGCCGGGGCGGCCCCGCCCTGGGTGGCGACCGCATGGCGAGTGGCGGGCAGCGTGGCCGGGAGCTTCTGGAGGCCGTCGAGCCGGGCCACCTCCTCGATCAGGTCGGCCTCGCGGGTGACGTCGGCCCGGCGGAAGGCGGGTACCGTCACGTCGAGTCCGTCATCGGCCTCGACGGTCTGGAACTCAATTGCCTCCAGGATCCTCTGGCTGCGCTCGCGCGGGATCGGGGCGCCGAGCAGGCTCTCGATCCTGGCGTCGCGGAGGCGGATCGTCTGCAGGGCCGGGCCGGGCCCACCGATGTCGACCGTGCCCGGGGCCACGCGCGCTCCGGCCAGCTCGATCATCAGCTTGGTGGCAACCGCCTGGGCCTCGAGCGCCTGCTCGGGTTGCAGCTGCTTCTCGAACCGGGCCGAGGCCTCGCTGCGCAGCCCGAGGGCCAGCGAGGTCCGGTGGATGTTCGGCCCGACCCAGGTGGCGGCCTCCATCAGCACCCGGGTGGTGTCGGCCCCCACCTCGGAGCGCATCCCCCCCATCACGCCGGCGATCGAGGTGGGGCCGTCGGCGTCGGCGATCAGCACCATCTGGTCATCGAGCTTGCGGGATTGCCCGTCCAGCGTCTGGGCGATCTCCCCCTGGCCGGCGCGGCGTACCGTCAGCTCCCCGCCGGCGATCCGGTCGAGATCGAACGCGTGCAACGGCTGTCCGGTCAGCAGCATCACGTAGTTGGTGATGTCGACCACGTTGGAGATCGGCCGCTGCCCGGCGGCCATCAGCCGGGCCTTCAGCCAGGGCGGGCTCTCCTTGATCTCGACGTCCTCGAACACCCGGGCGGTGAAGCGCGGGCACAGATCCGGGCACTGCACGTCGATCCGGATCCCTTCCACCGGCCCGTCGCTCCCCGGATCCTCCGCCCACGGGGGCGGCTCGAGCACGGCCAAGGTGGCGCCGTGGACCTCGCGGGCGATCCCGTAGATCCCCAGGCAGTCCGGCCGGTTCGGCGTGATCTCGAGGACCAGGACGTCGGTGGCGATCGGCAGCACGTCGGCCAGGGGTGAGCCCGGCGCCAGGGTGTCCGGCTCGAGCACCATGATCCCGTCGTGGTCGGTCCCGATGCCGACCTCGTCCTCGGCCAGGATCATCCCGTTGGACTGCATCCCCCGGAGCTTGGCCCTGCCGAGGGTGGAGCCGTCGGGCATCACCGCGCCGGGCCGGGCGACCGCCACCGTCTGCCCGGCTTTGACGTTCGGCGCCCCGCAGACGATCTGCGAGGGCGTGCTCCCGCCGACATCGACCATGCAGACGCTGAGCCGGTCGGCGTCGGGGTGCTTCTGGCGGCTCAGCACCTTCCCGATCACGAAGTTCTCCAGGGCGGCGACGCCGTGGTGCTCGACCCGCTCGACCTCGGTGCCCGTCATGGCCAGTCGCTCGGCCAGCGCGGCCGAGCTCAGCGACGGCCGGCAGTACTCACGCAGCCACTCGATCGGGACGCGCATCAGCCGAATTGCTCCAGCAGGCGGATGTCGTTGTCGTAGAGCATCCGCAGGTCGGGCACGCCGTGCTTGAGCATGGCGATCCGCTCGATCCCCATTCCGAAGGCGAAGCCCTGCACCTTCTCCGGGTCGTAGCCGTGCTCGCGCACGTGCTCCAGGACGTTGGGGTCGACCATTCCGGCGCCGAGGATCTCGATCCAGGCCGTGCCCTTGCACAGCGGACAGCGCTCACCGGCGGCGGTCACTCCGTCCGTGCAGTTGAAGCAGGAGACGTCGACCTCGACGCTGGGCTCGGTGAACGGGAAGAAGTGCGGGCGCATCCGGACCTGGCGGTCCTCGCCGAAGATCGCCCGCGCGAAGGTGAGCAGCGTGCCCTGGAGATCCCCCAGGGTGATGTCCTCGTCGATGGCCAGGCCCTCGATCTGGTGGAACTGCGGGGTGTGGGTGGCGTCCGAGTCCGGGCGGTAAACCCGGCCCGGCATGATGATGTAGATCGGCGGCGGCTGGCTCTCCATCGCCCGGATCTGCACGGGCGAGGTGTGGACCCGGAGCAGCACCGTGTCCGGATCGAACAGGTCCTTGACCGGCTTGACATAGAAGGTGTCGGTCAGCAGCCGCGAGGGGTGCGTGACCGGCGTGTTGAGCGCGTCGAAGTTGTAGTAGACGCGCTCCACCTCGGGCCCCTCGGCCACGTTGAAGCCGAGCCCGAGGAACACGTCCTCGATCTCGCGGCGCGTCTGGGTGATCAGATGCAGCCGGCCGATCTGCGGCATCGGGTCGGCGGGCAACGTGACGTCGATGCGGTCCTGCTCGAGCCGGTTCTGGAGCTCCTCACCGGCCATCTGCTGTGAGCGCCGCTCGATCGCCGCCTCCAGCGACTTGCGCGCTTCGTTGGCGGCCTTGCCGACCGCCCCACGCTGGTCCGGTGGGAGCTCGGCCACCCCACGAAGCATGTTCGGCAGCTCGGCCTTGCGTCCGAGGAAGCGGATCCGCACGTCCTCGAGGGCGTCGCTGGCGCCGGCGGCGTCGATCGCCGCCTGGGCCTCGGCCCTGATCTGCTCGATTTTTTCGCTCATCTCACTCATGTCCGGGGGCCATCCTAGTTACCTCGTAGAGCGCGACCGTGGCTGCCATCGCGGCGTTGAGCGAGTGCGTGGCGATCGGGATGTGGGCGACGTGGTCGGCCTGCTCGGCCAAGTCGGCCGGCAATCCGTCGCGTTCGCCCCCGATCAGCAGGGTCAGTTCGGGAACCTTGGCTCCAGATGGGCCTGTGGGGCGCGCTGAGCGCCAAAGTTCGGCCAGGGAGGCGCCACGCTCCGGCACCAGCGCGATCGTGGCTCCCGGAAGTTCGGCGATCGTGCTCGCGCGGGCGAGCGGGACACCGAAGACGGCCCCCATGCTGGCTCGCACCGCCTTGGGCCCGAACGGGTCGGCGGTGCCGGGGCCGATCGCCACACAGGAGGCGCCGAACGCCTGCGCGCTGCGCAACACCGCGCCGACGTTGCCGGGGTCGTGGACGCCGTGGAGGTACACGCAGAGCGGCCCGACCGCCGCCTGCGCCCAGCGCTCCGCGTAGACGGCCAGCGCGCGAGTGCCCGAGCCGAGCCCCGAGGCGGAAGCCAGCAGCGCCGGCTCCACCTCGACCCCGGGCAGCCCGCTACCCGTCGCGCAGAAGCGCTCCAGCGGGGGCCAGCCGGCGGCGTCGGCGGCGGCCAGCAGATCCTCGCCCTCGGCCAGGAACCGCCCGGAGCGATCGCGCTCACGGCGGCGCATCCGCAGCTTGCGGATCTCCTTGAGCTTCTGGTTGTGTGAGCTGGTGATGGTCATGAACGAAAAAAGGCGCCCTCCGGATGGAGCGGCGCCCTTGGCGGTGCTGGTGGAGTCTGAGCTGGTCGCTCAGCCGGCCGCCAGCGCCTCACGGGCGCGGTCGGCAAAACGTCGGAAGGTGTCGGCGTCGCGAACGGCGATGTCCGCGAGGATCTTGCGGTCGAGCTCGACTTCGGCGAGCTGCAGGCCGTGCATGAACTGCGAGTAGGAGAGGCCGTTCAGGCGCGCGGCGGCGTTGATGCGCGTGATCCACAGGCGCCGGAAGTCCCGCTTGCGGTTGCGGCGGTCGCGATAGCGGTACTGGTCGGCCTTCAGCACCGCCTCCTTGGCGGTCCGGTAATGCCGGCTGGCGTCGCCGCGATAGCCCTTGGCCATCTCCAGCGTGGCGCGACGCTTCTTGCGCGCGTGAACCGAGCGCTTGACCCTGGTCATGACTTCTTGGCCCCCAGCAGCTTCTTGACCCGGGGGGCGTCGTGATCGGAGACGAACATCGGCTTACCGTGCTGACGCTTGCGCTTGGGCGACTTCTTCTCGAGGATGTGGGTCGTGAAGGAGTGCCGGCCGCGCACCTTGCCGGTCGCGGTCAGCTTGAAGCGCTTCTTCGTACCCGAATGGGTCTTCATCTTCGGCATCGCGTCCGAGAGTAAAGCAGACCCTCGGGATTCGGCTACTGGGTCGCGCCGGAACGACGCTCCGCGTCAGGCGCCGGCGTCACTCGGGGTAGGCGACTGCGGCTGTTCCTCCACCGCGGGTTGCCCAGCCCCATTACCGTTCGGCTGAGAGCTCTCCTTCGAGGGCTCCGGGCGCGCTTCAGCCGTCGCCGCCTCGGCTGCGGGCTCCACGGCTTCGGGCTCCACGGCTGCCGGCTCCACGGCCGCCGGCTCCACGGCTGCCGGCTCCACGGCTGCCGGCGCCTCGGCCGGGGCAGCCCCGTCGGAGGCCTCGTCATCGGAGGCCTTGTCCTTCTCGCCCGCCAGCACGGACTTGGACGGCGCGAGCATCATCGTCATGTTGCGGCCGTCCTGAAGCGGCGTCTGCTCGATCACGGCGATCTCGGACAACTCGGAGGAAAGCTTGTCCAGCAGCGCGGTGCCGCGCTCGGGGTGAGTGACCTCGCGGCCCCGGAACATGATCGTGATCTTGACCTTGTCCTTGTTCTTCAGGAACCGCGTGACATGACCCTTTTTGGTGTCGTAGTCGTTCTGCGCGATCTTGGGGCGGAACTTGATCTCGCGGATCGTGATCTGCTGCTGATGCTTGCGGGCGGCCTTCTGCTTCTGGGCCTGCTCGTACTTGTACTTGGAGTAGTCGAGCACGCGGCAGACGGGCGGACGAGCCTCCGGGGCAACCTCGACGAGGTCGAGATCGCGCTCCTGCGCGTAGGCCAAGGCTTCTGAGGTCTTGATGACCCCGATCTGCTTGCCGTCCTCGCCGACCAGTCGAACCTCGGGGACTCGGATCCGATCGTTGATCCGCGTGGTGTCCCGATCCGGCGGCCGCCGGTCAAACCTACGAGGGACGGGCACTAGCGATCTTGGCGGCGGAACGTCAAGCGGCGCCGTGCCGGGCGTGATGAATCACTTGGGTCAACGAATGCGAGTATAGCGGCGTTCAGCGCGCCGAGCGACTTTTGATCTCCGCGCCGACGCGCTGCGCGAATGCGTCGATCGGGACCGAACCGGCGTCGCCTTTGCCGTGCTCGCGTAGCCCAAGCTCTTCTGCCTCCTGCTCACGGTCGCCGACCACCAGCATGTAGGGAATCTTGCGCAGTTCGGCGTCGCGGATCTTGCGCGAGACCGATTCGGTGCGATCGTCGAGCTCGATCCGCACCCCCTCCGCGGCCAGGCGATCCACCACGGTCTGGCCGTACGCGGCATGACGGTCGGAGATCGGCAGCACGATCGCCTGCACCGGCGCGAGCCAGACCGGCAACTCCCCGCCGTAGTGCTCGAGCAGGATCCCGATGAACCGCTCATAGGAGCCCATCAGCGCCCGGTGGATCATCACGGGCTGGTGCTCGACGTTGTCGGCGCCGGTGTAGGTGAGCCCGAAGCGCTCGGGGAAGTTGTAGTCCAACTGGCAGGTTCCCAGCTGCCAGGACCGGCCGAGCGAGTCGGTCATGTGCATATCGATCTTCGGCCCGTAGAAGGCTCCGTCGCCTTCGTTGAGGTCGTACTCGAGCCCGTGGCTCTCCAGCGCCTTCAGCAGCGCTGCCTCGCTGTGATCCCACAGTTCGTCAGAGCCGATCCGCTTCTCCGGCCGGGTCGAAAGCTCGAGCCGGACGTCGACCCCGAACACCGCGTAGGTCGCGAAGGCGAACTCGAGCACGCCGGCCACCTCGTCCTGGAGCTGCTCCTCGGTGCAGAAGATGTGACCGTCGTCCTGGGCGAACTGCCGCACGCGCAGGAGCCCGTGCAGCGTGCCGCTCGGCTCGTTGCGGTGCAGCAGGCCGGGCTCGGAGTAACGGACCGGCAGGTCCCGGTAGGAGTGCCGGCGCAGCGAGTAGAGCTGACAGTGACCGGGGCAGTTCATCGGCTTGAGCGCCATCGGCCGATCCTCAGACTCGGTCACGAACATCTCATCGTGGTACTTGTCCCAGTGGCCCGAGGTCTCCCACAGGGATCGGTCGTACAGCTGGGGCGTCTTGACCTCGGTATAGCCGCGGGGGCGCCCCATCTCACGACTCAGTGCAACCAGCGAGTTGAACACCTCGGTCCCGGCCGGCAGCCAGAAGGCCATGCCCGGAGCGACGTCGGAGAAGGTGAACATGCCGAGCTGCGGTCCAAGCCGGCGATGGTCGTTGGCCCGCGCCCGCTCGAGTCGCTCCTGGTGCTCCTCCAGGTCCTTGGCCGAGAAGAACGCTGTCCCGTAGACGCGGGTCAGCATCTGCCGGTTGGCGTCGCCCCGCCAGTAGGCGCCGGCCACCGACTGCAGCTTGAACGCCTTGATCCGCTTGGTCGACGGGGCGTGCGGGCCTCGGCACAGGTCGGTGAAGGGTCCGTTGGTGTAGAGCGAGACGGTCTCGACCTGCTGGTTCTTGACCAGATCCTCGATCAGCTCCACCTTGTAGGGCTGAGATTCCGCTCGAAAGCGCTCGAGCGCGTCGGCCACGGAGACGTCCTCGCGCACGAACGGCTCGTCCGCGGCGATGTGCTCTCGCATCTTCGCCTCGATCGCCGCGAAGTCCGCGTCGCTCAGGCTCACACCATCGGGGAAGTCGAAGTCGTAGTAGAAGCCGTTCTCGATCGGCGGACCGATCGAGATCTTCACCCCCGGATAGAGCTCCATCACCGCGGCGGCGAGCACGTGAGCGGTGTCGTGGCGGATCAGCTCCAGCGCGTCGACGCCGCTGCGGTCGGTGATGATCTCGATCTTGCCGGGGCCGCCGACCGGTAGCTCCCGGGCCAGGTCGCGGATCTCGCCGTCGACCTTCACGGCCAGCGCAGCCCGCGCCAAGCCGGGCCCGATCGCCGCGGCGGCGTCGGCGCCGGTCGCCCCGTCGGGCAGGCTCAGCTTGTTCCCGTCTGGCAGCTCGTAGTCCATACCCGCCTGATGCTACGTCTTCGCCAGCCGACTACGAGGGCTTGCGCCTGACGGTGAACTTGAACGTCCCGACCTTCCGGATCAAAACGATGAACTCGGGACAGGGCCTCGCCGGCTGGCAGACCGGCCGCCCGATCTCCTCGATCCGGCCGCGGAACGTGCCGGTACACCAGCGCCCGCCCAGACGATGCGGGACCAGCTTCGCGCTCACGCGCGCGCCCGCGCGCGAGGACCCAAGCGTCGCGGAGCCCAGCGCTACGCACCCCTTCCGGTTCGCCGGACCAGTCACTGTGAGCTCGTCGCGGCGGTCGAGGCCGCCGAACCTGCCCGTCCGGTCCGGCGCCGTGAAATGCAGCCTGAACGTGGTCGACGGTCCGCCCGAAGTCGGGCTGACCGAGATCCGGGTCGGCTTGGTGGCCGTCAGCGCCTCCGCCGGCAGCGCCCCGGCCAGCGCCAGGGCAGCACATGCGAAGACGGGCCCCTTCCACCTCATCGCGACACTGTACCCGCGACGACGCAGCCCCCCTTCCGCGATACATTTGACTCCTCCCGGGCGATTAGCTCAGCTGGGAGAGCGCCGTCTCGACAAGGCGGAGGTCACTGGTTCGAGCCCAGTATCGCCCACTTCGGTAGTTGCAGGGGATTCA
>CAWEGQ010000015.1:0-393010 GCA_963808605.1 uncultured Solirubrobacterales bacterium
GCGATGAGCAGGGCGCGTCCGAGCAGCGTCCGCTCAAGTCCTCAGTCGGCGCGAAGGCCTCGTCCGGCTGGTGGTGCGGCTCCTTGAAAGCGCCCTCGGCGCGAACGGCCACGCCGTTGTGAGCCGGCGGCCTCCGTCGCGGTACTTCCGGTTTGAAGACGGCCATCCGGGGCCGTCTTCAAACCGGAAGTGTTGGCTCTACGGGATTGAGCCGATCACTGGGAGAGCACAGGATCCCTTCGACCTTGACGCAAGCCGGAGACAGTGGTGATGAGGACCCCGAAGGGCGATGCTCACCGACTGGCACGACGCCTTCGGACGCGCTCGGCCTGCTGTCGCTTGCTGCTCCGCCCAACCGGCGATCTCCTGCTTCAGCCAGAGCTTGACGCGACCCTCGCCCAGATCAACGACTGAACGGGGGAGGTCGGCGTATCGCCGCTGGTCGAGCTGACGGTGTTGGGGTGCGAGAGTCCGAGCAGTTCGGCGACGCCCTGGGCACCGATCAGATCCTCGGTCGCTATCAGGGGAGACATGATCTTCAGTCTATGGCCGTAGACGGATCCGTCCGACCGACAGGCGAGAACACGAACGCAGCTGCCTTGCGTGTCCCGTGCGGGCGCTTCAGACGGCGGGATCCGCCGGTCACACGCCGGGACGTCCGCGCCCTGTTCACCGAGCTCGCCGCTGCCGCGGATGCCCCGGACCCCGGGCTCCTCGCCAGCCAGCTCCAGTTGATCTACGACGGCGGAGGGCTCGCCGCCAATATGGACCGCGACCCGGCCATCGCCGCCCCGGCGCGTGCGGCCGCCACCGCGCTCATCGCCGCCGCCATCACGCCCGGCTCGAAGTGAGGACTTGGCAGGCAGCCGTCAGACGAGCGCGCCCGCCGAAGCGGAGATCCTCAGTATTGATGCTTGACGGCGGCAACAACGCTCACGTCGTCGGCCTCGCCCAAGTAGGCGGCCTGAATGCAGGCGGTGCTGACGGCTGACTTGACGCTGGCGGGGTCACTGGCTCCGCTGGGAAGGACCCCGTACTCATCGAGGTAGAGGTGCGAATAGGCGGTCTGCTGCGCCTGGCTGGCGGAACCCCACCCCGAACATGAGGTTGAGTCGCTCAGCGCGCCCGCGCTCGAACTCAGTAAGGCCGGGACGACGGTCACCGCAACCAGAACGATCAGGAGCGCGATTGCTCCGGCGGTGGCACGCTTGTGCCGAGTCATCACACCTCTCGTCTTGATGCTGATCCCGACTGTGGCGCAGGTTCGGCCTCCGGTGCCTCAACGTGGTCCCGGCCCTGCAGGGCAAGAGGCTACCGTGCGGTGCTCTAAAGCGGCCGCCGACGTCCGCCGGAACCCCGGCGTCCGTAGGTCCCGCCCCGCGAGTGACGGTAGATCCAGACCACGAGCATCGAGAACACGACGGACAACAAGAGCCCGGCGCCGTGGCGATGCAGCACGTACCACGAGAACAGACCTGCGCTGAAGGTTCCGCAGATGCCGACGAGAGCGGTCATGCCGATCCCCATGGGATCTGGTCCTGGCAGCAGGAGCCGCGCCAGCGCGCCGACGAACAAGCCAACGAAGAGCAGGATGATCAGATAGACGAGTAGTCCCACAGTGCGCCAGCTACCCGAATGGGGCTGCGGCTATTCGCGGCATGAAACTGATTCTCGGAGGGTCCGCCGAATCCGGCGAACAAATTGGGTTGTCTCTACGGTCGCGGCGCCAGCGAGATGACCTGTTGGTAGGTCGGCCGGTTGGTGCTCGGGAACATGGTCGTGATCAGGCCTGGCACGAACCCGGTCAAACCCTGGTCGATGCGCCAGGACGATGCGCTCGCGCCGTTCTGCTTGACCAGATCGGCCTGTCCGGCTTTGATCGCCGACCACAGCGACCGCGCGCACGCGGGCACATTCCCTCGGCCGCAGTAGCGGACCGAGTAGGGAGCGAGGACGTGGCGTCCGAGCTCGGTCTTGAGGTCCTTGTCCACATAGGAGGGATCGCGACCGAGGAGGCTCTCGAAGGCCGCGAGCAGTTTCCCGAGCCGCGGGCCCATGACGGCGTCGAAGATGTGCGGCCAGGCGGCGCTCAGCAGCGCGGCGCCCGCATATGGGATCGGGCCGCCCGGCGGGCTGCCGACGGTGGGAGCACCATGACGGACCCAGTTGTCGATTAGCGCCACCGCGTTCGCCGTCTGGGCATCCGGTGCGTGGCCGCGCCCGAGCATGGCTCGAATGACCGGCCAGACCAGCACACCCGTCGCGTCCTGGGTGGCGGCCTGGTTCATGACGCCGACGGCGTCGTTCACGCGAGGATGCTTCGGCCAGGGGCCGAACAGCGAGACGTGCTGAACCATGCCGTCGTGCGCGTCATCGCCGGGCATCCATCCTGGTGCGGCTTTGTTGTTCCAGTTGAGCAGCAGGTCGTGTGGCCCCGCGATGTCGTGCGGATGTGCCAGCTCGGACAGGACGCCGCGCCATTCATAGCCCCCGGTCCCCAGCGTCGGCAGCCGACGGTCGAGTCCCGGCGCGCGGACAGGAAGCAGTCCCGAGGAGAAGAACGACGTCGCCTTGCGTGAGACGTAGCCCCAGTTGAAGGTGAAGCCGAACCGATTGGCGTACTTCCAGAACCGCTGGGGGGTGGTTGCCCGCCCTTCGGTCATCGCCTTTAGCGCGCCCAGCGACAGCACATCCTGGCCGTAGGTGGAGCGCTTGCGCGCGAGCGCGTAGGCCTTCCCGTGCACGGTCGCGGTCCCGATCACCGGACCGTGCACGGTCACGGGAAACTTGATCTCCTTGCCGGCGAGGCTTCCGGCGTCGAAGATGTGCATCGCCCGGCAGTGCCCGCGGAACATGTAGTACTGGCTGGTGCGGGTGGGCACGCCCCCGCCCGGCACGCAGAGCTTCTCCGCGAACACGTCCTCGTTGTCGTTGCCGGCCGAGGTCAGACTCCAGGCATAGTTCTGCGTCCGGCCGATGAGGATGTACAAGCCGAGGCCGGACACGGCAGCCCCCTGGGCGTCGATGCCAGGAGCCTGAAGTTGCTCCTGATAGACGATCTCCGGGTAGTAGTAGCCGAGCTGCGGGCCCATGACGCCAATCGGACGGCCGGTGGCCGAGCGCTCCGGGGCCACCAGCTGCCAGTTCGAGGCGTGGCGTCGAGGCGTCTCCATCGTCCGTTTCGCGCCGGTCCGAGGATCCTGGGCGAGCTGGATCGATCCGGGATCGACAACCACCGAGCCCGTGACCTTTCCTCCCGTGAGCGTGGGGTAGGGGAAGCGCTTGTGGGTCGTGACCGGAGCATCGGGGTCGTTCGCCTCCATGGCGTCGCCCCACATGGCATGACCACGCTGGGCGCCGAACGCCTGCTCCATTCGGGCCAGCAGGTCGGAGTTCTCGTGCTCCGTGCCGCCGCCGTTGCCGAAGATCGAGCCGATGAACGCAGTCACCGCGATCATGTCGTTGGCGTTGAACGGCCGGCCGTCGGGAAACGCGACGTGGTTCGTCCGGTAGTAGGCGTTTACGCCGCTGGTGTAGTTCGCCATGTCACGCAGGATCTGGCGCCCCTCCGCCCCATAGGCGCGAACCAGCCTCTGGCGCTGCTGGGTGACCAGCGCCTCGGTCTCCGCGCTGGGCTTGAAGGGAGTTGCGCTGGTGACGAGGGAGAACGCGTCGAGGCCGGGGATATCGGCGACCGCGGCCCGGGCCGGGTCACGGCCGAACTGGAAGAGCAGCCCGCGGTCTCGTCCCATCACCCACCCGGCACCGAACATCATCGCGGCGCGCGTCTTGCCCTTGATGTGGGGGATGCCGTACGAGTCGTAGGTGACCCTTACGTCGGTACGGCCCACCGGCTCGTTCTGCGTCGCCCCGATCGGACGGAAGTTCATCGGCAGGTAGGAATGGAACACGTCGGCCATCGAGATGTGTCGTCGCAGCGGCGTCAGGCCCGAATACAGCGGCAGCTGGTCGAGCGAGTGCGGCCCCGTCGGCAGTCCTCCGTAGTTGCCCGGCGGTAACACGTACCGGGCGATGTCGGGCTGCGCGGCACGGGTCATAGCCGGAACACAGAGCGGGAGGAGGAGGGCGGCCGAGGCGAGGAGTCGTCGAATCATGCGCGTGTTCTATCCGCAATCCGACCCGCTGGCAACCTCGGCGAATCGGGCGGCGACGCAGCTGGACATCGCGTCGCTCGGTTTGCGAAGCTGCGCGCGTGATGCCGCCCGAGCAGCGCTCGCTGCCCGCGACACCGGATGGTTCCGCGCAGGAGCACCACGCCCGGCGCGCGCTGAGCGACGTAAAGGGTCATCTGCAGAGGTCGGCTCTGAAGCTGGTGGCGTATCTCCTCGCCGCCTACGTGGTGCTGAAGCTGGTTCCGGCACTGAAGCAAGCCTTTCGCAGCCTGGAGCACGTGTCCTGGGAATGGCTGCTCGGGGCGATCGCGCTCGAGGTCTGCTCCGAGCTCGGGTTTGTCCTCGCCTGGGGCCAGGTCGTCGACCCAGAGAAGCTGCTCGATCGTGACGGCCGCGGGCGGCGAACCGACGAAGATGTCGCCTGGGCGCAGCTCGCCGGCGGACTGCTGCTACCTGGCGGGGCGTGGGGAGGGGTGGGAGTGGGAGCTTTGATCCTGCATCGCCTCGGAGTGCCGACCGAGCGGATCGCCGAGCGCGAGTTCAACCTCAGCTTTCTGAATACGGCCGTCGATGCGCTGGCGCTGATCGTCTTCGGTGTCGGCCTGGCGACCGGCATCCTGGCCGGCGAACGACGCCTCCTGCTGACGGTGCTGCCGGCAGCCGTCGCGGCGACCGGGATCGCCGCCGCGCTGCTGATCGCCCGCCGCACCAGGAGCCATGCCGAACGCCTACAGGCCAAGCACCCCAAGATCGCGAGCGCGCTCACCACGCTCGCGAGCGCCGTGGACGACACCAAGCGGCTTCTGCTGCACCGCGGCAGCTGGAGAAGTGTGCTCGGTGTGCTGGCCTACCTCGGATTCGACGTGCTCGTCATGTGGACTGCCTTCTTCGCCGTCCATGCTCATCCGGTACCGGGGTTCGCGATCGTGATCATGGCCTACATCATCGGCGCCCTCGGCGGATCGATTCCCCTGCCGGCCAGCATCGGGACGATCGGCGGCATCGCGGGAATGCTGATCCTGTACGGCGTGGCTCACAACCCCGCGATCGCCGTTGTCCTGCTCCACCAGGCGATTGGGCTGCTCGTGCCGCTGACCGGCGGCGGGATCGCCTACGCGATCCTGCGGCGACGGGTTGGTCCGCTCATCGGTGCACGGATGCCAGCCACCGCAGCAGATGATCGTTGACCAGCTCGGGGGCCTGCTGCTGCACCCAATGTCCAGCGTCGGGGATCACCTCGTTGACGCGCAGGTCCGTGACCCAGCCGTCCATCACGGCCGCCGGCATGAACCGACGGACAGGATCCCGCTCCCCGGTCAGGAACAGTGCGGGCTGGTTGATGCGACGCTTGGCGACGTGAGCGGTCCGCTCCCAGTTGCGATCGAGGTTCCGGTAGTAGTTCAACCCTCCGCGGAAACCGGTGCGCGTGTAGGCATCGACGTACACCTGAAGCTCGGCGTCCGTCAGGAACGCAGGCGTCGGTGGGTCCTCATCGCGGTCCGCCGCCCAGGCGGCATCCCACACCCGCGGTGTGGCCAGGGTCCGCCGGACGTCACGCTCGAGCGCTGCTTCGGCGACGCCCGGCTCCTGGAACCAGACGATGTAGAAGTCAGCGCCGAGGTGCTCGCGCATCAGACCGAGCGGCGGCGCGGGCGCTCGCGGAGCGAACGGGACCGATAGGCCCGCGACCGCGCGCACCCGCTCGGGGTGAAGCCACGCGGTCTTCCAGGCCACGTCAGCACCCCAGTCGTGCCCGATCACCGTTCCCTGCGCCGCGTTGGCGTGATCGAGCAGGCCGAGGACGTCGCCGGCCAGGACGTCGATCGCGTACTCCTCGGCCGCGACCGGCGCATCCGAGTCTCCATAGCCGCGCAGATCCGGCACCAGCACTCGGTATCCCGCCGCCGCCAGCGGTCTGAGCTGGTGACGCCACGAGACCCCGAGTTCGGGGAACCCATGCAAGAGCACCACGACGGGTCCATCCGCCGGCCCGTGCTCGGCGACCGCCAGCTCAATACCGTTGACCTGCACGACGCGAACCTACGGGACGCGATCGCCGCCTGGGAGTTCTGCGTTAGTTGACCGGCGTGGTGAGGAGCGCCTGATTGTTGGCCGGATTTGGGTCGGTGGCGGCGGAGCTGACCGTCGCGCTGTCATGCAGCGATCCGCCGCGTCGTTCGAGCACCACCACCGCGAAGCGCAAGGTGGCCGACGCGCCCGCGGCAAGGGTCGAGTTCGTGCAGGTGATGGCGCCGGTGCTCAGTAGTCGTGGGGGATGGCACGACCACCCTGCCGGTGGCAACAGGATCAGCGACCGCACCCCGGCCGGAAGCGTGTCGGTGAAGGTGACCGCCCCGGCGGCGCTCGGTCCCAGGTTCGTGACCGTGGCCTGGTAGCCGAGCAAGCCAAGGAAATGGGCCGGGCTCGGTGCCGCGCTCAGGGCGACCTGTAGATCCGCGCTCGCGGGGAGGGTGTAGCCGATCGTCACCGTCGGCGCAGCGTTCACCGCCGCGAGCCCGATCGTGCCCCCCGGCGCGTACGACGACCCGCCGCCCCCGCCGCCTCCACCGGCCGACAAGCCCATACCAGCGCCGTGGCCGGCGCCTCCGCCGCCACCCCCGCCACCGGAGTAGCCGCCTCCCCCTCCACCGCCACCCTGGAAGTTGTCGCCACCGTTCCCGCCTTGACCGAGCGCGCCGGCCTGTCCCGGGTCGCCGTTGATGCCCCCGGTGGTGCTGGTTCCACCGTTGCCAAAGTTGCCGTCCCCGTTCGGGATGCCGGCGTGACCGCCAAACCCGCCGCTGTCCCCGCTCGTGTCCGCGGTTCCCTGACTGCCAGGGCTGCCGGCCGCGCCCCCCGGGCCACCCGGGTTGAGCCCGGTGACGTCGGCACCGTCGATCCCCTCGCCGCCACCGCCGCCCGCCACTGTCAGCCGTGAAGCCAGCGACGTGCCACTGCCCGGGCAAGTCAGTCCGCACGACACCGTGCGAACGTCGGAGGCACCGCCACCGCCCGTCCCCGCGTTGGAGCCTCCCGCGCCCCCGCCGTTCCAGCCGCCCGCACCGCCGCCCATGGCGGCAGCCCCGCCTACGCCGCCCACCTCCACGTACAACGTCGAGGCGGGGAGGACCGACACGTGCGCGCTCGCGGTGCCCCCGGCGCTCGGCGGCGCGAGATACGACCCACCGGGCGCGCCGACCGCCGCGATGTTCACGCTCGTGACCCCGAGCGGGACCGCCAACGTCTGTTCAGCGCCCGTGTATGCGTACGTGCAGGTCACGGTCTGGCCACTCTGCGAGCAGTTGGACGGCAGCACCGCCAGCGCGGACGCCGACCAGCCCAGGGTCCACAACGCCACCACGCTCACCACCGCCGCGGAGGCCAGCGTCCGAGCCCGGAGCCTGGCCACCCGCCGCTCCCCGCGGGTCACGATCCCGACAAACGTTCCCGGACACATGGCGGCCTCCTGATCGCAGCGAAGTGGGTCACGACGTCACCCGGCACCAACACCGGATCCGCGTCCGCGCCGAGCTCGCCCGCCGACACCTTAACTCTCGTCGGCCAACCTGTCCAGATCGGGCTCCGTCAATATCCACGCCAGGGTGCGACGCGCGAGACGCCGCTGTCTCCGAGATGCCGTGCCTAGCGATGACCGAGAACCCCCCACCACCTGGACCAATCACCCGCCGCGATCTCGTCAAGCGCGCGGCCGGTTTGGCGACGCTCGGCGCCGGATCGGTCCTCGCCGGTCGTGCCGCCGCCCCGGCGGCTGCCTCACCGGCCGGCCGCATCGAAGCCGCGGGGACGAGATCGCATCGACACCGCGTGGCCATCATCGGCGCCGGTGCGGGCGGCGTGGCCGCGGCCTACTTCCTGGCCGACGCCCACGACGTCGAGCTCTTCGAGGCCAGATCCAAGATCGGCGGTCATTGCGATTCGCACGTGATCAAGTATCGGGGGCGGCGTATCACCGTCGACCTCGGCGCTCAGTTCTTTCATCCCGACACGCACCCCATTTACGTCACGCTGCTGCAGGAACTGGGCCTCTACGACCCTGCTCACCCGGCCACCGATGACACGCTGGAGGCGCCGGCAAGCCTGTGCATCTTCCCGACGGGCGGGGGCGCACCGATCTTCTCCTCCTCCCACCCGTTCACGACCCCGCAGCGGACGGTCGGGTTCGCGAGCTTTACGGGACTCGCGCGTCAGGCGGTTTTGTCGGGCCTGCCGTGGGAGACCACCGTGGAGGCCTGGGTCAGCAGCCTTTCCGTCAGCCAGACGTTCAAGCGCGACGTCCTGTACCCGTGGATCACGGCGTTGATCGGGTCACCGCGTACCGATGCGCTGCGAGCGTCGGCGCGCTCGATTCTGCAGTCGTTCGCGCTGGCGTTCCCGGCCGACATCCTTCAGGGCGCGACCACCTACAACTCGACGATCGGCCTGCAGGGGAACCTGCAGCGCCTGCTCGACCGCAGCCCGAATGTGCTGGTGCACCTCGACGCGCCCGCGCGGGAACTGGAACAAACGCGCGCCGGTTGGTTCCTGGAGACCCCGAGCGGTCGTCACGGGCCCTACCGATCGGTGGTGTTGAACGCGCCGGCGCGCGTCGGACACCAGCTACTGCACGGACTGTCCGCCTTCGCAGATGTCGCAGCCCTGCTGAACGCCTATGAGTACTTCGACTCGCGCCTGCTGATCCACACCGACCCGGCCTATGTCGATCACGATCGCAGCAACTGGTCGTCCTACAACGCCGGGGTCCGCGGTCGTCAATGCGAGGGCAGCGTCTGGTACGGCGCCCTGCACCACAAGCTTCCGTCCGGCGGGACGGTCGACGTCTTCAAATCGTGGGCCGCGCGCCGACGGGCCGACCCGGCGCACATCCTGCTCGAACGACGGTTCAAGCACCCGGTGATCAACCGGACCGGCGATCCGAGCCGCCCGCGCTCTGCATCGGCACCAGGGACGCCACGGCCTCTACTTCAGCGGCCAGTACACCACCGGCTTCGACACCCAGGAATCAGCGGTCTACTCGGCCATCAAGGTGGCCGACTCGTTGGCGCCGGCCAGCCGCACCCTGCGGTCACTCAAAGCGCGTCTGCGCGCGAGTGGGCTCGCCGGCATCTCCTACGACCTCTGATCGCCGACCCGACTCGTAGCCGCTCAGCGGTAGGTGACGAGGTGGTCGGGCTCGAGATGCCCGTGCTCATTGAACGACACGAGGCTGACGCCGCGGCGGCCACGGACCACCTTGGTGATCGCGGCGTTGACCACCACGTGATTGAACGCAACCATCGCGCTGTCAGGCAGGCCGAGCAGCCGCCCGGCGAGCGCGGAGATCACACCGCCGGAGGTGAACACGAGCGCCGTCTCCCCGCCGCCGAGCCCCTCGATTAGCGTGGTGAGCGCTGCACCGCATCGACCCTGGAACGCGGGCCATGGCTCGCTCGCCGTGCTGTCGGCGCCCGCGGCGATCCAGGCCAGGAGGGCCTCGTCGAGCAGGCCCTGGAACTCCCGCGTCCCCAGTGCCTCCCCGTCGGCGCCGACGGGCCGCTCAAGGGACGCAGCGGCCGGCGAATGCGCGCCGAGCACATCAGCTGAGTCGTACTCATTCCAGCGCGCATCGATTTCGAGCTCCTCTACGCGCTCGGCCCACGGCAGCGCCGTGTCACGTTGGCGACGCAGACCACCGGCCACGAGCCGGGCATCGACGACGCCGCGCCGAACGGTCTCGGCATGGACCGCGGCGGCCTGACGCTCACCAAGCTCCGACAAGACGTCGTAGTCCGTCGCGCCGAACGAGGCCTGGCCGTGACGAATGAGCAGCACCGAGGGCATCAGCGGCGAGCCTACCCGCGCTCGAGCAACGCCGACGCCCGGTGCTCACCGGCATCGCGTCAGCTCAGTGCGCGGCTTCCTGCGCGCGTCGCGGCAGTTTCCAGCCCGGTCGGACGAAGTGGCACGTGTAGCCGTTCGGGTAATGCTCGAGGTAGTCCTGGTGCTCCGGCTCTGCCTCCCAGAACGGTCCGGCGGGGGCGACCTCGGTGACGACCTTGCCCGGCCACAGGCCGGAGGCGTCGACGTCGGCGATCGTGTCCTCCGCGACTCGACGCTGCTCGTCGTCGGCGTAGTAGATCGCCGAGCGATAGCTCGCCCCCACGTCGTTGCCCTGGCGATTCCTCGTCGTCGGGTCGTGGATCTGAAAGAAGAACTCCAACAGGTCGCGGTAGGAGATCCGCTCCGGGTCGAACAGGATCTCGATCGCCTCGGCATGCGAGCCGTGGTTGCGGTACGTCGCATTGGGCGTGTCGCCGCCGGTGTAGCCAACGCGCGTGGCGCTCACACCATCGAGCTTGCGGATCAGATCCTGGACACCCCAGAAGCACCCGCCCGCGAGGATCGCCTTCTCGGTTGCAGCCATCTCCTACTCCTTCTTCGTCGTGGTTCGTTGGTCGCTACCCACATGATGACGCAACGCTCCCGCGGGTCCGCTTCACTCTGGTCGGTGCGTCTGCTGTTCGTGTGCATGGGCAACATCTGCCGCTCTCCGACCGCTGAGGGCGTGATGCGGCACGTGTTGCTCGAGGCCGGGCTCGATTCCCGGGTCGAGGTCGATAGTGCCGGGACGGGTGCCTGGCATGTCGGCGATCCCGCCGACCGGCGCGCCCTGGCCGCGGCTCGCCGCCGCGGGATCGATCTGACCAGCATCGCGCGGCAGGTCACCGCCGCCGACCTCGACGAGTTCGATCTGGTGCTGGCGGCCGATGCTGCGAACCGGCGCGATCTGCTTCAGATCGCCGGCGAGGATCCGGCGCGGCGGACGAAGGTGCGACTGCTGCGCGAGTTCGACCCGGCGTCGGTGCAGGCCGGTGATCTCAACATCCCGGACCCCTACTACGGTGATGGCGACGGCTTCGAGCAGGTGCTCGACATCGTGGAGGCGGCCTGCCGCGGGCTGCTCGCCGAGCTCGAAGCCGACACGGGACGGTGACCGACGCCACGACGCTGCGGTCGGTGGCGGGGGCGGCGCTCGGGAGCGCCGTCGCGGACCTGCGCCGGGTGCCCGGCGGCGATCTGAACGAGGCGTACTCCGCGCGTCTGGCGGACGGGCGCCTGGTCTTCATCAAGACCTCGGCCGACGCGGCGCCCGGCGGCTACGCAGCCGAAGCGGCGGGACTGCGCTGGATCGACGCGGCCGAGGGCGCGCCGGCGGTCCCGGAGGTTCTCGCCGTCGTCGATCCCCCGGGGCGCGAGCGCGAGCCGCGAATGCTCGCGCTCTCCTGGGTCCGTCCGGGACGGCTCTCGGACTCCGGCGCCGAGACGCTCGGTCGTGGACTGGCCGCGCTTCACCGCGCGGGCGCGGCGGCGTACGGAGCGGCGCCTCCAGGCGCGCCCGACGGGTTGCGGATCGGACCGCTGGAGCTGCCCGCCGGGGTGGCTGCGACGTGGGCTGAGGCATATGGCGCGTTTCGCCTGCGGCCAGTCGCGCGCCGCGCCGCCGCCCGTGGTGCGCTCACGCCGGCCGGACTCGCTGCGGTCGAGCGCGTCTGCGAGCGGCTGCCCGAGCTCGCCGGGCCGCCCGAGGCGCCCGCCCGTTTGCACGGCGACCTGTGGGGCGGCAACGTACTCGCAGACGGCGACGGCGTGCCGTACCTGATCGATCCGGCGGCGTACGGCGGTCACCGCGAGATCGACCTCGCCATGCTCCGGCTGTTCGGAGGCCCCGGTGAGCGCTGCTTCTCCGCGTATGCCGAGGCGTTCCCGCTCGCCGACGGGCACGCGGAGCGGCTGGAGCTGTGGCAGCTGTTCCCGCTGCTTGTCCACGCGGTTCTGTTCGGTGCCGGCTACGGCGAGCGCGCGGCGGCGATCGCGCGCCGGTACGCAGGCTGAACGGAGCATCGATAGCCGGCTGCCGTGACACTCGGATCACGCCATCGGTTCTTGCAGGTTCCCGCGGCTGCGGCTACCTTCGGGCGATGCAGGAGCGTCACCTACAGGTTCTCCAGGAGATCCTCGAGCGAAGAGGTGGCTTCGGCCATCGCGAGCACCTCGAGCTGGCCTGGAGCTACCTGCGCCTCTACTCAGTCGACGAATCGGCCGAGGCCATGGTCGCAGCGATCCGGCATGTCGCACGGCTGCACGGTGCCCCGGACAAGTATCACGAGACGATCACGCGTGCCTGGCTACATCTGGTCGCCGTCCACGACCAGCGCTGGAGCGCGGACAGTTTCGAGACGTTCATTCAACGCAACCCCGCACTGCTCGACAGCAAGCTGATCCAGCACTTCTACACACGCGAGCTCATCTTCAGCGAACCGGCTCGAGCGATGTGGACCGCCCCGGACCTGCGTCCGCTGCCGGCGCTCGCATAGGCCTCGGCAGCGAGCCGGTCGCACCGCGCGCTGCCGATCCCGGCGGCTACTTGTCTTCGGTCCAGTCCCGCCGGCGTGGGTCTTTGCCGCTGACCAGATCGACCAGGTGCGACCAGCGGCTTGGTTTGACTCCCGGCTCATGCTCTCGCCACGCCGGCGCTCCGCCGTGAGGCTCGGGCAACTCGGCGGCCGCTGCGGAGTCGATACGCAGGTCCACGCCGCGCTCATGTAGTGACGCGATCTGGTCGGCCGCCAGGAACCGTTGGGTCGTTCCCACGCGCAGCACAATCCCATGAAAGATGTCCAGTCCGGGGGCGGCGACCACGTGATCGACGGTCCCCACCTGAACGCCGTCGGAGGCATAGACGGGGATGCCACTGTCGAGTACCTGATACGCGATCGGAAGGCCCTCGTCCACTGGACCAGCTTAGCGTTGGCGCCCCGGCACGCAAACGCCCACGTCGCTGACCAAGCCGACGTGGGCGTTACCGCGGTGCTTCTGGACGCCGGCGTCAGACGGCGGGGACCGCTTTGGGAGATAGCACCAGCTCCTCCTCCGAGGTGCGCGCGGCGTGCCAGATGCCGAGGCCGACGAGCGCCGCCATGATCATGGCCAGGATGAACGACGCGATCGCGCCCACGAGCATTACCGCCCCGATCTCCGAGAAGGCATATGCCTCGAGCAGCAAACCGCGGAGGGTTGTGCCCTGGAACGAGGTCTGCTTCAACCCGGCCAGCTTCGCGTTCGTCGGGGCCGCGATCGCCGCGGCGCTGACCTTTGCGTAGACGCCGCCATAGGGCATCTCAGACAGGTGAACGGCGATGAAGTGGTTCGCGTAAGCCTCGGCCTGCGAGCCGGTGAGCAGTTGCTGTCCTGCGTACTGCGAAACCGAGGGAATCATGCTCGGGGTGATCTCGGTGCCTGCCTTGGCATGGTCGAACGCCGCCTTCGGTGGGAAGGAGATCTGTTGCTGCGCGAGTTGATCATGGACGTTTGAGTTGACAAAGCTGTGGCCCCAGGTCAGCAGTCCACCGGCTACGAGTAGCACGACAATGGCAACGACACCGCCGGCGCTGGTGAGCTTGTCGAACACCTTGCGAGACATGAATTTGCTCTTTCGTTTGAAGATTGCGTCCGAATGCTGTGGACGCTCTTATCGTCTCGCTAGTGGACCGCGGCTGCGACCGTAGTTTCACGTAGCCCCAATGCGCGGTACTACGCGCGGGCGTTCCGATGCCGGCGCTGCTCGGACCTGTCACAGCCGGGGCCGCTGTCGCGTCTTGTTGATGGATGCAGATGAAACCCGGAAGGAAGGATCATCAATGAGCGTGCTGATGGCGCAGGCCAAGATCAAGGCCGAAGGCGTCACCGATGTTCAGGCGGCGACGAAGAAGATGTTCGCCGCGATCAATGCAGCGCATCCGGATGGGATCCGCTACGCGTCGGTTCTCCTGCCAGACGGCGAGACGTTCGTCGCGCTTCTGCAGGTCGACGAAGGTGCGGAAAATCCGATCCCCAGTCTTCCGGAGTTCCGGGAGCTCCAGGAACGGGTCGAGGGCTCGCGTGCCGAGCCGCCCAGCGTTCAACCGCTCACGGTGATCGGGTCGTACCGGTTGTTCTGAGAGCTGGTGCTGACGAAGGTGATCCTCGATTAGGAGTTGACGATGAGAGTGTTTGTGGCAGGAGCGTCGGGAGCGATCGGAAGGCAGCTGGTGCCGCGTCTGGTCGCCGCGGGTCATGAGGTCACCGGCATGACCCGCAGCGAGTCAAAGCAGGCGATGATCCGCGAGCTGGGTGCGGTGCCGGTGGTGGCGGACGCGCTTGATCCCGACCAGGTCGCGGAGGTCGTGGCGAGGGCACGGCCGGAGGTGATCGTCCATCAGCTGACCGCCCTGGCCGGGGTTCAGCGTTACACGGAACACGATGCCGCGCCGACCAACCGCCTGCGCACCGAGGGCACCGACTACCTGCTGTCCGCCGCGCAGGCGGTGGGGGTGCGTCGGTTTGTGGCACAGGCGGTAGCTGGCTATGGCGCGTATGCGCGCAGCGGTGGGCCGGTGAAGAGCGAGGAGGACTCACTCGACCCCGCGCCCGTACGGGAGATGCGTGAGACCCTGGCCGCGATCCGTCATCTCGAGGCGGCGGTGCTGGGGGCGGAGTGGACGGAGGGGATCGTGCTGCGCTACGGCGTGTTCTACGGGCCGGGCACATCGCTGGCACCGGGCGAGGAGCAGTTCGAGCTGATCCGCAAGCGCAAGTTCCCAGTGGTCGGCGATGGTGGCGGCGTGTGGTCGTTCATACACGTCGCCGACGCCGCGGAGGCGACGGTGGCGGCGGTCGAGCACGGCAGCCGCGGTGTCTATAACGTCGTCGACGATGACCCCGCCCCGGTCGCCGACTGGCTGCCGGCGCTGGCCCGGGAGCTCGGCGCCAAGAAGCCCGTCCGCGTACCGCGGTTCATCGGGCGGATGGTCGCCGGCGAGGCAGGCGTGATGATGATGACCGAGATCCGCGGCGCCTCCAATGCCAAGGCGAAGCGGGAGCTGGCGTGGCGCCCGGCGCACCCGACCTGGCGTGACGGCTTAGCCGCGGCATGAACGATCGCGAGCGACTGCTCGATGAGCTGCGGCCGGTCGCGTTTGCGATCGCCTACCGGATGCTCGGCAGCGTGTCCGAGGCCGAGGATGTGGTTCAGGAGGCGCTGCTGCGGGTGCATCAGGCGCTCGACGGAGGCGAGCGGATCGTCTCCCCGCGGGCGTTCCTCGCGACCGTGACCACCCGGCTGGCGATCAACGAGCTGCGCTCCGCCCGCGCCCGTCGCGAGCGCTACGTCGGCGAGTGGCTGCCGGAGCCGATCATCACCGACGGTCGGGATGATCCGGCCGAGCACGCTGACACGGCGGACTCGCTGTCGCTGGCGATGCTGGTGCTGCTGGAGAGCCTCTCGCCAGAGCAGCGAGCGGTGCTGCTGCTCCGCGACGTGTTCGACTACGGGTATCCGGAGATCGCGGCGATCGTCGGCAAGAGCGAGGACAACGTGCGCCAGCTCGCGACCCGTGCCAGAAAGCATGTCGAGCAGCGCCGGCCGCGGTTCCAGACCACCCGCGAGCAGCGCGACGAGCTGGCAGCCCGGTTCTTCGCCGCCGCCGAGCAAGGCGACCTGTCTGGGCTCGAGGCGCTGCTCGCCCACGACGTCGAGCTGACCGGCGACGGCGGCGGCAAGGTGCCAGCCCTGGGTCACCCGCTGCGGGGCCGCAGCCTCGTCGCCCGAGCGCTGATCAACTCGCTGATCTTCGGTTCGCGCAAGCCCGGCATGTCGTTGCGCCCCGTCGAGGTCAACGACGATCCGGGAGCCCTCGTTCTCGACTCACGACAGCGGCTGATCGGAGTATTGGCGCTCGACATCGTGGGCGGTCAGATCAGGAGCATCAGCTCGATCGTCAACCCCGACAAGCTGACGCACCTGGGGCCCGTCGGCGACCTCGGATCGCTGATCAGGTCAACCGGATGATCCGTTCGGAACCACCGTGATGTCCGTGTTCGCGACGGTGGCGAAGCAGGACGGGATTGCCCACGGTTCCAGCGCCCCTTGGACGAGAGCGATCCGGCCGTTGGGCAGGCGTTCGGCGCCGAGCACGCCTTGGAACCCGGGGGCCAGGTATTTCCGGCCGACGTAGAGCGTGATCGTCGATTGGGCGCTGCCGACCGGGTAGATCGGAGCCTGGTTGGTGCACTGCGGGGTGACCGGGACGACCGTCTCATCGATGCCCATCTTTGCCAGCCGCGCGTTGAGCGCTGGGATGTCGGTGGTCAGGCGGTAGAACTTCAGCGTCAGCGTCCCGTCGCTGTGCCGGGTCAGCGCGTAGGCCGGCGACGTCTCAGAGGTCGCGGTCAGCAAAAGGATTGCCACGATCAGTGCGGCCAGCAGCGCCGTCGCAGCGCCGCCGAAAGCGATCAGCCGCCGCCGGCGTGACGCCGGGATTGGGGGAGCGACGCCGCCTCCGGCGTCGATCGCGTTCAGCAGATCCACTCGGGCTTGCTCACGAGCCGCGTCGCGCCCTTCATCGTTCTCGGGATGTAGGGCCCGAACCAGGTCCAGGTCCAGGTCGATGTCGTTGCTCACGCTGAGCTCCTCTTGGTCATGGTGTTTCTGCCCCTGTCGCCTGCTTCGCGACGCCGAGCTCGACGGTGATGCAGCGCCGGGCTCGGTGCAGTCGCGACCGGACCGTTCCGACCGGTACGTTGGTGGCGCGCGCAATGCCTTCGTAGTCGAGATCGCCGAGCGCGAATAGCAGCAAGGTGTCTCGGTCTGCGGGGCGCAGCCGCGCCAGGGCGGCCGCCACCGCCGGCCCCCTGGCCCCGGCATCGACGCGATCCTGAGCCTGCTGGAGCTCGTCGCCCGCAGCGGCGCCCTCGACGGCGCGCGCGTATGCCCTCCGCCGACGATCGTCCTCACGAGCGTGCTTGCCCAGCAGATTGTTCGCGATTCCGTACAGCCACGGAGCAGCGTCGGGATAGGCCAGGTCGTACTGGTGGCGCTGGGCGAATGCCCGGACGAACGTCTCACTGGCCAACTCCTCGGCGAGCGACCGTCCGACACGACGGCGCAAGAAACGCGCGATCGCCTCGTAGTGCCGATCGAACACCCCGGCGAAACCCAGCGGATCTTCCATCGAGGCCGCGATCAGCTCCGCGTCGCTGCTCATACCCTCCGTCCGCTGACCCATAGAAGCCATCCACTCGCTGGTTACCCGAAGCCCCGAAGAGGGTTCATGCCGGCTAAGTGCATAAAATGGATCTAATTAGTTGACATGGCCTGTGACGAGGAATAATCTGCCTGATCATGAGTGTTGCTCGCAGCTATCGCTCCGTCGAGGTCGAGGCGCATGTGACCGCCGCTGACGTGCGGTGGCGAACGCGATGTTGTCGGCCTCCCTCATCCCCGAGCTGATCGAGACCCAGGCCGCCGGCCCCGTCACGGCCAGGCCCGACGCACGTCGGTCCACTGGCGCCGGCTCGTCCCGTTCGGCCGGTCGGCGTTGCGGGCCATCCGGGTTCCCTCCCTCTCCCCGGATGGCTTTCAACGCTGACGCCTGCCTACCCGAGCCCCCTCCGGGGCCCCGTACGCCCCTGTGACCTTGAAAGGAAGCGCCTTATGCCGAGAATCACCATAGAGGCCGTCCACGCCGATGGGCAACCGCGCCGATGGACCCTGAGCGAGCGAGTCGCCGCCCCCAACCTTGACAGCGACCACTACGTCGCCCAGCTCGTCGAGCGGCTCGGCTGGGCCACCGCTGACGCCGAAGCGATCGAGGCGCAGTCGGCCCCGAGCCGAGCGTGGCAGTCGGTCCCGCGCCGAGCGAACCCGGGCGTGGCGCCCCAACCCCCGGCCCGCGTCCCCGTGCCGTCGGAGGCGATGCCAGCCGGTTCGCGCGGGTAATCCGCGGCTCGCGCCGAGCCGGGGCGCACTAGCGCGACGATCTCATTCCTGAGAGGCTCAGCCCATGCGCCAGATCGACCGTCGTGCCGCCGTCGCTCGTGCCGCCCTGGCGCTGCTCACGATGTGTGCGCTTCTGGCCTCGAGCGCGTCCGGCGCGGCGGCGAGTCCGTGTGGGACGCATCCGTGGTGCGACACCGGCCTGGCTCCCGTAAAGCGCGCGTCGATGGTACTGGCGGCGATGACGACGGCGGACAAGCTGCAGTTGGTGGCCAGCGGCGCCGCGGGCAACGCACGCCTCGGGATTCCGCCGATCAGGTTCATCGACGGTCCCAACGGGGTTGGTGAGCACAGCACAGGTGTGACGGCGCTTCCGGATGCCGAGACGATCGCCGCTTCCTGGGACACCTCCGTGGCGGGGGCCTATGGTCGGGCGCTGGGGGCTGAGGCATTCGGGAAGGGCGACACCTTGATCGCGGCGCCGACGATCAACATCGTGCGCGTCCCGCTGTGGGGGCGTGAGGCGGAGACGCTGGGGGAGGATCCGTTCCTGACCGGCTCGTTGGCGGCGCCGGAGATCCGAGGGATCCAGGGCCAACACGTGATCTCGCAGGTCAAGCATTTCGCCGGCAACAATCAGGAGCTCGATCGCTTCGGGCAGCCGCTGGCGGGTAACGCCGTGAGCGATCAGGTCTCGCAGCGGGCGCTCCAGGAGATCTACTTCCCGGGTTTCAAGGCGGCCGTCCAGCAGGGGCACGTGGCGTCGGTGATGTGCTCGTACAACCGGATCAACACGGTGTACTCCTGCCAGAACCCGAACACGCTGGCCAGGTTGAAGAGTTGGGGGTTGCAGGGGTTCGTTGGCCCTGACGCGTTGCTGGCGGTTCGTGACGATGTCGCGGCGGTCAACGCGGGGGTCGACAACATGCAGCTGGGTAGCGTGGCGACGGCCATCGGGGGCAACGAACTGGCGATCCTGACCGGCGCTTACGACAGCGGGATGATCCCATCGTCGCGGCTGAACGACGCAGCCTCCCGGATCCTGACGGGGATGTTCAGGGTCGGGCTGTTCGATCATCGTGCGCCGGCCGGTGGGGCGAGCCGCCCGGTCAGCACGCGCGCGCACCTGGCGCTGGCCACCCGCGTGGCCGAGGAGGCGACGGTGTTGCTGAAGGATCGCGGCGGGGCGCTGCCGCTCAGTCCGCGCGTCGGGTCGATCGCGATCATCGGTCACGACGCGGGGGCCGGAACCCAGATCGAGGAGAACGGCTCACCGGCCGTCCTGCCCGGGCCCGTGATCTCGCCGATTCAGGGAATCCGCCGGCTTGTCGGGGGACGATCGCGCATCACCTACGCTCCCGGCCCGCTCGGCGTGGTCCCGTTGCCCGATATCCCGAGTGGCGCGCTGACGCCGAGCAGCGGGACTGGACACGGCCTGACCGCCGGCTTCTACGCCAGCCAGACCGCCGATGGGCAACCGGCCGGGCAGCTCACCACATCCCGTGTCGACCCGACGGTGGACTTCGCCAGCGTCCCCAGCCCGCTGACGCCGATCCCCAACTCGGGCAAGGCGCTCTCCGGCGTGTGGACGGGACAGCTGATACCGCCGCACACCGGCCTGTATCGCTTCTCGCTGACGACGGCGGGCATCGCCCGGCTCTATCTGAACGGGCGGTTGATCGCGGCGGCGAACGACGAATTCGCCACCGGTGCTCTGCCCGGAGCGATCGTCAGCTCACCGGGCGGACCGACCATCAGCTTCCAGGGCCTGGCTTCACTGACCCGGAACCGACCGGTGTCGGTCCGGATCACCTATGCCACCGGCTCCTCGATCAGTGGCGCCTCCTTGAAGGTCGGATGGGCGCCGCCGCAGCCGTCGTTGCTCGCCGCGGCCGCTGCAGCCGCACGCCGGGCCAAGGTCGCGATCGTGTTCGTCAACGACGTCTCCAGCGAGGGGATGGACCGCTCCTCACTCAGGCTTCCCGGCGATCAGGACCGCCTGATCAGCGCCGTCGCGAAGGTCAACCGTCGCACGATCGTCGTGCTCCACACGGCGGGCCCGGTGCTGATGCCCTGGCTCTCGCAGGTCGCCGGCGTTCTGGAGGCGTGGTATCCGGGCCAGCAGAGCGGCAGCGCGATCGCGGCGACCCTGTTCGGCCGCTCGAACCCCTCGGGTCATCTGCCGGTCACCTTCCCGAGTACGGCGTCGCAGGGGCCGGCCACCAAGCCGGCCGAATACCCGGGGCTCAACAATCTCGCCCAGTACTCGGAGGGGATCTTCGTCGGCTACCGGTACTACGATCGGTTCCACCAGAAGCCGCTGTTCCCGTTCGGCTACGGACTCTCGTACACCACGTTCTCGCTCAGCGGCCTGCGTGTGTCCGGCCGCGGTGGGGGTCGCCAGGCGTCGGTCCTTGTGCGGAACACCGGCGGGCGCGCCGGGGCCGAGGTGGTGGAGGCCTATCTCCGATTCCCGGCCGCCGCCGGTGAGCCGCCGCGCCAGCTCAAGGCGTACGCCAAGGTGTTCGTGGCTCCCGGACACGCGAGCACGGTCAAGCTGGACCTTCCCCGCTCGAGCTTTGAGTACTTCAGCGTCAAGCGAGCAGCCTGGACGGTCGCAGCCGGGCAGTTCCGGTTGTACGTCGGAACCTCGTCGCGCAGTTTGCCCCTCAGCACGACGATCAGCGTCCGCTGATCAGTACGCGATCGAGGGCAGCCAGGCTCCGGACGGTTCGTTGTACAGACCGATACTCATCAGGGTTGACTGTTGAACGAGCTCGAGGCCGTGCGTCAGGCACCACCGGAGGAGCTCCGCGTTGCGTGTCGGAACCAGGATCCCGAGGCCCATGAACGTTTGGGCGGACCCGAGCAGAGCGATCAGGTGCTCGTTGGTCTCGGCGACGGCGTGCCAGCCATATCCGAATCCGCTTGCGTAGCCGCAGATGCCTTCGGGGCGTTCCACGACGTATGCGGTTCCGGCGGCGATCGCGTCGCGAAGCTCGCCGCCCCGGTCGTGACCGTGGATGCGGGCGCACAACTGATTGCATGAGGGCAGGTCGGCATCGTGGGCCGGGCGGACACCGAGGCCGGGGACGCTGAGCGCCGGCGGGGTTCCCTGGATGACCGAGAGCGGCTCACGGACGGCGAAGCCGAGCTTGGTGTAGAGCGCGAGGGAGCGGTAGTGGTAGGCCGTCTGAACCAGCCTGACGCCGACAGCGCCGCGGTCGCGCTCCCGCTGGAGAACGGCTTCCATCAGCGCACGGCCGACGCCGGCGTCCTGCGCCGCGGGGTCGACGGTGACCGGTCCGATCCCGGCGATCACCGCCCGCTCGTCGACGAACGCGCTTCCCGACACCTCTCCGCCGCGATCGGCGACGAGGCCGGCGAAACCGTCATTGGCGAGCATCTGCCCGGCCATGAAGCGCGTGAACTCGCGGGAGGACGGCTCGATCGGAAGGTTGTGCCGCGTGGCGATCGACTCGAACGCGTCGTAGAAGATCCGCCCGCAGTCCTCAGCGTCCTGTGGCGTCGCTTCGCGCACGGTCGTTTCGATCGCTCTTGGCTGGATGGCTTCGGTTGGTGTGGGCATGGCTCTGCTCCTCGGAGTTGGTTTGCGACGGGAACACTCGCGCGCGGCCGGCCGGCTCGCCATCCCGAATTCGTGGGGGTACCCTGGCCTGAAGCCGTCGACGCGGGGAGAGGAGCAGCACGAGCGTAAACCGAGGCACGTGGGCGCCGCAGCGGCTGCTCGACGATCTCGAACGTCTTGCGCTTCGTGCCCCTACACGCGCGGAGTTCTTCGACGAGGCCGCGGTCCGGCTGAAGCGCGCCGTCCCATTCGACGGCGCGTGCTGGCACACGCTCGACCCCGGATCGGATCTGATCACCCAGCACCGGCTCCAGGACATCCCTGACCGCTTCCCGATTCTGGCCAACAACGAGTACGCGGTGGCGGATGTCAACAAGTTCGATCAGCTCGCCCACGCTGAGCGCAAGGCGGCGACGCTCAATCAAGCGACCGCCGGTCACCCGGAGCGAAGCCCACGTTTTCGGGACCTGCTGACACCCGCGGGCCTCGGTCCAGAGCTGCGGAGCGCATTCGTCGCCGACGGCGCGACGTGGGGAGCGCTGATCCTCGTCCGCCGCGCCGGCCAGCCCGAGTTCGAGGAACGCGACGTCGAGCTGCTGTGCAACGCGTCCGCGCTGCTCGCGCGCGCCGTCCGCCGTGGGCTGATCGCCGAGGGGTGCGATTCGGGCATTGCCCTTCCCGACGCGCCCGGTGTCATCGAGCTCGACGCTCAGGGCGACCTGCTCCGCGCATCATCATCGGCCGAGCCGTTGCTGGCCGAGCTCTCGGGCGCCACGTTCGAGGCCGGCGTGCGCTCCTCTTCGATCCACGCCGTCGCCAACGCGACCAGGGCGAGGATCGCCACCGCCGGCCCCGCCGGCACGGCGACGCTTCCCAGCTCGGTGGTCAAGACCCCGGCCGGTACATGGCTGATCCTCCACGGTGGTCTGCTCGGCGCACCGCGGTCCGGCGAGGTCGCGATCTTCATCCAGCGTGCCCACCCGACCCTCGTCGCGCCACTCCTGCTCAAGGCCTACGGCCTCACCCCGCGCGAGCAGGAGGTGACCCAACTCATCCTCCGAGGCGCGACCACGATCCAGGCCGCGCAACGGCTCGCGATCTCGCCCCACACCGTCGGCGACCACCTCAAGGCGATCTTCGACAAGACCGACGCCCGCACCCGCGGCGAACTGTCGGCAAAGCTCTTCTTCGGCGAGCACCTCCCGCGCATACAAGAACGCGTCCGGCTCGGCGACGACGCCTCATTTATCGACGCCCCCCGGCCGCGCGGCCTTCTCCGCAACGAAGGCGATCTTGCGGACTCGTCCTTCCCGTAGCCATCCGCTCCAGAGCCGGTGGGCGGACAGCAGCTCCTCCAGTGCCCTCGGTCCGATCTCCGCGGCAATGTTCGGAGCATCGGCGGCGAAGGCGTTGATCAATGCCTCCGCCACGGCACGGTGGGACCGGCTGCAGTCCTCGTGCCAGCGGACCACCAGCCCGGCCCGCTCCAAGCCGGTGAGCAGCTCCGGGAGCGGAGTGAGCCAGACCGTATCGGCGTCGGGCATCCTCTCTCGCTCTGCCTCCGTCAGGGGCCGGCCCTCTTCGATGGTGAAGGCGAACCGCCCGCCGGTCGGGAGCGCTCCGGAGATCTCCTGAAGCAGTGCCTCCTTGTCGGGAAAGGCGAGCATCGTCTCGAGCAGTAGCACCACGTCGAATCGGCCGAGAGGGACCGGGGGAATCCTCGAGACCTCGAAGCGACAGGGGAGGTCGCCGGCCCTCTCACGTGCGATCTCGAGGGCGCTTGCGCTGTAATCCACCCCCAGATATGCGCAACCCAGCTTTCGAGTGATGAACCGTCCTGGCCCGGCCACTCCGCAGCAGAGGTCCAGCACCGAGACCCCGGGGGCGATGCCGGCCCGACCCGCCAGGGCCCGGATCTCACCGGCGCGCATGAAGCCCTCCTGCTCGACGAACTCGCCAGGAGCGTACGCCGACTCGCGGGCTCTCCGGAGAGCCCGCACGAACGGAGCGCGCTCGTCCTGTTTCACGGTTGTCGTACAGGATGTCAGCCAGCGGCCGGGAAGGCTTGTCGCCGCGCCAGCGTCATAGTGGGTGATGCGAATCGTTCAGACCGGGCCGAGGAGCGCCCTGATCGCACAGGTGCGGCTGGGCCCGGCCGATTGGGTGACCCTGGCTCGGGCCACCATCGCCATCGCCGTCGCGGCGCTGGTTGCGGATTCGTTCGACGAGGCGGCGCCGGTCGCGTTGCTGGTGTCACTCGCGGCGCTCGCGCTCGTCCTGGACGGGGTCGACGGGTGGGTCGCGCGACGCACAGAGACGACCGGGACGGTGGGCGCGCGATTCGACGGTGAGGTCGATGCGTTCCTGATCCTCGTCCTCAGCGTGTATGTCGCGCGCTCGGCCGGCGCGTGGGTGCTGGCGATCGGTGCGGCACGCTACGCGTTCCTCGCCGCCGGTTGGCCGCTGGCGTGGTTGCGTGAGCCGCTTCCGTACCGCTACTGGCGCAAGGTCGTCGCTGCGACGCAGGGGATCGTGCTGACCATCGCGGCGGCAGACGTCCTGCCGCGGGCTCTGACCCAGGCTGCCCTGGTGGTGGCGCTCGCCCTGCTGGCCGAGTCGTTTGGCCGCGATGTCTGGTGGTTGCGGAGCCACAGGCCCGGGGCGCCGCCTCGCATGGCCGCGCCCGAGTCTGGCCACGGTTCAGCCAGCCCCGGACGCCTCGGGTTCCGGGGGGGGATCGCCGCCGCGCTTACTGTCGTGGCGGCCCTGCTCGTGTGGGTCGCGCTCGTGGCGCCCTACCAGCCGACACATCTCACCCTGGACGGATTCCTGCGGGTCCCGCTCGAGTTGCTCGGTCTGGTCGCCCTGGCGCTCGTCCTGCCGAGGACCCCCCGGCGCATCCTGGCGGTGATCTGCGGACCGGTCCTCGCCCTCGTGATCGTGCTGAAGGTCGTCAACTACGAGATGTTCACTCTCTACGACCGGCCGTACGACCCGCTTGGAGACACGAGCCAGCTCGGGAACGGGATCGAAACGTTGCGCTCCCTGGTCGGCGGTACCGAGACGAAGCTGATCGAGGTCGCTTCGGTTCTCGGCACGCTCGTGCTGGCCGTCCTGCTGACGCTGGCGATCTTGCGGCTGACTCGGGTCGCCGCCGAGAACCGGCGTTGGGCGCTACGGGCGGTCACGGGGCTCGGCGCTGTCTGCGCGCTCTGCTGGGCGTTCGGCGCGCAGCTCGTAGCCCACGCGCCGATCGCCTCCACGCTTTCCGCCGGTCTGGTCGTCGACGAGGTCAATGCGATTCGGGCGGACATCCACGACAGGAGGGTGTTCGCCGCCGAGATCAGGCACGACCCCATCGCCAGCACTCCCACCAACCGGCTGCTGACCGCACTGCGCGGCAAGGACGTCCTGCTCGTGTTCGTCGAGGCCTACGGCCAGCTTGCGGTCCAGGGCGCGTCGTTCTCGCCCGAGGTCGATGCCGCGCTCACTCAGGGTGACAAGCGGCTGCACAGCGCCGGTTTCTCCTCTGAGAGCGGGTTCCTCACCTCCGCGACCTTCGGCGGCATCAGCTGGCTGGCGCACTCGAGCCTCCAGGCGGGGCTCTGGGTCGACAACCAGGACCGCTACAACCAGCTGATATCGGCCCAGCGGTTCACGCTCGCCGACGCGTTCAAGCGAGCCGGGTGGCGGACCGTCGACGACGATCCGTCGAACGACCGCCCGTGGCCACAGGGGAAGGCGTTCTACCACTGGGACTCGATCTACAACCGCTACCAGGTCGGTTACCACGGTCCTACCTTCTCCTATGCGTCGATGCCCGACCAATACAGCTTCGCTGCGCTTCAGCGTCTCGAGCTCGGCAAGCCACACCGGCGGCCGCTGTTCGCGGAACTCGACACGGTCTCGAGCCACATGCCCTGGAACCGCATCCCGGAGGAGGTCGGCTGGAACCAGGTCGGCAATGGCTCGATCTACAACCGGATCCCGGAGGACCACGAGACGGGCGCGTTCTGGAGCAACCCGCCGCGGGTGCAGGCTGCGTATGGCCGGTCGATCGTCTACTCGCTGAACACGCTGACGTCATTCGTTCAGCGCTACGGCAACAAGAACCTGGTGATGATCGTGCTCGGCGACCATCAGCCGCTGCCGATCGTCAGCGGGCAGCACCCGAATCACGACGTGCCGATCTCGATCATCAGCCACGATCCGAAGGTGCTGAAGCAGATCCAGGGATGGGGCTGGGGGGCAGGCCTGCGGCCCAGCCCGAAGGCCCCGGTGTGGCCGATGAATGCCTTCCGCAACCGCTTCCTCGCCGCCTTCGACGCACCGCCGAGGACCCACTGAGCGCGTTGTGAGTGCTCCCCAAAAACGGGTCGCCGGTTTGGATGGCATCCGAGGCCTGGCCGCGCTGTACGTCGTGATCAACCACGTCTTCCTGCGTGCCTTCCCGGGCTATCCGGTCGATCATGCCCCGTTCTGGGCCGGCTGGTTCATCTACGGGCGCTTCGCGGTCGTGGTGTTCATCGTGCTGTCCGGCTTCTCGCTGGCCCTGTCGCCGGCCCGCCACGGGTGGCGGCTCGACGGGGTTTCCCGGTTCGCGCGCCGGCGGGCTCGGCGCATCCTCCCGGCCTACTGGGCCGCCCTCGCCTTCAGCCTGGCGGTGGCGTGGCTGATCCTCCCTCAGCCCGGGCAGGCCGTGCCCGGCACGAAGTCGGTGCTGGTCAACGGCCTGCTGGTGCAGAACATCGTGGGCGCGCCCAGTCCCAACCGAGCGTTCTGGTCGATGGCCGTCGAGGCTCAGCTGTACATCCTGTTCCCTCTCTTGCTGCTGATGGTGCGCCGGTGGGGGGCGATCGCGATGGTCTCCACCGTCACGCTGGTCGTGGCGGCGGTGGGGATTTTCGGCCCGCACATCTCTCGCCTGGACACCTTCGTGATCCAGTCTCCGCCTGATCTGGCGGCGCTGTTCGCGGTCGGCATCCTGAGCGCGGGCATCGTGGGCGCGAGCCGGGCTCGCCGGGACTGGCCGTGGGCCCGGCTGGCGCTCGCCGCCGTCGTGCCGGTGCTGGCGACGATCTGGTGGCAGGGGTCGGTGTGGACGCTCGACCATCTGTTCTGGGTCGACCTCGCGCTGGGCCCGGCCATCGCCTGCCTTCTGGCCGGCCTGGCCACCGCCCGTCCGGGCGGGTGGGCCCCGATCCTGCGCTTGCTCGACGCGCGCCCGTTGCGCAACCTCGGCGCGTCCTCCTACAGCCTGTACCTGACCCACGCCCCCATCGTGGCGATCGTCTCCGAGAAGATCGTGGCCGGCCGGGTCCACCGGGGCGTTCCGGCCTTCGTCGTCACGCTCGCCCTGGTGCTCCCGCTGACGATTGTGTTCGCGCGGGTCTTCGCGTCGGTATTCGAGACGCCGTTCCGGGCGCGTCACAGCTCCTCAGCAGTCCGCTGGCGGCTCCCTCGAGCGGCGGGTTCGCCGGGATGAGCCGGAAACTATGGACCTGGGGACGCTTCGTCGGCCCCGCCGTGGTGCTCGGCGTCCTGCTCTGGCGCCTGGGCACGGGCCCGTTTCTCGACGGCCTGCGCATGGTCCACGGCCGGGCGCTCGCCGAAGCGGCGGGCATCGCCGTGCTCACCACGGTGTGCTGTGCCTGGCGGTGGAAGATCGTCGCCGGTGGTCTCGGCGTCGAGCTGTCGCTGCCCGCTGCCGTGGCGGCGTACTACCGGTCGCTGTTCCTCAACGTCACGCTGCCCGGCGGGATCGTGGGCGATGTCCACCGCGGCGTCAGCCACGGTCGCGACGTGAGCGACGTCGGCCGCGCGTTGCGGGCCGTCGCGTGGGAGCGCTCCGCCGGGCAGGTTGTACAGGTCGGCCTGACCGTCGTCGTGCTCCTCGCACTGCCCTCGCCCGTGCACTCGTCGATGCCGCTGGTGGCGATCGCGGTCGTCGTGGCAGCGTCCGGCGTCGTGCTCGTGGCCAGGACGCGCCCCGGTCGCGTCCGATCCGCGTGGGGGCGGGTGCGGAGCGCGGCGGCCGGCGATATTCGCGAGGGGCTGCTGGCCCGCAGGCGATGGCCGGGCATCGCGCTCGCCTCGGCGCTGGTCGTCGCCGGTCACGCGATCACCTTCCTGATCGCCGCGCGGGCCGCCGGCGTCACCGCGCCACCGTCGCGCATGCTGCCGATCGCCTTGCTGGTGATGCTGGCCATGGTGCTGCCCAGCATCGGTGGCTGGGGACCGCGCGAGGGGGTGACGGCATGGGCGTTCGGCGCCGCCGGCCTGGGTGCGCAACGAGGGGTGGTCACCGCCGTCGTCTACGGCGTCATGGTGCTCGTGGCCACCCTGCCGGGCGCCGCCGTCCTTCTCGTGGCATGGTTCCGTCGTATCCGGCCTCCGGAGCGCAGTAAGCCGCCGCTCCGCGAGGGCGCAGCAAATGCCTGACCGCCCCTACACCCTGCTGAGCTGTGGCATGTCGATCGACGGCTATCTCGGGAGCGCCACGCCGCGGCGCCTGGAGCTGTCCAACGACGCCGACTTCGACCGGGTCGACGCCGTGCGCGCCTCCTGCGACGCGATCCTGGTGGGCGCGGCTACCGTGCGCAACGACAACCCGCGGCTGCTGGTGCGCTCGCAGGTTCGCCGCGACGAGCGGATGGCGCGGGGACTCGCGCCGTCGCCGATCAAGGTGACCGTGACCGAGCGCCTCAAACTCGACGCGCGCGCCGACTTCTTCACCACCGGCGAGATCGCGAAGCTCGTCTACTGCCCGAGCCCCCGTGTCGTCGACGCCCGCTCGCGACTCGAACCGGCCGCGACCGTGGTCGACGGCGGCGACACGGTGAGGATGCGCAGGCTCAGCGAGGACCTCGGCGACCGGGGCGTGCAGCGGCTGATGGTCGAGGGCGGCGGCACGGTGCACACCCAGTTCCTGACCGACGACCTGGCCGACGAGCTGCAGCTGGTCGTGGCTCCCTTCTTCGTCGGCGACTCCCGCGCCCCGCGATTCGTCAGCGACGGTCGCTTCCCCTGGAACCCCGGCCGGCGGGCCACGCTCGCCGGGGTCCGCCAGATCGGCGACGTCGTGCTGCTGCGCTACGCGCTCTCCTCGCGGTTCCAGGACAACTGACCAGATCAGCCGCGGGGGCCCGGCGCGGCGGCGTTTCGTCAGGGTCGGACCAGCAGGTCGGCGTGGTCCACGGTCACCGCGAGCTGTCCGGCCGTGGCCTGGACCAGACGTCGGCGCGTGTAGGCGCCGGTCTCGTCGGCCAGCTCGACCTGCTGCTCGCACGCGGCGGCGACCCACCCGGCGAACCACTCCGCCATCAGGTCGGCCTCCGAGGCGCCGAGTAGCCATGGGCTGGGCCGGACGATCACCTCGGCTCCCAGCCGGCCGAACTCCTCGGCGGCGAATGTGACGGCGTCCGGGCCGAGCAGGCGGCCCCGCTCCGTGCTGCGGCGCTGGTGGGCATCAAACGCGGCGGCCACGCGGCGGTCAAGCGGATCCGCTGGGTCGACCTCGACGCGACCGACGACGGACAGGGTCAGCAGCACCGGACACCCCGCGCCGGCGCAGACGGTGGCCAGCCTGGCCAGCTCGTCCACGGTCAGCAGGTCCAGCAGTGCCGAGGCGGTGATCAGGGTTGCGTCGGCGAGATCGCTCGAGTGCAGCCGGGTGACGTCGGACTGCTTCGTCTCGACGGTGACCGCCGCGCCGTCGGCGGACGGCCCTGGGAGGTCGGCGGCGGCGACCTGGAGAAGGTCTGCGTCCTGGTCGTGCACGACCCAGTGCTGCGGCCCGGGCAGCTGTGGCGCCAGCCAGCGGCCCATCGCCCCGGTGCCGCCGCCGAGGTCGTGGATCACCTGGCCGCCGGTGGCCGGAAGCCGGCGCCGGAGGGGGTCGACCAGGTCGGACGCACGGGCTGCGGCGTCGGCAGGCTCGCGCAGGGCAAGCCATCCCCCGCTGACCCGGATGCCCGGGGCGCTCATCGCGATGCCCCGGCCAGGACACCGGCGAGCACGGACGTGGTGGTCGACCACCCGGAAAGGGACTCGCGCCGCTCGGCGGCGGCCCGACGCAACTGTCCTCGCAGCTCGGCGTCGGAGAGCCAGGACCGCAGCGCGGCGCCGAGCGCCGTCGGGTCCTCCGGCGGGACCAGCAGCCCTGGCCGAATCCGGTCGGCGCCGTGACCGAGGGCCTCCGTCAGCCCGCCGACGTCGGATGCGAGCACCGGCAGGCCGCGGGCCAGTGCCTCGGTGACGACCATGCCGTAGGTTTCGGCGCGCGACGCCAGCACCATCAGGTCTGCGGCGGCGTAGCTGCGGTCGAGATCGGCTCCGGTCCGTGGTCCCGTGAAGGACACCCGGTCGCCCAGCCCGCCGTCGAGAGCGCGGCGACGGAGGGTTTCCACGAACGCCGGGTCGCGGTCCAGACTGCCCACGCATTCGCAGTGCCAGGAGAGGTCAGTCGTCGCCGCCAGCGCATCGAGCAGCACGTCGTGGCCCTTCTCGGCCTTCACCGCCGCGACGCAGAGCAGCGAACCGCCGGTCGCGGTCCCGGTGGCCAGCTCGGCCGGGTCGACAGCGGGCTCGGCGACGTGTACCCGGTCGGCGGGCAACGCATACAGCCCCAGCACCCGGCGCCGGGCCCAGGCGCTGGTGGTGACGACGGCAGCGGCGACCGAGAGCACCGCGCGTTCCCGCATCCGGGCGTCCTCGGCCTCGCCATCCGCCGGGCGGTGACCCAGCGGCATATGCACGAGCACGACCAAGCGCAACCGCAGCGCCTGCGGCACCAGCACGTCCGGGGCGGTCGAGGCGACCAGTCCGTCGAGCAGCACGACGGCGTCGTCGGGGATCCGCCGGACGACTTCGGTGAGGGCAGCGACCGACGCGGCATCGGGTTGTGGCCAGCCGCCGGGCACTGCGTGCACTTGCACCGACCAGCCGATCGAAGTGAGCCCGTGGCAGAGGCGTCGGTCATAGGTGTTGCCTCCGCTCGGCCGGGTCGGATCGTCGATGCCGTCGGGGACGACGACGTGCACCACCGTCACAGCGGGCGCTCGTAGCTCGCCCAGGCGATGTGCGACTCGTGCAGCGTGACCAGCAGCCCGTCGAGCTTCCGAGCCGTGTCGCCCAGCGCGCCGGCGTGCACCAGGTCTGCGAGTCGATCGGCAACCTCCCGGGCGAGCGCTTCGGTGGAGGTGTTCACACCCGCGAAGGCCGCCTCGTCGTCGAGGTTGCGGTAGGTGAGCTCGGCCAGCACGGCGTGCAGTCCCTCGGCCGCTGCGCCGATGTCAACCACGATGTTGTCGGCGTCGAGGGCCGCGCGCCGGAAGGTGGCGTCGACGACGTACGTCGCGCCGTGCAGGCGCTGAGCGGGCCCGAACACCTCGCCGCGGAAGCTGTGGGCGATCATCATGTGATCGCGGACGGTCACGCTGAACACGACCTACCCCCCGTCGTAGGTGATGGTGTGGCAGAGCGCCGGGAGACTCCCCGCGGCCAGCCGGGCCATCAACTCGGGCAGCTCGCCGAAGTGGGATTGCTCGGTGACCAGTGCGTCGAAGGCGGGGTCGCGCAGCAGTTCGAGCGCGTGCGCCAGCCGATCGGCCGTCGTGCGGCGCCCGCTGCGGGCCGGGGAGAGGGTGCCGACCTGACTGGCCCGGATTCCGAGGCGGCCCGAGTGGAATGCGCCGCCCAGCGAAAGCCGCACCTCGAGGTCGCCGTACCAGCTGAGGTCGATGACCGTGCCCTCGGGGGCGAGCAGGTCGAGCGACAGTTGGAGCCCGGCGGACGTCGCGCTGGCGTGCACGACCAGATCACGACCGTCGGCGGCGCCGGCCGGCAGCGCGAAGTCGACGCCGAGCGCGGCCGCGACATCGCGTCGGCCGGCATCGATGTCCACGAGCGTGACCTGCACCGCCGGGAATCGGCTCAGCAGGCGGGCGACGCAGCAGCCCACCATCCCGGCGCCGACGACGGTCACCCGGTCGCCGAGTAGTGGTGCGGCGTCCCACAGTGCGTTGATTGCGGTCTCGACGGTACCCGCGAGAACGGCACGACCGGGCGGCACCCCCGCGGGCACGACGGTCACCGCGCCGGCCGGCACCACGTACGCGGTCTGGTGCGGATACAGGCAGAAGACGGTGCGGCCCAACAACTCCGCCGGTCCCTGCTCCACGACGCCGACGCTGAGGTAGCCGTACTTGACCGGTCCCGGGAATTCCCCTTCCTGGAACGGTGCCCGCATCGCGTTGTACTGGTCCGGCGGCACACCGCCGCGGAACACCAGCGTCTCGGTGCCGCGGCTGACGCCGGAGCGCAAGGTGCGCACTACCACGTCGCCCGGCCCCGGCTCAGGCAGTGTGACCGGCCGGATCTCTCCGCACCCGGGCGCGCGCAGCCAGAACGCGTGCGCGTCGGCTTGCATGCTCGTACATGCTATTTGGAAGGCGCTCGACCCGAAGAGTCGCGGCACTTTGCCGGACATTCGCTGCGCCCGTCGGCCGCGGCGAAATCTTGGGTTTGTGACGTTCCGCTCAGGGTATGCCGTGCGGTGGACTGATTCGACTGGAGGTTTGAGATGGCAGCTCGGGTAGCACGTGCGGTCGGCGAGACGCCGCGGCGTCGGATCGGGTTCGGGACAGGTCTCACCTTGCTGGTCGCGGTGGCGGTGCTGCTGGCCAGTGGGGTCTTCTCCTCCGCGCTGGACGCAAAGACGATCCGCCACAACCGGCCCCTTGCCAGCCACACCCCGTCGCGGCAGGCCGGTGCGCAGCTCAGTCAGGGGCAGATCGACGCCAACGTCAGCTCGCTGATCTCGAGAATGACCGTTGCCGAGAAGTTCGGCCAGCTGGAGATGTCCGGGCCGCAGGGGGCGAACGGCACCCCTGGCGCCAAGCTCGAGCAGGAGGTACGGGCGGGCACCGTGGGCTCCGTGCTGGACATGGTCGGCGTCAACAACATCAACACGCTCCAGTCCTCCGCGTTGAAGTCGCGACTCAAGATCCCGATCATCGCCGCACTCGACGTGATCCACGGCTACAAGACGATGTTCCCGGTACCGCTCGGCGAGGCCAGCAGCTGGGATCCCACACTGGTCCAGAACGACGAATCGGTCTCGGCCTCTGAGGCGACCGCGGACGGCTTGAAGTGGACCTTCAATCCGATGGTCGACATCAGTCGCGATCCGCGCTGGGGCCGCGTCGTCGAGGGCGCGGGCGAGGATCCGTTCCTCGGTGCGGCGATCGCCGCCGCCAAGGTGCGTGGATACCAGGGCAACGATTTCTCCGCCCCGAGCAAGATGGCCGCGACCGTCAAGCACTTCGCCGCCTATGGCGCTCCGGTGGCCGGCCGGGAATACAACACGGTCGACATGTCCACTCAGCAACTGTTCAACGACTACCTGCCGCCGTACAAGGCGGCGATCGACGCCGGCGCCGCGACGGTGATGAGCTCGTTCAACGCGCTGAACGGCGTGCCCAATACCGCCAACCCGTACACGCTGACGACGATTCTGCGCAATGAGTGGGGTTTCGGAGGCACGGTCGTGAGCGACTACCAGGCCGTCCAGGAACTCAAGGAGTTCGGTTACGCGTCCAGTCAGGCCCAGGCGGCCCGGCTGGCCCTGACCGCCGGGGTTGATATCGAGATGGCGGTCAACATCCCCAGCGACTACTCGACCTACGACAACACCGGGCCGCACCTGCTCGCTTCCGGCCAGATCACGATGAGCCAGCTGAACGCCGCCGTGCGTCACGTGCTGACGCTCAAATACCTGGCGGGCCTGTTCGCCCACCCGTACACCAATCCCAGCCGCGTGAACAGCGCCGAGCTGACGCCGGCCAACCTCGCCGCGGCCCGGACCTCGGCGGACAAGTCGATGGTCCTGCTCCGTAACCAGAACCACGCACTGCCGCTGAGCACCGGCACGTCGTCGATCGCGGTGGTCGGCCCGCTCGCCAACGACCCGCTCGACCAGCTCGGACCCGATGTGCCGATCGGATACGACACCACCCCGAGCGACTTCGGCCGGGTCGACAAGATCGTCTCGGTCGTCGACGGAATCAAGGCGGCAGCGCCGAACGCCAACGTCACCTACGCGCCAGGGTGTGACCTCAGCACCGGCTGCACGTCGGAGTCCGGCTTCGGCGCGGCGGTCTCCGCGGCGCAATCGGCGAAGGTCACGGTCGTGGTCGTCGGCGAGCCGGCCACGGACAGCGGCGAGGCGTCTTCGCGGACGATGATCGACCTGCCGGGAGATGAGCTCGCGCTCGTGCAGGCGATCGCCAACACCGGCAAGCCCTACGTGGTCGTGATGATGAACGGACGCCCGCTGACGGTCAACTGGCTGGCCGCCAACGCCCCGGCGCTGGTGGAGGCGTGGTACCCCGGCACCGAGGGCGGTGCCGCGGTGGCCGACGTCCTGTTCGGGAAAGTCGACCCCGGAGGCAAGCTGCCGATGTCCTTCCCGGTCAATGTCGGCCAGATCCCGGTCTCATACAACGAGCTGCCGACCGGCAGGCCCTTCAACCCGACCAACAAGTACACCTCGAAGTACCTCGACGCGCCGAACGCACCCCTGTATCCGTTCGGCTACGGGCTCTCGTACACCACGTTCTCACTGTCGAACCTGCACGTATCCTCGGGGAGCCTTCCGATCACTGTCAGCGCCGAGATCCGAAACACCGGGTCGGTGGCCGGCGACGACGTCGCGCAGCTGTATCTCCACCAGAACTACACGAGCATCCTGCAACCGGTGCGCAAGCTCGAGGGGTTCCAGCGGGTGACGCTCGCGCCGGGGCAGACCAAGACAGTCACCTTCAAGCTCGGCCGACAGAACGTCGGCTTCTACAACAATCAGGGCCAGTTCGTGGTGGAGCCGGGCACGGTTGACGTATGGGTCGGCGACAGCTCCGTCGGAGGGATGCACGACACGTTCAACGTCACGTAGGCAGTTGCGCTCTCAGCGGCGGCGGGCGCGCAGTTGGCGGTTCTTCAGGCGGTTGCCACAGAGGGCCATGCTGCACCAGTTGCCCTGCTGGTTGCGCGAGCGATCGTAGAACGCCCATCTGCAGTCTGGGTTGGCGCACGCCCTCAGGCGGGACCAGGTGCCGTCCTGCTGGGCGCCGCGGATCACGAGCAGAAGGTCGAACAGCCCATCGCTGAGATCCTCATGACGAGGGTTCTCCAGCTCCAGCGCGCCCTGCTCTCCCACCGTCAACCGCGGCCGGTGCGTGTTCGCCAGCTCGCGTAGGGGCGCCAGGTCCGCGCCGGTGAGCGGGCCGCCGTCGCCGATTTCGAGCAGGCCACGGATGCTCTCGCGCACGGCCTGGGCCAGTTCGAGATCAGCGGGAGCGAGTGGAACATCGGGACCGAGCAGGCCGGCGGCCACGAGCCACGCCCTGGCACCGGCGGCGTCGCTCAGCCGATCCGACTCGTCCTCGAGATCGCGGGTGTTGACGAACGCCTGCACCAGCAGCAAGGGCATCGGGGCGGGCTTCGTCTCGGTCCCGGGATACCAGGAGGGAACGGTGGACACACCGGGGATTGTACGCGCTCGTGACCAGTAAAAGTGCTTGACAGGTCAGCGTGACCGGTGTAACCTGTTTGTTGGTCATGAGAATACGAACGAACAAACAGACAACGGGTAACAACCGAGCGGCATCTGAGGCGGGCGGTTTCGTAGTAGCCGATCAGCCGCGGATACGCGATCGAATCACGGCACGCTGGCGCCGGCGCAGGCTTGACCTCGAGCTGGCCGCCGGTGCGCCGGCGGAGGTCGCGGCGCCTCTCGCCTTGCGCGCGCGGCGACTGACCCAGCTGTCTCGGCGCCGCTCGATCGCTGACGCGCTTCGTCGCGTCGTGCGCGAGGCTCACGAGGGGGCACGCCTCTCCTACGTCCGGATCACGCCAAGCCGGGGCCGGGTCAGGGCCGCCAGCGAGGAGCTGGGCCGACTCGCCGCCACGCTGGCCGAGCCGGGTCCGGTCGCCGCACGCGGAGTGGCCCAGGCATGGCTCCTGCTCACCGACGGCACCGGACCGCTCTACAACTCGGGCAGCCCGGCAAACCTGCAGGAGCTGGCCCTCAGCGCGGCGGAGAACCTACGACCGTGGAGCGCGTAGTCCGACCCGCGACAAACGGGTGCTGCTCACCGCTTTGGGCCGGGTTCCGGGGGCACGACGAGAACCGGGCACGGCGCGAGGTGAAGCAGACGGTGCGCCACGCTGCCGAGAAGAAGCCCGCCGATCGCCGACAGACCACGTGATCCCACCACGATCAGATCGGCTCCCACTTCCTGCGCCACGGCCACGACCTCGTGTGCGGGCCGAACCCCCACGTCGCCCCGAATGATCAGCGAGACGCTGAATCCTTGATCCGAGAGCTCGGCCGTCAGCTCCCGCAGTCGCGTCTGAAGCTCCGGCTCGTCAGCACGGCGCGGTAAGCCGACCGCTCCGCCACCCTCGATTCGTTCCACGACGTGCACGATCGTGATGGCGGCCCCGCCTTCTCTGGCGAGCCCCTTGACGTACGGCAGCGCCCTCTGTGCGTACTCGGAGCCATCTGTGGACCAAACAATTTCCTTGAACACGTGGACCTCGATTCCTCATGCCGGGGCCGCGCCGGCCGGGGAACCGCCGACGTCGTCGAGCGTCATCTCATCCTGGGAGGCGGTGACGGCCTGCGTTACGTACTCCTGAGGCTGAGCAAAGTGAACGGCCAGGTAGAAGATCACCAGGCTGAACGCCGCGACAGCCACCAGGTCCCACCAGAAGGGGATCGTGAGCTGAGCCAGCAGCGTGATCGAGAACGGCCACCCCGTCTTCGGCGCCGTTGACGGGAACTGGCCCAGGTAGGAAATGATCCCCAGCCCGATGAGCCAGGGCGGGATCCAAGCCGCCGCGCGCCATTCCAGATGCAGTTTCCTGCTCGGGGTCGCCGTCGCCTGGTAGACCGCGAACACGACGTAGCCGATGATGATGAACAGATAGAGCCAGAAGATCGTGTTCCAGCCCGACCAGTAGACGATGAAGTTGGCGCACACGAACGACAGGGGCGCCAGGATTTTCGCCGCCGGCAGCCGGTAGGCGCGCGGGCGGTCCGGATCGTTTCGGCGCAGCGCCGCGAGCGATACCGGCGCCATCGCATACATCATCACCGTTGCCGAGGTGACGAGGCTGACCAGGCCGGACCAGCTGGGGAACGGCAGGAATACCAGCATGCCGACGACGAAGCAGAAGATCAGCGAGACGAACGGCACGCCGCGGCTGTCGATGCGCCCGAGCGGGGGCGGCACGTAACCATTGCGCGCGAGGCCGTAGGAAAGCCGGGCCGAGGTCCCCGAGTAGACCAGGGCGGTGCCGGCGGGAGAGACGACGGCGTCGATATACAGGATCGTGGCCAGCCAGCCCACGCCGGCCGTGGTGGCGAGCGTGGCGTACGGGCCGAAATGGCCGATGCCCGGGATCGGGTTCAGCCAGTTGTGGTTGACGTTCTTGGTGGTGATGGCGCCGATGAAGGCGACCTCGAGCAGGATGTAGATGATCGTCCCGATGATCATTGAGATGATCACCGCGCGATGGATGTCCCGCTGGGGATTACGCGCCTCCCCGCCGACCTGGATGGCCTGCTCGAAGCCCTGTAGGGCGAACACCACCCCCAGCGGGAGCGCGGAGAAGATGCCCTTCGCGCCGAACGGGGCAAAGCCCCCTCCGGCGGTGAAGTTTTTGGCGTGGAAGGCCGCGATCAGCAGCACGATGATCGTGAGCGTCGGCACCGCCAGCTTCCAGATCATCGTGATCCCGTTGGACTCCGCCAGCCAGCGCACGCCCATGATGTTGATGAACGTGAAACCCCCCATACACACCGCGGCCACCAGGATGCCCAGCGCCGTCAGCGTGCCGTTCGAGTTGTTGAAACCGCTGTGCGGGAAATTCGCCTGCAGGTAGGCGAGCGCCGCCTCGACCTCGATCGGGGCGATCGTGACCGCCTGAATCCACGCCATCCATCCACCGGTGAAACCCCCGAGGGCGCCGAAGCTCAGAAACGGGAATCGCGCTGTCCCGCCGGATACCGGGTAGGTAGAACCCAGCTCAGCATGCACCAGCGCCAGCGTGGCCAGGATCGCGCCGGCGAGGACCCACGACAGCAGCGAGGCCGGGCCAGCGGACTGAGCGGCGCCCAAAGCGCCGAGCAGCCATCCCGAGCCGATGATCGATCCCAGCGAGATCAGCGTGAGGCCCCGCAGGCCGACATCACGCTTGAGCTGACCCTCACCGAACACCGATGACGACGGGGCGGCTGCCGGTTCACTGATACTGCTCATGCTGCCTCCTCCCTCTCTCCTCTGCGCTGGGCGAGCGCGTAACCACCACCGCGTCTTACCGAATGAGTTCGCGCGGATCTAGCAACACACTTCCCGCCTGCCCTTTCGGCGCAAACACATTCGTGGTTGCGGGCGTTGCCGGAGCGATAGCATTTCCGCCGGCCATCCGCTGCCGGACGGGCGTGACCGACCCTTTTTGGGCGCCGACCATGACCGCAAATTCGAGACATGTCCGCCGAGCGCGGCGAGCTGTTGGCTAGGACGGCACCGTCAGCCCACCGTGAGGTCGGGGCGGTAATGCAGCGGGACCGTGAAGCCCGCTGCGGTGCAGCTGACCGGCACCTTCGTGGGCGGCGCACCGGGGTTGCCGGAGGGCGCCGGTGTGAGGTAGTCGCCGGTGAAGGAAAGCTGACTGACCGTGATTGTCAGCGCCACCGGCGATGTCATGTGACCGGTCAGCGAGAATGACCATGCTCCGGTCGCCTTGCCCACCTTGGACGTCCGTCCTTGGCTTTGCAGGTGGGCGTAGTGGAAGTGGGTGCCGTGCTTCGGCCTCGGCGTCCGGAACAGCGAGCTGAAGGACAGGCGCCCGTTGAGAGCGGGCGCACAGCGGAGCTTGCCCTCTTTGAGAGCGACCGACGCGAGGGCGGACGAGCGATACCAGACACTGATCCGCTCCGCGAGCCCTTGGTAAGAGCCCGGTGAACACGCCCTGAAGTTCCGACGGCGCCAGCGCCGTACCGGACATGTGCGTCCACAAGTTGTTCAGCATCGTGGAGACGTACGGATTGTCGGCTTGACCACCGAAGTTGATCGTTCCGGCATCGAACACCTCCGCGCCGGCGGGGGTTGTGTAGTAGGTCATGTCCGCGGTCTCTCGCGGGAAGATGTTCGGGATCGACGCCACAACCGTGGTGCCACGTGGCGAGGCGGACGTGGTCGCATCGATCTCGATCCCGTAGTAGCCAGAGATCAGGCTGCCGTCGCTCAGTCGGGTACCGGCGAACAGCCAGGGGACCCGTCGAGCGCCGATCACCCGGTACGGGCGGTTCGGATAGATGCCTCGATACCAGTCGAGGTATTGCGCTCCGAGCAGCGCTGCTTCGGGCCGCCCGAGGTCCCGGAAGCGGCCGATCAAGGTCATCGAGTTCCCGCTGATGACGACCTCGCGGAAGAAGTCGTTCGCGGACAGGAACGCCAGATGGCCGCCACGATCTCGGTACTGCTGGGTGATGTCGAACATATGGCTGGTGACGTACTCGCCATGGCTCTCGAACACCACCATCCGATACAGGTGGCGGAGCGCGGCCCCGGTCGAGATCCGGTTGAGATCCCCGTCGGCCAGCACGTCGACGCGCTTGTTGGTCCGCGCGAGCCACTGGAAGAAGTCCCGGTCGTACGGGCCGAAGTTGTATGGAACGCCGCCGTTCAGGAACGGTCGGGTGAGGTCGACCGTGTGGACACAGCTGCAGACGTACCAGGTGTCGCCGCCCCGGCGGTTGTACGCCTGCCAGGTGTAGGTGGGCACAATCACCGCGACCGATGCCTGGCCCAGGTGGGCCGGGCGCACGACAACCGGTGCCACGACCTGCCCGCCGGCGCCTCTGACCCGGAAGAAGTAGACCCCGCTGACCCACCGACCGATCCGCACGGCGAGCGTGCCGGCTCCCGGGTGCCACGCCACCGTCCGCGCCGGTCCGACCGCCGGATCGCTGAAGATCGACGCCGAAGGATCAGCCGACTTCGAAAATGCGCCGATCGGCTGCACGGTGAGGCGGGTCGCGTCCGCCACCACCCGCAACCGGGCCACCTGCCCGGGCGAGTAGCTGGGCTGGACGAATAGCGCGGTCATCCCCGGCGCCGGCGCTGACTTCGCCACGCTCCCCACGGCCGGCCGAGTGGCCGAGCCGCCGACGGGAGCTCCCGGGAGCAGGAAGGCGATCCCAGACAACACGCCGACGGTGCGCCGATGCCGAGCGGGCCGAGATAAGAAGTTCCGCGATCCGAAATCGCTACACCCCACTCGGTTCATCAAATCCCCGCGCCCTCCATAGACCAGTGGGCGCATTGAACTCCCGTGCGTGGCACTGGGCAAGACGAACAGCAGTCAGAACTCATACCTCCGAGTTCCTGAAGCGCCGGCCTTGGATGACGAATCTTACAGAGGAATCCTCGGTATGAGAAGATGAAGGCTCGGATGAATTCGACCGCCCACGGCTCTGCCACTCGCTGGAGCAGTCCGACTCACGCTGGCGCTCCCGCCCGCGAACGAGGAGGCACTCCCGCCCGCGCGCATGGAGGCGCTCCCGCCCGCGAGCGGCTCCTCGCGGCTGCCCTGGACCAGTTCGGGGCTGACGGTCCGGTGGCGGTCCGCCTCGACGCGGTCCGCAGGCAGGCCGGCGTCAGCGTTGGAGCCCTCTATCACCATTTCGCCGACAAGACGGCGCTACTCGACGCGCTGTTCATCGAACTCACCGAGGAGGTTCAGGCCGCGATCCTGGCCGAGCTGCGCTCCCACCCCAGCGCCGAGGACGGCGTCAAGGCAGTGGTGCGGCTCTATCTGCGCTGGGTCAGCACCAACCGAGCCGGGGCGAGAGTCCTGCTCGGGCACCGGCCCGGTGGTCCGGCTTTGCGGGAGCTCAACCGCGTGTTCTTCGGCGAAGTGACCGGCTGGTGGCAGACCCACGTCCACTACGGCCTGCTGCGCCCACTCCCGCGCGATCTGCTCCACGCGCTGTGGCTGGGGCCGGCGCAGGAGTACACGCGCAACTGGCTGGCCGGACACACCAAGCGGGTGCCGCGTGCCGTGGCCGAAGTTCTCGCCGATGCCGCCTGGAATTCACTCAAGGAGCCGTGATGACCTTCTACGACGATCTGTTGGCAGCCGGAAACGAGCACCCCGATCAGGTCGTGCTCGTCGAGCGTGGGTCCGACCGAGCGGTCGTGACCCTGAACGACCCCAAGAAGCTCAATGTCCTGAGCGCCGCGCTGACCCAGCAGCTCAAGGCTGCCCTTCAGGACCTGGCCTCCGACCGAGCGATCCGAGCGATCGTCCTCACCGGAGCTGACCCCGGGTTCTCGGCCGGCGGCGACCTGCGAATGATGGATCAAGCTCCCGGCGCCCTCGCCTCAGCCGAGGGCACGACCGACATCTGGCGCTGGATACGTTATGAGTTCGGCGCGATCGCGCGACTGATCGCCCGCAGCGACACCGCGTTCATCGCCGCGCTGAACGGCCCCGCGGCCGGCGTCGGGTTGGCCTGGGCGCTCACCTGCGACCTCGTCATCGCCTCTGAGCGCGCAAGCATCGTCCCCGCGTTCGGACGCTTGGGCCTACTGCCCGAGGTCGGCACCTCCTGGGCGCTCACACGCCGGCTTGGCTACCAGGGCGCGTTCGCCTACTACGCCAGTGGCGAGCACCTCGACGCGCACCGGGCGCGGGAGCTCGGCCTGGTGCACGAGGTCGTCGCGCACGACCAGCTGCTCAGCGCAGCCGACTCATGGTGCACGCGGATCGCCGCGCTCCCGCCGCACGCGCTGGCCATGACAAAGCCGCTGCTGCGCGCGGCCGCCGACGCCTCCTGGGACCAGGCGATCACGATCGAGGAGTTCGCCGAACCCCAGTGCTTCACCACCGGCGCATTCCAGGATTCGGTCAGACAGCTGCTTGGCGCAACCGGACCTGATCACGCATAGCGGGCGCCGACCGCCTTCGGAGCGTGGGGTTCACGCGCCCCAGACGGCAGGGTGTGAGCCGAGGCTCCGTAGGTAGTCGCGGACCGCGGCGACGCCTACGTCGCCGGGTCGCTCCCGTGCCAACACGTATTCGGCCCATCCGAGGGCGTTGTCCCGGTTGAAGTCGTTTCTCCGGTCGATGTCAGCGCCGGCCGCGATCAGGAGGCGAACGCTTTCGATCGCCCCGAAGGCGGCGGCGAGGTGAAGCGCGCCGCAGCCTTGGTAGGGACCGGCGTTCGGATCGGCGCCCTGGTCGAGCAGCCACGCGACGGCCTCGGGCCGTTCGTTCTGCGCGGCATGTACGAGTGCTTCGTCGAGGACGTCCTGTGGGCTCTCCCGGGCGGGCAACCGATGCAGCCAGCCGACGTCGGCCGGGTTTGGCCGGTTCGGGTAGGCCGCGGCGATCAACCCGCCGCGCCCGTCCAGGAAACGTTCGAGCCGGTCGATGCGTCCGGCGCCGGCCGCGACCCACGGCGCGTCGGGGACCAGCTCGATCGCTGCGAGCACGTCGACCGAGGCGCGCGAGCCGTGGTAGATAGCGCTTTCCAGTGGCGTCACGCCATGGATTTCGCGCTCGTCCACCCGGGCACCGGCGGCGAGCAGGATCTCGACGAGCTCAAGGCGGTCAAAGCACGCTGCCAGGCCGAGCGGGCCCTCGAGATCGCTTCCGTGCTCGATCAACAGATCGACGCAGGCCCGGTCGACCCCGAGCGCGTGGCCAAGACGCGTGCCGAACACGTCGGGTTCTGCGACCTCGCCGAGCAGTGATCCTCCGGCTCCCACCGCGACACGCACCAAGTCGGGGTGCGCCTCGAGCAGGCGCTCCAGCGAGACAGCGTCCCCGCGGCCGATCGCCGTCAGCGCCGCGGCCGTGACCTCAGGCATTAGCGGCTTCGGGACCGCACTCGCGAGACCAAAGAGCGGTTGCGCAGTCGCTCCGCGAGTTCGGGCGCCTCGGCCAGGAGCGTCCGGGTGAGCTCGTCACGAACCCTGTCCGGTGTGGCGCCGCAGTCGGCAAGCAGTGTGGCGGCCGGGCTGTGGAGCTTGGGGGACGTGGCGGCGAGCAGGATGTGCTCGGTCTTGGGGCAGCGGTGGCCCAGCGATTTGGCGATCGCCCGCGCGAGCTCGAGCAGCCGCTTGGTCTGCGGTGAGACGCCCAACGATCCGGCCGGGCGCGGCGATCCCGTGCCCAGCCGCTCAGCAACGAGCTTGCGCGCCGGCCCTGCGGTGACCCCGAGCTCCGAGAGCACTTCGGCGGCCAGCTCGTCGGGCTGGGCCAGCAGCCCCAGGACCAGGTGCTCCGGCTTTACGAAGTGATGCCCGAGGTCTCGCGCCTGCTCGGCTGCCGCCGTGAGCACGTCGGCGGCGGTTCCGGTCAGGCCGAACGGCGCCTGTCCGGGTGAAGGATCGGCCAGGGCGCCGAAACGCTCGTGGGCGGCTTGCTTGCTCGTCCCCAGCGCACTGCCGATCTCCGTCCAACTCGACCCGCTCGCCCGCGCCGCCTCGACGTAGGAGTCGAGTAGCTCATCGCCCCGCGCTCGCAGGCCATCGGCCAGCACGCCGGCGCCGGCCAGCTGCTCGAGCGGTGTGCCCGGCGCTATCTCACGCCTCAGCTGATCGATGGTCGGCGCAGCGCTCACAGCGTCAAGGCTAACTTGACGCCTGCTCGCCGTCAAGGACGTCTTGACGGGTACTCGTCCTTGCGCCAGGCGCGAGGCTCATCGGGCTGGGCCTTCGGCGTACGGTCGAGCAGGAACTGGTGGTATGGAGCCACGAACGGGTCGGGTGCCATGACCGTGTAGGTGTGGTAGACGGTCCCGTTCTCGCGCGCGAACGCGATCCAGCCGGGTCCCTCACGCAGGCCATCCTTGAGATCCGCGCCGACCTGGTGCGACCAGTCCTCGAGCCAGCTCGGCGGGCTCTCGATCATCGCCTTCACCTCGGGGATCTGCTCGGCCTGCTCCTCGGTCAGGGCAAGACCGAAGTCGAACGGGAAGTCAGTCTCGTAGGTGGAGACGTAGGGGAACTGCCAGCCCATCCGCTGCTTGTAGGCGGCCAGGCGCTCGATCGGCGCCCGCGAGAAGCAGATCAGCGTCACGTCGTGGTGGTTCAGGTGGACCAGCCCGCCGTCGAGTCCGTCCGCCAGGCCGGTGCACCCGGGGCAGGCTCCGAGCTTGTAATCGGGGCCGAACATGACGTTGTAGGCCAGCAGTTGCGAACGGCCTTCGAACAGCTCGTCCAGCGTCTTCTTCCCGTCCTCGGTGTCGAACTGGTACTCCTTCTCCACCGGAACCCAGGGAAGCTGATGACGCTGCTGGCTCACCCTCTGACCGAGCGCGGCATGCTCCGCCTCGAGCTTCGCAAGCTCGTCGCGAGCCGCCTGCCATCCCTCACGGGTCCCAATCTTCTGGTCGGGCATCGGTACCTCCTTTTGGGTTCGTTGAGTTTAAAGACCGTCGCGCCACGCCGAACTCATCGGCGCTCCGAGCTCGATGCCGGCGCGTGCGGATTTGACCTTCGCCGCGAGCCTGGCCGTGGGCTGCCTACCGCGAAACCGGCATCCTGGCCGGGGAGGTCGCCGATGGTCGCGCGACTGAGTTGATCCGCGGGTAGGCCGGGGCGTAGGCTGTGCGCGTGCCGAGTCGCAGGCGCGCTCCACTTCAGAAGCTCGCCCTCGTGGGGGCGCTCGTCGTAGCCGGAGTGCTGGCCATGGCGATACCGACATGGGCGGCCCGGGTGTCGCCCCGAGTCCCACTCGCGGCGCCGAACGATCCGAGCTTCGCGGGCTGCGAGAGTCAGGATCCGGTCACCGGCTGCACCGACAACGAGCAGTGGGACCTGTTCGGGCCCCTAGCAGGGAACACGTGCCTCGCGCCGGGCGGCTCGCTACGCAATCAGCCGCATCCTGACGGCGGATTGCCCTGCTGGGCTCGGGGTGCGAGCGACCCGCAGCACGCGGCGGGGGTCGACATGACCGGCGCGTGGGCCCAGGGAAACGTCGGACGCGACGACGTCCTGATCGCCTACATCGAGGGCGGCGTGAACTACCGCGATGACGGGATCAAGGACTCGCTGGACAACATCTTCCTGAACCGGGGAGAGCTGCCTTACCCCGAGTCCGCCAATGGTCGCTCGGCCGGGCGCTACGACGCAAACCGGGACGGCCGGTTCGACATTCGCGACTACGCCCAGGATCCGCGCGTGAACCCGCCGTGCCCGTCGGGCGTGGCGCCATTCACCAAGCATCTCGAGGGTGTCACCTGGGGCTGTGTGACGGGCGGCCGGCACGCCTACATCGACACCGTCGATGTCGCCGGGCGAAAGACTCCTTACCTATCTCCCGAAGACCTGATCGCGGTATTCGGCCACTGCCGGATCGTGCACGGCAAGCTGCGAGCCTGCCCCAAGGGGGGGCGTTTTGACAACGATCACAACGGTTACCCGAACGACATCAGCGGCTGGAACTTCGACCGCAACAACAACGACCCCCAGACCGACGAGCCCAATTACAGCCACGCGCCCGGCCTGATCTCACTCGTTGGAGGCGTGGCGAACAACGGCTATGCCGGGGTGGGTGTGTGCCGCGCGTGTCGGGTGGTCCCGATCAAGCAGGGCGCCGAGGCGGTGGGACGAACCGATAAGTGGGGGGACGCGATCCTGTACGCCACGGACCTGGGGGCAACCGCGATCAGCTCGGTGGTGGTCGAGTACAGCTACTCGAGCTTCTCCCAGCAGGCGGTCGACTACGCCAATCGGCATGGGGTGCTGGTGGCACTGGACTCCAACGATTTCGACTCGATGGACCACACCGACGGCATGTTGTTCGATCATGCGATCCCGGGGAACTCGCTGGCGGAGGATCAGAGCGCTCCGGGCACCGCGACCTTCCGCTCGCGGAGCAACGTCACGAGCTTCGGCACGCACAACATCTTCTCCGGTGAGGAGACCTCGACCTCCGGCGCCACCCCATTCATGGCCTCGGTGCTGGCCATGGCCCAATCCGCGGCCCTGAACGCCCGGGACCGGCACATCATTCGCGCCCGGCTGTCACCCAACGAGGTCAAGCAGGTGCTGATGGACACCGCCAGCCCGGTGATCCCGCAGGTGCAGTTCCCCGGCGTCGCCCACCAATGGCCGGGCAATCCCGGGAGCGCCACCAACGCCACCCATACGAACTGGTCGACGCAATACGGCTACGGCCGCCCGGATGTCGGCGCGGCCACCCGGCTGATCATGTCCGGGCGGGTTCCGCCGACCGCCGAGCTCGACTCCCCGCACTGGTTCCAATATGTCGATCCCGTGCGCCAGCCCACGTTGCCGATACGGGGGTTCTTCGCGCGCAGCCGCTGGCGCTCGGGCGGAAGGGTCCGGTGGACACTGGAATGGGCGCTCGGGGCGGACCCGTCGGATCGCTCCTTCCACACGATCGCCGCCGGCGCGGCAAAATCGCGGACCGGACTGCTCGGCGATTTCGACCTCCGGCGGATTCCGGCTTCGTATTACGAGCACGCGCCCGCCTCGACGCTGCCGCCGGGCGGTCCCGAGCAGTACACGGTCACCCTGCGCCTCCGGGTCCGCGACGGCAACGGTCTGAAGGCCGAGGATCGCCGCACGATCGGGGTTCGGCACGATCCCAACCTGCTGCCTGGCTATCCGAAGCACGTGGGCGGCGAGCTGGCCGCCGCGCCCAGCTACGTCGACCTCGAGGGCCGCCACCAGCTCGACCTGGTGTTCGCCACGGATGACGGGCAGGTGGAGGCGCTGCGTCCCGACGGTCGCGAGGTGCCCGGCTTCCCGGTCTGGAGCGACACCGAGCGGCAGATAGACCCGCTCAACCCGCAGAACTACCCGGCGCGCGCGTACCGAGATCCAACGCTGCGGGGCGTGCACGAGCCGCTCAGCGGAATCGCGGTCGGCGACCTCTTCCACAACGGCCACCTGGAGATCGTCGCCACCAGCGCCAACGCCGACGTGTACGTCTGGGACGCCCATGGGCAGCGTGTGCGCGGCTTCCCGCAGCACTCGAACCGGCGCTACTGGTCGCTGCCGGTGCCCACGCCGCAGGCGCCGACGCCACACGGGCGCCTGCCCTCACGCGGGAACTGGTCCGCGCCCGTGCTCGCCGATCTCGGAGGCAACGGCCGCCTCGACATCCTGATGACCGCGTACGACGGGTTCGTGTATGCCTTCCGTCCCGATGGGCGGCCGGTGCCGGGCTGGCCGGTGCAGGTCAAGCTGCCAACCGCCGACTACGCCCGCTTCGGCGTTCAGCCAGGTTCGTACATCCGCGATGCCAAGCTGATGTATCCGGTCGGCGTGGCCGACGTGCTGGGCACGGGGCGCCCGCAGGTGTATGTCTCGAGCTTCGAGTGCAATGCCGGCAGCAAGGCCTTCCTGTACGGGCTCTGGCCGGACGGCAACCGCCACCGCGGCGGCGCCTACCTACCCAACTGGCCAGTGGCGGTGCCGACGTTGTCGAGGTGCTACGACCAATCGATCGACTTCGTCGGCGAGGGTACGAGCGCTCCCGTGTTCGGACCCGTCGACGGAAAGCTGCGCATCTTCACCAGCGGCATCAGCGGTCCGGTGCAGGCGCTGAACGGAGACGGCTCGGTGTTCGGCTCGATGAGCGGCGGCTGCACGAGCCCGGCCTGCGCCCCGCTGCCGCCCTATCGCCCGGGCGATGCGCTCACCGTGACGCTCACCGGCCAGGGTGCGCTCGGCGATTTGCGCAACACGGGCACGCCGCAGTATCTGCAGTCGACCACCGGTGCCGAGTCGCTGACGGCCGGCCTCAACTCCCCCGGTCCGGCGGCTCTGCCGCAAACCTACGAGGAGGCGTGGAACCCCGGCGACGGGACTGTCGCCGCGGGTTTCCCGCGCCGCCAGGACGGTTTTCCGTTCTTCACCGCCCCGCTGGCCGCCGACCTCGGCAACGACGGTACGAGCCAGGTGATCGAGTCCAACGACTCCTACTGGATCCACGCCTTCGCGCCGGACGGCGGCGAGGCGCCGGGCTTCCCCAAGTACACCGGTCAGTGGCCATCCTTCAGCGGTGTCGTCGGCGACCCCACGATGAACGGCCAAATGCGTCTGGCCTACGGCACCCGCGAGGGCTATCTGTTCGTCTGGCGGACACACGGTGCCATGCACCTGCAGGGCTCGTGGCCGCACTACCGGCACGACGATCGGAACAGCGGCCTGTACGGACTCGACACGATCCGTCCCGCCGCGATCCTGGACCTGCGCCGCCGTCGCGGCCGGAAGTTGAGGCTGACCTGGACCGCTCCCGGCGACGACTACCAAACCGGTACCGCCGCGCGCTACGACATCCGCATGGCCCGAGTCCCGATCACCGAGACGAGCTTCTCCCACGCCCGCTCACTACCCGGTGCACCGAAGCCGGCGCGAGCCGGAACCCGCCAGACGTTCGTTCTGTCCAGGCTGCCCGTCGGCGTCACCTACGTTGCGGTCCGGGCGGTCGACGCGGCCGGGAACATCTCTGCGCTCAGCAACGTTGTGCCAATCCTGCGTCGCTAGCGGGTGGATCTGGTTTGGTGCGGCTGGCCCCGCCGGATGGCGGGACCAGCCACGACCAAAGGCACTAGAAGGCGGGTGCGTGCACCTTGCCTTGCGCGACCGCGAAGCCGTAGGTCGTCTTGGAGTGGAACGTGCTCCCGGGGTTCAAGACCACCGAGGGCCAAGCCGGATCGCCGATGTGGTGGGGCGCGTCCGGGTAATGCTGTGTCTCCAGGGTGAAGCCGTCGGTTTGACGGTAGGTGTGACCGCTCGGGCCCACCAGATCTCCGACCAGGAAGTTCCCCGAGTAGAACTGGACCCCGGGCTGATCGGTGAACGTGGACAGCACGATCCCCGTCTTCCGGTCCGCCGCCACCGCGGCCAGCCTGAAGCCGGAGCCCTCGAGCACCCAGTTGTTGTCGTAGCCGTGCGCGATGACCAGCTGCGGGAAGGCTTGCGTACCGCCGTCGGGCAAATCCGCCCGGCGAATGTCCCGGCCGATTGGCTTCAGGGTTCTGAAGTCATAGGCGGTTCCCGCCACCGATGCGAAGTTGGTCGGGATCAGGTTGGTGTCGACCGGTTGGTACTGGCGGGCGTTGATGGCCAGGAGTTGGTGCTCCACCGAGCCCGATCCCTCGCCGCCCAGGTTGAAGTATGTGTGGTTGGTGAGGTTGATGACGGTGGCGAGGCTGCTGGACTCGTTGACCGCCTCATAGCCGATCTTCAGTGCGTTGTCGTTCGTCAGGGTGTAGGTCACCGTCGCCTTCACGGATGCCGGGAACCCCGTGCAGTTGGGACTCAGCGACCGCAGGCACCCCTCACCGGCGGGGAACAGCTTGGTCAATCGGACCGCGACGGAGCCCGGCGCCGTTTGCGGCGTGGCCGACCAAACCTGGGTATTCCACCCTAGGTAGCCGCCGTGCAGGGTGTTCTGGCCATTGTTCGCGTCAAGTGTGTATTTCTGCCCGTTGAGCTCGAACGCATGGTTGGCGATCCGGTTGGCGTAGCGCCCGATGATGGCGCCGAAATACGTGTCTCCCGAGCCACCGGCCAGTGGCCATGGAGTGCTGGTCGCTCCCTGGGTGAAGTCCTTGACGTACTCCGAAAGGCTGGAGAACCCCAGCGCGACGTCTTTGAGCCGGCCGCTGCGGTCAGGAACCGAGATCGACTGGACGACGCCACCGTAGTTGGTGATGCGGACCGTCATTCCGTGCTCGTTGCGGAGGCTGTACAGACTCACGTCCTGCCCCCCGACGCTGCCCCACGGCTGACTGGTGATGGCCAGCTTCCCGCTGGCATGACCGTGCTTCAGCCGCTTGGCCGGTGCATGCCCCGAGCCTGCGGCGGCGAACACCAGCGAAGCCATCATCGTGGTGGCGGGGATGAATGCGAGCAGCCTCCTGCTGCCGCGAAACGCGTGCTGCATAACGGCTCCTTTCAAATGTTTGCGCCCGCGGTATCACAGCGGGGCAAGGTCTCCTCCGGATGCTTGTTAGCGCTAACACGTCTGGCAATGGCGAAATCGGCCTCCGCGCGGCGCCTTTAGGTCCTCCCTTCGCATGCGTGCGGCCCGCGAACGGCCGGCGGGACGCGTCTCTCCAGAACGATGTTAACGCTAACGCAACGCGGCGGCTATGGCAAGCCTGGCCGTCGGCGAGCGGGCGACCGAACGAGGCGGCGCCGCTGCCCGTGGGGACGCTGCACTAGATCGAGGCGGTCGATGCCCGCTGGACCAGCTCTGGCTTGACGTTGACCTTGGCCCGGGCACCGCGTCGAGGTCGTCCCGCCACGGCGGCCACGAGCAGCTTGGTGGCGTGCACCGCCACGTCGGTCATGCCCCACGCCACCGAGGTCAGCCCCGGCGAGACCACCTCCGCGATCGGATGGTCGTCGTAGCCGGCGACGCTGATGTCGCCGGGGATCGACAGACCCAGCGAGTTGGCCGCCGCATAGACGCCGCAGGCGATGGAGTCCGACAGGCAGAAGACGGCGGTCGGGCGGGGGTCCTGGGTGAGCAGCGTCCTGGCCGTCTCCGTCGCCGCCTCGATCGAATGCCTGGAGTTGATCGCGGTCGCTTGCAGTCCGAGCCGGCCGGCCACCTCGCGGACGATCGTCTCGGACGCCCGAGCGGGCGTCGTCGGCCGGCTCGGGGTCAGGACGGCGACATCACGGTGGCCGAGCTCATAGAGGTGCTCGAGCACCATCGACACGCCGGCACGGTTGTCGAACAGCACCTCGCCCACGGTAGGGCCGGAAAGCGCGTCTCCGACCGTGACGACGGGCAGGGCGAGTCCGATTTCCTTCCAACTGGGATTTGACGGGTCGAGTGGCGAGACCACGAGGCCGTCGACGAGCTGATCGGCCAGCTGGCCGGCCAGGCTCTGCTCACGTTCGGGATCGCCGTCGGAATCGATCAGAACCATGTGCAGGCCGTGACGCTCTAGCGCCTGGCCGACGGCCTCGACGAAGCGCTGCTCGCCCAGATCCTGCAGTGACGCGGCCAGCACGCCGATCAGACCGGTCCGGCCCTGGGCGAGAGCCCGGGCGATCGCGTTGCCGGTGTAGCCGAGCTCGTCCGCGGCCTGCCGGACCCGCTCCTGCGTCTCCGGGGAGGTCTGCACGCCCCGCAGCGCATAGGAAACCGCCGCCTGAGACAGCCCGGTCGCAGTCGCAACGTCCTTAATGGTGGCGCGTCTGCGCGGAGCCATCTGTCCAACCGTACTGGGCGAACATACTCCCCGGGGCCAATGTACTTCCGTGTCGTGCTGTGATTTACTGAAACGGTTCACTGAACCGCTTCAGAATTTGATCGACGTCCATCAACATCTCTGGCCGCAGCCCTTCCTAGACGCTCTGCGAGTTCGCCGGCAGCCGCCGAGACTGGATGGGTGGACCCTCGAATTGTTCGGCGGTGACCGGTGGGAGATCGATCCCGTCCGGCACGATCCGGCGCGCCGGATGTCCTCCGATCACGAGCTGATCTGCCTGGCTCCGTCGGCGGCTCTCGGCATCGACCGCCTGCCGCCAAGCGAGGCGGCCGAGCTCGCCGAGGCCTGGCTGACGGGCGTTCTGGCGCTCGGTTACCCGTTTCGCGCCTGGGCGACGGCGGGGATCCTCGAGGCGGATCCGGCCGCCCTCCTGGACTCGCTGGACCGCGGAGCGATCGGCCTCGAGGTGGCGGCCGACACGCTGGCGGCTCCAGATGGCCTCGATCGCCTCGCGCCACTGCTTGACGCGCTGGGCCAGGCGCCGCTGCTCGTGCACCCCGGTCCCACCGCGGGCCAGGAGGCGGAGCGCCCCGCATGGTGGACGCCGACGGTCTCCTACGTCAATCAGCTGCACGCCGCCTGGTGGTCCTGGGCCGCCGGTGGGCGCGCCCGCTTCCCGGAGCTGCCCGTCTGTTTCGTCGCCCTGGCCGGCCTCGGTCCACTGCACGGCGAGCGTCATCGGGCGCGCGGCGGGGAGGGCGGCGCAGTCGATTCGCTCACCTTCGTCGAGACCTCGTCCTACGGGACGCGCGCCGTTGACGCGGTCCTGCGCGTGCTGGGAGTCGACCTGATCTGCCACGGGTCCGATCGCCCGTACGCCACACCGGCGCCGCTGGACCTCGATGTCGCGGCGCTGCACGCCGTCGAATACCGCAACCCCGCGCGGTTGCTCGCGCACACCGTCAAAGAGGTACTGGTTTGATCGGATTGCTCGACGACATGAGCCGCGTCGGCGGCCGAACCCTGACGCGGGCGGCGCTGGAGCGGGTCGTCGTCCATGTGGCGGCCAATCCCGATTTCTGGGAGCCGCATATCGACCGCAGATCAACCCAGCGGATGTACGCCTCTCTGCATCGCGATGCCCACGTCGACGTGTGGGCGATCTTCTGGCGTCCCGGCAGCGATACCGGTTGGCACGACCACGACATCTCCAGCGGCGCGGTCCGCGTGGTGGACGGCGCGCTGGCCGAATTCGAGCTGCGCCTCGGTGCCGGCGAACGACGCCACGAGTACCGCGCGGACGACTGCTTCTCGTTCGACCCCTCACACATCCACCGGCTCGTTTGCGAAACGCGGGTGCGCGATCTCGATCCACGCCTACTCCGCGCCGCTTTGGCGCCTGGGGCAATACACCGTCGACCAGGGGGGTGCGCTGCACCGGATGTCGGTCACCTATGCCGATGAACTTCGGCCGCTGGAGTTGACCGTGGCATGACCGAGGACCTGCTGGTCATCGGCGGCGGGATCATGGGTCTGTTCACCGCCTATCACGCGTCGGAGCGCTTCGACCGGGTCGTCGTCCTCGAGCGGGGTCGTGTGGGTGACCCCATGACCGCCTCATTCGGGCGCACCCGCTCCTACCGCAGCGACTACCTGGACCCGGCCTATGCCCGTCTCGCGCACGAGGCCCAGCGGCTGTGGAGGGAGTTCGAGACCCGGACGGGAACGGAGGCGCTGGTGCGGTGTGGGTGCATGAACATCGCCAAGCGCTCCGTGACGCCGGAGCTCTCGAGCACCTATGCGCACCTCAGTCACCACATCCTCTCGGGGCTCGGGCTCCCCACGGAGTCGTTCAGCGGCGAAGCTCTGCGCGAGCGCTTTCCTTACCTCGACGCCGACATCGGTCATATTGACTGGGACGGCGGGGTGGTGAACCTACCCGCCGTGACCGCCGCGTTGCTGCGGACACTGGCCGAGCGGGGCGTGCGGGTTGTGCAGGGCATCAGCACCCGCTTGGTCCTCCACGATCAAGGACTGATCCGCGTCGTCACCGACGCGGACGTGTGGACCGCGCGCTCGGTGGTGCTCACCGCCGGACACGGAACCAACGATCTGCTCGCCCGGTTCGAGGGCAGCGATCTGCACATCCCGATCACCCGCGACCGGCCGATCGAGGCGAGGTACTTCACCCCTCCGGACGCCAGTCGCGCGCAATTCATCTCCGACGCCATGCCGGTAATCGCCTACCTCGACGCCGGGATCTACTGCCACCCGATCGTCGAGGGTCTCGTCGACAAGGTCAAGATCGGCTACTACCACCCGCCGGACCTGCCTCGCACCACCACCGCGATCGACAGCGTCACCTCCTTCGTCGAGCAATGCCTCCCGGGCCTGCGCGACGCCCGGATCGAGCCCGTCGATGACGTCGACGGCTGCGACTACGACCTGGTCGCCGACGACGAGTTCGTGCTCGGCGCCGTCCCGGACTTCGCCGGCGCCTATGTGGGAGTGGGGTGGCGCGGCACGGGCTACAAATTTGCGCCGTGGGTCGGCCGCGTGCTCGCCGAGCTCGCGCTACAGCAGGGCACCATCTACGACATCGGCCGCTTCGACCCGGCCCGGTTCACGAAAGGAGGCTCGGATGTCGGACCGATCCTCAACCCGGACCCTGCAGCAGCGTCTTTCTGAGGGCGTGATCCTCGGGGCCGAGGGCTACGTCTTCGAGCTCGAGCGCCGGGGCTATATCAAGGCAGGGCCGTACGTCCCGGAAGTCATCCTCGATGCCCCGGAGGCCGTTCTCCAGCTGCACCGTGAGTTCCTGCGCGCAGGCGCGGACGTGATGGTGTCGCTCACCTACTACGCCCACCGCGACAAGCTCAAGGTGGTCGGTCGCGACGGCGACCTTGAGGAGATGAACCGCAGCGCCGTGCGCATGGCCAACCAGGTCGCTCGCGAAGGCGACGCGCTGGTGGCGGCGAACATCTCCAACACCTGGGCGTATGACCCGGCAGACGCTCGACGGACGAGTGGCCTCGTGCGCGCGCAGTACGAAGAGCAGCTGGGCTGGGCCGTCGAGGAGGGCGTCGACTTCGTCATCGCCGAGACCAACGATTACCTGGGCGAGGCGCTGATCGGCTTGGAGGTATGCGCGGACCTGGGGCTCCCCGCCATGGTCACCTTCGCCAGCGTCCACCCGACCCACACCTACGACGGGTACAAATACGTTGACGCGTGCCGCGCAGTCGCCGACGCGGGCGCGACGATCGTCGGGCTCAACTGTTCGCGCGGCCCGCAGACGATCAAGCCGCTGCTGACCGACATCCGCGCCGCCGTCGACTGCGCTGTCGCGGCGCAGCCCGTTCCGTTCCGGACCTCCGACGCGGTGCCGGCCTTCGAGTCGCTCACCACCGACGATGGCGGTCGGGCGTTCCCGATCCAGTTGGAGTGCTTCTCCTGCACGCGTTTCGAGATGGCCGATTTCGCCGGCTGGGCACGAGCGGCCGGCATCGACTACGTCGGCGTCTGTTGCGGAGGTGGGCCGCACCACGTCCGCGCGATGGCCGAGGCGCTCGGCCGCGACACGCCCGCGAGCCGGTACTCGCCCGCCATCGAGCTTCACCCGGTGCTCGGTACGCACACGGCCGACCACGACGAGATGAGCGGCTGGGCCGCGTAGCTGTACCGCCGAGCCGTCGGGAAGTTCAGGCGGGCTTGAACTGCATGGCGCGGTACTTCGAGGTCTTCAGGTTGCAGCCCTTCGCGGTGGTCGAAAGCGTTCCGGTGATCAGCTTCGAATTCTCGACGGTGCCCGTGACGGTGGCGTGAGCGGACTCGTGAGCGATGGTCATGGTCTTGCCGAAGGTGACCAGATCCGCACGCTTCTCCGTGTAGGAGACATGGAAACCGTAGTGGTGGTTGCGTAGCTTCAACGTCGCTCCGGGAAAGCCCATCTGTAGCTCCGTCGGGCTGCCGCTCGTCCCCTGGCAGAGCACCAGCAGGCTCGAGGACGGGAACTTCGTGGGCCTCGGCTTCGACGCCGTGAGCTGCTTCGCGGACCCCGTGGCCAGATTGACCGCGAAGGCGAGCTTTCCGTGCCTGACGTACATGTAGGCCGTGTGGGGCTTCGGCAGCGCCGCCGCCACCGCCACCGCGCAGAAGACGAGCGCCAGAGCCGCGGCAATCAGGGCGCAGGGTCGCAGGCGCATGTCGACCGGAGAGCCTATTCCATTCGATAGGCGGCAGTATGTAGCGATGATCGACCCCGACGCGCTGGAGATCTGTCTCGGGGTGCTGGCTCAGCTGGACGAGCTGCCCGTCGATCATCCGGACGCCGTCGCCGTACGCCGGGCGACGGCCGGGATCTTCAGGTCGGTCAAGGAGCGGCGCCGAGCCGAGCGCAGAGCCGCCGTCGCGTCGGCGGACGCCGCCGTCCTGGCGAGCACCGCGACGGCCGCCCCGGGCCGCGTCGATGACGAGACGAACGGGATCGCGCTCCTCCCCAGCGTTCACGGAGCGACGGCTGGGACGCTGATCCGGGCGCGGCCGTGCTACCAGTGCAAGGCGAAGTACACCGAGGTCGATGCCTTCTATCACCAGCTCTGCCCGTCCTGTGCGACGGTCAACCGGCAGCGACGCGAGGCCAGAACGGACCTCACCGGCCGTCGCGCGCTGCTGACCGGCGGGCGGGCGAAGATCGGCATGTACATCGCGCTGCGGTTGTTGCGTGACGGCGCGCGGACGACGATCACCACGCGCTTCCCCAAGGACGCCGCACGGCGGTTCGCCTCGATGCCGGACAGCGGCGAATGGATCGATCGGTTGGAGATCATCGGCGTCGATCTCCGCCAGCCCGGGCAGGTCGTGGCCCTCGCCGACACCGTCGCTGCCGCCGGCCCGCTCGACATCCTGATCAACAACGCAGCCCAAACCGTGCGCCGGTCGCCGGACGCCTACGCCCTGCTGGTCGCCGGCGAGGCCGAGGCGCTGCCCGCCGCCCTGCCGGTCCTCGAGCTCGGTGCCGCGCATGATCTGCATCCGGTCACGACGCTCGCGCTGACCGCCCGGTCGACCGCGATCGACGCCGGCGGCCTGCTCCCCGACCAGGTCGACCACAACAGCTGGACGCAACGGGTTGACGAGATCGATCCGGTCGAGATGCTCGAGGTCCAGCTGTGCAACACCACGGCGCCGTTCATCCTGATCAGCCGGCTGCGTGCCGCGCTGGCAGCCTCGAGCGCGCGTCGGGCATACGTCGTCAACGTCTCGGCGATGGAGGGCAGCTTCGGTCGCGGCTACAAGGGCCCCGGGCATCCGCACACCAACATGGCCAAGGCCGCCCTGAACATGCTCACTCGGACCAGCGCCAAGGAGATGCTCGAGACCGACGGAATCCTCATGACCAGCGTCGATACGGGGTGGATCACCGACGAGCGGCCGCATACCACGAAGCTCCGGCTGGCCGATGCCGGCTTCCACGCGCCACTAGATCTCAGCGATGGCGCCGCCCGCGTCTACGACCCGATCGTGCGGGGCGAGGCCGGGGAGGACGTCTGCGGGGTGTTTCTGAAGGACTACGCCCCCGCGAGCTGGTAGCGGTTTGCCATGATCGTCGCGTAAATGAGATCCGCTGCACTGATCCCGATCTGGGGCGAGGCTCGAGTCCCGACCGAGTTGGCGCTGCTCCGCGGACATCCCGTCTGGCGCGGCGTCGATATCCCGCGCGGCGACGGTGGCCCGGTGCTGCTGGTCTGTGGCTTTCTGGCCGGCGACCCGTCGCTGAGGACGATGGCGTCATGGCTGAAGCGGATCGGATACCGCCCGCTCCGTGCCGGCCTGCGATGGAACGTGGGGTGCGCCGGCGCGACGGTCGACCGGCTCGAGCGACTCGTCGAGCAGTTCGCCGAGGATCATGGCCGCCGGGTTGCGCTCGTCGGCCAGAGCCGCGGCGGCACCCATTCGCGGGCGCTGGCGGTACGTCGCCCGGACCTGATCGACCGCGTGGTGACACTCGGCAGCCCCCTGCGAGACCAGCTCGACGTCCATCCGATGGTGCGGGCGCAGGTGTACGCGATCGGCCGGCTCGGCACCTTCGGCGTGCCCGGGCTGTTCAGCAGCGCGTGCACGAGTGGACCGTGCTGCGAGCGGGTCAACCAGGAGCTGCAAGCCCCGTTCCCGGACACCGTCAGGCTGACTTCGCTGTATTCCCGCTCGGACGGCATCGTTCAGTGGAGGTCCTGCCTGGACCCCGACGCCGACTGCATCGAGGTGCGGAGCAGCCATATCGGCATGGCCTTCAGCATTGGGGTCTACCGCGAGATCGCCACCGCGCTGGGCGCTGACCTCGGCGCGGCCGTCTCCGCCACTCCCGTATAGGCCACCACCGAAAGGTTCACCAATGAGCATCGTTGACCGCTTCCGGATCGACGGCAAGGTCGCGATCATCACCGGTGCCTCCTCCGGCATCGGGGTCGCGTTCGCCGAGGGCTTGGCCGACGCCGGCGCCGACATCGTGATCGCGGCGCGGCGCGCCGATCGCCTCGAGCAGACGGCCGCGCTGGTGGAGGCGGCTGGTCGGCGCTGCGTCACCGTGACCGCCGACGTCACCGACGTCGAGGACTGCCAGAGGATCGTCCAGGGCGCGATCGACGCGCTTGGGCAGGTGGACATCCTCGTCAACAACGCCGGGATCGGGACGGCGGCGCCGGCCACGCGTGAGGACCCCGCGGACTTCCGCCGCGTGATCGATGTGAACCTGAACGGCTCCTACTGGATGGCGCAGGCCTGCGGCCGGGTCATGCAGCCGGGATCGAGCATCGTCAACATCGGCTCCGTGATCGGGTCGACCACGGCCGGCCTTCCGCAGGCGGCGTACGCGTCGTCCAAGGCGGCGATCATCGGCCTCACCCGAGACCTGGCCCAGCAATGGACCGGGCGAAAGGGCATCCGGGTGAACGCGCTCGCGCCCGGGTTCTTCCCCACCGAGATGACCGAGCAGTATCCGGATGGTTACCTCGATCAGATGATGTGGCGCGTCCCGGCCGGTCGGGCCGGTGAGCTGGCCGAGCTCACCGCCGCACTGTTGTTCCTGGCCAGCGACGCCGCCAGCTACATCACCGGCATCGTGCTGCCGGTCGACGGCGGGCTCCTGACCACCTAAGCGCGAGGAGCCTTTTGGTCCTCGGGTTGCGCGGTGGTCAGGGGCGCGTGCTCGTGGCGCGCGATCTCGAGCGTGTCCGCGAGCCCGCGACGGACCTGAAGCTCGACCACCCTCTGGGCGACCATCCGGATCCGGAGGACGGCACCCACCCAGCTCGGTGAGACGACCCGGCGGGAGCGGCGGCGAATCCCCCGCTCGAGGGCGTCGATCGCCGGCCCGACCGGTGAGACCGGCAGGTGGCCGTGGCCCCCGAGCTGCGTGCGCGCGGCGGCCTTGGTGGCGAACCCGCGTGAGGTCATGTCGGTGTCGAGCTCGGCGTAATACGCGACGCCGACTTTCGCGCCGGCGGGAAGGAGCTCGATCCGGAGCGAATCGCCGAGCGACTCGACGGCGGCCTTGGACGCGCAGTAGGCGGACATCAGCGGCAGGTGCACCGCAGCTGCCAGCGATGCCGTCAGCAGGAAGTAGCCGCCCGGGTGCGACACGTGCCCTCCGGCCGCGCGGACGAGGTTGTAGCTACCCATCAGGTTGACCGCGAAGGTCGCGTCCCAGATTGCCGGGTCGCCGTCGATCAGGGTCATCTGCGCACCGATGCCGGCGTTCGCGATCGCCACGTCGAGGCCGCCGAGCCGGGCGACCGCGTCGGTCACGGCGCCATCGACCTGCTCGCGATCTGCGACGTCGCAGTGATACCAGGGTGCGGCGCCGCAGCGCGCGGCCACCTCCTCCAGCCGTTCCGGCTCGAGTCCCAGGAGCGCCACCCGCGCGCCGCGCTCGTGCAGGCGCTGGGCGAGCAGCGCCCCGATCCCCCGCGCGGCGCCGCTGATCAGCACCCGCTGGCCCGCGATCTCCTGCTCCCGCTTCCTCACGCTGTCCTCCTTCGTTGGCGGTGCTCGACAACCCCTTGGAGCGCTCGGGCCAGGCGCGATGGCGGTCCCTGGGGCAGCACGTCGGGCGCGACGCGCAGCGAGTTGATCGTCATCGCCAGCATCTCGTAGTGACCGATCAGCATGCACAGCTCGATCAGCTCGGCGTCGCTCAGCAGCGGTCGCAGCTCGCCCCACAGCTCCGACGGCAGGTCGCGCTCGGCGTGGAGGCTGTCGGCCGCCCGCAGCAGCAGCCGCTCGCGAGCCGACCAGTCCTGGGCCTCGGGGCCCTCCCGCACACGGTCGATCTGCTCAGCGGTCAATCCGGCCATTGCGCCGAGCCGCTCGTGGTGGCGCCACTCGTACTCGCAGCGGCAGTTCGCCGCCACCCGCAGGATCACCAGCTCGCTCTCCCGCCGCGGCAACAGGCCACCTGGCATCAGCGCCCCCGCGAACCGCAGCCAGCGGCGGAACAGCCCGCGATGTCGCGCCAGCGTGGTGAACACGTGCGGTGGACCGCCGCCCGTTGCCAGGCCGATGATCCGCGTGACCGCGACGTTGACGATGCCGATCTCGCGCCTGACCTCCGGGCGAGACTCGTGGGGCCTCGGGCATCATCCCGCGCCCACCGCCACCGGCTGGCGAGACGCGACGGCGCGGCGCGTCACCCTCGTCTGCCCGCCGTCCGCCGGACCCCACGCGACGCCGCGGAACTTCCACCTCTCTCCGGGCTCCGTGGTGGGCTGGAGCTCGACGCGCTGGAGGATCGTCCGCAGCACGACGTCGAGCTCCATGTGCGCGAAGGTAGCGCCGATGCAGCGGCGACGACCGCCGCCGAACGGGATCCAGGCATACGTGTCGGGGACGACGTCGAGGAAGCGGTCCGGGTCGAACCGCTCGGGATGCGGGAACAACGCCGGGTCGTTATGGGTCAGCTCGGCGGCGAGCAGCACGCGGGTGCCGATCGGCAGGCGGTAGCCGCCGAGCTCGTAGGGCCGGCGGACGAAGCGCCCGGCGAACGAGATCACGGGCCGGACGCGCTGCACCTCGCGGATCGTCGCCTCGCGCAGCGCCTTCCCGCCGGCGTCGGCCTCCGCTACGAGGCGCCGGAGCAGCTCCGGGTGGCGGCGGAGCCGGTCGATCGCCCAGCTCAGCGTGTGGGCCGTCGTCTCGTGCCCGGCGGCGATCATCGTGACGAGCTCGTCCCGGATCTCCGGGTTGGACATCGGCTGCCCGTCCTCGTGCCGGGCGAGCACCATCAGCGCCAGCACGTCGGGACGCTCCTCCAGGCCGGGATCGGCCTTGGCCAGGGCGATCAACTCGTCCAGAATCACATCGATCGAGCGGCGCAGCTCCAGGAACCGTCCCCACGGCGAGCGGCGGCCGAGATCGCGCTGGAGGTAGGTCGCCGTGGCCAGGCGCGACCCGAGTGTCGTCCACGGCGGGACGAACCGCTCCAGCTGCTCGAGCCGGCTCCCCTCGGCGCCGAACAACGCGCGGAGGATCGCCCGGAGCGTGATCCGCTGCATCGATTCGTTGCTGGCGAACTCGATGCCTGACGGCCAGGTGTCGATCTCAGCGGCGGCGATCTCGGCGATCAGCGGCTCGTAGGTGCGCATCCGCTGGCCCTTGAACGGCGGCAGCAGCAGCCTGCGCTGCTCCATGTGCTGCTCCTCGTCGATCCCGAGCAGCGAGTTGGGGCCGAGAATCCTGCGGAGCGGGCTCTCCGTGCCGGCGTGCAGTGTGCGCGGGTCGGCCTGGAAGGTCTGCTTGATCAGCTCCGGGTCGGCGACCATCACCAGCGACCCCAGGCCGAACACCCTGACGGTGAACAGCGCTCCGAAGCGGCGGCGCGCGCGGGCCAGGAAGGCGTGCTGGCGGGTCATCATCGCCAGCGTCTGCAGCGGAAGCGGAAAACCCGGCCCCGGGGGTACGCCGTCGATCGCGCGGGGAACCGCGGCTGCCGTCGGTACGCCTTCCACTGCGGTCTCGGATCTCGGCATCATTGGTACTCGCGAGTACCAGACTACCTCTCGGCAGGCCATCGACTGCGGCTGGCCGTCTGCCGGCGCGCGTTGGCGCGCGTTGGTTTGCCCGGGCCGCGCGCGGGTGAGAGACTTCGCCGCATGGCGATCGAGATCCCACCCGCGGGAACACGCGGGACCAAAGCGCCGCCGAGCGGCGCGCTCGGCCGCGGTTTCATGGCCGTCGCCCGCTTGGTCCATCGGCTCACCGGTAACAAGATGTCCGGCCAGCCCCTGCTCCATCTGCACACGATCGGTGCCAAAAGCGGGCAGGCTCGCACCTCGGTGGTGATGGCATTCCCCGACGGTGAGGACGCGTGGCTGGTGGTCGCGTCGCGCGGCGGGACCGCCGGACACCCGTCCTGGATCTACAACATCGCCGCCAACCCAGAGCGCATCGAGGTCGACATCCAGGGTCGCCAGGCCGCCGTTACGGCGCAGACGCTGAGCGGCGAGGACCGCGCGGCGGCCTGGGAGCGCATCACGGCCGTGCAGCCGCGGTTCGCGTCGTATGCGCAGAAGACCGACCGGGAGTTGCCGGTCGTGCGGTTTACGGCGCGTTGAAGGCCGCGCGGCGTAGACTGCGCCGATGATTCGGAGGGGCTGGTTGCTGCCGGTCTGCGCCGTGCTCGCGCTGCTGGTGGCCTCGTCCGCGTCCGCGGCGGTGACACCGATCACCACGACGAGCGACGGCACCACGCCGGGGACTCTGCGCTACGCGATCATGCACGCCCTCGGCACCGACACGGTCAACGTGCCGGCCGGCACCTACTCGCTCACGCTCGGCACGCTGATCGTCACACACCCCGGCCTGACGATCGCGGGCGCGGGGGCAGGCTCGACCACGATCAACGGCGCCGGCGCCTCGAGAATCCTGTTCGCGGGCGGAGGGTTCAGCGTGTCCGGACTCACCTTCACGCAGGGCAAGGCCACCGTCACCGGTAGCAATGGCGGTGGCGGCGCGATCGAGGTCATGGGCACCGGCATCCTGACGGTCGCTCACAGCGCCTTCACGGCCGATAGCGCCGTGCTGAGCAACGCGGACGTCAGCGGAGGCGGCGCGATATACGTAAATGGGGGAGCGAGCGCCACGGTTTCCAGCAGCACGTTCTCCGGCGACACCGCCACCGCTGACCTCCTGGATACCAACGGCGGAGGCGCGATCTTCGTCGGGGGTGGCGCTGCGCTGACGCTCGTGGGGGACACGTTCTCCGGCGACGGTTTCACCCACACCAATGCCGCGGCCGCCGGCATGGACGGTGGCGGGGCCACCTACTCCACGGGTCCCACGACGATCTCGAATTCGACATTCAGCGGTGACTCGACCTCGGTCAGCGCCGCCGCTATGCACCCGGTGTCGGGGGCCGGCGGTGGGGCGGTCTGGAGCGGTGGGGGCACTACGGTCAGCAACAGCACGATCTCGGGCAACACCGCGACGATCAACTCGGGGTCCTTCAACAACGGCGGCGGCGGGATCTACAGCCTGGGCGGGGCGCTCAGCATCACGGCTTCGACGGTTTCCTCCGACCGCGTCGTCTTGAGTCTCATCGGTGCCATCAGCAACGGCGGCGGCGGCGTCTACAGCGCCGGCACCAGCACGGCGATGCTCAACTCGACCCTGAGCGGCAACAGCGTCAGCGCGACGGGTGGTATCAACCAGGCCGGCGGTGGCGCGTTCTATGACATCGGGACCACCGGCGGCACGATCGCCAGCACGACGATCACCGGCAACTCGGTCGCCTTTCCCGGAACGGCTGCTGCCGCCGACGGAGGCGGGATCTACGAGGCGGGCTCGGGTGGCACGCTGGCGCTGCACAACACCATCCTGGCCGCCAACTCGGTGTCCGGCGGCGTGCCCGCCGGAGCCAACTGTGACAGCGTCGGGGCTCCGGGGACCACGATCTCGTCGCTCGGCCACAACATCGAGAGCGCCAACACGTGCGGTCTCTCGGCTTCCGGCGACCAAGTCAACACCAATCCGCTGGTCGGCCCGCTCCAGGACAACGGCGGTCCCGCCTTCACCGAGGCGCTGCTTCCCGGCAGCCCGGCGATCAACCGCGGCGACAGCACGGGCTGCCCGGCGACCGACGAGCGCGGCGTATCGCGGCCGCAGCCGGCAGGTGGGTCGTGTGACATCGGCGCCTACGAGGTCGGCGTCGCCAACCTCGGTCTGACCGCCAGCGCGGCGCCGAACCCAGTCCCGGTCGGGGGGCACCTGACCTATTCGGCCACGGTGGTCAACGCCGGGCCGGCGCCGACGAACACCACGCTCCGCGTCAGCCTGCCCGGCGGGGTCACGTTCGTCACGGCGACGACCAGCCAGGGGACGTGCGCCCGCACCGGGAACACGCTGTCCTGCTCTCTTGGCGCGCTCAACGCCGCCGCGAGCGCCCAGGCCCAGATCGTCGTCGTCCCGCACGCCATAGGACATCCCAGGACTACGCTCAATGTCGCCTCGAGCGACCCCGACCCGTCCCCGGCGAACAACACCAGGACACTGACCGTGACGGTCGGCACCCCGCCCGTAATCTCGGTGGTGAAGCAGTCGGCCAAGCGATGGCTCGCGGGCAACGGGCTGGCTCACCTCAGCAAAGCCAAGCCGGCGGTCGGTACCACGTTCAGCTTCAAGCTCACGGAATCCGCGCGAGTGAAGCTGGCGTTCACTGGGCGCACGCCCGGGCGTAAGGTCGGCAAGAAGTGCGTCGTACCAACGAGAAAGAACAAGGGCAAGCACCGCTGCACTCGCTTGATCCCGAGCGGATCGCTGAGCTTCGCTGCGCACCAGGGGACGGACAAGGTGCGCTTCCAGGGCCGGCTCAGCCGCAAGGCAAAGCTCCAACCCGGAAGCTACACGGTGACGATCACCGCGACCAACGCCGCCGGGCAGCGCTCACGACCTCACTCCCTGAGCTTCACGATCATCAGGAAGTAGCCGGGGACATGCCTGCCTCCTCGACCGGCGGAGCTCAGTCGACGAGGTAGGTTTCGTAGATCACGCCTCCGGGCTGGCGACCGGCGACGCTGATGAAGACACCCTTGTTGAGCCAGTCAAGCGCCGGGGCGGCGGTCTCGATCTGAGTCGACGTGCGGAAGGTGTACTCGCCGGCGTCGACGTCCTCGCCGCGTCCAGCTGACTCTCAGGGGGCGCGCGCTGCCCATTCTCGGTCGAGGATCGCGTAGATCGCCGTGTCGCCCCAAGCGCCCTTGAACCAAGTGTCCTCGACGAAGCGAGCCTCCTCGCGCATGCCCAGGCGCACGCACAGCGCGGCCGACGCATCGTTGCGGGGGTCGATCAGCGCGCTCGCCCGGTGCAGCCCGAGATCGTTGAAGGCGATCCCCAGCACCGCGCTGGCTGCCTCGGTCATGTAGCCCCGGCCGGTGTGGTCCGGATGCAGCGTCCAGCCGATCTCGCAGGTCGCGTCCGCCACCTTCTTGATCTTGAAGTAGACGTCTCCGATCACGCGCCCGGGTTCGTCGGCCCGCTCGATCGCGAGCTGCCAGAAGTCGTCGTCGCCGCTCAGAACCAGCGCGGTGGAGAACTTCGCGACCTTCTCCGCGACCTCCTCGCGGCTGCGAGGTTCGAACGGCAGATAGCGGCACACGTCCGCGCGCGAGTGGTAGGCGTGAATGTCGTCGACGTCGGCGTCGGTCATCGCGCGCAGCACGAGCCGCGCGGTGCGGAGCGGGCCGACGAACTCATAGGGCAGACGCACGTCGGGCATGGCGACCACAACGGTACGGAAGTCGCGGACCGGCCACGGCGGACGGATGTCCGTGTTGACGGGGCGCGGGCCCGGATATAGCGTTGCGCCCTTGAGGGCCGGCGCACGCTTCGATCTCCGGACCGCCGCGCTCGCCGCGTTGCTGATGGTCGTCGCGCTGATCGGTCTGGGTCCGGGGCGCGCGCTTGCCGCCGCGCCGTTTCAGGAGTTTCCGGTCGCCGAGGCCGGCTTCTCGCCGGCCCAGATCGTTCCCGGCCCGGACGGGCGGCTCTGGTACACGACCGACCAGGGCGCACTCGAGGCGATCACGACCGCGGGCGTTGCCACTCCGTACGCCAGCGTGGGCAACTTTAACGCCGGCAGCACCGGGATCGCAGATGCGCCGAACGGATCGCTCGCGTTCCTGCAGGCCGGCGCCGGGAATTTCCCGAGCGGCTCGATCAGCGAGGTGACCACGGCCGGTGCGCCCGTCGCCGGACCGACACTCACGCAGGAGGCCGGCGTCTCGCTGACCGCGGGCCCGGACGGAAACCTCTGGTACGTCACGCCCGAGTACGTGTGCAAGATCTCCCCCAGCCTCGACCCGGCGACGCAGAACTGCGACCCGCTGTTGGACGTGCCGGTCGGCGGCACCGGGATCGCCACCGGCTCCGACCGGAACCTGTGGGTCACCGAGGCCGGGCAGGACACGATCGTCAAGGTCGATCCGACGTTGCCGCAGTCCGGGGCGCTGACCAGCTACCCGCTTCCGTCGCACGGGCCGAACGCCACCAGCCGGCCGTTCGATATCGCCGCCGGGCCGGACGGCGCGTTGTGGTTCACCGAGGTCCTGGGCAACCGCATCGGCCGGATCAGCACCAGCGGGCAGATCACCGAGTACAACCTGCCGAACGCGAACTCCGATCCCGAGGGCATCGCCCAGGGCCCGGACGGGGCCATGTGGTTCACCGAGGAGGCCGGGAACCGAATCGGCCGGATCAGCACCTCCGGGGCGATCACCGAGTTCACGATCCCGACCGCCAATGCCCGGCCCACGGCAATCACGACCGGACCTGACGGCGCGCTGTGGTTCACCGAGAACGGCTCGAGCCAGATCGGCCGATTTGACCCGCATCCCAGTGCGAGCCTGGCGCTGGCCAACGGTGGCGCGGTCGCAGGGCGCGTGGTCGCGCTCAACCCGGTCGGGTCGGTGGCGCAGAACGGGAGCATCAGCGGGTATGCGTATGACTTCGATGGGTCCGGTTCGTTCGTCACTACCTGCCCGGTCAGCACCCCCATCGCCTATAAGGTGTTCGACACGCCGGGGTCGCATGTGATCGGACTGCGGGTCACCGACTCGAGCGGACTCACCAGCACGACCCACGTCACGATCAACGTCGCGGCGCGCCCTGGAGCGCAACCGTCGATATCGCATCCCCACGGCATCAGCTCGACGATCTCGGCGCTCAGCCAGTTCTGGTGCGGGACCGCCTCGGCCGTCTCGCGGGGGAGCCTCGGCTACCTCCCGCTCTCATTCACCTCGGAGGTCCACGCGGTCGGGATCGACGTGACCCAGGGCGTGCTGCCCGACCCGCCGCGGCCGCCGGGGCTGACCCTCGTGAACAAGGTCGCGGCGGTCCATCTCGGGGCATTCACCGGCGGATCGGGTTTCATCACGCTCAACAACGACGAGCAGGATCCGAGCCAGAACAAGATCAGCTGGCTGCAGCAGTTCGGGACGACGGTGGTCCGCGTCTATGCCTCGGCGCTGATCGCCCCCAACGACACCGACGTGCCGAACGTGCAGATGAAGCTCTACGGCTTCCGGAACGGCCACGACCTGCCCGGTTCGCCGCTGCTCTCGCAGACCGGCCCGCTCGATGTCAAGGTGGGTCCGCCGTTCACCACCCACGCGATGCGGATCGGCTACAGCCCGGCCGCCGGCGCGATCCCGGCCTTCACGTTCACGCTGCCGGCCAACTGGGTCGACCAGGAGGCGAACATGGCATTGCTGGCGGTACCCCAGCTGGTCGGCCCGCGCCTGGATCGCCAATGCAGCACGATCCCGTGCAAGCTGGCCGAGCAGGGCAGCGCGAGCTTCCAGCTCGCCAACACCGGCCTGCTGATCGTCCGGTCGGTGGCGATGGAGTCGACCGGGCAGATCAACGGCACGGCCGGTGCGCCGTCGTTCCCGACCCCGTGGACGGCGTTCGATGCGGCCAGCAACATCGCCCCGGTGGCGATCTTCCCCTCCCCGTACCAGGGGACGATCAACATCGACTCGATCACCAACTGCAAGGCCGGCGACAAGACCGCGCCGTGCACCAACCCGAACGGGACCGCGACCAACCTGATCGCCAACTGGCTGACCAACAACCAGCCCACGATCCCCGCCACGACGAAGGTGGCCACGATCGGGATCCACAACGGCTACTCGCAGATCAACGGCTACTCGACCTGGCCGGGAGCCTGCTCGGACAACGCCAACGGGGGCGCGCTGTGCGAGTCGTCGAGCAACAGCCCGCTCTCGCAGGTCGACGCCTCGCGTCCGCTCACCTCAGTCGGCCACGAGCTGTTCCACGACCTCGGGCGGCCGCATGCCGACGCCGTCACCGGCGGGTGCGGCGGCAACGGCGAGGGCCAGCCCGACGCGAAGGGGCACACACAGGCGATCGGGCTGGATCGGCATCCCGGCTCAGGCGGGTCGCTGACCAACCCGTACAGGATCGTCTCGCAGGACCTGCCGACGCAGCCGACCAACGAATACGACCTGATGTCGTACTGCACCGACAACTACCCGGAGACCAACTCCTGGATGTCGGCGCACACGTGGAACAGCGTGGCCAGTGACTGGATCTTCTTCCTCAAGCGGGCGGCGGCCGCAGCCGTGGCGCCCGTGATCGGAGGCTCGGCCGCCGGTCAGGCCGTGAAGATCACCGGTGTCACCCAGGGCCTGACGACGACGATCACGCAAATCGAGCCCGCCGGCGGTGGCGCGAGCGCGTCGATCGCGGCGGCTCCCGCCTCCTCGCCGTACCACGCGATCATCCGCAGCAGTTCCGGCGCTGTAGTCGGCAACGTGCCGCTGACCGCTACCTATGGTCACCTCGACGGACCGGGCCATTCGACGCCCGTCGCCGTGTTCAGCGGAACCGTCCCCGCCGCCGGTGCGGCGTCGGCCGAGGTGACGTTCAACGGCGGTGTGGTGGCGACGATGCACCGCAGCGCCCACGCCCCGACGGTCAAGCTGATCGCCCCCAAGCGGGGCACGATCGGCGGCCGCCGCAAGGTCGTCGTGCGCTGGTCGGCCCGCGACGCCGATGGCGGCACGCTGACCGCCTACGTCGACTACTCGGCCAACGGTGGCCGGACCTGGCGGACGGTCTTCACGGGTGGCAACTTGGGGCGCGTCTCGCTCTCCAGCAGCTACTTCAGCGGCGCGAGCAACGCCCGGGTCAGGGTCGGCATCAGCGATGGGTTCAACGTGACCCGCGTCGTGTCGGGCCGCCTGCGCGCGATCGGCACGCCGCCGGTGGTGACGATCCTGTCGCTCAAGCCCGGACAGCACATCGATGCCGACGCCTCGACCCTGCTGCGCGGAAACGCCTTCGACGATGCGTTCACGCTCCTGACCGGCAAGCGCCTGACCTGGTTCGCGGGCCGCCGGCGAGTGGGTACCGGCGCGATGGCCAGCGTCACCGGACTGGCCCCGGGCCGAGTCACGATCCGCCTGCAGGCTCGGGATCGCCACGGCCGGATCGGGTCGGCCCAAGTGGTGGTCCGGGTGACCGGGGTCCGGCCGTTCTTCACCACGCTGACCGCGCCGTCGAGCCTCTCGCGCCGAGCCCGGAGCGTGCGCATCCGGGTCGCGACGAACATCGCGGCCACCTTGCAATTCGGCAAGCGCCGGTTCGCCGTGTCGCCCCGGGCCCGCAACGTCACGCTGTCGATCAAGCGCGGCAGCGGGACGCTTCGGCTGACCCTGAAGCTGTCCGAGCACCGGCAGAGCGCCAGCCAGACCCTCGCGCTCGCGCGCCACTGACCCAAATCCGCCCGAGCCTGGTGCGTTAGAGCAATTCCGCGATCAGCGCCGCGGCTCGGTCGGCGCCGTCGCCCGGGACCGGGCGGTACTCGACCGGCGTCGACAGGGCCCGGGCCACCGCCTCGGCCAATCCGGCAGGCGTCGCATCGGCGTAGTCGAGTGAGGTTCGGGCGCCGTGACGTTCGAGTCGGTGGCGGACGTGGAGTTGCTGCTCGAAATGTCCGGCCAGCGGGATCGAGACGAACGGGCGCTGGGCGGCGACGAGTTCCATGCCGGTGGTCAATCCACCCTGGATGACCGCAACGTCGCACGCCGCGAGCTCGCGGTGGAGCTCGTGCACGTAACCCCGCACCTCGAGCCCGGCGGCGCGGGGCAGGTCGGCGGCGTCGATGTGTGGCCCCGCGACGGCGATCATCCGCAGGCCCGTTATCCGCTCGCGCATGGCCGGCAGCGCCTCGATCACCCGACGCAGCAGCGGCGCGCCGACGCCGGTGCCGCCCACCGCGGCGACGCAGACCGTTTCCCCCTCCGCCCAACCGAGCTGGGCGCGAAGCTCGGCGCGATCGGGCAGCGACGCGGGATCGAAGGCCGGGATGTAGCCGCAGAAGTCGTAGTGGCGCTCGGTCCAGGCGCGGATCCCAGGCAGGCCGGGACCGAACGAAGCGGGGACGATGTCCTCGGGCTCGCCGACGAAGATCGCACGGTCACGCACACGCGGGAAACGCTCGATGTGATCGAGCATCTCGGCGTTGTAGTCGGCCGTGAGGAACGCCTCGCGCTCGTCGGCGTCGGCGTCGGCGTCGGAACTGGTGCGGGCGCCAGGGAGCGGCAGGAAGCCGACGAAGTCGGTCAGCCAGGCGTAGGCAGCCGTCTTCAGCTCCGGGTTCTCGTGGAGGAAGTGATCGACGTCCCACGCCTCGTCGCCGATCCACAGGTCGTAGGGATCCTGGCTGACCACGTCGTGAAAGACCATGAAGTTCGCGCACAGGATCTCGTCCATCCGGCGGAACGCCTCAAACACGTGGAGCTCGTGCTCGCCGGCCTCCAGGTCGAAGTGCCGGGACTCGCTGGCCAGCTCGGCACTGGCGGGATGGATCGTCTCGCCGCGACGCTCGAGCACCGCCGTGACCGGCGACTGGGCCAGCCATTCGATCTCCAGGTCGGGGACGCGTCGGCGAAGGGCATCCGCGATCGCGACGTCGCGCCAGGCGTGGCCGAGCCCGATCGGCGAGGAGACGTACAGCGCCCGGCGGCGCCGAACCCGCCCGCGGATCCAACGTGCCGGCACCGGGGGGCGCCCGCTGACCTGGTCGGCGAACTCGCGAATCAGGTGGTTGACGCGGACCGGGTCACGGGCCTGCGGGGCATGACCTGAGCCCTCGAGCGTCACCAGCGATCCGCCGGTGAGCTCGGCCACGCGGACGCCTCGCTGGAACGGGGTGATCCGGTCGCGATCGCCGTGCATGACCAGGACCGGCGCCTCGACGGCCCGGCAGAGCGCTTCGGCTGCCGCCTGATCCTCGACGCAGAGGAGGCATTCGGTGAGCAGCAGCGTTTCGGGCGTCGTGTCGAGCCCCCACGCCACGCAGTCCTCGATCTGCTTGGTCGAGTGCGGCTCGTTGAGCATTTCGGAGAAGAAGAACTCGAGGAAGCCGCGGTAGTCGTGGAGCCAGTAGTCCGGATGATCGCGCGCCCAGCCGGTCCGGTCCTCGAGGGGGACGTCGTCGTCCGGTGTCCGCCACGGATGTGGCGGGGTCAGCGTCGGGATCGACGGAGCGATCACGATGACACCGCTGACGCGCTCGGGGTGAGTCGCGGCGAGCGCCAGCGAGTAGCGCCCGCCGCACGAGAGTCCGACCGCCACCGCCCGGCTGATGCCTGCGGCATCGAGCACGGCGACGGCGTCGGCAACCATCTCGACGTCGGCGTACGCCGCCTTGGTGTCCGGCCGATCGGAGTGACCGTTCCCGCGCCCATCGAAGGTGACCACCCGGAAGTGGCGAGCCAGGTAGTGGATCTGCGCCTTCCAGTGGCGGGAATGGACGATCGACCACGACGGCATCAGCAGGATCGCCGCCTGGCCGGACCCGTAGGCCTCCCACCAGACTCGAACACCGTCACGCTCGAGGTATCCGCTCTGATCGGGTGATCGTGCGGGCGTCTCGGTCGCGGTCCGGGCCATGACGGCGATCCTACTCATGGATTCAGGGCTCGAGGCTTTACCGCCTGGCCTCGAACACCAGGTTGAACGGCGTCTCCGTGGCCCGCCGGAATCGCGTCAGACCGCCGGCGGTCACCACGTCACCGATCCGCGCCTCCCCGGCTTGGGCGCCGAGGGCCAGCCCGACCTCCTGCGACAGCGATGCCGGAGTGCACAGCAGCGTCGAGAAGCCGTAGAACGCCCGCCCGACCGGGTTGAGGTTGTCCTCGATCCGGTCTCCTGCGTTCGGCTCGACGATCATCCAGGTGCCGTCGGGGGCGAGCAGCTCGTGCACGTGGCGGGCGGCGCCGACGGGGTCGCCCATGTCGTGCAGGCAGTCGAACATCGTCACCAGGTCGTAATCCGATCCGGGGTGAGCGGCGGCCGCTGCCTGCTCGAACCGAACCCGCTCGCTGATCCCCGCGGCGGCCGCTCGGGCGCGTGCGGTTTCGATCGATCCCTCGTGGTAGTCCGAGCCGACGAACGTCGAGTTCGGGAACGCCTGGGCCATCAGGATCGTCGAGGCCCCGTGCCCGCAGCCGAGATCGGCCACCTTCGCGCCACGCTCGAGCTTTTCGACCACGCCGTCGAGCGCGGGCAGCCATTCGGGGATCAGATGCGCGTTGTAGCCGGCCCGGAAGAACCGCTCGCACCCGTCGAAGACGTCGTGCCCGTGTTCGTGCCAGCCGACGCCGGCCCCGCTGCGAGCGGCTTCGGTGATCCTCGGCGAATCGAGCACTGAACCGAGGGCGACCTGGAAGAACCCGGGGAGGTAGGCCGGGCTCTCGGAATCGGTCAACGCCACGGTCTGCTCGGGCGCCAGCCAGTAACGGGAGCTGGCCGGGTCGTACTCGACGTATCCGCCTGCCGCCTGGGCGTTGCACCACTCTCGGACATAGCGTTCGGCCACGCCGGTCCGCTCCGCCAGCTCGGCCGAGGTGAGCGCGCCCGCGCCGGCCAGCGCCTTGTACAGCCCGAGCTTGTCGCCCATCACGACGAGCGCCGCGCCCAGCGTCGCTCCCACTTCCTCGACGGCGCGGAAGACGAACGCCATCAGGCGCTCCTCGTCGACCGGCCTGGTCTCATTGATCGTTGCCATCGTGTCTCCTTCGCCCCGCGGTGGATGAACAGTGATGCGACGGTAGGCGGGCACCGCGGTGGTCGCATCAGGGCGCCCCCTAGTCGTTTGGCCATCCCTGCGCCGCGGGATCGGGTCCGTACCTAGAATCGAGCCATGCTGCTCGGCCGCGACGTCGAACGGCTTGCCCTCCGCCGATTGCTGGCGGACGCGCGGGTCGGCAGCAGCGGCGTGCTGGCGCTGGTGGGCGAGCCCGGGATCGGCAAGACCGCATTGCTCGAGTATGCGGTCCTGCATGCTGAGGGTATGCAGATCCTGCGCGCGCGCGGGATCGAATCCGAGGCGGCCGTGCCGTTCGCCGGGCTGCTGGAGCTCGTGCGCCCGGCGCTCCGGGCACTGGACCGCGTGCCGGATCCGCAGGCCGCCGCGCTGGAGAGGGCGCTGGCGCTACGGCCGGGCGGCGCGGCGGACCGGTTCGCGGTCGGGGCGGCGACGCTCAGCTTGCTCGCCGCCTTTGCCGAGGACTCTCCGGTGCTGGCGATCGTCGATGACGCTCAGTGGCTCGATTCCCCCAGCGCCGAGGCGCTGCTGTTCGCGCTGCGTCGGCTGCTCGCCGACCCCGTCGCGGTCGTTCTGGCGGTGCGGGCGGGGCACGCCTCACTGCTCGACGGCGCCGATCTGCCGATACAGGAGGTCGGCGGACTCGATCGCGAGCTCGCGCTGCAACTATTGACTGGGGAGGCCGGTGAGCCCATCGCCGACGACGTCGGCGACCGCATATTCGAGGCGACGGCGGGTAATCCGCTCGCCCTGCTGGAGGTCGCCTCCGAGTCGGCGAGCCTGGCCGACACCGGGCTGGGGGCTCCGATGCCGGTGTCGAGGCGGATCACCGAGGCGTTCCTGTACCGCACGGCACCGCTCCCCGAGCGCACGCGCCGGATGCTGGTCGTGGCCTCCGCCAGCGATGGCGGCGAGCTGGCCACGCTCGCTCGCGCCGCCGGTCTGATGGGGCTCGAGCTCGCCGATCTGGCCCCGGCCGAGGCGGCGGGGCTGGTGCGCCTGCGCGGCGGGGTCGCCGAGTTCCGTCATCCCCTGGCCCGCGCGGCGATCTACAACGACGCCTTACCCGAGGAGCGTCGCCAGGCTCATCGCGCGCTGGCCGACGCGCTCCCGGACCGCGATGCCGACCGCCGTGCCTGGCACCTGGCCTCCGCGGCCGTCGGACCGGACGAGCCCGCGTGCTCGGCGCTCCGGCAGGCCGCCGAGCGCGCGCGTGAACGGAGCGCCTACGCGACCTCGGCGGCGGCCTTCGAGCGGGCGGCACGCCTGACGCCGGACGAAGGCGTCTGCGACCAGCTGCTCTACGAGGCAGCGGCCGCGGCGTGGCTGGCGGGAGCGGTCGATCGAGTGGCTGCGTTGCTCGATGAGCTTCGGGCGCGAGCGCCGCAGGGGATCCTGGAGGCTCGGGTCGAGCGCCTCCGAGGGGAGCTGCTGGTCCGCCGTGGCCCGGTGATGGAGGGCCAGTCGGTGCTGGTCGCCGGCGCCGAGCTGGCGGCAGCCGCGGGCGAGCCTGAGCTCGGGGCGCTGATCCTCGCGGATGCCTCCAGTGCGTGCTTCTACGCGGGCGCGGCCAAGGCGATGGCCAGCACGGCGGCGCGCGCGCTGAAGCTCCTGCCCGCCGCTCCGAGCCCGCGAGCCGCGTTCGTCTGCCAGATGGCCCACGGCCTCGCCCTGGTGCTGATCGGCGAGGGCGAGCAGGGGGCCGACACGATCCGGTCGGCGGCCGCCCAGCTGGACTCCGCGCCGGAGCTCCAGCAAGATCCTTCCCTGCTGACCTGGACCGTGCTGGGGGCGCTGTGGCTCCGCGAGGCCGACGGGCGCGCCGTCATCGATCGGGCGGTCACCCAGGGGCGAAGGCAAGCGGCGGTCAGCCTGTTGGCGCACCTACTCCAGCTGGCTTCGCGCCATGATGCGACCGCCGACCGCTGGACCGCGGCGGCCGCCGGCTACCACGAGGCGATCGGACTGGCCAGAGAAACCGGCTACGGCACGGACCTGGCCGCGACGCTGTCCGGCCTGGCCTGGCTCGAGGCGCGCCAGGGCAAGGAGTCCGAATGCCGCGCGCATTGCCAGGAGGCTCAGTCGATCGCCGCGCGGCTGGGTGTGGGCACCCACCGCATCTGGATCCTCGCCGCGCTGGCCGACCTCGAGCTCGGACTGGGACATCTGGACCTCGCGCTCGGACACCTGCAGGAGCAGCAGGCGGCGCTCGGCTCGCTGGGGATCGACGACGTCGATCTATCGCCCGCGCCGGAGATGGTGGAGATCCTGATCCGGCTCGGGGACCCCGCCGGCGCGGCGGCGATCGCCACCACGTACGCCGCTCAGGCCAGCGCAAAGGGGCAACCGTGGCCGCGCGCCCGAGCGGCGCGGTGCGCCGGCATGCTGGGCTCGGACGACGAGCTCGATGCTCGCTTCGGCGAGGCAATGGAGCTTCACCAACGTACGCCCGACGTGTTCGAGCAGGCGCGCACCCAATTGGCCTATGGCGCCCGCCTGCGAAGGTCGCGCCGGCGAGTCCGGGCTCGCGAGGAGCTGCGCGCCGCGCTCGACATCTTCGAGCGCCTCGGAGCGATGCCGTGGATCGAACAGGCCTCGGTCGAGCTCGCCGCCACCGGCGAGACCGCCCGCCGGCGCGACGTCAGCACGCTCGACCAGCTCACTCCGCAGGAGCTCCAGGTCGCGCTCCTGCTGAGCAAAGGCCACACCACCCGAGCGGCGGCGGCGCAGCTGTTCCTGAGCCCGAAGACCGTCGAGTACCACCTGCGCCACGTGTACCAGAAGCTGGGGATCCGCTCCCGCGCCGAGCTTTCCGCATCGCTCGACGCGCCCGGCTGACAACGAGGCCTCCCTGCGCTTTGAGCGACTGCAGACCGAGTTGGGCGAGGGCCCGTGTCTGGCCGCGACTCCGGGGACCTGGGCGATCACCCGCCATAGTGGCGGCTTATCGCCCAACGCTAACCCACGATGAGCCCTATCGAACACCAGCCCCCCTGCGGCTTCCATCCCCCTCGCCGACGACGGCCTGGTAGCCCGAGCGAGCCGGAGGCGGGGCCGGCTCAGCACCAGGCTCAGAACCGGGCTCAGAACCAGGCTCAGAACCAGGTCGCGTTCCAGGGCGCCATCGGGGTGGAGAACATGAGGTCGACCCGGGCCAGCGCACCGGGTGTGCGCTCACTGACCGCGCCGGCCCACAGCAGCTCTCGCAGCCGGAAGCCGCCGAGGTAGATCGAAGCCAGCGACCGCTGGCTGAGCTCGAGGTCCGCGTCCTGCTCCGTGCGCTCGCACTCAACTTCCTCGCCATTGGCGCGCAGCCGGTAGCGACCCGCGGCGAAGCCGGGGTCGTCGTCGTCGATCACCTCCAGGACCACCTCATCCCGCACCGCATACCGGCGGGCGGACAGCGCGGCGGGTACGTCGAGCAGCCGCAGCCAGACGAAGTCGACCTGCTGGGTCATGACCAGTGTGCGCGCGTCGCCGAGCAGCCAGCGCACCGGCTCATCGATTGACCGATTCGACAAGCTGATCTGGTCGACGCCGTCGATGCCACTGAGATAGGACCACAGGTTCTGGTAAGCCAGATCACTCGCGCTGGTCAGGTCCCATACCTCGGCGGTGCCCCACGGCGGGACCAGGCCGTAGTGGCCGCTGGCCTTCCAGGCAAGCAGGCCATCCGGGCCATCGTCACCGTCGTGGACGAACCAGTTGTGGGGCAACCCTTCCATCGGCGCGTATCCGTCGCGGCCGAGGACCCGGTTCCACCAGCGGGCGTCTCGGTCGATCTGCCCCGCCTGCCGCCGGCGGGCTGCCGCGAACACGGTCGCTGCCACTTCGCCGAACTCCTCGCGTTCCACCTGTCTGACCCGCGTGGGGTCCCCGGGGCTGCTCGAGCCCGAACGGCCGCGACGCAGGATGTAGTCAGCCGAGAGGATCGCCGGGGCGTAGCCGAAGCGACCGTAGAGCGGCCACTCGGCGGCGATCAAGATACTCAGTGCGTCGCCGCGCTCGTGCGCCGCCCGCAGGGAGTCGTCGAGCATCCGCCGCATCAGACCTCGCCGGCGGTGCGTTCCCGCCACGGTGACGTTGGTGAGCGCGTCCACCCACAGGTCGCCGGTCTCATCGCCCGAACCCGGGACGGACAGCGCCCGGGCCTCGGTACGCAGTGTCGCCACCCATCGACCCCGGTCACGCACTCCCCAAGCTCGCGGCGGATCCCAGCTCCGCCCGAACAGGTCGATCCGCCGAGCGGCCCCCGGTCCGTCCGGATCGCCGAGGAACGTGCTGACCATCGCGCGTGTCCACCCCGGCGCCTCGTCCGGCGGAATCGGATTGACCAGTTCAGGGCCTGTCACGGTGGTCAGTGGCGGCTCAGGTCAGCCACGGACTCAGGACGGCACGATCCGCGTCGGACAGCCGGTCTGATGCGTTGGCGGCCTGATGCCAGAGCGGATAGGGCAGATTGGGACGGCTGACCGCCTCGATCCGCGCGATCTCGGCCTGCGTGAGCCTGAGGTTGACGGCGGCGAGGTTGTCCGTGAGCTGCTCCTCGGTGCGAGCGGCGATCACCAGCGTGGAAACCGTCGGACGGGTCAGCAGCCAGGCCAGCGTGACCTGAGCGGCTGAGACGTCATGGGCGTCGCCGATCTCCACGAGCACGTCGACGATGTCGTACAGCTTGTCCTCGTCGTAGACCGGCGGCTCGTCCCAGTCGGTCACGTGGCGCGAACCCTCTGGCCCCTGCTGCCCGCGACGGTACTTGCCGCTCAGCAGGCCGCCGGCCAGCGGGCTCCAGACCATCGTCCCGACGCCCTGATCGATGCCGGCCGGCAGCAACTCGAACTCGGCCTCGCGGGCCTGAGGGGTGTAGTGGATCTGGTGGGAGATGAACCGCTGGTAACCCGCGCGATCCGCCACCGCGAGCGTCTTCATCAGCTGCCAGGCGGTGAAGTTGGACGCTCCGACATAGCGCACCTTGCCGTCACGAATCAGCGTGTCCAATGCCTCCAGATACTCCTCGGGCGGGGTCTCGCCGTCCCATTCGTGTAGCTGGAACAGATCCAGGTGATCGGCGCGCAGCCGCGTCAGGGAGGCCTCGCAGGAGGCGATCACATGACGGCGTGAGAGCCCCGCATCGTTGGGCCCCTCGCCCATCGGGAACCGCACCTTCGTGGCCACCATCAACCGGTCGCGGCGGCCTTCCAGCGCTTCGCCGACGATCTCCTCCGAAAGCCCGCGCGAGTACATGTTCGCCGTGTCGATCAGGTTGATGCCGGCATCCAGGCACAGGTCGAGCTGCCGCCTCAGGTCGTCGGCGCCAAGCTCGCCGACCGATTTGAAAGCGCCCTGCCCGCCGAAGCCCATCGTGCCGAGTGTCAGCGCGGAGACCCGCAGGCCGCTCTTCCCAAGTGTTCGATAGTTCATCTCGCGATGCTTACCTCAAAGGGGAATCTCGACACACGACGCCCCGCGCTGTTCTCCAACGGTCTGGGGTTGGCGAGAGTATCGCGCCCCAGCCCGGTCACCGGCGGTCGGCGAGCAGCGCCTTCATCACCTTGGCCGCGATCGGCGCGGCATCGGTGCCACCGAAGCCATTCTTCACGTCGCTCAGCACCACGGCGATCGCGATCCTCGGGTGGTTGGCCGGCGCGAACCCGATGAACCAGGGATCGGTGGAGTTGGATCCGGCTGCGCCGACGTGCGCCGTGCCGGTCTTGCCGGCGATCTGCAATCCGGCGACATCGGCAGCCGTCCCGGTGCCGTGCGCGACGACCTCCCTCATCATGCGGGCGAGCGCCAGCGCGGTCGAAGGCTTCATGACCTGCCCGGGGGCCGTCCGTCCGATCGCCCCGAGGTGCGGTTTCATCAGCTCGCCACCGTCGGCGACCGCGGCGGCGAGCATCGCCATCTGCAGCGGGGTGACGGTCAGGCCCTGTCCGATCGCCAGCCGACCAAGGTCGAGCGACGCGGAGGGGTGCAAGCCGAAGGGGGCCATGTAGCGGGTCATCGCCTGCCGGCCAACCGCGTTGCCGACCTGGGCGAAGATCGTGTTGACGGAGTAGTCCAGAGCCTGGGCGAGCGCGAGCGGACCGAAGCTCTGGTTGCCGTCGTTGTGGATCGGCACTCCGGACACCGTCACCGCCGAGGGCCCGGCTATCCGCGAGTTCAGGCTGTAGCGCCCGGTGTCGAGCGCCGCGGCCGCGGTGACGATCTCGAAGGTTGCGCCCGGTGGAAACCGGGTCCCGACGCCCTGTGGCGCGTTGCCGTACATCACCCGGATCGCCCCGGTTCGCGGATCAAGCACCACGATCGTGCCTGTCCGACCGGCGAGCTGCTGCGCCGCGAGCAGCTGACCCGCCGGATCGAGCCCGGGCTTGACGTGCGCCGTCGCGGGTACGGCTGGACGGGAGCTCCCGTGGTGCGCCCCGAGCAGCGGAATCGTTATCGCCACCACGACGATGATCGGAATCGCCACCGCGGCGAGCGCGAACACGGCGTGGCCGGCCCGGCCCGGATGCCGGCGCCGGCGCCGGCGCGGCGGCCGCTCCGAGCTCGGCTCCACGCCGAGCGCGGAGATCTTGCGCCACACCGCTTCGATCGACGGTTGCTGGCACTCCGGCACGGGATTGGCGGCAGCGAGCCGCTCGAGTAGGTCATTCATCGCACAGCCTCCATCGGGTCAGACCGGGTCGGATCGACCCGGACCATCGCCGCCGCCAGGCGACGGCGAGCGCGGTGCAGGCGCATCGCGAACGCCCTACGCGAGCAGCCGATCACGGCCGCCGCACGGGCAGGGTCAAGCCCCTCCCAGGCGATCAGCATCAAGACCTCGCGATCGCCGTCCGTCAGCGCCGCCAGTGCCTCGCCCAGGATCGAATCTCCCGTCCCGTGAACGTGCGCCGGATCGCTGCGCTCATGGCTGAGTCGGTCGAAGAGCGCGGTCTGCCGCCGGACCGCTCGACGTTGGTTGGCGATGATCCGCTGCGCGCACCCGAGCATCCAGGGCAGCGCGTCGTCGGGGACCTCGTTCAGCCGTCGCCACGCGACCACGAACACCTCGCTGACCACATCATCGGCCGCCCCCAACGCCACCCGGCGTCGAGCGTAGGCGCGCACCGCCGCCGCATGTTCCGAGAACAGTTCCTCGAGTCGCCGGCGCCGGGCTAGATCGTCCACAACCAGACTATGTCCACCACCCCGGCAAAGATCACGCCGACCGCGTGGGGTGACGCCGAGCGCTGCTCTCGGTTCAACCCTCAGGCGGAGTCAGTCGACCATTCGCGTTCGGCCCGCAGCCGCTTGGCCAGGGACTGCAGCAGCCCCCAGGCGATCGCCGCGTTCTCCTGCGCGAGTGGGCGGAAGTCCCAATACGTGAGTCCGTAGCAGACGAGGTCGGTGGCAGCGGTGACCGTCGCCGCACGCGTGCCGCCGTCGATCAGAGCGATCTCGCCAAAATAGTCGCCGGCCTTCATGCCGGGGCGAGACTGACCACGGACCGTGACGGTGGCCTCCCCGGAGTGGATCAGGAAGAAGGCGGCGCCACCCGACCCCTCCTTGGTCACCGTTTCGCCCGCGGCGAAGTGGCGCTCCTTGAACAGGCAGGTGATCTTCTCGAGATTCTCCGGGCTGAGGTCGGCGAACAGCGGGACCTCCTTGACCTCCGCGACCGGGGCGCCGGGCTTCGCCACCGAGGCCGGCGCCGGGTCGTTGCCGCGGGTGACCGCGCGGCATTGCAGCAGGTAGAGCTCGTCGCCGGCGATCGCCCACTCGATGTCGCGAGCGGGTCCGTAGACCTCCTCGCAGCGGGCGGCCAGGCGACTCAGCTTTTCCAGATGTCCATCGTCCAGGCAGAGTCGCTCGCGCAGCTCGGTCGGAACCTGTTTCTCGACCGTACCCCCGTCCGGGAGGGAATGGATCGCGACCTTCTTGAATCCCGGCGTTCGCTCGAGCACGGCGCCGGAGCGGGCGAGGCGGAACATGTCGGGGATCACCATGCCGGCGACGACGACCTCGCCGAGCCCCCAGCTCGCCTCGATCACCCGTTCGTCGGCCCCGGTGACGGGGTGCCGCGTGAACATCACCCCGGCGGCCACGGGGTCGAGCAGTGACTGGACGACGACACCGACGCTCGGACGGGTGAACAGCCCGACGCGCTGCCGGTAGGTGATGGCCGAGTCGGAATTGGCCGACCACCAGACCTCCCGCAGGGCCGAGGTCAGCTCCTCCGAGGATGGGACGTTGAGCAACGTAAGGTGCTGGCCGGCGAAGCTCGCCTCCGCGCCGTCCTCGTCGGCGGCCGATGAGCGCACGGCCAGCGGACCAGGGATCGGACCGGCCCACCTGGCCACCTCCGTGATCGCATCCTCCTCACCGGCCGCGACCGCCTCGACGATCGCGCCGGAGAGGGCGACCCCGGGCGGGATCGGCAGGCCGGCCCGCGCCGCCTGCCCGAGTCCCACCGCCTTCGAACCGAAAAGCGCTTCGTCGTCCGCGTCGGCCAGGGAGACGACGCTCCTCACTACAGGACCGTCACTTCGGCGGCGTCCCCGTTGACCCGCACGCGGGCCCCGTCCGGGATCCGGTCGGTCGCCTCGCGCGTGCCCACCACGCCCGGGATGCCGTACTCCCGGGCGACGATCGCCGAATGCGAGAGCAGGCCGCCGCTGTCGGTGACGATCGCGCCGAGTAGGGGCAACAGGATGTTGAACGCCTCGGTGGTCGACTCCGTGACCAGCACATCGCCCTGCTGGATCCGGCCGAACTCCGACGGCCCGGACACGCGGCGGGCCGGACCCTCGTAGACACCGCCGCTCGCCGCGAGTCCCTTCAGCACGTGCTCCTCGTGCTCGGCGGTCGAACTCCCGAACATCGCGTCGATCACGATGCCCATCGCCCGCATCACGCGGCCGACGCCCGGCGGCAATCCCGATGGGTCCGGGGGCGGAGGCGCCGGCGGTCCGAGCGAGGCTGGGGCCTCCTTGGCGTTGTGCGTGGTACGCCAGGTGAACCGCCGCTGAAGCTCATCGGCCGACGGCCCGTTGGTTCCGGACACCAGCGCCAGCATCTCCTCAAAGCCGGCATCGACGAAATGCTCCGGATCGTGGATCCGGCCCCTGGCCGCCACCCGACGCCCGGCGCCGATCGCCGCGCGGCGCATGATCCCCGAGGCCCAGATATCGCTGAACACTCCGCGCTCGTCGCGGATCCGGTACATCAAGCGCGCCTCGTCCAGCATCCCGTCGAACTCGGCTCGATGCTCCTCCGGCACCTTGCCCCGGACCTCGGCCACCTTGGCCTCGACCTCCGCCGCGGTCTCGTCGTCGGCCGAACCGGCGACGGAGATGCGGATCGCCCGCAACAGCTGATCGGGCAGCTCCAGCGCATAGCGCCCCGAGATATCGAACCCGTCCAGCAGCCGGTAGCCCGTGAGGTCGAGATATTCCGAGACCGCGCGGCCGGCGTCGCTGTCGAGGCCGCGCAACTGCTCCAGCACGACGCCCGGCTCGCCGTCTGAATCGAGCAGCTCCCGCGCGGCCGGATCGGCCTTTACCGCGGCGATCATCTGCCCCAGCTCACCCGACACCCCCGCCGACACCGGCGCCGCGCCGCGCATCATGCCCAGCAGCTCGGCCGGCGGCACCCCGGTCCAGTCGCCCGCGTGCGCGAGCAGGTCGCCGATCGCGATCATCGCCGCCCCGGAATGGCGCATGTGCTGATAGATCATCTCGACGTGATGCTCGCGGCACCGCGTCAGATACGCGCAGAGTTCTTCGTCGGACAGCGCCTCGATATCCACCGACTGCAGCTCGCGATGGGTCCGGATCGACGCCGGCTTGAACGTCTCGTCCCAGTCTCGAAGCTGATCGCGCCACAGCTTGCCCGCCCAGACCTCCTCGGCGCGCTGAAAGCGCTGGGGTATCTCGGCATCGGGAGCGGGCCGCATCGTGTTGTAGGCAAAGCCGTTGATGTACGCGGTCTCCAGCCCGTCGATCACCATCCCGTAATAGACCGCGAACTCCCGGAAGCCGCGCTTGAACGGGGCGGGGTGCATCTCGGTCCAGTAGCGCGTCACCGGGCGCGGAAAGTGGACCGCGTCCAAATTCCACGAACCCGGGCCCGGAGGCTCGTATTGAAGCTCGGTCGTCGACTCTGCGAAGGTCACGCGTGCGCCCCTTTGTCTCGTGCTGCCCCGGATGGCCCGAAAGTGGGTCAGAGCGGAGTCTTCCGCATCAAGTATCAGTAAGCAAGTGCGACCGGCGCGACCGTGGTCGCGGTGGCCAGCCGGGTCGCCGACTCGGGGTCGTGCGAAGGCAGAAAGATCGTCGGGTGCTGCGCGCAGTGAGCCATGATCGTCTCCAGCGTGGCGACATGCACCTTGGGGTCCGGCGCGATCGCATCGGCGCGGCGGGCGTGGAGTTGCTCGAGCGTGTCCGTCGCGTCGCCGGCCAGCATCACATGACGGCCCGCGTCATCGATGCAGATCACCGACACGTGGCCGGGCGTATGGCCCGGGGTGCCGACGGCGACGATCCTCGCGTCGTCGCTGAGCGCGCGGCTCTGGGCGAACGCGCCGAACGGGCCTTCGTCGAGCCCGAACGACTCGGGGGCGAATCCGGGGGGAAGGGGCTGCCGCAGTACGCGGCGCATCACACGTGACATCGGGGCGGCGAGGAATTGCTTCTCCACCTCGTTGATCAGCACGCGCGCGCGCACGTGAACCATGCCGTCGATGTGGTCGCCGTGGGCGTGGGTGAGCACGACCTCAGAGACGTCCTCGAGGCGCAGTCCGGCGGCCGCCATGGCCGCCGGCAGCTCTTGCTCGCGCGTGACCTCCATCCGCGCGAACGGGATGTTCCGCGCCTCGGCGGTCTCGCCGGTGTCCACGAGTCGCAGCACTCCTTCGTGCTCGATCGCCCAGCAATGGATCGGGACCGGTTCAGAGAAGGCCCCGGGCAGGAACAGGTCGAGCTGCCGGCGCGGGCCCTGGCGGGGGAACAGAAAGCTGTGCTTGAGGCGTACGCCTCCGGTGGTGAGCGCGTGAATCTTCATGCCGGCTCACGACATTAGAGGAGTGCGGCCAGAGCGGGGACGAACTGCTCCTGGTTGTTCCAGTAATCGTGGGCCTGGAGGCCGCCGCCCGAGCTGTATTTGGTGTTGTCCACCTTGACGTCGGTGATCGAGACGTGCCGGACGGCCCCCTGGGAATCCCGGGCCACCAAGAGCCCGCCGTCGGGCTCGGGCGGCTTGTCCCACGGGTCCCCGGGTCGCCAGTCCGCCGGTGGGTTGAGTGGGTCGCCCACCGGATCGTGCGGATCGCAGAAGTTCTGCCAGGTCAGGGTTCCGGCCGGCTCGAGCGCAGCGCCGAGCTCGCCCACCTGATCTCCCCAGGCGAACATGTCGACGTACTTGCGGATCGGGCTGCCCGCGGTGACGAAGTGGCGGAAGCGCGCCGCGCAGGGATCGTTGTTCCGGGTCCACGACGAGAACGGCAGCCGGCAGAGCACGTCCCAGCACAGGACCGTGCCCTGGCTGTGAGCGTTGACCACCACGCCGCTGATGTCGTCACGGTCGATCAGCAACAGGAGCGCGTCCTGCACGAAGCTGCGAACGCGCTCGCGCAGGTCGTTGCGCGTGACGTAGGTGGCGATGTCGTCCTGCAGCGCCCGCAGCGTCCCCAGCGCGCCCGGGGTGGAGGCAGCCGCCGCGCCGGGAGCGCCGGCCGGGGCCTGAGCGCCGGCGCCGGCCTGAGCGCCCCGGTGCAGAACGCGCTCGAGCAGGCCGTGGTGGATGGGCGTACCCACATCGCTGCGTGGGGTCAGCGTAGAGCGAGGCTCGCCGGCGGTGTTCTCGTGAATCGCCGCCCGGGCATCGGACAGCAGCAGCCGCAGCGCTCCCAGCGTGCTGGTGTATTGCCCGTGGGAGATCGCCGCTCGGGCCAACGCCTCCGCGGTCTCGCCGAACCGAGGCTCCAGCGGCTCCGACGGCGAGTAGACCAGCGCGACGTGGGCGATCTTGTCCGCCGTGCTCACCAGCGGCCGTCCTTTGTCGAGCCGGGCCAGCCCCAGCGCGCGTGAGCCGCCGGATTCGCTGCTCACGTAGACCGGGCCGCCGGCGGGGCGTTCCGGATCGTCGCCGAGGCGGTCCCCCAGCGGCTTGCGCAGGTGCTCGTGCAGGGCATCGGCGTAACCCGGCCGGCCGTCCTTCGGCGGCTGCTGAAAGCCGATGCCGTGGACCGTGACAACACAAATTGATCCGGCCATGACCTACCCCCGTGATCGCGTCCCCATTACGAGGCCGCCTCCCACCCGGCGGCTGCGGCCGCCGCGATTCTGACCGGATCGCGGGCGGAAATCAACCGCTGGGCTGACCGTGACCTTGTCGCCGCTGCCGTCAGGTTGCCGGTGAGCCGGAGGGCCCGCCGGGTAGGCGGGCCCTCGGTCCACGAGGTGGGACTCCTCGGCGGTTAGCGAACGACCAGACCGGTCGGCGCCGAGACCGCGGGGAGGGCGATCGTCGGGAGTGGGGTCGGGGATGAGGCGAGCTCGGTGAGGCTGCCGCCGTTGACCGAGAAGCCGCTCAGCACCTGGCCCTTGCCGCCGGTCACGTAGAGGTAGCGCCCGTCCGGGCTGAGGCGGGCGTCGACCGCCCCGGCGCCGTTCTTGAACGTGACGCTGCCGAGCAGGGCGAGCGAGCCGTTGGCGTCGATGCGATAGCTCGAGACCGAACCGGATCCGGTGTTGATCGTGAACAGATAGCGGCCGTCGTGGCTGATCTCGACCCAGCACGCCGCCGTCTGGAAGTCGGCAAACGGCGAGGACCCGATCGAGGACAGCGCACCGCTGACCGACACGTTGAACGCCGACACGCTGCCGTTACCCGTCCCGGCGTGCGCGTTGCTGACGAACAGCTGCTCCGGGTTGATCGGGCTGAACTCCGAGCCGATCGGCCCGAGGCTCTGGGCGGGGAACGGTGAGCCCGCGGCTGCGACCAGGCGCCCGTTGCGGCGGACGTGGAAGCTGTCGATCAACGACGTGTTGTCGCGCGTTCCCACCAGGCGATCGCCGGTGGAGTTGAACAGCACGTCGCCGACTGCCGAGTTCTCGGGCACAGAGACGGTCAAGTGGGGCCGCGGGGTCAGTTGACCCGATCGGCTGAGCCGGAAGCCGGCGTAGTTGCTGCCGGTTCTGCCGTGTCCGATGTTGGCCACGTAGACGAGGCGCTGATTGGGCGAAATCGCGATGCTGACCGGCTCGATCCCTCCCGAGGAGACCGGCTGACCGACCGGCTCCGGGACTCCGTTCGCGTTGATTCGCAGCACGGAGATCTGGTTGCTGCCGGGGTCGACCGCGAGCAGGAACCTGCCGTCCCGCGTGGACTCGAGCGCGCCCTGCGAGCCGAGGCCCGCGCCGAGGCCCGCGCCGCCGATGGCAAACGGGGACCCGGCCAGCGGCGTGAGCGACCCATCGGCATGGCGATCGAACGCCGCGATCGTGTTCACACCCGTTGTGTTCTCGTTGACGTACGCCTGACCCACCACGTCGGTGGCGGGCGAGGCTTGGGCGGCCGCGGCGCTGATGGCCGTAACCGCCAGCGCCAGCATGCCGCTTCGTACGCCGAATCTTGTACCGGTACGCATGAACCTCTCCTATGTTCTGGCCCGAATCCGAGTGATTCGGGCCGTCCCAAGGAGTGGACCACCACGTTGTTACGAGAAGATGACCTGGAGGCCGGTGTTCGCAGGTGTTAATGGTTGCGGGTCGCGACCCGCGCGCTTAGGTTGGTTGGTTCTCCGGGACGAACTTGCTCGCGATGAAGGTCGCGCCCTGTGGGTCGGCGATCACGGTCATCCTGACCCAGGGGGCATCGAATGGCGGCACGACCACCTGGCCGCCCAGCTCGGTGGCCTTCGCGGCGGTCGCGTCGGCATCGTCGACCGCGAAGGTCACGCTCCAATGGGCGGGCACCTCGGGTTGGTCATCCGGGATCGGGGCCAGGGTCGCGACCACATCGGCGAAGCCCTCGGGCGCCGCAACGTCCGCCATGCGCTGGCGCAGCTCGGGATCGCGCTGCTCGAGGAACTCGCTGTAGCCCGGCAATGTCCACATCTGAACATCGCCGCCCAGCCCGAGCGTGTCCCATCCGAACACGCTGCCGTAGAAGGACCTGGCAGCTTCCGGATCGCGCGTATTGAGGTTGTTGAAGTTCACGGCGCCTGGTTCGTTGACGATCTGTGCGCCTTTGTGCTGGTTCGCCTGCCAGACGCAGAATGCGGCGCCTTCCGGATCGGCGAATACCGCCATCCGTCCGGCGGCCATGACGTCGAACGGCTCCATCAGCACGCTCCCGCCGGCGTCGAGCACCTTCGCGGCGGCATCGTCGGCGCTCTGCACCCAGATGTAGGTGTTCCACGTGGCCCGCGGCGGCGCGCCCTCGGGCAGCGACCCGACGGCGGCGACATCGCCACCGCGGAGCCGCGCGATGAAGTAGCTGGCCGGCGCGCCAGGCGGCATCGCGTCCTCGAAGTCCCATCCGAAAACGCCGCCGTAGAACGCGGTTGCGGCCGCCGGATCGGGCTGGCTCGTATCGACCCAACACGGGACACCGGGCACATATCCGTCTCGCTCGAGCATTGCTGCTCCTTTCTGACTGTTTGACATCTCCGGGGCAGCCTAAGGATGATTTAGGTCAGGAGCTGTCCTCAATTGTCTTCATGATGAGCATCCGATGAGCGAAACCTCGAGCCGGCTCCTGGCGCTGCTTTCGCTGCTTCAGGGACGCCGCGATTGGCCTGGTAATGAGCTCGCCGACCGGCTCGAAGTGTCCGGCCGGACGATCCGGCGTGACATCGACCGGCTGCGCCAACTCGGCTACCCCGTGCAGTCGCTCACCGGGCCCGCCGGCGGATACCGGTTGCGGGCCGGAAGCGCGATGCCCCCGCTGCTCCTCGATGACGACGAGGCGATTGCCATCGCGGTCGGCCTTCGCGCCGCCGCCGGTACGTCGGTGACCGGCATCGAGGAAACCGCGGTGCGAGCCCTGGTGAAGCTCGAGCAGGTCCTGCCGGCGCACCTGCGCCGCCGGGTCGCCGCGCTGAGCTCGGCGATGTTCACGCTGCCGGCCTCCGGCCCGACGGTCGACCCGCAGCATCTCAGCGTGATCGCCGCCGCCTGCCGAGACTCCGAATGCCTTCGGTTCGGCTACAGAGCCCGCGACGGCACCGACAGCGTCCGCGAGGTCGAGCCGCACTCGCTGGTCAACCGTGGCCGTCGGTGGTACCTGGTCGCCTGGGACCGTCGCCGCGCGGACTGGCGCACCTTCCGGATCGACCGGCTGTCCAAGCCGGCCTCGATCGAATTGCGCTTCACGCCGCGCACGCTGCCGGCGAAGAACGCGGCCGCCTACGTCAAGCAGAGCATCATCGGCGCGCCCAACCGATTCGAGGCTCGGGTCACCCTGCACGCCGCCGCGGAGGAGATCACGGGTCGCGTGCCGGCTTACTGGGGGACGATCGAGCCGATCGACGCGCACACCTGCGAGTACCGAACCGGCGACGACAACCTCCGCTGGCTAGCGCTGCGAATCGCGATGCTCGGCGTGGACTTCGACGTGCACGAACCGCCCGAGCTGGTCGAGCATCTGCGGGCGCTAGCTTCCCGGCTCGCCCGCGGCACGCGGTGAGCCGGCGAGCGCGTGAACCGCATCGAGCACCTCCTTGATGCCACCGGCGGTGTTGACGTCAAGACGGTCGAGGATCGTCTCGGTGTCGGCGAACTCCTTGGCCGCCCGTGCATCGGAGGCGGTGGCCTGCACGGACTGGCCGACCATGATGATCGACAGCAGGACCAGCTGCAGGAAGGTCTGAGCGACCCAGGCGATGATGATGATCACCTGCCCCGAGTTGATGGCGGCGGGCAGGCTGATCAGGGCAATTGCGGCAAACACGTAGGCGCAGGCCATCGTGCCGACGCTGCGGGTGATTATCAGCGCGAGCTTTGCGTTGAACCCCTCGACCTCCGCGAGCGCCTTCTTGATCTCCTTGGGGGAGAAGCGCACTGCGTGCGGTAGCTGCTCGCGCACTTTGATTGGTGCATCCACGTAAAACCTCCGATTGAGAGTCCGGACATCATCGCGGAGTCACTGGCTGCGGTGGATTACCGAAGGCGTACCATCAGTGGTGATGACCGCGCTCGGCATCGCACTCTTGACGGTCGGGGCGGTCGTGATCATCGTCGAGACCCATCTCCCAGCGCTTGGCCTGCTGGGAGGCCCCGGCGTTATCGCGGTCGCCGTTGGCGCGGTGCTGACCGTCAGCGGCTTCGGCGGCGGGATCGCGCTCGGCGTGGTCACCGCGCTGCTGCTGAGCATCGCCGCGGTCACCGTGCTCGCGTTGACCCTCAAGCACGGAGGTCAGGTGCGTGGCCGGCGGATCCGGACCGGCGCGGAAGGGCTGATCGGCCACGTGGGTGTGGTCCGCAGCTGGGGAGAGCCAGCCGGACGGGTGTTCGTCGACGGCGCCCTGTGGCGTGCCCGCCACTCGTGGCCGGACGATCCGGAAGAGGCGCTATGCGAGGGCGATCGCGTCGTGGTCGAGCGCCTCAACGGCCTCACGCTGGGCGTGCGAAAGGCCGAGGATTGGGAGCTGGTGGAGTGATCACGGCGATCATCGTGGTGCTGGTCGTACTGCTGGTGGTCGGGCTCACCGGCGTGGCCTCCTCGATTCGTGTGCTTCGGGAGTACGAGCGCGGGGTGGTCTTCCGGCTCGGACGCCTGATGGACCAGCGCGGTCCGGGGCTGATCGTGCTGATCCCTCCGATCGATCGGATGGTGCGGGTGAGCCTGCGGACGATCACGCTGGCCGTGCCGCCGCAGGAGATCATCACCCAGGACAACGTCCCCGCGCGGGTCACCGCCGTCGCGTATTACCGCGTGGTCGATCCGAACCTGGCGGTCACCGAGGTCGAGAACTTCCAGAGCGCGACGCTCCAGATCGCTCAGACGACACTGCGATCGGTGCTCGGCGGTGCCGACCTCGACACGCTCCTGTCCGAGCGCGACCGGCTCAACGACAGCCTCCAGCAGATCATCGATACCCAGACGGAGCCGTGGGGGATCAAGGTCACGATGGTCGAGATCAAGGACGTCGAGATCCCGGAGCGGATGCAGCACGCGATCGCGCGGCAGGCCGAGGCCGAGCGCGAGCGCCGGGCCAAGATCATCAACGCCGAGGGTGAGTTCCAGGCCGCCGCCAAGCTGGCCCAGGCCGCGGACGTGATCAGCGAGAACCCGGTCACGATCCAGCTTCGCTACCTGCAGACCCTGCGGGAGATCGGCGTCAACCAGAACTCGACGGTGGTCTTCCCGATGCCGATCGACCTGCTGAAGCAGGGGATGTCCGCCCTCGGGGCGGCCGCACCGGCGAGCACGGCTGCGGCGCCGGACGCCGCCGGCCCCCCTGCTCTGGCCGCCGGCGCGGCCGAGGCCGAACTCGGATCCGGGGAAGCTGCCGAGCTGGGCAGCGGCACCGCGGCCACCCCGGACGGCGTCGCCAACGGCCGGAGCGGACCCGCCTCGACGTAGGTCGCTCACCTCGACGTGGGGCGCCCGGCTAGGCGGGCACGCCGGAGAGACGGTCGTGCACGAAGCGCACGACCATCGCGCCTTCCCCGACCGCGGTGGCACAGCGTTTGATCGAGCCGGATCGCACGTCGCCGGCGGCGTAGATGCCTGGCACGCTGGTCTCGAGCAGGCCCTCGGCTCCGGCGTCGGCTCCGGTCAGCACGTAGCCCTTCTCGTCGCGTTGCACCACGTCGCCCAGCCAGTCGGTGCAGGGCGCCGCGCCGAGGAAGAGGAACAGGAACGAGAACCAGAGACGCTCGCCATCGCGCAACGTGACCGCCTCGAGCTGCCCGTCGGCGCCATGCAACTCGGCGATCTCGCTGCGGTCGCGGACCGCGATCCCGTAACGCTCGAGCTCGAGCACCAAGTAGTCGGACATCGTCTCGCGCAGATCGGCGCGGCGATGCAGCAGCGTCACCCGTGTTCTACGCCGCTGGGCCGCCCGAGGCGCAGGCCTGCGGCGCGACCCCAAGCGTAGCCAGCGTCTCCGCCCGCCTTATTGCTTTTGCAGCGTGGACACCGTGACGTGCGGCCAGTGGATGCCGTTGAAGTCCAGCATCACCAGCTGGGTGTACTGGAGCTGCAGCGTGTCGGGCTGGCCGCCGGTTCCGGCGATCGTCTCGATCCAGAAGGTGGCGTCGACCTCGGTCGCGTTGGCATTGCCACCGGGAGGACCCCCGGACGCCAGGAACGCCGTGTTGGCGGTGCCGCCGCCCTTGATCGGGTTGTGCTTGGTCGAGATCCGGATGAACGTCCGGTTCTTGATGGTCTTTCCGCTGATCGCCGCCTGCAGGACGCTGTTGGGGTTCCTCACCATGGCCTGGGTAACGCCGGGCGAGGCGTGCCGGAAAGCAGTCGCTATCGACAGGTTGAGCTCCGGGAAGGTTCCCTCGCCCGTCGCGAAATCGGCATTGGAATTGGTCGGAACCGGGCTGCCGAAGAAGAACGGGATGATGTTGTTGTTCGGGATCGCCGGAGGCCCACCCTGGAGGAACTGGGTAGTGCCCTGCGCGAGCATGACCGTGCCGTGCGGGATCGAGGCCATCCTCACCACCGTGGCCGGCTCGGTCGGATCCGTCGTCGCCGGGACGTTGGCCCAGATCCCGGGCTCGATGTGCAGGCCCGCCCCACCGCTGGTCTCGGAGATCTGCTGCAGGTAGGTGATTCCGTGCATGTTGATGTCCGGCATCAGCAGCCCGCGGTTGGGAATCGCCCCGTTGACCTTGGTGAAGACGATCGTCTCGGTCGTGAGGTTGAGCTCCAGGAAGCGATCCTGCGCGGCGGAGGGATGGTGCGGGCGCCAGATGGTGTTGAAGCCGTGCCCGGTCCAGGTGCCGGGAAGCTGGGCCAGGTGTCCAAGCGGATCGGGTGGCGGTCCCTCTGTCAGTTGGGGGGCATCCGGAATCGGCGGCAAGCCCTCGAACGCGAAGCCGGAATCGAGCTGGATGTCTGGTGCCACGGTAACCCCCTTGAACTTGGCCAATGGCTGTGCTGTCGGCTGGACGGAGCAGCGCGAGCCTATAGCGTCGGCAACCGGCTCGACTGTGATTTTTGTGGCGGTCGCTCACCCGGCCTCGGCGCGCGCGCTGATCGCTCCTGAAGCTCTGACCACGCCGTTGACGATGCTGACCTGCATCTGATATATCAGGAGGATGCGGCCAGCGGCAGAGCCATCGCCACCGCTGCCGTCATCGCAGCGCGTGGTCATCATCGGGGCGGGCATCGTCGGCAACAGCCTGGCCTATCACTTAATCAAGTTGGGGCGGACCGACGTCACGCTGCTCGACAAGGGACCACTGCCCAACCCCGGGGGCTCGACCGGTCACGCCTCCAACTTCATCTTCCCGGTCGACCACTCCAAGGAGATGACCGCGCTGACGCTCGAGAGTCTGCGTCAGTACGTCGAGCTGGGAGTGTTCACCGAGAGCGGGGGGATCGAGATCGCCCGCACCCAGGAGCGGATGCAGGAGCTCACGCGGCGGATGGCCTCGGCCCGCACCTGGGGGATCGAGCCGGTCTCGCTGGTCACCCCGGCGGAGGTCAAGGCGCTGGTGCCGTTCATCGACGAGTCGCTGATCCTCGGCGGCTTCTACACGCCGGGGGCGGGCGTCGTCGACTCGCTCCAGGCGGCCACGCTGATGCGCGAGCGCGCGCAGGCGGCCGGGATGACCGTGATGGCCAACACCGAGGTGCTGGGGATCGACGTGGCCGGCGGGCGGGTGCGCGGCGTGCGAACCAGCCGCGGTGACCTCGAAGCCGAGCAGGTGGTCATCTGCTGCGGCGCCTGGAGCCCGCGCGTGGCGCGGATGGCCGGCGCGTCGATCGCGCTCACGCCGATGGTCCACCAGATGATCGACATCGGCCCCGCGCCGCGGTTCGCCAACGCGAAGGGGATGATCGAGTACCCGATCGTCCGCGACATGGACACCAACATGTACGAGCGCCAGGAGGGCACCGGGCTGGAGATCGGCTCCTATGCGCACCGTCCGATCACCCTCGACGCGGACGAGATCCCCTCGATCGAGGAGTCGGCGCTGACCCCGACCGAGCTCCCGTTCACCCAGGACGACTTCGACCCGCAGATGGAGATCGCCCTGGAGTTGATGCCGGAGATCGTCGGCGACGAGAGCGTCGGCGTGAAGTACGCGATCAACGGCGTGCTGTCGGTCACCCTCGACGGGATGCCGCTGCTGGGCGAGACGCCCGAGGTGCGCGGGCTGTGGTCGGCCGCGGCGGTGTGGATCAAGGAGGGCCCGGGTTCGGGCAAGACGGTGGCCGAGCTGATGGTGAACGGCGAATCGGAGATCGACGTCTACGAGTCCAACATCGCGCGCGTGTATCCGCATCAGAACACCTCGGTCCACGTGAAGGCGCGCGCGTCGGAGGGGTTCAACAAGATGTACGGGATCGTCCACCCCTCCGAGCAGTGGGCGTCCAACCGCTCCGTCCGGCTCTCGCCGTTCTACGAGCGCGAGCGCGCGCTGGGGGCGTTCTTCTTCGAGACCGTCGGCTGGGAGCGCCCGCAGTGGTACGAGTCCAACGCGCCGCTGCTGGAGGAGTACGGCGATCGCGTCACCCGCCGCGAGTCCGAGTGGGAGGCCCGCTGGTGGTCGCCGATCATCAACGCCGAGCATCTGGCCATGCGAGACCGCGCCGCGATGGTCGACCTGACCGCGTTCTGCGTGTTCGACATCACCGGCCCGGGCGCGCTCGACGCCGTGCAGCGGATAGCCATGCGCCAGATGGACGTGGCGATCGGCCGGGTGGTCTACACGCCGATCCTCACGCCCAGCGGCGGCTTCGTCGCCGACCTGACGATCATGCGCCTGGACGACCAGGTGTTCCGGGTGGTCACCGGCGGCGCCTACGGGATGTCCGACCTGAAGTGGTTCTCCGACCATCTCCCCGCCGACGGCTCGGCGCAGATCCACGACCTCACCAGCTCGTGGTGCACGCTCGGCCTGTGGGGTCCGCGGGCCCGCGACATCCTGGCCGGCGTCTGCAGCGACGACGTCTCCCACCAGGGCTTCGCGTTCGGGCGCTGCCGAACGATCGAGGTCGGCCCCCTGTCGGTGCTGGCCTCGCGGATCTCCTACGTCGGCGATCTCGGCTGGGAGCTGTACGTGCCGGTCGAGCAGGGAGCCCGGCTGTGGGACATCATCGCCGAGGCCGGCGCGCCACACGGCGTCGTCCCGGCCGGGATCGGCGTCTACGGCACCACCGGGCGACTCGAGAAGTGCTACCGGGCCTACGGGGCCGAGCTCGAGGCGGACTTCAACGTGGTCGAGGCGGGGATGGCCTGGGGCAAGGTCAAGGAGCAGGACTTCGTCGGCAAGGCGGCACACGTACGCCACCGCGAGGAGGAGCCGGCCGCGGTCATGTGCACGCTGACCGTCGATGACCACACCTCGTCATCCGGGGTCAAGCGCTACATGCTCGGGGGCGAGCCGCTCTTCACCCGGGATGGCCAGGCGCTGATCGACGCCAGGGGGCGCCGCTCCTACGTGACCAGCGCCGGCGCCGGCCCCTCGATCGGCAAGCACATCCTGATGAGCTACCTGCCGCCCGCGCACGCCGTCGTCGGTCAGGAGCTGGCCGTCGAGTACATGGGTGAGCGCTACCCGGTGACCGTCGCGGTGGCCGACTCGACGCCGGTGTTCGATCCCGACAACACCCGCATCCGCTCATGAACGTATTGGTGTGCGTCAAGCGCGTCCCGCTGACGGGGGGCAAGATCGTGCTGACCGAGGACGAACGGGCGATCTCCACCCGTCACCTCGGCTTCACCATCAGCCCGCACGAGGAATGTGCCGCCGAGGAGGCGGTGCGCCTGGTCGAGCAGCACGGCGGCGTCTCGACGGTGCTCACGCTGGGACCGCCCGAGGCCGAGGAGCAGTTGCGGGACATGATGGCGATCGGGGTCGACCGGGCGATCCACCTGATCACCGACGGAGGCGAGTGGGATCCGCAGGCCACCGCCGCGGAGATCGTCGGAGCGCTCGGGCTGGGCGACAACCAGCTGCCCGACCTGATCATGTTCGGCAACGAGTCCGCCGACGCCGGCAACTACCAGGTGCCGATCCGGGTGGCCCACGCCTTGGGGTGGCCCTGCGTGACTGGGGTCAAGGGGATAACCCTGGACGGTGCGTCCGTGCGGTGCGAGCAGGAGGTGCCCGGCGGCCGCGACGTCTACGTCGTCCCGCTGCCGGCGGTGGTGACCGTCAAGGAAGGGCTGAACCTGCCGCGCTACCCGTCGGTGCCGGGCCGGCTCCGGGCCAAGCGCAAGCCGCTGGTCTCCACCGAGCCCTCGCGTCCCGAACCCCGCCTGGAGATGGTGCGGCTGCTGCTGCCTCCGGGCTCGGGCAAGCAGACCGAGGTGCTCGGCCACGGCCCCGAGGCGGCGCCCGCCGTGGTCGAGGTCCTCCAGCAGCTGGGGCTGGTGTAGCCCGATGCTCCTGGTCTTCTCCGAGGACGCCGCCGACGAGCTCTCCCAGCAGGCGCTGACCTTCGCCCGCGGGCTGGGCTCCGGCGATGTGCAGGCGGTGAGCGCCGATCCGGCCGCGCCGTACGCGCCCTCGGCCATCGCGGCGGCACTGGTGGAGCGGGCTCAGACGGCCGGAGCCGACGCGGTGATCGGGCCGGGGACCGACCGCGGCAACGAGGTCCTGGCCCATGTCGCGGCGCTCCTCGACCAGCCGCTGGCGGTCAACTGCTCCTCGCTCGTGCTCGGCGATCCGGCCACGGTGGTGCGGGTGCGCTGGGGCGGAAGCCTGCTGGAGGAGGCGAAGCTGCACGGCTCGCCCAAGCTGTTGACTGTCGCGGCGCACTCCGTGGCGGCCGACCCGGCCACCGCCACCGCCGACGTCGAGATCATGCCCATCGACGTATCGGACTCGGTAGCGGTCTCGGAGCATTTGGAGACGGTCACCGCCGGGGTCACGCTGGTCGACGCCGACGTGGTCGTCTCGGGCGGGCGCGGCGTCGGCTCCTCGGAGGGCTTCTCGGTGATCGAGGAGCTGGCCGGGCTGCTCGGCGGCGCCGTCGGCTGCTCGCGCGCGGTGACCAGCGCCGGCTGGCGCCCCCACACCGATCAGGTCGGCCAGACCGGGACGAAGATCTCGCCGGAGATCTACATCGCCTGCGGGATCAGCGGCGCCACTCAGCACATGGCCGGCTGCAAGGGCGCGAAGAAGCTGCTGGCCATCAACCCCGACGGCGAAGCCTCGATCTTCTCGAGCGCCGACTACGCGGTGATCGGCGATCTGCACGAGGTGGTGCCGGCCATCTCCGCGGCGATCCGGAAGGCGAGGGGGACATAGGCTCGCTGATCGCCGCCGTGCTGCTCGCGGCCGCGGTCGCGGTGAGCGCGGGCCTGTTCGCGACCCGGGTCCGGTTTCTGGCCGGCCTGTTGCGCGCCGCGGCGCCGGTCGCCCGCGACGACGATGTGCCCCGCCGCGTGCGCAACGAGGCGACGATCGTGCTCGGCCAGCGCAAGCTGCTCCAGCGCTTCGTCCCCGGGCTGATCCACGCGTTCATCTTCTGGGGCTTCCTGGTGCTGACCCCGACGATCCTGATCGCCTTGATCGGCGTGGTCGACAAGCACGCGACGCTGCCGTGGCTTGGCCATCAGGGCTGGTTCGCCTTCCTGGTCGATCTGTTCGCCGTGCTGGTGCTGGTCGGGGTGGTCTCGGCGCTGTGGATCCGCAAGGTGCAGCGGCCGGCCCGCTTCGAGGGCAGCCACCTCGGCGAGGCGGATCTGATCCTGGCCCTGATCGCCACGATCGCCACCACCCTGCTGCTGTGGCATGCCTCGCGGATCGCGCTGGGACTGAACGAATGGCCGCGGTCCTCCGCTCCGGTGTCCAGCGCGCTGGCGCACCTGTTCGGGCACGACTCAGCCACGCGAGTGCTCGAGCGCGTCTTCGTCTGGGCTCACGTGCTCACGATCTTGGGCTTCCTGGCCTACCTGCCGCGCTCCAAGCACCTGCACATCGCCACGGCCGCGTTGAACGTGTGGTTCGGCCGGACAGGGCCTGGCGGACGGCTCGAGCCGCTGCGGTTCGAGCCGGAAGAGGGCGAAAGCGAGGAGGATCTCCGCTTCGGCGCCGGGACGGCCACCGACCTGACCTGGAAGCAGGTTCTCGACACGTTCTCGTGCACCGAGTGCGGGCGCTGCCAGGACGCCTGCCCGGCCTTCGCCACCGGCAAGGTGCTCTCGCCCAAGCTGCTGATCATGGGGCTGCGGGACCAGGTCTTCGACGGCTCGCCGGATGAGGCGCTGGTCCCGAATGCTGTGCCCGAGGAGTCCGTGTGGGACTGCGTCACCTGCGGCGCCTGCGTGCAGGCCTGCCCGGTGTCGATCGAGCACGTCGACCACATCGTCGATCTCCGCCGCCACCTGGTGATGGTTGAGTCGAGCTTCCCGTCCGAGGCCGAGCCGATGCTCCGTGACGTCGAGCGGGCCTCGAACCCCTGGGGGCGGGCGCAGTCCGAGCGAGCCGACTGGGCCGCCTCGCTCGGCGTGCGCCTGCTCGAGCCCGGCGACCCGCCGCCGGAGTACCTGTACTGGGTCGGGTGCGCCTCGTCGTTCGACGAGCGCGCGCGCAAGACCGCGGAGTCGACGGCCAAGCTCCTGCAAACCGCCGGGGTCGACTTCGCCATCCTCGGGCCGCGGGAAAGCTGTACCGGCGACCCGGCCCGGCGGATGGGCAACGAGTACGTGTTCCAGGCGGCGGCGGAGCAGAACGTCTCGGTCCTGAACGCAGCGGGGGTGACCAAGATCGTGGCCAACTGTCCGCACTGCTTCAACACGCTGGGCAACGAGTACCCGGACTTCGGCGGCCACTACGAGGTGATCCACCACTCCGACCTGCTCGCCTCGCTGGTGCGCGAGGGTCGGATTTCGCCCCAACGCTCGGACTCGCTCTCTGTCACCTACCACGACTCCTGCTACCTCGCCCGCCACAACGACGTGCTGGCCGGGCCGCGCGAGCTGGTGGCAGCCGTCGGTCAGCCGCTCGAGATGGCGCGCTCGGGCAAGGAGACGTTCTGCTGCGGCGCCGGCGGCGCCCACATGTGGATGGAGGAGCGCGGCAGCGGGATCAACGAGGCGCGCGTGCGCGAGGCGGCCGGCACCGGCGCCGGGACGCTCGCCGTGGCCTGTCCGTACTGCACGGTGATGCTCGACGACGGCGCGCAGAGCACCGGCGACGAGCTGCGCGTGGTCGACATCGCCACCCTGCTGGCCGAGTCGATCGAGGGGGGCGGTGAGCCGGCAGGCGGTGCCTCAGGCTCCAGCCGGTAGTCACCGAGGAACTTCTTTCGGTGAGAGGGTGGTTGACCGGGTCCCGACGGCCCGGAAGGGGCGAACCCTGGTGTGTGCCTCTCCGTCTATTAGATGCGTCGTCGGTCGTGACGAGGCCGGACGGCGCCGATACGGACTCACCAGGCGCTCTCGCGCCAGCGCGGCAGACAACTCGCCGTGCCCCAAGCCCGGAGGTCACACATGATCACTGCGACCCTGATGGGACCGTCCGTGATGGCCACGTGGGGTTCGCCAGGATTCAGAACCAACCGGCACGCTCAGCGCCGGATCCGAGCCGACCACGAGGCATCGGCGGCGCCCCGGACGCGGCGCATGTGCGCGGTCGGGCGGGAAGGGGGAGGAGAATCCTCAGTCCGCGCCGCTCCGGCTCCGACCGTGAGCGTGATCATCCCGACGCTGAATGAGGTCGAGAGTCTCGACTGGGTTCTGGAAAATCTTCCCGACTGGGTCAGCGAAGTCGTCCTGGTCGACGGCCTGTCGACCGATCGCACCGAAGCGCTCGCACGCCGGTTGCGTCCGGACATCAAGGTTGTGCACCAGCATCAGCGAGGAAAGGGCGCCGCGCTGCGGGCAGGGTTCGCGGCGGCGACCGGGGACATAGTGGTGATGATCGATGCCGATGGCAGCACGGATCCGCGGGAGATGGGACGGTTCGTCGAGGCGCTCGAGGACGGCGCCGACTTCGTCAAGGGCTCCCGGCATATGGGGGGTGGCGGCTCGGCCGACTTCACCCGGCTGAGGGCGGCCGGAAACCGGTCGTTCGTCCTGATGGCGAACCTGCTCTACGGTTCGCAGTTCACCGACCTCTGCTATGGCTATTGCGCGTTTTGGCGGCGTCATCTCGACAAGCTCGGGCTGACCGCTGACGGGTTCGAGATCGAGACTCAGCTGGTTCTGAATGCGGTCAGGGCCGGCTTGGAGATCCGAGAAGTGCCCAGCTACGAGTTGGAGCGCCGCGCGGGGACCTCGAATCTGAACGCAGCCCGAGACGGCATGCGGGTTCTGCGCACTATGGTCGGACGCGATGTGAGCAGCCCCGCCGGCGCCACCGAGTTCACCCTGCGGCAGGTTCAGCTACCGGTCTGGAGCACCGACCGCGTCCCCTCGGAGGGCGAGCGAAGGAGGGCCGACCGGCGGATCTTGGATCCGAAGCACTCCGACGATGTCGGGACAGAACAGCGCGTTAGCGGCGAGTCACGCCGGGCGGTCGGCACAGTGGTCGCCTACCGCGCCGTCTACTCGGGGCGCCCGGCATCACGCCTGGGCCTGGCCGCGTAGCCGAAGCCAGCGGCGCGACCGTTTACGAGACCCGCCGGATCGCCCGGCAGGGGTTGCCGAAGCAGAGGTGGCCGGCGGGCATGTCCCGGGTCACCACGCTCCCGGCGCCGATCACCGCGTCGGCCCCGACGGTGACGCCGGGCAGGACGATCACGCCGGCGGCCAGCCAGGCACCGTTCTCGATCCGCACCGGCGCTGCGGTCTCGACCCCTTCGCGGCGGGGGCCCGCCTCGAGCGGATGCAGCGCGGTGATCAGCTGAACGCCGGGGCCGATCTGGACATCGTCTCCGATCGACACCTCGGCGGCGTCGAGCACGACCGCGCCGTAGTTGATGAAGGTCCGCGCGCCGATCGTGATCTGCCAGCCGTAGTCGCACTGGAACGGCGCCAGCACCTCGGCGCCTTCGCCCACATCGCGCAGCAGCTCGCGCAGGATCGCCGTGCGCTCAGCCGACTGCGCCGCCGGTGTGGCGTTGAACCGCTCGGTCAGGACCCGGCAGTGCTGACGCTCCGCCACCAGCGCAGGGTCGGTGGCCTGATAGGGCTCGCCGCGCAGCATGCGCTCCTTCTCGGAAGCCATCGCCGCGATCGTGTCAGACCGACGGGGCGTTGCGCTCTTACCACGGAGAGCTGCGGGTAACTACCGACTAGTCCAGAGGATGGGCACCGATGGCCCGACCTCCGTCGCGGCTTAGGCTCGAACGAGCAGATCCTGAGGACACGGAGAACACATGAACCCCCCCGCCATAACCAGCACAGCACCGCTCGCCGGCGAGGAGCTCGAGCACCGGCTTGCCGAGCTGCTCCACCAAGACCGCTTCGCTCCACCGGCCCGGTTCGTGGCCGAGCGAGCGGGTCGATGAGGCTTCGTTGCACGCCCAGGCCGAGCTCGACCCGAACAGCTTCTGGGCCACGGAGGCACGCCGGCTCGCGTGGGACAAGCCGTTCACGACGACCCTCGACGACTCGAATCCACCGTTCTACAAGTGGTTCACCGACGGGACGCTGAACGTCTCCTACAACTGCTTGGATCGCCACGTCGAGGCCGGCTACGGCGACAGGGTCGCGTTCTACTGGGTCGGTGAGGAGGGTGAGGAGCGGGCGATCACCTATGCCGATCTGCACCGCGACGTGCAGCGACTCGCGAACGCGCTGAAGGCGCTCGGCGTCGGCAAGGGCGACGTGGTGGGGATCTACCTGCCGATGATCCCCGAGGTCGTCGTCTCGATGCTGGCCTGCGCGCGGATCGGCGCGCCGCACAACGTGGTGTTCGGAGGCTTCGCGCCCGAGGCGGTCAGGGAGCGCATGGACGTCTCGCAGGCGAAGGCGCTGATCACCGTCGACGGTGCGCGGCGCAAGGGCAAGACCGCGCCGGTGAAGGAGGCTGTCGACGCGACGGTCGCCGGGCTTACTTCCTTGAAGCACATCGTCGTCGTCCGCCACACCGGGATCGAAACCCCGATGACGGACGGGCGCGACGTCTATTACGACGAGGCGCTCGCGGCCGCCGACCCGGTATGTCCGGCTGAGCCGATGGAGGCCGAGCACCCGCTGTTCATCCTCTATAGCTCGGGCTCGACGGCCAAGCCGAAGGGGATCGTGCACACGACCGGCGGCTACCTGACCGGCGTCAGCGCCACCCATCGCCACGTGTTCGACCTCGACCCGGAGCGCGACGTCTACTTCTGCTCGGCCGACGTCGGCTGGATCACCGGGCACTCCTACATCGTCTACGGCCCGCTGGCCAACGGAGCCACCAGCGTGATGTTCGAGGGGGCTCCGGATTACCCGCACAAGGGGATCTGGTGGGAGCTGGTCGAGCGTTACGGCATCACGATCTTCTACACGGCGCCGACGGCGATCCGGGCCTGCATGAAGTGGGGCGCTGAGCACCCGAACGGGCATGACCTGTCATCGCTGCGGCTGCTGGGCTCGGTCGGCGAGCCGATCAACCCGAAGGCGTGGCTCTGGTACCACGTGGTGATCGGCCGCGAGCGGTGCCCGATCGTCGACACCTGGTGGCAGACCGAGACGGGCGCGATCATGATCTCGCCGCTGCCCGGCCTGACCGAGACCAAGCCCGGGTCCGCCACGCAGGCCCTCCCCGGCGTGCTGGCTGACGTGGTCGACGAGACCACGGGTGAGAGCGTCGAGCAGGGACAGGGACTGCTCGTGCTCAAGCGTCCCTGGCCGGCGATGCTCCGCACTCTCTACGGCGACGACGAACGCTACGTCGAGACCTACTGGTCGCGGTTCGGGCCGGAGACCTACCTGGTCGGCGACGCCGCGATTCGCGACAAGGACGGCTACCTGTGGATCGTGGGGCGGATCGACGACGTGATCAACGTCTCCGGTCATCGCCTCTCGACGGCTGAGGTCGAGTCGGCGATCGTCGCGCACGAGCTGGTGGCCGAGGCGGCTGTGGTGGCGCAATCGGACGAGCTCACGGGGCAGGCCATCGTCGCCTTCGTGACCCTCCGCGGCGATCTCGAGGGCAGCCCCGAGATCGAGACCCAGATCCGCGAGCACGTTGCCGCGCAGATCGGCAAGCTCGCGCGCCCCAAGCGGATCTTGTGGGCGGAGAACCTGCCCACCACGCGGTCGGGGAAGATCATGCGCCGGCTGCTGCGGGACATCGCCGAGGGCCGTGCGCTGGGCGATGTCACAACTCTGCGCGACCCGGCCGTGATGTCCGGTCTCGAACAAAAAATCGCGGCAGCGCGTTCGCAGGAGGGCTAGGCTGTGGTTATGACCAGCCGCGCCAACGGCGGTCAATCCGCCGACAGCACGCTTCGGACCGTCTACGAGAAGCTGGAGTCGCAGACGGCCAGCGCGATGGATGAACTGGTGGCCAAGCCGAGCTTTGGCCGCCTGCTCGCCATGACCGGCGAGAACGTCGCGGCGTTGACGCGGATCAGCGCCGACGCGGCCGACCTCGTGCTGCGCAACCTGCGTATCGCGGGTCGAGCCGACATCACGCGGCTGGCCCGGCAACTTCACCGCACCGAGGACAAGCTCGAGCGTCTCCTGCAGGAGGTGGAGGCACTGCGTGACGAGCTGGCCGCCAGCGCGAGCCCGCAGGATCAACTCGACGCGCCGCGGGACGCGGCGAAGCGGTCGTGAACGCGGTCGAGAGGATCGTCAGCCTCCCGTCAAACGTGCTGGAGCTGGCCAATGTCCTGCTGACGACCGACGACGCGGTCGTGGGCGCTACTCCGCGCGAGGTCGTCTGGACCCACCGCGGCACCACGCTCTACCGATACCGCTCGGCGGAGCGCTCACACGCCGTGCCGATGCTGCTCGTGTTCGCGCTGATCAACCGTCCCGAGATCTTCGACCTGCGTCCGGGGGGCTCGCTGATCGAGTTTCTGCTCGGCGAGGGTTTCGACGTGTTCCTGGTCGATTGGGGGATGCCGGACGAGGAGGACGCCGACATGGGGCTCGAGGACTACGTCTGCGACGAGCTGCACTGGGCGATCCGCGAGACGCTGCGCGCCAGCGGGGCGGCGGAGCTCACGTTGGTGGGCTGGTGCATCGGTGCCACTCTGTGCGCGATGTACTGCGGGCTCGAGCGCGAACGCGCGCAGAGCCCGGTGCGCAACCTTGTTCTGCTGACGATGCCCATCGATGGGCGCGGTTCGCGCTACGCGACCTGGGTCGGCGATGAGGACTTCGACGTCGAGCGAGTCGCCGAGGCCTGGCGGTTGATCCCTGGACGGGCGGTCGACTTCGCCAACAAGCTGCTGAAGCCGGTACCCAACTTCTGGACTACCTACCGTCGTCTCGCGGAGGGGATCGCCAACGGGAAGTCCTCGCGGGCGGGTTATCAGCCGATGGCGAAGTGGGTGGCCGATAACCCGGCGTTTCCGGGCCGCGCCTGGGCACAGTGGATCCGCATGATGTATCGGGACGATGCGCTCGCGCGGGGGCAAGTTCGACTGCGTGGGCGCCGGGTCGACCTGGCCCGGATCGACCAGAACCTGCTGGTGGTGACGGCGGCCGGCGATCACATCGCGCCGCGTCCGGGCACGATGCCGATCTTCGATCTCGTCTCCAGCCAGGACGTCACCCACTTCGACCGGCCCGGGGGGCACATCGGCCTGATCGCCGGCTCCGCCGCGGTGAAGGAGGTCTGGCCCGACTTCGCCAGCTGGCTGGCCGAGCGGTCCGACCAATGAGAACCACACGAGGAGAGAACCCATGAGCGACACGACCACCGTCGACCCGCAGACTCCGACCCAGCCTTCCGGCGCCGGTCACCGGCGGCCACGCCTGCACGGCCATGTTGCCTTCGTCACGGGCGGCACCCGGGGCATCGGGGCCGCGATCTGCCGTAGCTTTGCCGAGCAGGGGGCAACCGTCGCCGCCGGCTATGGCCGCGACACCGAGCGCGCCAACCAGCTTCTGGGCGAGCTCAACAACCTCGGCGGTGAGGCCAGCATCCACCGCGGCAACGTCGGCTCAGGTGACGATTGTCGTCGCACCGTCCAAGAGGTGATCGACACGCACGGACGGCTGGACATCCTGGTCAACAACGCCGGGATCACGATCGACAAGACGGTGCTGAAGATGACCGACGAGGACTGGTACAAGGTGATCGCGGTCAACCTCTCGGGCGCGTTCTTCATGTCCCAGGCCGTGCTGCCGCACATGATCGAGCGCGGCTCGGGCCGGATCGTGAACATCTCGTCGATCATCGGCGAGATCGGCAACATCGGCCAGGCCAACTACGCGGCCTCCAAGGCGGGGCTGTTCGGTCTGACCAAGACGCTGGCCCGCGAGGCGGCGTTCCAGCTGGGGAAGGCCGGAAAGCTCCAGGAGGATGGGATCGGCGTCACGGTCAACACGGTGGCCCCCGGGTTCATCGCCACCGAGATGATCGAGCACATCCCCGAGAAGGTGGTCGAAGGCCTCAAGGCCAAGATTCCCGTGGGGCGGCTCGGCCGGCCGGACGAGATCGCCCGCGCTGTGCATTTCCTGGCCGCCGATCAGTCCTCGTACATCACCGGCGCGGTCCTGAGCGTCAACGGCGGGATGGACATGTGAGCCATGCCGATCCTGTCCTTTAGACGTAATCGAAAGAGGTTGTTATGGATGACGCCGTAATCGTCAGCGCGGTCCGAACCCCGGTTGGGAGCTTCGGCGGAGATTTCAAGGATGTGCCGGCCACGGAGCTGGGGACGCTGGCCGTCCGGGCGGCGCTCGAGCGGTCCGGGCTGTCGGGCGATGATGTGGACGAGGTGATCCTCGGTTGCGTCCTGCAGGCCGGCCTGGGCCAGAACCCCGCGCGTCAGGTGGCGATCGCGGCCGGAATCCCGAAAGAGGTGCCCGCCACCACGATCAACATGCTCTGCGGTTCCGGACTGAAAGCTGTGGCGATCGCGGCGCAGATGATCCGGGCCGGCGACGTCGACGTCGTGGTCGCAGGGGGCATGGAGAACATGACCCGGGCGCCATACCTGATGCCGGCGGCCCGCTTCGGCGCCCGGATGGGGTCGACCGAGCTGATCGATTCGATGGTGCACGACGGCCTCACCGACGCGTTCAATGACATTCACATGGGCATCACGGCCGAGAACCTCGCCGACCAGTACGGGATCAGCCGTGAGGAGCAGGACGAGTTCGCGGCCGAGAGTCAGCTCCGAGCCGAGCAGGCGATCACCGATGGCGTGTTCAAGGACGAGATCGTGCCGGTGGAGGTCCCCGACAAGCGCAGCACGCGTCTCGTCGAGGTCGACCAGCACCCCCGGGCGGGGACGACTGCCGAGGCGCTCGCGAAGCTGCGGGCCGCGTTCCGCAAGGAGAACGGGACGGTGACGGCCGGCAACGCGTCGGGCGTCAACGATGGTGCGGCGGCGATCGTGGTGATGTCGGAGCGCGCCGCGCGCGAGCGTGGACTGCACTCGATGGGCGTCGTCGAGAGCTACGCGTCGGTGGGCGTCGAGCCCCGGATCATGGGTATCGGCCCCGTGCCGGCCGTGCGCAAGGCGCTGGCCCGGGCGGGACTGCAGCTGGCCGATATCGACCTGTTCGAGCTCAACGAGGCGTTTGCAGCGCAGTCGCTCGCCGTCATCAGAGAGCTCGGCATCGCGGCGCAGCGCATCAATCCGCATGGCGGCGCGATCGCCCTCGGTCATCCGATCGGGGCCAGCGGCGGCCGGATCCTCGTAACCCTGCTGCATGAGATGAAACGCTCCGACATCCACCGAGGAGTGGCGACGTTGTGCGTCGGCGGCGGCCAGGGACAGGCCGCAATCATCCGGAATGGCGCCGGGACTTCCTGAACCCACAGAGCCCAGCGAGACTCGGATTTCAACCCGCAAGGAGAGCACCACATGCCCACCCCAATCATCCAGGAGACAAACGGCGCGACCGCGCGCGTGACCGACTACCGCGCGGCCGTCGTGCACGATTTCACCGGCCCGCTCACCGTCGAGAACGTGCCCAGGCCGGCGCTGAAGCCCGGGCAGGTGTTTGTCAAGGTCGAGGCCTGCGGCCTCTGCCACACCGATATCCACGCGGCCCGCGGTGACTGGCCCGTCAAGCCTTCGCCACCGTTCATCCCCGGCCACGAAGGCGTCGGGATCGTGGTCGAGCTCGCACCGGGTGTAAGCAACGTCGCGGTAGGCGACCGCGTCGCGATGCCCTGGCTCGGCTACGCATGTGGCTCGTGCGACTATTGCGTGTCGGGTCGTGAGACGCTCTGTCTCGACCAGCAGAACATGGGCTACTCGTTCGATGGCGCGTTTGGCGAGTACGCCACCGCCTATGCCGACTACGTCGTCAAGGTCCCGGAAGGGATGGATCCGCTTGACGCCGCGCCGCTGACCTGTGCCGGGGTGACCACCTACAAGGCGATCAAGGTCGCGGGTACCCGGTCCTCGGACCTCGTGGCCGTGTTCGGCGTTGGCGGCTTGGGTCACCTGGCGATCCAGTACGCGGCGATCGCCGGCGGGCGAGTCATCGCCGTGGATCTGATCGATGAAAAGCTCGAGCTCGCGCGCGAGCTTGGCGCCGAGTTCACGGTCAACGCCGCCCGGGAGGACCCAGTCGAGGCGATTCAAGCCCTCGGCGGCGCCGACCAGGCGATCGCGCTCGCCGTGTCACCCCGTGCTTTCGAGCAGGCGTACGGTTCGCTGCGCCGCGGTGGGACGCTGGTGTTCGTCGCTCTCCCGGCCGACAACGAGGTCACGCTCCCGATCTTCGAGACCGTGCTGGGCGGAATCACGATCGTCGGCTCGATCGTCGGCACCCGCAGCGACCTGCGCGAGGTCTTCGAACTGCACGCCGCCGGCAAGACGACGGTGATCCGTGAGACTCGACCGCTCGACCAGGTCAACCAGGCGATCGCTGACGTAGAAGCCGGGCGCGTTGCTGCCCGCATCGTCCTGCAACCGCAGTTGACGTGACCCGGTGGGCCGACGGGTCCTGAGGCGCTTGCAAAATAGCTAGCTCCTTGCTAAGCTGCTAGCACATTGCATCGCACCCCAAGGAGAATGACCATGGCCACCGCCACCAAGACGAAGCCCAGCCTCAACGACGCCACCGAGCAGTTCACTCAGTTCAACCAGCAGTTCGCCCAAGCCGGTAAGAAGGCCGGCGCCGCCTACCTCGACGGTTACGACAAGTTCGTCGAAGGCGTCATTTCCTTCCAGCAGAAGTTCGCCGAGCAGTCGCAGAACGACGCCGTGAAATCGGTGGTCGAGACGCAGATCGACATGACCCGCCAGATGGCGACGGCGTACACGTCGGCAGTGCGCGAGCTGATTGCCTGATCGCGGCAGTCCATCGCGACGGTTCGCGATGCCACGAGCGCGGTGGTGTTGAAGCGCCGAGCGCTTCAATACCATCGCCGCTCACTTTGAGGGTCCGCCACTTACTCAGTCGCGGACCCTAAGATCAAGGATGACCATGCCCGAGACGCGCCCACGTAACTTCGAGGACATCGCGCTGGAGGACGGCTTCGCCGCCTGGACCGCACTCGCCGGCAGCGTCGGCGACTACTGGTCCGGCGCCCTGCAACGGCGCGCGACGCCGATAGACCTCGCGCGAGATTGGGCGCGCTGGCTGCGCGTGTCCACCGAGCGGGGCCGCCCAAGTTGGTCCTCGCCGCACGAGATCGTGTTCGAGGCCCCGGTCGCTCGGCTGCGCGATTTCTCCACCACCGGCGCGCGGTCAGGTGTCGTCCCCACCCTCGTGGTTCCGCCGCAGGCTGGGCACGACTCGTGCATCGTCGACTACTCGCCGCAGCAGAGCCAGATGCGGCGGATCCTGGATGCGGGGCTGACTCGCGCCTTCGCGCTGGATTGGATCGGCGCAACGCCGCAGACCCGTGACGCCACGATCGACGATTACCTTGCCGTGCTTGACCGCGCGGTCATGCACGCCGGCGGCCAGGTCAACCTGGTGGGTGACTGCCAGGGTGGCTGGCTGGCCACTATCTACACGGCGCTGGCTCCCGAGCGGGTCAACACGCTGACCATCGCCGGCGCGCCGATCGATTTCCACGACGGCGAGCCGGTAATCGGGGCCGTCATGCAACGGATGGCGCCGGGCGGCGACCTGAGCGCCTATCGCGCGCTGGTGGCGGCCGGAGGCGGCGTGCTCAAAGGCGACCACATGCTCGGCGGCTTCATCCTGATCAAGCCCGACAACGAACTCGCCCGTCAGGCGCAGCTGCTGGTTCACATCAACGATTCGGCTCACGTCGAGCGCTATCAAGAGTTCGAGGACTGGTTCAAGCACACCCAGGACATTCCTGGGGCGTTCTACCTGTGGATCGTCGAGCATCTGTTCCGCGACAACGAGCTGGTGCGGGGAGAGCTGGAGATCGGCGACCAGTACGTCGACCTCGCCCGCATCGAATGTCCGCTCAACCTGCTGGCCGGCGCCACCGATCACATCACCCCGCCGGATCAGGTCTTCGCCCTGGCCGCCGCGGCCGGCACCCCTGAAACCGAGGTCACGCGGCGGATCACCACCGGCGGCCACCTCGGGCTGTTCATGGGTCACGAGGCACTGAGCGAGCACTGGCCTCCGCTGCTCGAGCAGGTTGCGCTGCGCTCACGCGTCAAGCGGTGAAAGACTTATAGACCTCGAGCAGCGCGCGCCGCTGGGCTGTGGTGAGACGCGGGTCGGCGCGGATCGCATCGACCACCGAGGACTCGGTCTCAGCCTCGAGCGGCACCCCGGCCTGCTCGCGCAGCGTTTCCGCCGATGTTTGCAGCGCTTCGGCGATCCCCTGCAAGACCGTCTCAGACGGCGCTCGGAGTCCGCGCTCGATTTGGGACAGGTAGGGATTCGAGATGCCGGCCGTCTCGGCGAACTGGCGCATCGAGACCTCCTGCAGCTCGCGTTGACGGCGGATAAATTCGCCGAGGACGCCGGCACTGCCCGCCTTAGAACTCATCGTCCTGCTCTTCCAAGCGCAGGGCAGCCGCATCGGCGCTGGCCGAATGGCGGGTGGTGCCCCACTCCCAGCTGTGACTCGGCCTGCGGGCGGGGCGGTGAGCGGCGTCGTCGGGCGCATCGATTTCGATCCGCTCCGCCTCGATCGGACCGAGGACCTCGGTGACATACCGCTGACGTGCGGGATGGCTGAGGTAGTTGGTGAGGGCGTTCTCGTTGGCGACGGTGACCACCCACGCGTGCGTGAATCCGTGGTCGGCGTCGCCTCGGTTACGTCCCAGCGTGATCCGCTCCACGCCATCGATCGAGTTGACCAGATCTTCGGCCTGAGCAAACGCACGATCGACCTGCGCGTCGGTGGTCCCGGCCTTCCACTTGAGCAACACGATGTGCTGAATCATCCCGTCAACTTACCGCGTAGCGAGCCCGAATGGGGATCACCCGGCCGCGTCCTCGTCCGGCCGGCCCGCGCGCTCCAGGAGCCCGCCGAACTCGGGTGAGTCGAACCCGGCGACGGCTCGCTCCCACAGCGCCCGTGCCCACTCGACGATCTCCGGGTCGCCGGTCGTGCCGATCCTGATCGAACCCCACAGGCTCCAGCCGTACTGCGACATCAGCGACCACAACACCGCTCGCGCGAGCTGCTGGGGGCGTGGGCGCCCGTGGTATTCGGTGACCAGCTGCTCCGCCTGCCCGGCGTCGAGCTCGAGTTCGTTGATCGCGTCGCCGAGGTCGTAGCAGGGATCGTTGTTGCCGGAATACTCGTAGTCGACCACCCAGATGTGACTGCCGGGACCGTCGGACTCGAGGAAGTTGCCGGGCATCAGGTCGTTGTGGCAGGGAGCGCTCACCGTTCGCGTACTGGTCAGGAGCTCACCGATCGTGGCGGCCCGCTCCGCATAGGCGGCGTAATCCTCCGGCAGCGGATAGCCGTTCTCCACCACGATCTTGTAGTAGCGCCGTTGCACGGCGACCATGTCGAAGTCGCGGGCGAACCGGGGCGCTCCGTGGAGCTTGCGCAGCTGGGTGGCGAGCACCGAGATCCGCCGCGAATCGCGGAAGGCCGCCGGGGTCAGCGTGACGCTCGGCAAGTAGCCGACGACCAGTGCCTCCGGGTCGCGCACGCGGGCGATCACCGGAGCGCCCACACCGGCAGCGGCGGCCAGCACCGAGTTGTGCTCCTCGTTGTCGCGATCGATGCCCAGCAGACCGGTCTCGTGGACGCTGATCCTCACCACATAGTCGCCCTGCCCGGTGATGACGCGGTAGTTGCGGTTGGTGATGCCGCCGAGGATCGGGGTGACGCTTCGTTCCGGATCGCGGAGCTCGGGCACCTGTTCCAGCACGCGCTCGAGATCAGGATCGCTCATGCCCGGATGCGCGTGCCGTCGGGGTCATACAGGGCATCGCGCTCCACCGTGGCCGGGACGCTCTGGCCGAACACGTCGACGGTTAGCGCGGCGCCGGTATCCAACTCCGCCGGCACCGTGGCCAGGGCGATGTTTCGTCTCACGGTGTGACCGTAACCGCAGCTGCGGATCCGTCCAACCAATAATCCCTCGTGCCGGACGGCTTCCCCGCCGTAAACGGTGACGTATTCCTCGTCGGTTCCCACGGTCAGCGTCCGCAGCCGACGCGAAGGTGTCCGTGCGTCGGGCAGGCTCAACGCCTCTCGGCCGTTGAACTCGCCCTTGTCGAGGTGCACGCAGAAGCCGAGCCCGCTCTCGAACGGCGTGTCGGCCGCGGTCAGGTCGGTGCCGAAATAGCGGTAGCCCTTCTCCAGGCGCAGCGACTCCAGCGCGCGATAGCCGCCAGCCGTGATGCCGTGAGCCAAGCCCGCCGCGATCAACCGATCCCACACCTGCACCGCCCACTCCGGCGCGACGTACAGCTCGTAGCCGAGCTCGCCGACATAGGTGATGCGCTGGGCCAGTACGGAGGCTCCGCCGATGTCCATGCTCCGGGCCTGGGAGAACGGGAGCGCCGAACCGGACACATCCGCCTCACCGGCCCCCGAAAGCAGCGCCCGCGCCTGCGGCCCCCACAGCCCGATCACCGCGAGCGCGTCGCTGACGTCGAGGATCTCGACCGCGCCGTCGGCCGGGCGCCGGTTCAGCTCCAGCCAGCCGCGGTCGGAGTCGACGCTACCGGCCCCGGTGATCACCCGGAAGCGGTCCTCGCTCAGCCGGGTGACGGTGACGTCGGCGAGGATGCCGCCGCGCGCGTTCAGGAGCTGTGTGTAGACGATCGTTCCGGGCGGCCGGTCGATCCGGCTGTCGCAGACCCGCTCCAGCAGCGCCGGCGCGCCGGGCCCCGAGACCTCGAGCTTGCCGAACGAGGTCATGTCGATGATGCCCACGCGCTCGCGGAACGCGGCGTGCTCAGCCGCCACTCGCGCAAACCACGGCGGCCTGGTCCAGCCGAAGCCCCGCTGGTCGGCGCCACTGCGTCGCCAGCCCGCTCCCGGCTCGAAGTGGTCCGGACGCTCCCAGCCGTTCTTGGTGCCGAACACGGCGCCGAGCTCCTGCGTGCGGACCTGCAGCGGGCTCGGGCGCCGGCCGCGGCCCAACTCCGGGGAGTCGAACGGATAGCGCAGCAGGTAGTAGTAGCGGTAGGCCTCGCGCGCGCACTCGGCGGCGAACGCGGGGTCGTCGTACACCCGGCCGAAGCGCCAGGCCCGGTAGGCGGTGACGTCGAGTTGCGGCTCGCCGTCGGTCATCCATTCCGCCAGCGCCCGGCCCATGCCGCCCGCCCCGCCGAAGCCATTCAGCGACAGCCCGGCGGCGATCCAGAAGCCTGGCACGCCGGGCAGCGGACCCAGCAGCGGGTTGCCGTCCGGGGTCATCGCGTCGGGGTGGCAGAGCAGTCGCATCACCCCCGCGCGCTCGAGGAACGGGAAGCGCCGGATCGCCCCCTCCAGCAGCGGCGCGAAGCGGTCCATGTCGGACTCGACGGGGCTCGCGCCGTGCTCCCACGGAACCCCGTCGGCCCACCTCGCGACCGGATCGTGCTCGTAGCCGCCGATCAGCATCCCGCCCGCCTCGTCCTTGCCGTAGACGAGGTTGTCGGTGTCCCGGAAGCAGGGGCTCCCGCGCGGGATCTCATGCCCGGGCACCGCCTGCATCAGCACGTGCTGGTGCTCGACCGGGACCGAGGGCAGGCGGCCGCCGACCATCTCGACGACCTGCGGCGCCCACACGCCGGCGGCGTTGACCACGTGCGTCGCCTCGATCCGTCCATCCTCGCCGGCGGCGAGCCGGTCGGTGAGCACCGCTCTGACCTCGTGGTCCGAGCCGAGCTCGATCCCGGTGACCCTGGTGCGGGTGTGGATCTGCGCCCCGAGCGCCCGCGCCGCATCCGCCACCGCGTAGGTCGCGATATGCGGGTCGACCGACCCGTCGCCGGGCATCCACACGGCCCCGTGCAACGAGTCCGCCGACGCGTAGGGGATCCGCTCCAGCACCTCCGCCGGCCCGATCACCTCCGCCTCGAGCCCGAGTGCGGCGGCCCGGCTGACCGCGCGCTGGAGGTCCATGAACGTGTCGCGGGTGGCGGCGATCCGCACGCCGCCGACGGGGTGAAAGACGCCGAGCCGGTTGTACAGCTCGACGCTGTAGCGGCGAAAGCGCATCATCGTCGCCGACGGGTTGAACTGGGTGACCAGCCCGGCGGCGTGATGGGTGGAGCCGCTGGTCAGCTCGCCCTTCTCGAGCAGCACGACGTCATCCCAACCGGCCAGGGCCAGGTGGTAGGCGACGCTGCATCCGGTGATCCCGCCGCCGATCACGACCACCCGCCCTGCCGGCGGCACGGTCAAGCCTCGGTGCTCAACAGTCGCTCGAGCTGCCGTTCCAGTCCCGCGTTGCCGACCGGCTGGACCACGAGCGGGAGTCCGATCCGCTCGCGCCGCGCGCTCGGCGGCGCGACGCGTGGCCGGGGTCGGGCGCTGGGCCAGCCACACCACGCGCGTGTAATGGCCGAAGTAGTCATCGCGGAGTTCGGGGTGACGATCGAGGCCCAGTTCGCGGATCACGGTGTGCTCGAAGGTGCGGGCCAGAAAGTCGGTCAGGAAGTAGGTGCCCGGCTCCTGCGCCAGTGCGGCGCGGACCTCCTCGCGGCCGAGCACGTCGTAGCAGTGCTCGCCCGCCAGCCGCTGCACCCCGGCCGCATCCAGCACCGTGTCGATCGCGCCATAACTGCCGCAGTCGGCGTAGGCGACGGCCAGGCGGTCGTAGCGCCCGCGCAAGGCCTGAAGCGCGCGGCCCAACTCGGGCGCGATCCGCTCGGGGCGGTTGTGCAGCAGCGCCGGGATCGGGTGCACGTCGACGTTCCAGCCGCGGCGCCGGGCGATCAGGCGCACGTCGGCGGCCAGCGCGCCGCAGGCGATCACGGCGGCGGCCGGGCGGACCGTCATGCCGCTCCGGGGAAGGCGAGCTGATCGATGAACAGGTCGTTGAAGTCCTGACGGCCGGACAGCTCGACGTACTCGACCTCGCCGCAGATCGAGACGGCCTCCGCGCGCTCCCGCAGTGATAGCGCAGCGATCTTCGCCCCCTCGCCGGCGACGTTGCCGGCGGAGACAATTCGCGGCAGCGCCAGCTTGGGCACCAGCCCGATCCGCACAGCGGACAGCGGCGTCAGATAGGCCCCGAAGCTCCCGGCCAGCAGCACCTGGGTGATCTCCTCCGGGGCGACGCCGAGCTCGCGCAGCAGGATGTTCCAGCCGGTGGCGATCGAGGCCTTGGCGAACTGAAGCTCGCGCACGTCGCGCTGGGACAGGAACACCGAGGCGGCCGGATCCTCGCCCCGCCAGTGCAGGACGAACACGCGCTCCTGGCCGATCTTGGTGAGCCGGGGGGCCAGCGCGGGGTGGAGCTCGGCCGCCGTCTCGTCGGGCATGAACCGGCCCGAGTGGTCGAGCAGCCCGGTGCGGACCAGCTCGGCTACGGCGTCGACCAGCCCGGAGCCGCACATCCCCACCGCCTCGGTGTCCCCGATCACCTCGAGCGTGAGCGTGTCCCCGTCGATCGTCAGGCCCTCGATCGCTCCCTCGGCGGCGCGCATGCCGCACTTGATCTGCGCCGCCTCGAAGGCCGGCCCGGCCGGGGCCGCGGTGGCCAGCACGCGCTCGCTGGATCCGAGCGCGATCTCGCTGTTGGTGCCGACGTCGATGAACAGCCGCAGCCGGCGGTCGCGGGTCAGGCCGGTGGCCAGCATCCCGGCGACGATGTCGCCGCCGACGTAGGCGCCGAGCGACGGGAACACGAACGCCGGGGCGCGTGGGTGGATGGCCACGCCGAAGTCCGCGGCGGTGGTCGGCGGGAAGGCATGGGTGGCCACCACGAATGGCGCCATCGACAGCGGCTCGGGGTCGATCCCCAGGGCCAGCTGCATCATCGTCACGTTCCCGCAGACGGTGATCTCGTACACCTCGCCGGGAGCGACCCCGGCCTCGGTGCATACCTCTTCGACGAGCTCGGCCATCGTCTCGTGGGCGCGCTCGCGCAGCGCCGGAAGCGCGTGGTCGTCCATCATCGTCGCCGAGATCCGGGTGATCACGTCGGCGCCGTAGGGCTGCTGGCGGTTGAGCATCGAGCGCACCGCGGCCGGCTGACCGCTCTCGAGATCCATCAGCGTGGCCACCACCGTCGTGGTGCCGAGGTCGAAGGCGATCGCGTAGCGCCGCGCGGTGGTGTCGCCCGGCTCGACGTCGACCAGCTCCTCGTCGCAGATCACCGCGGTCACGTCGAAGTTGGCCTTGCGCAGGACGCCCCCCAGCGAGCGCAGCAGCTCGATCGAGGCGTGGGGCTCGAGGTCGTCGATCCCATCGAGCACCCGCTGGAGATCCGAGCGCTGATCCTCCATCGTGGGCTCCTCCAGCACCAGGTGGCGCTTCTGCACCGACGGGCGCAGGATCACGTGGCGCCCGACGCCGACCAGGGCGGCCTTCGGCCGGGTCTGCAGCGGCGGCACCTCAACCACCAGGTCGGTCCGCGCGCCGGCGCGGCAGGCCAGCCGCCAGCCGTCGCGCAGCTCGTCGGTGGTGAAGGCGCGCGGATCGATCGCGCCGACCGGCACGTCGCCGGAGACAATTCTCACCTTGCACTTCTTGCAGGTGCCGTGGCCACCACAGGTGGAGTCGATGGCGATCCCGTTCCAGCTCGCGGCGTCGAATACCGGCGTCCCGCTGGGGACCCGGACCTCGGCGCCGTCGGGCAGGAAGCGCAGCCGCACGCGCCCGGCCCCGTCCTCCGGTGCCGCGGGCGGCGAACCGGGCGGCGGCTCGACGGGCGCGGGCGAGGCGAGGCGTGGGGAAGGCGTGCTCACGACGGGGCCGGCGCCGCTTCCTTCTCCGCCGCCACCCGCGCGCGATGGGCGGCGATCCAGCTCGAGCCCCAGGGGTCGTGGCCGAGCAGCAGATCGGAGGCGCGGACCGCCTGCACGCAGACCTCGGCGGTGGACATGATCGCGCTGGTCAACCCCGCCGCCATCGCCATCGGCAGGAAGCCGGCGTTGAGGTCGTGGCGCCGCGGCAGCCCGAAGGACACGTTCGACGCGCCCAGGCACATGTTCACCCCGAGCTCGTCGCGGATCAGGCTGATCGTGGCCAGCGTCGTGGTCACCGCCTCGGTGTCGGCGCCGACGGTCATGGCCAGCGGGTCTATCACGATGTCCTCGGGCTTGATCCCGTAGTCGTGCGCGGCGCTGACGATCTTGCGCGCGTGCTTGAGGCGCTCCTCCGGGGTGACCGGGATGCCGGTCTCGTCGTTGGCCAGCGCGATCACCGCCGCGCCGTGCTTGGCCACCAGCGGGAGGATCTCCTCCAGCCGCTCATCCTCGGCGGTGACCGAGTTGACCAGCGCGCGGCCCTCGTAGACCGAAAGCCCGGCCTCGAGCGCCTCGATCACCGACGAGTCGATGCAGATCGGCAGGTCCACGGCATCCTGGGCCGCGCGCAGCATCGACTTGAGCAACTCGGGCTCGTCGACCAAAGGGATGCCGGCGTTGATGTCGAGCATGTCGGCGCCGGCCTCGGCCTGCGCGATCGCGTCGATCGTCACGGTCGACAGGTCGCCGCCCCGCAGCTGCTCGGAGAACACCTTGCGGCCGGTCGGATTGATCCGCTCGCCGATGATGCAGAACGGCTGCCCGGCGCCGATCGTCACCGTCTTAGACCGCGAGCGCAGCACTGTATCCATGGGTCTCTCTTTCTTGTTTGGGCGGAATGCCGAGGCGGGTGCAGAGCTTGGCGATGCCCGCGTCCTTGCGGAACGAGATGAAGTGCAGGCCGGCCACACCGGGCTGGGCGAGGGCGTGTGAGGCCAGCTCATAGGCGATCTCGAAGCACTCGACCTCGGGGTCCCGCGCGTTCTCGACTCGCGCCACGGTCTCGGGCGGGACGTCGATCCCGGGCACGCGCGAGGCCACGAAGCGCATGCCGCCGACGGTGCGCAGGATGCAGATGGACGGGATCAGCGCGATCCGCTCGCTCAGACCGGTCTCGTGCGCGGCGCGCATGAAGCGCTCGAGCAACTGCGGGCGGTAACACAGCTGCAGCTGCAAGAAGCGGGCGCCGGCCAGCGCCTTCTTGGCGGCCCGGCGCACGCGGTACTCAAACGGCGGCGCGCCCGGATTCTCGACCGCGCCGAGGAAGAAATGCGGCCGGGGCTCGAGCTTGCGACCCGAGAGATAGTGGCCGCCCCGCAGCCCGCGGGCGAGCGCGATCAGCTGTGGGCCGTCCAGGTCGAACACCCGGCGAGCCTCGGGCTCGTCCCCGGCGGTGACGTCGTCGCCGGTCAGGCAGCAGATGTTCTCGATCCCGAACATCGAGGCGCCCATCAGCTCCGCCTCGAGTGCGAGCCGGTTGCGGTCACGGCAGGTGAGCTGCATCACCGGCTCGACCCCGCTCTGCAGCAACGCGATCGCCACCGACAGCGATGAGCAGTGCGCGTGGGCCGAGGGGTTGTCGGTGGCGTTGCAGGCGTCGAGGAACGGCCGCATCGGCTCGAGCTGGCGGGCGATCTCCGCGAAACCGCCGCCGTCGATCACCGGCATCTCCGCCGTCACCACGAATTCTCGCGCGGCCAGCTTGCGCTCAAGGTTGGACATCCGTGCCCGGTCCCCGGCTTTGCCCCGTCCTGGTCGCCGTCCATCCGGCCGGGACCTGGCGGTCGCGCCCGCTGAGCAGGTTGAGCCACGACGAGCTGCCCTTCAGCGAGTTGTCGACCGGCGGGCGCAGGTCGTCGAGGTGACCGCGCCACAGGGGCAGGCGCTCGGAGCGCTCGTAGGCCTTCAGCCACACGCACCGCATCTCCGGCTTGACCTCGCAGTGGCCATCCGGGCGGACCCCGCCGCAGGGGCCGTTGCGCAGCGTCTTCGGGCAGGTCATCGGGCAGGTCAGGCCGGTCGAGTGCAGGACGCACTGCCCGCACATCTGACAGCCCCAGACCGGGCCCTTGACCGCGTGCTCCGCCCGAGCGAGCAGAGCGTCCGCTCTCATGCCGGTACCCGCTCCCGCCGCCGGGCGATCAGCTCCTTGGCCATCTTGACCGCCGAGGAGGCGTCGGCGGAATAGCCGTCGGCGCCGACTGCGTCGGCGTACTCCTGGGTCACCGGAGCGCCGCCCACCATCACGATCACGTTGTCCCGGATGCCGGCCTTGACCAGCGCGTTGATGTTGGCCTTGAACATCGGCATCGTCGTGGTCAAGAAGGCGGAGAAGCCGACGACGTCGGGCTTGTGCTCCTCGATCTGCTCGATGAACTTCTCCGGAGGCACGTTCACGCCGAGGTCGATCACGGTGAAGCCGGCGCCCTCGAGCATGATGTTGCAGAGGTTCTTGCCGATGTCGTGGACGTCGCCCTTGACGGTGCCCATCAGGAACGTGCCGACCTGCTGGGTGTCGGTCTCGGCCAGCAGCGGGCGCAGGATGTCCAGCGCGCCCTGCATCGCGCGGGCGGCGATCAGCATCTCGGGCACGAAGTAGTCGCCCCGCTCGAACCGCGCCCCGACCTCCTCCAGCGAGGGGATCAGCGCGTCGTAGAGCATCCGCTCTGGGTCCAGGCCCTGCTCGAGTCCGTCGTTGACTCCGTCCCGGACGGCCGGGGCGTTGCCGACGAGCGTCTCGTCATACAGCATCTGCAGAAGCTCCTCGTTGGTCATGCGGCGTCTTCTCCTTCCTCGCGGTGGCCGAGACGGCGGCTCAGGATCCGCGCCTCGTCGATCAGGGTGGGCTGCAGCTCGCGGATCCGGGCCGGCGTCATCCGCAACGTCGGACCCGTGATGCTGAGGGCGGCGACCACGTCGCCGCGGGCTCCGCGGACCGGGGCCGCCATCGCGGCCAGGCCCGGCTCGAGCTCGTCGACCGCGGTGGCCAGGCCGGTGCTGCGCACGACCTCGAGCTCCGCGCGCAGCCGCGCCGGATCGGTGATCGTGGCGGGCGCGTGCCGGCGCAGGGGCTGCGCGGAGACCGTCGCCCGCCCGAAGGCCATGAACACCTTGCCGACGGCGGTGCAGTGGTAGTCCACCGAGCGCCCGAGCCATTGCCCGGTGCCGAGGAAGTGGCGACTGTCGACCTGGGCGACGTGCTCGACGCCGCCCGAGGCCGGCACCGCCAGGTTGATCGTCTCGCCGCTGGCCGCGGCCAGCGCGTCGAGGGCCGGGCGGGCCAGCTCGACCACGTTGCGCTCGAGCATGCTGCGCTCGGCGACGCGGAGGATCGCCGGCCCCGGGCGCAGGCGCCCGCGCTGGCCATCCTGCTCGATCAGCCCGCGTCGCTCGAGCGCGCTCAGCAGCCTCGAGGCCGTGCTCTTGGGGATCCCGGTGGCCGACACGAGGTCGGTCAGCGCGACGGGCTGGTCACTCTCGAGCACGCGGACGAGCAGGTCGGCGCCGCGATCTACGGCCGCGACCCCGTGGGCGGGGACCGGGGCGCCAGCCACAAATTCTTCGCCAGGGACTTGGAACTCTTGTTCCACGGGAGATATATTACGGCTCGCAGCCGTCAGGTCAAGCCAAGAATCAAGGAGGCAGCTTGTTCGTCAACGCCATGCCGCGCTACGAGATCCTCAGCGAGGATGCGATGGCCGTGCTCGACAAGGGCTGGCGCCGGATCGTCTCCGAGCTCGGGATCGAGTTCCTCCTGCCCGAAGCCGTCGAGCTGCTGCGCGCGGCCGGTCAGACCGTCGAGGACGACAACCGGGTCAGGTTCGACCCGGACTTCATCCTCGAGCAGGTCGCCAAGGCGCCCCGGGAATTCGAGCTGCAGGCGCGCAACCCTGAGCAGAGCGCCCACATCGGCGGGGACCACATGGTGTTCGCGCCCGTGTACGGATGCCCGTTCATCCGCGAGGGCGACGTGCGGCGCGACGCCAAGATGGCCGACTTCGAGAATCTGGTCCGTCTCTCGCAGGCCTTCCCCGAGCTTGATTCGCCCGGCGGGACGATCTGCGAGCCCGAGGACCGGCCGCTGGACTCGCGTCACCTCGACATGGTGTTCGCCCTCCAGACCCTCTCCGACAAGCCGTACATGGGATCAGTCACGAGCGGCCCGAACGCCGCCGACACGATCCGCATGGGCGAGATCCTGTTCGGCGGGCGCGAGGCGATCGAGCGGGCGCCGGTCTCGATCTCGCTGATCAACGTCAACTCCCCGTTGCGCTACGACGACCGGATGCTGGGGGCGATGTTCGAGTACGTCAAGGCCAACCAGGCCGTGGTGATCACCCCGTTCCTGCTGATGGGCGCGATGTCGCCGGTGTCGCTGCCCGCCACCCTGGTCCAGCAGATGGCCGAGGCGTTCGCCGGGATCGCGCTGGCCCAGCTGATCCGCCCGGGAGCGCCGGTGGTGTTCGGCTCGTTCCTGTCCAACACCGACATGCAGTCGGGCTCGCCCTCGTTCGGCACGCCCGAGTCGGGGATCGGCGTGCTCTGCACCGGTCAGATCGCGCGGCGCTACGGACTGCCATGGCGCGGCGGCGGCGCCTTGAACGCCTCGCAGACCGTCGACGCGCAGGCCGCCTACGAGTCGCTGATGACCCTGCTGCCGACCTTCCTGGCCGGCGCCAACTTCGTCATGCACTCGGCCGGCTGGCTCGAGGGCGGGCTGGTGTCCTGCTACGAGAAGTTCATCGTCGACATCGAGTTGCTGCGCGAGCTGCGCCATGAATTCACCCCGCTGGAGATCGACGAGGCTTCATTGGCCTTCGACGCCCACCTCGAGGTCGGGGCCGGTGGTCACTTCCTCGGCGCTGTCCACACGCTCGAGCGCTTCCGCGAGTGCTTCTACCGCCCCCTGCTCTCCTCGACCGAGAACTTCGATCGCTGGACCAAGAAGGGCGGACGCAACACCACCGCCCGCGCGGGCGAGCTGTGGCGATCGACGCTCGAGACCTACCAGCAGCCGCCACTGGACGACGCGATCCGCGCCGAGCTCGAGGAATTCGTGGTCCGCCGCCGCGCCGAGCTGGGCGATTAGGCGTCGCCGGGCGGAGCTGGGCGGGGCCTGGCAGTTTGGGTTGAATAGTTCAACCCAAACTGCCAACCCGACTTGTCACCGAGGTTAGACTCCTAATCTATGACTCATATATCAGCTGTCGGTGGTCCCCGAGAGCTGTTGGCGGACCGGGCGTACGTGGAGCTGCGAGATCGCATCGTCACGCTGCGAATCCCGCCGGGCGCGCCGATCGACGAGGATTCAGTCGGGCAGGAGCTGCAGATGGGACGTACGCCGGTCCGCGAGGCGATCAAGCGGCTGGCGCTCGAGAATCTCGTCGCCGTGTTTCCCCGCCGGGGGACGTTCGCCTCGGACATCAACATCACCGATCTCGCCCACATCTCCGACGTGCGCGCGCAGCTGGAAGGGCACGCCGCCTACCGCGCGGCGCAGCGCCTGACCGACGCTCAGCGGGACGAGCTGACCACGATGCTCGATGAGCTCGCGCACAGCCAGGGCAGCGACGACGTCGAGGCGCTGATGGCGCTCGACGCGCGCGTGCACCGGTTCATCTACCGGTGCGCGGCCAACCCGTACATGGAGGAGACGCTCGGTCGGTATTTCAATCTGTCTCTACGGATCTGGCACCTGGTGCTCGACCGGCTCCCCCACCTGTTCACGCGCGTGCACGAGCACGAGGACGTCCTGCGCGCGATCGCCGCGGGAGACGCAGGCCAGGCCCGCGACATCCTGGCCGATCACATCGCCACCTTCGAACGCGAGATTCGCACCGTCCTTTGAGTTCGATCGCGCGGTTGCTGATCTCGTGCGCGGACCGCGAGGGGATCGTCGCGGCGGTGTCCGGCTGCCTGGCCGATTGCGGGGCCAACATCATCCAGTCCGACCAGTACTCGACCGACCCGGAGGGCGGCCGGTTCTTCATGCGCCTCGAGTTCCAGATCCCCTCCGACGGCCTCGCGCGGCTCTCGGAGCGCTTTGCCCCGCTGGCCGAGCGCTTCGGCGCGGACCACGCGCTCACCGACTCGGGCCGGCGCAAGCGGGTCGCGCTGATGGTCTCCCGCCCGGATCACTGCTTGCTCGATCTGCTCTGGCGCTGGCGCCGCGGCGAGCTCGGCTGCGACATCCCGTTGGTGGTGTCAAACCACGAGGATCTCCGCGCCGACGTCGCGGTGTTCGGCGTTCGCTACGTGCACATCCCGGTGAAGCGCGAGACCAAGGCCGCCGCCGAGGAGCGACTGCTCGAAGTGCTCAGCGGCGAGTACGACCTGGTGGTGCTGGCTCGCTACATGCAGATTCTCAGCCCGGATTTCCTGCGCCGGGTCGGGATCCCGATCATCAACATCCATCACTCGTTCCTGCCCGCCTTCGCCGGCGCCGAGCCTTACGAGCAGGCGCGCCAGCGTGGTGTCAAGCTGATCGGCGCGACTGCCCACTACGTCAACGAGGAGCTCGACGCCGGCCCGATCATCGAGCAGGACACCGCGCGGGTCAGCCATCGCGACAGCGCCGCGGCCCTGGAGCAGATCGGCCGGGACATCGAGCGAACCGTCCTCGCGCGGGCGGTCCAGCGCCACCTCGAGGACCGCGTGATCGTCTACGGCAACCGCACCGTCGTCTTCACCTGACCCGCGCGGCCAGATACTCGTCGAGCGGGGCGTCATGCCCGAGGCGGGTGGACAGCGCGTGAGCCTGGTCGAGGGCGACGCGGCCTAGCAGTCGCAACCGCTGCGGGGCGAGCCGCAGTGACGCGCCCGACGCCGCCAGCGCGGCGATCACCGTGCCGCCACGATCACGGATCGGGGCCGCCACCGCCGACAGCCCGGGCTCGAGTTCGTCGACGATCGTCGCGTAGCCCTGGTCGCGAATCGCCTCGAGCTCGCGTCGCAGCCGTTCGCGGTCCGTGACCGTGGCCGGGGTCAGCTGCTCGAGCTCGCCTTCCGGAAGCTCCGACACGCCGAAGGCCAGGAACACCTTGCCCGCCGCCGTGCAGTGGAGGCCCAGCTCGCGTCCGATCCAGTTCGTCGCGCCCAGCAGGTGCCGGCCGTCGACCTGGGCGATCGCCTCGGTGGCGGCGGGGCGCGGGAGGATCAGGTTCGCGGTCTCGCCGCTCTCCTCGGCCAGCCGGCGCAGGCTCGGCTGGGCCAGCTCGACCAGATCCTCGCGGCCGATACCCGAGCGCGCGAAGCGCAGCGCGGCCGTACCGGGGCGCAGCCCGGCGCGCTCACCGTCCCAGGCGACGAGGTCGTGGCGCTCGAGCGCGGCGACCAGCGGCGCCACTTCGACCGCGGCGATCCCGACCACGTCGGCCAGCTCGGTCAGCGTGCGGGGCGAGCGCTCGAGCACCGCCGCGAGCACTCGCGCCGTGCCCTCGGCCGCGGCCGGGACCGGAGCGCCGCCCTCGGGCTCGGTGCTCATGAGCGCCGGGCGTGCGGCGTGAGCACGACGGTCTGAAGCTCGCTGAACGAGTGCATCACGTGGTTGCCGCCGACCCGCCCGATGCCGCTGTCGGTGCCGGCGCGCCCGCCGAACGGCAGGTGCGCCTCCCAGTAGTTGCTCGACTCGTTGATGTTGACCCAGCCGGTCCGCACGCGGTCGGCGAACTCGAGCCCCTGGCTCAGATCCGCGGTGAAGATCGCCGACAGCAGCCCGTACGGCGAGGCGTTGGTCAGGCTGATGGCCTGCTCGAGCGAGTCGATCGCCACCACCGGGGCGATCGGGCCGAACGTCTCCTCGACCGCGACCTTGGCGTCGGCCGGCACGTCGCTGAGCACGGTGGGCTGCCAGTACAGCGAGGTGGGGAAGCCGGAGGCTCGCGCGCCGCCGCTGACCACGCGCGCGCCGCGGTCCAGCGCGTCGCCGACGTGCTCGTCCATCTTGGCCGCCACCGGCTCGTTGTTGAGCGGACCCATCGTGGTGCCGTCGTCGAACGGGTCCCCCAGCAGGATCCGCTCGGTCACGCGCCTGGCCAGCAGCTCGACGAACTCGTCGCGCACCGCGCGGTGGACCAGCAGGCGCTCGCCCGCGGTGCAGCTCTGGCCGGCGCACAGATAGCAGGCGGTCAGCGTGGCGTCGACGGCCGCGTCGATATCCGCGTCATCCATCACCACCAGCGGCCCGTTGCCGCCCATCTCGAGCAGGGTGGCCTTGCCGGCGGCGGCCTGCCCGACCAGGCGGCCGGTGGCGGTCGAGCCGATGAAGGCCACGCCGTCGGTGCCCGGGTTGCGGGCGATCTCATCGCCGACCACCGGACCGGGACCGGTGACCAGGTTGAACACTCCCGGTGGCAGGTCGGCGTCGGCGACGCACTGGGCCAGCGCGACCGCGCTCACCGCCGTCGACGGCGCCGGGGTCCACACCACCGCGTTGCCGCAGGCCAGCGCGGGGGCGATCAGCTCGGCCGGCATCGTGTAGGGCCAGTTCCAGGGGCTGATCACGCCGACCACGCCGCGCGGGCGCCGGACCAGCATCACCCGCTTGCCCGCGGAGAAGGAGTTGGGCAGCTCGCCGCCCAGCCGCTTGGCATCCTCGGCCGCCATCCGCCAGTACTCGACCAGCTCGTCGACCTCGTCGAACGCCTCGGCCCGCAGCGGCTTGCCCTGATCGAGGGTCAGCGTGTGGGCCAGCGCATCCCGGCGCGCCTCGATCAGATCGCCGACCGCGTTCATCTTGGCGGCGCGCTCGAACGCGGTCAGCCGCGCCCAGCCGTCGGCCGCGGCCCGCGCGGATTCGATCGCGCGCCGCGCGTCATCGCGGTCACCCTGGGGGACGGTGCCGATCAGCTCGCCGGTGGCCGGGCTGGTTGCGTCGAAGGTCTCGCCGCTGGCGCTGGCGCTCCAGCCGCCGCCCACGAACATCTGCTGCGCGGTGCCTGTGGCCATGTAATCGCCTTCCGCCCGGGTCGCGTTGACACAGTTAGACAACTGATATATAACAGCCCGATCAGTCCTGGGTCAATCGATTCAACGCATGCGCGCCAAGCTCGCGGCGCTGAGCTCGACCGTTTCATTGCACGAGCCGCGCCGTAGACGCGCGGACTGGGGGATTTGATCGATGGCAACCGAAGGCGCTTCGGACAGCGGCGAACTCGCCGGGTTCGGCTACAAGCAGGAGCTCGACCGCTCGCTGGGCAGCTTCTCGTCGTTCGCGGCGGGGTTCAGCTACATCTCGATCCTGACCGGCGTGATCCAGCTGTTCGCGTTCGGGTTCCTGTTCGCGGGCCCGGCGGTGTGGTGGACATGGCTGATCGTGCTCGGCGGCCAGATGATGGTGGCCCTGTGCTTCGCCGAAATGGCCGGTCAGTATCCGCTCGCCGGCTCGGTCTACAACTGGTCCAAACGCGTGGCGGGCGATTTCGCCGCCTGGATGACCGGGTGGATCTACGTGGTGGGCTCGATCGTGACCGTGGCCGCCGTGGCCGTCGCCTGGCAGGTGGTGTTACCGCAGGTCTCGCCGAAGATCTTCCAGATCGTCGGTAGCAAGGCCGACGCCGGCTACTACTACACCAGCGGCGGCGCCCACAACGCGCTGGTGCTGGGGGCGATCCTGGTCGTGTTCGGGACGGTCGTCAACATGCTCGGCGTCAAGATCATGGCCCGGATCAACAACTTCGGCGTGATGGCCGAACTGATCGGATCGACGATCCTGGTCATCCTGATCCTGTTCAACGCCCACCGCGGGCCCGGCGTGGTGCTCCACAACCTGGGCCTGGGCAAGGGCCACAGCTGGGGCTACTTCGGGGCGTTCATCATCGGCGGGATCATGAGCGCGTACGTGATGTACGGGTTCGACACCGCGGGCACGCTGGCCGAGGAAACCAACGATCCGCGCAAGAACGCCCCGCCGGCGATCATCCGCGCGCTGATCACCGCCTCGATCATCGGGGGCCTGCTGATCCTGTTCGCGCTGATGGCCGTGAAGAACATCAACGACCCGAACATCTCCGCGCTCGGCCTGCCCTACATCATCAAGCAGGCGCTTGGCAACACGGTGGGCAACGTGTTCCTGGTCGACGCGGCGATCGCCATCTCGGTCTGCACGCTGGCGGTGATGGCCTCCTGCATCCGCCTGCTGTTCGCGATGGCGCGCGACGGCCGGCTGCCGTTCGGCACGCACATCGCCCGCGTCTCCGGGCGCCGTCGCGTCCCGGTGGTCCCGGCGCTCGTCGTCGGCGTCCTCGCGCTGGCCATCCTCGGGGTCAACTACGGGAACCAGAGCGCGTTCCTGGCCCTCACTTCGGTGGCGATCGTAATGTTCTACATCGCGTATCTGGGGGTCACCGGCGGGATGCTGATCAAGCGCCTGCGCGGACAGTGGCCACGGCCCGACCACGGTCCATACTTCTCGCTGGGGCGCTACGGGCTGTTCGTCAACGCGGTGGCGGTGCTCTACGGCCTGGTGGTCGCGGTCAACATCGCCTGGCCCCGCTCCGCCGTGTATGACTCGCTGGGCGGGACCAAGGACTCCGCCGGACACATCATCCCCACCCACTGGTACTGGCAGTACATCGCGCTTCTGTTCATCGGGATCGTGGTAGCCATCGGCTCGGTCTACTACTTCCTCGTCTACAACAAGAAGCCACTGAGCGTGCTGGCCGAGCACCGCGCTGAGGTGCCGTCGCTCGGGCCGGAGCCGGCGCTGGGCGAGATGGCGCCGTGATCGACGCGGGCGAATTCGACTACGTGATCGCCGGCGGCGGGACCGCCGGCTGCGTGGTCGCCGCCCGCCTGTCGGAGGATCCCTCGGTCAGCGTGTGCCTGATCGAGGCGGGCCCGTCCGACGTCGATGACGCGGCGATTCTGCGGCTCGATGACTGGATGTTCCTGCTCGACTCCGGTTATGACTGGGACTACCTGGTCGAGCCGCAGGAGCGAGGCAACAGCTTCCTGCGCCACGCCCGGGCGAAGGTGCTCGGCGGCTGTTCCTCGCACAACTCATGCATCGCCTTCTGGACGCCGAAGGAGGATCTCGACGAGTGGGCGGCCAGTGGATGCGAAGGCTGGAGCTCGGCCGACTGCTGGCCGCTGATCAAGCGGCTCGAGACCAACGACGGTCCGGGCGATCACCACGGGCGGGATGGTCCGGTCAACATCCGCACGGTCCCGCCGGAGGATCCGTGCGGCGTGGCCATGCTCGAGGCGGCCGCGCTGGCGGGCCTGCCGACCAGTCGCTTCAACGAGGGGCGCACGGTCACCAACGGGGCGGGCTGGTTCCAGATCAACTCGGCGGCCGACAACACCCGGATGTCGTCCTCGCACGCTTACCTGCACCCGATCATCGGCAAACGGCCCAACCTCGAGGTCCGCACGCACTGCTGGGCCAAGCGCGTGGTGATCGAGGCTGGCCGCGCCACCGGGGTCGAGTACCTGACTCCCGACCTACTGACCCAGGCCTCGGTCAGGGCGCGCCGCGAGGTGATCCTCAGCTCCGGCGCGATCGACACCCCGAAGCTGCTGATGCTCTCCGGCATCGGACCCGGGGACCACCTGCAGGAGTTCGGCATCGAGACGATCGTCGACTCGCCAGGGGTGGGCGCCAACCTCGATGACCACGTCGAGGGGATCGTCCAATGGGACGCCAAGCAGCCGATGATCCGTCACTCGACCCAGTGGTGGGAGATCGGCCTGTTCGCCACCTCGGAAGAGGGGCTCGACCGCCCGGACCTGATGATGCATTACGGCTCGGTCCCGTTCGACATGAACACCGCGCGCTGGGGCTACCCCACCACCGAGAACGGGTTCTGCCTCACCCCCAACGTCTGCCGCGGGCACTCTCGCGGCACGGTGCGGCTGCGCTCGCCCGATTACCGCGATCGCGCCCGCGTCGACCCGCGCTACTTCACCGATCCTGACGGTCATGACGAGCGGGTGATGACGTTCGGGATCCGGCTGGCCCGCAAGATCGTCTCGCAGTCGCCGCTGGCCGACTGGGCCGGAGCCGAGCTTGCGCCCGGACCCGACGCGCAGACCGACGACGAGCTGGTCGACTACATGCACAAGACCCACAACACGGTCTACCACCCGGCCTGCACGGCCCACATGGGTCCGGATTCGGATCCGCTGGCCGTGGTTGACCCGCGTCTGCGCGTGCGCGGCGTGAGCGCCCTTCGCGTGGCCGACGGCTCGATTCTCCCCTTCCTGCCCGCGATCAACCCGTGCATCACCACGATGATGATCGGGGAGAAATGCGCGGACATGGTAAAGGCGGACGCGGAGAAGGACACCCACGCGGTCCCGTCGCCGTCGAGCGGTTGAACCGGGCTCCGGCGACGCCGCCCGAGGTCGTCAGCTTCCTGCGGGCCCACCCGCCGTTCGACTCGCTCGAGGCGGACGTCGTCGAACGACTGGCGGGCGAGGTGGAGGTCGAGTTCTACCTGGCCGACACAACGATCTTCTCGCAGGGCGCGGAACCCGTCGAGCACCTGCGCGTCGTGCGCAGCGGGGCGGTCGAGATCGTTCACGACGGCCGGGTTCTTGATCTGCTCGGTGAGGGCGAGCTGTTCGGCCATGCCTCGATGCTCTCCGGACTGCCCACCGGGTTCGAGGCCCGGGCGGTCGAGGACACGCTGTGTTACCGGATCGAAGCCGGCGGTGCGCGCGAGCTGCTGGCCGCCCCGGCCGGTCTGCGCTACGTCGCGCGCTCGCTGCTGGAGCTGCAGGACGTGGCCGCCGCCGCTCCCGAGCCGGCCCGCGACCCGGCCCATCAGCCGGTCAGCGCGCTGATCCGCGGCGCGCCGGCGGTCTGCGGGCCGGACACCTCGATCCGCGAGGCGGCCCAGTTCATGAGCGCCGCCAACACGACATCGCTGGTGATCGACGTCGGTGATGGCACGATCGGGATCCTCACCGACCGCGACCTGCGCACCCGCGTCGTGGCCGGCGGGCTCTCGGGAGACGCCCCGGTCTCCGCCGCGATGTCCGCGCCCGCCTACACCTGCGCCCCCGACCGGCTGGGGGGAGAGGTACTGCTCGACATGCTCGACCGCGGCATCCGCCATTTCCCGATCGTCTCGGCCACCGGCGAGGTGCTGGGGGTCGTCGAGGATCTCGATCTGGTCGCCGTGCAGACCCGCTCGTCGTTCTTCCTGCGCCAGCGAATCGCCCGCGCGCAGACCGTCGAGGAATTGGCCGGCGCGGCTCGCGAGCTTCGCCCGACGGTGATCGCGATGCACGAGGCGCGGGTGGCCGCCGGCAACATCATGGCCGTCTACGCGGTGGTGGTCGATGCGCTCACCCGCCGGTTGATCGAACTCGCGGTGGCCGAAGCCGGCGAACCGGCCGCCCCGTTCGCCTGGCTGGCGCTGGGCAGCCAGGCCCGGCGCGAGACCACCCCGAGCTCCGACGTGGACAGCGCGATCGTGTGGTTCGGCGGAGCGGGCGAGGCCGAGGTCCGACCCGCGATTCACGCGATCGCCACGACCGTGGTTGCCGGGCTGACGAGATGTGGCTTTCGCCCCGACGCCCACGGCGCCTCGGCATCGAATCTGATCTTCGTGCGCTCCCTCGAGTCCTGGCAGCGCGCGGTGCGGAGCTGGATCGACGATCCGACCCAGGAGAAGGCGTTGATCCTGGTCTCGGTGCTGATCGACAGCCGCCCGGTGTGGGGTGTGCACACCGGAACTCCGGTGTCGGACACGTTCCGTCCGGCCCCGCGCAACCCGGCGCTGCTGCGGCTGCTGGCCCGCTTCGCGCTCTCCTACCGCCCGCCCACCGGCTTCTTCCGCGGATTGGTGGTCGAGCACACCGGCGAGCATCGCGGCCGCCTCGACCTCAAGCACGGCGGCGTGATCCCGATCGTCGACCTTGCCCGCTGGGCGGGGATGGCGGCCGGCGCGACCAGCGCGTCGACGACCGAGCGGCTCCGCCTCGCCGGTGACGCCGGCACCCTCCCCGTCCGGGACGCGCACACGCTGGAAGAAGCGCTCGAGCTGATCAGCGGCCTGCGGCTGGCGCATCAGGTACAGCAGCTCCGGGCGGGAGTCGAGCCCGATGACTACGTCGATCCGGCGATGCTCAGCGCGCTGACCCGCAGCCATCTCAAGGAGGCGTTTCGCGCCGTCGCCTCGATCCAGAAGCGGGTCGCAACCGAGCTCACCGCGGGCGTTCGATGAAGCTCGGGCGGCCCCGACGGGCCGGCCGAGGTCTCCCGGACGAGGCGGCGGCCTATGCCGCGGCCCGTTCGCCCCGCCGCGGCACACCCTGGCGGGAGGTGGACTGGTGCGCGCTTGACTTCGAGCTGACCGGCCTCGATCCGCGGCTGGACGAGATCGTCTCCTACGGTGCGATCCCGATCCACGACGGCCGTCTGCGGCTGCGGGGCGCGGCGACGGGACTGGTGCGTCCGGAGCGGGCGAGCGGCGAGGCGGCGATCCGCGTCCACGGCCTGCGCGCCGCCGACCTCGAACGCGCCCCGGTACTGGCCGACGCGATCGGTCCCCTGCTCAAAGCGATCACCGGACGCGTCCTCGTCGTCCACACGGCCGCGGTCGAGCGCGCCTTCCTCGGGCGCGCGTTGCAGGAACACGGACTCCGGCTGCGCGGCCCGATCGTCGATACCGAGGCCCTCGGACGGCTGTGGCTCCAGGAGCGAAACGGTCACGCGCCGGACTGGCTGTCACTGGGTGATCTGGCGGCGGCCCTCGGTCTACCGGCCGAGCGTCCCCACGACGCGCTCGGCGATGCCCTGACCACCGCCCAGGTCTTCATCGCGCTGGCCACGCACTTCGATGCCGGTCACCCCGAGACCATCGGCGGCTTGACCGACGCGCAGCGGCGGCTCGATTCGATGGTGTCGCTGAAACTGGGTAGGTTTCGCGGATGACCGGCGACTGGCGCGACTACCGTCCGGCGATCTGGCTGACCATGATCGGCATCGCGGTGATGCTCCTGGTCAGCCCGGCGTACGTCGGCGGGATCTTCCTGGGCTTCGCGATCGGAGCGGCGATCCGGATCACCCAACGGCGCCGGCGGGCGGCAGCGATCCCGCGCACCGGCAAGCATCACCCGAGCTCACGCCGGCGCTGAGACCGCGCCGAAATCCTAGGGTGCTGCCCTGGTGCGGATTTTCACGGGACCCGAGATGCTCGCGTCACATCAGAAGCTCGCGTCGCACCCGACGACGGGGGGTGCGGCGGTTCATCAGCACCAATCCAAAGGGGGCGGTTTGTCCGCACTACTTCGTCGTACGCGTGTCCTCGTCGGTCTTGCGGCAGTGGTCGGTGTGCTCGGCATCACGGCGTCTGCCAACGCCGCCTCCGAGCATCACTTCTTCGCGCGGACCGTGTCCAGCTCGTTCTCGGACACCGGTTTCTCCAACGTCGAGTTGCTCTACGTCGGGAATCATTCCAGCCACAGCGCCAAGCCGATCGGCACCGCGCATCTGTCCTGCGTGGTCACCAGCCAGGACCGGGCTCTCTGCAATGGGTTCATCGAGCTTCCGGGCGGGACGCTGCAGGCCAACCACGTGAGCATTCCCCTTGGCGAGAACCCGATCGTCGAGATCAACGGCGGCACCGGCGAGTTCGCCGGGGCGAACGGATACGTCCGCACACTGAACATCACGGATTCGACCCTCGACTTCACCGTGGTACTGCACTAGGAGTCTCGGCGCCTCAATTCGGGCGCGGGAGGACGGGCTGAGTTCCCGTCCTCCCGCGCCCTTTGTGCGTCTGGGCAGCGCAGCCTTTATCGCAATATGACAATGAAATCGGCCGAAATCGGCGGCTCGCGACGCCTGTCATCACCATCCGGACCGACCCGGACAGGTACAGAGCGTCCGCCGACGAGGGCTTGGGATGTAGGTATCAACTATTGCTACTTACGTCCCAACACCCGACCGGTTCGGCGATGAATTCGACCGACCGCCGTTGTCAACTATTGACAACGGACGTCGACCTACGCGGGTGAGCTCTTCAGACGTCGCGCCGCACCGAACGTGAGATCCAATCGTCGGTGCTTCTCATCCGTGCGGATGAGAAGCGGCGGAAATCACCCTCGCTCGACTGTGGGTCAGCCGACCTGAAGGCCGATGTGCGTCGGCCCCGCAGCTCTTAGCTTCTGGGCATGTACTGCGAAGCCCACAAAAGAAGGTAAGCGACATGATCGATGCCCAACATCTGACGAAGCGCTACGGGGACAAGACGGCCGTCGACGACCTCACGTTCACGGTGAGGCCCGGGGTCGTCACCGGCTTCCTCGGTCCGAACGGATCGGGCAAGTCGACGACGATGCGCCTGATCCTCGGACTGGACGCCCCCAGCGGAGGGACGGTGACCGTGGACGGCAAGCGCTATCGGGACTACGGTGCTCCCCTACACGAGGTCGGGGTGCTCCTCGAGGCCCGCTCGGTGCACACCGGACGCTCGGCTTATCACCACCTGCTGGCGATGGCCCAGACGCACGGGATCCCCCGCTCCCGGGTGCAGGAGCTGATCTCCCTGGTGGGCCTCGAAGAGGTAGCGCACAAGCGGGCCGGCCAGTTCTCCCTGGGCATGGGCCAGCGGCTGGGAATCGCCGCAGCGCTGCTGGGAGATCCCGAGGTATTGATCCTCGACGAACCGATCAACGGGCTGGATCCAGAGGGGATCCGCTGGATTCGCGACCTCCTGAAGGGGCTTGCCGCCGAGGGACGCACCGTGTTCCTCTCCTCGCACCTGATGAGCGAGATGGCGGTCACGGCCGACCATCTGATCATCATCGGGCGCGGCCGGCTGATCCGCGACGTCGGACTTGATGCCTTCGTCGATGAGTGGTCGACGAATGTCGTTCGTGTCCGCTCCCCGGAGGCAGCGCAGCTGCGCGATCTGATTCTCGGCCCGGACATTCGCGTATCCAGCGAAGAGCCGGGCTTGCTGGAGGTCGAAGGGCTGACCGCCGAGCAGATCGGGGATGCGGCAGCCCGGAACGGCTTGGTGCTCTACGAGCTGACTCCGGAGAAGACCTCGCTCGAGGAGGCGTTCATGGAGCTCACGCACGAGGAGACCGAGTATCGCGCAGTGACACCTACAGACCAGAACATCGCCGGCACCGACCGGCAGGAAAGGATTGCCGCATGAGCTCTTCAGCTACAGCAATTGATCTGCGTCCCGCAGTTGTCGGGGGGCGCGTGGCTCGCGCTCGCGGCCGCCTGACCCAGGCCGGCGTGTTCCGATCGGAGTGGACGAAGCTCTACTCACTCCGGTCGACCCGCTACGCCTTGCTGACCACCGCCGTCCTGACGATTGGCTTCGGCATCATCGCCAGCGCGGCCAACGCCTCGCGCTGGAGCTCGATGAGCGTTATCGACAAGGCGTCATTCGATCCGCTGGCCACGAGCCTGCTCGGAGTCAGGTTCGGCGTGCTCGCCATCGGCGTGCTCGGGGTGCTTCTGATCGCCGGCGAGTACTCCACCGGGATGATCCGATCGACCATGACGGCGGTGCCCAAGCGCCTGCCGGTCCTGTGGGCGAAGGCCGGCGTGTACGCGTTGGTCTCGCTCCTGATCGCGCTCCCGGCAGCGTTCATCGCGTTCTTCGCCGGCCAGGCGATCCTCTCCGGCCAGCACATTCAGATCGCGTTTTCGCACCCCGGCGTGCCGGGCGCTGTCCTCGGTGCCGCGGGCTACCTGACCCTGGTCGGTCTGTTTGCGATGGGAATCGGCGCGATCCTGCGCAACACCGCGGCGGGGATCGCCACGTTCGCCGGAGTCATGTTCGTGATTCCGCCGCTCATCTCGATCCTCCCCTCGAGCATCTCGAACTCGATCGATCCCTACCTCCCCAGCAATGCCGGAGAGGCGATGATGAGGATCAGCCACGACGCAAACACGCTGTCGCCGGCCGCGGGCCTGGCGGTGTTCGCCGCCTACGTGGCGGTGGTCATCGGCGTGGCCGCCGTGCTGCTGGTCCGGCGCGACGTCTGAGCACCGAGAGCCAGGCAGACCGAGGTCTGGACATGCCAGCGGCGGGTCAGGAGGATAGTTTCACGATGTCCCTGGCCCGCCGATGGCGTCTATCCCTGTTTGCGATGAAGCGCGGCGATGTGTTCGTCGCCGTGGTCGTGACCTTCGTGGTCTGGGGGTCGCTGGTCGGGACCGCAGCCAGGGACCACCGGCCGATCGTCTTACTTCTGCTTCCAGCCGCGCTCGCGTCGATCCTCCTCCGCCGGGTCAGCCCCGGCGCGGCGCTGCTGATCGCCGTCGCCGTTGCCGCCGCGGAGCCCGGCAACCGGACGCTGGTGCTGCCCGTCATGGTCGTCCTGTACACGATCGCGGTCGGGGCGCCATGGAAGCTCGCGGCCGAGGCTGGGGCCGGCGCCGCCGTGGTGACCACCATCGCCGGCGCCTTGTGGGGCGGCGGCAGCGCTACCGCCCATGGCGGCTTACCCGGTTACGCGATCGGATTCACCGCTTCGTGCGCGTTCGCCGTGGCGGTCGGCCTCTATATCGCGGCCCAGCGCAGGGTGCGCGACGGTCTCCATGAGCGGGCGGAGCGTCTCGAGCGCGAGCGGGAGCTGCTGGCCGACCGGGCGGTCGCCCAAGAACGCGTGCGCATCGCTCAGGAGCTCCACGACATCGTGGCGCACAACGTGAGCCTGATGGTGGTCGAGGCGCAGGCGCTCGGCGCCACCGTCCCCGGTGACCGGGTTACCCGGAGCACCGAGGCCATCGCCGACCTCGGCCGCCAGGCGATGACCGAGATGCACACGACCCTGAGGCTGCTACGAGGCGACGGCGAGACTCCCGAGATGTCACCACAGCCGGGACTGGCCCAGCTCGAACGGCTGGTCGAGCAGCTGCGCCGAGCCGGACTCGAGATCGAGCTCACGATCGAGGGGCAGCCGCGCCAGCTCGCCCAGGGGGTCGACCTCTCCGCCTATCGGATCATCCAGGAGGCGCTGACGAATGTCGTCAAGCATGCCGCCGGCGCGAGCACCAAGGTAACCCTGATCTACGAAGCGCAAGGGGTGGAGCTGACCATCATCGACACCGAGGCCGAGGCGAGCGCCACGCTGCGGCAAGAACCCTCCGACGGCCACGGGGTGATCGGGATGCGCGAGCGCGCCGCCCTGTTCGGAGGCAGACTGACCACCGAATCGCTCTCCGATGGGTTCAAGGTGACGGCGACGTTGCCCTACCTACCGACGTCATCATGACCAACCTCCGAGTCGTGATCGCCGACGATCAGCCGATGATGCGCGCGGGGTTCAAGGCCGTGCTCGAGGCAGCCGGCGATATCGAGGTGGTGGCCGAGGCCGGCGACGGCGAGGAAGCGGTCCGAGCCGCCAACCAGCACGCGCCCGACGTCGTGCTGATGGACATCCGAATGCCGGGAATGGACGGGATCGAGGCCACCAGGCGGCTCCCGCGCCAGCGCGTGCTGATCCTGACCACCTTCGGCCTCGATCAGTACATCCTCGAGGCGCTGCGCGCCGGTGCCAGTGGCTTTCTGCTCAAGGATGCCCCCACTCAGGAGGTCGTTGCCGCTGTCCGAGCCGTGGCCGCCGGCGACGCGGTGCTCTCGGCGGCGGTGACCCGCCAGTTGCTCGACCAGGTCGCGCGACGGCTTCCGGCCGCCGTCTCCCGTCGCCCCGACGAACTCGACCAACTGACCGAGCGCGAGCACGAGGTGCTCCGGATGCTCGCCAACGGGCTCTCCAACGCAGAGATCGCCGCCGCGCTCGTCGTCTCTGACGCCACGGTCAAGTCCCACGTATCTCACATCCTGGGAAAACTGGGTCTGCGCGACCGCGTCCAGGCCGTCATCTACGCCTACGAGACCCGGCTCATCGCCCCCGCGGATTGACCAGCACCATGGCCCCGACGACGACACGCAAGCAGCAGGCTCTCGAGCTGTTCGCGGGCCTGCCCAGGCATTACGACCTGATCGGGGCGTTGTTCAGCTTCGGCCAGGATCCCCGCTGGCGGCGGACGATGTGCCGGCGGCTCCGTCTGTTCCCCGAGGATCGGGTCCTCGACGTGGCCACGGGCACGGGTCTGGTTGCGGAGCGGCTGGTCAGGGGCAGCGGCTGCTCGGTGGTCGCGCTCGATCAGAGCGAGGAGATGCTCGCGGGGGCGCGCCGCCGGATCGCCGCGGACGCGCTGCTGCGCGAGCGGGTGACGCTCGTGCCAGGCCAGGCGGAGGCGCTTCCCTTCTCCGATGGAGAGTTCGACGCGCTGACCTTCACCTACCTGCTCCGCTACGTCGATGACCCGGGGGCGACGATGCGAGAGCTGGCGCGGGTGGTCAAGCCCGGCGGCCAGATCGCCTCGCTCGAGTTCGGAGTGCCGCCGCGGCTCCTGCTGCGTCTGGCCTGGCGCGTGTACACCTGGGTTGGCCTGCCGCTGCTCGGCCGCCTCGTGTCGCGTGACTGGTATGAGGTGGGTCGCTTCCTCGGCCCGAGCATCGCCGGGTTCTACGAGCGCTACCCGCTCGAGCGGGTGATCGAGCTGTGGCGAGAGGCCGGGATCATCGCGGTGCAAGCCCGCCGGATGAGCCTCGGCGGTGGCGTCGTCATGTGGGGGGTGAGGGGCGACGTCGGCGCGGGGCCTTGAGCGCCCGGCGTTCTACGCGCGGGGCGGCGGCTTGTGGGGCGACCTCGTCACCCTCCTGCACCCGCCCTACACCGCGTGGCATCTGAGCTACGTGGCGATCGGCGCCGCGGCGGCGCCGAGGGTGCATGCCAGCCGCACCGGCGCCGCGCTGCTCGCCTTCTTCCTCGCCGTGGGCATCGCCGCGCATGCGTTCGACGAACTGCACGACCGCCCGCTCGGCACCGGATTCTCGGATCGGGCGCTGACGATCAGCGGAGGCCTGGCGCTGGCCGCCGCCACCGGAATCGGCGTCGTAGGGGTCGTGACCGTGTCGGCCACGCTCGCGCCACTGGTCGTGTTCGGGGCGGGGATCTGCCTGGCCTACAACCTCGAGCTGTTCGGAGGCCGGTTTCACAATGACCTGTGGTTCGCTCTGGCCTGGGGCGCCTTTCCGGCGCTGACCGGATATTGGGTCAACGCGCTGGGGTTCTCGGTCGCGGCGGCGCTGGTGGCGGGGTCCTGCGGCGCCCTGAGCGTTGCCCAGCGACGGTTGAGCACGCCGGCGCGGCTGCTGCGGCGCAAGACCGTCGCGGTCCGCGGCGAGCAGCGGCTGGCCGACGGATCCTCGGTCGAGCTCTCGCGGCAGGCGCTGCTGACGCCTCTGGACGGTGCCCTGCGGGCGCTGTCGCTCGCGATCACTCTGCTGGCGGTGGGCCTGCTCGCCGTGCGGCTCTGATTGAGCGCTCCCTAGAACCGCCCGATCCCACCCCCGCAGGCCTTCGCGGCGGCCTGGAACGCGGGTGACTGTGGGTTGACCCCCGGTCCGAGGTGCAGGAAGGCCCCGCCGTGAGCGGGGAAGGTCGGATCGGCGAAGTTCGGCACGCCGTGCTTGCGCATGCAGGCCGCGTTGGCGAGCATCGCCTGCCGGCGCGCGGCCGGGATCGGTGGTGGCGGGCCGCCGCCACCCGGTAGGAACTGCTTGCAGCCTTTTTCGGCGGCCTTCAGTGCCGGGCCGCTGAAGTTCACGCCGTCCACGGTCAGCAAGCCGTTCGAGGAGAACGCGACGCCGCCGGGAAAGCCGATGCCGCCGGAGCCCTGCTGGGGATCCGGGAAGTTCGGGAGGCCATGCGCGCGCATGCACCGCGACATGGCGATCGGCGATTGGTTGCCGGTGGGGTTGGTGGCGGTGCCGGAGACGTTGAGCTTCGGGCTGCCGCCGCACGCGGTAATCACGATCGCGCAACCCGCGACCAGCAGCACGATCGAGATCGCCGGCCGGCGACGGCACTCGGTATCGCTGGGGTGCGGGAGGGGCATGTCCTCAGGCGTCGGCTCGATCGACCATCGACGACCGCGGCCATCATGCCCGCCGGCGGATAACAGTGGCGTAACGTCGTTACGCACCCAGAACCCGGGCGTGGATCACGCGGATCAGCTACCGGCGCGCGCGTGCTGCCGAATCCGGTCGGCGCCGAACCGGAGCGCGAACTTGGCCGAAAGGCGCGACAGCCGGTGCCCGGATGCCCGCGAGTCGGTCAAGAGCGCGGCCCGCATGCGCAAGAGCTCGACGGCCTCCTGCGTGCGGACGAACGGGTTCGCCACGATCCGCCCGTCCTGAAGCGACAGCCCGGCCTGCGCCTGACCGTCGATCAGAGCCAAGAGGACCGGCCCGGCGAGCTCCGGCGCGTCGTCCAGGTCGGCGAGCCGGGTCAGAACGTGGTCCTCCGCGGCATTGGCCAGGCGCAGCTCGATCGCCGGCACCTTCGCCGCGGCCGAGTCGCTCGCGGTCAGGTGTTCGCGTCGGGCGCTCCGGCGTAGATCGGCGGTGTGTTCGCGGGCGACAAGTGCGGTTATCGAGCTGGTCATGATGCGCTCCTCTGACTGGTGGTAGAAGCATCATGCGCCTAAGACGCCGGGCCCACATCGGGCAAAAGGAGCCAGATCGCCGCGCCGACCCCTTACCTGGCGCGGGGTGTGCCTTAGTAGCGCTCGGTCAGGTTGGGCCGGTGGATCCGAGCGGGGCGGCCGCGGGCGACTTGGAGTCAGTTATCCCTGCATATGAGCGAAAAGTGACTCCAAGTGAGATTCCTCGCGCGCCGGACGCGGCAAGACCGCGTCGCCGGCCCAGCGGCGCCCGAACCTTGGCGCGATACGCGCGTCTGGTGCCACAGTACGAGCCAAACCTCGATCGATGGCTTTGACCACCGCCCAGCGGAACCAATTCGCCACGGTTCGCCGCCCACCGCAGCCAGACCAACGCGAATCGGCCCTGCTCGGACGCCGACCCGCGGCTCTGTGCTCGCAAACCTTCTCCCCTTCACCGAAGAAGTTGTTCGTCAAAGACCCACCGACCGACCAAGCCGAACTAGGCCAACCCCTCATGCCCGCCGACCCGGTCCCGGGAGGCAGTGTCAGCATTTCGCGGGGCGCCCCGGAGCGCTCCGGGGCGAGTCCTCGAATGGGGTCTCGCGGATCCGACCGGCTCCAACAGCGGCTGGACTCAGGCGCGCTCGAGCAGACTGAGCGACGCGAGCGCGACGTGGTCGGTCAACAGCTCACGCCAGTCGCCCGCCGGTAGGGACACGCTGGCGGTATCCGCGCCCGGGCGCAGCGCAACCACCACGGCCACGTCCTCGCCACGAGTGAACGCGCACACGTCAGGGTCGGCCGGCAACGGCGCGTAGGCGCCCGCGAACGCCTCGGGTCGGCGGCGCCGGAGGGCCAGGGCGTCGCGGATCACCGCCAGTTTCTGCTGGCCCGGTTCGGGCGGGCGGCCCGCGCTCAGCTGCTCGAGTGCGCGCCGACGGGCCTCCCAGTCCACGGGGCGCCGGTTGTCGGGGTCGACGAGATTCAGGTCCCAGAGCTCGTCGCCCTGGTAGATGTCGGGCACCCCGGGGCAGGTGAGCCTCAGCAGTAGCGCGCCGAGCGCGGCGCTCTGGCCCGCCGCCACCACCTTCCGCAGGAATGGCTCAAAGCTCTCCAGGAACGGGGCGTGCTCATAGAGAGCCGCGGCGAACGTCTGGACCGAACGCTCCCATTCCAGATTGGGCTCATCCCAGTTGGTGTTCATCTTGGCCTCGCGCAGTGCCTTCTCGAGGTAGTCGCGCAGGCGCTCGGGCTCGATCGGCCAGGCGCCGATCAGGGTCTGATAGATCAGGTACTCCTCGTTGGCGTCCGGACCGTCCCCGCTGCGCAACCGCCGGTTCGTCTCTCGCCAGCCGGACACCAACGCCGCCCATTCGCCGGCGTGGTAGGTCAGCGCCGCGATTCGCGCACGGACGTCGCCGCTGCGTTTGGTGTCATGCGTCTGCGAGGCCAGCATGTGCACCGGAAACCGGTCCGCGCGGGCCTGGTTGGCTCGGTGGAACGCCTCGACGTCCAGCGAGAAGCGGCCGGGATCGCCACCGACCTCGTTCAGCGCGGTCAGTCGCAGGTAGCGATAGAAGGCGGTGTCCTCGACTCCCTTGGCCATCACCGGCCCGGTGGTCTGCTGAAAGCGGGTCACGAACTCGGCGTGACCGGGCTCCTCCAGCAGCAGCACTCGCTTCAGGTCGGCGGGCAGGTCGGCCAGCACCTGACGATCCTCCTCGCTGACCGCTCCTTCAGCAGGCAGCACGTAGCTTCGGTAAACGTGCAGGGACGCCGTGGCCTGCTCCAGCTGGGGATGGTCGTAGAGCGCGCGGAGCTTGCGCAGTTCAGGCGCGAATGCCGTTCTGGCCTGCTCCAGCTTGGCCTCGGCGGCGACCTCGGAGAACGTCCGTTGCTCGCCCGTGAGGGCTCGATAGCTCTCGGTGAACGCGGGCTCGGCTCCCGGGTCGACGAACAGCGCGGTCACATCGTTGGCGAACTCGTAGCCGGTGGTGCCCTGCACGGGCCAGTCCCGCAGCTGCTCGCCGGCCTCGAGGATCTTCTCCACCCAGATCAGCCTCACGCCGCGGTCGGTCAGCCGCTGCAGGTAGGTCGCCGGGTCGGCCAGGCCGTCGGGATGGTCGATGCGCAGCCCGTCGATCAGGCCCGCCTGCACGAGTTCGAGCACCTTGCGGTGGGTCTCCTCGAACACCTCCGGATCCTCGACGCGGACGCCGGCCAGATCGTCGATCGTGAAGAACCGCCGGTGCCAGCCGGTCTCCGGATCGACGTCGAAGAACTTCTGCCGGCGCGCGGGGTCGCTCCAGTAGGGATTCTCATCCGCGGTCGCCATGTGGTTGGGCACGAAGTCGACGATCACGCCGAGCCCCGCGTCGCGGGCGGCCCGCACCAGCGCGCGAAACCCGTCCTCGCCGCCCAGCTCGGGCGAGACGACGGTCGGATCGACCACGTCGTAGCCGTGCTGGGAGCCCGGCCGCGCCTGCATGATCGGAGAGCAGTAGATATGGCTGATCCCCAGCTCGGCCAGATAGGGCACCAGCTCGCCCGCGGAGTCGAACCCGAACTCCGGCGTGAGCTGCAGGCGGTAGGTGGCCCTGGTTGGGATTGATGGCATCGGCATGGGCGCTACCCGGAGGACGCGTCCGGCAACCTGCCGGCGTGCGCTCGGGCCTCGCCGCTGGATCGAGGGCCACTGGCGGACATGGGTTAGGGACGTTATGGCCCCTATGCGTAAGTTTCTTACCGAGACCCCACCCCGAGGGCGAGCGAACCAGCCGGATCGGGACTCCGCTCTCTCCTCATCGATGTAGTTCGCACAGGCCCAACCCACCATCCCCAACCCGTCCCGCACCCGGCCGCGCTGCCACGCCTGAGCCAGCGATGAAGCCAGCCGCGAAACCGCCCCACGCGGCCCCGACCTAGCCCGAACTGGGCCGGGGTGCGATCTGGACCGTCGCCTTGTCGATCGCGGCGACGACGGAGAAGGCGGGCTTGAAATTGCCGTACAGATCGACGAGACCCTTCTGCACGAAAGGCGGATTGCCCAGCGGGTTCCCGCCCGCCCAGCCGGGCCGCGCGGCGAAGTCCTGCATCGTGAAGTAGGTGGTCCCCGACAGCCACGGCTTGGAGGCGTAGACGCTGAGGTCGAAGGCGTCGGTATTCGTCTGGAAGGCGTAGGTGCCGCGCTGGTCGACCGGCCCTGCGCGGTTCGCGTCTACGCCCCACTCGGTGACGAACAGCGCCTTGGTCGGGTAGCAGGCGCGGAAGGAGTCCAGGAACGGGCCGAGCCCGTCGCGGTCGTCGGTACCTCCTCCGCCGGCGTTGAACCAGCCGAAATAGTTGTTGAAGCCGATCACGTCGATCGGGTCGTAGGCCTTCTGGCAGGCGACGCCGGGAAAGTCGGAGATCGCGATCCCGACCGGTCGGGTCGGGTCGAGCTTCTTGGCCAGGGACACGGCACCCGCGATATAGCGAGCCTGGGCAGCGTCAGGCGGCGTGCGCAATTCGTTGGCGATGCTCCAGAGCATCACCGAGGGGTGGTTCTGGTTCTCGAGGATGTTCTGCTGCAGCTCCGAGTACGCGCTCTTGAGCCAGGCCCGCTGGCTCAGATACTGCGGATCGGTCTGGTACACCGGGATCTCGGACCAGATCAGGATTCCGTAGCGGTCCGCCAGCTCCTCGATCTGCGGGTCGAGCGGGTAATGCGCCCGGAGCACATGTCCGCCCAGCTGCCGGACCCATCCGATGATCTGGGCGAACTGCTGCGGGCTCAGCGCCGCTCCCGTGGTCAGGGTCTGCTCGTGGATCGCGAATCCGCGTAGATCGAGAAGCCGGCCGTTGAGCCTGAGCCGTCCATCCGCGCCGACGGCGATGCTGCGCACCCCGCTGAGGTCGAAGTAGCCGCCCAGGGCCCGTCCCGAGCCATCCACCAGCGTCAGCCGGGCGGGGTAGAGATGCGGATCGTCGATCGACCAGAGATGGGGGTGGGCGATCCGGACCTGCGCGCTGGCCGTCCAGGTCGAATGCGGGGCGATCGTCTTGGTCCCGAAGGCGAGCTTCGCTTTCCCGTAGGTGCCTCGGAGCGAGACGGCCTGGGGTTTCGAGGTGAGGTTGCGGACCAGCACCTGCTCCTGGACCGTCGCGGCGCAGGTGGGGCAGGGGAGCAGCGGACGGATCTGCACCTGCTTGATGTCGGCCCGCTCGACCGGACGGAGGTAGACCTCCTGGAGGATCCCGCCGTAATTCCACCAGCCGCCGCCGGGACCGCGCGGGAGATCCGTGGGCAGGCGGTGATCGTCGACGCGGACGACGAGCCGATTGACCCCGGATCGCAGGCCGCTGAGATCGAACTCGAAGGGCAGATAAGCGCCGGCGTGCGTCCCGATCTGGCGTCCGTTCAGCCAGATCGTGGCCCGGTAGTTGATCGACTCGAACCGCAGTACCCAGGACCGGAACGCGCGCGGCACGTAGGCCGCGAAGGCGGACTTGGGCAGCGTGAAGTCCCGGCGATACCAGCCGATCGACCCGGTCATGCTCGCGTTGCTGAAATCACCTGCGTTGTAGGCGTTTGGGACGGTGGTCGGGCTCCATCCGGCCGTCGAGGCCACGTTGCGCCACCACCCGCCGGCGATCCCGGCCCCGGCCGGATCGGCGCGATAGAGCCAGGCCCCGCCCAGCAGGTAGAGGTTGGTCTGGCCGTCGCGGTAGAGAGCCCCCTTGGTCGGCGGACTGGCGGCGGAGGGCGCCGCGGCGCGTGCCGGCACAGCGGACCCCAGGGCCGACAGCATCGGCAGCCCGCAGATCAACAGGAGTAGGGCCCGCCGAGCCAGAGCCGAGCCGCTCGGCGACTGTCCATTGCCGCGCCGCATCGCCTTCGACGATAGTTCATCCCCGTCCGGGGCGCGCCGGCGGTCCCGCTGTCGCCGAAGGCCCCGATCGATCACGCGATTCGGGGCCGTCGCGGGCCCGGATTGGACAAATGTCGGACCCGCCGTGAGTTTCGCCAAGGCGGTGCGTCTCTAGTTCAGTGAGGCACCAACGACGCGCTCGTCAGGGCGAAATTCACGGATGTTTGAACGCCGTCGAGGCCGGGTACAACCGTGGCCGGCATGGGGTTTCGACTGACTGGCGAGCATCGCGCGTCCCTTCGCGCGTTGATTCGGAGTGGTGGGAATCCGGTCAATCCAGTCTCGCCAGGCTGAGCTCCGAGCGACGCCAAAGCGTCCAGGGGGATTCAAGGCTCCAGCGCAGTGCGTCGATCTTTCATCACATGAGACGTCTAACACTTATCCTGCTTGTAATGGCCCAGGCACTCGTGTCTGCCGCCGCCGCGAACGCCTACTACTCGGGTACCGTCACTCCCGGAAACCCACTCGCCGGCCACCGTTGGTACGTCGACAGTGAGCGCAGCTCGTGGTGGGTGGCGATGCGCACGGACCCGTCTGCTTCCGGCGCGATGGCCGCGGCGGCCAACAACCCGATGGGCAAGACCTTCGCTTCGTTTGTGGCCGACCCGGATAAGACCGTGCGCGACTACATCTCGCGCGCCGAGCAGTCTCAGCCAGGATCGATCCCGTTCGTGAACCTGGCTCGGATGGAGAGCCCGAGTTGTCCGTATCGGTCGAGTTACCCCGGCGGCTTCTCCGAGAAGCAGGTGGACAGGTGGGTGCTCGGGTTCGCGCGCGGCCTCGGCCACCATCGGATCATGGTCATTCTCGAGACCGACAAGCTGACCGGAACGAAGTGCCTGCCGCACTGGGCCCAGGCCCGCCGGTTCCGCGAATTCAACTATGAGGTGCGCACGCTCCATGCCCACGATCCGAATTCGATCGTGTACATCGACGCCGGCGCCGCTGACTGGGGAAAGACCCCCGGGACGATCGCCGGGTGGCTGCGTCGGGCCGGTGTTGCCGGAGCGCAGGGGTTCGTGCTGAACGCCTCACATCACGACTGGACCTATAAGGAAGTCAGGTACGGCCTGAAGGTGTCAAAGCTCCTGGGCGACAAGCATTTCGTGGTCAACACCGACTCCAACGGCTGGGGCCCCGAGCCTCACGGGGTGACCAACGTGACTCCGTTCTTCCACGGAGGCTGTACACCCCCTGGAGAGGGCCTCGGCTTCGCGCCGACGGTGAAGACCTCCGATCCCCGCGTGGATGCGTACGTGTGGTCTGGCACGCCGGGGTTCGAGTCAGGTGACTGTCTCGGACTGGGCGCCCACGCCCCGTATACCTTCTACGTGCAAGAAGCGATCAGCCTCGCCCAGCACGCGAACCCAGCCCCGTAAGCGTCACTCACCGTAACGGTCAAGGCGAAGAACGGTGACTCGAGGTGCGCGCGACCGCGCTGCGCGCCTCGAGCTCGTACCGATTCTCCCAGTAGCCGGAGCGATCCCCCCAGAAGGTTGAGGGCTTGACGTAGGAGAGCCATAGGCGGAGCCACTCGTGCTGTCCCTGCCAGACGTGGACCAGCTCGTGGGTGATCAGGTCGTCGTCATCGGGCTCCAGCGCTCGGCGCAGGAGGATCGTGCTCCAGACGGTGTAGCCGTCGAAGCGGCGAAACCACGGCAGCCGGAACAGCCATGGCGTGTTGAGGATGCGCACGCGCGTCAGCTCGACGGGGCGGGGGTAGAGCGCCAGCGGCTCGATGCGCCGCCACGCGCGCCCGATCGCCGCCTGTTCGGCTGCGCCCTTCCCTCCCCGGATCACCCGGCGCTCACGCGATCGACACCTCGGCCCCGCGGTGCGGGATGACCACGAGCATGCTGCGCCGCGCGCGCTCACTCTCGCGCCGCAGGGGTCGGATCGTCAACTCCGCCGCGGCGCGCAGCACCTCCCGCATCTCCATCTCGGCGAACGGGGCCCCGGCACAGCGCCGGACGCCGCCTCCGAAGGGGATCCAGGACAGAGGGTTCGGCGCCGGTCCGTCGAGCCACCGCTCGGGGGCGAACGCGGAGGCGTCGGGCCACAGGTCCTCCCGGCGCATCGCGAGCCACAGGCAGGCGGCGACCTGCACGCCCGCGGGCAGGGGATGGCCGGCGATTCGCACCGGGGCCAGCAGCCGGCGCGGGGCGATCGTCAGGGCGGGACGCACCCGCAGAACCTCCTTGGCCACCGCGTCGAGATAGGCGGGGTCGCCCTCCCGCAGGCGCGCCTGCACCCCCGGGTGGCGCGCGAGCCGCTCGAACGCCCAGGCCAGTGACGCCGCCGAGCTGTCATGACCGCCGACCAGCAGCGCCACCAGCTGATCGCGCAGATGCTGGTCCGAGGGCGGCCGGCCGGCCTCGTCGCGTTGCTCGAGCAGCAGCGCGAGCACCGAATCACGGTCCGGCGCGGCCCGGCGTCGCTCCAGCAGATCGAACAGCATCGAGTCGAAGCGCTCGACCGCGATCCGAAAGCGGCCCCACGGGCTGCGCGGGCCGAGGTCGCGCCGGACCAGCGCCATCGCCAGCATCCGTGGCATCGAGCGAACGCCGGCGAGCGCGCCCTCGACGCCGTCTCGTAGTAGCGCCGCCTCCCGGTCGTCGTGGGCGCCGAACACCACCCGGAGAATGATCTCGAGGGTCAGCTCGCGCATCCGCTCCAAGGCGTTGACCCGGCCGCTCCAGCTGCTCAGCTCCTGCCGGGCGAGCTGGGCCACCATCGGGGCGAAGGCGCGCATCCGCTCGCCATGGAACGGTGCCTGCATCACCCTCCGCTCGCGCAGATGCTGCTCGCCGTCGAGCAGCAGGATCGAATCGGGCCCGGCGAACGGGCGCAGGAACTCCCAGCTCTGCCCAGCCGGGGCGATCGCCGGATCCAGGCGAAAGACATCCCGCACCGCGTCCGGGTGGGAGAACAGCACCATCGGCTCCTCGGTCCAGTAGGTGCGGATCGTGACCGGATCGCCGAAACGCGCGTGCACGCCCCTCAGGAAGGCCGCCGGACTCGCCATCCAGGCGATCGTCTGCCACGCGGCGGGGGCGCGCGGGCCGGGCGGCAGATCCATGCCCGGCAGCCTACCCCGGCCGGGAGCTCAGTCCGAGGGCGAGCTACCGAAGGATCGGAAGCTGCGAGTCATCTCCGCGTCGGGCCCCCGCTGGCCGTCCTGATCCTCGTCGTCGCTCTCGCGGGCGGCGGCGGCCGCCTCCGACTGGGCCTCGACGGCGGCGTTGGCCTGCGTGACCACGCCCTCCAGGTGATGACGGAGCTTCTCCTCGCTGCCCGGCGTGACATCGCTCACCCGGACCGCCTTCTTCTTCAGCTTGACCTCGCCCCAGTCGCCGTGCCCGAGTAACCGGACCGTCGTCTCGAAGGTGTCCTTCCACTCGGAGGTGAGCTTGCCGTCGAGCTCGACGGCGAGTTTGGCGTCTTTCACCTTGGCGGTGTCCCACTTCAGGCTTACCGAGGTCATTGGGTTGTCATACCCAACTGGGCCGGAGTTCAACGGGGAATTTCGGCCGCCGCGATTAGACTCGCGTCCGTGCGCATCGGCTGGTCGACCCCCGCGGCGATGCGAGCGGTTCGGGCGACGATCGTGGTACCCGGACTGTTCGCGTTCACCGACAAGGTGATCGGCAACCTTCAGATGGCGACGTTCGCCGCGTTCGGCGGATTCGCCACGCTGGTCCTGGCCAGCTTCGTGGGCACGCGCCGGGACAAGCTGATCGCCCACGCCGCGCTGGCCGTGACCGGAACCGCGCTGGTGACGATCGGCACGGCCGTAAACGGCACGGTGGTGCTGGCCGCGCTGGTGACCGTGCCGGTGACCTTCGCCGTGTTCTTCGCCGGCGTGTTGGGCCCCAACGCGGCCTCGGGAACCACCGCTGCCCTGCTCGCCTATGTCCTGCCCGCAGCCTCGCCCGGCACATTCAGCATGGTGCCGGACCGGCTGGCGGGGTGGTGGCTGGCTTCCGTGGCGGGGACGGTGGCCGTGCTGGTGTTCTCGCCGCCGGCGGCCGGCGATCGGCTACGCGGCGCCGCCGCGAAGCTCGCTGCCGTCCTCGCCGACGAGATCGACGCGATGCTCTGCGGACGGGCCACCGAGGAGCAACTGGCCGCCTGTCAGGAAGCCAAGCACGAGCTGATCGCGCAGTTCACCGCCACGCCGTTTCGGCCCACCGGCCTGGCCACCGCCGATCAGGCGCTGGCCAATACGGTCGAACTGCTCGAGTGGTGCACCGCGCTGGTCCTCGACAGCGTGCAGGAACGGAGCGACCTCCGGGACGGCGCCAAGGCCGACCGTGAGCTGCTCGAGTTGGCGGCAGCAGTCCTGCGCGATGCCGGTGCCCTGTTCGCCGGGGGCGCGAAGCGCCCGGATCTCGAGCGCCTCGAGGACTTCCGCGCCCGAAGCAACGTCTGGACGGCACCGCTGGACCGGGACAGCGACGAGTTCCGAGCCCAGGCCCGACTCTCCTTTCACGCTCACGCGATCGCCGTCACGATCATCGCGCTCGGGGCCGATGCGATCGTGGCGGCAGGCCTCGCCGATGCGGAATGGATCGCGGAGGCGCGCATGCGCTGGTTCGGGATCTCGCCGCTCGGCCTCGGCGCCGAGCAGCGCCTCGATGGCGTCTCCAAATACGCCGGGGTCGCGCTTCGTCACGCCAGCGTGCGTTCGGTCTGGTTCATCAACAGCGTTCGCGGGGCGCTGGCGCTGGCGGCGGCGGTGGCGGTGGCCGACCTGAGCAGCGTCCAGCACGGATTCTGGGTGGTACTGGGGACGCTCTCGGTGCTGCGGACCAACGCGGCCTCGACCGGATCGACCGCGATGCGGGCACTGCTCGGTACCGCCGTCGGGTTCGTGATCGGGGCGATCCTGTTGCAGGTGATCGGAGCCGGCTCCGCGACCCTGTGGATAGCGCTCCCGATCGCGGTGTTCGTCGCGGCTTATGCGCCGGGCACGGCTCCCTTTGCAGTGGGGCAGGCGGCGTTCACGGTGACCGTCGCCGTGCTCTTCAACCTACTCGTGCCGGTCGGCTGGAAGGTGGGGGTGCTCCGGATCGAGGACGTGGCGATCGGTTGCGCGGTGAGCGTCGTGGTCGGCACCCTGTTCTGGCCCCGAGGCGTCGCCTCGGTGGTCGGCGACGACCTCGCCGACGCCTACCGCTCCGGGGCCGCCTACCTGTCTCAAGCTGTCGACTGGGTGTGCGGGCTGGGCGGGCGCGAGCCCGAGGGCGCGATGTCGTCGGTCACGGCCGGCCTGCGCCTGGACGAGGCGCTGCGAGGCTTTCTGGCCGAGCAGGGAACCAAGCACATCAAGAAGGAAGAGCTCTGGCGGCTGGTCGGTGGCACGCTGCGGCTGCGGCTCACCGCGCATGCCGTGGCCGGGCTTCCTCGCGGTGAGGAAGCGGGCATCGGTGCGTCGGGGGAGGCGCTCGGTCAGCGAGCCGAGATCCTCGATGCCTTCTACGGCCGGCTGGCGGCCCAGGTCGGCCGCCCCCACGGGCAGAGCGTCGAAACGCTCACCGCGCCGAGCTTCGACAGCGGGAACGGCGTCGCGCCTCAAGCGCCCTCACACCACGAGATCTGGCTGCGCGAGCACCTCGACCATTTGAGGGAGCACCTGTGCGAGCTGGTTGGCCCCGCCGCTCGCTTGGCGGAGATCCGCCGCCGCCCTTGGTGGCGTTAATTCTGACAGTGGCCTCGAACTGGCGCGAGCTTCCGGTCAAGCTCACGTCTTAAAGCACCATGAGGCGATTGAGGCGACGCGAGTTCCTGGGCGGTGCGGCGAAGGGCGCTGCCGCCGCCGTGCTGGCCGGTCCGGCGGCTCGGGCCGGCGCGGCGGCTCGGGCCGGCGCGGCGGGGCCGGGACTGACCACTGGCAGGGCCCTGGACGGGAGCGGCAACAACCTGCTGCGGCCGGGCTGGGGAAAGGTCGGAGCGGCCTACCGGCGGCTGGCCCCGGCTCGCTACCGCGACGGCGTCGGAGCCATGGTCGACGGACCCGGTCCGCGGTACATCAGCAACCGGATCTTCAACTCGCTGGGCGTCGACATGTTCTCCGAGCGGAACGTGAGCCAGTTCGGGTGGGTGTGGGGCCAGCTGCTGGACCACACCGTCGGCATGGCCCAGACCGGGACCGAGGCCGCCTCGATCCCGTTTGACCGGCATGACGCGCTGGAGAGCTACCGCAACGACCTCGGCCTGATCTCGTTCGTGCGCGATGCCGTCGCAGCCGGAACCGGGACCGGTCGGGGCAACCCCCGGCAGCAGGTCAACACCGTCAACTCGTACATCGACGCGTGGCCGATCTACGGTGGCACCCGCGAGCGGCTCGACTGGCTGCGGGGCGGTTCCGGTTCAGGCACCCCGCCCGGGGCCCGATTGCTGCTGCCCGGTGGCTACCTGCCGCTGGCCGGCGCGCTCGGGGACGCCGGCTCGGCTCCGGTCATGCAAACGAACGGACAGCTGAGCGGCCGCCCGCAGGCCGCCGCCGTCGCCGGGGACGTACGGGCCAACGAGAATGCGGCGCTGACGGCAGTGCAGACGCTGCTGGCTCGAGAGCACAACCGCATCGTGGCCCGGCTTCCGCGTCATCTGAGCGCCGAGCAGCGCTTCGAGATCGCTCGGCGGGTGGTGGGTGCCGAGCAGCAGTACATCACCTACAACGAGTTCCTGCCCTCCCTGGGGGTCCGGCTCAGCGCCTACCGCGGCTACCGGCCCGGGGTCAATTCGGAGCTCTACAGCGAGTTCGCGACGGTGGGATATCGGGCCCACAGCATGGTCAACGGCGAGGAGCACATCGTCGTCGACGCCACGTCGTACACCGCGGATCAGCTCGCGGCGATTCAGGCGATGGGTATCGCCGTGGCCCAGGTACCGGCGAGCTCACCGGCGCAGCTCAGGCTGACGATCTCGCAGAGCGTCGCCTTCTTCAACCCCGCCGTCCTGCCTGCGGTGGGGCTTGGGCCGATCCTCAGGGGGCTGGCCGAGGAGCCGAACTACAAGAACGATGAACAGATCGACGACACCCTGCGCAGCGTGCTGTTCGAGTTCCCCGCGCCGGGTCCGCAGCAAGCGAACTGCCTGGCGGATGCAGCCACGCCAGGCTGCTTCCAAGGCGTGGTCGATCTGGGAGCGATCGACATCCAGCGCGGTCGCGACAACGGGATGCCCACCTACAACGAGCTGCGCCAGGCGTTGGGGTTGCCGGCCCGCAGGTCGTTCACCCAGATCACCGGAGAGTCCACCGACCGGTTCCCCAGCCACTTCGGCTCAGCGCCGATCGACAACCCGGGCATCCTCGCCTTCACCTCCCTGCGTGACCTCGCGGGGCGCCCGATCGCCCCGGGAGACACCGTCACTCGCGCGGTGAGCGGAACCCGCGCGAGCACGCTGGCCGCCCGGCTGCGGGCGATCTACGGCGCGGTCGACACCGTGGACGCGTTCGTGGGCATGGTCTGCGAGCCGCACGTGCGCGGAACGGAATTCGGCCAGCTCCAGCTGGCGCTGTGGCAGCGGCAGTTCGAGGCGTTACGCGACGGTGACCGGTTCTTCTACCTAAGTGACCCCGGCCTCGACGACATCCACCGCCAGTACGGCATCACCTACCGACACACTCTGGCGGAGCTGATCGCCCTCAACACGGACGTGCCGCTCTCGAGTCTGGCGCCCAACGTGTTCTTCGCGCCGCCCGGACGGGCGACGTAGTAGCCGACCCGCCTAGATCTTCAAGGCGTCGCCGTGGTGCGCTCGACGTCGCCTTCGGCCACCGCCGACCGTATGGCCGTGGGTTCGGTCGGCACCAGATAGCGATAGACCAAGGCCGCCAACGCCCCGCCGAGCAGCGGAGCGACGATGAACAGCCAGACCTGCGACAGGGCCTTGTGGCCGACGATGATCGCCGGACCCAGGCTGCGGGCCGGGTTGACCGAGGTCCCGGTCAGAGGAATGCCGATCAGGTGCACCACGGTCAACCCGAGGCCGATCGCCAGGCCGGCAAACCCCGGCGAACCGACCCGGCTGGTGGCGACCAGCACCACCAGCACGAACACGAACGTCAGCACGACCTCGGTGGCGAACGCACCGCCGGCGCCGATCCCGACCATCGACACCTTGTGTCCCCAGCCGTCGGCCCCGAGCCCAGTCCCGGCCCGCGAGTAGCCCGGTGCCCCCGAGACGATTCCCCACAACACCAGCGCCCCGAGGATCCCGCCGGCGAACTGGGCCACCCAGTAGCCGGCGGCCTCGCTCAGCGTCATCCGCCCGGACACCACGAACCCGAGGGTGACGGCCGGGTTGACGTGCGCGCCGGAGATCGGACCCAGCGTGTAGGCCAGCGCGAGGAGGACGAAGCCGAAGGCCAGGGCGGTTGTCGCGACCCCGGCCGAAGTCGATGCGCCGGCCAGCTTGAACCCGAAGGTGAGTGTGGCCACACCCACCCCGATGATCACCAGCAGTGCCGTGCCCAGGGCCTCGGCGAACAACTTGCGATGCTCCATGACCTACCTCCTCCGGTTGACCTCGGTTATCACTGTCTCGTATCGGAACTCCACCTCGATCAAAAAGCCAAGCCCACCTCCAGGCCAAACGATATCGGCCGCGAGTTCTCGAGTCGGGCGCTAAAGGGACTTGCGGAAGGCTGCATTAGAGTCCTTCGAGCGCGAATGACAGCGTTCCGTAGCGAAATCTCCTCCCCGCCCGGTCCGACCTTCAGCGGCATGGTGCTCGACCGGGCTTCGGCGCTCCGCGGCGATCCAGCCTGGATCAAGCAGCGCCTGGAGGATCCGGCCTCCCGCGCGGTCGCCGCCGGTCGCGACGGTGTGGTGGTCGATGCCGCGGCCTCGCCGTGCCTGCTGCGCCGCCCGCTGGATAGGGACTCGATCACATCGTCGCCCGAGCCGATTCTGCTCGGCCTGGAGGACGGCGCGGCGGTCTTCGCCCTCGACCTCGACAGCCTCCAGGGGGCGTCCCGGGCAGGCTGGCAGGACGGGGGCAGAGTCGTCGACCTGCGCGAGGCGGGCAGCCTGCTCCCGCATGCGGAGGCGGGTCTGGCCGCCTATCTGGTCGCGCTCTTGAACTGGCACCGCGCCCACCGCTTCTGCGCCAACTGCGGGGCGCTCACGGTGATCGCCGAGGCGGGCTACTCGCGGCGCTGCCCGAGCTGCGGCGTCGTGCACTTTCCCCGGACGGACCCTGTGGTGATCATGCTCGTCGAGCACGCCGGGAGGCTGCTGCTGGGCCGCCGGGCGGGCTGGCCTGGGGGCCGGTATTCGATCCTGGCCGGGTTCGTCTCGCCCGGAGAGTCACTGGAGGAGGCGGTGATCCGCGAGGTCCGGGAGGAGTCCGGCATCGAAGCCTTCGACCCGACGTTCGTGGCTTCGCAGCCCTGGCCGTTCCCGTCCTCGCTGATGCTGGGCTTCGAGGCGCGCGCGCACGGAGGGGAACCGAGGGCACTCGACGGCGAGCTCGAGGACGTGCGGTGGTTCACCCGCGATCAGGTCTCGGCGAGCAGGTCCGGTGCGGCGGGTGACCTACAGCTACCGCCGTCGATCTCGATCGCGGGCTTCCTGATCGAGCGCTGGGTCAGCCGAGCCCGATAGTTCCCGCTCGGTGAGCGCCACCGAAACCGAACTCGTCGTTCCCGATCGGCTACTGCTGGGATCGGGGCCCAGCCCCGTGCCCGAGCGGAATCCTCCGGGCCATCGCAAAGCCCACCATCGGGCACCTCGATCCGGCCTTCAGGGGGCGGTTGGCGGACGGTCGATCGGCCGGGCCAAACTCGGCCGAGCGGACTCCTGGGAGCGAACTTCGGCGCGTTATGCACCTGGGGCGTGCATCCAGAGCCAAACCTCGCCGTCCCGCCGCCTCGGCAACCCAAATCAGCGGTTCCACCATGGCCGACCCGCGTGCCGGGCGCCGCAGTGTCCAACCCTTCACCGAGGAAGTTCGTCAAAGAGCCAATTTCCGATTCACGACACCAGCCAGAAAACTCGTCCCACGCGGGTACCTCGGAGTGAAAGACTCGACCCTTCGTACTGTTCACAAGGAGGGAGGTTCGTATGGCGGATAGCGTCTACCGCGTTACCGAGATCGTGGGCGTCAGCAGCGAGTCGTGGGAGGCCGCGGCCCGCGTCGCGGTCGAGACCGCGGCGAAGAGCGTGCGCGAGCTTCGCGTGGCCGAGGTCGTACGCCAGGATCTGACGATCCAGGACGGCGCGGTGCTGAACTACCGCGTGCGCCTCGGGGTCTCGTTCAAGTACGACAAGGGCGACTAGCAAATTCCCCCGATGTCACGGAGGACGCTCGCTCCGGTCTCCGGGGCGAGCCGACTCCGTGTTGGTCAGGCGGGGTGGCTGGTGGGCTCCGGCGTTCTGAGTAACATTTCGCGGAGGTTGCCCACCGGGTCGGGTGGGTAGTTTGGGGCAAGACGTGCCGCGGACCCGGCACGGTGAGGAGTAAGTCAATGCCAGATAGCACGGGGGAAAGTGCCCGGGAGCTACCGGGCTCTTCGGGCTCGCCATCCGGATCTGACCAGGACCTGGGCGGTCTTGCCTTCGCCCGCGGCCAGACCCGCGCGCTGGAGTTGATCGCCACCGGGGCACGCCTCGAGGAAGTGCTCGAGTTCGTGGTCAGGACGATCGAGGATCAGGCTCCCGGCATGCGCGGCTCCGTTCTGCTGCTGGAGGACGGGGTTCACGTGCGCCACGGGGCCGCACCGAGTCTTCCCCCCGAGTACTGCGCCCTGATCGACGGGCTCCCGATCGGGCCCGTGGCCGGCTCCTGCGGCACGGCGATGTGGGCGGACCGGAGAGTGATCGTCAGCGACATCGCCACCGATCCGTTGTGGGAGCCCTACAAGGAGGCGGCGCTGCCGTTTGGTCTGCGCGCGTGCTGGTCGACCCCGCTGCACTCGAGCGCCGGGCGGGTGGTGGGCAGCTTCGCGATGTACTACGACGAGCCGCGTGAGCCGACGCCGCGGGACCTCTGGCTGGCCGATGTGGCGAGTCACCTGTCGGGGATCGCCGTAGAGCATTCCTGGGCCGCCGCACAACTTCGCCGGCGCGCCGCCGAGCAGGCCGCGGTGGCGGCGGTCGGACAGCGTGCGCTGGTGGGTGGCGATGACCAGGCCCTGATGCAGCACGTCGTCAGCACCGTCTCGAGCACATTTGGCGATGCCCGGGTCGCGCTGTTTGAGCGAAGCGGGGACGAGTTGGTGCCGCGCGCGGCCGCCGGCTGGCCGGCCGGGGCCTGTGCCACCGCCGACGACGGGCTCTCCTTCGACGTTCCGGGAGGGGCCGAGCCGTGGGGCGTGCTCTGCGTGGCGCAGGCTTCGGGGGCCGAGTGCACCGAGGAGGAGACCGTCTTTGTCCTGTCGATAGTCAACGTGCTGGCCGCCGCGATCGAGCGATCTCAGCGGGAGGAGCACATCCGTCACCAGGCGCTCCACGATTCACTGACCGGGCTACCCAATCGGGCTCTGCTGATGAGCTTGCTCGCTCACGCGATCGACCGGGAACGGCGGGTCGGGCGGATGGTGGCCGTGCTCCTGCTCGACCTCGACAACTTCAAGCTCATCAACGACACCCTGGGGCACGCGGCCGGCGACGAGCTACTCGCCACGCTGGCTCCGCGTCTACGCGCGGTGGTCCGCCAGAGCGACACCGTGGCGCGGTTTGGCGGGGATGAGTTCGTGGTCATCGCCGAGGACGTCGAGAACGAGCTCGAGGCGGTCCGTTTGGCCGAGCGGATCACGGAGGCGCTGACGCGGCCGTTCTCCCTGCGCGACGGCTCGCACACGATCACCGCCAGCATCGGCGTGGCCGTGACGCCCTCGGAGTCCGGAGCCCCCGACGGGCTCCTGCGCGACGCCGACGCCGCGATGTATCGGGCCAAGGCGCGCGGCGGTGGCGATCATCAGCTCTTCGATGCCGCGATGCGCGACCGGGCCGTGGTGCGCACGCGACTGGTCGGGGCGCTGCGCGAGGCGGTGGAGCGCCAGGAGTTCGATCTCGATTACCAGCGGATCATCTCGCTGGCCGACTCGCGCGTCGTCGGGGTCGAAGCACTGCTGCGCTGGCGCCCGGCGCTCGGAGACCCCCTCGGCCCGGCCGAATTCGTCCCGGCCGCGGAGGACGGAGGCCTGATCAGGCCGATCGGGGACTGGGTGCTCGAGCAATCGCTGGACAGCGCGGCGCGCTGGCCCGTGACGGGGACGGAGCCGTGGGTGTCGGTGAATGTCTCGGCCCACCAGGTCGCCTCCACCCGGCTGGCGCCATTCGTCGCGGGACTTCTGAAGGAGCGCCACCTGGCCCCGGAGCGGCTGATCCTCGAGCTCACCGAGACCGCGCTGGTGGACGACACCGGAGCCTCGCTGGCCACGGTCGCCTCGCTGCACGAGATGGGCGTTCGGCTCGCCCTGGACGACTTCGGGACCGGGTTCTCGCCCCTGCATCACCTGCTGAGCTTTCCGATCTACGCGCTCAAGGTGGACAAATCGTTCATCGCGGCACTGCCGGAGAGCGCGCCGGCGCGGGCGATCGTCGCGGCGATGGCGGTGATGGCCCACGAGCTCGGCAAGGTGGTGATCGCCGAGGGCGTCGAAACCCAGGCCCAGCTCAGCGCCGCGGCCGAGCTGGGCTGCGATTACGCGCAGGGTTTCCTGCTCGGGCGTCCCACCACCGAAGCCGATCTTCTGGCCACGCTCGCGGATTGACCGCTTGGAGATCGTCGCGCTCGTCGATCGACCGTTGTCACAATCGGCCCCGCTCGTTCGTATATGTCCCTGATGCGTCTTTCCTCAATTGCCGTGGCAGCGGTCGCGGTCAGCCTCGCGGCGGCCCCCGCCGCGTCGGCGTACAAGCTCGCCCCCCCGGGCAACTCGGCCGTCTCCCAGTACGTCGAGAACGTGCCCGGCGCCAAGGGCAACGTGCCGACGACTTCGATCCATTCCCACTCGGGCTCTGGAACCTCGGTCGCGGTCACCCCTTCGACTCAGCGGGCGCTGTCCAGCCAGGGCGCCGACGGGGCCAGGGCGGCGGCACTGGCCAACGCGACGGCGCCGGCGGGCGTCCGGGGCGAGAACCGCCGGTCCCAGCACCACGTCGCCGGCGCGGCCGGCGGCCGGGGCAGCGGCGGCTCTGGAACCGGGGGCGGCGGGACCGGGAGCACGGCATCGTCGCCGGTCTCCGGATCGGTCGCCTCTCCGACCAGCGCCGTGCTGAAGGCGGTGACCGGCTCGGCCACGCACGGACTCGGGGCCCTGCTCCCCGTGATCCTCGTGGTCAGCGCGATCGGCGCCGGAATGTTGTCCGTGCTGCGACGGCGGCGCGCGACGTGATTCTGCGGCAGGGCGGCCGCCGGCTCGCCGGTTTCGGTGGCCGCGGATTACTCGCGGCATCGCTGGGAATCGTGCTGCTGATGGCGGCGGCGGGTAGCGCGCACGCCGCCGGCTTCTCGATGGGCTTCTCCGTGGTCCCGGTGGAGAGTGGGCTCAATGTCCAGCAGCCCTGGATCTCCCGGGCTCTCGGCGAGGGCTCCCAGGTGGTCCGAGTCACTGTCAACTGGCGGGACGTCGCACCGGTCACGCGCCCTGCAGGGTTCGACGCGACCAACCCCGCGAGTTACGGCTACTACTGGGCGCCGATCGATGCGGAGGTTCGTGCCTACGGCGCCGCTGGCCTGCGGATCCTGATCGTGGTCCTCAGGGCGCCGGCCTGGGCCGAGGCGCCGGGAGGGTCGGCACAACAGAGGTTGAACGGCTCATGGAAACCCAACCCATCCGATTTTGGCCAGTTCGCCACGGCGATCGCCACGCGCTACTCAGGCCACTTCCCCGACCCGCTGCAACCCGGCCAGTTCCTGCCTCGCGTCAGCTACTGGCAGGGCTGGAACGAACCGAACCTGACGACCTACCTGACCCCGCAGTGGAATCACACCTCGAAGGGGTTCGTCGCGTCCAGCCCCGACCTGTACCGGCCGTTGATCAATGCCTTCTACTCGGCGGTCAAGGCGGTATCGAAGTCCAACCTGGTCCTGATGGCGGGAACCGCACCGTGGGGCGACCCGATCGGCGGGCTCGGAATGCGCCCGCTGTACTTCTGGCGGCAACTGCTCTGCCTGACCACGAAGCTGACCCCGCTGCCGCGTTGTCCCGGCACGGTCCACTTCGACATCGCCGACCATCATGCCTACGACGTCGTGCAACCCACGCATGCGGCGATCAACGCCGACGACGCCACGATCCCTGACCTGTACAAGATCGTCAAAGTGGTCAAGGCCGGCGTGCGCTTCGGCCGGATCCTGCCCCGGGGGAACAAGCCGGTCTGGGCGGCCGAGTTCTCGTGGGACACCAATCCGCCGGATCCGCACGGTGTCTCGCTGGCCACGCAGGCCGCCTGGCTGGAGCAGGCGTTCTACCTGCTCTGGCGCCAAGGGGTGTCGACCGCGCTGTGGTTCGTGCTCGCCGATGAGCCGCCGGTCCCGAGCTACTCCGGGACCTATCAGGCCGGGACGTTCTTCCTGAACGGTCAGGCCAAGCCATCGGCCGTTGCCTTCCGGTTCCCCCTGGTCGGTAGCCGGCCCGATCACTCGCACGTGTTCGTATGGGGGCGCGCGCCCACCACCGGGACCCTGCGGGTGGAGCGCGCCGGCGCCCATGGCTCCTGGAAGGTCGCGCGAGTGATCAAGGTTCGCCAGGACGGCATATTCACCACAACGCTGAAACTCCGCGGCCGTGTCTCGCTACGCGCCCAGGTCAATGGTTTCACGAGCCTCCCCTGGAACCAGTCCGGATAGAGGACAGGCGGTGGACTCGGTAGCTGCCCGCGCCGAGACGCTTCGGTCTCGTGCGCTGCGCCGGATCGACGCGCAGGCGCTGTCCACGTGGGTGCTGGCCGGAGGTCTCGTCCTCTACCTGGCGATGGACGGTGGTGGGTACGACATCGTCGTCCGCAGCCAGGTCGGCATCGTCGTCTGGTGGCTGGTGCTGGTCGGCGCCGCCTGGGGGGTATTGCCGGCCACGCGAATCTCGCGAGTCGGGTGGACCGCGCTTGCCCTGTTCGGGGCCTACGCGGCCTGGACTGCCCTCGGTACCACCTGGTCGCAGAGCACGGACCTGAGCCTGCAGAGCCTGTCGCTGGTGGCCGGGTACCTCGGCGTGCTCCTGCTGGCGCTGGGAATCCACCGGGACCGGGAACAGGCCATCCGCCACACCCTCACCGCGATCGCCACCGCCGGGGCACTGGTGGCCGGGTTCGCTCTGGCCTCGCGCCTGCGGCCCGACCTGTTCGCCGCCGCCCACGTGACCTCCTCGTTCCTGCCGGGGACCCAGGGCCGGATCGCCTGGCCGCTCAACTACTGGAACGCTCTGGCCGCGCTGATCGCGCTCGTGCTTCCGCTGCTGCTCGCCAACGCGACGAGCGGCCGCACGCTGCTGGGGCAGGCCGCCGCGGCTGGTGCGATCCCGATGGTCAGCCTGTGCGGCTATCTGACCTTCTCGCGCGGGGGCGCCCTGGCCGCCGCCGGTGGCCTGATCGTCTTCCTGGCCCTGGCCGAGGATCGCATCCCGAAGCTGGCGACGATCGCCACAGCGGCTGGGGGAAGCGCGATCTTGATCGCCGGAGCGGTGCATCGCCCGGCGGTGGAAAAGGGATTGCTGGGCACCGCGGCGCACCATCAGGGCGCGACCCTGCTGGTGGCGGTGCTGCTCGTATGCGGGGGGGTCGCAATGGCCCAGGTCGGAATCGGCCTGGCCGCCCGACATGCCGAGTTGCCTGGCTGGCTGCGAATCCAGCCTCGCCGAGCGCGAGCAGTGCTGGCGGTGGCCGTCATCGGGGTTGTCGTGGTGGCGCTGGCGGCGGGCGCGCCGACCCGGATCTCTCACGCCTGGCGAGACTTCAAGCGCCCCGCGCCGGTCACGCTGCATCAGAACAACCTGAGCCGCTTCGGCTCCACCAGCGGCAACGGACGCTATGACTTCTGGAAGGTCGCGGTGAAAGCGTCGGGGGCCCATCTCCTCCGGGGTTCGGGGCCCGGGACCTTCCAGCTGATCTGGCCCACCCGAGCTCCGGTCTGGAGCCCTGCGCTCAACGCGCACTCGCTCTATCTGGAGACGCTGCTCGAGGGCGGGGTGGTCGGGCTGGCGCTGCTGGCGGCGTTCCTGGCGCTGCTGGTGGGGACGGCGATCGCCCTGGCCGCGCGCTCACGCTACGAAGCGCGCACGCGCGCGGCCGCGGTGGCGGCCGCCTCGATCGCGTTTGCGATCTCCGCCGGGGTCGACTGGGTCTGGCAGGTTCCGGCGCTTCCGGTGGCCTTCCTGCTGCTCTGCGCGGCGGCGCTCGCCCCCCGACGGGCTCGGGATCGCGCGCGGGAGCAGGCTGATCCGCCGACTCGGGTGCGGCCCATCGGGCGCTGGGCCTCGATGCTCGGGCTCAGGATCGGCTTGCCGCTGGTGGCCGTCGCCTGCCTGATCGCGATCGGTATCCCCCTGGCCGGCACCACCGCACTGCGCCGCAGCCAGGCGGCGGCGGCCAATGGCAATACGGCGGCGGCGCTACTCGATGCGCGAGCGGCGGAGCGGGTTGAGCCCGACTCGGCTTCACCCCAGCTTCAAGAGGCGCTCGTGCTGGAGCTCCGACGCGACTTCTCCGGCGCCCTGGTCGCCGTCAACCGGGCCACGTCGGACGAGCCCCTCAACTGGCAGGCGTGGCTGGTGCGCTCGCGTCTGCAAGCCGAGGCCGGCCAGCCGGCGGCCTCGCTGGCCTCCTACCGCCGGGCGAGGTCACTGAACCCCAAGTCAGCGTTGTTCGTCCGATGAGCGACGAGGAGCGGCAATCCGATGAGCTGGGGCCCGACGAGCGTTGGGTCGACGAGCGTCTGACCCGCGAACGGCCGGTCCCGCCGGCGGCGTTCCGCGGCGCCCTGGGCCGCTACATCACGGCCAGAGACCCCGGCTTCGGGCCCCGACCCCAGCGGCTCTGGGCGATGGTGGCGGCCTACCTGGCCACCGCGGCGCTGCTGATCCTGCTCGGGTTGCTCCAGGCCACCGGCGCGCTCTGAATCGGAGAGGCCGTCTTCAGTCGGCCGGCGCGTCGGCACCGGGCCGTACCGCGTCGCCCGCTCGGGCCGGGTCAAGGTCGGCGCGAAGCTTGCGTAGCGTGCGCGAGATGATCTGGTTGACGTTGGAGGCACTGAGCCCGAGCAACCCGGCGATCTCCGGACCGGTCATCTCGGCGCCGTAGCGAAGGGCGAGCACCTCGCGCTCCCGGTCGGGCAGCGCCGTCAACGCCGCCCGCAGGTCGACGGAGTCGATCACGTCCTCGGGACCGGCCACCGACGACGTCGAGGTCTCGTCGAGCGGCTCCGCGCTGAGCCGCCGCCCCCGGCGCTGGTGGTCGATCAGCGCATTCCGAGCGATCGTCAGGAGCCACGTCCGCTCCGAAGCCCGCCGTGAATCGAAGCGGCTGAAGGCTCGCATCGCCCGCTCGAAGGTCACCTGCGTCAGGTCCTCGGCGGCCTCGCGGTCGCGGAGCCGATAGGCCAGGAAGCCGTAGACGTGCCAAACGTTCTCCTCATAAACGCGCGCCAGATCGGAGTGTGTGCGGTGAGTGTCCATGAGTGACCCGCCCCCCAGCCGGCGTCGAACCAGGCCTAGGCTAGAGCACGACCGGGCGGCAGTTCCCCACCCTCAGGCGTCGGGTTTCTGGTAGAATACGAACCAATCGAGGGGCTTCTGTCCGCGGACAGAGATCTTCAGGGGGCGAACAGCTGCGGGTGGCGCCGCAACCGGGTAATCGATTCCAGGGGTGGTGAACACCCACTGTGGGGCACATATGTTGCGTAGTGGGGCGGGGCGTCCTGTCCGATCGGAAGGAACCGAATGAGGACTGGTGACGCCGGATGAATGTCGTACGCAAGCTGGTGACCGCGGCGATCCTCGTGCTGGGCCTCGTCGTCGTGCCGGCGGCCGGAGCGACGACCGGTCCGGGCCTGAGCGGTTCGATCAGCGCCGATCCGAACCTGTCCGGGGCAACGTCGGTGGCCATATCGGGCCACTACGCCTATACGACGGCGTATTTCGCCGGCGAGCTGACGGCGGTCGACTTCTCCAATCCGGCGGCCCCCGTGGTGTCCGGGTCAAGCGCGTTCTCCAACGGGTTGCTGAACGCCTCGACGGTGAACATCGCCGGCGGCTACGCCTACGTGGTCAGCAAGAATCGCAACGGCACCAACGGATCGGGCAGCAACGATGACGGCACGGGCAACAGCCTGACCATCCTGGACATCTCGACGAATCCTGCCAAACCACAGATCGTCGGCTCGGTGCACGACGCGACGAAGCTGTTCGGCGGCTACGGCGTGGCGTTCTCCGGGCACTACGCCTATATCGCGGCGCAGGGCTGCCTCGGCGGCCAGCCGTGCCCGAACGCGTCCGTGGGGAACTCGTTCGAGGTGGTCGACGTCAGCAATCCGGCGGCACCGACGATCGTGGCGACGCTGCGCAACACGGCGCTGCCGGCTCCGTTCGCCGGCACCAACGCGCTCGACCACGCGTGTTCGGTGGCGATCTCGGGCCATTACGCCTACGTCACGGCGGCCTACTCGAACCGGCTGACCATCATCGACATCTCGAATCCGCTGGCCCCGGTGATCGTCTCCTCGATCCTGGACAACAACCAGCTGAGCTTCCCGGTCGATGTCGTGGTGAAGGGGAACTACGCCTACGTCGCCGATCAGGCGACCTCGCTGGGACGGATCGCCGTGGTCGACGTCAGCAACCCGGCCAATCCGCAGATCAAGGCGTCGGTGACCGATTCCGCCACGTTGAACGGCGCCTACCGGATCCGCGTGAGCGGGAACTTCGCCTACGTGTCGGGGGTCTACGCGGCCACCGTCGACGCGATCGACATCTCCAATCCGCTGGTTCCGCGCGAGGCGGGGCATCTGACCGACACCACGCACCTGAACCGGACCACCGGGCTCGACGTCGACCCGACCGCGAAGTACGTGGTCGCGTCATCGCCGTACCTGTCCTCGCAGAGCAACCCGACCTACCCACCCTTCGCGCCGGCGGCGGGCGCGCCTGCCGCTACGGGCACGCTCTCCGTGGTCCAGCTCGATCGCACGCCGATCTCGGTGAGCATCACCGCCAAGCCGGCGAATCCGACGACCCAGACCAGCGCGAGCTTCACCTTCGCCAGTGCCGACTCCGTCGCGACCCTGGCCTGCGGCCTGGACGGCGCGCCGCTCGGGTCCTGCACCAGCGCGACGACACAGGTGTACAGCGGGCTGGCCCCCGGACCGCACACGTTCACGGTCCAGACCGCCGACGCGGCCGGGAATCCGGCCTCGGCGAGCTATACGTGGACCGTCCAAGCCGCCCCGGTCAACACCGTGGCGCCGTCGATCTCGGGCACGGCCACGCTGAACGGTCAGTTGACGGCCGCCAACGGGACCTGGACTGGCTTGCCCGCGCCGACCTTCACCTACAGCTGGTCCGATTGCGACGTGAACGGCGCGAACTGCAAGGCGATCTCGGGCACGAACTCTTCCACGTACACGGCTCAGTCGACCGACGTCGGCTCGACGCTGGAGGTCACGGTCACCGGCACCAACAGCGCGGGGGCCTCGTCGGCGACCTCGCCGCCGACCGCCGTGGTCAGCTCGCCGCCGGTGAACAAGGCGCTCCCCTCGATCTCCGGGACGGCTTCGCAGGGCAGTCAGCTGACGGCGTCGAACGGGACGTGGACCGGGACGCCGGCGCCGACGTTCACCTATAGCTGGTCGGACTGCGATGTGAATGGCGCGAACTGCTCGCCGATCTCGGGCACGAATTCGTCCACCTACACGGCGCAGGCCTCCGACGCGGGCTCGACGCTCGAGGTGACGGTCACCGGCACGAACACCGCGGGCTCTGCCTCGGCCACGTCGGGCCCGAGCGCAGTGGTCAGCTCGCCACCGGTCGCGATCGTCCCGCCCGGGATCTCCGGGACGGCTTCGTCGGGCGGTCAGTTGACCGCATCGCCCGGGACCTGGACCGGGACCCCGGCGCCGACCTACACCTATAGCTGGTCGGACTGCGATGTGAATGGCGCGAACTGCTCACCGATCTCGAATGCGAACTCTTCGTCGTATACCGTCCAGTCGACCGACGTCGGCTCGACCCTCGAGGTCACGGTTACGGGCACGAACACCGTGAGCTCCTCCGCCGCGACCTCCGGCCCGACCGCCGTGGTCACGTCGGCACCGGCGAACACCGTCCTCCCGACGATCTCGGGCACGGCGACCCCGGGTGGTCAGCTGACGGCATCGAACGGGACCTGGACAGGGAGCCCGGCGCCGACCTACACCTACAGCTGGTCCGATTGTGATGTGAACGGCGCGAACTGCTCACCGATCTCGAGCACGAACTCGTCGTCGTACACCGTTCAGTCGACCGACGTCGGCTCGACGCTCGAGGTCACGGTCACCGGCACCAACAGCGCGGGTTCTTCGTCCGCGACCTCGCCGCCCACGGCGGTGGTCACTTCGCCGCCCGTGAACACGGCGGCCCCGGCGATCTCCGGGACGGCTGCACAGGGCAGTCAGCTGACGGCGTCGAACGGAACCTGGACGGGCACTCCCGCGCCGACGTTCACCTACAGCTGGTCCGATTGCGACGTCAACGGCGCGAACTGCTCGCCGATCTCGAACACGAACTCGTCCACCTACACGGCGCAGTCGACCGACGTCGGCTCGACGCTCGAGGTGACGGTCACCGGCACCAACACCTCGGGCTCCTCCGCGGCCACCTCCGGCCCGACCGCGGTGGTCGGTGCGCCGCCGGTGAACACGGCGGCGCCGGGGATCTCCGGGACGACCTCGCAGGGCAGCCAGCTGACCGCCTCCACCGGGACCTGGACTGGGACGCCGGCGCCGACGTTCACCTACAGCTGGTCCGATTGCGACGTCAACGGCGCGAACTGCTCGCCGATCTCGAACACGAACTCGTCCACCTACACCGCGCAGAGCACCGACGCTGGTTCGACGCTAAAGGTGACGGTCACCGGGACGAACACCGTCGGCTCGGCTTCTGCAACGTCGGGCCCGACCGCGGTGGTCGGCTCGCCGCCGGCCAACACGGCGCTGCCGATGATCTCCGGGACGGCTTCGCAGGGCAGTCAGCTGACGGCGTCGAACGGGACGTGGACCGGGACGCCGGCGCCGACGTTCACCTACAGCTGGTCGGATTGCGATGTGAACGGCGCGAACTGCAAGCCGATCTCGACCGCGAACTCGTCCACCTACACCGCGCAGGGCTCCGACGCGGGCTCGACGCTCGAGGTGACGGTCACCGGGAGCAACGGGGTCGGGTCCTCCGCCTCGGCGACGTCGGGGCCGACCGCGGTGGTCAGTTCGCCCCCGGTGAACAGCGCGGTCCCGGCGATCTCCGGCTCCGCCGTCGAAGCTCAGACGTTGACCGCCTCTACCGGCACCTGGAGCGGAGTCCCGGCACCGACGTTCGCCTACAGCTGGTCTGACTGCAATGCGAGCGGGGCGAGCTGCAACCCGATCTCCGGCGCGAACTCGGCCACCTACACGGCGGTCGCCGCCGACGTCGGCTCGACCCTCAAGGTCACCGTCACTGCGACCAACTCGGCCGGCTCTCCCCAGGCCACCTCGACGGCGAGCGCCGTGGTGACCTCGGCGCCCGGTCCGGTGACGTCGCTGCTCGACAACTTCAACCGCTCGAATACCGCCGGGCCGCCGAGCTCGAGTTGGTCTCACACGGTGATCGCCGCCACGAACGCCACGAGTGACATCGCCATCACCGGCCAGCAGGGCACCGGGGTCACCAACGCCAACGCCGCCGACTACTGGAATCCGCAGACGTTCGGTCCCAACAGCGAGGACTGGATCACGATCACGGCCAGACCGAGCGTGGACCAGGATTCGGTCTCGCTCGGCCTGCGTATTCAGAATCCGGCGTCGGCCACGACGTCGGGTGGCTACCAGGCCTACTACATCTACCGGAGCACACCGCCCGATCAGTACAAGATCGTCCTGAGGCCGATCGGGCAGTCCGGCGCCGTCACCCTGACCAGCGCCAACGGGCCGACGCTCAGTCCCGGCGACCATCTGCTGTTCCGGGCGATCGGCTCGACGCTCGAGCTATGGCGGCAGTCGGGTCACGACCTGGACTCGAATTCTGAGCACCACGGACAGCACGATCACGAGCGCCGGTTACCTGATGGTCAGCGCCCGCAACACCGCCGTCCGGATCGACAATTTCGGGGGCGGGACGCTGCCGTAATGGACGGAGCGGCGGATGGGCGGAAGGCAGGTTCCGGTAAGCGCGCTCGCGTGCCCGCCCTCGATGGCCTGAGGGGCATCGCGGCGTCGGTGGTGGTGATTCACCACCTCGTGCTGGCCACGGTTCCCTCGATCGCCAATACCTACTACGGGAAGCAGGGAACCGGCGTGTCCACGCTGCTGAGCCCGCTCAGCGTGCTGTGGTCGGGGCCCGCGTTCGTGATCGTGTTCTTCGTCCTCAGCGGGCTCGTGCTGGCGCTGCCGGCCGCCCGGGGAAAGCGGTTCAACGCCGCCGCCTACTACCCGGCGCGCATGATCCGCCTCTATGTCCCGGTGTGGGGTGCGCTGATCGTGGCCTTCGTCCTGCACGAGATCTACACGCGACACGCCAATCCCCATGCCACCTGGTGGCTGAACGCGCACGCGGTGGGCCTGCGCCTCTCGCCGGCCGCGCACGACGCGTCGCTGGTGTTCGGGACCGGCGGCTTCGGCCTGACCAGCGTGCTCTGGTCGCTGCGCTGGGAGGTTCTGTTCTCGCTGTTCCTGCCGCTGTTCATCTGGCTCGCCCACGGATCCCGCCGCTGGCATCTGCCGCTGGCCGCGCTGGCCTTCACGGTGATCTTCATCAGCGGCTCGCACCAGGGCGCCCACTACATGCCGACCTTCCTGCTCGGAACCTTGATCGCGTTCAACATGGACCGAATCATGGCGTTGCCGCAGAAGCTGGCCGCCCACCCGTCGCTCAACCGGGTGATCAAGCCGGCCCTGGTCATCGTCGCGCTGGGCATGCTGGGGTGCAGCCGCTGGGTTCATGTCACCAACACGACCACCCAGGGCCTGGTCGGCGGTGCTGGTGGCGGGCGGCGCCACGCTGGCCGTTCTCTGCCCGTTGCTGAACTCCAGCGTCGCCAAGGCGCTCGAGACCCGGCCCGCGCAATGGCTGGGCACCCGGTCGTTCAGCCTGTATCTGGTGCACGAGCCGATCATCGTGACGCTGGCGTTCGCCCTCGGCATCCCCGCCCTCGGGGTGCTCGCGGTCCCCGCGATCGTTGCCTCCTTGCTGGTCACCGAGGCCTTCTACCGGACCGTCGAGCGGCCGGGTCATCGTCTCGCCCGGAGCCTGGGGGATTGGGTCCCCAGAAGCTTGCCCTGGCCGGCCTGGCTGCTGGCCGGGGGTGAGTGACCACCACCGTCGCGACGGTCGCTTTGCGGGGTGCGGCCGGAGTTAGCTCAGGCGTGGCAGCGCGGATCGGTGCGGTGCGGGCTCGGGATGAAGGGTTCGGCCTTGCGCGAACTACATCGATGAGGAGAAGGTCAGCCGGATTCGGCGGGTTTCAGGCGGGCCCCGGCGGGGGTGTCGGTAAGAAAGCTTCCCATAGGGTACCACAGCATCCCCAGCCCTCCCGCGAAGGACGATGGCTCAAGCCGGGGACCACGCGGCCGGGCCGCCCCTTCATCGATGCAGTTGACTTTCGCGCCCCAAGCGCGTCCCCGGCGCCCGGCGCGACGAAGCCCTGGGGGGTTAGTTGGCGCCGCGGCGGGTCGAGCACGACGGGCAGGGTGCGCAGGAGCAGCTTGACGTCGGTCCACAGCGACCAGTTGGCGACGTAGAGGTAGTCGATCATCACCATCTGGTCGAAGGGGATCTTGACGCGGCCGAGGACCTGCCACATGCCGGTGACGCCGGGCGTCAGGTCGAGGCGGCCGCGCGCCCAGCCGTGAACGTTCTCGTCCTCGGACGGGATCAGCGGCCGCGGTCCGACGAGGCTCATGTCGCCGCGCACGCACGCTCAGCAGCTGAGGCAGCTCGTCCAGGCTGGTGCGCCGGAGCCAGTTCCCCACGCGGGTGATCCGGGGATCGTGCTCCAGGTCCAGCCAGCCGGATTGGCGGCTCTTGGCCAGGAGCGCCTCGCGCTGGGCTTCGGCGTCTATGCACATCGAGCGGAACTTGGCCAGGCGGAAGCGGTTGCCGCCGCGCCCCACGCGTTCCTGGTGGAAGAACACGGGCCCGCGTGAGTCGAGCTTGATCGCCACGGCGATCGCCGCCCAGAGGGGAGAGGTGACGATGAGCAACACCGACGCCCCGACGACGTCCATCGCCCGCTTGAAGAATTGGCTCGAGCGCGGCAGCGTCGGGGTGTTGATGCCGATCATGGTGATGCCCTCGAGCTGGTCGATCGTGGCCGCGGGGCCGATCATCGCGGCGAGCGAGGGCAGCGCGCTGACCTTCACGCCGAGCTTTCCGCAGGTGTTGATCAGCTCCATCAGCCGATCGTCGTCGATGCCTTCGGCGCTGACGATCACGCGGTCGACGCGTTCGGTCTCGATCACCGTGGCCGGATCGGTGTCGGCCAGGCTGCCCAGCGAGCTCAGCGGCAACGGCCAGCGCCGGTTCTCCTCCCGGGTGAGCACGCCCACCGGCTCCAGTCCGTGCGAGGGCCGGCAGGAGATCTGCCGGACCAGCATCGGGGTCATCGGGCCGCTACCCACGAACAGGATCCGTTCGGGGCCGAGCAGGACCAGAGCCAGACTGCGCAGAATCGCCCGCAAGGTGAGCGCGGCGAGGAAGCCGACGCCGATGAACACGAGCAGATCTATAAAGGCGAGCTTGCCGGCCGGCGACACGCGGAAGTAGAGCCAGCTGGCTACCCCGCCGAGCAAGAAGGCGTGAGCCAGGGCCGGGATGTCGTCCACGGTCGTGTGCGCGACTCGGCGAAGCCCGGTCGAGTACAGGCCGTACATGAGAAACAGCACCAGCCACACCGGGATCGTCGGCAACGCCCAGAGAGCGTGCAGGAGCGGCTTGTGGACGTTGATGAGCAGCCACGAGGCGATCGCCGCCAGCATCGCCGTGGTGTCCGCGGCGATCAGCCACCGCCGCATGCGGTAGTCGCGGCGGCCGTGCACCATCGGCGCGGCCTGGGCCAACAGCGCTGCTGCGTCCGCGGGCGGCATGATCGTCACGCCGTCCAGGCGGGATCGCGCTCGCGCCCCCGCGGATGCCCGCTTCTCCGTCTCGATGGAACCTAGCTGTCTCACACCTGCCCCTTGTGAGGGGACTGCCTCGTGTCCCCCCGCCGCGAAGCTTATCAGTACCCTCCGTGCCGATGAAGATCGTTTCAGTCGTGGGGGCGCGGCCGAACTTCGTGAAGATGGCGCCGGTGGTGGCCCAGCTTCGCCAACGGCTGCCGGAAGGCGATCACGTCCTCGTGCACACGGGCCAGCATTACGATCGGATGCTCTCCGAGGTGTTCCTCACCGAGCTGGGCGTTCCCGAGCCAGATCACCTCCTCGGCGTCGGCTCGGGCAGCCACGCGGTCCAGACGGCGCGGGTGATGGAGCGGATCGAACCGGTGCTGGAGGCGGAGGCGCCCGACCTGGTGATCGTTCCCGGCGACGTCAACTCGACGCTGGCCGCCGCGCTGGTGGCGGCCAAGCTGCACATCCCGATCGCCCACGTCGAGGCGGGGTTGCGCAGCTTCGACCGGACGATGCCAGAGGAGATCAATCGCGTCCTCACCGATCAGATCTCCCGTGACCTGTTCATCCACAGCCCGGAAGCGGTCGACAACCTCCGCGCCGAGGGCATCCCGGAGGACCGCGTCTACTTCGTCGGCAACACCATGATCGACAGCCTGGTCAGCGTCAGCAACCGCTTCCGCGACCTCGACGTCGCCCGGCGCTTTGGTCTTCGGCCGGGCGATTATCTGCTGGTGACGCTGCACCGTCCGGCGCTGGTCGACGGTCCGCTGCTCGGCGAGGTGCTCGACCGCCTGACCGAACTGGGCCGTGAGATCCCGGTCCTCCTGCCCGCCCATCCGCGCACGCGGGCCCGGATCGGGGACCGGAAGATCCCGGGAGTCACGATCACCGATCCGGTGGGCTACCTCGAGTTCCTCTCGCTGGAAGCCGATGCCGGCGCCGTCCTGACCGACTCCGGCGGGGTCCAGGAGGAGACCACCTACCTCGGCGTCCGTTGCTTCACCCTGCGCAGCACGACCGAGCGTCCGGTCACCATCGAGGCGGGCACGAACGTGCTGCTCGGACTCGAGCCCGATCGGATCTCCGACCTCCCGGGCCTGCTGGCGTCGCCGTTCACCGCGCCGGACCAGCCCCCGCCGCTGTGGGACGGTAATGCCGCGGAGCGTCTCGTCGACGTGCTGATGGCGCGAGAGCCGGTCCTCGCGAGCTGATGCGCGTCTGGATCGACCTGGCGAACTCGCCTCATCCGCTTCTCTTCGCTCCGATCGGAGCCCGCCTGGAGGAGTTGGGCCACGAGCTGGTGATCACGGCGCGAGACAACGCCCAGACCGTCGAGCTGGCTCGCGAGCGCTGGTCGCAGGTCGAGGTGATCGGGCACGACAGCCCGCCGGGCCGGGCCGCCAAGGCACAGGCGATCGCCGGCTCGGATGCGGGAGCTGCGCCGGTGGGCCCGCGGCGCCCGGCCGGACGTCGCGCTCTCGCATAACTCGTATGCGCAGATCGTCGCGGCGCGCAGCGCGGGCGTGCGAGCCGTGACGGCGATGGATTTCGAGTTCCAGCCGTCCAACCACCTGGCTTTCCGCGCGGCCAACACCGTCCTGCTGCCCGAGGCGGTCCCGCTCCAGACCGTCCGCCGCCAGGGCGCCGGCCGCGGCAAGGTCCAGCGCTACCCGGGTCTCAAGGAGCACATCCAGCTGGCCGACTTCACCCCCAACTCAGCCGTGCTCGACGCCCTGGGGGTGGCGGACGGAGTCCCGGGCGGTCCGCTTGTGGTGTTTCGGACGCCTCCGTCCCGCGCCATCTATCACGCGCAGGAGAACTCCTTGTTCGTGCCGCTGCTCGAGCACATCTGCGCCGTGCCCGGCGTGCGATGCGTGGTGCTCGCGCGCCACCCCGAGCAGCGCGAGCAGATCGCGGCGCTCGGGCTCGACGGCGTGACCATGCCCGAGCACGCGATCGATTCGCGCTCGTTGATGTACGAGGCCGACGCGGTGATCGGCGCCGGCGGGACGATGACTCGCGAAGCGGCCCTGCTCGGCGTCCCCACCCACAGCCTGTTCGCCGGCCGGCGCCCGGCGGTCGATCTCTGGCTCGAGCGCGAGGGGCTGCTCAACTACATCGGCGCGCCTCACGAGTTTCCCTCGATCGTCAAGCGCCCGCCGGAACGACGCTCGCTGGGGGCGCTCCGAGAGCAGGCGGCCGCCGCCATCGACGGATTTGTCAGCGCCGTGACCCGGCGGTGAGCGAGCCGGGGGGCCAGCCGGAGCGCGGTCCGCGGCTGTCGGCCGTGATCGTGCTCTACAACTCGGCCGACGTGATCGCCGACTGCGTCGCCTCGATCCCGGCGGACGTCGAGGTGGTGATCGTCGACAACGCCTCCGGCGACGACGGGGCGGCGCGCGCGCTGGCGGCGCGCCCGGACGCCGTGCTCGTGCCTTCCGAGCGCAATCTGGGCTTCGGCGGCGGCTGCAACCTCGGCTGGCATCGCGCCTCCGGGACCTACATCGCGTTCGTCAACCCCGACGTGCGAATCCGGGCGGGTGCCCTGGAGCTGCTCGTGGCCGGGCTGGAGCGCGAGCCCCATGGGATGGCCGGACCGGCGATGCTCGAGGAGTCCGGCGCCGCGCGTCGCTGCAACCGCCGGCCGTCGCCGCTCACCGACTTCGTCGGGCTGTTACCCGCGTCCGGCCGCTGGGCCCCCGCGCTCGGCCTCGACGGCAAGCTGGGGTCCGACGATCCGATCCATCGGGTCGGCGGGGCCGTGGCGCGCCTCGAGGGCGCCTGCCTGCTGGTCCGGCGCAGCGATCTGGTCGCGATCGGCGGCTTTGACGAGGATCTGTTCCTGTACGGAGAGGAGGACAGCCTCGCGCTCCGGCTGGCGGCGCTGGGCGGCAGGGCGATCTACGTTCCGGAGGCGCAGGTCGAGCACTCCGGCGCTCACTCGACGACATCGATCGGGGAAACGGCGACCTTCCACTTCTACCGCAGCCGCGTGCTGTTCTACCGCAAGCGGGACGGCGACCTGCGCGGCTGGTTGGCGGCCGGACTGCTCGCCTGCGCCGGTCTGGTCTCGCTGCCGATCGCGGTGGTCAACTCGCTCCTGCACCGCCCGCGCGCGCTGCGGCTGGAGATGGTCCGCAGCCAGCTCAGAGGAGTGGCTCAGGGCGCCTTCGCGCGTCGCCGGGACGGGCGCGGCGCCGTCTCACCTTGAAGCGATAGACCTTCGGAGCGGGCACGGACATCGCCACGACCCCGAGCGTGTGCGCTCCGGCCTGAGCGAGTTGTTCGCGAAGCGCCTGCGCCGCCCCGCGCGTGGTCACGCCGATTCGTCCCACCAGGACCACGCCGCTGACGCGAGCCAGCAGCGGGATCGCGTCCGGGACGACCGCGATCGGCGAGCTGTCGATGACGATCAGGTCGAAGCTCTCCTCGAGCGAATTCATCAGCCAAGTCATCGCCTCGCTCTCGATCAGCTCCAGCGGGTTGGGCGGCACCGCCCCGGCCGGCAGGACGCTGAGACTCACCCCGGGGGTCGTGCCATCCTCGGAGCCGCCGACCTGGACGGTGCGCAGAGCGTCCTGGAGCCGCGCATTTCGGCTCAGCACCTCGGAAAGTCCGGGCCTGGGCGGCTCTCCGAGAGCCCGGGCGAGGACGGGTCCGCGCAGATCGGCCTCGAGCAGCAGAACCCGGTCGCCGCCGGCGATCGCCTCGGAGATGGCCAGTTGCAGGGCGACGGTGCTCCGGCCTTCGCGCGCACCGGCGGACGTGACCATCAGGGTGTGGACGTCCCGATCGACGTTGAAATAGCGCAGCGACGCCCGGAGCAGGCCGAACGCATCGGCGGTGTCGATCGAGCGACCGGCCCGGACCGACCCCAGGCTGCCCGCCTGCGCATCCGACACCCTCCCGAGCAACGGGACGCCGTATGCGTCCTCGACGGATGAGGCATCGCGGATCCGGCGGTCCCGCCGGCCGATCCAGAACACGAGCAGCAGGCCGATCAGCAGGCCGACCATCGCGCCGTACTTGGCGGTCTTCGAGTTGTGTGGGAACGAAGGCACCCCGGGGACGACGGCATCGGCCACCAGCTCGGCGTTCCCGTTCTCGAGCGAACTGACCGTCTTGAGTCGGTTTGCCCGGCGCGCGAGCAGCTGGCCGGTCGGGCCCTGCCGCGCGGCCGCGGGCAACTCGGCCAGCTGGCGGTCGATCACGCTGGTGGCGGCGGCGATCTGCGCCCTAGCCGACTCCTTGCTGAACAGCACGTACTGGGTCGCGTAGACATTGGCGATTCTCGCCGCCAGCACCGGATTGGGATCGGTGACGGCGACCGAATACATGTTCGACTGGCCCTGTTGCGAGACCTTGACGTCCGCGGCGACCCGGCTGGCGCTGATGCCGCCGATCGCCGCCGCCGTTCGCTGCGCCAGGATCGGGAGCTTGGCCAGGCTGAGGTTCGTGGCGGCCACGCGGCTGGGGTCGATCGACGTCGTCTGGAACGAGACGCCGTACAGGATCTTGTCGAAATTGGGCACCTGGAAGAGCAGCGCGGAGGATGTGGTGTAGGTCGCCTGCTGCTGCTTGGAGGCCTCCAGTGCCGCCACGCCGCCGATCAACGGGCAGAGCACGATGATCCACCACCACCGGCGCAGGGCAGCCGTGACCACCTCGAGGTTCGTCCGCTCCCGGATTGCGGGCAGCCTCGGCCCGGTCTGCCCGGGCAGGCCCACGGCTCGGCCCGGCAGCAGGGGCGGTGGGCCGCGTATCGCCTTCGGCGCCGCTGAGAGGCCGATCAGGAGCCAGATCAGGTATTCCTGGTTCGTGATCAGCGCGACCGAGGCCAGCGCGACGGCGCAGCCGACGGCCGACACGGTGAACGCATTGGTCCACTCGTCCTCCTGGTCCGACAGCGATCGGACCGCCAGCCCGCCCACGATCAGCAGGAACCCGACGGTCACCACTTCACCCCACTGGTCGAGCAGCAGGAGGTACTCACTGTCGACCGACGTGGCCCCGATCGCGACGGAGCCGACCAGCTTGCTGGTCTTGTTGCCGAACAGCGATCCCACGCCCCCGCGGAACGCCGCGGCGTACAGCCCGCTGCGGTAGCTCGCGGTCCCGGACAGAGCCGTGTTGCTCGTGCTGCTCGCGTCGCTCTGCAGGCCGACCAGCGACAGCGGAACGCTGGCCACGCTGGGGAAGGCCACGGCCAGCGCCAGCACCGCGGCCACGCCGGCCACGATCGCGCGGCGGGCGATCCGCCCGGCGCCACCGCGGCGGCGCCCGGCCGCCATCAGCAGCACCGCGACCCCGAGGGCGACCCAACCCGCTCGGGACAGCGTCAGCACCTCGTCGAGCAGCAGCGCGGCGATGCACCCGGTGTAGATCAGGCGCTCGCGCCGGCTGCGCGCCGAGCCGACGAGCACGAGCGCGAACACGATCGCCACGGCGCAGAACATCGAGTAGGCGATCGGGTGGCCCCACGACGTCTCCACCCGGAACGACTCGCCGGCTCGCAGATCCGAATGGCCCCAGATCGCCGCGGCGTGACCGGTGCCCAGGTTCCAGAACGGGTTGCCGAGGCCAACCGCCTCGGCGATCGCGAACGGCGTCAGCGCCGTGCCGGCGAACACCATGGTCTTGGCCAGCGTCTCCTTGAGCGGCTTGCTCGAGGCGATCATTCGCCCGCCGATGTAGGCCGCGATCCACACCCACAGCTGAGAGGTCGCCTCCTTCCACGAACGCGGGCCGAGCACCACCGCGATCACCATCGCGCCGACGAACAGGGCAACGCATACGTCGATCCCGGAGAATCGGCTCTTGCGGCCGGCGATCGCCCGCAGGGTCACGGCGACCGCCAGGACCACCGAGAGGACCAGTGCCGGATGCACGACGAAATGCAGCTTGGACGGGGCCGCGTAGCTGGGTATCACCACGAGCGCGAAGCCGATGCCGATCACGCCCCAGGCCGGGCGCCGGTAGGCCAGCGGTGCCCAACAGCGCCAGCGCGGGAAGGCCGATCGCCGCCTCGAGCACGGTCTTCTCGTAGTGCGAAGTGGCGATCTTCCCGCAGGCCAGGCCGAGAACGATCAGCGCGCATCCGGCGACGAGCGCCTGGCCGGTGCGCCGGAGGTTGGGCCGCGGGCGATTGGGAAATGAGAGCGCTGACATCGTCTGGCCTAGGCCCCGGGAGCGCGGGAATAACCGCGGAGTTTCGATAATACGATCGAGGTCGAGCGAGCCCGGGGTGAACGGGGACGCTCGGGGAGTCGCTGCAGGATGCCGGCGTACCCCTCGACCATCGTCTCGGCGCTCCAGCGCTCGCGCTGGCGCTGAAGCCCGGCCTCGCCGAGGCGGCGGCGCAAGGAAGGGTCCGCCGCCAGCACGGCCAGTGCCTCCGCCATCGCCGACGGGTCAGACGGTGGAACCAGCCGGCCGGTGACCTGATCGACGACCAGCTCGGGGATCCCGCCGACGTTGGTGGCGAGCACCGGGAGGCCGGCGGCCATCGCCTCCAGGATCGACATCGGGGCGGCCTCGTGCGCGCTCGAGAGCGCGAACAGGTCGGACGCCTTCATCAGGCCCGGCACATCGTCTCGATATCCGAGCAGGCGGACGCCCGGGTCTCCGCCGATCGCGCGCTCCACGGCGCCGCGCTCGGCTCCATCCCCGACGATCAGCCCGACCAAGTCGGGTTGCCCGCCGCGCGCGCTGCCGAACCGCCTGGACGAAGTTCGGCACCTGCTTTTCGGGGCGCAGGTTGGCCACCAGCAGCGCCACCACCGCCGAAGGGGCGACCCCGAGCCGGTGCCGCAGGTCGTCGCGGTCCTCGTCCACCGCCGGAGCTTCGACCCCGTTGGCGACGACGACGAATCGGTCAGCCGGACATCCCCGCCGCTGCCAGATCCCCGCCTGCTCCGGCGCGACGCCGATCACCAGGTCGAGTGCAGGAGCGACCAGCCGCATCAGCGCCTCGCGCCGGGGAGGGAGGGCCATCCCGACCTGCATGTGGTCGTTGCACACGTGCCTCGCCCGGCGCCAGCGCGCCACGGCATGCCCGACGCAGACTCCGCTGACGCTGCGGGAGACGACCACGTCGGGGACGAACTCCCGGACCAGGGGACAGCGGGCCAGCCGGCGGAGATCGGCCTGGTGGCGCATGCCGACCACCTCGACCGGAACGCCGCGGCGGCGCAGCGGCTCGAGGAACGGGCCGCCGGCGTCGAGCGCGATCACCCGGGCGTCGAACCCGAGGCCACGCAGCCGCGGCGCGAGGATCGACAGCTGGCGCTCGGCCCCGCCCGCGCCTAGATTCGGTCCGATGAAGAGGACCTTCATGGCTCCCTCAGCAACTGACCGTAGAGCTCGATCAGTGCAGTTGCGGTGGCGTCCCAGCTCTTCGGCGCGGCCACTTCGTTGAGAACCCGGTTGCGCACGGCGTCACCGTCGTCGATGTGGCTGAGGATCGCCTGGGCCAGCCCGGCGTCGTCACCAGCGTCGAACAGATACGTGTCGTCGAGGGCCAGGTCGGGGAGTCCGCCGAGCCGGCTCGCCACCACGGGGACACCGAAACCGACGGCGACGCTGCCGGCGCCGGTCTGCGACGCCTGGGTGTAGGGGAGGACGGCCAGTGAGGTGTCGCGGAAGAACGCCTCGACTCCGGATTCGGGCAGGTAGGCCCGGTTCAGGCGGACCCGGGGGTCAACCAGCGGGACCTCCACGGGCCCGGACCCGGACACCCGCAGCTCGATCTCGGGACGGGTCTCCCAGACTCGCGGCATCGCCCGCGCGAGCACCTCGATGCCCTTGTAGGGCTGCAGGCGACCGAAGAATCCGACGGCCGGCGAGCTTGGCCGTGATAGCGGCTCGGCGCGGACGTCGAGGCCGTGGGGCACGACCACGCAGCGCTGCCCCGGACGCAGTTGGACCTCGGGGCGGAGGTGCTCGCTGTGAATCACCACGACCTTTGCCCGCGCCTTCAGCGCTCGCTTCGATGATTCCAGCAGCCAGCGCCGCGCGAACAGCCGCGCCTCGGGATGGCCGGGATGGACGGTCGGGTCGTGGACGGTGATGACCGTGGTTACCCGGGGCAGCAGCGCCAGGGCCCGCGGGTCGACGCTGCCGTCATGCACGTGGATCACCTCGGGCGCGAAGCGAGCGATCCGGCGGCGGATGCGCAGCAGCTCCGGGGCCGCCTTGGGATCCCAGAGCCGCCCGGGCGCCTCGAGCACCAGCACCCCGGCGTCGCGGGCGACGGCGACCATGGCGCGACGCTCGGCGTCGTCACCGCCGAACTCGAGGCTGTGATCGCGGCACAGCAGCACTACGTCGGCGCCGGCCCGCGCCAAGCCGGCGGCCATGGCGCACGTGTACTTGAGAAACCAATCGCAGGCCAGGGCTACGCGCATCGCTGAAGCTCAGTTCCTGGCGCTCGCGCGCTCGAGGATCTCGACCAGGCGGTCGGTGATCTCCGTGTCGGAGAACCGCAGGCTGAGCGGATCAGCACTGCGCTCCGGCGGATCGGAGTCCAGCACCGCCTCGGTGGCGTCGGCGAAGGCGCCGGCCTCGAACGGCAGCACCCTGGCGTTCCGCGCGCCGCCCAGCATCTGCTCGATGTCGCCGACCGGGGTGGCGACGACCCCCAGGCCGGTGGCCAGCGCCTCCATCACGCAGACCGGAGACGCCTCGCGCACGGAGGTCAGGACCATCGCGTCGGCGGCGGCCATGATCGTCGGGACCTCGTCGCGGGCCAGCCCGGTCAGGTGCAGCTCGCGCACGCTGCGCCCACGGCGTCGCAGCTCGCCGACGACGGCGGCAAACCGGGGATAGGCCTTGACCCGATTCTCCGGCCAGGAGGGAAACAGCAGCGCCGTCTCGCCGTCCGCCACCCCGAAACGAGCCCGGGCCTCGGCGCGATCCCGGGGCGCGAACACGGTCAGGTCGAGGCCGCAGGTCAGATGGTGCGCCGGTCCCGGCAGATTCTTCATCGCGCGCCGGGACACGCAGATGTTGTCGCTGGCCAACCGGTAGGCCAGTCGCGAGATGGTCCGCTGCCAGTGGCTGAGTCTCGAGATCGCCGCCGTGGTAGATCACCACGGTCGGGGTCCGCCACTGCGACGCCGCGATCGCGCCGGTGAGCCCGTAGTGCGCGTAGATCACGTCGACGGGGTGCTGCGCGACCGTGCGCGTCAGGCGGGGGAAGGCGGTCGCATAGTTCGCCCGCCGCGCACGACCGTCGACGAACATCACGTCGCACCGCTCGACCCGCGGATGTCGGCGCAGCGCGGCGACCTGGTCGCTGACAAACGTGCCGTAGGCCGGATGCGCGACGGTCGGATACAGGTTCGTCAGCGTGAGGATTCGCATGGAAGCTGATGCGGCTCGCGGATCTCGCGAACTGCCGCGCTGGGGGTGAGGACTACCGGCTCTTCGACGTCTGGCGCGATCGTCCCGGCAGGCGCCGCCGGGGGGGATCATCGCTGGCCGGCTCGCCGTCATTGCCGTAGTAGTAGCCGTAGTAGCCGCCAGGGTTCTCCTGGAAGCCGTTGATCACCACGCCCAGGATCTGGGCGTTCAGACCGCGCAGCTGCTTGAGCAGGCGGCTGGCGTGATCTCTCCGGCTCCGGCCGAGCCGGCTGATGATCAGCACGCCGTCGACCTGGTGCACCAGCGAGATCGGGTCGCTGACCACGCCGATCGGGGGGGTATCGACGATCACCACGTCGTAGACCGAGGCCGCATAGTCCATCAGTTCGGCCATCCGCTTGCTCTCGAGCAGCTCCGCCGGATTCGGCGGTGTCCCGCCGGCCAGGAGCACATCGAGGCTGTCGAGCCGGCCGCCGTCCTCGTCGGCGTCGGGGGTCACCACCAGCTCGCGCAGCCCCGCGGCCAGATCCTGCGAGTGGGACAGCAGCTCGCCGAGGCCGGCGACGTCGTCCAGGCCAGCGTTCGCCCGATCGAGGGGCGGCGCAGGTCGGCCTCGATCAGCAGCGCCCGCTTGCCGTCGGCGCGCGCCGCCGCTCGGGCCAGGTTGAGCGACACCAGCGACTTGCCCTCGCCGCTGTCGGCGGAGGTGATCATCACGCGCTTGATGTCGCGGTCCACGTCGAAATAGCGCAGCTGGGCGCGCATCATCAGGAAGGCGTCCTGCTCGCGCGGGGTGCCCAGGGCGCCGGGGCGCCGGAGCGTCTTGCTCAGCGCCACGGTGCCGATCACCGGGAGGCCGTAGAGCTCCTCGACCTCGGTCGCGGTCTTGAGCCTGCGGTCACGGCGCTCCAGCACGAAGGCGAGCAGTCCGCCGACCAGCAGCCCGAGCAGCAGGCCGATGACGGCGTCCCGAACCGGGGTCGGCGAGGAGGCCGAGGTCGGCGCCGTAGCGGTCTGCACCTGCTGGGCGTCGCCGGTCTGGAGTGCGGCGAGCTGCGCCAGCTCGTTGCTGCGCGACTGAAGGTTCTGCGCGATCGCCGAGCCGCGCTGCGCCGCGGGGATCGCGGCCAGCTCCTGGCTGACCGTCTTCTGCGCGTCCTGGAGCTGGGCCTGATCGGCGGTCTTCCGGAAGATGATGTACTGCTGAACGTAGGTGTTGGCCAGCAGGGCTGCCCTGGCCGGCGAGCGGTCGGTGGCGCTGACGGACAGCACGTCGGACTGCGAATCGGACCCCAGCCCGATCTCCGAGGCGACCACGGCCCCTGGGCAGGTGAAGCTGCTGGGCCACGAGGGTGGCCACCTGGGGAAGCGCGACCAGTGCCGCATTGGTGGCCGCCGTACGAGTCGGGTCGGTGGTCGAGGTGACCACCTGGTTGCCGAACAGCTGCTGGTCGAGGTGCGAGTCGACGAACAGCAGCGCGCTGGTGGCCGTGTACTTCTTCGGCTTGCCGTTGGACCAGACGTAGGCCGCGCCGGCCGCGACAATGGCCACGATCAGGATCAGCGGCAACTGACGCCGCAGGGCGGCGGCGACGCGCGAAGCTTCCGAATCGTTTTTGAGACGGCCAAACATCAACGAACCCCCCGATTTATCCCTGGAACCTGGTTTCGAGTCGTCGCGCTCTAGGCGGCTCATCGTGGCCGGCCGGAGCGGTCGCGAAACTCCGAACATGATACACGCCCTCGCGGGACTGCCAAAGGCCTGGTGTAGTCGGCATCTTTTCGGCCGATCGGGCCAACGGCTTTAGCGGCGCGGCCGCGCCTGCCCGCGCGGCCGCGCCGCACCGCCCGCCGGTCAGGTAGGTCTACTGCGGCGATCGCCGACGACGCGGGCCGGATTGCCGGCCACGATTGTGTAGGGCTCGACATCTCTGGTCACCACGGCGCCGGCCCCCACGATCGCCCCGCGTCCAACCGTCCGGCCGGGTAGCACCATCGCCCGCTCGCCAACCCAGGCCCAGTCCTCGATCACCGGCAGCCTGATCTCGGTGTCGCCCTGGTCGCCGATCGGGCCGTCGAGATCGTCGAAGCGATGATCGTTCTTGAACAGCACGACTCCCGGGGCGATCATCACGCCTTCCCCGATCACCGCCCCATACACGCGCGAGCCTCGGCCGATGCCGCTGCCGTAGCCGAGCGTCAGATAACGGCCATCGGCTATGTAGACGTCGGGCCCGATGTTGAACCAGTCGCCGCTGGCGGCCAGAAACTGCCGGCAGATCACCATCCGGATCCGGCGAAATCGCTCGCCGCCGGGGAACTCTCCGCCGGGCAGGCGCTGCGCGATCAGGTAGTAGGCGGCAAGCGCTAAGGCGCGGCGTAGCCGGCCTCGGTCGTTGGTCCGGACGGGCTGGGGCGTGAACCCGGCTGGGCCGGTGTCGATTTGGTGATCCACGTGACGGTAGGTGGGACGGGCGCGCAGGGGCGCAGTAGGTTCTCGCGCGGGCGCGCGAGACGTGGGACAGGCGCCGCGAGGCGAGGATACCTCGTCCAGGCGGAAATCACGCCTCGGCTCAAAAAGTGTCCAGACCGCCGGTTAGGACATACGTCCACCGCCCTGGACGCGACTTTGGACGATTCCTCGCGCCGCCGACCTTATGACCACGGCGCCGCATCGGAACTGCCGCAGAACTTCCCCAAGACCCCGATGCGCCCCCTCGGTCCATCATGTTTTCGAATCTCCCCGCCATCCGGCGTACCTCCGCACGCCTGCTCACGATCGCCTCAGCCTGCGGGCTGGCGGCGAGTGTCGCCCCGGCCGCCCAGGCCGCCTCGGCCCATCACGGCCGGCCGGTCGCTCAGATGGCGATCGCCGCTCCCTCCGCGGCCACCGTCTCGGGCCCGATCCACTTCTCCGCCAAGCACGTCGGCTCCGGCGTCCGCACCGTCGTCTTCTCGATCGACGGCTCGCACCGGTGGGTGGCCCGGCGGGCGCCCTACCGGTACCACCGCACCGGCGTCCTCAACACCCGCCGGCTCCGCAACGGCACCCACGAGCTCACGGTGAAGGCAATCTTTGCCCATCGGCAGGCCCGGGTCGCCCACCAGCGGATCGTGGTCAGCAACGCCCCCAAGCGCTCGCGGACCGTCAGGCAGCCCGCCGGACCGCTCAACGTCGGCGTGTCGGCACCGCCGGCCGGTGGCGTCGCCGGGCCCACGGTCGCGCTGTTCAACCGCGAGACCTACCAGTACTCGAGCGCAGCTGTCGCCGGCCGCCGAGGCCAATCGGTACCAGGTCATGGTGCTCCAGTACGACAACGCCTCCTTCGCCCCGGCGCTGCAAGCGGCGAACCCGAACCTGAAGATTCTGCTCTACCAGAACATCATGCTCTCGCGGCCCAGCGATCCGGCCGGCTGGGCCACGTGCGTCGAGCTACCAGAGCACGCTGGCCAACCATCCGGATTGGTTCCTGCGCGACCAGAACGGCAACCCGATCGTGAACAAGTCCTACCCCGGCAACTACTACATGGACGTCGGCAACGCCGGCTACGAGCAGGCCTGCATGGCGCACGCCACGGCCATGGCCAAGGCGGCCGGGTTCGACGGACTGTTCCTCGACGACGTCACCGCGATCCCCCACGTCGAGATCGCCGCCGGCGTCACGATGGCCCAGTACCCGACTCCCGGCGCCTGGGACAACGCGATGTCCTCGATGGTCACCGCGGCGGCCACGCAGTCACACGCCCAGGGCCTGCTGGTCGTCGGCAACATCGGCGGCGCCTGGACCGCCCCCGGCGTCTGGCAGACCTGGAGCTCGCAGCTCGACGGTGCCGAGGAAGAATCCTGGGGCGGCCTGGGCAGCGCCGGACAGCAGCTCAGCACCTGGCACGCGAAGCTGGCCGAAGCGCAGTGGTCAGCCGCCCACGGCAAGATCGCGCTGCTTCACTCCTTCGACACCAGCGAGACCGGGAACACCTTCGACATGGCCTCGATGCTGCTGACCGCCGACGGCAAGATCGTCCTACTCGACCTCGAACGCCAATCTGACCAGCGCCGAGGGTTGGTACCCCGAGTACGACACCGCCCAGCGCCTCGGCGCGCCGGCCGGATCCTTCAAGCAGCTCGCCAACGGCGTCTACGAGCGGGTCTTTGCCCACGGCATCGTCCTGGTCAACGCCACGGCCAAGCCGATCGGACGCTTCTCGCTCGGCGGCAGCTACAGCGGCTCGGGCCTGACGAACGCCAGCTCGACCCAGATGGCCGCCAAGAGCGCCCTGATCCTGCTCGGCAGCTAATCCTCGCGTGAGCCGGAGCTGGAGCCGGAGCCGGAGCCGGAGCCGGAGCCGGCCGCGCGGACCGCGGGCAGCTCCGCGAGTGGGGTGTCGGGCTGCTGGGTGGCCTGGTCGAGGATCGCGATGAAGTCACGGGCATAGCCCGCCGCGGTGTCGGCGTCGAACAGGGCGGTGTCGTACTCCAGGTAGCCGTCGTAGCCGTCGTCGGTCTCGCCGAGCTCGATCGCCAGCTCGAAGCGGGCGATCCCGGGATCCAGCGGGATCGGCACGACCTCCAGATCCCGCAGCGACAGGACCGGCTCACGGCCCTCGACGCGGAGGTTGACCTGGACCAGCGGGTTGCGGCTCGCGTCGCGCTGCGGCTTTGCCGCCTCGACGATCTTCTCGAACGGCAGCTCCTGGTGGGCGTAGACGCCCAGCGCGGTCTCACGGACGCGCCCGACGAGCTCCCGGAAGCTCGGCTCTCCGGCCAGGCTGGTCCGGTACACGAGAGTATTGGCGAACAGGCCGACCACGGGCTCGAGCTCGGGGTGGGTCCGCATCGCCGCCGGCGACCCGACCAGCAGGTCCAGCTGGCCGCTGCGGGCATACAGCAGGGCCTTGAACGCCGCCAGCAGCGTCATGAACGGGGTAGCCCGCTCCTGGCGTCCCAGCGCGCGGGTCCGCTCGGCCAGCGAGCCCGGCAGCTTCAGCCAGTGCACCGCGCCCCCGAACGCCTGTCGTGCCGGCCGCGGCCGGTCGGTCGGTAGCAGCAGCGCCGGGACGTGCCCGTCGAGCCGCTCGCGCCAATACGCATCGAGGCGCTCGCGGTTCTCGCCGGTCAGCCGGTCGCGCTGCCAGGCGGCGAAGTCGGCGTAGTCGATCGGCAGCTCAGGCAGCTCGGGCGTGGCGCCCGCCGACAGGGCGTCGTACGCGGCTCCCAGCTCGCTCACCAGCAGCCCCTTCGACCACCCGTCGCAGGCGACGTGATGGGCGACCAGCACCAGCGCGTGATCCTCGGCATCGAGTCGGAGCAGGCGCGCCCGGATCATCAGGTCGGTGGCGAGGTCGAACGGCGTGGCCACCTCAGCGGTGACGAACCGATCGATCGCGCTCGGACTCGTCCTGGCCGGCGGTCAGCTCCAGCACGGGGACATCCACTACCGGGTTGCTCAGCACCACCGGGGCGGGGACCCCACCGGGGGCCTCGAACACCGTGCGCAGTGTCGCGTGGCGCGTCACCAGCGTGGCGAGGGCCGCCCTGAGCGCCTCGACGTCGAGCCGGCCGCGCAGGCGGGCGGCGATCGGCGTGTTCCAGGCGTTGGTCCCGGGGCGCAACTGCTCCATGAACCACAGCCGCCACTGGGCCGAGGACAGCGGCACCGGCTGGCCCGGGTCGCGCCGGGGAATCGTTATGCCGGGTTGGGTCCGGCGGCTCCTCAATCGCTGGGCGACGAGCGCGCGCGCCTCCGGGGAGAGCTCAGCCAGTCGGGCGGCGAGATCCGCCTTCGAACGCCCCGGATCGGGCACCGCTAAAGATTCGCTCCGATCGGGCCGAGACTACTGCTAACGCAGTCAACAAAGCGCTTAGGTTCCGGCGATTCAGGCTAGGATGCCGGTCACGGGCCTGGGGAGGGTGTGGAGTTCGTTCGACCGATGCGGGATCGATTGACGACCAGGAGTCATGAGGCAGGCACACACCCCGGTATCGCTGGTTCGCAACACAGTGGCGCAATCAGCGCCGCTGATGCTCGGCTACCTGTTTGGGCTGCTCTCGGCGCCGGTGATCCTGGCCGGCCTCGGCATCCGTCAATTTGGGATCTGGGCGCTGACCGGCGGCCTGGCCCAGTACGCGGCGTTGCTGAATTTCGGCGCGGGCCCCGCGGTGTCGCGGTTCGTGGCCGCCAACCACGACGATCCCGACGTGCTGCGGCGAGTACATGGCGGTGGGGATGATCTCGATCACGGTCGTGGGCATCGTGCTGATCGGGGCAGCGGCGGTCGGTGCCGCGCCGCTGGCCGGGTCGATACACGGGATCAGCGTGACCGACATGCGCGCCGTGCTGATGTCGAGCGCATGCGTGCTGCTGGCCTCGATGCTGTCCACGCTGGCGGCGGCGTATCCGGTCGGACAGCGTCGGATGGTTGCCCCCAACGTCGGACTGGTGGTCGGCTCGGTGCTCAGCTTCGTGGCCAGCGTCGGCGTCGATCGCGCTGGGCGGCGGTCTGGTCACCTACGCGTACGCCAACGCCGGCGCCGGTGCACTGTCGGCGCTGATCGTGATCGGATTCGTGCTCAGGGTTGAGCGTACGATCCCGGTGGCCTGGCCGCGGTGGCGCACGGTCAGCGGATTCCTGCGCTTCAGCGGGAACACGCAGCTGGTCGGTTGGGCCGATCTGGTCAATTACCAGACGGACAAGGTGGTGATCGCCCTCGCGGTCGGTCCCAGTGCCGCCGGCGCCTACGAGCTCGCCAACCGGGTCGCCACGGCCGCCCGCCAGGTCGGCGTGTACTCGCTCTCGGCGCTCCTCCCGACGCTTTCGGCGGACCTGGCGCGGTTCGGCATGGATGCGATCCGCCGCCGGTACCGCAGGCTGCTGACCATCACGGCCTCAATCGGTCTCCCCCTGCTGCTGCTGGTAGCGGCGATCGCTCCACTGCTCCTGATGGGGTGGCTCTCCCACGTCCCGCGTGACGCCGTCGCAGTGCTCGCCGCGCTCTCGCTCGCCTACATCGCGAACGTCTCGTCAGGGGTCTCCTACGTCGTCGGCGCGGCGGCCGGGGCTCCCGGGATCGCCGCGCGCGCCGCCACCGGGACGGCCGTTCTCAACCTGGCCCTGACGGCGGCGCTCGCACCGCTGTTCGGGATCTGGGGCGTGCTCGCCGGTACCGTGGTGGCGCTGACCGCCGGGGCGCTGGCTCAGGTCGTCATGGTCCACCGGAGGTTCGAGCTCTCGCTGCTGGACTACCGGGCCGCCGTGGTCCCGACGCTGGTGGCCGGGGCGGTGCTGGCGGCGCCGATCGCCGTGATCTCGTACTCCGGGCCTGGTCACCGACCGCGCGCGTGGCGATCTGCGCTGTCTTGGTCGTATCGGTGGCCTACGCTGCTGGCCTACACGCAGCTGGGCGATCCGGTCCGGTCGGGTTCCCGAGACCGTCGCGCGACGCTTCTCGGCCGCGCTTCAGCCGCGCCTAGCCAGTGGCTTCCTCGCGTCGACCCAGAGCGCTGGCCGCTGTCGTCTCTTGGCGGAGGCGGGACAGGGCTCGTTACAATCGGCGAACGTGCTGGAAGGAACTGGCTCTGAGTTGGCTGTCGGGGGGCGGGCGGATGGGACGCCTCACGATCCTGCGCGCGCGCAGGCGCCGACCGAGCCGCGTCCAGAGATCTGGTTCCGTCGCCGCGTCGGCCTCGTCTCGGCGCTACGGGAGTTGTGGCACTACCACGAGCTGATCATCACCCTGGCCGAGCGCGACCTGCGGGTCCGCTACAAGCAGGCCGTATTGGGGCTGTTGTGGGCGCTGTTGACACCGGTGGCGTTGATGCTGGCGTTCACGCTTGATCTTCACCAAGTTCACGCACATCAACACCGGCACGGCTCCGTACGCGCTGTTCTCCTACCTCGGGCTGCTGCCGTGGACGTTCTTCTCCTCATCGGTGTCGACCGGCGGCCAGAGCCTGGTCGCGAACGTGCCGCTGCTGAACAAGCTCTATTGCCCGCGCGAGGTGTTTCCGATCGCGGCGATGGCGGACGCCGCCGTCGACGCGATCCTGGCCACGCTGGTCCTGCTGGTCCTGTTCCCGGTGCTCGGCTTCGCCCCCAGGATCGAGTCGCTCTACGTGCCGCTGCTGTTGGTGGTGATGCTGGTGTTCACCACCGGCGTGACGCTGGCGGTGTCCGCCGTGACCGTGTTCATGCGCGACCTGCGACTGGTGCTGCCACTGGTGATGCAGTTCGGCCTGTTCGTCACCCCGGTGGTCTACGCCACAGGTTCGCTGGCCAAAACGCAGCTCGCGAAGATCATCTATTCGGCGGTCAACCCGCTCGTGCCGGTGATCGATGGCATGCGCAGATGCGTGCTGCAAGGGCTGGCCCCGGATTGGCTCCTGCTCGGCGTCGGCTCGGTCAGCGCCGTGGTCACGCTGGTGCTCGGATTCGCGCTGTTCAAGCGGCTGGAGACCGGAATTGCCGACGTTGCCTAAGGGCACCATCCAGTCCTCGGAGATCTGGAAGCGCTTCCGGCTCGACGACCGCCCCACGTATCTCCAGGATGCGCTGGCCAGCGTGCGCGACCGGATCAAGGGTCGCTCCAACCCGAGCTATCGGTGGGCGCTCAGCGACATCGACCTCGAGGCCAAGCCGGGCGAGTCGTGGGCGCTGGTGGGCGCCAACGGAGCCGGGAAATCGACGCTGCTGAAGATCCTCTCCCGCGTCATGTACCCGACGGCCGGCAAGGTCGACATCCAAGGCCGGGTGGGGGCGCTGATCGAGGTCCGGGCCGGCATCTCGCCGATGCTCACCGGCCGTGAGAACATCTACCTGACGGGCTCGCTGATGGGTCTCAAGCGACGCGAGGTCACCCGGAAGTTCGACGAGATCGTCGCCTTCGCCAATCTCGAGGAGGCCGTCGACCGCCAGGTCAAGTACTACTCCTCCGGGATGCAGATGCGGCTCGGATTCGGCGTGGCCGCCCATCTCGATCCCGACGTCCTGCTGGTCGACGAGGTCCTGGCCGTCGGCGACGCCACGTTCCAGCAGCGTTGTCTGGAGCGGATCCGCTACGTGCTCGAGCAGGGGACGACCCTGCTGTTCGTCTCCCACGACCTCGCCGCGGTGGAGGCCACCTGCGCGAACGGCGCCTGGCTGCACGGGGGAAAGGTCGAGACGATGGGCCCGATCCGCGAAGTCCTCAGCGATTACCGCGCCGCCGTGGAGGGCGTGGCCGCCGAGCGGCCCGAGATCGACGGCGTGCTCAAGGTTCACGACATCGAGGCGGGCACGCCGGACGGCAGCCTGCCGGTGACCGGCGGCCCGCTGATCGTCGACATGACCATCGAAAGCCGCGACAGTTACCGCGCCTGGATCTACCTGGGCATCACCGAGGGAGCCGCCACGCCGATCTTCCTGGTCAATCCGGGGCGGGAGACGATCATCGACCCGGGGTCGACCCGCGTGCGCTGCGAGATCCCCGCGCTCCCGCTGCCCGCCGGAAAGTTCTACCTGTGGGGTGGCATCTACAAGGACTGGACCAACGGCACGGAGCTGGTCTCCTGGCAGCCGCTGACGCCGTTCACCATGCACGGCCCCGAGCTCGACGCCGCCCCCCGGGCGATCGTCCGGCTCTCCCCGCTGCACGTCGAGTCCAGCTGGGAGTTCGACCGCACCTCCTAAATCTCGGGCGCGGCGGGCTGTCGTGCGTGTGTGCGTGTATCCGGCTGCGGCCGGGGCCGGTGCGTGAGTCTTTGACGAGCTCGGTCGAGCTTTGGCGTGTAGCGGTGCACCAGAGGTCCAGATCGCGCCAAGGTTCGCGCGCGGTCCGGCTCGTTGGCTACGGCTTGGCGATCCCGACGGTCTTGCTGACGGTGAGCTTGCGACCGTAGGAGTCGGAGATCGTCAGCTTGATCGAGTAGCGCCCGCCGGCCGCGCTGGCCGGCACGTTGATGCGCATCTGCTTGCCCGCGCCGACACCCTTCAGCGTGTTCTTGAACCTCCAACTGCGCCCGTGAGCGCTGATGACGGAGGCCACGTTGATCGCCTCGCCGAGCGCAAATGTCGCCGTGATCGTGCGTCGCTTCCCGCTGCTGGCACTCGAAACCCCCAGGAGCGCGCCGGCGAGCGTGTGGGGCGAGAGCGAGTGGGGGGAGAGGAACGCCCAGATCGCCTGGGAGGCGTCGTAGCGCTTCGAGTAGGGGTCGGCCGCGGTGCTGATCGTCGGGCCACCGGGCCAGTTGTGCAGACCGCCGCCGACGTAGGTCAGCGACACGGCGCTGCCGTCGATGCACGACGTCCAGGTCTGGAAGGTGATGTTGCTGCGGGTGAGCGGACGCGCCGATCCGCCGGCGCACCCGTCGAGCTGACGCCACCGTGCGGTGGTCTTGGCCGCCGACGGGAGCTTGCCCGGGATCCCCGTGGGCCGGATCGAGTCGGCCCCGCCGACCAGCAGGTACTCCGACTCCGGGCGGGTCAGCTTGCAGCTGTTGTAGAGCTGCTGGTTCATGTTGTTGGCGACGATCGCGATCCCGGCTACCTGGGACGAATACAGGCACCCGACCCGCCACGCCTCGTAGCCGCCGGCCGAGAACCCGATCACGTAGACCTTGTCCGGATCGATGTTCTGGGTCCTGGTGATCGCGCCGATCATGTTGTGGACGTACGTGGTGTCGCTCGGTGGCGCCCACGCGTGGGCGGGGTCGGAGGTGCCGAGGTAGGCGACGACAAACCTGTGCTGGGCCGCGACCGAGTTCATGCCGGTGAGGTACCGCATCCCGGAGGGTGAAGCTCCGGCACCGTGAAGGGCGATCACCAGCGGAACCTTCGCCCGTAGCTCAGACCCGCAGGTCGATAGACGATCGGCGCGGAACGGGCGGCCGTCGTGGCGATCGGAGTGCTGGGCGTGGTGACCGAGGTGATCGGCGGCGTCGTCTCGCGGGTGGCGGTCTTGCTCGTGACCGACGCCGAGGTCGCGCCGCAGCCGGCCGTCAAGATGACGATCGCCAGGCCAACGGCCCGGCGCGGTGCCCTGAGTCCTGAAAGTCTCATTCGCGGGACTGAGAGACGGCTCGGGCCTGCTCGATGTGCGGTCTCAGCTTCGACGCCAGCGCTTGCACGTGCGGGCGCCTGAGGTGGGTGATGTGGTCACCGACGGCGTCGTAGATCTCCAGTTGGTCGACGTGCGCGCCCCAGCCGAACGTGGGGTCGTCGAGCATGTCGCCCGCCCAGCTCCACCGTCGTCTCGGAGCGCACCAGCACCGCCCGGCCGCTGTACGGGTGCAGCTGGTAGCGGCGGCGGGCGTGATTGTAGATCTCGATACGCATCCGGGCGAGTCGGGCCAGCTCGCGCTGGCTGTCTGGCGGGGTGGGGCGAAGTCCTACTGCGCTGGCGGCTTCCTTGATCAGGCCGGTCACCCTCAGGCGCCGCCGGCGCATCGTGCGCTTCCAGTCAGACGTCAATGTACCGGGAACTATCGTATCGAGTATCACCAGGAGGCTGACGTCCTCGCCGGCGCGCTCCAGCTGGTGCGCCATCTCATAGATCAGCAGGCCGCCGACGGACAGGCCGAGGAACACATAGGGGCCGTGAGGCTGCTCGGCGCGGACCACCTCGAGATAGCCGGCCGCCATCTCCTCGATCGACAGCGACAGCTGGTCGTTGTCGAACATCTCCTGCTCGTAGGGCAGGAAGATCCCGTACACCGGGGCGTCGACCCCGAGCGCGTCGGCGAGCTCCTGATAGACGTGGACCCCGGAGATGCAGAAGATCGGAGTGCCGGCGCCCTCGGACCGGAGCTTGAGCACGGTGGGGGTCGTGCAGTCCGCGCCGCCGGCTCGGAGCTCAGCCGCGAGCGAGCGAACCGTGCCCGTGCGGAACAGCATCGGCAACGCGCAGATCCGGTCGAGCTCGTTCTCGACGGCGTGGACCAGCTGAACGGCCAGTAGCGAGTGGCCGCCGAGCTCGAAGAAGTTGTCGTCGATCCCGATGCGATCGACCTTGAGCACGCGCTGCCAGATGCCGACCAGCTCCGCCTCCAGCTCGGTGGTGGGCTGCGCGAACTCCGTAGAGGTGTGCGACACGCCGTCGGGAGCCGGCAGCGCCTTGCGCTCGATCTTCCCCGTGGGCGTGAGCGGGAACGAGCTCAGCATCACCAGGTGCTGGGGGACCATGTAATCGGGCAGGCTGTGGCGCAGCGCGCCCAGGATGTCCGCCGGCTCGACATCGTGTCCCGGCACGATCGTCACGTACCCGACGAGGCGCGGGTTCCCGGGGTCGTCCTCGCGGAGCATGACGGCGACCTGCCCCACGCTGGGCAGGGCGCTCAGCGCGGTCTCGACCTCGCCGAGCTCGACCCGGAAGCCGCGGACCTTGACCTGGTCGTCGCTGCGTCCGAGGAACTCGATGTTGCCGTCGGGCCGGTAGCGGGCGACGTCGCCGGTGCGGTAGATGCGCGCGCCCTCACCGGCGTCGAAGGGGTCCTCGCGGAAGCGCTCGGCGGTCAGCTCGGGCCGGCCGAGGTAGCCGCGGGCCAGGCTGACGCCGCCGATGTAGAGGTCGCCGGGACGCCGAACGGCACCGGCTGGAGGTGCTGGTCGAGCAGGTAGATCCGCGCTCCCGAGATCGGCCGTCCGATCGGCGGGAGCGCCGGCCAGTCGTCGGGGTCCGCGGGCAGGGCGTACGAGGTGACGACGTGGCTCTCGGTCGGTCCGTAGTGGTTGAACAGCGTGGCGTCCCGATGCCGGCGCGAAGAAGCCGTTGATCGGGGGAGTGGCCTTGAGCTGCTCGCCGGCCGTCATCACGTCGCGCAGGCTGGGGATCGTCAGGTCCAGGTGCTCGGCCGCGTCGCACAGCGCTCTCGAGGCCCACGAACGGCAGGAAGAGCCGCTCGACTGCGCTCCTCGGCGAGCCGCCCCGGCAGCGCGTGCACGTCGCGACGGGTCGTGCTCGTCGATCAGCACCAGCGTGCCGCCCGAGCACCAGGTGGAGAAGATCTCCTGAAAGGCCACGTCGAAGCTGAGCGAGGCGAACTGGAGCGTGCGCGCCGGCCCGGGCTGCGACCAGTGCGCGAGCTGCCAGCGCAGCAGATTGGTGAGCGGACGGTGGCTCATCGCCACGCCCTTGGGCCGGCCCGTCGATCCCGACGTGTAGAGCACGTAGGCGAGGTGGTCCGGGTTCACGCCGGTCGCGCGGGGCGACCGCGTCGTGCGCCGCGATCGCGCTCCTGATCGCTGTCCAGGCACACGGTCGCGCCGGAGTGAGCGGGGAGCCGCTCCAGCAGATGGCTCTGGGTCAGCAGCACGGGCGTGCCCGAGTCCGCCAGCATGAACGCGATGCGGTCCTGCGGATAGCTCGGATCGACCGGCGCGTAGGCGCCTCCGGCCTTGAGGATGGCCAGCATGGCGACCATCGTCTCCAGCGACCGCTCGGCCGAGATCGCCACCACGACATCGGGGCCGACGCCCAGGCCGCGCAGATGCTGGGCCAGCCGGTTGGCTCGGGCATCGAGCTCGGCGTAGGACAGCTCGTCGCCGGCCAGCCTGACCGCGACGACATCCGGGGTGCGCGCGCGCCTGCTCGGCCACCAGCTCGTGCACGCAGCGATCGTCGGTCTCGCGCTCGCCGCTGTCGTTCCAGCGCCGCAGGACGAGGTCCCGCTCCGCGTCGCTCAGCAGCGCCAGCTTTCCGACCGGACGCGACGGGTCGGCGACGATCGCCTCGAGCAGGGTCTCCAGGTGCTCGAGCATCCGCGAGATCGTCGCGGCCTCGAACAGGGCGGTGCAGTACTCGAGCGACACGCGCAGACCCTCGGGGTGCTCGCGCGACGAACAGGCCGAGATCGAACTTTGCCGTGCCGCGCTCGGCGCTCATCCGCTCCTGCTGGAGACCGGCCAGGCCCGGCGGGCTCGACGCGGCGCTCTGGGCCACGAACAGCACCTGGGCCAGCGGCGCGTGGCTGCGGTCACGCTTCGGGTTGAGCTCCTGCACGAGCTTCTCGAACGGCAGATCCTGGTTGGAGAACGCGCCGAGCGAGGCCTCGCGCACCCGAGCCAGAGTCTCGCGTGAACGATTCATCGCCGTCGATGCTCGAGCGGAGCACGAGCGTGTTCACGAACAGGCCGACGATGCCCTCGAGCTCGACCGGCTGCGGTTGGCCACCGGGGTTCCCACCAGGATGTCGCTGCGCCCGGTGTAGCGTCCGAGCAACGTCATGAACGCGGCCAGGAGCGTCATGAACATCGTCGCCCCTTCCCGCTCGCTCAGCGCGCTGAGCCGCTCGAGAGCGGAGCGGCAGCGCCACGCGCAGGGTCGCGCCGCGGAAGCTCTGCTCGGCGGGCCGGGGATGGTCGGTGGGGAGCTCGAGCAGCGCGGGGGCGCCGGCCAGCTGCCGCCGCCAGTAGTCGAGCTGCCCGTCGAGGCCACCGGACTGCATCCAATCCTGCTGCCAGACCGCGAAGTCTCCGTACTGGAGCGCCAGCTCGGGCAGCTCGATGTCGCGGCCCTGGAGCGATCCGTTGTACAGGGCGGTCAGCTCGCGGTTGAGCACGCCCAGCGACCAGGCATCGGCGACGATGTGGTGGATCGTCAGCGTGAAGACGTGATCCTCGTCGCCCAGTCTGAACAGAGCCACGCGGATCAGGGAGTCGCCGGCGAGGTCGAACGGCCTCCGGGCCTCCTCCTCCACCAGGCTCTGAACCTCGGCTTCGGCGTCCGGACGATCGCTGAGGTCGGTGACCGGCAGGGGCAGCGGCCGAGGCGGGCTGATCAGCTGCTGCGGGGTGCCGTCCTCCAGGACGAAGCCGGTCCGCAACGACTCGTGTCGCTCGACGAGCCGGTTCAGCGCCGACTCCAGCGCGCCCACATCCAGCGGGCCGCGCAGGCGGGTGGCCATCGGGACGTTGTAGGCGGCGCTGTTCGGCTCGAGCCGGTCCAGGAACCAGAGTCGCTGCTGCGCGAAGGAGGCCGGCAGGGCAAAGGCCTCTCCGGTCGGCTCTAGTGTCGCGGTGGTTTCCGGTGTCTCGGCGGTTCCGCTCATGGGTGGTGGCTAGCCCGGTGCCCGGCGGATCGGCGGCCTGGCGACCCGCACCAGCGCGGGCTGCGCGACTGGCTCCGTGTCATCAACGTGCTTATCGACCGCTTGCGGCCAGTTCCATGATCGTAGGCGTGTCGAAGATCGAGCGCAGCAGGAGCGTGACGCCGAGATCTTGGCGCACTCGCGACATCACCCGCATGGCCAGCAGCGAATGGCCGCCGAGCGCGAAGAAGTTGTCGTTGATCCCGATTTCGCTGACGGTCAGGATCTCGCTCCAGATCTCGGCCAGTCGCTTCTCGGTCTCGGTGCTGGGGGCGACGAACTCGTCGACCGCGGTGGCCTGATCCCAGGCCGGGTCCGGGAGCGCATCCCGATCGATCTTGCCGTTCGGCGTCTGCGGGAGCTCGTCCAGCATCACGTAGGCGCTGGGGATCATGTAGTTGGGCACGTGATCGGCCACGAAGGCGCGCAGGTCGGTGGCTTCCGGCGCGGGTCCCGCGGGCTCGATATAGGCGACCAGCCGGGTCTCGCCGCTGGGGTCCTCGCGGTCGATCAGCGCTGCGGCGCGGACGGACGGGTGGCGCTCGAGCACCGCCTCGATCTCGCCCGGCTCGATCCGGAAGCCGCGGATCTTGAGCTGGCGGTCGGTGCGCCCGAGGAAATCGATCGTCCCGTCGGGCAGCCACCGGGCCAGGTCGCCGGTGCGGTAGAGGAGCGGCTCGAGGCCGCCGTGCTGCGTCGGCGTCCGCTTCCGCGAACGGGTCGGGGAGGAACTTCTCCGCGGTCAGCTCGGGGCGATTCAGATAGCCCCGTGCCACCGCGACTCCGCCCACGCACAGCTCGCCCGGAATCCCGATCGGCTGCGGCTCCAGGTTCTCGTCGAGGACGTAGATCCGCGTGTTGTCGAGCGGACCGCCGATCGGCACGAAGCGGCCGGGCAGCAACTCGACGTCGTCGGCCGGCTCGAACCAGGTGCTGTCGATCGTCGCCTCGGTCAGGCCGTAGGAGTTGACCAGCCGGGTGTCGGGTCCGACCAGGCTCTTGTAGAGCAGGTACTTCTCGTTGCGCCACGCCTCGCTGGAGATGATCACCAGTCGCATGTGGTCAAGCCGCAGGCCTTCGCGTTCGACATGCTCGAACAGCAACGCTGCCGTGGCCGGCACGAACTCCGCCGTGTCGACTCCCTCGCGATGCATCATCGCCAGCAGCGCCGCTGGGTCGATCACCACCTCGATCGGGCAGAGGACGAGCTTGGCCCCGGCCAGCAGCGAGCGGATCAGATCGCCGGTGAAGACGTCGAACGAGAAGCTGGCCATCTGCAGGTGGGCCTTGCACTCGCGCAGGCGGTAGGCGCGCTCGTAGGCGAAGAAGGCGCTGGCCAGGCTGCGATTGGCGATCATCGCCCCCTTCGGCGTGCCCGTCGAGCCGCTGGTGTAGATGATGTAGGCGAGGTCGTCGCCGCCGGCGGTGGTGGCCGGGTTCTCCTCGGAACAGCCGTCGAGCACGCCCGGCGAGTCGATCGCGATGATCCTGGCGTCGGTGTCGGGCGCGGTGGCCAGGTGCTTCTCGTGCGTCAGCAGCACGCTCGGCTCGGCGTCGGCGACCATGAACTCGATCCGGTCCCGCGGGTAGAGCGGATCCAGCGGGATGTAGGCGCCGCCGGACTTGACCACCGCGAGCACGGCGGGCACCAGGTCGATCGACTTCTGCATCAGGACCCCGACCAGCGTGCCCGGGCCGACGCCCTGGCGCTGCAGCAGCGCGGCGATCCGGTTGGCCCGCCGGTTGAGCTCGTCGAAGGTCAGTCGCTGATCGCCGTACACGACGGCGTCGGCCGTGGGCGTCCGCGCGACCTGCTCCTCCAACAGCTCTTTGATGGTCTCGCGTTGCTCCAGCGAGCGCCCGTGCGCGTTCCAGGCCACCACGACCTTGGCCCGCTCGCCCTCCGAGAGCATCGACAGCTTGGAGATCGGCCGGTCGGCGTTACTGCCGGCGCTCTCGGCCAGCGTGCGGAAGTGCTCCATCATCCGGGCGACCGTCGCGGGCCTGAACAGCTCGGTGCTGTATTCCCAGGTCGTGTTCAGTCCGGTCGTCCGCTCGCTCATCCCCAGCAGGACGTCGAACTTGGCCCAGCCCTTCTCGTGGCTGATCTCGCTGGAGCGGAGCCCCGCCGGCTGGAACTTCGGGCGCTGGGTCTGCCAGGCCGGGTTGTGGAGGACCAGCATCGCCTGATAGACCGGGGTCTGACTCAGGTCGCGGGCCGGGTTGGTGGCCCGTACCACGTTCTCGTAGGGCACGTCCGCGCTGGCGAAGGCCTCGAGCGTCGTCTGACGGGCACGGTCCAGCAGCTCATTGAAGGTCGGGTTGCCGGAGAGGTCGATGCGCAGCGCGAGCGGGTTGATGAAGTAGCCGACCATCGACTCGAGCTCGGTCCGGTTGCGCCCGGCGAACGGCGTGCCGATCACCACATCGTCCTGGCCCGCAGTAGCGGCCCAGCAGAGTCGAGAACACCGCCAGCAGCGCGACGAACAACGTCGAGTCGTTGCCCCGGGCGACCGAGCGGAGCCCCTCGCGGGTCGCCACGTCCAGCATCATGCTCATGTTGTCGCCCACCCACGAGCGGGCCGGCGGGCGAGGGTAATCGGTGGGCAGGTCGAGCCGCGAGGGTGCGCCGGCCAGCTTGCGCTTCCAGTATTCGAGTTGTTTGTCGCCGACGCCTCCGTCTAGCCAGCGACGGTGCCAGACCGCGTAGTCGGCGTACTGGATCGCGAGGTGGGGCAGCTCCGGTTCCACGCCGGTCTCGAATGCGTCGTAGAAGGCGGTCAGATCCCGGTACAACGCGCTGCGCGAGTACCCGTCGGTGGCCACGTGGTGCATGTTCAGCATCAGGATGTGGTTGGTGTCCGACAGGCGGATCACGGTGGAGCGCATTACCGGTCCGTTGACCAGATCGAAGCGGAAACGTGACTCCTGCTTGAGGATGCGCTGCGATTCGGCCTGCTGCTCGTCCGGGCTCATCCCGCCGATGTCGATCAGGTTCAGCTCGACCTCGTGCGGCGGGCCGATCAGCTGCATCGGCTTGCCGTTGACGACGTCGTAGGTGGTGCGCAGGATCTCGTGGCGCGCGACCAGCTTCTCCAACGAGCGGCGCAGGCGCTCGAGGTCCAGCGGCCCCTCGAGCTGGAAGGACCCCGGGGCGTTGTAGGCGATGCCGTCGTCGAAGACCTGGCTGAGCAGCCACAGCAGCTCCTGGGAGTAGGAGAGCTCGCAGGGGCTGAAGGTGGTGCGGGGAGTGATCGTGTTCTGGCGTGCGGCCGTGGCGCTGCGCTGCATCAGCCGCTGCTCGAGCAGCGCCCGTTGCGCCGGGCTCAGGTTCTCCAGCCGCCGCGCGACCCGGGATGAGTCGCTGCTCATAGCTCGGAGGCCTCGGCCTCGGCGAGCAGGTCGGCCAGCTCGTCCTCGCCGGCCTCGCCGAGCAGCCCCGAGGTCACGGCGACGGCCAGCTCGCGGACCGTCGAGTTCTCGAACACGATCCCCAGGTACAGGTCGATCCCCATCGTCTCCTGCACGCGGGCCAGCATCTTGACCGCCAGCAGCGAGTGACCGCCCAGGTCGAAGAAGTCGTCGTCGATCCCCACGCGGTCGACGCCCAGGACGTCGGCCCAGATCGAGGCCAGGCCCTCCTCGACCGGGGTTTCCGGGGCCACGTAGGAGTCCGCCAGGTCAGGGCGCGTGCCGTCCGGAGCCGGCAGCGCGCGGCGATCGAGCTTGCGGTTCGGGGTGGTCGGGAACTTCTCCAGCTGGACGAAGGTCGAGGGCACCATGTACGGGGCCAGCCTCGCCTTGCACAGCCGGCGCAGACCGTCGACCTCCACCGTTCGTCCCTCGGCGGGCACGACGTAGGCCACGATCCGCTGGTCGCCGGGGCTGTCCTCGCGCACGACCGCGGCGGCGCCCCCGACGTCCGGGTGATCGGCCAGGACGGCCTCGATCTCCTCGAGCTCGATCCGGAAGCCGCGCAGCTTCACCTGCAGGTCGACCCGGCCGATGTACTCGAGCGTCCCGTCCTCGCGCCAGCGCACGAGATCGCCGGTGCGGTAGAGCCGGTCTCCGGCCGTGGTGGCGAATGGGTTGGGGATGAACTTCTCGGCCGTCAGCTCGGGCCGGTTCAGGTAACCGGGGGCCAGCCCGTCGCCACCGATACAGAGCTCGCCGGGGATCCCGATCGGCACCGGTTGCCGGTTCGAGTCGAGCACGTAGAAGGTCGTGTTCCACAGCGGACCGCCGATCGGCACCGACCCCTCGCCCGGCTCCAGCTCGAGCACCGATGACCACACGGTCGTCTCGGTTGGGCCATAGACGTTCCACAGCGACGCGCCGCGCGAGCGCAGCTCTTCGGCCAGCGCCCGCGGCAGGGCCTCGCCGCCGGCGGAGATCTTCAGCGCGGAGCTCCCCTTCCATTCCGCGTCCACCAGCAGCTGCCACGTCGTCGCCGTGGCTGCCATCGCTGTCGCTCCGGCGCGGGCCAGCCAGTCGGCGAGATCGACGCCGTCCATCGTCACCTCGCGAGGGATGATCAGCAGCCGCGCGCCGACCATCAGCGTCAGGTAGTAGTCGGGCACCGGCAGGTCGACCGCGTGGGTGGCCACGCTGGCCACCACGTCGTCCTCCGACGTACCGGGCCACTCGCGCATGTAGGCCAGCAGGTTGGCCACCGAGCGGTGAATGGTCACCACGCCCTTCGGCCGTCCGGTGGAGCCCGACGTGTAGATGATGTAGGCCGGTTGCTCGGGGTCGACGGCGACGCCGGTCGGTTCGCCCGGGCGCTGATCGATCCGCGCCCGGTCGCGGTCCATCGCGATGACCTTCGCCTCGAGCGGGTCGAGCACGCCGAGGAACCGCTCCTGGGTGACCAGGATCGGGGCCTGCGCGTCGGCGAGCATGAACTCCTGGCGCTCAGGAGGGAACGTCGGGTCGATCGGCACGTAGGCGGCCCCGGTCTTGAGCACCGCGAGCATCGCCACGAGCATGTCGGGGCAGCGGTCCATGCAGATGCAGACGAGGCTCCCCGACACGGCGCCGGCGTCGATCAGCTCATGGGCGAGCTGGTTGGTCCGCGTCTCCAGCTCGGCGTAGGTGAGCCGCTCGGGGCCGGAGAAGATGGCCACCCGGTCCGGGGTCCTGCCGGCCTGTTCGGAGATCTGCTCGTGTACCGGCCGGTGGTCGTAATCGTGGGCTGTGTCGTTCCACCCCACCAGCATCTGCTCTCGCTCCTGCGCGGTGAGCAGTGGCAGCTCAGACAAGCGCTGCTGCGGGTCGCGGAGGACTCCCTCCAAGAGCGTGCGGTAGTGACCGATGAATCGCTCGATCGTGGAGGCGTCGAACAGGTCGGTGGTGTATTCGAGGTCCGCGCGCAGCGCGCCACCCTCGATGTCGCGCAGGATGATCGAGAGGTCGAACCGGGACCATTCCCAGCCCGGGATCGGGAGGCGCTCAAGCGGCTGGCCGGCCAGCGCCGGCGGGTGGTCCGACGCCACGTCGTAGCCGAGCAGGACCTGGAACACGGGCGAGTAGCTCTGCGCGCGTTCGGGATTGAGCGCCTCGACCACCTTCTCGAAGGGAAGCTCCTGGTAGATCTGAGCCTCCATCGTGGTCATCTTGACGCGGGCCAGGAGCTCGGCGAAGGTGGGATCGCCTGACAGGTCGGTGCGCAGCGCCAGGGTGTTGGAGAAGCAGCCCAGCAGTCCCGCGACCTCTTCGTAGTGCCGGCCCGAGGCCGGCGCGCCGACGACGACGTCCTCGACGCCGGCGTAGCGATGCAAGAGGGTCTTGAACGCCGCCATCAGCAGCACGAAGATGGAAACGCTGTTGCGCCGCGCCAGTTCGCGCAGGGGATTGGCGAGCTCGGCGTCGATGGTGAACTCCCGCAGCTTGCCGCGGTAGCTCTGCATGCTCGGTCGCGGCCGGTCGGAGGGGAGATCGAGTCGCTCCGGGGCGCCGCTCAGTTGCGAGGTCCAGTAGTCGACCAGCTCGTCGTACTGGCTGCCGCTGAGGTGCTCGCGCTGCCAGGCGGCGAAGTCGGCGTACTGGATCGGCAGCGGCGCCAGCGCCGGCTCGCGCCCGGCCTGCAGCGCGCCGTAGAGCTCATCGAGCTCTCGGAACAGGATCGTGCTGGAGACGTGATCGGAGCCGATGTGGTGGAAGACGATCAGCAGCAGGTCCTCGTCCGGGGCGAGGTGGACGAGCGCGGCGCGCAGCAGCAGATCGGATGAGATGTCAAATGGCCGGCGGGCGAAGCGCCCGAGCAGCGCCTGCGCTTCGGCTTCGCGTGCTTCCGGTGCGGCGGAGCGCAGGTCCGACACCTCGAGCTCTACGTCGCCGTCGGGGGAGAGCTCCTGGATCGGCTCGCCGTCCACCAGCCGGATCGTCGTGCGGAGGATCTCGTGGCGGGCGGCGATCGCGTTCAGGCCCTGCTTCAGCAGCCCCTCGTCGAGGGTCGCTCCGACCCGGACCAGGGTCGGCACGTTGTAGGCCGGCAGCCCGGGCATGAGCCGATCCAGCAGGAACAGGCGCTGCTGCGGGTACGACAGCGGCCGTGGACCGTCGTGGGTCAGCCGGGGAATCGTCTGAGTCGGGTTATCGGTGGTGCTCATGTCGCTGGCGGCCACTACCCGGCCTCTGGGAGGTTGCCCTCGCCGGCCAGCAACCGCTCCGCGTCCTCGTCGGAGAGCCCCTCGAGCTCCGCCAGCAGCTCGGCCGTCTCGTCCTGCTCCGATTCGCCCATCATCCGCATGATCTCGGCGGCCAGGCTCTCGACGGTCGGGCAGGTGAACAGGCTGTGGAGCGGGAGATCGACGGCGAGCCCGCTGCGGACCTGGGCCACCACCTGCGTGGCGACCAGCGAATGCCCACCGATCTCGAAGAAGTCCTCGGTGACGCCGACCCGCTCGAGGCCCAGCGTCTCCGCCCACATCGCCGCCACGGCCTCCTCGATCGGCGTGCGCGGCGCGACGTAGTCGGACGCCGCCGAGCCGGCCAGCGTGGACGGATCCGGCAGCGCGCGCCGGTCGACCTTGCCGCTGGGCGTCCGCGGCAGGGTGTCGAGGGTGGCGATCACCGACGGGATCATGAACTCGGGCAGCCACTGCGCCAGGTGGCTGCGCAGCTCCTCCTGGCTGACCGCGCCGGTGGTGGCGCAGTAGGCGATCAGGCGCACGTCGCCGGAGGCGCCGGGCTGGGTCACGATCACGGCGTCGCTGACGGCGGGGTGCGAGCGCAGCGCCGATTCGACCTCGGCCGGTTCGACCCGGTAGCCGCGAACCTTGATCTGCTCGTCGTCGCGGCCGAGGAACTCGAGCGCTCCGTCCGGGAGCCAGCGGGCGAGATCGCCGGTCTCGTACATCCTGGCCTCAGGCCGGCCGGCGAACGGGTCCGGGCTGAAGCGTTCGGCGGTCAGCTCGGGCTGTCCGACGTAGCCGCGCGCGATGCCGGCCCCGCCGATGAACAGGCGCCCGGCCACGCCGATCGGAACCGGCCCCAGGCCCTCGTCCAGCACGTAACAGGTGGCGTTGGCGATCGGGCGGCCGATCGGCACGGTGGCGGGCTGGAACGGTCCCGGACCGTCGCCCACCGGGAACGTGCAGCACCCGATCGTGGCCTCGGTCGGGCCGTAGTGGTTGAGGATCGGCACCTCGGAGATCTCGCGCACCCGCGCGACCAGGTCCCACGGGGCTCGCTCGCCGCCGAGCACCAGGCAGCGGCGCGGGAGCACGCCGTCCGCGCCGCCGGCCAGCAGGGCCCCGATGTGCGAGGGCGTGACCTTCAGCACGTCGATCGGTGAGCGCTCGAGCTCCCGGGCCATCACGGCGCCGTCGGCGACCGCGGTCGGGCTGAGCAGCACGAGCGTGCCCCCGGAGCAGAGCGCACCGAACACGGAGGTGTTGCCGAGGTCGGTGGAGATCGAGGTCACCAGGCCGAACGAGAGGGGCTCGCGGTCGGCGCCCAGCGCGCCGGCGATGAACGTCGCGTAGTTGACCAGGTTGGCGTGCGTGACCCCGACTCCCTTGGGCGTGCCCGTCGAGCCGGAGGTGTAGATCACGTAGGCCAGCGCTTCGCCGCCGACGGCGACGTCCGGCGCCGTCTCCGGCTCGGCGTCGAGCGCGGCACGGTCGCGGTCCAGGCAGATGACCTGGCCGGCGAACTCGGGTAGGCGCCCGAGCAGTGGCTCCTGGCTGACGATCACTCCTGCCCCGGCCGTCTCGAGCTGCTGCCCGAGCCGGGCGCGAGGGTGCTCGTAGTGCAGCGGGAGATAGGCGCCGCCCGCCTTGAGGATCCCCAGCAGCCCGACCAGCATCTCGTTGACGCGCTCGGTGCACAGTCCGACCGCGGCGCCGGGCTGCACGCCGGCCGCTCGCAGGTGGTGGGCGAGTTGGTTGGCCCGGGCCTCGAGCTCGGCGTAGGTGAGCGAGCCGTGCTCGTCGATAACCGCCGTCCGCGTCGGCGACTCCGCCGCCGCGCGGGCGAACATCTCGTGGGCGGTGCCCGACGGGACCGGCACGGAGGTGTCGTTGAACTGCACCAGCACGCGCTCTCGCTCGTCCTCGTCGAGGATGTCGATCTCGGCCACGGCGATGCCCGGGTTGGCGGCGAGCACCTGCAGCGTGTGCTCGAGCCGGCGGCCCAGCCGCTCCACCTCGGCCCGGTCGAGCCAGGCGGGGTCGAACCACAGCTCCAGCCGGGGATCGCCCTCGCCGCTGCAGCAGGTCAGCGCCAATCCGAGACCGCGGCCCGTGTCGGCGACGCGCTCGAGTCTCAGCGCCAGGTTCGCGCCGGCGACGTGGACGCCGTCGGCGCTCACGAAGCCGATGCCGACCCCGGCGCCGGCGTCGGCCGGGGCGTAGTCCTGCCAGACGGGGGCGGCGTTGCGAGCGCCGTCCAGGCTGTGCAGCACCTCGGCGAAGGTGCCCTGGGCCGGCACCTCAGTGGTCAGCGGCACCGATCCCGACAGCGCTCCGATCGCGCCTTCGAGATCGGCGTGGCGCCGGGCACTGCCGACGAAGGCCAGCGTGGGCGCCTCGGTCGCGGTGGAGCGGGCGATCACCGTGCACCAGGCGGCGTGAACGAATGAGTCGGCGCTGACCCCGAGGTCCTTGGCGCCCTCGTTGATCGTGGAGGCGAGGTCGACCGCGACGGGAACGTGCTCGGTGACCAGCGGCGAGTCGGGCAGGGGAGCCGTGAACGGGAGCGCCGGGCTGCCGACTCCGGCCATCCCGCTCCAGTATTCGCGCGCCGAGGTTGCCTCGGCGTCGTCGGCGTCCTGGAGCTCGACCTGCCAGGCGGCAAAGTCGGCGTACTGCAGGGGCTCCTCCGCGAGCGAGCCCTGACCGGTCAGGTGATGGGCGATCTCCCGGACCAGGAGTCCGGCCGATGCGGCATCGGCGCAGAGCGAGGAGACGGTCAGCACAAGCGTGTGCCGCTCCTCGCCGCCGGCGACCAGCACGGCGCGGAGCAGGGGCCCGGCGGGGAAATCCAGCGGCGCGCGCAGTTCGGCGGCGCAGACCGCGGCCAGCCGCTGCGCCTGCTCGGCGGCGGGGAGCGCCGCGACGTCGACCGTCTCCCAGGCCGGCTCGAGCTCGTCGCTCACGACCTGGAGCGGAACCAGGATCCCCGGTTGGCGGACGAATGTGGTCCGGAGGATCTCGTGCCGCGCGACGGCGCCGGACAGCGCCTGGCGCAGCGCCACGGCGTCGATCGGTCCGGCCAGCGACACCACCGCCTGAACCCGCCCGGCCGGGCCGTCAGGCGCCCCTAACCAGAGCCGCTCTTGCTGCGGCGATACCTGGAAACTCTCACCAATTTTGTCCGACATAGCTCACCCCTGAGGCGGATCGGCCCCCGACCCCCCTAACCCTGATTCGGATTGCTTGACCCGCGCGATCGACGCCATTCTTGGCCAGACCGATCCACGCAAACTGATTTTGACATATGAGACGAAATCCTACGAATCACCCTTTTCTATGGGGCCGCCCCGCACCACCTCGGCCAGCGTCGCCACGGTCGGGGCGGCCAGCAGGGCCCGCAGAGGTATATCGGCATGATCGCGGCGGATCCGCATGATCGCCTGCGTGGCCAGCAGCGAATGACCGCCGAGGGCGAAGAAGTCGTCGAATACGCCGACCTGGTCCGTGCCGAGCAACTCGGCCCAGATCGCGGCGATCTGCGCCTCGATCGCGTCGCGCGGGGCGACGTACTGGGCCTCGCGGCGCATCTGAACGGTGGCCAGGCCGGCCAGCGCCTTGCGATCGATCTTCCCGCTCGGCGTGAACGGCAGCGCTTCAAGCTGCGCGAAGGTCCCCGGGACCATGTAATCGGGTAGCGACTCGGACAGGAAGGCCTGGAGATCCTCGACCGTCGGGTCCTCGGCGGCGGCGATGTAGGCGACCAGGCGAAGCTCGCCCCGCTCGTCGGGCTCGGGCACGACCGCCGCCTGTCGGACGGCCGGATGGCGGCTCAGCACCGCCTCGACCTCGGCCGGCTCGATCCGGAAGCCCCGGATCTTGACCTGGTCGTCGATCCGGCCCAGGAACTCGATCGCCCCGTCGTGCAGGCGGCGCACACGATCCCCGGTCCGGTACATCCGGCTCGGCTCTCGGCTGAACGGGTCGGCTACGAACGGTCCGGAGGCGTTGGCTCCGGCCGACGGGCTGCCGACGTAGCCGGCGGCGATGCCGGCGCCGGCCACGCACAGCTCGCCGGGGACGCCGGCCGGGAGCGGCTCGAGCTCGCGATCGAGCACGTAGGCGCGGTCCCCCGCCAACGGCCAGCCGATCGGGACGGTGCCGGCGTCGGCGCGCGGCTCCCCGACGTCGTAGGCGCAGCAGCCGATCGTCGCCTCGGTGGGGCCGTAGTGGTTGAGCACCCGGCAGTCTGGCGAGAGCTCGCGGATCCGCTGCACGAGCTCCCAGGACAGCGCCTCGCCGCCGACGACCAGCCAGCGTCGCGGAAGCGCGGCGGCGCCCGCGCCCAGCAGCGCCCGCAGGTGCGAGGGGGCGATCTTGAGCACGTCGAGCTTGTGGTCGCCCAGCTCCGCCGCCAGCGCGTCGCCGTCCATCGAGGCGTCGGGACCGATCAGCTGGACGCAGCCGCCGCCGACCAGCGCGGGGAAGATGCAGGTATTGCCGAGATCGGTGCTGATGGCCGAGACGACCCCGAAGCGGGCGCCGTCGGCCTGCAGTCGCTCGGCGATCTGCGCCGAATAGTTGGCCAGGTTGCCGTGGGTGACCATCACGCCCTTGGGCAGGCCGGTCGAACCCGACGTGTACATGACGTAGGCCAGGTCCTCGGGCTGCGAGGTGTGCTCCGGAGCCGACGTCGGGTAGGCGTCGATCCGGTCCCGGTCTCGATCGAGGCAGACGATCTCCCCGGCAAACGGAGGCAGGCGGTCCAGCAGCGCGGTCTCGGTGACCAGCACGCGGGACTCGGTCTCGCTCAGCTGGTGGGCCAGCCGGGCCGGCGGATGCTCATAGTTCAGCGGCACGTAGGCGCCCCCGGCCTTGAGGATCCCCAGCAACCCCTCCAGCAGCGCGGGGGTGCGGTGCAGGCACAGCCCGACCCGTGCGTCGCGGTCGACGCCGGCTTCGCGGAGCAGGTGGGCCAGGCGGTTGGCCGCCGCGTCGAGCTCGCCGTAGGTCAGCTCGCTCGAGCCGCTCGCCACCGCCGGGGCCTGCGCCTTCGACGCTGCCTGGCGTTCGAACAGATGGTGGACCGGGGTGGCGGCGTCGGCCACGGGCGCGGGGCCCGCCGCGGCGGCGATCAGCTGCTCGCGCTCGGACGGGTCGAGGATCGTCAGCTTCGAGATCGTCTGCCCCGCATCGGTGGCGGCGCTGTCGATCACCGCGGCCAGGCGCGCGGCCAGCGCCTGCGCGTCGGCTTCGGACAGCGCACCCGCGCCGGGGTCGAATTGGAGCTCGGCGCTGATGGCGCCCGAGGCATCGGTCCGGCTGACCAGCATCAGCGGGACGATCTGCGCGGATCGGGTCGCCACGATCGGGACCGTGGCCGTGGCCAGGTCGATGTGGACGAAGCCCGTCGGGGCGGCGGCGGTGAGCGCGCCGTGGTCACCGGCCGAGGCGTAATCCTGACGGCGGGCTGCCTCGGTGCGCCCGCGGCGGACCTGGTCGAGGACCTCGGCGAACGACGTGCCGTCCTCGACCCGGGAGCGGATCGGCACCGGCTGGGCGTAGGCCCCGATCGCCTCACCCAGATCGGGCTGTTCGCGGCCGTCGAGCCAGCCGGCCACCAGCTGCTCGCTCTCGCCGGTGAGCCGGGCCAGCGTGGCATGCCAGCAGGCCTCGAGCAGGGCGGCGGGCGGGACGCGCTGCGCCTCGGCGGCCGAGCGGAGCCGGTCGGATGACAGCGAAACCGAGACGCGACCTGAGCCGCTCTGGCCGGCGGACGGCGCGCCACCGGCCGGCAGCAACGTGGTGGGGCGCTCCTGCGCGTCGGCCTGCCACCAGGCGCGGCCGTCGGCCGCGTCGGCGTCCTCGCCGCTGAGGTGTTCGTGGCGCCACTCCGCGTAGTCGGCGTACTGGATCGGCTCGCTCGACTCTCCGGCTCCGCTCAGCAGCTCGCCGAGCAGCAGCAGCAGCGAGTGGGGGTCGGCCACCGCGGCGTGGGCGGTGAGCACGAGCAGCCCGCCGGCTCCGTCCGCGGTCGGGGTGAGCAGCAGCGCGCGGAGCAGCGGCCCCCGCTCGAGGTCGGAATCGGCCTGGCGTTCGCGCGCCATCAGGGCACTCAGCGCCGCAGGTTCGTCGACCGGCGAGCCACCCGGAGCCGGTTCCTCGACCCAGGCGGCGGGGAGATCATCGTGGATGACCTGCTGGCGGTCGCGAACGCCGACGGGGCGCACGAAGGTGGTGCGGAGGACCTCATGCCGCTGGACCGCGGCGGCCAGGGCGGCGCGCAGCGACTCGGCGTTGGGAGCGTCGACGGTCGCCGCACACTGAACGAACGGGCTGCTGGCGCCGCCCTCCAGCACCAGCTCCTGCTGCGGCGAGAGCCTGAAGCCGACGATCTCGGGTTGGGTCTCTGGCGTGGACATCTCTTCGATGCTAAACGACGTGACCGGGCGGTACTTGTGCGATTTTTCCAGCGGTGTTGGCCGCGGCGCGCTCGCGCTCGGCCAGCTCCTCGAGCCGGTCGGGGACGCTCGCGGACGCCGGACGCCCGGCCCCCAGAGCGAGCCTCGCCTGCATCATCAACGGCGCCATGTGGGCCCATCGCTTGGCCAGCGGCGCGGCGTGCTCGGTCACCCAGTTCGATAGTGCTGCACTGCCGTCGCGTTGTGCGTCTCGCTCGGCCACGGTGGCGAGAAAGGCCCGGTGGCGGGCGATCGACCAGATGTCGTCGGCCTGGGCGTAGGCGGCGGCGTCCTGCCCGCGCTCCCGGAAATGGGCGCTCAGGCGCAGCAGCGCGTCGGGGCCGCTCAGCCCCTCGGGCTCGCGGAGCTCGGCCACCGAGTCGTGGACGTACCACTGGTACGGAGCCGGCCCGGGCGCGCCGGCGTCGTCGCCGAGGGCGAAGCGCTCGCGCAGTCGCAGAACCGGGTCGTCGCCGGGCAGCCCGGCGAGCAGACGCGCCAGCGAGCTTGGATCGAGGGTCTCCCGGGTGGCCGTCTGCACGCCGAGCTCGTTGCGGCAGGCGAACGGGTCGAGCACGGCGGGGCCGCCCGCCCCCTCGGTCAGGACGTACCAGTGGGGGACGTGAACCCGCCCGCGGGCCACGTGCCAGGGGAGGTTGAACCCGTCTCCGGCCACGATCACCCGTCCGCTGCGCTCCAGCTCGGACAGCACCCCGGCACGCGCCTCCTCCGGCGAGTCTGCACCGGTGCGCCGGAGCCCGAGCTCGCCGCGCAGCCGGGGTGGAAAATGCCCGAAGCCGAACAGCCCGTCGCCGGCCTCGGTGAGCGTCAGCCACAGTCCCGGGTTGACGGCCCGCGTCCAGTCCTCGTCCTGCAGTGCCTTCCAGGTCGCCACGGCCGAGCTGTAACACGTGTACGTGTCGCTGAGCTCGGTCAGGCTGTCCCAGGGATCCCGCATGGTCATCGCGGCGGCACGCTACCGGGCTCGAGCGTGCTCAGCCCGGCCGGGAGCTCGTCGCCGGCCAGCCGGTCGGCCACCCAGCCGGCGATCGTCTCGGTCGCCACCGGGGCGATCCGGCCGCTCGGCGTGTTCGTCATCTCGGTCCGCATCGCCGGCGGGCGGAGGATCACCGTGCGCAGGCTGGGGGAGGTCTCCGCCACCCATCGGGCCAGGCCTTCGAGCGCGGCCTTGGCGCTCACGTAGTGCGGCCAGTCGCGCGGCGGGGCGGCCAGCGCCGAGGAGGAGCTGAACATCACCCACCCGCCATCGCGGCGCACCCGGGAGAGCAGTGCGCCAAGTGGCGCGGCCGCGAGCAGCACGCTGGCGGCCACATAGTCGGCCAGATCTTGGGCCGAGTCGGCGCCGAGCCCCATCGGCAGCGGGGGCAGGGCCGCGTTCAGCGCCAGCCCGGCGATCTGCCCCTCGCCTAGGGTCGCGGCCAGACCGGCGATCTGCTCCGGGTCGCCGGCGTCGAGCCGGTGCAGCCGCAGCCGCGGCCCGCCCAGCTTCGTCAGCGCGTCCGCGCTGCCCGCGGACGAGTGCGCCCCTTCCACTCGGTAACCACGCGCGAGCAGCGCCAGGCTGAGCGCGGCGCCGAAGCCCCGGCTGGCACCGATCACCACGGCCGTGCCCCGATCTGCCGCGGCGCCGGCCCGGGGGCGAGCGGCGGGCGCGAGGGCGGCGGGATCCGGGGTGCCGGTGGGCTCGCGGGCGAAGCTCTCGATCTTGGCCGCGACCAGGGGCGCGCCCATGCCGTCGGACAGCACGCCCTGCACTCCCAACTGCCCGGTGCGTGAATCCTGGTCGGTCAGCTCGATCCGGTAGCGCCGGGCGCGCGTCGCGCCGGGGGCGGTTTCGGCCATGGCCAGCCGCAGCCCGCTGAACAGCGAGTGAAGCCCGGGGACCTCCATGCCGACCACGTAGCTGGCCCAGGCCAGGCCCTCGAGCAGCGCCGGGGGCAGCGCTTCGGCCCCGAACTGCTGCGCGAGCGCGGCCAGGTCCTCGCCCACCTCGTACTCGGCCCCCACGGTGTGCCCGGTCTCCAGCGCCTCAGCGGCGAATTCGGCCGGCTCGGTGCGCATCGCCGCCCCGCCAGTTCCCGACTCCCCGGACGCGCCGGCGGGCTCGGCCGGCTGTGCCAGGCCGGGGGCGATCCGCTCCGCGCTCGGGCCGGCGACGAGGCGAGCCAGTGCCTTCCCGCGCCCGATCAGGCGAATCTCCCACGTGCCAGGGTCTTTGGCTGAGCGGCTCGCCGTGACCCGGCTCGTGGAGCCGGGGAGGACGGGTCCGGCGAACCACGCCCGCAGCGCCGTGACCCGGGCCAGTTCGTCGGCGGGCAGCACGCCCAGCATCCCGATCGTCACCAGCGACCCATGGACGATGCACTGACCGAACGGGGTGCGGCGCGCGAAGTCGCGGTCCACATGCAAAGGGTTGTGATCACCGCTGGCCGCCGCGAACCGCTCGATGTCGCCGATGGTGAACCGCAGGTCGTGCGGCGGCTCGGCGGGCCCGGCGTCAGCCGGCATTCGCCAGCACCAGCGCCTTCAGCGCGCCGACGCTCTGCTCCTCGAGCAGCGCCTCGTCCGGGAGCCGGACCGCGAAGCGGGTCTCGAGTTCGTGGACCAGGCGGATCTGAGCCAGGGAGTCCCAGCCCTCCACGGTGCTCGGGCCGTCATCGTCACCCACCTCCACATCCCAGCCGAAGATCTCCTCGAAGATCTCGCGGAAGGCCTGGTCGAACTGTTCGTCGGCGATCACGATTCGTCGGCGATGTACGGGCTCTCGATCGGCCCCGCCGCCTCCAGGTCGTATTCCCACACGCCACCGTCCGCTCCGCCGTCGCCGTCGCCGCCCCCGTCGCCGGCAGCGCTCGCTGGCTCGAACCCGAGCTTGGGGTAGACGTCGGACACCAGCGCGTTGCGCGGACCGGGCACGTAGACCCCGCGCAGGCGCCGGTAGCCGGCCTCCGCCGCGGCTCGCCCCACGTGGGAGAGCAGATGCGCCTCGGCGGTCCGGCCGATCACGCGACAGCTCAGCAGCAGCGTGTCGATCAGCGCCGTCTCGGGATCCTCGTCGCTGCGCACGGCGAATCCGAGCCCGATCAGACCGTGGCTGGCAAAGCGGTCATCGAGCTCGAGGGTCAGGCAGATCGCCCTCTCATCGCCGGCCAGGCGCTCGATCTCCGCACGGGTGTGCCGGTGCAGCGTGAGGTTGAACTGGTTGGTCTTCTGGGTCAGCTGCGCGGCCCGATCAAGCGTTCCAGCCTCGAGCCGGCGCACGCGGGCCCGCATCTCCAGCGACCGCCAGAAGTCCTCCAGCGAGCCGGCCGCGCTCTGCAATTCGGCGGCCTGGGCGCGCGCCGCGTAGGAGCGCTGCCGGTCGGCATCGGCCCGCGACAGGGCGGTCAGCTCCAGGCGCGGGCTCGCGGCCAGGGTTCGCACCAGCTCCGAGGGCGGGACGTCCAGGCGAACCGTGCTCACCTCCGGCAGCGCGGCCGCCACCTCGGTGCACTCGGCCGGGTTGTCGTCGGCGAACAGGATCGACTGCAGGCCGATCCCCAGCGTCTCGGCGATCTCCTTGATCTGCTCGGGCTTGCGCCGCCAGTCGGCCACGAACACGGCGAAGTCCTCCAGGCCCAAACGCATCCCCGGATTGCGCTCAAACGGCTCGCGGGCGGCCTCCAGGTCGTTCTTCGAGGCCACGGCCAGGATCATCCCGCGCCCGTGCAGCGCCCGCAGGTACTCCTGGAACGCGGCGAAGGCCTCGCCGTCGGGTCCCTCGCCGATGGCGACTCCGTCGGGGCCTTCCTCGCCCACGATCCCGCCCCACAACGTGTTGTCGAGGTCCACCACCACGCAGCGCGCGGCCAGCCCGAGGTCGGCGGCCAGCACGGCCGCCGTCTCCCGGGCGATCTGGGGCAGGCCGGCGTGCCCGAACGGCTGCCGGGCGGCGTACCAGAGGCGCGGATCGACGAACTGGCGCTTGCCGATCCGCGCCGCGATCCGCTCGCAGTCGACCAGCAGCACCTCGTCCGCCGCCGCCTCGGCCAGCCGCGCGTTGAGGGCGCGGACGAGCGAGATCCGGCTGCCCGGCAACCGCATCGAGAGGTGGCCGAGCGACGTGTCATCCGGGACGACGAACCCGTGCTGGATCACCCGCGCGCCGTGATCGCGCCGCGCGCGCTCCCACAACGCGGTCCAGCGCGCGGTCGCCGCCGACAGCGCCGCCTGCGGATCCTCGGTCAGCTCGGGAAAGCCGAGATCCTCGGTGGTGGGGGCGATCAGGATGTGCGTCGGCTGGAAGCGGGCCAGCGCCGTGTCGCCGCCCAGCAGCTCCTGCTCGAGCTGCCCGTAGGGCGCCACGTAGCACTCCGCGCCAATCCCCAGCGCCAGGCAGGCCAGCCGCAGATGCTCCGCCAGCTCGGCCGACTCGTAGCTGCACAGCACCCCGAGGCGGATCTCCCGCAGGACCGGCGCGCTCCATCCCGTCTTCGCCCCGGCGCGCAGCACGTTGCGGGCGATGCTCCAGGGAGCCGTGCCCTCGGCGGTCAGGACCTGGGCGCGCGCGAGCTCCCACGCCTCCCCGGGGCGTCCGTCCAATACCAGTGATCTAATCGCCGCGCCCGCGGCGTCAGGATGCGCCACCACTTCCTCGTATTGTTAGCATTGACGCGGCGATGTAGACCGTTCAGGGGGGCAGTTGTGGCTGGAGATACGCCCGTGGCGCATGGAACGCGCCTCGAGTCGGCAATAGCGAACATATGGAAGGACATCCTCGGGATCGAGGAGGTGGCGCCGGACGCCGACTTCTTCGAGCTCGGCGGCGAGTCGCTGGCCGCCGTCCGGATGCTGGCCGCGGTGGACGAGGTCCTCCAGGTGCAGGTCGACTTCGTCGACTTCCTCGATGGACCGACCGTCGCCGAGCTCGCCGCGGCGGTGGAGCGGACCCGCGAGTCACCGCGCGCGGTGGAGTCCCCGGTCGCCCTCTCCGACGGCCATGCGCCGGTCAGCTTCGCGCAGGAGCGCCTCTGGTTCCTGGAGCAGCTCGGCGGCTCCAGCGAGGCCTACAACATGCCGATCGGAGCGCGCGTGCGCGCTGCTCTCGACGCCGATGCACTCGACCGCGCGCTGGCCGCTGTGGTGGCGCGGCACGAGGCGCTGCGGACCACCTTCACCTCCGAGGATGGGCACGCCGTCCAGGTCGTGGGCACCGCGACCGCTGCCTTTGAGCGCCTCGATCTCCGCGGCGAGGCCGACCCCGAGGCCGAGGCGCAACGGCGGGTCGACGAGCTGACCAGCGCGCCGCTGGATCTCGGAAGCGGACCGCTGATGCGGGCGCTGCTGCTGCGGGTCGCCGACGAGGAGTACGTGGTCGAGCTCGTCTTTCACCACATCATCTGTGACGGCTTCTCGCACGTGGTCATCCTCCGCGAGCTGGCGGCGCTCTACGACGCCTTTCTGCGCGGCGAGGAGCCGGCGCTGGCTGCCCCCCGGGTTCAGTACCCCGACTACGCCCGCGCCCAGCGCTCGCGGATGCAGGGGCAGGCCTTGCAGGACGTGGTCGCGCCCTGGCTGGAACGTCTGGCCGGCGCGCCGGAAGCCCTCGAGCTGCCCACCGATCGGCCGCGACCGCCGCTGCCGAGCTATCGCGGCGCGACCTACCGGCATCGCCTCCCGTCGGCCCTCTCCGCCGCGGTGCGCACCTACGCCCGCGCCGCCCGGGCCACGCCGTTCGCCACGCTGCTGGCCATCTACTACGTCCTGCTCTCGCGCCACAGCGGTCAGGACGACGTGGTGGTCGGCGTGACCACCTCGGCCCGCGAGACGGCCGAGCTCGAGGACGGCGTCGGCCTGTTCGCCAGCACGGTGGCGCTGCGCGGCGAGCTGGCGGGCGACCCCAGCTTCGACGATCTCGTCGCCCGCGTGCGCGAGGTCGTGCTCTGGGCGATCGCCCACGAGCAGGCGCCGTTCGAGCAGATCGTGGCTCGGATGGATCGCCAGCCCGACCTCGCGCGGCATCCCGTGTTCCAGGTCTTCTGCGCCCACGTCCCGCTCGCCCCGCTCCCGCTGCCGGGCGCGGAGCCGTACAACGCGCGCCCGGCGACCTCGCGGTTCGACCTGACCCTGTTCGTCGAGGAGGAGCTGGGCGACGAGCTCGAGCTGGCCTGGGAGTTCAGCACCGACCTGTTCGACGCCGGCACGATCGAGCGTTTCGCCCGCCGGTACGTGAGGCTGCTGGAGTCCGCGCTGGCCGATCCCACCCGGGCGGTCGGGGCGCTCCCGATGCTCGACGACGCCGAGTTGGGTGAGGCGGCGGCCGGGGCCGGTGCCGGTGCCGGCGACCATGGCGCCGGCGTCGCTCGGCGAGACGACTACGCCGTCAGCTGCATGCACGAGCGCTTCGAGCGCCACGCGGCCGAGACCCCGGACGCGCCGGCGATCAGCTTCGATGCCGCCGGCCTCTCCTACGGCGAACTGAACGCGCGGGCCAACCAGCTCGCCCATCGTCTGCGCGAGCTCGGGGCGGGCGCCGAGACGCTGGTGGCGCTGTTCCTCGAGCCGTCGATCGAGATGATCGTCTCGATCCTCGGGGTCCTGAAGGCCGGCGCCGCCTACGTGCCGCTCGATCCCGAGTACCCCAGCGACCGGATCGCGTTCGTGCTGGAGGACACCGCCGCGCCGCTGGTGGTGACTCAACGGGCGCTGCTGGATCGCCTGCCGCCGAGCGCGGCGACCGACGTCTGCCTGGATCGCGACGCGACCGTGCTGGCGGCGCTGCCCACCGCGAATCCGGAGCCCCTGGCCACGCCGGAGAACCTGGCCTACGTGATCTACACCTCGGGCTCGACCGGGCGCCCGAAGGGGGTGCTGGTCGAGCATCGCAACGTCGCCCGGCTGTTCACCGCCACCGACGAGTGGTACGGGTTCGGCCCCTCCGATGTCTGGGTGCTCCTGCACTCCTACGCCTTCGACTTCAGCGTCTGGGAGATCTGGGGGGCGCTGGCCTACGGCGGGCGCCTGGTCCTGTCCCCGTTGTGGACGACGCGCTCCCCGCAGGCGCTCGCCGAGCTCGTGGCCGCCGAGGGCGTGACCGTGCTGAACGCCACCCCGAGCCTGTTCGTGACCGTCCAGGAGGACCTGCTCGAGGTGGCCGCCCGGCTCGCCCTCAGATTCGTCATCTTCGGCGGCGAGGCCCTGGCGCCGGCCGCGCTGCGCCCGTGGTACGAGCGGCTGGGGGAGGCCGCCCCGACGCTGGTCAACATGTACGGGATCACCGAGACGACGGTGCACGTGACCTACCGCCCGCTCAGCGTGGCGGACTGCGCGCGCGAGTCGAGCCCGATCGGGGTGCCGATTCCCGACCTCAGCCTGCACCTGCTCGATCCGAGTGGAGCCCCGGTGCCGTTGGGCGTGGCCGGTGAGCTGTTCGTCGGCGGGGCCGGTGTGGCGCGCGGCTATCTGAACCGCCCGGAGCTCACGGCGGAGCGCTTCATCGAGAACCCGTTCGGGCCCGGGCGGCTCTACCGAACCGGGGACGTGGCACGCCGCCTGCCCGACGGAGAGCTGGACTTCCGCGGGCGGATCGACGATCAGGTCAAGATCCGCGGATTCCGGATCGAGCTGGGCGAGATCCAGGCCGCGATCCGCGAGGTCGGCGGCGTCGCCGACACCGCGGTGCTGGCGGTGGAGGCCTCCCCGGGCGACACCCGTCTGGTCGCCTATCTGGTGGCCGAGGGGGCCGCGGCCGCCGCCGGCGCGGAAGCGCTCCGCGGCGCCGTCCTAGCGCACCTCGAGGACCGGCTGCCGGCCTACATGCTGCCCGCCTCGATCATGGTGATCGACCGGTTGCCGTTGACTCGCAACGGCAAGACCGATCGCAAGGCACTGCCGTCCCCGGTCTGGGAGACCCAGGCCGCGCCCGACGATCGCGCGCCGCAGACGCCGACCGAACGCCGGATCGCCGAGATCTGGCAGACCGTGCTCGGCGTGCCCACCGTGGGCGCCGAGGACAACTTCTTCAACCTCGGCGGGCACTCCCTGCTGGCCGCTCGGGTGGTCACCCAGACGCGCAAGGCGTGCCAGGTCGAGCTTTCGGTCCGGGCGCTGTTCGAGCAGCCAACGCTGTCGGCCTTTGCCGCCCTGGTCGATGCGGCCCGCCCGGCCGGCGCTCCTGCGCCCGCCGCCCCCGCGTCCCCCGGCGCTCCCTCGGCCGCGAGCGGATACCCGCTGTCCTTCCCCCAGCAGCAGCTGCTGTTCTTCGACGCGCTCGAGCCGGGCAGCGTGACCTACAACGCCGCGCTGGCGATCAGCGTGCGCGGCGAGCTCGACGTGGACCGGCTGCGGGTGGCGCTGGAGCGGGTCTTCGAGCGCCACGAGGCGCTGCGCACCGTGTTGATCTGGGAAGACGCGACCCCGCGCCAGGTCGTGCTCGACCGCTGGCAGACCGAACTGGCCGTCGTGGAGGTTCCCGGGGCCGAGCGCGCGGAGCGCGAGCGCGAGCTGGCCCGGCTGCTGCCCGAGCACGCCCGGCGGCCGTTCGACCTGGCCAGCGAGCTGATGCTGCGCACGACTCTGTTCCGGATGTCGCCGGACGAGCACGTGCTGCTGTTCCAGCCCCACCACGTCGCCTTCGACGCCTGGGCGGTGGAGATCCTCTACCGCGACCTCGGCGAGCTCTACGCCGCGGCCGGAGCGGGTCGGCAACCGCAGCTGCCCGAGCTGGCCGTCCAGTACCGCGACTTCGCGGTCAGTCAGCGCGAGCGCCTCCAGGGGGAGTTCCTCGACCACGAGCTCGACTTCTGGCGCGCCCAGCTGGCGGGGGCGCCCACGGTGCTGCGCCTGCCCACCGATCGCCGCCGGCCGGCGATGCAGACCTTCGAGGGGTCGACGCTCAATCTGCGGCTGGATCGGCGGCTGGCCGACGATGTGCGCGAGCTGTGCACGGCCAACGGGGTGACGCCCTACATCCTGCTGCTGGCCACGTTCGCGACCTTGCTCTACCGGCGCAGCGGGCAGGACGACATCCTGTTCGGCGGCCCGATGGCCAACCGCGAGCACCCGGGCTTCGAGAATCTGATCGGCTTCTTCGCCAACACGATCGTCGTCCGCGTCCGCCTGGCCGGCAATCCCGAGTTCTCGGATCTGCTGCGGGGCGTTCGCGACTCGGTGCTCGAGTCCTACGAGCACCAGGAGGTGCCACTCGAGCTGGTCGTCGATGCCGTGCGGCCACAGCGCGATCCCGGCGTCAACCCACTGTTCCAGGTCAATTTCCGCGTCCGCGTGGGCGACCCGCCGGTGCTCGCCCTCGATGGGGCGCAGACCAGCCTGGTGCCCGTCGACCTCGGCCTGGCCCGCTTCGACCTGGCGCTCGAGCTGCACGTGCTCGACGACGGCATCGCCGCCGAGTTCAACTACAACACCGCGCTGTTCGACGACTCGACGATCGAGCGCCTGGCGGTGGACTTCGAATCGCTGCTGCGTCAGGTGGTGGGCGATCCGAGCCGCCGCCTGCTCGGATACGAACTGGCCGACGAGGCCGCGGCCGCCGCCGCTTCGCAGGACGGCGCGCCCCGCCCGGCCGGGATCCGCGGCTTCCGCCGCGAGCGCTAGTTAGGTTCTCAGCGCGCGGTGAAGGCGGCATCGACCGGGACTGCGATTCCGGTGATGCGGGCAGCGCTGTCCGAGGCCAGCCAGACGATCGCCGCGGCCACGTCTCCGGCCGCGACCAGAGTGCCCAGGGGATGGTGGGGGAGCGACAGGGCCTCGTAGTCCTCGAGATCGAGGCCGAGCATCTCCGCGACGCCCTTGAGCATCGCCGAATCGAGGTTCGGGTCGTCCTGGACGGAGGTGGGGCAGACGGCGTTGACGCGGATCGAGTGCGGCGCGTAGTCAAGCGCCAGCGCCTTGGTCAGGCCGATCACGCCGTGCTTCGCCGCGACGTAATTGGCGAAGTAGGGGAAGGCGACAAGGCCCGCGGTTGACGAGACGTTGACGATCGATCCGCCGCGCGCGGCGATCATGTCGGGCAGCACCGCTTTGGCGCTGCGCCAGACGCCGCCCAGGTCGATGTCGACCATCGTCGTCCAGTCCTGCTCTTCGAGCTGGTGGGCCGGGGCTCCGGCGGGGCCGACCAGGCCCGCGTTGGCGACCAGCACGGAGACCGGGCCGAGTTCCTCGCGGCAGCGGGCGACCGCGGCGTCGATCTGGGCTTGGTCGCGCACGTCGACCACCGCCGAGATCGTCTCGGCGCCCAGGCTCCGGCAGCGCCGCGCGGTCTCCTCGAGCTGATCCAGGGTGCCCATCGGATACGGGCACTCCTCGATCGGGGCGCAGATGTCGGTGACCACCAGACTGGCGCCCTCGCTCGCAAAGGCGAGCGCCGTGGCGCGTCCGACGCCGCGTGCTGCACCGGTGATGAAAGCGACCTTGCTCACTGTCGCGGAACCGTATAGTGCGACGCCGATGATTGCTCGGGCCCAACGCGCCAGGGCGAGCGCGGCGTTCGCAGTGATCGTGCTGCTGTTGAGCGTCCCGGCCGGAACCGCTGCCGGTTCCGGCTCCAAACCTCACCGCTCGTCCGTCGGCGTCGCGCACTTCAACCGCGAGGCGTTCCCGTTCGGCCGCTCGGTCGGCGTGTCCACCGAGGCCAAGCGCGATTCGGTGATCGTGTTGCAGTCGCCGGACGGCGGGCTGGTCAAGCGGCTTCACGCCGCCAACCGCAACGTGAAGGTTCTGCTCTACCAGGACGTCCTGCTCGGCAACGTCAATGACCCGCACGGCTTGACCACCTGCGCGACGAACCTCCGATCCGACTTCGCCATCAATCCCGGCTGGTTCATCCATGATCAGCATGGGAATCCGATCCGTTCCGGGCCCTACTCGAGCTACTACGTGATGGACCCTGGCAATCCGGGCTATGCGCGCGCTTGCGTCGCCCACGCGATCGCTCAGGCGAAGGGCTCGGGCTTCGACGGAATCTTCATGGACGGTGTGACCGCCTGGGCCGGCTTCACCTTCCCCACCGGGGTCTCGGCCCCTCTGTACCCGACGCCGACGGCCTGGCAGCACACGATGACGCCGTTCATCGCCTACCTGGCCGGGCGAGCACACTCCAACCGCCTGCTTGCGGTCGCCAACCTCGGCGGGACGCGCATCACCCCGGGCCTGTGGCAACAGTGGACGGGCATGCTCGACGGCTCCGAGGAGGAGTCGTGGACCGATGGGGGATCCGGCCCCGCCGAGCAGATTTTCGACTGGCCGGCGAAGCTCGCCGACGTGGCCTGGTCCGAGGCCCACCACAAGTACGCGCTGCTGCACTCGTACAACACGACGGCGAGCGGGAACGAATACGGGCTCGCCTCGATGCTGCTGGTGGCCGGGGGCTACTCCAGCTATTCGACCGGAAACCGCAACTACGCGGCGCCCGAGGTGTGGCGCGGAAGCTACGTCACCGCGGGGCGTCTCGGTGCACCTACCGGCCGCTACCGACGGCTGGGTAGTGGCGTGTACGTGCGGCGGTTCGCGCACGGAATCGTGGTCGTCGACCCGACGGCGCACGCGGTCGGCCGGGTCTCGCTGTCCGGCCGCTACAGGCGCGGCCGCGCGACCATCAGATCGGTGACGATGGCTCCGACCAGCGGCTTGATTCTCCTCAAAGCCAGCTAGCCGGAAGCAGCACCGGGCGCGCCTCGTCGCGCCCGCCCCGGACAGGCACATGATGGCACGGGTCGCTCGGGCACTAGTCCATCCGTCCAGGATGGCCATTTCGGCTAGGTCAGATAACTGTCCACGCAGGGCTTGGTCCCCTCCGCTCGGGGCGGCTCAGTGCCGCTACTTGAGCAGCAGCACTGCCCCAGTCAGCGAAGGGACCAACCATGTCACTCAGCCGAATCAGCGCTCATCAAGCGCCGCGCCTTACCCGCCGCAGTCGCCGCCACCGCCGCGTTCGCACTCGCTGCGTCCACGGCGCAGGCCAGCATCTCGCCGGCGTTCAGCCCCGCGCTCGGCGCATCGCAGACTCCGATCGCCGCATCGTTCGACCGGACGACCTATAAGTACTCGTCGGCCCTCTCGGTGTCCCAGGAAGCGCGTATGTACAAGATGATCGTGCTGCAGTCCACTGACGCCAAGCTGGTGCCGGCGCTCCGGGCCGCCAATCCGATGCTGAAGATCTACGTCTACCAGGACGGGTTCCTCGGTCGCTCGACCGACCCGACCGGCATCACCGCCTGCACGAAATATGCCTCGCTCCAGCCGAGCTGGTTCCTGAAGGACCAGAACGGCAACAAGATCATGGCCAAGTCCTACCCCGGCAACTACATCATGGATGTCGGCAACCCGGCATACCAGCAGGCCTGTGCCGCCCAAGCCGCCGCGCTGGCCAAGGCCGATGGCTTCGACGGCGTCTTCTTCGACGGCGTGACCGCCAACGCGGCCTGGGGCTACCAGGCCGGCGTCTCCTCTCCCCAGTATCCGACTGCCGCGAGCTGGCAGGCCGCCATGTATTCCTACCTGCAGACGATCTCCGCGGGGATGCACGCGAATGGCCTGCTGGCCATCGCCAACATCGGAGGCGCCTCGATGACGCCGGGTCTGTGGCCGAAGTGGAGCGCGCTGTTCGATGGTTCCGAGGAGGAGTCCTTCACGGACTCGGGTTCCGGTGTCGCCGGCTCGCTGTGGAACTGGAAGGCGGAACTCGCCAACGCCTCCTGGTCGGAAGCCAATGGCAAGTTCACGATCCTGCACTCCTTCAACCGCACCGAGACCGGCAACACGTTTGGCCTGGCCACGATGCTGCTGGTCGGCGCGGGTCGCAACACCTACTCCACCGATAACGCCAACTACACCAACTCCGAGACCTGGTACCCGGAGTACGCGATCGCCGAGCAGCTCGGCGCTCCGGCCGGGGCGTACAAGCAACTCGCCAACGGCGTCTACGAGCGGGCGTTCGCCGGCGGTGTGGTGCTGGTCAACCCGACCGCCAGGACAATCGCACCATTCTCGCTCGGCGGTGGGATCTACTCCGGCTCCGGTCATAGCAACGTGACCGCGGTCTCGATGCCCAAGGCGTCAGCCCTGGTCATGGCCCGGGTCGGCTGAGCAGCATCGGCTGAGCTAGTTGAGCCGCCCGGGGCAGGTGGCTCGACTAGCTCGCTGACTGGGCGGGCTTCCGAGCGGAGGCCACGACCAGTGTGGTGGCCAGGTCGTCTGGTGCCTTGGCCCGGAAACGGGCGCGCATCGCCTGGCGCAGTTCGGGGCTGACCGGCGTCTCCCCACGCGAATGCAACTCCACGTCGACGAAGCCCGAGCGACGGAAGCCATCGGCCCAGTCGCTGGCCCGCCACCGGTTGGTGTAGGCCGGCTTCCTGGACATCGCCGCCCGCCAGAGCCAGTCGGGGTAGCGCAGGAACTCGTGCGGCTGCTCGAAATCACGATGGTCGCGGAGGTCGATCCCGTGGACCGAGATCCCGCCGGGCCGGAGCAGCTCGAACATCCGCCGGGTGGCCTGGGCCGGATCGTCGACATGCTCCAGGCAGGCGGCCGAGAAGATGATGTCGAAGGACCCGTCGGCGAGGGTGGTGGTCTCGATCGCATCCGGACAGCGGTAGTCGATGCGTTTCACCAGCTCGTCCGCCCGAGGATCGAGCTGCCGGTACATCTCACCCTGATCTGATTTCCACGGGAGGATGTCGATGCAGGTGGCGTGTTCCGCGCCGGCGCTGAGGAACAGCAGCGACACCCCGACGTGGCCGCCGGGGCCGATCTCGAGCACCCGTCCGCTGATCGAATCCATCCCGGCCGCGCCGGTGAGATCGTCGAAGACGTATCGGCTGTAGTCGACGCTGTTCTTCTCCGGCACGTAGCCCTGCTTGATGCTTCGGTTATTGCGCGCCGAGCGGATCGCCGGCACCGCCCGCAGGGAGTTCGTCGCCACCTCGCGGAGGATCGGGCGGATCACGAGGGAATCGTCCCAGATACCCGATCCCAGCCGAAGTCCCGGCCGACGAGCTCATACAGCCGCTGGTTGTGCGGACGGAAGTACTCCTGCAGGCGCTCCCGGCTGTCCGGCGGCAGCGAGCTGTAGCTGGCCGCATGCAGGTGGGGGAGATTCTCCGGCCGATGGGCCGGGAGTCCCAGGAACTCGTGGACTCCGTCGAGGGTCTCGCCCGGGCGCGCGGACAGGTCCTCCAGCGTGAGGAAGTGGAACTGCTCCCGCGGGAACAGCTCGAACCACCGCTCGAGCTGCTCGGCGTACAGGCTCCGGTCCTGGTAGGACCAGCAGCCGTAGGGCCAGCTCTGGTAGGTCCGGTCGGCCCACATGCGAGCCCGCTCGGGCCGCAGCCGCTCTTCCTCCGCGGTGAGGGCCTGGTCGAAGGACTCCAGTGGCTCCTCCTGCTCGCGGCGGGACATCTGAAACTGCGAGTAGGCGCGATCGACCGGATTGCGCAGCGTGACCAGCAGCTTCACGTCGGGCAGCCGCCGCGCCAGCCGTTCCGGGGCCCAGTAGTGCGAGATGTAGGACGGGCTGGCCTCGCCGGTGAGAAACGGCCGTCCGTGTTCCTGCGCGAACGCGTCGCGCTCCGCCTCCAGCGGGAAATGCGCGCGATACCAGTCGACCCCGCGGAAGTAGTTGTAGTCGAAGTAGTGGACTTCCTTCGTGGTGGCGGGCGCGACGAACGGGTGCTCGCTCAGCCAGCCATAGAGGCTCGTGGTCCCGGCCTTGGCGGCGCCGATGATCACGAAGTCCGGCAGCAGCCGCCCAGCCCCCGGCCCGCGCCGGACCATCGCCCGCGCGCCGTTGTAGCCCCCCAGCACCTTCAGGTAGGCCGGCCGCGGGAGCGAGCGTCGGAGCCGGTAGTTGACGGCGACCCGGGCTTTCTTGGCCTGCTTGGCCAGGGGCGAAGTCACGACGAGACTTCCCGCAGATACTCCTCGAGCCGGTCGGCGACGAAGCCGACCGCCGGTTCCATCATCGCCTGGCGGTTGTTGTCGTGTTGTCCGGGCACGCCGAAGGTCCGGACGCCGCGGGCGGCCAGGCCTTCCCAGCCCAGCGACGGATCCTCGTAGAGGTCCTCGCCGTAGAACACCAGCAGCTCGCCGGCGTACTGCGTGGGCTCGTAGCGCCGCTCGGCCTTGGCGTGCACGTCCATGAAGAACTCCTCGCGCCGATTCTCCGGCACCGGCCGGCCGAGCGCCAGCGCCACGCGCGTCATCGGTCCGCGCAGCTCCCAGACCAGGCCGCTGATGAACCGGCGTGGATCGCGAATCGCCCGCTTGAGGCGAATCAAGATGTTCTTGATCCGGCTCTGGCGCCGCTGCACCTTGGTCTCGACCGGCGCCGCCGGCCTCGGGTTGCGCGCCCGGAAGGAGGGCTGGTTGCCGTACCAGTTCCACCGCTTGATCCAGGACGGGCTCGGACCGTTGAACATCGCCACCAGCCGGACATCCTCTCCGGCGGCGGTGAGCTTCTGCGCCAGCTCGAAGGCGACGATCGTCCCGAAGCAGTACCCGGCCAGGTACCAGGGCCCCTTCGGGCAGACCTGGCGCATCTCGGAGAGGTAGTAGTCCGCCATCTCCTCGACCGAGTGCAGCGGGGTCGACCCGCCGTAGAGACCGCGCGACTGCAGACCGTAGAACGGCTGGTCGGGGCCGAGCCGCCGGGCCAGCGGGGCGAGATGCAGAATCGTGCCCGCCCCACCATGGATGCAGAAGATCGGCGGCTTCGAGCCCTCGGGCTGGATCGGGATCAGCGAGGTCCACCGGGAGCCGCCCTCGGCGCGCTCGAGCAGCTTGGCCAGCGCCTCGATCGTCGGGGCTCGGAAGATCGCCCCCAACGGGAGCTGGTCGCCCAGCTCGTGCTCGATCGCGGCGAACAACGTCGCCGCCACCACCGAGGTCACCCCGAGATCGAAGAAGTCGTCGGTGACCCCGATCTTGGCGATGCCGAGCTCGCGCTCCCAGATCTCGGCCAGCCGCCGTTCCATATCCGTGCGCGGTGCCACGAACTCGCGGTCGTCGGAGCGCTCGCGGCTCGGCTCGGGAAGCGCCTTGCGGTCGACCTTCCCGTTGGGGGTCAGCGGGAACGCGTCGAGCGGCGTCACAGTCGAGGGCACCATGTAGGCCGGCAGCGACTGAGTCAGGTACTGGCGCAGCGCGCGGGCGCCCACCGGCACGCCGAGCGGGAGGACGTAGGCGGCCAGCTCGGCCTCGCCGGCGCTTCCCCGGGCCACGACCACGGCGCTGCGGATCGCCGGATGGTTCGCCAGCACCGTCTCGATCTCGCCCAGCTCGATCCGGAAACCCCGGACCTTGACCTGGTTGTCGATCCGCCCGAGGAACTCGACCATCCCGTCGGGGCGATAGCGCGCGAGGTCGCCGGTGCGGTACATCCGGGGTGGACCCGCGCTGCCCGCCCGCCGTCGGCACGCGCGAAGGGATCGGGCACGAACCGCTCCTGGGTTAGGTCGTCGCGACCGCGATACCCGCGGGCCAGGCCGTGTCCGCCGATCCACAGCTCACCGGCCACCCCGACCGGCACGGGCTCGAGGCGGGCGTCCAGGATGTAGAGGAACGTGTTGGCGATCGGCCGGCCGATCGTCAGCGTCTTGCCCTGGGTGGTGATCCGGGCGCAGGTCGACCAGATCGTGGTCTCGGTCGGGCCGTACATATTCCACAGCTCCAGGCCCAGCCCGACCAGGCTGTCGGCCAGCGCGACGGGCAGCGCCTCGCCACCGCACAGCGCCTTCATCCCCGCCGGTGGCGACCAGCCCGACTCGACCAGCATGCCCCAGGTCGTCGGGGTCGCCTGCATGATCGTCGCCTCACTGCGGTCCAGCAGCTCGGCCAGGGCGCGCGGATCCGTGGTCGTGGCGGCCGGAGCGATCACCACTCTGGCTCCGGTGATCAGCGGCAGGTAGAGCTCGAGCCCAGCGATGTCGAACGAGAGGGTCGTGACCGCGACCAGGACGTCGTCGGCGCCGAGGCCGGGCGTCTGCTGCATCGTGGCCAGGAAGTTGACCAGCGCCCGGTGCTGGATCTGCACGCCCTTGGGCTTGCCGGTCGAGCCCGACGTGTAGATCACATAGGCCAGCTGCCCAGGATCCTTCGGCGCCGGGGGCGGTTCGGTCGAGTGGGCCGAGATCGCCCCCCATTCGGTGTCGATGCAGACGATCCGGGCATCGCCGGCCGGCAGCGAGGCGCGCAACGGCTCCTCCGTGAGGATCACCGGCGCCTGCGAGCTCTCCAGCATGAACGCCTGCCGGTCGGCGGGATAGGCGGGATCGATCGGGACGTAGCCGCCTCCGGCCTTGAGGATCCCGAGCACGCCCAGCACCATTCGCGGCGACCGCTCCACACAGATCCCGACCAGCACCTCCGGTCCAACTCCGAGTGCCCGCAGGTGATGGGCAAGCTGGTTGGTCCGCGATTCGAGCTCCGCATAGGTGAGCTGCTCGGTCTCGTACTGCAGGGCGATCGCGTCGGGGGTGCGCGCGGCCTGGCGCGCGACCAGCTCGTGTAGGCAGGCCTGCGGGTAGTCCGCTGTGGTCTGGTTCCACTCGTACAGCAGCCGCTCGCGCTCGGGTTCGGTCAGCATCGGCAGGGCGCCGATCGGCTGCTCGGGATCGGCTTGCGCGGCGTTCAGCAAGGTCCGCAGATGTCCCCAGACGGGCTCGGACTCGGCCGGCTGCTCCAGCGATCCGTTCGTTCTGATCATCAGGCTGGCCGCCGGACCGACCATCGCGTCGAGCTCGACCGGTTCGCCGGTCTCCTGCCCCGGCTGTGCGGCGCCATCGATGGCGGCCTGGACCTGGCCCAGCAGGGCCGAGAACGTCGGGTCGCCGGTCACGTCCAGGGTCAGCTCGCGCTGAGCGTGGGCGTCGCCGTTGCCCTCGCTGTCGCGATACCCGATCAGCAGCTCACTGCGGTCGGTGTAGCGCGCCAGGAGCGCGGCCACCCCTGCGACCGTTGCGTGATCGCTTGCGGCGCGCGGCATGTCGTCAGTCGAAGCTACGTTCGGCTCCACGGCTCAATCCCCCTGAATTTTTCCAGCTGCCCCATGCCCATCTCTAACCACCGACGTCGTCAGTCTCATTCGCCGCTCCGTGGCTCAGGCCGAAATGATAGACGGTCACCGCGCACGGCGCACCCGAGTTTGGGCGGAGGTGCAGCCCCTCTACCATCAGCCCGTGGGTTGCAACCGACGGTGGCGCTGTTACTCTTGGCTATGGCTCTCCGGCTGCGCTGCTACGGACTGCAGGGAGTGGGGAGAGGTCAGGGCAGTGGTAAGCAAGGACAGCAGCCAACCGCAGCGGGGCACGTTGCCGGGCTGGCGATCGGCAGCAAGGGATGTCGCGTGATCGAGCGTGAACGCCCCAAGAGCTGGCACGACAATCGAGACATCCAAGAGGAGGAGCTGTGAGTACAGAACCGACCAGCGGCCCGGGGGGCCTCAGGGGAATGCGCCGGAAGGCCGTCGCCACCACCAACCTGGTGGAGACCGGGTTCGTCCCCGGCAACGAGGACAAGTTTCCGATCATGCTCACCCCGGCGGTCGACAACGTCGATCTCGCGGCTTGGTGCGCCTCGCACCAGGACGAGCTGAACGCCCACTTCGACAAGTACGGCGCCATCATCTTCCGCGGCTTCGGCCTGGGGAGCGCCGCCGATTTCGAGGCAGTCGCCTCGACCATCGCGGGCGACCTGTTCGCTGACTACGGCGACCTGCCGCCGGAGAGCGCCGGCGAGAAGGTCTACGGCTCGACCCCGTACCCGCCGGACAAGATGATCCTCTTCCACAACGAGAGCTCGCATCTGGCCACCTGGCCGCTGCGCCAGTTCTTCTTCTGCGTGATCCCGTCGACCGATCGCGGGCAGACGCCGCTGCTGGACTGCCGCGAGGTCTACGACGCGCTCGATCCCGAGCTGCGCGACCAGTTCGAGAGCAAGGGCCTGATGTACGTCCGCAACTTCTCCGAGGGCATCGACGTGCCCTGGCAGGAGTTCTTCAAGACCGACAGCAAGGCCGAGGTCGAGAAGACCTGTGCCGACGCCGGCATGACCTGCGAGTGGACCGCGGGCGGGCTGCGCATCAGCCAGGTCGCGCCCGCGGTGACGACGCATCCCCGCACCGGCGAGAAGCTGTTCTTCAACCAGGTCCAGCTTCACCACGTGTCCTGCCTGGACGAGGAGACGCGGACGGCGCTCCGGCAGCTGTTCGCCGACGAGGACATGCCGCGCAACGTCTACTTCGGCGACGGGACTCCGATCCCCGACGAGGTGATCGACCGCATCGGCGAGCTCTACGAGGAGTTGTGCGTCGAGTTCCCGTGGGAGTCCGGCGACCTGATCGCCGTCGACAACATGCTCGTCGCCCACGCGCGCCGGCCGTTCAGCGGACCGCGCAAGCTGCTGGTGGCGATGGGCGAGATGGTCGGTGCCGCTGACGCCGCGCCAACACCGGCCTGAGACGAACATCACACACCCCCCTCTGGTGGAAGTGCCCTCGGGGCTCTACCATGAGGGGGGCCTGGAGAACAAGGGCAATGCCACAGGGGGCGATTCAATGACAGCAGGGGCAATTCCGATCAACGTGCTCGGCACGCGTCACGACGACGAGGCTGGGCGGATATACGACAGGCCGGCAGTTCAGACGCCGCTGCCGGGACCGCGGTCCGCGGCGCTGCTGCGCCGTCAGGAGCAGCGGGAATCGAGCGCCCGCACTTATCCGCGGCGCCTGCCGATCGCGATCGCGCGCGGCCGGGGCTCATACGTCGAGGACGTCGACGGCAACGTGTTCATCGATTTCCTCAACGGGGCCGGGGCGCTGCCGCTCGGGCACTCGCATCCGGAACTCGTCGAAGCCGTCCAGGAGCAGTTGCCCGTGTTCACCCACGGACTCGACTTCCCCAGCGAGCTCAAGGACGACTTCGTATCGGTCCAGCTCTCGATGTTGCCCGAGGAGATGCGCGATCGCACCAAGATCGCCTTCTGCGGCCCGACCGGCGCGAATGCCGTAGAGGCGGCGCTCAAGCTCTGCAAGACGGCCACCGGCCGTGGGGACATCGTGGCCTTCCAGGGTGCCTACCACGGCGGATCGCACGGGGCGATGGCCGTCTCGGCGCTCGTCTCGCAGAAGGAGCCGATCGCCAATGGCATGCCCGGCGTCCACTTCTTCCCCTTCCCGTACGGGCTGCGGTGCTCGCTTCCGGGCGACGCCGCCGGCGCCGGCGAGCGCTGCCTGCAGTACTTCGAGCGATCGTTGAAGGATCCGCTGGGCGGGGTTCCGCTCCCCGCCGCGGTGATCCTCGAGGTCATCCAGGGCGAAGGCGGAGTGATTCCAGCCTCAACGGACTTCCTCCAAGGTGTTCGACGGGTCACCCGTGAGCTCGGGATCCCCCTGATCGTCGATGAGATCCAGTGCGGCTGCGGGCGATCGGGCAGCTGGTTCGCCTTCGAGCAGCACGGCATCATTCCCGACGTGATCATCGCCTCCAAGGCGCTCGGCGGCCTGGGCCTGCCGATCTCGGTGATCCTCTACGACGAGGAGCTCGACGCCTGGGAAGCCGGCGCTCACACCGGCACGTTCCGCGGCAATCATCTGGCCTTCGCCGCCGGTATCGCCTTCGTGGACATCCTGCAACGCGACGGGATGCTCGACTACGTCAAGGAGATCGGGGCGGAGACGCGCTCCGCGCTCGACGGGTTCGCCCGCGACCACGCGCACGTCGGCGAGGCGCGCGGCACCGGGTTGATGCTCGGACTCGAGCTGGTCGACCCCGAGACGGGCGAGGCCGACTCCGACGCCGCGCTGGTGGTTCAGCGCGCCGCCCTGGAGCGCGGTCTGATCCTCGAGCTCGGGGGTCGTGGGGACGCGGTGGTCCGGCTGCTTCCGGCGCTCAACGTGAGCCGGCGCACGATGGATCAGGCGCTCGAGATTCTCGACGACGCACTGACCGTCGCCGGTCCCAGCTGATCCGTGACAGGAGTCGGCCTCGGCCGCTCCTTAACGGTGTGTGGAGGGTTTAATTAGCCGGATGTTTGGTTTGGCGCGCGTGCGCAGCTAGCGTTACCCGGGTTCCCCCTGACCTCTCTGGAGAGGAGGCACCCGTGCCATACCGTGGCGGCTAGACATCGTTCCCGCGTGTAGATAGCTTGATGAGCCGATAGCCCGGGCTTGGGCTGAGGCCCGCAGTGATCCAAAGCAGAGCTTTGCGCGAAGAGAAAACCATCAGACGACGATCCCAAATCGCGCCGCCGCTGACCGCGGTGCTGCTGTCGGCTGGCCTGATAGCGGTGGTGGTCGTCTCGCACGCGACGATCCGCCATCCGTCCGTTGCGCTGTTGCTGGCCGTCCTGGCCTGGCTCAGCTACCTCTCCGATCGGAAATGGGCGCTCACCACCTGGCGGCTCGAGGCCGACCTGCCGATCTGGCTGATCGCTCTGGTCCACTGCGGACCCCTGTCCGCGTTCCTGATCGTCGCGGCGACCGAGCTCGCGCGACCTCTGATCGAACGCCACCGGCCGCCGCGCCGGGTCGCCTCGCTGGCCACCCTCGCCTCGTTCGCGTGGGCCGTCCTGGCCGGCGCCGCGCTCCTGCGATTCCTCCCGGGTGCGCATGCGGCGGCGATCGCCGAACGCTGGCCGGCCTACGCGCTGGTCGGCGCCGGGATGGTGATCGCCAACGTGCTGATCGTCGCCGGGATCGTGCAGTGCCTGGTGGACGGCAAGCCGCTCCCGCTGAAGCACTTCGCCGCGATGTTGCTCCCCGTCCCGATCGCCGCGGCGATCGCCTGCCTCTACGCCGCGGTCGGGGTTCCCGCGCTGGCGCTGCTCGCCGCCCTGTCCTGGCTGCCCGGTGCCCTGCTCAAGCTGGCCACCCCGGTCCTCGCCCCCGACGCCACCACGCTGACCCGACGCGAGGCCAAGCTCCGGTACGCCAACGCGATCGCCCACGCGCTCGGTCTCTCCCGCCGCGAGCGACGCATCCTGCGCGCCGCCTGCCGCGCCCGCCACTGGGGCGATCCGGCCTTGGAGACCGACGGCTACCAGGTCGGTCAGGCCCTCTTCTACGAAAGCTTCGCCGAGCGTTACGGCGGCGGGGACTGGATGCCGCTGTCCGCCTGCGTCCTCGAGCTCGCCGACGCCTGGGCCGAGCTGACCACCAGCTGGCAGCTCCCCCACCCGGCCGCCCTGGCCCACCTCGAGCGCCGCGAGCCCCGCTTCTCCGCCCGCGTGCTCCGCGCCGCCTGGCACGTCGTCGACGAACAACCCCGTCACGCCGGCGAGGGCGCCCGCCTGCCGGTCAGCCATCCGCTGGCGCTGCGCATCACCAGCCAGCGCGGCTGAGTTCCGAGTCACCTCGACGCGCCGGCGTCAAGTGCTCGGCAAGCGCTGACGGGCCTCGCGGTGCGCTTCCTCGGCAGCGTCGGCTTCGGAGCGGGCGGCGGCTAGGGCGTCGTCGGCGTCACTGAGCGCCTGCGCCGCCTGCGCTTGCCGCTCCTCGGCGCGGGTCACGGCGCGGGCGGCGCGCTCCGCGCGGCGTCGCGCCTGCACCTCGGCCTGCCTGGCCGCATGCGCGGCTTCGCGGGCCTCGGCTTCGGCCTGCTTGGCGGCCTTGCGCGCCTCGGCCTCGGCCTGCTTGGCCGCCTTGCGGGCCTCGGCGTTGGCTTGCTTGCCCGCCTTGCCCGTCTTGCCCGCCTTGCCCGCCTTGGGCGTTTTGGCCTCGGCCTGCTTGGCCTGCTTGGCTGCGGGCTGGCGCTTCTCGGGCGTCAGCGGTCCGGCGGCGAGTGCGCCCAGCCCGACGTGGCGCAACTCTCGCTCCAGCCGCCCGTTCCGGACCTGCTCCCGCGCCTCCTCGTCGAAGGCGGCGGCGTGGAGCGTGTCGGCGACCCGGTCGATGATCGTGGCGCTCAGGGACGGGCCGCCTTCGCTGGCCAGGCCGGCGGCGGCGCCCAGCAGCTCATCGACCGCCGTGCGTTCTCGCTCGACGGCGGCGCGCAGGCTGTGCCCGTCGCCGCGTCCCTCGATCACGGCCTCCTGGGCCTCGCGGAGGGCGTCGCCGGCGTCGAGCAGGGACTTGACCCCGTCGCGGTTGCCCCGGACCAGCTGATTGACCACCCAGGCGGCGACGGACGGCTTGGGGAGGCGCGCGATCGCGGCGGCCTCCTCGCGGCGGCCCTCGGCGCGCTCGGCGCGGGCGAGCGCGTCGCGCTCCGGCACGAACCGCTCCAGCGGAAGTCCGTAGAGATCGTCGGTGTCGATGCGGGCCATGGTGCCAGCCGCGCGCCGATCGGGGATGCTGGTGGCGTGGACGAACCCCGAGACCAAGGCGACCACGCGTTCCCGCCGAGCGCCGGTCCGCTGAACCTGCGCCTGCCGTTTCGCCCTCCCCTGTTCCCGGACAATCTCTTCGGGCATCTGGTCGCCACCGCGGTGCCCGGCGTCGAGGAGTGGCAAGACGGCTGGTATCGGCGGACGGTCCGGTTACCGCATGGCGCCGGTGTCGTCGCCCTCCGTCCCGCGCCTGATCACATCGAGTGCCGGCTCGCCCTGGTTGATCCGCGGGATCGGGCGCAGGCCATCGGCCGCTGCCGTCGCCTCCTCGATCTCGACGCCGACCCCCTGGTCATCGACGAGCACCTCGGCTCCGATCCGCACCTGCACGCGCTGGTGGCAGCCGCCCCCGGCCGGAGGGTGCCGGGCACCGTCGATCCGGCCGAGTTCGCCGTGCGCGCCGTGCTCGGCCAGCAGGTTTCGACGGCGGCGGCCCAGACGCACGCCGCCCGCCTGGTCACCGCCTACGGAGAGCCGATCGACGATCCCGAGGGCGGCCTGACCCATCTGTTCCCCGACCCGGAGGCGCTGGCCGGCCTCGATCCGGCCACGCTGGCGCTCCCCGGCGCCCGTCGCCGCACGCTGATCACGCTGGTCGGCGCGCTGGCGTCCGGGGAGATCGCCCTGGGCGCCGGCGCCGACCTCGCGCAGGCGCGCAGCCGGCTGATGGCGCTGCCGGGCTTTGGGCCGTGGACCGTCGAGACGATCGCGATGCGGGCCCTGGGCGATCCAGATGCGTTCGTGGCCGGCGATCTCGGCATCGTCCGCGCCGCCCAGGGGCTCGGCTTGCCGTCGACGCCGGCGGCGCTCGCCGCGGTCAGCCAGGCCTGGCGGCCGTGGCGCGCCTATGCGGTTCAGCATCTCTGGGCCACCGGTGAGCACGCGATCAACCGGCTGCCCGCAAGCCGGGACGTTGTGCCAAATTGCACACCCTCGCGCCGCCGGGCCGGATAAGGTCCGTTTGGCAAGAGAAACCAAGTTGGGGGTTCAACATGGAAGTGGCACCGATCGTTGTCGGCACCGACGGTTCCGCCACCGCCGAGCGCGCCGTCGACAAGGCGTCCGAGCTGGCCGCGGCACTGGGCGCCGAGCTGCATCTCGTGACGGCTTTCGACTCGGGAGTCAACGCGGCCTGGCTGGCGGCACCGGGGGCGATCGCCGCCCCGATCGTCGGAGTCGCCGAGATCGCCCAGGAGCGCGCCGAGCAGGTGCTCAGCCGCACCAAGGAGCGGCTCGGCGAACACAACGTCGACGGTCCGCACCCACCTCTGCGGAGGCGAGGCGGCCGATGCCCTGCTGACCATCGCGGGTGACCAGGGCGCGCAGATGATCGTGGTGGGCAACCGCGGGATGACCGGAGCGCGCCGGGTGCTGGGATCGGTACCGAACCGGGTCTCACATCGGGCTACGTGTGGCGTGCTGATCGTGCCGACCGGTTAAAGCGCCGTCAGCGCCCATTGGCCGAGAAGTGCTGGAAGTCCGTGGGCAGCGGCCAGCGCCCGCCCCAGCCCCACCCGACCGCGTCGAACGCGCGGACCAGCGTGCCCCTGGGGACGGCCATGCCGGGGCGGACGTCGGAGCGGTTGAGATACGGCTCGGACGCCCGGTGCGTGGTCTGGCCGTTGGCGTAGACGTACGGGTTCTCGATCGGGTTGATGTCGATCGCCAGTCCGTAGGCATGCTGTGACCAGTGCGAAGAGCCGGTCGCGTTACGGCAGTTGAACGCCGAGGTGTTATCGGCCTGGATCGAGTCGTAGTCGCTCCCGCCGTAGCGGTCGACCAGGCGCATCCGGCGGATCGGGAACCTGGCGGCGAACAGCGTCCGGAAGGCGGCTCGCACGGCCGGCACGGCCGAGGCATCGACCACCATCTCGCCGAGGTGGGCCCGCCGGTCAAAGCCCCAATAGTCGATCCTCAGGTAGCGCAACCGGCCCAGGCCCACCGGACAGCCGGGGTGCCACGAGTTCTGCGCCAGCAGCCGGCGCTGGGCCGGCGTCAGCGTGACCGCCTGGAACCGGAACTTCGCTCGAGCGCGCGCCGGGCGGCGCTTAATCGCCGCCTCCCTGGGCTTTCCGTCGGCTCGGGCCGCGACCGTGACCACCCCGGGCTTCGCGCCCGCGCGGGTCACCACGGTGGCCGTGTGGTCCGCCATCTGCCCACATCCGGTCAGCAGCAGCGCACCGAGGATGAACAGTCGCCAGGCCAAGAATCATCCTCTAACGGAGGACCCAGGTGTCCTTGCCGCCGCCGTCCTGCGAGGAGTTGACCACCAGGGCGTTAGCCGCTAGGGCGACCCGGCTGAGTCCGCCGGGCATCAGCGCGACCGCGTCGAGCCCGGTCGCGAACGCGAACGGCCGCAGGTCCACGTGCCGCGGCTCCAGCTGTCCGTCGATCACGGTCGGGTGACGCGAGAGCGAGACGATCGGCTGACTGATGTAGCGCTCGGGACTGTCCCGCAGCGAGCGCTTCAGCGCTTCCACCTCCTCGGCCTCCCCGGCTCCGCCGATCACCACCCCGTGGCCGCCGTGGCCGTGGCGCGGCTTGACCACGAGTTGCTCAAGCCGCCGGATCATGTCGAGTCCGTCGTCGGCCGTGCTCGGTGTCGCGGTCGGCACCGAGCGCACGAGCGGCTCCTCGTCCAGGTAGAAGCGGATGAAGTCCTCGACGTGGGCATGGACGAGCTTGTCGTCGGCCACCCCGTTGCCGAACGCGTTGATCAGCCCCACCTTTCCCGCTAGCCACCCGGGCAGAAGCTTGGCGGCGACCGCGGTCACCCGATCATGCTCGTCGCGCACCCGGTCCTCGTTGGTCCGGCGGTAGACGACGTCGACGGCCTGGCTGGCGCCGTCCGGTCCCTTGACGCGCAGGCGCTCACCGTCGGCGATCAGGTCCCCCAGCTCAACCAGCCGGCCGTCGAGCCGTTCGGCGGCTTGGGCGTGTTCGTAGTAGGCCACGTTGTCCGGTCCGTCGGTCAGGACCACGACCGACGGATTCGCCACGCCCGCGGGGCTGGCCGAACGCATCACTCCGGCCAGCAGGTCGTAGGTGAGCGGATCGATCGGCTCGGGGTTGAGGCCGGCGACCCGCAGCGCGTACGTCAGCGCTTCGCGCACCGCGATCGCGTAGGAGAAGCCGGACGGCGTGCGCACGTTGTCCTCGAGCACGAGCAGTTCGCCCCCGGGCTCGCGCACGACGTCGAAGCCGATGATCGCCGCCGGCGCCGCCTCCCCCGGCAGCCGTCCCAGCAGGTCGGGCTCAAAGCCGTCGGCCTCATCGATGGCGGCCGCTGCGATCAGGTCGGTCCGCAGAATCCGACGATCGCCATAGGCGTCGAGGAGAAAGCGGTTGAGCGCTCTTGTGCGCTGGGTCAGACCGGCCGAGACCGAGTCCCATTCGGCGCCGGAGAACAAGCGCGGCACCGGATCGGCCACGAACGTCGCCTCGCCGAACGTGACGCCCCGCTCCTGCAGCCGGCCCGCGACATCCGCCGCCAGGACGCCGACATCGAGCTTGGCCAACGCTCCGAACAGCTCGTGGTAACCGGGCCGGAGCCGGCCGTCGGGGCCGAGATGCTCACCGAAGCTGTCCGGGAAGGCGTCGTCGCTCAGCCCGCGGATTGGATCGACGGATCCCTGATCGCTTGGGTCAGATCCCATGTTGTCTGAGCCACAACTCGAGCAGCGCCAGCTGCCACAGCTTCGATCCCTCGAGTGTCGTCAGGTGATCGTTGGGCGCCGCGAGCAGCCGCTCGACGTGATCGGGGACGAACAGGCCGCGGGCACGGATCGCCGACGCGTCGAGCGTCTCGCGCACCAGCTCGAGCGTCGCGCCCTCGAGCGTGGACAGCGCCGGCACCGGGAAATAGCCCTTCGGCCGGTCGATCACCGCGTCCGGGACCACGCCGCGAGCCGCCATCTTCAGTATTCCCTTGCCCGATTGCGAGAGCTTCAGCTCGGGCGGGCAGGCCGCCGCGAGCTCGACCAGCTCGTGATCGAGGAACGGGGTCCGCGCCTCGAGCCCCCAGGCCATCGTCATGTTGTCGACTCGCTTGACCGGGTCGTCGATCAGCATGATCTCGGTGTCCAGGCGCAGGCCGCGGTCGACCGGGTCGTCGGCCGTCGGTTTCTCGAAATGCCGATCCAGGAATTCTCGGCTCGGATCCTCGTCGAGCCGGTAGCGGGCCTGGAGCGTCTCGGCCATCTCGGCGTGGGGGCGGTCGAAGAACGCCGCCTGGTAGGCGTCCGCTCCGGTGCCTGCGGCCCCGACCAGCGGCGGGTACCACGAATATCCGGCGAACACCTCGTCCGCGCCCTGGCCGGACTGGACGACCTTCAGATGCTTGGAGACCGCCTCGGAGAGCAGATAGAACGCCACGGCATCGTGGGACACCATCGGCTCGCTCATCGCCCTGATCGCCCCGCCCAGCGCCGGGAGCATCTCCTCGGTCGGCACCGGGAGCTTGTGGTGGTCGGTATCGAACTCCCGCGCCACCAGGTCCGAGTACTTGAACTCGTTGCCCTCGCGCTCGCCCACGTCGTCGAAGCCGACGCTGAAGGTGGCCAAGCCGCGCTGGCCGGACTGGGCGAGCAGGCCGACGATCAGGCTCGAGTCGAGCCCGCCGGAGAGCAGGACGCCGACGGGCACGTCCGCCACCATCCGTCGGTCGACGGCGGTCCGCAGCGCCTCCAGCACCGCGTCGGCCCAATCGGACTCGGTGAATTCGGCGTACTCGGGCCGGCGGCTGAAGTCGGCGCGCCAGTAGGTCTCGGTCGAGCTGGTGCCGTCGGCCTCGACGGTCATGATCGTGGCCGGCGGAAGCTTGCGCACCCCCTTGAGGATCGTCCGCGGCGCCGGCACGACGGCATGCCAGCTCAGGTAGTGGTGCAGGGCGATCGGGTCGATCTCGGTGTCGACCCCGCCGCCGGCCAGCAGCGCCGGTAGCGTCGAGGCGAACCGCAGCAGGTTCCGGCGCTGATCGAGGTAGAGCGGCTTGATCCCGAGCCGGTCGCGCACCAGGGTCAGCCGGCTCGGCCCGTGTTCGTAGATCGCGAACGCGAACATGCCGGCGAAGCGATCGACGCAGTGCGGTCCCCACTGGCCGAAGGCCTTCAGCACCACCTCGGTGTCGCTGGTGGAGCGGAATGAGCACCCGTCTCGCTCGAGCTCGCGGCGCAGCTCGCGGTGGTTGTAGATGCAGCCGTTGAAGACGATCGTCAGGCCCAGCTCCGGGTCCACCATCGGTTGGTGACCGGCCGGCGATGGGTCGATCACCTTGAGCCGCCGGTGGGCGAGCGCGACCGGCCCCTGCGCCCACTCACCGTGATCGTCCGGGCCCCGGTCCGACATCGTCGCCGCCATCCGGGCCACCGCCTCGCGATCGGGCGAGCCCGCGCTGGTCAGCTCTCCGGCGAAGCCGCACATCGGTCAGGCGGCGCGCGTGAGGCGCGCCGGCGATGCCTCGTGGCGCCGCGCGGCTTGCACGAACTGTTCAAACAGGGCGGCCTGCTCGGGGCGCTCGACCAGGCATTCTGCGTGCCATTGAACCCCGAGCACGAACTCGCGATCGGTGGCCTCGATGCTCTCGATCGTGCCGTCGCTGGCCCGCGAGGTGATCGCCAGACCGTGGCCGAGGGTGGCGATGGCCTGATGGTGGAATGAGTTCACTTTTCTGCGCTGGGCTCCGAGGATCCGCCCGAGCCGGGTAGCGTCGCCGAGGACCGTCACCCAATGCGTCGGCTCCCTCCCCGGTTTGTCCTGACGGTGGTTGATCGCCGGTCCCACCACGTCCGGGAGATGCTGGTGAAGCGTCCCCCCTCGGGCCACGTTCAAAACCTGGGTCCCGCGGCACACGGCCAGGATCGGGAGCCCGCGCGCGTCAGCGGCCTGGGCCAGCGCCAGCTCGAAGCCGTCGAGCTCGCTCCAGGTCGGACCGATCAGCTCGTGCTTGTCCTCGCCGTAGGCCCGCGGGTCGAGGTCGGGTCCGCCGGAGAGGCAGACGCCCCCGACCCGGTCCAGCAGCGACTCGATGCAATCGAACCTCAGGGGCGGGACGACGACCGGGATCCCGTCGGCCGACTCGATCGCGCGGAGATACTTCAGACCCAGGGCCATCTCGGTCTGGGGCGGCTCGCCCTCGGGGGTCGGCGTGACTCCAGGGGCGGCGCGGAGTTCGGACGTCGTCACGGCGATCAGCGGACGCTCGTACTCGAGCGAGGGGCTGAATCCGTCCGTCCTTGACGACACCCGCGAGTTATACCCGGAGGATCGGAAAGACCATTGGCCACTCGGCCAGGCTTAGGCGCCGATCTTCATCCCTGCGGCCGGAAGTCCGGGCTGGAGCAAGCGCCACCATTGGTGGATGATTCGCGCGATGGCCTCGAAGCCGACCCAGGCGTGGGCCCAAGGGCTACGTCGACGAGCACCTGATCCGGGCCACCGAGATCCTCGACGAGAACCGCTTCCTGGCCGCCCGGGACGGGATGCGGGCCAGCCTGATCGACCCCGTGGCCGAGCGGTGCGTCCCCGCGATGGAGCTGCTCGAGCGGCTGCTCGAGGCCGGCCGCGAGCACGCCCAGGACCTCGGGTGCGAGCCGATGCTCGACCTGGTCAGGGCGCTCGCCCGCGAGCCGGGCGCGGGGCGCCAGCGAGCGCTGGCCGAGGCGGACGGCATCGAGGGCATCGTCGCCACCCTCTGCGACCGCTTCGACGAACCGTTCCTGCTCTAACGGTTTGACGCAGCTTCGATCGCGCGGGCCAGGCCGCGGGAGAGAGCGGGGGTGAACCGCGACAGCCACCACATCAGCCAGGCCTCGGCGCTGACCGGCATCACGGCGCGGTCGTGCTGGACGGCGTGAAGGATGCGCTGCGCGACCCTGTCCGGTCCGTAGTTGCGCCGCTCGTAGAGCTTCACGACCCGTTCTCGCTGACCCACGGCGTTGCCGCGCAGCCGGCTGTTACGGGTGATCGGCGTGTTGATCAGCCCCGGGCAGACCGCCGTCACACCGATGCCGGCCGGGCGCAGCTCGGTCCGCAATGCCTCGGACAGACCGCGGACGGCGAACTTCGTGGCCGAGTACGCGGCCAGCGAGGGGTTGGCGAAGTACCCGGCCGCCGAGGACAAATTGACCACGTGCCCACCGCTTCCGCGCTTCACCATCGCCGGCACGAAGATGTGGCAGCCGTGAACCACGCCCATCACGTTGATCGGGAGGATCCAGTCCCAGTCCTCCAGCGGTGTCTCGAGGAAGGTCGCCCCGAGACCCACCCCGGCGTTGTTGACCAGGAGATCGACCGCCTCCACGTGCTCGTGCACGGCGGCGGCGAACGCCAGCATCTGGTCGCGGTCGGCGACGTCGACGGTTGAGGCCACGACGTCGCTGCCCAGCTGCCTGGCCTCGTCTTCGGTCTGCGCCAGTCCGGCCGCGTTGACGTCGCAGATCGCCAGGTTCGCCCCCCGCCGCGCGCAGAGCAGCGCGGTCTCGCGGCCGATCCCGCTGCCGGCGCCGGTGACCAGGGCCAGCTTGCCGTCCATCCGTTCGACGTCCATAGCGCCGACCATATCCGCCGGAAGGGCTCGGGCGCCAGCGCCTTCCGGCCGGCGTGTCACGATGAGGGGGTGGCCACCGTGATCCCCGAGACCTTCGCCGAGACCGCGCTCGAGCGTCTGCGCACGCTGACCGCGGACGGCGATTCGCAGTTCCGCCCGGGCCAGCTCGAGGCGATCCGCGATGTCGTGGTCGATCGCGCCCGCGTTCTCTGCGTGCAGCGAACCGGGTGGGGAAAGTCGGCGGTTTACTTCGTCGCCACCTCGCTGCTCCGAGACGATCCCGCCCGCCCCGCCGGACCGACGCTGATCGTCAGCCCGCTGCTGGCGCTGATGCGCAACCAGATCGCGGCGGCCGAGCGACTCGGGCTACGGGCTCACACCATCAACAGCACCAACCGCGAGGATTGGGACGAGGTTCGCGACCGGCTGGCCGCCGATCAGATCGATCTGCTGCTGATCAGTCCCGAGCGCCTCAACAACCAGCGCTTCCGGGAGGGGATGCTGCCCCTGTTCGCGGCGTCGGTCGGCCTGCTGGTGATCGACGAGGCGCATTGCATCTCCGACTGGGGCCACGACTTCCGCCCGGACTACCGGCGCGTCAAGGACATGCTCGACGCGCTGGCGCCCGATGTTGCGGTGCTGGGGACGACCGCCACGGCCAATGATCGCGTCGTCGGCGACGTGCTCGAGCAACTCGCTCCCGCCGGCGGAGAACCGCTGCGCTTCTACCGCGGTCCCCTGGCGCGGACCAGCCTGCGCTTCGAGGTGATCGATCTCCCCCGGCCGGCGCAGCGGCTGGCCTGGCTGGTCGAGCACCTGGGCGGGCCGGGAGCCGATTCCCGGGTCCGGGATCGTCTACACCCTGACCAAGCGCGACGCCGAGCAGGTGGCGAGCTTCCTGGTGGCCAACGGCATATCGGCCGAGGCCTACAGCGGCGAGCAGGAGACCGAGGCCCGGGTCGCCACCGAAGAACGATTGCTGCGCAACGAGCTCAAGGCGGTGGTCGCCACCAGCGCGCTGGGGATGGGGTACGACAAGGCCGATCTGACCTTCGTCGTGCACTACCAGGCGCCGGGCTCGGTGATCTCCTACTACCAGCAGGTCGGGCGCGCCGGGCGCGGCGTCGAGCACGCGGACATCGTCCTGCTGCGCGGTGGCGAGGACCGGCGGATCCAGGACTTCTTCATCGAGCAGGCCTTCCCGCAGCGCGAGCGCGTGGATGCCGTGCTCGAAGATCTCGACCAGGCGGGCGCCCAGGGGCGCACCACGCGTGAGCTGATGGCGGTGGTCAACCTGGGCATGGGCCGGATCGAGGCGATGCTGAAGATCCTCGATGTCGAGGGCGCCGTGCGCCGCGAGGGATCCCGCTGGCAGGCGGTCGCCGGCGCGGACTGGACCTACGACGCCGAGCGTTACGCGCAGGTCACCGCGCTGCGCCGGGCCGAGCAGGAGGCGATGGCGGCGTTCGGCTCCGACGGCCGCTGCCTGATGCGGGTGTTGCAGGAGGAGCTCGACGACCCCGACGCCCACGATTGCGGTCGCTGCTCGATCTGCACCGCACCCCGTTTCGATCGGGCGCCGGACCCGCGTCTGGTCGAGCTGGCCGGGCGTCACCTGCGCTCGCGGCCGGTCGAGCTCGAGGTCAAGAAGATGGCCCCGGATGCCGAGGGCGCCATGCGCAAGATCCCCGACGATGTCCGGCTCGAGGCCGGCTGGGCGCTGGCGCGATTCGGCGACGGCGGCTGGTGGCCGGCGGTCGAGCGCGGCCTGAGCACCGGTGAGTTCGATCATGAAGTCGTCAGCGGATTGGCCGACGTGCTGCGTGGGGCCCGCGAGCGCGTGGCCTGGATCACCACGGTGCCGTCCGCTCACCTGGGCGACGTGCTCGTCCGCCTCGGCGAACGCCTCGCTGCCGAGCTCGGCGTCCCTCAGGTGCCGCTGCTGACCCGCCGGGAGGATCGACCACCGCAGCGCGAGATGGCCAACGCCGTCCAGCAGGCCGCGAACGTTCGCGGCGCCTTCGCCGTCACCGCCCAGCCGCCGCCCGGGACCGGCGTGCTGCTCGACGATCGGCGCAGCTCGGGGTGGACGCTGGCGATGGTCGGCGGTCAGCTGCGCCGCGCCGGAGCCGAGCGGATCGTCCCGCTCGCGCTCGGAGCGCTTGGCTAGCGAGCGGGGAAGTCCGACGCGCGGCGGCGACGAAAGACGGCTGGTGCTGGTGATCGGCGCCGTGGTGTTCGTCGACACGATGTTCTACGCCGTGATCGCGCCGCTGCTCCCCGGTCTGGCGCACGAACTGCACCTCTCAAAGCTGTCGGCGGGCGTGTTGACCGCGAGCTATGCGATCGGCACCCTCGTGGGCTCTCTCCCGTCGGGAGTCCTCGCCGTCCGCGCCGGCCCGCGGCTGACTGTCTGCACCGGGCTGGTGTTGCTGGTCGGTTCGACGGTGGCCTTCGGCTTTCTGCGCAACGTGGTCGCGCTCGACCTGGCGCGTTTCGTCGAGGGCGTCGGCGGCGCCTGCTCGTGGGCCGGCGGGCTGGCCTGGATCGCCGCCGACACTCCGGCTGAGCGCCGCGGCGCGATGATGGGCCGGGCGCTCGGAGCGGCGATCGGGGGCGCGCTGTTCGGTCCGGTGATCGGGACCGTCGCCACGGCGACCGGACGCGCGGCCACGTTCACGGTGCTGGCGCTGGTGGGCGCGGCATTGATCGTGGCGGTACGCCGGATCCCCGCGTCCCATGCCGCCTCCGGTCAGGGCTTCGGCGCGGTGACCGCTGCCCTGGCCTGCCCGGATATCGCCGTGGCGATGTGGCTGGTCGCGCTCCCGGCGATCGCGTCGGGCATGCTCAACGTGCTCGGACCTCTGCGACTCCATCGGCTGGGCGCTGCGGCCGGGGTCATCGGCGTGACCTTCCTCGCCGCGGCGGGGCTCGAGGCGGCGGCCGCACCGCTGGTCGGGAGCCTGTCCGATCGGCGAGGGAGGTTGGTGCCGCTCCGTTACGGCCTCGGCATCGCGGCGGTGACGCTGCTCGGCTTCACCGCACCCCAGAGCGTCGTGCCGATGGTCCTGGTGATCATCCTGATCGTGACCGCCCTGGCGCTGTTCTGGGCGCCGGCGATGGCGATGCTGTCCGATGCCGCCGAAGCGCACGGGCTTGACCAGGGCCTGGCCGCGGCGCTGATGAACCTCGCTTGGGCCGGAGGGCAGATAGTTGGCTCGGGGGGAGGCGGGGCGGCCGCCAAGGCCGGCGGAGACGCGCTGCCTCTGGCCCTCACCGCCGGGCTGTGCGCGATCACGCTGGCCACCCTCGGCCATGGTGCCCGTGCGGCGATGATGGTCGGGATCTACGCGATCGTCAAGGCCAGCAGCGACGGCTGGGGCTCCACGCCGACGCTCGGCTTTGGGGCGGCGGCGGTGGTGCTGCTCGTTGCCTTCGTGCTGCTCGAGTCGCGCCTGAGAAACCCCATCATCCCCTTGCGGATCTTCTCGGTCCGCAGCCTCACCGTCTCCAGCGGCGTGCGGGGATTCGTCGTCACCGGGATGTACAGCACGTTCTTCCTGGGCGCTCTGTATTTCGAGCACGTGCGCCACTTCGGCGCGCTCGACACCGGGCTCGCCTTCCTGCCGATGTCCGTGGTGGTGGCGATCTTCTCCTCCGGTCTCACCGCCCGGCTGGTGACGCGTTTCGGCGCCAAGCAGGTGCTGATTCCCGGGCTGCTGGCGATGCTCGCCGGGCTCGTGCTGATCTCGCGCTGCGGGGTGCACACCTCCTACTTCCCGATCCCGTTCTTCGCCTTCGTGGTGATGGGAATCGGCGGAGGCACGGCGTTCATGCCGCTGCTGAGCATCGCCATGGCCGACGTGCCCCAGGCCGACGCCGGACTCGGCTCGGGCATCATCAACGTCTCGATGCAGGGCTCGGCGGCGCTCGGCGTGGCGATCCTGGGCACGATCGCCGCGGATCACACCAAGACCCTGACCGCCGGCGGGCATCCGCTCGCGGCCGCGCTGACCGGCGGCTACCAGGTCGCATTCACCGTGGCCGCGGCCTGCGTGGCCGTCGGCATCGTCCTCGCGCTGGTCGGCCTACCGTCGCCGGCGCGAGCGGCACTCGACGGCATTGGCGAGGCGGACGCCGACGCCGACGCCGCCGCCGCCGGCGAGCGCGAGGTCGCGCTCGAAGCCGCCTGAGCTGCTCAGTGCCCAAGCAGCAGGTCGATGTAGCCGTCGGCGATCTGCTCGGCGCTCAGGCGCCCGCGGGGGCGGAACCACTGCGCGCTGTGATTGACCATGCCGAGCAGTGCGCGCAGCGCGAGGTCGCGGTCCTCGAACCTGAACAGGCCCGACTCGGCTCCGCGGGCCAGGACCGAGGCCACCAGCTCCTCGAACGTCTTGCGCTGGCGGCGGACCCGGCGCCACTGGGCGCCCCGCTCGAGCACGTGGCGCTCCTGCTGGAAGACGAGCATGTGGTCTCGGTTGCGCTCGACGTGGACCATCCACTCGCGCACGATCTCGCGTAGCTGCACATCTGGCGGGTCGCCCGAGGCGACGATCGTCCGCACGCGGGCCAGCAGCGGCTCCATCAGCTGGTCGCAGATCCGCACCAGCAGCTGGTCCTTGCTCCCGATGTAGTGATAGAGGCCGCCGGCGGTGAGCCCGGTGGCGCCGACCAGGTCCTGCATCGAGGTGGCGTGGAAGCCCTGATCGGCGAACACGCGCGCGGCCGCGGCGACGACCTCCTGCTGGCGCCGGTCGTATTTGGCGCGGAGAGCGGGGCGGACAGGTGGCGCGGCGGGCACGTGGCGGGGGTCTAGAAGAACTTAGAACGACTGCTCGAACTTCGAACGGTCATTCTATATACTCGGGCGGCGATGCTGTTCGACCTGGACGACGAGACCCGGCTGCTGCAGAGCACTGTGCGCGAGTTCGCCGAGGGCGAGATCGCGCCGGTGGCCGAGGAGATGGACCGCACCAAGGCGTTTCCCTACGAACTGGTGGCGAAGATGGGCGAGCTCGGTTGGATGGGGATCCCCTTCTCCGAGGAGTACGGCGGCGCCGGCGGCACCTCGCTGCAGTACGCGATCGCCGTCGAGGAGCTCACCCGGGTCGACTCGTCGGTGGCGATCACCCTGTGCGCGCACACCTCGCTCGGCACCCAGCCGATCTATCGATTCGGCAGCGAGGAGCAGAAGCAGCGCTATCTGCCGGATCTTCTGGCCGGCCGCAAGCTGGGGGCCTTCGGGCTGACCGAGCCGGAGGCCGGCAGCGACGCGGGCAACACCAAGACCCACGCCAAGCTCGACGGCGGTGAATGGGTGATCAACGGCGCCAAGCAGTTCATCACCAACGCGGGCACCGACATCACCGGACACGTGGCGATCACCGCGGTCACCGGGGACGGTCGCGAGATCTCCAACCTGATCGTCGAGAACGGCACCGCGGGATACGAGCAGGGCGAGGCATATCGCAAGATGGGCTGGAATGCCTCGGACACGCGCCCGTTGACCTTCGACGACTGCCGCGTTCCCGAGGAGCATCTCCTCGGTCCGCGCGGCGCGGGCCTCAAGCAGTTCCTCGAGGTCCTGGATATCGGCCGGATCGGCGTGGCGGCGATGGGCGTCGGCCTGGCTCAGGGCGCGCTCGACCAGGCCCTGGCCTACGCCAAGGAGCGCCGTGCCTTCGGCCAGCCGATCAGCAGCTTCCAGACGATTCAGGCGAAGTTGGCCGATCTGGTCACCGAGATCGAGGCGGCCAGGCTGTTGACCTATAAGGCCGCGGTGCTCAAGGACCAGAACCGTAACTTCAGCCTGACGGCGGCGCAGGCGAAGCTCAAGACCGGGCGGCTGGCCGTACGGGCCGCCGAGGAGGCCGTGCAGATCCACGGCGGCTACGGCTACATCGAGGAGTATCCGGTCTGCCGCATGTACCGCGACGCCAAGATCCTCACCATCGGCGAGGGCACCGACGAGATCCAGCAGATGGTCATCGCCCGCGCCCTCGGCGCCTGACCCCGGGAACGGTTCAGCGTGGACGAGATCTCGCCGCTCCTGATCGCCAACCGCGGTGAGATCGCGGTGCGAATCGCCCGCACGGCGCACCGGCTCGGGCTGCGCACCGTCGGCGTCTTCACCGAAGCCGACGCCGCCGGGCTGCATGTGGACCGGGTCGATCAGGCCCTGCGCATCGGCTCCTACCTGTCTGCTGACGACGTGCTGGGTGCGGCCCGGCGCGCCGGAGCTCGCGCGGTCCATCCCGGATATGGATTTCTCAGCGAGAACGCCGCCTTCGCCCAGGCGGTGATCGACGCCGGACTGACCTGGATCGGACCGCCGCCCGCGGCGATCGAGTTAATGGGCGACAAGCAGCGGGCCAAGGAGGCGGCCACCGCGGCCGGCGTGCCGATCGTCCCCTCCGGCGCGGACCAGAGCTTCCCCGTCGTCGTCAAGGCGGTGGCGGGTGGGGGCGGCAAGGGCATGCGAGTGGTGCGCTCGGCCGACGAGCTCGAAGAGGCCACGGCCGCGGCCAAGCGCGAGGCCAAGGCGGCGTTCGGCGATGAGCGGGTGATGATCGAGCGGTGGATCGAGCGGCCGCGTCACATCGAGATTCAGGTGCTGGCCGACCGGCACGGCAACGTGATCCATCTCGGCGAGCGGGAATGCTCGCTGCAGCGCCGCCACCAGAAGGTGCTGGAGGAGGCGCCCTCGCCGGTGGTCTCAGCGGAGCTGCGGATGCGGATGGGCGCGGCGGCGGTCGCGCTGGCCACCGCGTGCGGATACGAGGGCGCCGGCACGGTCGAGTTCATCGTGGAAAGCAAGGGCTCGGGCTCGAGCGAGCGTCCGGACGCCGAGACCGAGGGCGCCGGCGATTTCTTCTTCCTGGAGATGAACACGCGCCTGCAGGTGGAGCACCCGGTGACCGAGCTCGTCTACGGGCTCGACCTGGTCGAGCTGCAGCTGCGGATCGCCGCGGGCGAGCGGCTGCCGCTGGGGCAGGCGCAGGTGGAGCCGGTGGGGCACGCGATCGAGGCCCGGCTCTACGCCGAGGACCCGGCCGGCGGCTTCCTGCCCGCTACCGGCAACGTTCTCCGCTACCGCGAGCCCGCCGGGGTGCGGATCGACTCGGGCATCCGCGAGGGCACCGAGATCGGCACGCAGTTCGATCCGCTGCTGGCCAAGGTGATCGCCCACGGCGGCGATCGCGCCCAGGCCCTCGATCGCCTCGATCGCGCGCTCGGCGAGCTCGAGCTGCTCGGCGTGGCCACCAACGCCGCCTTCAGTCGAGCCCTGCTTGCGCGCTCCGACGTGCGCGCCGGAGAGCAGGACACCGGCCTGCTCGAGCGAGCGCTGGGAGAGCTCGATCTCGCCCCGCCGCCGGACCTGTTGCTGGCGAGTGCGCTGGCGGCCTGCGGGACGGCGCGGCCGGCCGGCCCGTGGCGCCGGCGCTTCGAGCAGGGCGAGGTGAGGATCGACGGCGGCTCGATCGAGTTCGACGGTCGGTCGGTCCTCGCCGAGGTGCGCCGGCTCGGGGACGGTCGCTTCGCCGTCCAGCTCGATGGCGTGGTGCGCCGGTACGCGGTGCTGGTCGACGACGCCGTGATCTGGGTGACCCGTGGCGGCCACCAGCTGGAGGCCCGCACGCAGCGGGTGGAGCGCGGCGGGTCGGCGCTGCCGGCCGGTTCGCTCGAGGCGCCGATGCCGGGAACGGTGCTTCAGGTCCGAGTCAAGGACGGGGACGAGGTGACGGAGGGGGACGTGCTGATGGTGCTCGAGTCGATGAAGATGGAGCTTTCGATCGTGGCGCCGAACGACGGGGTGGTCTCGGGGCTGAAGCTCCGGCCGGGCGATCGGGTCGAGCACAGGCAGCCGCTGGTCGCGGTCACCGCCGACGGGGAAGCGGGCGAGCCATGAGCAACCGCAGACGGGATGAGGCAATGAGCAATCGCGAGGGTCACCTGGAGCTGATCGCCGAGCTCGAGCGGCGGCTGGCCCGCGCCCGGGCCGGCGGTGGCGAGAAGTCGCGGGCCCGCCACGTCGAGCGCGGCAAGCTGCTGGTCCGGGACCGTGTCGAGCGGCTCTGCGACCCGGGCGCGCCGTTCCTCGAGCTCTCGCCGCTGGCCGCCGAGGACCTCTACGACGGCGGGGCGCCCTCGGCCGGAATCGTGACCGGGGTCGGCGTGATCGAGGGGCGCCGCTGCGTGGTGGTGGCCAACGACGCCACGGTCAAGGGCGGCACCTACTACCCGATCACCGTCAAGAAGCATCTGCGCGCGCAGGAAGTCGCGCTGCACAACCGGCTGCCCTGCGTGTACCTGGTGGACTCGGGCGGGGCATTCCTGCCGATGCAGAGCGAGGTGTTCCCCGACCGCGAGCACTTCGGGCGGATCTTCTTCAACCAGGCGACGATGTCCGAACGCGGCATCCCGCAGCTCGCCTGCGTGATGGGGTCCTGCACCGCGGGCGGCGCCTACGTGCCGGCGATGAGCGACGAGACGGTGATCGTCCGCGAGCAGGGCACGATCTTCCTCGGCGGCCCCCCGCTGGTGAAGGCGGCGACCGGCGAGGAGGTCACCGCGGAGGAGCTGGGCGGCGGCGACGTCCATGCCCGAGTGTCGGGCGTGGTCGACCACCTGGCCCAGGACGACGAGCACGCGCTCGAGATCGTCCGCGGCATCGCCCGCACGCTGCCCGCGCCTTCTGGCCCTCCCTGGGAACGGCTGCCCGCGCGGGCACCGACGCTTGACCCCGACGGCCTGCTCGATGTGGTCGAGCTCGACACCCGGACCCCGTACGACGCCCGCGAGCTGCTGCGAAGGATCGTCGACGGATCCGAGCTGCAGGAGTTCAAGGCGCTCTACGGCGAGACCCTGGTGTGCGCGTTCGCGCATCTCGACGGCCATCCGGTGGGGGTCCTGGCCAACAACGGGATCCTGTTCAGCGAGTCCGCCTTGAAGGGGGCGCACTTCATCGAGCTCTGCGACCGCCGCGGCATCCCGCTGGTGTTCTTCCAGAACATCACCGGTTTCATGGTCGGTCGCGACTACGAGGCCGGCGGGATCGCCAAGGACGGGGCCAAGCTGGTCACCGCGGTGGCCTGCGCGAAGGTGCCGAAGCTGACCGTGATCGTGGGCGGCTCGTTCGGGGCCGGCAACTACGGCATGTGCGGCCGCGCCTATTCGCCCCGGTTCCTGTTCATGTGGCCGAACGCTCGGATCAGCGTGATGGGCGGCGAGCAGGCCGGCCTGGTGATGAAGGAGGTCGGCCAGCCCGAGGTGGGAGCCCAGCTCCGCGAGCAGTACGAGCGCGAGGGCCGGCCGTGGTTCTCCACCGCCCGGATCTGGGACGACGGCGTGATCGACCCCCGCGACACGCGCGAAGTCCTAGCGCGAGCCCTGGCCGCCTGCGCCGCCCCGATGCCGCAGCACGATGTCGGCTACGGCGTATTCCGGATGTAGCCGCGCTCGCCGCGTCCCCTGCGCTCGACGCTTCGCCGTTAGCCCGTACGCCGCTGGGCGAGGATCTTCTGCAGGCGGTCGGCCTCCTGGGCGGCCCGCTTCGTGAGACGGTCCCAGGTCACGCGGACCGTGGCGATCTGTGCCATCAGCATGTCGGCATCCCGGTCGCGGTCCCGTTCGAACGCTTCCCGGTCGCGGTGGAACTCCCAGCTGTCGAGTTCGACGATCAGTCGCTCCGCTTCGAAGTAGGAATCGGCTTCGTAGCCCAGGACCTTGGTGTTGATCAGCGGCCGCGGGAGCCCGAAGCGCTCGCAGAACGGAAGGAACGTGTCCTCCCACCCCGAGCGAGTCGGTCCGTCGGCCGTCTCGATGAACTCAGCAAGGAACTTGACTCCGCGGTGCCTGGGGTTGCGGAGGCAGACGTCAGCGAGCTGTGAGCGTTTGAGAAACGGGGAGTGCAGGGCGTCGTTGACCGCCCTTTTCAGAGCCCCCCGGGGGAGGTGCGGGGCGGCGTCGAGCAGTGAACGAGCTGGAGAGGTGACGGGTATCCCTTGGCATCGGCGTTTGTCCAGGCGGGTGAGAGCGGTTGAGCGGTGGACGCTGATGCCCGCAGGCCGGCGGTTGGTTGAGGTGGTTACGTCAAAACCCTCGGGCCAGTCTTTGATGAATCCCCACAGCGCAAGGGCAGCGATGTGACTCAGTAGCGCGCCCTTTCCGCAGGCCAGGACGGCGGCAGAGGCGCGCTCGAGCGGGGTGTTCGGCGGCCGACCGACCGAATAGACACGCGGAAAGACCAGGTACAGCCGTCCGACACCGAGGCGATACGTGATTGCGTTCTTGTCCAGCCCCAGACCCAGCAGTTGTTCTCTGGTCACGTTGATCTGCTGGCGCCGGGCGATCGTGGCGATCTGGCTGTCGACCGGGTCGGCCATCGGTCACCGCGAGGCGAGCCTGGCAGTTTGGGTTGAATAATCCAACCCAAACTGCCAATGACCTCTCGGTGTTGGTCGCGGGCGGAGGTTGGAGAGGCGCATCGCGGTCCATGATCGCCCGAGCGACGCATCCCGGCGCGGAATGTCGCGGTGAATTGACGGTCTCGGGTGAGACCCGTGACACGTCGCGCCGGGTGGCGCGCCGGTCAGCCGGCGCTTTGACCCGACAGGGCCCGGTCGAGGTTGTAGGCGGCCGAGATCAGCGAGAAGTGGGTGAAGCCCTGGGGGAAGTTGCCGAGCTGCTCGCCGGTGGAGCCGACCTGCTCCGCGTAGAGGCCGAGGTGGTTGGCGTAGGTGAACATCTTCTCCAGGGCCAGCCGCGCGTCCTCGAGCCGGCCCGCCCGGGTGAGCGCCTCGACGTACCAGAACGAGCAGATCGAAAAGGTGCCTTCGCCGCCGTCGAGGCCGTCGGGGGAGTCCGATGGGTCATAGCGGTAGACGAGGGTGTCGGCCACCAGGTCGGACTCGATCGCGGTCAGGGTCGAGATGAAGCGCGGCTCGGTCGGGGCGCAGAACTTCACCATCGGCATCAGCAGCAGCGAGGAATCGAGCACGCCGTCGTCGAGCCGCTGGATGAACGTCTTGCGCTCGTCGTTCCACCCTCGCTCCATGATCTGGGCGTAGATCTCGTCGCGCACGCTGGTCCAGCGCACCACGTCGGCGGGCAGGCCGCGCTTGCGGGCCATCCGCACCATCCGCTCGATCGCCACCCAGCACATCAGCCGCGAGAACGTGTGGTTCTGCTCCTTGACCCGGGTCTCCCAGATCCCCTTGTCGGGACGGTCCCAGTTGTCCATCAGCCACTCGAGGATGCGGGTCAGCGCCTGCCAGGTGTCGTGGGAGATCGGGGTGCCGTACTTGTCGAACAGGTAGATCGAGTCGATCAGCTCGCCGTAGATGTCCAGCTGGAGCTGCTTGGCCGCTCCGTTGCCGATCCGCACCGGCGCGGAGTCACCGTAGCCGGCGAGGTGCCCGAGCTCCTCCTCCTCGAGGTCGGGGCTGCCGTCGACGCGGTACATCGGCTGGAGCGGACCAAGATCCGCGCCCTCGCGGGCATCGCCCCCATCGCCGGCATCTTCGTGGTCGCGCAGCCGTGCGGCGGTCCAGCGGCTGAACGCGGCCGCCTCGGCGCTGAAGCCGAGCCGGATCAGGGCGTAGACGGTGAACGCGGCGTCCCGAATCCAGACGAACCGGTAGTCCCAGTTACGCGCACCGCCGAGGGCCTCCGGAAGCGATGTCGTCGGCGCCGCGACGATCGCCCCCGTCGGTTCGTAGGTCAGCAGCTTCAGGGTCAGCGCGCTGCGGTGGACCATCTCCCGCCAGCGACCCTCGTAGGTCGACTTGTCCAGCCATGCCCGCCAGTAGCGCACCGTGTCGTGAAACAGCGCCTTCGCGTTCTCGGCCTGATGATCGAGAGGGCTCTCGACGTCGTCGACGTGGAGCACGAACGCGACCTGGTCGCCGGTGGTCAGCTCGAAGCCGGCGGTGACGTCGCCACCCTCGGTGACCAGCTCGACCCCAGCCATCAACGTCAGCTTGAGCTCTCCGTCGGCCAGCACGATTCGCTGCTCGTGGCGGCGGGTGTGGTGTTCGCCGCGTCCGTAGTCGAAGCGTGGGGCCAGCTCCGAACGGAGCTTCATCTTGCCGCGCACGCACACCAGCCGGCGCACCAGCCGCTGATGCTCGCCGACCGGCATGAAGTCCTGGAGCTCGACCACTCCGCCCGGGTTCATGAACCGGGTGATCAGTACGTTGGTGTCGGGGATGTAGAACTGCGCGGTGCGCGAATCCTCGTCCTCCGGCGCGATCCGCCAGTGGCCACCACGCTCGGGGTCCAGCAGGGCGCCGAACACGCTGGGCGCGTCGAAGCGCCGTGGGCAGAACCAGTCGATCGTCCCGTCGATCGCCACCAGCGCGGCGCTGCGCAGATCGCCGATCAGACCGTGACCGGAGATCGTCGGTGGCTGGCGGCTCACGCGCCGTTGTCGGGCAGGCGCCAGCCCGGGGGCCCGGGCAGTGCGATCGCCGGTTCGGGGCCCCACGAGTCCTTCGGGTAGGGCTGGACCGGCGGGGGATCGTCCAGCACCGGAGCGCACACCTCCCACAGTCGCTCGATCTGCTCGCTGCGGGTGAACAGCAAGCGGTCGCGAAGCATCACGTCGTGCAGCAGGCGCTCGTAGGCCTCGAGGCCGTCGGACCCGTCGAAGGCGGCCTCCACGTCCAGCTTCAGCGCCGCCTTGCCGAGGGTGAACTTCGGCCCGGGGATCTTGGCCTGGAGCTCGATCCGCACGATCGGATCGTCGGAGAGCTCGAACACGATCTCGCTCGGCCGCGTCGCCTGGCTCGGATCCTGATCGGGGAAGATGCGCAAGGGCGCCTCGGTGAAGCCGAGCGTCACCGTCCGCCGCCCGGCGGCCATCGCCTTGCCGGTGCGAAGGTAGAAGGGAACGCCGCTCCAGCGCCAGCTGTCGACCCGCACCTCGAGCGCGGCGAACGTCTCGGTGGTGGAGTCATCGGCGACGTCGTCCTCGTCGCGGTAGCCCTCGTACTGCCCCAGCACCACGCGCTGGCGATCGATCGGGCGCACCGACTGGAACAGCTTGGTGCGCTCCAGATGCAGCGACTCAGCATCGATCCGCGCCGGCGCTTCGAGGGCCACGATCCCCAGGATCTGCAGGAGGTGGGTGACGATCATGTCGCGGAAGGCGCCGGTCTGCTCGTAGAACCCGGCGCGGCCCTGGATGTCGATCGACTCGGGGACGTCGATCTGCACGTAGGAAATGTGGTCGCGGCTCCAGATCGGCTCCAGCATCCCATTGGCGAACCGCAGCGCGAGGATGTTCTGGGCGGCCTCCTTGCCGAGGAAGTGGTCGATCCGGTAGATCGATTCCTCAGGCAGCACGGCGTGCAGCGCGGCGTTGAGCTCGCGGGCGCTGGCCAGGTCGTGGCCGAACGGCTTCTCCACCACCAGTGAGCAGTTCTCTGCGATCCCGCTGACCCCGAGCATGCGCACCATGTCCTGCATTGCCCCGGGCGGGACCGACAGGTAGACCAGCCGCTCGGCCTCGGCGTCGATCTCCTGCTCGGCGGCCGTGACCGCCCTGGCAAGCTCCTGGCCGTCCTCGGCGCTCGACACGACGAAGCTCAACCGCCGAGCGAACTCGTCCCAGTGCTCGTCGAGCTCTCCGCGGCCGTGCTGCTCCATGCCCTCGCGGATCTGCTCCCGGAACTCATCGTCGCTGCCGGGAGAGTGCCGGCCCGAGCCGATAATCCGAAACTGCTCGGGCATCAGCCCCTCGCGGAACAGGTGAAAGAAACCGGGAAACAGCTTCCGTTTCGCGAGGTCGCCGCTGGCGCCGAATAGGACCAGCACGCGGTTACCGGGGCGAACGTCCTTGTCGGGGCTCATCGCGGGGACCTTACCCAGCCAGAGCCGTTGTCCAATCGCGTGCGCCCGAGCGGGAGCCGCGGAGCAGTAGGCTCTCGGGGTGCTCTTCGACCTCTCGGGGAAGGTCGCGCTGGTCACGGGCGGCAGCCGGGGGCTGGGTCTGGAGATCGCCCGCGCGTTCGCCGCGCAGGGCGCAGATCTGGTGATCGCGTCGCGCAAGCTCGAGGCGTGTGTGGCTGCGGCGGAGGCGATCGAGTCCGAGCACGGCCGCCGCGCGGTGCCGGTCGCCTGCAACGTCAGCCACTGGTCCCAGTGCGACGACTTGATCGCGCGCGCCTACGAGGAGTTCGGGCGCGTCGACATCCTGGTCAACGACGCCGGGATGTCCCCGATCTACGACTCCCTCGAGCACGTCACCGAGGCCCTGTTCGCGAAGGTGATCGGCGTCAACCTGGCTGGACCGTTTCGGCTCGCCTCGGTGATCGGCACGCGCATGGCCGCCGGCGCCGGCGGCTCGATCATCAACATCTCGTCGATCGCCGCGATCCGCCCCTCGGCCGAGGTGGTGCCGTACGCGGCGGCCAAGGCGGGGCTCAACGCGATGACCGAGGGGATGGCGCAGGCGTTCGGTCCCACCGTCAGGGTCAACGCGATCCAGGCCGGGCCGTTTCTGACCGACATCTCCAAGGCGTGGGACATGGCCGCGTTCGAGCGCCTGGCCGCAGAGTCGATTGCGCTCGGGCGCGGCGGCCAGCCCGAAGAGATCGTCGGAGCCGCGCTGTACCTCGCCTCCGCCGCATCGAGCTACTGCACGGGGGCGATCCTCCGGCTCGACGGGGGCAGCCGCTAGGCCCGCGAAGCGGCTCGGGCGGCGGCCGCCTTTAGGCCCCCGAAGCGGCCCGGGCGGCGGCCGCCTTTAGGCCCGCGACGCGGCTCGAGCGGCGGCCACCTCGGCCGACGGCACGACCATCACCGGGCGGTCGGTCTGGTGCAGCAGGGCGTGCGAGACGCTCCCGAGCAGCAGCGACTTGATCCCGGTCAGTCCGCGCGAGCCGGCGACGATCGCGCTGGCATCGACGTCGGCAGCGGCGTCGAGGATCGCCGCGGCCACCGTGGTGGTCTGCTGGCGGGTCTGCGGCTCCGCGGTCAGACCGGCCTTGCGGGCCAGCTCGGCGCCCTCGGCCGCGGTCGCCTGCGCGGCGGCTTCGCTGGCGGCGTCGATCTTCTCGAAATCGAGATCACCGGCAGCCAGGCCAAAACCGGATGGGGTGTGGGCGAGGACCTCGGACAGCGTCTCCCAGACGGTCAGCACGGTCGCGGGCTGTCCGCCCAGCAGTTCACCGGCGTGCTCGATCGCCGTGCGCGCGTCGGCCGAACCGTCATAGCTGATCAGAATCATCGGAGTCTCCCTTCGTTTGTCGTCCCCACAGGGTGGCAGCCGCTCAGGTTTTGCCCCGGCGTTCTTCGGCCAGTGGCTTTCCGTGCTCGTCGGCGACCTCGCTCGGAGGCCAGGTGCCCATCCAGTTGTCGCGGGCCCCGTCGACGGTGATCACGCTGCCTGAGGTGAAGTCACCGGCGGGCGAGGCCAGGTAGGCGATCAGCCAGGCGATCTCCTCGGGCGTGCCCAGCCGGCCGAGCGGGATCGTCCCCGCGATCGCGTCGACGAACGGCTTCGGGTACTTGGTCAGCAGGGTTTCCGTGGCGAACTGCCCGGGGGCGATCGCGTTGACCAGGATGCCGTAGCGGGCCCACTCGATCGAGAGCGTCCTGGTCAGGTTCTCGACCGCGGCGCGGGCCGCCCCCGAGTGGGCCATCCCCGGCATTCCGTTGTGCGGCGAGAGCGTCACGTTGACGATCTTGCCCCCCGGCGCCCGCCCGTCCGCGCCCATCATCGCCGAGGTCGCCACCGTGTGGGACATCAGCCAGGTCCCCTCGACGTTCAGGCGGATCACGGTGCGAAACCCCTTCGGGCTGATGTCCTCGGCCGCGGTCAGGAACTGGCCGCCGGCGTTGTTGACCAGTAGATCGATCCTGCCGTGGCGCTCGAGCACGCCGCCGACGAGCGCCTTGACCTGGTCCTCCTCGCGGATGTCGCAGACCAAGGCATCGATGCTCGCGCCGGAAGCCAGGCCGACCGTCTCCTGAAGCGGCTCCGCGCGGCGGCCACAGACCACGACTCGAGCCCCGAGCGCGGCCAGTTCCAGGGCCGTCGCCCGTCCCAGCCCCGAGCCGCCGCCGCTGACGAGTGCGACCTGCCCGGCCAGCAGGTCCTCGCGGAAGATCTTCGAGGCGCGAGGGGCGTCCACCGGCGTGACTCTATTTAGTTTCGCCGTCCCCACACCGGGTCGCGCCGCCGCGCAAGTCAATACCCTCGCCGTCTGGACCTACGCGCGCCATCGGAGTCCCTGCCCTACCGGCCGCTGCCGGGTTGCTACGACGAAATGGTCGATGCCGGCGGGGCTCCGCGTGCCCATTGGTCGTTCCTGGCCACCGCGTTCGCCGACCTCGGGGTGGACGAACTGCTGCGCCGCCAGCAGGAGGCCTGGCGGTTGCTCGACCAGGACGGCGTGGTCTACAACGCCTACAACGAATCGACCCATCCCGGACGCCGTTGGCGGCTGGACCCGGTGCCGACCGTCGTCTCGAGCCGGGAGTGGGAGTCGATCGAGACCGGCGTGGTCGAGCGCGCCGAGCTGCTCAACCTCGTGCTCGACGACATCTACGGAAAGCGCGACCTGCTGCGCCGCGGGCTGCTGCCGCCGCATGTCGTGTTCGCCCACGCCGGGTTCCTGCGCGCCTGCGATGGGGTCCGCCTGCCCGGCGCGTTGCAGCTGTTCAACTACGCGGTGGACATCGCCCGCGACCAGGACGGCCGCTCGCTGGTGATCGCCGACCGCACCCAGGCACCGTCCGGGTCGGGCTACGCGCTCGAGAACCGCACGGTCATCTCCCGGGTCATTCCCAGCCTCTACCGCGACTCGCAGGTCCACCGGCTGGCGCCATTCTTCCGCTCGCTCCGGCTGGCGCTGACCGAGGTCGCGCCGCCGACGGCGGACGACCCGAGAATTGTGGTTCTGACCCCGGGCCCGCTCAATGAGACGGCCTTCGAGCACGCGGTGCTCGCCTCCTCGCTCGGCTATCCACTGGTCGAGGGCCGCGACCTGGTCGTCCGCGGCAACCGCGTGTGGATGCGCTCGGTTGGTAAGCGCGAGCCGGTCGACGTGATCCTGCGACGGGTCGACGCCTGGTTCTGCGACCCCCTCGAGCTCAAGCCCGACTCTCAGCTCGGCGTCCCCGGCCTGGTGGAGGCGGCCCGCGCCGGCGGAGTGTCGATCGTCAACACACTCGGCTCGAGCGTGCTCGAGAACCCGGCGCTGATGACCTTCCTGCCCAAGCTCTCCGAGGCGCTGCTGGGCACGCCGCTGCGACTGCAGAACGTGCCGACCTGGTGGTGCGGAGAGGAGTCGGGACGCCGTTACGTGCTGGAGAACCTCGCGCGCCTGATCGTGCGCCCCACCTCGCGCCGCAGCGGCCCGGGATCGCAGCTGGGCTGGCAACTGAGCTCCGCCGAGCTCGAGCAGCTGCGACGGCGGATCGAATCCCGGCCGCTGGAGTGGGTCGGGCAGGAGCCGCTGGCCATGGCCTCGGCCCCGACGCTGACCACCACGGGGCTGCAGCCTCGTCGCAGCGTCCTGCGCGCGTTCGCGATCGCGCGGGCTGACTCGTACGTGGTGATGCCGGGCGGACTCACCCGGGTCGCCCCCGACGCGGGCGTCAACCCGATCTCCAACCAGGCCGGCGCGATCGCCAAGGACACCTGGGTGCTGGCCTCCGAGCCCGAGCCGATGACCGGCGTCTGGCTGCAGCCGGGCCCCGCGATCGCGGGGATCGACCCGATGTCATCGATTCCCGCGCGGGCGGCCGAAAATCTGTGGTGGCTGGGTCGCTACGCCGAGCGGGCCGAGGCGCTGACCCGGCTGCTGCGCACGGTCCAGGACCGGCGCAACGAGTTCGAGGGCAGCAACAACCGGGCGGGGGTCGCGTCGCTGCACGCGCTGCTGGTGGCCCTGACCCGGATCACCACCACCTTCCCGGGCTTCGTGGGCGACGAGACGCTCCTGGCCGCGCCCGGGCCTGAGCTGCTCGACCTGGTCGTCAACGGTCGCCGGCCCGGCACGCTCGCGCACGCGATTCGCTCGCTGCTCGGGGCCGCCTACGCGGTCCGGGACCAGCTCTCCCGCGACACCTGGCTGGTCGTCGGCCCGCTCGAGCGCGCGATCGCGCTGCCTGACGCCAGCCTGGCCGACCCGAGCGGCCAGGCGCAATCCTCTCTGCAGGAGGTAATGCGGAGCCTGCTGGTGCTCGGCGGGCTGGGGATCGAGAGCATGGTCCGCGACGTCGGCTGGCGGTTCATGGACGCCGGGCGCCGGCTCGAGCGCTCGATCCAGCTGCTCTCGCTGTTGCGCGCGATGGTGGTCGAGGACCGCGGCGCGGCCGGCGACAGCCTCGTGCTGGAGTCGGTGCTGACCGCCGCCGAGAGCATCATCACCTACCGCTTCCGTTACCGCTCGCACGCACAACTCGAGACGGTGCTCGACCTGCTCTTGCTGGACGGCGGCAACCCGCGCTCGCTGTCCTACCAGTTCGAGCGCCTGACCGAGGACCTCGACGTGCTCCCGTCGCCGACCGAGGGTCGGCTGCGCGAGGAGCAGCGGCTGGTGCTGGAGGCGTTCACCGAGCTGCGCCTGTCGGACCCGGCGGCACTGGTGCAGACGGATTCCGAGGGGCGCCGGCCCGCGCTCGATGCGTTCCTCGGGCGCGTGCTCGAGCAGCTCCGCCGCACCGGCGAGGCGGTCGACCGCACGCACTTCGCGCACCCGACGCCGAGCTTCGCCCTGGTCGGGCCCGCGGGCGCCGAACCGTCGATCGGGCGGGCGGCCTAGGACCCGATGGGCTCCACCTACCAGGTCACCCACCGGACCGCCTACGAGTACGAGTCGGAGGTGTCCTCGAGCTACGGCCAGCTGCACCTGCTGCCCCGGGACCTGCCGCGGCAGCGCTGCCGGAGGGCGGAGGTCGTGGTCGACCCGATGCCCAACGTCTACCGCGAGCGACTGGACTATTTCGGCAACCGAGTGGGCTACTTCGAGATTCGCCAACGGCACCTGGCCTTGAGCGTGACCGCCACCAGCGTGGTCGAGGTGCACGAGCGCGGCGACGGGTTCTCGCTGTTCGGCAACCGGCCCTGGGAAGGGGCACGCGAGGGGGGCGATGCCAACCGGTTGCCCGCCAGCGAGCACCTCCAAGCGGCTGAGTTCAGGCTCGACTCACCGCTGGTGGAGGCGTCGCCGGTCTATCGCGACTACGCGGAGGCGGCTTTCCCACCGGGCCGCCCCCTGCTCGACGCCGTCGCCGCCCTCTCCAGCCGGATCCACGCCGACTTCGCTTACAAGCCCGGCTCGACATCCGTCACCACCCGGCTGGCCGAGGTCTTCGAGAAGCGCCAGGGCGTCTGCCAGGACTTCGCCCACCTCGGGATCGCCTGTCTGCGCTCGCTCGGTCTGCCCGCCCGCTACGTCAGCGGCTACCTGGAGACCCTCCCGGCTCCTGGGCGCCCGAAGCTGACCGGGGTGGACGGATCGCACGCCTGGCTCTCGGTGTTCGTGCCCGGCGCGGGATGGCTGGATGTCGATCCGACCAACGACCAGTTCGTGGGACCGAGGTACGTGGTCACCGCCCTGGGGCGCGACTACGGGGACGTCCCGCCGCTCAACGGCGTGATCTACACCGAGGGCAAGACGGAGGGCCTGAAGGTCGCCGTCGACGTAGTCCCGATCAGCGGCTGACGAGGCTCGGCCCGGGCTCGTCGCGGTCGGCGGGTGCGGTCCGGCATGGTCGAGGCCCAGTTAGGGTAGCCTAAGCCGTGTTAGGGCGCCCTAATCCGTAGCCAGGGACCGGTTGCGGGTTGGCGAATGAGACTTCTCGCCGATGCCACCAGCATTTTTCACTCCGCAAATTAGGAAATCAGGGATCCTCCTGGCGCTGCTGTGCGCGGTGGCGCTGGCCGTGGCCGGCTGCGGTGGCTCCTCGGCCGGATCGGGGCCGACGATCACGCTCTACAACGCCCAGCACGAGCAGACCACCGCCGCCCTGATCAAGGCGTTCACGAAGCAGACGGGGATCAACGTGCGGGTCCTGAACAACTCCGAGGACGTGCTCACCGCACAGATCGTCCAGGAGGGCAGCCGCTCGCCCGCGGATGTGTTCTACACCGAGAACTCGAACTGGCTGCAGCAACTGGACAACCGGGGCATGTTGGCCAAGGTCGACGCCTCGACGCTGGCCAGCGTGCCGCGACGGGACAGCGCCGCCTCCGGCGACTGGGTCGGCGTCTCGGCCCGAGTCAGCGCCCTCGTCTACAACCCGGGCAAGGTCAGTCAAGCCCAGCTGCCCAAATCGGTGATGGATCTGGCCAACCCGGAGTGGAAGGGGAAGATCGAGCTCGCGCCGGCCGAGACCGACTTCTGGCCGATCGTCAGCTCGATCGCGGCCACCCATGGCCAGGCCGAGGCGCTCACCTGGCTGAAGGCGCTGAAGAACAACGCCGGCTCCAACGACAGCGTCCCCGACAACGAGACGGTGGTCAGCGACGTGAGCAAGGGCGTGGCCGGCATCGCCCTGATCAACCACTACTACTTCTACCGCATGCGCGCCGAGCTCGGGGCGAGCTCGGTCCACGCGGAGCTTTCCTACTTCGCTCCCCACGATCCCGGCTTCGTGGAGGACATCTCGGGCGCGGCGGTGCTGAAGTCCTCGCGCCAGCAGGCGGCGGCCCAGAAGTTCGTGGCCTTCCTGACCAGCCGCCAGGGCCAGTCGGTGCTCGCCCACAGCGAGAGCTTCGAATACCCGATCCATCCCGGCGTGGCCCCCAACCCGGTCCTGCCGCCGCTCAGTCAGTTCAAGCCCAGTTCCTTCACCCCGGACCAGCTCGGGACTGGCCTGGACGCCGAGCGGCTGCTCCGCGCCGCCGGCTTGATCTAGGACCGAGCACCGCTTGCCATGAGCCACCTGCCGCTGCCCGGATTCTCCGCCCCTTCGGGGCTGAGCCGATCCTGGCGCCGCCCCGGCCGAGGCGGGCCCATCGTGGCCATCAGTGCGCTGATCGCGCTCGCCCTGCTGGCGCCGCTGGCCTTGATCGTGCTCGACGCGCGGAGCGGGGGCTGGGGCGAGTTCCATCGCGTGCTGTTCCGGTCGCGGTCGCTGTTCCTGCTCGGCCACACGGTCCTGCTGGCGGCGATCGTGGCGGTCCTGTCGGCCACGATCGGTACCGCGGCCGCGTGGGCGACCGAGCGCATCGCCCTGCCCGGCCGCCGATTGTGGACCGTGATGCTGGTGCTCCCGGTGGCGGTTCCCGACTTCGTCACCGGCTACGCCTGGCACTCGATCTCCCCCCGGATGACCGGGCTGCTCGGCGCCACGATCGTGATGACGCTCGGCACGTATCCGCTGGTCTACCTCCCCGTCGCCGCGGCCCTGCGCCGCGCCGATCCGGCGATGGAGGACACCGCACACAGCCTCGGCGTCGGTCGCCTGTCCGCCTTCTTCCGGGTCACGCTCCCGCTGGTGCGGACCGCCGTGCTCGGGGGCTGCGTGCTGGTGGTGCTGACCGTGATCTCCGAATACGGCGCCTTCGAGATCATGCGTTACCAGACCTTCACCACCGAGATCTTCACCGAGTTCAAGTTCGACCCCGCCGCGGCCGGAGTGCTGTCGATCCCGCTCGTCGTCCTCGGCCTGCTCGTGCTCCTGATCGAGGTGGTGATCCCGCGGCGGATGGCCAGCCGCACGGCCCCCCGGCGGACGCCGTCCCCGTTGCGGCTGGGGCGGCGGATCGCGCCGGTGCTGGCCGGGCTCGGCGCCGTGGTCGCCCTCGGCGTGGGCGTGCCGCTCGGCGCGCTGGTGTACTGGATGGCACAGAGCCAGCACACCACGCTGCCGGCCACCGCCACGCTGGCCTCTGCCACCTGGACCACGTTCCGCTACAGCGCCTGGGGCGCCGGGGCGGCGGTGGTGCTCGCCCTCCCGGTGGCGATGATGACCTTCCGCCGCTCGACCGTCCCGCGGCTCGCGCTGCAGCGAGCCACCTACGTGACCCAGGCCCTCCCCGGCGTGGTGATCGCCCTCAGCCTGGTGTATTTCGCCACGCGGTACGTGTTCGGGCTCTATCAGTCGACCATCCTGCTGGTCGCCGCCTACGCGATCATGCACTTCCCGCTGGCCCTGGTCTGCGTTCGAACCTCGGTGGCCCAGGCGCCGCCCAAGCTCACCGACGTGGGCCGATCGCTCGGCCGCGGCCCGGCCGCGGTGTTCTTTCGGGTCACCCTTCCGCTGCTCGCGCCGGGGCTGCTGGCCGGGTTCTGCCTGGTGTTCCTGACCGCGGTCACGGAGCTGACCGCGACGCTCGTGCTCGCCCCGATCGGCGTGCAGACGCTGGCGACGCAGTTCTGGGCGTTTCAGAGCGAGGTGGCTTATGGCGCCGCTGCGCCCTACGCTCTGGTGATGGTTGGGCTTGCGATGGTGCCGGGGGGACTGCTCGCGCTGTGGTTCGATCGGGAGCGCCTGGCGGGCGCGGTGCCGGCCCAATGAGCACGATCGAGCTCACCCAGGTGACCAAGGGCTACGGCGCGACGCCGGTACTGACCGGCGTCGAGTCTGACGGTCCCGGCCGGCTCGGTGACCGCCGTGCTGGGCGCCTCGGGCAGCGGCAAGACCACGCTGTTACGACTGATCGCAGGATTTGACCAGGTCGACTCCGGCACGATCGCCATCGCCGAGAGCGTCGTCGACGACGGCCGCCGGATGGTGCGCTCGCAGCACCGTGGCGTCGGCTACGTTCCGCAGGACGGGGCGCTGTTCCCGCACCTGACCGTCAGGGGCAACGTCGGCTTCGGGCTCTCACGCGGTGAGCGCTCCGGCGTGGCCGAGCTGCTCGGGTTGGTCGGGCTCGGCGACCTCGAGCGCCGCTATCCCCACCAGCTCTCGGGCGGCCAGCAGCAGCGCGTCGCGCTGGCCCGCGCGCTGGCGATCCGCCCCCGCGTGGTGCTGCTGGACGAGCCGTTCAGCTCGCTCGACGCCTCATTGCGCTCCGAGCTGCGCCGCGACGTGGCGCGGATCCTCGCCGAGACCGGCACGACCACCGTCCTGGTCACGCACGACCAGGACGAGGCGCTCGGGCTGGCCGATCAGATCGCCGTGCTCAGCGACGGCCGGGTGGTGGCCTGCGCCGACCCCCGCGAGCTGTACCGCGATCCTCCCGACGTGGCCGCCGCCGCCTCCATCGGCGAAGCCAACATCCTGACGGCGCACACCCATGCCGACGTCGCCTCGTGCGCGCTCGGTGTTATCGGCCTGCCTGCGAACGGCAGCCGGCTCGCCGACGGGCCGTGTCGGGTGATGCTGCGTCCCGAGCAGCTCGTGCTGCACTCCAGCCAGCGCGTCGGGGCGGCCAAGGCGTCGGTGGTCGAGGTGCAGTACCACGGCCACGACGCGCTCGCCCAGGTCCAGCTCAGCGCCAACGGGCACGAGACCCTGCTGGCCCGCGTGCCCGGCGACCAGGCCCTCGCGCGGGGCCAGGAGGTGTGGGTCGAGGTCGTGGGCCTGGCCCGCGCCTGGCCGGCGCAGTGAGCGACGACGCTCCGCCGGCGCAGTGAGCGACGACGCTCCGGCCCCCGGAATTAGGTCAGGTTGGGGCCTCGGCCTGATTATTCAGCCCGAGGCCCCAACGCTCTCCTGGCTTAGGGCCGCGGGGGTATCGCCTGGACCGACCAGCGGTTTCCGTCCGGGTCGGCGAAGAACACGAACGAGCCCCACGGGAACACCTGGACCTCGCTGACTTCGACTCCGCGGTCGACCAGCTCGGCCCGGGCCTGCTCGATGTCCGCGACGACCAGCTGGAGGCCGGCGACCGTGCCGGGCGCCGAGTCGACGATCCCCTGGCCGATGGCGATCGAGCAGGCCGAGCCCGGGGGAGTGAGCTGCACGAACCGCATCTCCTCGCTGACGACGTGATCGTGATCGGCGTTGAAGCCGACCTGATCGACGTAGAACGACTTCGCGCGGTCAACGTCGGTGACCGGTACCGCAACCAGCTCGAGCTTCCAATCCATGCCGTCTGCTCCTTGTAGAACGGAAGTTTCCATTCCGGTAAATATACCAGAACGGAATGCTTTGTTCCAGCAGCGTGAGGGAAGATACTCAGGCCAAGGCCGGAGCCTCCGGAAGCCCGGCCAGCGCCGCGTTCATGTCGGACTCCGAGAACTCCGGATCCTGCAGCTTGCCTGCCAGGTAGGCGTCGTAGGCGCTCAGGTCGAAGTGACCGTGCCCGCATAGCCCGAACAGGATCACCCGCGCCTCGCCGGCCTCGCGGGCGGCGTTCGCCTCCTCGAAGACGGCCCGGATCGCATGAGCCGGCTCGGGCGCCGGAATGATGCCCTCGGCGCGCGCGAACCTGACCGCGGCTTCGAATGTCTCGTTCTGGCGGTAGGCGCGCGCCTCCACCAGCCCCTCCTTGACCAGCGCGCTGAGCAGCGGGGAGTCGCCGTGGTAGCGCAGGCCGCCCGCGTGCACGGGGGGTGGCACGAAGTCGTGCCCGAGCGTGTACATCGGCATCAGCGGGGTGAGGCCGACGGTGTCGCCGAAGTCGTAGGCGTAGACACCCCGCGTGAGCGTGGGGCAGGCCGCCGGCTCGGCGGCGATGAACCGCGTCTGAGACTCCCCGTGGAGCACACGGCGCAGGAACGGGAAGGTCAGCCCGCCGAAGTTGGAGCCGCCGCCGACGCAGGCGATGACGATGTCGGGCTCCTCGCCGGCCATCGCCAGCTGGGCGATCGCCTCCTGGCCGATCACCGTCTGATGGAGCAGCACGTGGTTGAGCACGGACCCGAGCGAATAGTTCGTATCGGCGTTCTGGGCCGCCACCTCGACGGCCTCCGAGATCGCGATGCCAAGCGACCCGGTGGTGTGCGCGCTCTGCGAGCGGCCGGCTGCGGTCAGATCGGAGGGCGAGCGATGAACCGTCGCGCCCCACGCCTCGATCATCGAGCGCCGGTAGGGCTTCTGGTCATAGCTCGAGCCCACCATCCAGACCTCGCACTCGAGCCCGAACAGGCGGCAGGCGAACGACAGGGCGGAACCCCACTGGCCCGCGCCGGTCTCGGTGGTCAGCTTTCTGATTCCGGCCGCGGCGTTCTCGTAGGCCTGCGCGACCGCCGTGTTCGGCTTGTGCGAGCCGGCCGGTGAGCCGCCCTCGTACTTGTAATAGATGTGGGCGGGGGTGTCGAGCTCGCGCTCGAGTCGATGGGCGCGGTACAGCGGCGTGGGCCGCCACAGCTTGTAGGCCTCACGGACCGCCTCGGGGATCTCGATCTCCGGCTCGGCCGACACCTCCTGCTCGATCAGCGCCATCGGGAACAGCGGGCTGAGGTCGTCCGGGCCGGCCGGTTGCTTCGTGCCCGGGTGCAGCGGGGGCGGGCCGCCCGGCGGCAGATCGGCCATCAGGTTGACCCAGTGGGTTGGGATCTCCCGCTCATCCAGCACGTACTTGACCTGTGTCTCGCTCATCGCCTCTCCTTCGATCACCAGCTCGCGGGTCAGCGGGACCCCTAGCTGGTAGAACGTATCGTTTCGTTTTGGCGAACGTTCATGTTGACCCCCGAACTGGATTTCTACTTCGACCTGGGATCGCCCTACGCGTACCTGGCGGCCGAGCGGTTGGACGCACTACCGCCCGACCAGGTGCAGTGGCGCCCGGTCCTGCTCGGTGGCCTATTCAAGCTGACCGGGCGGAGCTCGTGGGCGCTCGGCGACGCTGGCCGCCGTCAGCGTGGGATGACTGAGATCGAGCGCCGAGCCAGGACCTACGGCTTGCCGCCGATCCGCTGGCCCGATCCCTGGCCCAGCGACTACCTGTTCGCGATGCGAGTGGCGACCTTCGCCTTCCGGGACGGGCGCGGACCGGAATTCAGCCGCGCCGCGTTTCGCAGCGCGTTTCAGCGGGGCAACGACCTGAACCTTGCGGCCCACGTGCTGGACGTCGCTGCGGCGGTCGGTCTCGACCGGCGCGAGGCGGAGGCCGCGACGGGTGAGGCCGGCATCAAGCAGGCGCTCCGGGAGGCGACCGGACAGGCGCACGGACGGGGCGTGTTCGGCGTGCCGACCTTCGCGGCGGGCGACGAGCTGCTGTGGGGCGATGACCGGCTCGAGGACGCCGTGGCCGTGCTCCGCGGCCGGTCGTAACATCATCGGGGTGAGGATCGAGCGCATCGCCGCCGGGGACATCGTGCTCTGCTCGATCGGCGGCCGTCGGATCTACGGCGAGGTGTCGGAGATCACCGACGGCGTCGTGCACTTCCGCCCGATCACCGCGGCCGCCGGCTGGCGGCACGCGGGCCCCCGGCAGATCCTGGCGCATTGGCGCAAGACCGGGCGTTCGCGTCCCGCCGGCGACGTCGCGGTCGGCGGCGAGGACGAGCAGCAGCAGCCGCCTCCGCGCGAGCAGCTGTCGCTGCCGATCCACTCCTAAGCTGCCTGAGGGATCATTCGCGGGTCAAAGGCCACCACATGGAGACAGCATGCCCAACCCCGACGATCTGCTGAAAGCCTGGCAGGACGCGATCCGTGAAATCGGCGGTGCCGCCGCCTCGCTGGTGGCTAAGCCCGGACAGGCCGCGGCGGAGGCTCTGGCGCCCCTGCAGCAGCAGGCGGAAAGCCTGCAGCGCGTCCTTCAGCGCCAGCTCGACTTCGAGCGGGAGCTGGTCGAGCGGGTGCTGGCCCCGGCGCGGGTGACGATGGAGCTGATCGACAACGCCAACGCGGCCTACCGCGCGCAGGCGCAGGCGTTTCGCTCGGCGTCGGCATCGTTCGGTCAGCTCGCCGAGCTGATGGAGCAGCAGGCGGTGCTGATCGAGCGGGCCAGCGCGGCGCTGAAGGACCCGGTCGCCGCTCTGCGCGCGACCGCGGGCGAGATGCGAGGCCGCGGCGGCGAAGCCGACCTGAGCAAGCCGGACGCCTAGTTCCGACTCGGGCTCAGGGCACTATGGCGTGCCTGCCGGCAGCTCCTGGATGCGGATCAGGTTGCCCGCGGGATCGCGGAAGGCGCAGTCGCGAAGGCCGTAAGGCTGGTCGATCGGCTCCTGGACGACGTCGGCGTCGCTGGCCTGCAGCCGCGCGAAGGTGTCGTCGACATCCTTGGTGGCCAGGTTGATGCTGGCGTAAGTGCCCTTGGCCATCATCTCGGCGATCGCGCGGCGCTCGTCGTCGGTGATGCCGGGGGTGGCGTCCGGGGGGTACAGCACGATCGCCATGTCGGGCTGCTCGGGAGCGCCGACCGTGATCCAGTGCATCCCGCCGTACTCGACGTCATTGCGGACCTCGAAGCCGAGGGTGTCGCGATAGAAGGCCAGCGATGCGTCCGGGTCGTCGTGGGGGAGGAGGGTCGAGTGAATTGTTATGTCCATGGCGCTCACCCTAGCTGCGGCTCGTGACCGGCGCTTCTCGATTCCTGATCGGTTTGGTCACCTGTTTGGACACACACGGCGGCATCCCCGCCGTCGCGCTCGCCTCGTCGCGCCGGTAGGCGCTGGGTGGCATCCCGACCAGTTCGGTGAAGCGGGTGCTGAAGGTCCCCAGCGACGAGCAGCCGACCTCGAAACAGACCTCGGTGACGCTGAGATCGCCGCGGCGCAGCAGCGCCATCGCGCGCTCGATCCGCCGGGTCATCAGGTAGCCGTAAGGCGACTCGCCGTAGGCGAGCTTGAACTCGCGGCTGAAGTGCCCCGCCGACATGTACGCGTCGCGGGCGAGCGCCTCGACGTCCAGCGGCTGCGCGTACTCCCGGTCGATCCGATCGCGGACGCGGCGCAGCCGCACGAGGTCGCTGAGGCGGTCCGTCGAGGCGGGTCTGCGGGTCACCCGCGGAATCGTGCCACACATGACCGTGGGTGTCCGACCGATCCTCGATCAGCTGCCGACGTAGGCCGCGAGGTGCTCGCCGGTGAGGGTAGATCGGGCGGCGACCAGGTCGGCGGGCGTGCCCTCGAAGACGATCCGGCCTCCGTCGTGGCCGGCGCCGGGGCCGAGGTCGATGATCCAGTCGGCATGCGCCATCACCGCCTGATGGTGCTCGATCACGATCACCGACTTGCCCGAGTCGACGAGCCGGTCGAGCAGGCCGAGCAGATTGTCGACGTCGGCCAGGTGCAGGCCGGTGGTCGGCTCGTCGAGGACGTAGACGCCGGGTGGCCCGGACCGTTTCTCGTCCATGTGGGTGGCCAGCTTGAGCCGCTGGCGCTCGCCACCGGACAGCGTGGTGAGCGGCTGGCCGATGCTGAGGTAGCCGAGCCCGACGTCGGCCAGCCGGCCGAGGATGGCGTGCGCGGCCGGCGTGCTCGCCTCGCCGGCGCCGAAGAACTCCTCGGCCTCGGTCACCGACATCGCCAGCACCTCGCTGATGTCCCGGCCGCCGAGGTGATGGTCCAGCACCGAGGCCTCAAAGCGCTTCCCCTCGCACTCCTCGCAGGTGGTGGCGACGCCGGCCATCATCGCCAGGTCGGTGTAGATCACGCCCGCGCCGTTGCAGCTGGGGCAGGCGCCCTCGGAGTTGGCGCTGAACAGCGCCGGCTTGACGCCGTTGGCCTTCGCGAACGCCTTGCGGATCGGTTCGAGCAGTCCGGTGTAGGTCGCCGGGTTGCTCCGTCGCGAGCCGCGGATCGCGCCCTGGTCGATCGACACCACGCCCGCGCCGGTCGGGATCGACCCGTGTACGAGCGAGCTCTTGCCGGAGCCGGCGACGCCGGTGATGACGACCAGCACCCCGAGCGGGATGTCGACGTCGACGTCGCGCAGGTTGTGCGCCGTCGCGCCGCGGATCTCCAGCGCGCCGGTGGACGTCCGCACCGTCTCCTTGAGGGCGGCCCGGTCGTCGAGATGGCGGCCGGTGAGGGTGCCGCTGGCCCGCAGCCCCTCCACCGTGCCCTCGAAGCAGACGGTGCCGCCCGCCGCGCCGGCGCCGGGGCCGAGGTCGACGGCGTGGTCGGCGACCGCGATCGCCGACCACGGCTTGTGCTCCACGACGAGCACCGTGTTGCCCTTGTCCCGCAGCCGCAGCAGCAGCTCGTTCATCCGCTGGATGTCATGGGGGTGCAGGCCCGCCGCGGGCTCGTCGAAGACGTAGGTGACGTCGGTGAGCGACGAGCCGAGGTGGCGGATCATCTTGACGCGCTGCGCCTCGCCGCCCGAGAGCGTGCCCGACGGCCGGTCGAGCGAGAGGTAGCCCAGCCCGATCTCCGCGAACGAATCGAGGGTCTGCCCCAATGCCTCGAGCAGCGGCGCTACCGACGGGTCGTCGAGTTCCCTGACCCAGTCCGCCAGGTCGCTGATCTGCATCCCGCAGGCGTCGGCGATGCTGATCCCCTCGATCTTCGACGACCGAGCCGCCTCGCTGAGCCGCGTCCCGTCGCATTCCGGGCACGTGCCGAACGTCACCGCGCGATCCACGAACGCGCGGATGTGCGGCTGCATGGAGTCGACGTCCTTGGACAGGAACTTCTTCTGGATCGTCGGGACCAGACCCTCGTAGGTCAGGTTGACGCCGTCGACCTTGATCCTGGTCGCCTCCTTGTGCACCAGGTCGTCGAGCTCGCGCTTGGTGAACTTCCGGATCGGCTTGTCCGGGTCGAAGAAGCCGCACCCCTTGAAGATCCGGCCGTACCAGCCATCCATGCTGTAGCCGGGGATCGTCAGTGCGCCCTCGTTGAGGGACTTGCTCTCGTCATAGAACGCGGTCAGGTCGAAGTCGCTGACCGACCCCCGGCCCTCGCAGCGGGGGCACATGCCGCCGAGGCGGTTGAAGCTCGCCTTCACCGTCTTCTTGGCACCGCGTTCGACGGTGATCGCACCCTTCGCTCGCACCGAGGGGACGTTGAAGGCGTACGCGCTCGGCCCCCCGATGTGGGGCTGCCCGCGCCGGCTGAACAGGATGCGCAGCATCGCGTTGGCATCGGTGGCGGTGCCCACCGTGGATGTGGACCCGCCCGCCCCCGCGCCCATCCGCTGCTGGTCGATGATGATCGCCGTGGTCAGCCCTTCGAGTACGTCGACCTCCGGCCGGGCCAGCGTCGGCATGAAGCCCTGGACGAAGGCGCTGTAGGTCTCGTTGATCATCCGCTGCGACTCCGCGGCGATCGTGCTGAACACCAGCGAGGTCTTGCCCGAGCCGGAGACGCCGGTGAACACCGTCAGCCGGCGCTTGGGGATCTCGATGCTGACGTCCTTGAGGTTGTTCACGCGCGCGCCGTGCACGCGGATCAGGTCATGGCTGTCGGCAACCGGCAGGCCGGGCGCGGAGATGTCCATGTCGGTCATGCTAGGTGCGGCTCGTGACCGGCGCTTCTCGATTCCTGATCCGTCTCGACAAGCCGCCTTCGCCCGGCCCCGGCCTCATCCCGGGGTCTGGGCGCCGGTCCCTCCCGTGAAGGCGAACCTCACTCCGCCGATCTCGACCGGGCCCCCGGAGTCGTTCGAGTCGAGCTCGATGTGGACCAGGCCGGCGCCCGGTCCCGGTGTGAACCGGACCCCGGCGTCGCCCGCGGGGGATCCGATGATCTCCCCCCACAACTCCGCGATGGCATCCGGGTCCTCGGCGGCCAGGGTGACAGCGGCGAGCGAGAGCGGTCGGCTGCGCTCCCGCCACCCGGGGCCGCCCCAGCGCCAGGATTCCGGTGGCACCGGCGTGCTCAGGGAGACGATCGCCCCGCCCATGTCGACGGGGTGCAGGTGGACCTCCGCGATGTCGTCGAAGCTCACCTCGAACACCTCGCGCACCCCCCGTGCGCGGGCACGCTCACGGGCGGCGTCGAGATCGGCGACCTGGATCATCACCATGTAGCCACAGTCCCCACCCCGCCGGCGGAGCAGGCGACCGGCCGAGGTGCCGGGGGCGACCGGCGAGACGACCTCGAGGAAGGTGTCCCCGAGCGCGAACACGGCGTTGCGCAGGCCGAAGTGACCGACGCCCGGGTCGGCGAACGGCGGCCCGAGACCGAGATGGCGGCGAAGGTGGCCGGCTACCTCGTCGAGATCTGCCGCCACCAAGACGGCCTGACGCACGCGCGGCAGGTGGTGAGCTGTGGACACACGTGGAACGTACACTCACCGCGACCGATGGGAGGAATTGAGCGCATGTCGGAGCAGCCGCGAGTCTGTGTGATCGGAGCCGGGGTGAGCGGGTTGACGGCCATCAAGGCGCTGGGCGACCGCGGTGTGCCGCACGTGTGCTTCGAGGCCAGCGACGACGTCGGCGGCAACTGGTATTTCCGCAACCCCAACGGGCGCTCTTCGGCCTACCGGTCACTGCACATCGACACGTCAAAGAACTCGGTCAGCTTCGCCGACTTCGCGATGGACGACCGCTACCCGGACTTCCCCCACCACAGCGAGATCCACCAGTTCCTGCGGGAGTACGCCGATCACTTCGGCCTGCGCGAGCGGATCCGGTTCAACACCGCTGTCCAGCACGCGGAGCGCGAACCGGCCGGGGGCTGGCGGATCACCACGGACGGCGGCGAGGAGTACTTCGACGCCCTGCTGGTCTGCAACGGCCACCATTGGGACCCGTCGTTTCCGGAGTTTCCCGGCCAGTTCGACGGCGACACGATCCACTCCCATCACTACATCGATCCGACCGAGCCGCTCGACCTCCGCGGCCTTCGGGTGCTGGTGGTGGGGATTGGCAACAGCGCGGTCGACATCGTCTCCGAGCTATCGCGCAAGGGTGTGGCCGAGCGGGTCCTGATCTCGACCCGGAGCGGCGCATGGGTGATGCCCAAGTACGTGTTCGGGCGCCCGCTGGACCAGGTCGTGCACACTATCCCCTGGCTGCCGATGTCGCTGCAGCGCCGTGCCGCCCGGCTGCTGCCTCGTCTGGTCTCCGGCCGGATGGAGGACTTCGGCCTGCCCCACCCCAACCATCGGTTTCTGGAGGCACACCCGACGGTCTCGAGCGAACTGCTGCTGCGGCTCGGTTCTGGCGACGCGGTGGCCAAGCCCGACGTCGCTGAGTTGCAGGGCGATCGCGTGCGGTTCACGGACGGGTCGGTCGAGCCGGTCGACGCGATCATCTGGGCCACGGGCTACCGGATCAGCTTCCCGTTCCTCGACCCGCAGTTGATCTCGGCCCCCGGCAACGTCGTGCGGCTGTACAAGCGGATGTTCAAGCCTGGCATCGACGACCTGGCCTTCATCGGGCTCGGTCAGGCGATCCCCACGATCTTCCCGTTCGCCGAGGTCCAGTCCAAGCTCGCGGCCCGCTGGCTCGCGGGCGAGTGGGCGCTCCCGCCGGTGAGCGAGATGGAGGCCGAGATCCGGCGCGACGAGCGGATCCACCTGCGCCACTACGCCTCGCGGCAGCGGCACACGATGCAGCTGGACTTCTACGTGTACGAGTACGACCTGCGCAAGCGCGTCGTGCCGCGCGGGCTCGAGCGAGCCGTTCGCGGCGCGGGCGTCAGCTGATCGCGGCCAGCGCCTCCTCCAGGACTCCGCGGGCCATCTCCCGCAACTCGTCGTCGGTCCGGTCCTGGACCGGATGGCCCACGAAGCAGCGACGCAGGTCAGGCGCGCCGAGCAGCGATGCCTGTTCATCGGCGGCCTGCACGAACGCCGCCGAGGCGATCAGCACCGCCGGGCGGCCCAGCGTCTCGAGCTCTGCCACGTCCCGCAGACCGCAGGACACGCACGAGCCTCAGTCGGCCAGCGCCTCGATCACCGCGTCGCAGTGCTCGGCGATCTCTCGCCGCAGATCCGCGGGCGCGGGCTTGGTGAAGGTCGGCTTGGCGGTGCGCTGCACCTCATGGCCGCGCTCGCTGAGCAGCGACGCCAGCTCGTCCAGGAACACGTCGCCTCGCGGCTTGCGGATGTCCAGCAAGGCGATCCGCAGCGGCTTGGTCTCCCGCGGGGCGAGCGGACGAGTCGAGGACTCGCGCTCGGCGGTCGGATCAAGAATCCTCAACGCCACGGCTCGGCTGACTTGGACACCGGCGCCGAGCCTATCTCACCGGCTACCCAGCTACCGAAGATCATGCTGAACAACCCGGCGTCGCCGCCCGCGTAGGCCAACAGGATGCGGTCGGGGGCGGCGAACTTCGGCACCGACATCGCGGGATCCGAGACCCACTTGGGGTCGAGCCCCTCGGCCACGCCGCCGGCTCCGCGGACCAGGTCCCCAGCCGGCGCGTGGGTGAGCTCCCAGCAGCGCTGCTGCACGCGGCCGCGGTCCCAGCCCGCCTCGCGGAAGATCCGACCGTGCTCAGGGGATACCAGCACCAGCGCGTCGACCACCAGCCGCATCCGCGGCGTCGAGACCGACTCGAGCGCGAGCGCGTAGGAGGCGCAGAGCGCCTCGGGATCCCGGGCCAGCTGATCGATGATCAGCCGCGGGGCCTCGAGTGCCATCAGCGTCACCCCGGTCTCCTCGGGACCCAGGTCGAGGCGGGCGTGGGCCAGCCCCGGCCACGGCGCGCTGTCGTCCAGTCGTTCGGCGAAGGCCAGCCCGAGCTTGCCCGGCTGGCCCTGTGCGGCGCGGTCCTCATAGCCGGGGCGGCCCCCGCCGATGTTCCGGACCACCAGTTGCAGCGCGCGGCCGATCGTCAGGTTCGCTCGCGTCCCCTGACCGAGCACGTTGACGCCGGAGTTCATTCCCGCCGCCTGCGCCAGCGGACCGCTGACCACCACCACCGGCCCGGCGGGATGCGTCGTGGCCAGCAGCCCGTGCATCGCGAAGGACTCCACGCACACCGCCTCCACGGCGGCCAGCACCAGCGGGAGCTCCGGCCCGGCGCAACCCGCCATCACCGCGTTGATCGCCACCTTCTCGATCGTCGCCGCGCCGCCGTAGGGAGGGATCAGGCCCACCACTTCCTGCGGGTCGCGTCCGGTGTGCTCGAGCATCGCCACGACCCGCTCGGGGGTGGGCGGGACGACCGGGAGCCCGTCGGTGAGACCGCGGTCGTGGAGCGCGTCGAACGGATCCTCGAGTCCGCCGATCTCGATCTCCCGGGCGCGCAGCCGGCCATCCGCCCGGGCGCGGCGCGCCGCCAGCCCGGCCGCGACCTCGGGATCGCGGGTTCGCGAGGCACAGCCCGGGCGCCGCTCCGGCAGATCGTCCAGCGACAGGGCGACACCGGCCGCCTCGGCCAACTCGCCGAGGCGCTCACGCTGGATCCCCTCCACGCGTCCGCGCTCCTCGCCGCCGTCGAGCAGCAACACGGTCGGCACCGCGTCCGGGTCAAAGCGCTCGGACACCGCGAGATCCTCGTCGATCTCCGGGATTCGGCTCAGCCCCAGCCGCTGGGCCTGCTCCGCGGTCTCCGCGGGCGTGGACTGGGAGAGCACGCGCACGCCGGCGGCGTCGAGCGCCGGCAGCACCTGGTCACAGACCGGGCAGTCGTGCTTGACCAGGGCGAGCAGTTCGGGCATCGGTCAGCTGCTGCTGGGGACCCAGCCGGCTGGGAACGCCCCGGCCGGAATCTCTCCGCGATATTCGGGAAACCAGCGGCGGGCGACGGCTTCCAGCGGCCGTCCTTCGATCAACGGCTGCAGATCGCCGACCGTCAGCAAGACCCGGAGCGTCGCTCCGATCTGCAGGTCGGCGGCGGTGGCCCGCTCGCCGCCGATCACGCCTTGGGCCACCAGCGCGTCGACGTGGGCCAGCTTCGCCGGGAGGCCGGCCAGATCGTCGTGGAGCCGGGCGGCGGTGATCTTGTGGTAGCGCCAGGAGCCGTGTACGTAGCGGATCGCGAAGTCAGTGCCGGGGCCATCGAGCGGCCCACTGCCGCCGAACGTGCCGAGCGCCTCAGGACGGAAGTGCATCGCGCCCCAGGGCAGGCGGCGCCCCAGGTCCTGCAGCTCCACGTCGCCCCAGCGCTCGGCCTCGCGGACGGCGGCGGCGATCTCGTCGGGGTAGAGGGTGGGGGTGGGGACGAGGTGCTCGAGGCGATCGAGGATCGGCCGAGAGCCATGGACCGGCTCGTCGCCGACCATCAGGCCGGGGACGGTGGAGCGGCCTTCACCGTAGAGGCGCTGCATCGCATCTACGTGCTCGCCGGGGGTCAGCGACACCTTCTCGTACTCGAGGCCCTTGAACCGGAGCGCCGCCTCCACGGTCATGCACGGGTGCGAGGGCGGAAGGACGTGCAGCGTCAGTTCAGGAGCCGGCATCGCCCGGCTGACTCTACTCAGCCTTCGGGGGGTTCGCGCGGGCCGCCGCGGCCGGGGTTCTCAGGACCGCGGTCACCGCCGGCGTGAGCTCGACCTGCGTGCCGAGCAGGGCGGCGCTCTGGCCCGGGACGGTCACCAGGTAGCCGTGGGGTCCTGGCGCGAGTGTCTCCACCGTCCGCCGCCCGATCCAGCGCCCACTACGCCCGAGCCACCGGCCACCGAGCGTCACCCCGGATCGCGCCGCGGCGGACGGGGCGAGCAGCCGCTGCAGGGTGGCGCGAGCGCTCCCCGGTATCCGGAGAGTGACCGTCACCGCGCGGGTTCCCTTGTCGATCAGCAGCACGTGCAGACGGTTCCCGCGGTCCCTCACCGCCCAGGCCTTGAGGTGGAGCAACGGCGACGCGGCGATCTGAGTCGGGACCAGCCGCTCGGGGTCGGTTCCGAGCGTCCGGGCGAACGCGATCAGTCCGTACAGCAGAGGACGCGCGAAGAGCCCACGGGCGCTCAGCGCGAACGGGGCGTTGACCGCGTCCGAGCGAACGTGCAGGTTGACGCCGTCGACGCCGGTCCGCAGCAACTCGAACAGCGCGTCGGGCGCCCACAACGCGGTGGCGAAGGCGTTGCTGACGCCGGGGCGCCCACCGCAGGTGACCGAGTTGAGCTCGGTCAGACGGAACCGGAACCCGTCGAGATGGGCGAGCTCGACGGGCCGGCGTAGCGTGTCGGCGATTCCCGCCGACGCGTTCTCGCTGAGCAGCCGGGCGATCGTCGGGTAGACGTGTGAGCCCGGGGGCGCGCAGGCGGAATAGGGATACCGATGTGCGCTGATGAACCCGAGTGAGTGGCGTGCGCCGGCGATCAGCGCCGGAAACCAGCTCTCGTGCGCGACCGGGTTGGCCAGCGCCGGCCCCGCCAGCGGCACATCCGGCGCCACCCTGGCCAGTGATCTGGCGTAGAGGCGAAAGTCGTGCGTGTAGCTGGCGGCGGAGAAGTCACGGGGTAGCACCGAGTCCTCGACGGCTCTCGCGGAGATCACCGCCCGCCAGAACCACAAGCTGTAGATGTCGGGTTCGTTGCCGATCTCGAAGGCGCTGATGCTGTGCCGCGGCAGACCGCTCTCGGCCGCCCGGGCCCACTCGGCGGCCGTCGCCGGCGAGTCGGTTACGAGGTTCAGGTCGAGGATCAGGCGGGCGCCGGATCCCTCGACCAGCTCGCTCGTGCGTTGGAGCCAGGCCGGAGTGAGCGCGAACGCCCAGGTCGGCATCCGGCGCTGTCGCGGATCCCAGAACGTGTGATCGGCCGAGTCGCCGCCGACCCGCAACACCAGCGGCCCGTCGCCGCGCACGCGCAGCATCGACAGCACATCCTGCATCAGGTCCATCCGGCGCTCGAACACGGGGAGCGCCCAGTACTCGGTCGACAGGCCGAGGTAGGAGTGCGGGACCGCCGGGCCGGCGGCGTCCGGCAGCACGGTCACGCTCGCCTGTCCGGGGCCGCCGGCCCATGGGGTCCGGGCGCGCTGCCGCCGGTGGCCGGTCACCTGCGTCGCGGCCCGGCCTTGCCTGCTGCGGGCAGCGGCGGGGAAGGGACCGTCGTGATCGGGCAGCGAGAGTCCGAGTAGGACCGATGCCAGTGCCGCCGTCACCCCGGCGATCAAAACGCGCCGCGTCACGGCCGGAGGATATGCCTGCAGCGAGGCCCTTTAACCCCCCTTGTGCCGGGTTAACGCGTTCTTGACGTGTCCGCTATGCGATCGCCACGAGCCCGCGCACGATGCGGCGGCGCGTCCGTAGTTCCCCGGGCGCAACCGGCGGGATTATCCCGATGACGCATCGCCTTCCACACGGCATCCTGCGTCGGTGACGGCGGACGCGCTGCATTGCCAGCGATGCGGGGAGGTCATCGGAATCTATGAGCCGATGATCGTCCAGGTGGGTGAGCAGATCCGGGAGACCGCACGGGCCGCCGACGACGCGCTCCCGATCGAGGGAGCCGCGCACTACCACCGGGATTGCCACGCGCAGGGGGGCTCAGGCCGACTTGCGGTGGCGCCGGGTGATCGGCAGGCGCGCCTCGACTTGCGTTCCCGTCGAGCTGGTGGAGACCTCGAGAAGACCGCCGACCAGTGTGACCCGCTCGCGCATGCCGGCCAAACCAAACCCGGTGGTCGGTTCGGATAGGTCGAAGCCGCCCCCGTCATCGGCGATGCGGACGACCAACTCGGTGTCGAGCTCAGCGACGGTGACCGTCGCTCGCTTGGCTCGCGCGTGGCGCCCGGCGTTGTGCAGTGCCTCCTGCACGACGCGATAGATCACCGTCTCGAGCTCCTGATCGAGCCGGTGCGGCTGCCGGCCTGCTTCGTAGGCCAGGTCGATCTGCGCCTCGATCTCGATCCCGTGGATCATGGTTGCCCGATCATGCAGCGCATCGAGCGCCGGAGCGAGTCCGAGTTCGTCGAGCGCCGCCGGGCGCAACTCGGTGATCAGGGTCCGCAGGTTGTTGATCTCCACGGCGATCTGTTGCGCCGCGTCATCGATCGCCCGATGCAGCGTCTGCGGGTCGGAGCTGCGCCGCGCGGCGGACAGCAGCACCCGCAGGCCGGCCAGGCCCTGGAGGGTCTCGTCGTGCAGCTCTCGTGCCCACCGCCGGCGCTCGTCCTCGGCCGCGCGGATGGTCCGCTGCAGATGATCGCGCTCGACCGTCTGGGCCGTGGCGACCGCGATCGCCGCGCTGGTGGCGGCCGATTGCAGGACGCGTTCGTCCTCGGCATCGAACTCGGGACCGCCGACCCGGTCGAAGGCCTCAAGCACGCCCAGGCAGCGACGCCGGAACATCAGCGGCACGAACAGAGCCGAGGTCACCTTGACCCCGAGATCCCGGAGCGCGAAGCGCAACGACTGCGAGACGAGGCTGACGCGCTCCGGGCGCCCCGTTCTGGCGACGCGTCCGGCGATTGAGTCATCGGCTCTGGCCCGCAGGCCGATGATCCGCTGGGGCACATCGCCGGCGGCTGCCGCCACCACAACTTCCGAACCGTCGACGAGCACGATCGCCATCCCCGACGCATCGACCAGCGCGCGAGATCGTTTGGCGATCAACTCGAGCACGCGGTCGAGCCGCGTTTCGCCGCCGACCGCCTCCCCGATCTCGACGGTCGCCTTCATCGCCCGGACCGAGCGGGTCAGCTGTGCGCTGCGTCGCTCGCTCTCGCGATAGAGCCGCGCGTTCTCCACCGCTATCGACGTCCAGGCCGCCAGCACGACGGCCGCTTCCTCGTCGGCGGTGTCAAACGGCCCGGTCTGCTTGTTGGTCAGGTAGAGGTTGCCCCACGCCTCTCCCCGGATCAGGATCGGAACCCCGAGGAACGTCGTCATCGGCGGATGGCCGTCCGGGAAGCCGTACGAGCGCGGATCGAGGCTGACACCGTCCAGCCTCAGCGGCTTCGGCTCCAGAATCAGCGTCCCCAGCAGCCCGCGCCCACGAGGAAGTTCGCCGATCGCCTCGCGGGTCGCCTCGTCGATGCCCGCGGTTAGGAAGTCGGTCAGCCCGGTACGCCGCTCGTCGAGCACCCCGATCGCCGCGTAACTGGCGCCGGTCAGTTCGCGGGCCACCTGGAGCAGGCGTTCGAGCACCGACTCGAGCTCCCGTTCTCCCACCACCAGACGACCGGCATCGATCAGGGCTCTCAGCCTACGTCCGTCCAGCGTGCTCTCAGAGTCCATCCTCGGGTCCCCTACGTCCATGCGCAGACAGCGTCTCGTCGGTGCCGATCATACCCGGCATCCTGGCGGAGAAGAAGAACCTGCATTGCGGGCGGTTCTCGCCAATCCCGGGCCGTCGGTCAGAACGGTCGGCTGGCCACCGGGTCAGAACGGTCGGCGGGCCACCGGGTCAGAACGGTCGGCTGGCCACCGGGTCAGAACGGTCGGCTGGCCGCGGGCTCGCGTTCCGCCGGCCGGCGCCCGACCAGCCGCGCGGCGGTCTGACCGAGCGCGCGCACGCCGCGCCAGGCGAGTCGGGACATCCAGACGACGAGCGCGCAACAAGCCACGGCGAAATCGTATCCAGTCGCGAGCCGGGCCGGCGGCGTTCCCCAGCACCACTCGGATGCCTTTTCCGAGAAATAGTCTGGGAAAAGGCATCCGAGTCGATCGTACCTGCGTCCTGCTAGACTAATGCTTGCCGACAAGCAAGCAATTCTCGATTAATGCCCAGCACCTCCTCACTCGCCACCCAACCCGCAGAGCTCGACCTCGACAGCGCGACGCGCTTGCGGGCGACGCTCGGACGGCTGGCCCGGAGATTGCGCCCGACCGAAGCCGGAGCCGCGGCCGGGCTTACGCCCACGCGCGTGACCATCTTGCTCAGGGTGGTCAGGGCGGGGCCGATCGGGCTGTCCGCGCTCGCCGAGTCCGAGGGACTCAACCCGACCATGCTCTCGCGGGCGATCTCGCATCTGGTCGATGCGGGCCTGCTCGAGCGCAGCTGCGATCCCGGCGACCGCCGATCGGCCTGGGTGCAGAGCACCGCGGCGGGTCGGCAACTGGCCGAGCGCATGCGGACCGAGCGCACCGACGCTGTCAAGCTGGCGCTGGGCGGGCTCGAGGAGCACGACCGCGAGGCTCTCGAGCGGGCGCTGCCCGCGCTGGAAGCGCTCGCGGAGCAGTTGAAGGGTCGCCGCGAGTGACCCGGGTGATCAAGGCCGGCAAGACAACTTTCGCGGCACTCTCGGTGCCCAACTACCGCCGGTACTTCGGCGGCCAGGCGATCTCGCTGATCGGGACCTGGATGCAGATGACCGCCCAGGCCTGGTTGGTGCTGACCTTGACTCATTCCAGCACGGCGCTCGGCGTGGTCATCGCACTGCAGACGATCCCGGTGCTGCTGCTCGCTCCGTACGGCGGGGTGATCGCCGACCGGGTCAACAAGCGCCGGTTGATGATGGCCCTGCAGACCGCGATGGGCTTTCAGGCGCTGATCCTGGGCCTGCTGACGGTGACCGGTTCGGTCCGCGTGTGGGAGATCGGCGTGCTGGCCGCCCTGCTCGGGCTCAACAACGCCTTCGAGAATCCCTCGCGTCAGTCGTTCATGCTGGAGATGGTCGGGCCCGAGCATCTGCGCAACGCAGTCAGCCTCAACTCGGTGCTGGTCAACGTGGCGCGCTCGATCGGGCCGGCGGTGGCCGGTCTGATGATCGCCAGCGTCGGCGACGGCGTCTGCTTCCTGGTCAACGCCGGCAGCTTCGTCGCAGTGGTCGCGTCGCTGGCCACGATGGACCGCACCAGCCTGAACCCGACCGAGCCGACTCCGCGCGAGCGCGGCCAACTGGCGGAGGGCCTGCGCTACGTTCGCCGCACGCCCGACCTCGCCGTGCCGTTGCTGATGATGGGTGTGGTCGGCTGCCTGACCTACGAGTTCCAGGTGTCGTTGCCGGTGATGGCCAGCCGCGGGCTGCACGCCGGCGCCAGCGGGTTTGGCTTCATGACCGCCGCGATGGGCGTCGGCGCGGTCTGCGGCGGCCTGGTGATGGCGGCTCGCGGCAAGACCGGCCTGCGCGTGCTGGTGCTGGGCGCGAGCGCGTTCGGCGTGGCGATGACGCTCGCCACCTTCGCCCCCAATCTCGGGACCGAGCTGATCGCCCTGGCGCTGGTCGGCGCGGCGAGCATCGCGTTCATGTCGGCGGGCAACTCGACGCTGCAGCTCGGCTCAGAGCCCGAGATGCGCGGCCGCGTGATGTCGCTGTGGTTCGTCGCCTTCCAGGGCTCGACGCCGATCGGCGGCCCGCTGATCGGCTGGACGATGGCTATGGGTGGGGCGCGGGCCGGCCTCGGAGTCGGCGCGGCCACCTGCGTCCTGGCGGCGGCGGCCGGCTGGCTGTGGCTGCGCCGGTCCTCCGCCGCACCCGCCTCCGCGCCGTCGCCGGCCCGGGCCGTGGCCATCAATTCCCGTATCGCGTCCAGATAACCCGAGCCGCGGAGGGCCTAAGCGCCCTCGATCCGCGCCTTCAGCTCGCCCGCGCGGGCGCCGGCCAGCATCTGGCGCAGTCCGCTTTCCAGCGGGCCCTTGACCATCATCCCGAGCATGCGGCCGAGGTCGACCTCGACCCTGTATGTGGCGCGGGTGCGACCGTCGCCCAGATCCTCCAGCTCCCAGCTGCCGTCGACCGACTTCAGGTCGCCCTTCTCCTGGCGCCAGCTCAGTCGCTCCGGCCCATCGTAGGTGAAGCGGACGATCGACTTGACCGTCCTGACCTTGATGTCGACGCCGACCTCGCACTTCGTGCCGCGTCCCTGATCGTCGCGCTCGAGCGGCTCGATCGAATTCAGTCCGCCCTGCCACTCCGGGGCGACAGCGACGTCCTCCACCAGCGCCCAGACCTGATCGAGCGGAGCGGCGATCTCGGCGGTCGAAGTACCGATCAAGTTACCCATCGCTGGTCCTCCTCCGGTCGAGCTGGGCGCTGCTGGTCAAGGCCTCGGGAGCATACGACCTGCCTCGAGGCACCGTGGTGAGCCGCCCAACGAATGATTCACAATGCCCAATGCGAATGCAGATAATATAAATATGTGTCTATAACCGTCACGCAGCTTGGCGCCTTTCTGGCGGTGGTCCGAGGCGGTTCGGTCACCGCCGCCGCGGACGAGCTGGTGGTGACGCAGCCCTCGGTCTCCTCGGCGATCGCGGCGCTCGGCAAGGAGCTCGGCTGCGAGATCTTCACCCGGGCGGGACGGGGGATCCGGCTGACCGAGGCCGGCAGCGCCTTCGCGCCCTACGCCGCCGACGTCATCGGGCTGCTGCAGGACGGCCGCCAGGCGGCGCGCGAGGCGGCCCAGGTCGCCGGGCGCCGGCTCCAGATCGCCGCAGTGACCACCGCCGCCGAGTCCTTCGTGCCGCCGCTGATGCGGGCTTTCGGCGACCAGCACCCTGAGATCGAGTTGACCCTGGCGGTCGGCAATCGCCAGACCGTGCTCGAGCGGGTGCGCTCGCATGCGGCCGACGTGGCGATCTCCGGCAAGCCGCCGGACGACGCCCGGCTCATCTCCGAGCCCCTGATCGACAACGAGATCGCCTGCATCACCGCGCCAGATGACCCGACGCGTGCCGGCCCCGTGCAGGCCGCGGAGCTGGCCGACCGGGTCTGGCTGCTGCGTGAGCCCGGTTCGGGAACCCGGACGCTGGTGGAGCAGTTTCTGACCGACCGAGGACTCAGTCCCGCCACGCTGACGCTGGGATCCAACGGCGCGATCAAGCAGGCCGCGCGGGTGGGCCTGGGCATCTCGCTGCTCTCACGGGCCGCAGTCGAGGCCGAGCTGACCTCCGGCCGGCTGGGCGAGCTCGACTTGCAGGACGGTCCCGAGCGTCGCTCATGGTTCGTGCTGCGCTCGGCGGTCGGTCCCGTACGCCCGCCGGTCCAGGAGTTCGTCACCTTCGTGCTCGCCAAAGCCGGGCGCGAGGCGACCACGACCTAGCCGGGCAGCTCGCAGGCCGCTCCGTCGCCGGTCCAGCAGCGCACGATGTCGCGCATCGAGAGGATGCCGGCCACGTCGGAGCCATCGAGCACGATCACGTGGCGGAAACCACCGCGGACCATCTCGGAGGCCGCCCGCTCCAGCGACCAATCGGCGGCGGCGTAGACGACCTTCGAGGTCAGATGCTCGCGCACGAACTCCTCGTCGATGTTCTGGCCGACGCCATTGGAATGGAGGATGTCCCGCTCGGTGATGATCCCGGGCCCGTGGGCGTCGTCGTCGATCACCACCGCGGCACCGACGCTGCGGGCGGTCATGCGCCGGGCGGCTTCTCGCAGGGTGTGATCGGGTCCGATCGTCACGACGATCGGGTTCATCCCATCTCTGACCAGCATCGTGGACCTCTCTCTCGCCGGTGCACCGGGACGCCTCGAGCCGTTTATACGGCCGGCCGGCACGGGCGCCTCCGCTAGGTAACACAGATAAGCACCCATCGCGGGCTCAGGGTGCAAGGTTCGGCGGTGGCAGCCGGTGATGCGGGCATCGTGCTCCGGCTCGAGCATGATCTCCTCGGCCACCGCGTCGGCCACCGCCTCGGCGGCCAGGTCGAAGATCAGCACCTGGGCATCCCACTGCTGGCGCGGGACGTCGGTGCACAGCTCGAGCACGCACCAACCGCCCTGATCGAGAATCGCCTGCGCGGCGGCGAGGACCGCGGAGCGCCGGGGATAGCCCTCGGTGATCGTCTCACCGGGCGCCCCGGCGAGCGGCTTGGCGCCGGTGTCGACCTTGATCCCGGTGAGCACGCCGTGCTCGGCCAGCACGTCGACAAACGGTTTCCCGTCGCCGCCGGACTGACGGATCGTCTCGTCGTACATGATCGCACCGCTGATGTGCTCGGCCGCCTCCGCTGCCGTGAACACCAGCTCGCGGAATCGCCGTCGGGCCTCGATTGACGGTGCGATTCCGGCTGCGATCAGCCGCTTATCCATGGTCCCGCCGCTCTCGTCGGCCGCGAGGATGCCCCTGCCTGGGGCAACCAGCGCGTGCGCCGTCTGCTCGAGCGCCGGGAGCTGCCCAGTGCTTGCTCTCATCTGGGGCGACGCTAGACGACCAACCATCGCGCAACCACGGGAAAACCGCGTCGATGCATAGAAGGACAGCTATGCGTTCGCCCGCGCGCCGCCCGTCCAGGAAAGTCGAAATCGAGGCCAAGTTCATAGTGAAAGATCTATGAGTAACCGCGAATCATCGCTTGCATCTTATCTTTAGACGGTCTAGCTTCCCTGGCCGGTTCGACTCGAAAGGCTCAGGCGAAGAAAATGACGGTTGCACCCCCCGCAGGCAGCAAGGACCGCTGGGCCTCCGGCGTGACGCCGTACGCCGAGATGGGTTACTTCGACTCGGACTACGAGCCGAAGGACACCGACGTCCTGTGCGCATTCCGGATCACACCGCAACCCGGCGTCGACGCGATCGAGGCGGCTGCGGCCGTGGCCGGCGAATCCTCGACTGCGACCTGGACGGTGGTGTGGACCGATCGGTTGACCGACCACAAGCACTACCAGGCCAAGGCCTACGACGTCACTGCGGTGCCGGGCCGGGAGGGCGAGTACCTGGCCAGGATCGCCTACGACATCGATCTGTTCGAGGAGGGATCGATCGCCAACCTGACCTCGTCGATCATCGGCAATGTCTTCGGCTTCAAGGCTCTGAAGGCACTCCGGCTGGAGGACATGCGGATCCCCACCCATTACGTCAAGACCTTCCAGGGCCCGCCGCACGGCATCGTCACCGAGCGCGAGTATCTGGACAAGTTCGGCCGCCCGTTGCTCGGCGCGACGGTCAAGCCCAAGCTCGGGCTGTCGGCCAAGAACTATGGAAGGGTGGTGTTCGAGGCGCTGCGTGGCGGCCTGGACTTCACCAAGGACGACGAGAACATCAACTCGCAACCGTTCATGCGCTGGCGTGACCGCTACCTCTATTCGATCGAGGGGGTCAACCGCGCGTCGGCGAGCTCGGGCGAAGTCAAGGGCCACTACATGAACGTCACGGCCGCGACGATGGAGGAGATGTACGAGCGCGCCGAGTTCGCCAAGGAGCTCGGCAGCATCATCATCATGATGGACCTGACCGTCGGCTACACGGCGATGCAGTCGATGTCGAAGTGGGCGCGCCGCAACGGGATGATCCTCCATCTCCATCGCGCGGGCCACGGCACCTACACGCGTCAGAAGGACCACGGCGTCTCCTTCCGGGTGATCGCCAAATGGTGCCGGCTGCTCGGGGTCGACCACATCCATGCCGGCACGGTGGTCGGCAAGCTCGAGGGCGACCCGGCCATGATCCGCGGCTATTACGACACGCTGCGCCTCGATCACGTGCCCGAGAACCCGGAGACGGGGATCTATTTCGACCAGGACTGGGCGTCGCTCCCGGGCGTAATGCCGGTCGCCTCCGGCGGGATCCATGCCGGGCAGATGCACCAGCTGCTGCGCTACCTGGGAGAGGACGTCATCCTGCAGTTCGGCGGCGGCACGATCGGGCACCCGATGGGGATCGGGGCCGGGGCGACCGCCAACCGGGTGGCCGTCGAGGCGATCATCCAGGCGCGCAACGAGGGACGGGACTACTTCAGCGAGGGCCCCGACATCCTCGAGCACGCGGCCAAGGGCTGCCCGGAGCTGAACGCCGCCCTGCAGGTGTGGAAGGACGTCACCTTCGACTTCCAGTCCACCGATACCCCCGACTATGTGGTCACGCCCACCGTCGGCTGACCAGGAGGCCGAATCGATGCGACTCACTCAGGGAACCTTCTCGTTCCTGCCCGACCTGACCGACACCGAGATCGAGGCGCAGATCCGCTACTCGCTGGAGCACGAGTGGGCGATGTCGGTCGAGTACACCGACGATCCCCACCCGCGTAACTCCTACTGGGAGATGTGGGGCCCGCCCCAGTTCGACCTGACGACGGACGAGGTCGACGTCGTGATGCGCGAGGCCCGGGCCTGCCGCGAGGCCCACCCCAACCACTACGTGAAGGTGATCGCCTACGACTCCAGGCGCGGCCGCCAGACCACGGCGCTGAGCTTCATCGTGGGCCGGCCCGCCGACGAGCCCGGTTTCCGGCTCGAGCGGACGGAGTCGCACGACCGCGTGGTTCGCTACTCGGTGCATTCCTACGCGACCGAGCGGCCCGAGGGTCGGCGGTACTCGCAATGAGCGTGGCCGCTCCTGCGCCGGCTGCGGACGCGCCGGCCGCGGAGGTGCCGGCGATCCTGGGTGAGTCGGAGATCGAGAGCGTGCTCGCCCAGCTCGACCGGGACCTGGTCGCGCTGGCGCCGGTCAAGCAGCGGATCCGCGAGATCGCGGCGCTGCTCGTGGTCGACCGGATGCGCCGGTCGGTGGGCCTTGAATCCGGCCGGCCCACGTTGCACATGTCGTTCACCGGCAATCCGGGCACCGGCAAGACCACGGTGGCGCTGCGGATGGCCGACATCCTCCACCGGCTCGGCTACATCGAGAAGAACCGGGTGGTCGCGGTCACCCGCGACGACCTGGTCGGGCAGTACGTCGGTCACACCGCCCCGAAGACCAAAGAGGTGCTCAAGCGGGCCTACGGCGGCGTGCTGTTCATCGACGAGGCCTACTACCTGTACCGGCCCGAGAATGAGCGCGACTACGGGGTCGAGGCGATCGAGATCCTGCTCCAGGTGATGGAGAATGAGCGTGACAAGCTGGTGGTGATCCTGGCCGGCTACGGCGACCGGATGGACAAGTTCTTCTCGCTGAATCCCGGAATGTCATCGCGCGTGGCGCACCACATCGACTTTCCCGACTACACGATCGACGAGCTGCTGGCGATCTCCCGGCTGATGTTGGACGAGCAGTCCTACGGCTTCTCCGCCGAGGCCGAGGCCGCCTTCCGCGAGTATCTCCAGCTGCGCATCCGCCGGCCCCGGTTCGCGCACGCGCGGAGCGTGCGCAACGGGATCGAGCGCGGTCGATTGCGCCACGCCAACCGGATCTACGAGCTTGCCCGCGACGGGATCGCGCCGTCGTACGAGGATCTGAGGCGGATCGAGGCGCAGGACATCCGCGGCAGCAGTCTGTTCGACGCCGCGGGCGCGGCCGCGGCCCCCGCCGACCCGACGGCGACGCCCGCGGCCGCGGTCCCGGCCGACCCGACGACGACGCCGGCGGCCTGAGGGGCTGATGGATTTGAACTCCCGACCCGTCATCCTCGGCGTCGTTGGCGACTCCGCCGCCGGCAAGACGACCATCACCCGCGGCCTGGTGCGGATCCTGGGCGAGGAGCACGTCGCCCACATCTGCACCGACGACTACCACCGCTACGACCGCAGGCAGCGGGCCGAGCTCGGGCTCACGCCGCTGCACCCCGACTGCAACTACCTCGACATCGTCGCCCAGGATCTCGGGCACCTGCGACGCGGCGACTCGATCCTCAAGCCGGTCTACCGTCACCAGGACGGGACCTTCGGAGCGCCCGTGTATACGCGCCCGGAGCGTTTCACCGTGATCGAGGGGCTGCTGGGCTACCACCTCCCGGAGATGCGCGAGGTCTACGACGTGCGCGTCTTCCTGAACCCGCCCGAGGAGCTGCGACGGCGGTGGAAGGTGGCCCGTGACTGCTCTCGGCGGGGGTACACCACCGATCAGGTGCTGGTCGAGCTCGACCGCCGTGAATCCGATTCGGAATCGTTCATCCGACCGCAGCGGCGCTATGCCGACATGCTGATCTCGTTCCTGCCCGCCGAGGGCGACGGAAGGGACCCGACCCACCTCGATGCCGAGCTGACCCTACGCGACGGCCTCCCGCATCCCGATCTCTCGCCGCTCGTGCAGGGCCTCGACGGGGGGCTCACGCTGGTGGAGGAGGAGGGCGAGCGGAAGCTCTATATCCCCGGTCGACTCGATCCGGACCAGGCCATGGCCGTGGAGGAGGCGATCTGGGCCCGGATGCACTTCGCCGAGCATCTGCGCGCGCGACGACTGGGGGAATTCACGATCGGGACCGAGCTGTACCGGTCGGAGTCGCTGGCGCTCGTGCAGCTGCTGATCCTCTACCACCTGGTCACGGCCAAGGCGGCGATCGCCGTGGGCGGCGAGGGCGCGCGGAAGGCGGACCCCGCCTCGACCGAGCCGGTGGCTTCGGTCTAGTAGTTGGTCCGTCGGGTTTGACCGGGCGTGAGTTGGCATGCCGCTTGTCCTGCGTGGCCTGGGGCCCGGGACGGTGGGTGGTGAGTCTTTGACGAACTTCTTCGGTGAAGGGGTGATCCGCTGCGGCGCCCGGCACGCGGGTCGGCGACCGTGGAACCGCTGACTGGTTCCCGGGATGGCGAGCTGCGATTTCGGCGGTGGCTCCGGGAGTGAACCGGCGAAAACTCGACGTTTGGCGTTTGATGCACCCCACAGGTGCATGACGCGCCGAACTTCGCTCCCGCATGCCCCGCGGGCGCGAACCTTGGCGCGATCCGGCCCCCCGGGCCGCCGCTTCACGCCAAACCTCGATCGATCGCCTCCGACCACCGCCTAGCACACGCCCAGCCGCTCGGGAGCGTGCTCCCGGATTGCCGGCTCAGGCCGTCAGGCGACCTCGGCGAAGTCCGGGGCGGGTGCTTCCGCCCGGGCGCTGGTCACGTGCAGCACGGGGACGCCGAGCCCGCGGACCTTGCTGGGCAGATCGAGCTTGAGCCAGCGGGATAAGCGCCAGGGCAGCGTCGAGAGGATGATCTCGTCGAAGCCCTGGAGGTGATGGGCATCCGAGATGGCGGCCAGGGGATTGGCATCCCCGATGTGCCCGGTGACGCGGCTGCCCGCCGCCTGGCTGAGGATTGGCAGCGCCTCGGCCAGCCGGACCCGGGCGTCCTCGCGGCCGGCATCCTCCGGATCGACCACTCGGTGCAGCCCGCGCGGCGTGGCCGGCACGAGCAGATGAAATGACGCCGGACCCCGGGCCGCGCGACCCCGGACCGCCTGGAGCAGCGGCTCGTCCATGGCGGTCCGGTTGGCCACGAGCAGGACGCGAGCAGCTGGCATGGGGAAGACTCCTTGTATCGATTGTTACGAGGTGCGATCCTGTCAGCGATCTTCCCCGCGGTCCATCGATTTTCTCCGCCCGCCCATAGACCCGATTCAATCTGTCCTCCGCGATCCATCGAGCCGTCGCTGGTCCGTAGTCGGACTTGCGGGCGCAGTTTGCGAGGTTTTGGCCGGAACTGTGCGATTTATCACTTAAGTGGGCGCCATTTCGGGCCGATGCGCCGGTTAGTAGATGACTCGGCCGAAGCTACTCGTGTCCAGGGCAACTGTGATGGTGCTGGTCGCCGCGGCTTATTTCGGCGCGGCCCGGCTCGGACTCGGGTTCGGCGTCGGCGATTCCGGCGTCACCCCGGTCTGGCCGCCCGCCGGGATCGCGCTCGCCGCCGTCCTGATCGGGGGTTACCGCATGGTCCCGGCCGTCGCGCTGGGCGCCCTGGCGGCCAACGCCACGACCGGACAGTCGTTCGGGCCCGTCATCGGCCTGACCGCCGGCAGCGTGGTCGAGGTGCTGATCGGGGTCGCGCTGCTGAGGCGGATCGACTTTCGGCGCTCGCTGGAGCGCGTCAGCGACGTGATCGCCATCACCGCGCTGGGCGGGATGCTGGCCACGGCTGTCGGCGCTGCCGTGGGGATCGGGAGCCTGCTCGCGTTCGGCTCGGTCTCGCTGGCTCGAGCCCCGGGGTTGTGGCGCGCCTGGTGGCTCGCCGACTTCGCCGGCATGATGCTGGTGGGAACGGCGATCCTGGTGCTGGTGCGCAGGCCCCCGGGAAGAATCACGCTGCGGGCGGTCGCGCTCGGGCTGCTGCTGGCCGGCGGAGTGAGCTGCCTGAGCTTCGGGCTGATGCACGACGATCGCGCCACCGCCTATCTCGCTCTGCCCGTGGTGTTCTCGCTGGCGCTGCTCTATCGGCAGGTCGGCGCCGTGCTGGGCGCCCTGGTCGTCGCCGGCCTCGCGGTCTGGCTGACCTCTCGGGGGCAAGGGCCGTTCGTCGGCGGCAGCACCGGCGTCGAGTTGCTGCGCGCGCAGACCTTCGTGAGCGTCGGGGCGATCATGGGCCTACTGGTCGGCGCCGCGCGCAGCGAGAGCCGCGTCGCGCAGGCCGCAGTGGGTCGGCTGGCCGAGAGCCGGCGGACGCTGGCCGAGACGCAGCGCGCGGTGCAGCTCGCCGAGGAACGGTTCCGCGCCCTGTTCCAGGATGCGCCCTACGCGCTGGTGGTGTTCGATACCGCGGGGACGATTGCGCTGGCCAACGCGCAGTCCGAGCGGATGTTCGGCTACCCGCGAGCCGAGCTGATCGGCCGGCCCGTCGAGGCGCTGGTGCCGACGCGACTGGGGATGGGCACGCCCTGGTACCGCGGTCGCGAGGTCTCTGCGGAACCCGATTCCGCCGTGAGCCGCCTGCCCGGAGGCGACGCCGAGCCCACGCAGCTCGAGCTGCGGGCCCGCCGTGCCGATGGTCACGAATTCCCGATCGAGGTTTCCCTGACCCCGCTTGACACCGAGCAGGAAACCCTGATCTCCGCCGCGTTCCGCGATGTCACCGAGATCAAGGAGGCCGCCGCGGCGCTGGCCCACCGCGCCAATCACGACTCGCTCACCGGTCTGCCGAATCGCGCGCTGTTCGTCGATCGGCTCGAGCAGGCGCTGCGGCGCGCCCGGCGCTCGGCCCATTGGCTGGCCGTGGTGTTCGTCGACCTCGATGACTTCAAGGTCGTCAACGACACCCATGGTCACGCGGTCGGCGACCTCTTGCTGGTTGCGCTGACTCCCCGGTTGCGCGGCGCCATCCGGCCCGGTGACACGATCGCGCGGTTCGGCGGCGACGAGTTCGTCGTGCTCTGCGAGGACCTCGCCGACGAAGCGGACGCGACCCAGATCGCCCAGCGCATCGCCGACGCCGCCAGCCTGCCCCTGAACATCGGGGGGCACGAGATCGGGGTGTCGGTGAGCGCCGGCCTCGTCCTGGTCGAGGCCTCAGAGCGAGCCTCCGCCGCCGACGTGCTCCGCGATGCCGACGCCGCCATGTACCGCTCCAAGCGCGCCGGCAAGGGCCAGGTGGTGATCTTCGACGAGGGGATGCGCGAGCGGCTGATCGAGCGGGTCGCGCTCCAGTCGGCATTGCGGCGGGCTCGCGATCGGGATGAGCTCAGGCTGCTCTACCAACCGGTATTCGCGCTCGACCAGCGCCGGATGGTGGCGGTCGAGGCGCTGCTGCGCTGGCAGCATCCCGAGCACGGCCTGCTCGAGCCGGCCGACTTCATCGGAGTGGCGGAGAGCAGCGGGCTGATCGGCGAGATCGGCGAGTGGGCGATTGAAGAGGCCTGCCGCCAGGCCGCGGAGTGGCGCGACGCGATGGCGGACCGCGAGCCGATCCACGTCTCGGTCAACCTGTCGCCCTGGCAGGTCGCTCGGTCGGACATCGCGGCCACCGTCGCGCGCATCCTCGACTCGACCGGCCTGGAGCCGGAGCTGCTCGCACTCGAGGTCGCCGAGAGCACGCTGCTCCAGGACGAAGAGACCGCGAGCCGCGTGCTACGCGACCTGAAGGCCATCGGGGTGAGCCTGGTGCTCGACGATTTCGGCACCGGTTACCACTCGATCAGCAATCTCAAACGGCTGACCATCGACGGGCTGAAGCTCGATCGCTCGTTCGTGGGGGGTCTCGGAGCCGACGAGGAGGACGGCGCCATCGTCAGCGCGGTGCTGAGCATGGCCAGCGCCCTCGAGGTCGGCGTCACCGCCGAGGGGGTCGAGACTCCGGAGCAGCTATCGAGGCTGCGCCGCCACGGCTGCGAGTTCGCGCAGGGGTTCCTGCTCGCGCGCCCGGCGTCGGCGGATCAAGTCGGGGCGTGGCTGGAGGACGAGGACACAGATCTGGGCTTTGCCTCGCGCCGGCGTCGCGACTCAGGCGGCTCTGGCCGCGAAGCCGGCGTTCAGCAGCTGCATCGCCTGATCGGGCGGATCGCGCGAGTCTAGGAGCACGACGCCGAGCCACGTGCGACCGCGGCGGGCACTGGCCACCAGGCACGGCCCGGCCAGCGTGGTGAAACCGGTCTTGACTCCGTCCGCGCCGGGGTATCCGTTGCGCAGCAGCGGATTGTTGTTGTACAGGAACACCTTGCCGCCCTTGATCGGCAACGGCTCGACGGCGCTGCGAGCGCCGACGATCGGCCGTAGCTGCGGTGCCCCGAGGACGGCGTGGGCGATGATCGCCAGGTCGGTCGCGCACGAGTAGTTGCCCTCATCGACGATGCCCGACACGGTCGAGAAGTGGGTACAGGTCAGTCCCATCGCCCGGGCGCGCCGGTTCATCAAGGCGATGTAGCGGGACTGGGTGCCGGCCACGTGCTGGGCAATCGCGATCGCGGCGTCGTTGCCGGAGGGCAGGAGCAGGCCGTAGAGGAGCGTCTCCAGGCGGACCTTCTTGCCCCTCGGAAGCAGGCCGACGCCCGAGCCGGAGAAGTGAACCGCGTCGCGGGTGATCATCACGCGCGCGCTCGGGCGCGAGTGCGAGACCGCCACCAGCGCCGTCATCATCTTCGTGAGGCTGGCGATCGGCCGCTCCCGGGTCGGGTCGCGCTGCCACAGGACGCGGCCGGTGCGGACGTCGAACAACAGCCCGCTGGCCAGCCCCAGCTTGAGCTTTACGCGGACCTGGGCGGGGGACAGGACGGTGCCGTATGGGTTGCGCGGGTCAGGGCGGGCCTTCGGTGCGGCGGCCGGAAGGCGCGTGGCGTGGCTGGCCGAGACGTTTTGAGGGCGCGACCTCGGCTGACCGGCGCCGAACGCCAGGACCACCACGGCGATGGCGGCAGCCGCGGCGCCGAGGCCGAGCAGGTTGCGGGCGCGGCGGTTTCGACGCGTCCGCCGGATCCGGCGGGTCTGGGCCTCCCGCGCCGCGCGGCGGGCTCGGGCCTGTTGGATGATCTCGAGGTCGGTCATTCGCTCGGCGGGTGCCGCAGCGCGCCCAAGATCCCGAAGGCGAACAGGACCAGCACCATCGCGGAGAGCACGTCCAGCGGTGAGAGGCCGTAGTGGATCACGTCGTCGACGGTCAGAGCGGTGAGCATCACTATGAAGAAGAGCGCCAGCGTGAGGACAAAGTTGCGCAAGCGATCAGTACACCGGAGCCCGCGGCGGGATGGGTGGCGGTGTTCGTCGCCGGGCGAACAGCCGGACGGCCAGCAGGCCGAACACGAAGCCGCCGACGTGGGCGAAGTACGCGACACCACCGCCCGAGCCGGTCGGGTTGGTCAAATTGGTGGCGCCGAATATCGCCTGCTCGGCGAACCAGATCCCGAGCATCACCCAGGCGGGAAGCTCGATCACCGTGAAGAACAGGATGATGAACACCACGGTCAGCACCTTGGCCCGCGGGTAGAGCACGATGTAGCCGCCCAGGACCGCGGCGATCGCCCCCGATGCGCCCAGCGTGGGAGCCGTCGAGCTCGGGTCAACGGCGATCTGCAGGCCCAGCGCGGCGAGACCGCCCAGCAGGTAGAACACCAGGAACTTGACCGGGCCCATGGCGTCCTCGAGGTTGTTCCCGAAGATCCACAGGAACAGCATGTTCCCGCCGATGTGCAGGATCGAGGCGTGCATGAACATCGAGGTCAGCACGGTCTCCCATGCGGGTAGGAACTGGCCCGAGCCGATGTGGGCGATCTGGCCGTCGGGCAGCATCTGTCCGTTGCAGAACGTGCCCACGTCCTGAAATCCGGCGGCCGTCTGGCGGCCGAACTCGGCGCAATGCGCGCCCGAATGGGTGAGCGTGTACGGGGTCGCGCCGAACTTGAGGACCTCGTGCAGGTCGGGTCCGCTGATGAATGAGCCACCGTGGCGGATCGCCAGGATGTAGGCGACGAAATTGATGACGATCAGCGCGACGGTGACCAGCGGGAAGCGCTCGGTCGGGATGTTGTCCTTGATCGGGAACACGCGGGCGTGAGACTAGTAGGCCGACCCGCTGGCGCGATGCCGTCCTGAGCTGCGGGCGGCTTAGGCGGAGTGGGTGATGCCGGCGCCGGCGGCCGGCGCGCCCACGCCGACGATCCGCCAGGGCTGGGCCGGGTCGTCGGTCAGCGCCAGCGTCCAGCGCTCGGTGAACGTCACTTCACGGGTCAGGCTGCCCGAGACCACAGCTGTGGTGTCGCGGTCCTGCACGTAGCGCCGGCCGGTGACATCGACATCCAGCGTCATCGTCGGCGGCTCGGCGCCGGCGTCGAGCGCGGCCACCCTGATCTGCTTGACCTTCGGTCCGCGGACCACCAGCCGGGTGCGGCCGCTCGGATCGCCGGGGTGCAGCAGCTCGCGGACCGCCGAGCGGTCGGCGATCGCCAGCAGGCGGGCGTCATCGCCGTCGACGGCCTCCGCCCAGGCGGCGACGGCCCGGCGCGCCGCGATCTCCAGCACGTCCGGTGCGAAACGGCCGTCGGCCAGGCTGAGGTCCATCGCGGCGGCGTGGCTGTCGCCGTCGTACTGGAGGTCGGCGACCTCGGAGATCTTCGTGCCCTCGGGCACCGCGTCGGCCACCGCGCCCTCGATCATCGCCTCGTCCTTGAGCGCGGTGTCGTCGGACCACTGCGTCGGGACGATCGCCGCGTCGAGAGCGTGTGCGCCCTCGGCGCCCTGCTCGATCGAGCTCAGGATCCAGTGGTCACCGCGGCGGACGAGCGTCCAGAACTCCCTGGTTCTGACCGTCTCGGTGAACTGCCCGGTGCGCTTGATGTGCCTGCCGGTGCCGTCGACCACGTAGTCGCGGACCTTGGCCTCGATCCGCACGATCACCCGGTCGGCGTCCGCGCCGCCGCGGTTCTCGAGCCCGACGTACTGCACCTTGGGTTCCTCGATCGGCTGCACCCGGTTGTGCCACCCCTTGCTGCGGAAGTCGTCGAGCCGGCGCTCCCATTCCTGCAGCAGGGTGGGGGCAACCAGTCCGCGCAGGCGGATGCGGTCGTCCTGATCCCAGGCCGCCTGGATCGCCACGTACAGGTTGGTGGCGGCCGAGATCACGTTCTCGGGCAGGAAGGCCGGGTCCTCGTCGCCCGCCTCGGCGGCGGCGAGCTGAACGCGGCGGGTGCGCTGCGCCGTGCGCTTGCGGGAGCTGCGGCCGTAGGTGCGGCGCTCCTGGAAGAACGCACGCATCTTCGGCCACCCGCGGGTGTAGAGGAAGAACAGCGCGACCAGCGCCAGCAGGAACAGGAAGCCGAGGCCGTGTCCGATCAGCGCGATGTCGAACAGCGCCCGGAAGATCAGGAACAGGGCGAAGCCCTTGCCGGAGCCACCGCCGCCGCCACCGCCGAATCCTCCACCCCCGCCGCCGCCGCCTCCGCCGCTGAACCCGGAGGACCCGCCGCCGGCGGCGGCGAACGCGGCCGGGGCGGCCAGCAGCGCGAGGATCGCCACGGCGACCAGAAGGAGGACGAGTCTGCGGGTGCGGGGGCTCATGCCACACCCGCCTGCGCGAGCGGACCGGCGCCCGGCTCGTGCTGGGCCACGTGCTGGTCGGCGTGGTACGAGCTTCGGACGAGCGGTCCGGCGGCGACGTGGTCGAAGCCCAGGGCGTAGGCCGCGTCCTCGAGCGCCTTGAACTCGTCGGGGTGCCAGTAGCGGACGATCGGCAGATGCCGCTCGGTCGGTCGCAGGTACTGGCCGACGGTGAGCACCTGCACATGGTGTTGGCGCAGGATCCCGAGCGCGTCCACCATCTCGTCAAAGGATTCACCGAGACCCACCATCAGCCCCGACTTGGTGGTGACCTCGGCCCCGCCCATCTCCTTGGCGTTGGCCAGGACCCGGCAGGAGCGTTCGAACTTGGAACCGCGACGGGCCACCGGGTAGAGCCGTGGAACGACCTCGACGTTGTGGTTGAAGACGTCCGGTCGCTCCGCGATCACCTTGGCCAGCGGCATCTCCTGGCCGCGGAAGTCGGGGGTGAGCACCTCGACCATGCACTTCGGCGCCTGGCGCCGGATCTGGCGGATCACGCCGACGAAAGCCTGCGCCCCGTAGTCGGGAAGGTCGTCGCGGTCGACGCTGGTGATGACCGCGTGACGCAGGCCCATCCGGGCCACGCTGCGGGCCACGCGGGCCGGCTCGAGCGGGTCGTGCCAGGTGGGTTTGCCCGTCTTCACGTTGCAGAAGCCGCAACGGCGGGTGCAGGTGTCGCCCAGGATCATGAACGTCGCGGTGCCGCGCTGCCAGCACTCGCCGATGTTCGGACAGGCCGCCTCCTGGCAGACGGTGTGGAGGTTCTCCGCCTCGATCAGCCGCTGCAGCTCGCGGTAGCGCGGGCCGCCGGGTGCGGGGACCTTGAACCACGGCGGCTTGCGGCCCTTGTAGGGCTCGACATCGGGGCCCAGCACGCTGAGGATGTCCGAGATTCCACCCGGGTTTGACCGCGATCGCGTCGAGTGCTGACGCTCAGGGGCAGTTTGTGTTGACGGCACGATTTCAAGGCTACTCCGTTGCCGAACGGGCTCACGCCGCATGGTGCGCGGGACGTAGCCCGACCTCCGCCTCGAGCCGGGCCAGGCTGACCAGCCGCTGGCGCCGGTGCAGCGCCTGGGCCACCTGATAGGCCGCCCGCTTGCGAAAGCAGGGCAGCTGACCGGCCAACCTACGGGTCTCCTTGATGACCGAGGTCATCTGTACCCCGTCGAGGCCGCACGGCACGATGTAGCCGAACGGCTGCAGGTCGTTCTCGACGTTGACCGCGAAGCCGTGGGTGGTGACGCCGCGCTGGGTGTGCACGCCGATCGAGGCGATCTTGCGGTCCTCCACCCAGACGCCGGTGAAGTCCGGGCCGTCCTCCGGGCGGGCGCGGGCGGCGATGCCCTCCTCGCCCAGCGCGGCGACGAGCGCCTGCTCCAGCGTCCTGACGTAGACCACCACGTCGTCGACGCGCACGATCGGGTAGCCCACGAGCTGACCGGGGCCGTGATAGGTGACCTTGCCGCCGCGGTTGGTGTCCACGATCTCGATCCCCTGCATCAGGTACCAGTCCTCGCCCATCGGCAGCTCGGCTGGATCGGAGCGGCGTCCGCGCGTGTAGACCGGCCAGTGCTCGAGCGTCAGCAACACGTCGGGCACCTGGTCCTCCTGTCGCGCCGAGCGGACGCGCTCCTGCAGTGCGAGGGCCGTCCGGTAGTCGATCGTGCCGAGGTGACAGACCCAGAGCTCGGGGCGCGAATTGTCCACTGCGACGATGGTAGAGCCCTGATTCAGGCCCCGGTCCACCCCTCCAGATGGCGCTTGATGCTGGCCAGGAACTGCGCCGATTGGACGCCGTCCAGCGCGCGGTGATCCCAGCTCAGCCCCAGGATGGTGATCGGGCGGATGGCAATCGAGTCGTTGCCGTCGGCGTCGGTCAGGACGACCGGGCGCTTGACCACGGCCTCGAGGTCGAGGATCCCGACCTGGGGCTGGTTGATGATCGGCGTCGCCATGATCGAGCCGTACTGGCCCGGGTTGGTGATCGTGAACGTGCCGCCGCGGACCTCATCGGGCTTCAGCTCGCGCGCGCGGGCCCGCCGCGCGAGATCCTTGATCCTCGCGGCCAGGCCCTCGACCGACAGCTCGTGCGCGTCATGCACCACCGGCACGATCAGGCCGTCGTCGCCCATCGATACGGCGATCCCGAGGTTCACCCGGTGATGGCGCGTGTAGCGCTCGCCCTCGAGTGAGGCGTTCAGGGCCGGATGCTCGCGCAGCGCGGCGATGCACGCCCGCGCCACGAACGGCAGGGCGGTGAGCTTCAGCGGTGCCCGGGCCGCCTCGATCCGGCTCATGTCCACCTCGGTCCAGGTCGTGCAGGTGGCGGCCGTATCGAGTGAGCGCTTCATGTGCTCGCCGATCTGCCGCCGCATCCGCGACAGGGTCCCGCTCGCGCCGTTGGCGGTCACGGGCTCCGGGTCGGGTCGGTACGGGCTCTCGATGTGCAGCGGCGGGTCGGCGGTGGTGGTGTCCGCCTGGACCAGCGCGAGCACGTCCTGCTTGCGGACCCGGCCGTCGCGCCCGGTCCCGGTCACCTGGTCGAGATCGATGTCGTGCTCGGCGGCGATCCGCTGGACCACCGGCGAGTAGCGCCGGCGCGCGCCGCGCTGGGCGGGCGACCGGTCCGCCACGGGGGCAGCGGTTGGCGGCCCGTTGCCGGCGGGGGCAGCGGCGGCGGGGGCAGCGGCGGCGGGAGCGTCGGCGGCGGCCTCCGTCGGCGTGGCCACGGGTCCGTCTCCGGTGGCGATCCGGGCCAGCACGGTGCCGACCTCCACCGTCTCGCCGATCTGAACCAGGATCTCGGCGACCACGCCGCCCAGGGGAGCCGGAACCTCGGTGTCGATCTTGTCGGTCGAGATCTCGCAGATCGTCTCCTCGGCCTGGATCCGGTCGCCGAGCTCGACCCGCCACGACACCACGGTGCCCTCGGCGACCGACACCCCCATCTGGGGCATCGTCACATCGACCAGGGTCTCAGTACGCAAGGAGCTCACGGCACGCCTCCCTCACGCGATCGACGCCGGGTAGAACCGCCTGCTCGAGCGGCGGTGAGAACGGGATCGGCACGTCAGGCGAGGCCACTCGGACGACCGGCCCGTCGAGGTCCTCGAACCCGCGCTCGGCGATCAGTGCCGCGACCTGCGCGCCCGCCGCACAGGTGGCGTTGGCCTCGTCGACGATCACCACCTTGGAGCAGCGCGCGACCGAGTCGAGGATCGCCTCCTCGTCCAGCGGCACCAGCGAACGGAGGTCGAGCACCTCGACCGAGGCGCCGTCGAGATCCGCGGTCGCCTCGAGCGCTACGTGCACCATGGCTCCGTAGGCGATCACCACGAGGTCCGTTCCCGGCCGGGCGATCCGAGCGGTCATCGGGGTCTCGTACACGCCCTCGGGCACCTCGCCCTTGATCCGCCGGTAGAGGTGCTTGTGCTCCATGAAGCACACCGGGTTGGGGTCGTGGATGGCCGCGTGGAGGAGGCCCTTGGCGTCCTCCGCGGTGGAAGGGGCGACCACCTTGATACCGGGCGAGTGCATGAACCACGCCTCGGGGTTCTGCGAATGGAATGGGCCGCCGGAGAAGCCGCCGCCCGAGGGCAGGCGGACGGTGATCGGGACGGCCAGACCCTGGCGGTAGTACATCTTCCCGGCCAGGTTGACCAGCTGGTCGAAGCCGCAGGAGATGAAGTCGGAGAACTGCATCTCGCAGACCGGACGCATGCCGACCACGGCGGCACCGATGGCGGTGCCGATGATCGCCGACTCGGCCAGCGGGGTGTCCATCACGCGATCGGGGCCGAACTCGTCGAAGAAGCCGTCCGTGACCTTGAAGGCCCCGCCGAACACGCCGATGTCCTCGCCCATCACGAGCACTCGTTCATCGGCGCGCAGTTCGTCCCGCAGCGCCGCCGAGATCGCTTGGAGGTAGGTGAGCGTCGGCATCAGGAACCCGCCCGAGCCGGCTTGAAACCGCTCCACGGCCCCTGCCCATCGCCGAGCGGCTCGGCCGGACCGGTGCAGAACACGCCTTCCACGGCACTCGCCGGATCGGGCATCGGGCCGGCCAGCGCCTCCTCGGCCGCGGCGTCGATCTCGGCGGCGACCTCCGCACGCAGCGCTTCGACGTCGACCCCGAGCAACCGCAAGCGCTCGGTCTGTCGGTCGATCGGATCGCGGGCTCGCCACTCCTCGACCTGCTCCTTGGGCACGTACTTCATGTCGTCGTGGGCGGCGTGTCCGTGCATCCGCATCGTCACCGCCTCGATCAGGGTCGGGCCGTCTCCCGCCAGCGCGCGCTCGCGGGCGACGCGGGTGGCCTCGAACATCGCCTCGGCGTCGTTGCCGTCGACGGACACGCCGACGAACCCGTAGGTGGTCGCGCGCTGGACCGGATTGACCGCGAACTGCTTGTCCAGCGGGGTCGAGTAGGCGAACTGGTTGTTCTCGAGCACGAAGATCACCGGCAGGCGCTGCACGCCGGCCCAGTTCATCGCCTCGTGAAAATCGCCCCGCGAGGTGGAGCCGTCGCCGAACCAGGTGATCGCGCAGCGGCGCTCGTGGCGCAGCTTGAACGCCATCGCCATCCCGGTGGCCACCAGCATCATGTCGGGGAGCATCGAGATCATGCCCACGCAGCCGAGGTGCCGGTCGCCGAAGTGGACGTTGCCGTCGCGGCCGCGGGTGATGCCGGCCTCGCGGCCGAGGTATTGCGCCAGGATCCGGGCGGGGGGGACCCCACGCACCAGATGGGCGGCGAGGTCCCGGTGCAGGATGCAGAGCCGATCCTCGGGGGCCATCGCGAACGCGGCGCCGGCCGACACCGCCTCCTGGCCGAAGCCGTCGTAGAAAGAGCCGGGGACCTTGCCCTGGCGATACAGGCTCATCGCCCGTTCTTCCAGGCCCCGCATCAGCAGCATCGCGCGCAGCAGGTAGGTGCGGTCCTCGAGGGTCAGATGCTCGGCGGCCGCGGGAGGTACGTCGGACGCCGGGTCAGCCATATGGGTAGCCATCGCTCCCTTTCGTCAACGGGTGGTCCGGGGTTTCCGTTCCACCCAGCTTTCAGACGCCTTCCGGGATCTCCGGCCGGCCCCTCGAACGGGCATGCGCAAGCTTACTCCTGGTGACGGTTGAGACAGCGTCGCCGTGAGCGGACCCGACTAAGCTTCGGAGGATGGACGGTGCCTGGCTCGTCCGCGCCCGGTGGCGGCTTCGCGGCGCCTGGATGTGGCCTGCATTCGTCGCCCTGACGCTGCTCGATGGGCTGATCGGGAGCTCGCTCCCTCCCGCCGGCGACAGCTGGAACGGCGTGGGCGCGGCACTCCTGGGCGGCTTCCTCAACCTGCTCGGGATCATTCTGCTGACGGTCCCCCTGGGGATGCTGCTGCGACGGGTCCGGCGAGATCTGCCCAAGGTCGTCGCGCGGGACTACGGGGGGACGGGCGTGTTGCTCACGGTGACCGGCGCGCTGCTGATCGCCGGGTTGATCCACCGGCCCCAGGTGCTGGCCCACCACCGGGCGATGGCGGACGCGATCGCCCGAGCCCAGGCCTGGATCGGGGACCGCGCCCCGGCCGAGTTCCGGCGAAACCTCCGGTTCGTCAGCACCTTCACGATCGAGGCCGGACGCATGTACCGCACCTGCGTGCCCGGCGCGCAGGACGGTCGCACGTTCTGCGTGATCGTCGACACGCGGCGCCCGTTCGCTCAGAGCGTCAGCTTCGACGGCTACGAGAGCAACGCGGTCTTCGGGGCTGGCGCGAACTGATCGGCCGCGGCTCGCGTCAGGCTGGGGGTTAGGCTGGGGACATGACGGACGCTCGGACCAAGCGACTCGCGCTGATCGCCGCGATCCTGGGCTCCGGGATCGTGTTCCTGGACGGGACGATCGTCAACGTCGCGCTGCCGGCGATTCGGGCCAGCCTGCATGGTGGGCTGGCCGACCAGCAGTGGATCGTGGAGGCGTATCTCCTGACCCTGTCCTCCTTGCTGCTGGTCGGGGGCTCGCTGGGCGACCTGCTCGGACGCCGGCGCGTGTTCGCGGCCGGGCTGGTCGGGTTCGGGACCTGTTCACTGCTGTGCGCCGTAGCGCCGAGCAACGAGTTGCTGATCGCCGCCCGCGCCGTGCAGGGGGTGGCCGGAGCGCTGCTGGTGCCGAGCACGCTCGCGCTGATCATGGACACCTTCGAGGACAGCGAGCGCGCCGCGGCGATCGGCAGCTGGACCGCCTGGACGGGGATCGCCACGGTGATCGGTCCGCTCGGCGGTGGGGCGCTGATCCAGTTCGCGTCGTGGCGCTGGATCTTCGCTCTGAACATCGCGCCGGTCCTGATCTGCCTGTGGCTGCTGCGCAGCGTCGTCGACGACAAGCGCACGGTCGGCCACGTCGACTTCATCGGCGCGGGATTGTGCGCGGTCGGGCTGGGCGGGCCGGTGTTCGCGCTGATCGAGCAGCCGACCTATGGCTGGGGCGACCCGCGCGTCGCGATCCCGCTGGTGGCCGGAATCGCGTTGCTGGTGACCTTCGTGGCCTGGGAACGCCGCACTCCCGATCCGATGATGCCGCTCGCGCTGTTCAAGGTCCGCAACTTCGCCGTGGGGAACCTGACCACGCTCGCGCTGTATGCCGGGCTGGGCGTGGCGACCTTCTTCCTGGTGCTGTTCATCCAGCAGGTCGGCGGCTACAAGCCCCTGGAGGCCGGGCTCTCGCTGCTGCCGATCACCATCATCGTGTTCCTGCTTGCTAAGCGGTTCGGCAAGCTGGCGGATCGGATCGGCCCGCACTACTTCATGGCCGGCGGCCCGGTGGTGGCCGGCGCCGGCCTGCTGCTGTTGATGCGGACGAACGCCAGCGCCGATTACCCGACCCAGATCCTGCCCGGCGTGGCCGTGTTCGGCCTGGGGCTGGCCGCCACCGTCGCCCCTCTCACCGCCTCGGTGCTGAGCTCCGTCGAGCAGGGGCACGCCGGCGTGGCCAGCGGGATCAACAACGCGGTCGCCCGGGTGGCCAGCCTGCTGTCGATCGCCGCCCTCGGAGCCGTCGTGGCCTCGAGCTTCGGGTCGCGCCTGAACCACGATCTGGCGGGGCAGCGGCTCAGCCCCGCCGCTCGGGCCGCTGTCGTGCAGGCGCGCGCCAAGCCGCTCGTGATCGACGTCAGCGGCGTCCCCGCGGCCGAGCGTCGTCCGGTGCGCGCGGCGCTGGTCGACGCCTCGGTTCACTCGTTCCGGATCGGGATCGGGCTCGGGGCCGGACTGGCGATCCTCGGCGGCCTGGTGGCGCTGGTCGGGATCCAGAATCCGCGGCGCCGGGTCCCCTGCGCCGACTGTCCGGGTGGCGCGCTCGCGGGGGCGAGCACGGACCTGGCCGAATCCGAGCTGGCCCCGCCGGTCGGCGCCGCCGCGTCCTAGGGGAAAGCCGGGGCGCGGCGCCCAGTGAGGGGCCCGGCGGACGCCGAGCCCCTCACCGATGGGTCTAGTTGCTACCGGCTGGCACCGGGCACGTTCATCGTGGCGGTGAACGCCTCCTCATCGTTGGCTTCCTGGCCGTTGGGTTCGATCCCTCCGCACAGGTGCGGTGGCCTACCCGGTCCGGTGGCGCTGTCGGGACACAGGAACAAGTCCCGAGAGCGCGTGTCGGACCAGATCGGGTGGGCCTGGTCGACCGCGGCCAGACCGATGTAGTCGCCATAGAACTGCCCGCCCTTGGGACCAAGGAACTGGGTCGGCGCGGGCATCGAGGTCGAGGTCACACGGGCCTGACTGAAGTCGGTCAGGTTGGCGCTCCCGGACAGGCTGAGGTCCGACGCGCCGGTGAGCTCATCCTTCCCATACTGCCGGTCGTAGTAGTCGACCACCAGCCTCCCGGAGCGAGTGAACGCCGTCCACTGCCAGAACTGGTCGGTTCTCGCCTGCTTGGGAGACTGGGGAACCACGACCGCCTGGCGAGGATCGGTGCTGGCACCGAACGTACTCCCACCGTCGTCGGACACCTTCAACAGGATCTTGTTGTTGCAGGCTCCCTCCGTCTTGACGCCCGTGTACAGCGGGTCACCATCAGCGGCGAAGCCCTCCGGCTTGCACCCGTTCTCGGCGTTGGAATCGCGGTTGATGTACGAGGCGAGCGACACGATCACCCGCTTGGGATTGAGCGGGTCGACCTGGCCCGAGGCGTAATTCGTCGCCCGGAACACGGACTTGGTCGACGAGCCCTTCTCCGGCACGCACGAGCGGAACGGATCGGCGTTCTCGCCCTGGTAGGTGTCGCAGTCCGGCAGGTCGTTGTAGTCGCTCACCTTGACCGGAGCCGAGAAGCTCTGGCCGCCGTCGGTCGATTTCGCCAGCAGAACCTGGTAGTGGTTTTCCGGCCCGCTGGTGGGTTGGTTGTTGAAGTTGGAGTAGACGACGTAGAGATTCCCGTCAGACCCGACAAACGGGTCGGAGAACGAATTCTCGTTGCAGTCGCCGTGGCCCGTGGCAGCGCCAAACGTGTTGGTGCAGAACTTGCCGGTCGCGCTGACCAGTACGCGGTTGCTGAATGTCTCGCCGTAGTCCTTGGAGTAGGCCTCCCAGATGTAGGAGGTACCTTCGCCTGTGAATTCGGTCCAGGTGACGTAGATGCGGTCGCGATATGGGCTGTTCAGGTGATTGTCAACAGCGATCAGCTGTTTGTCCTCCAGCACATTCGCGGTCCCGGTGGGATCGAAGAAGGAGGTCACGTAGCGGCCGGGAAAGTTCCAGGACGCGCCATCGTTGCCCGTCGAGCGAAACACGACGAACCCGCTCGAGAGGTCGGGATTGGCCGAGGCCACGGTCCCGCGGTTGAAAAGCTGGCAGCTCAGATACGCATCACCCCGCGTGTCCCATGCCACCGATGTGTCACCGCCGGCCTGCCAGTACTGACGCGCGTTGTCGCCGAACCCGCGAGTGAAACCGTTGGGGACGGTGGAGTCGGACCAGTTCCGCCCCCCGTCGAGCGAGAAGTGCGCGCCGCACGTCCCGTCGCCGCGGATGTAGTTGTTGTCGCTGGCGACGAGGTGCTCGGGATGCAAGGCATCCTCAGCGACGAAGGTTTCATTGTTAGCCTGGGCGCGGCCCTGGAGATCGGGATCGGTGATGTTCAGGCAGTTCTGGTTCACCTTGACGTTGCTACCGAGCCGCTTGCTGCAATTCCCGCTCGCGGCCGGGACATAGTTGACGCCCGAGCCCGAGGCGCCTCCCACCGACGGGAATGAGCTCGGTTTCGTATTCGGAGCGCCGTCGGCCAGACCTTGGCCTCCCTCCTGCGGCACGTTCGGCGTTACCGTGGTGGAAGGCCCGATCGCGCTGGCCAGGGTCTGCGATATCAACCGCCTCTGGATCTTGTTGAGATGGCTGTACGTCAGTGGGTGGCTGCTGGCCTGCGCGTGAGACTGCAACAGGAGGGCAGCGGCAACCGCAAGCGCCCCGATCAACACAGGGACGGCGAGCAGACGTCGATTGATCGACATCAGAATCCTCTCGTAGTGGAACCAAGAGCTAGTTGACGGGCGAACGCCCCCTGGCCGCCCGGGCGCCCAGACCCACGCATCGAACCCGTCTCCCCGCCCAACTTAGATCAGCCGCGGCCCCGCGCTCTCCTCCTTTCCGATCGCCAGGCCGAGTCGGCTGGCGGCGGCACCATATCCCATTCTCAGAGCGATTTCGGCGGCAATCTGAACAGGTTCGGGAATCGCAGCGCGAGAAACGGGTCACCGGTCAGCTCGAGCCGGCGCGACGAGAGCAGCTCCGGCCAGCCGACGGCACCGCTGGCCAACCGGATCATGTCGCCGGCGTCGAGTTCGACAACGGCTCCAGGACCGCGCGCCGGGCCCGCACGGACAGCGCACTTCCCATCTGAGATCTTGAGCTCGAACGCGTCGGCCTGGCCGCCGCCGGGCGCCCGGACCCGGAGCTCGAGCACGGCGTCCAGGTCGCGCGCGCTCTCCGGGTCGAAACGGTCGACCAGCGCAGACGGCAGCATGCGCAGGATCAGGCGGTGGGCCGCCGCCTGCTGGTCCAGCTTGGCCACCCGTGAGCCACCACGTCTGACCAGCGCGCGCACACGCGGGCGACCGCTGTCCAGCAGCGCCGCGGTCAGCGTCATGACATCAGGTACTGCATCGCCTCGGTCGGGTCGGAGAACAGCATCAGCGCATCGTCGGAGGCCACCAGCCGGCCGTAGTGCGTGGACATCTCGTGCTGGATCGAGTACGCGTCGATCTCGTACCCGAGCGCCTCGGAGATCTCGGAGTAGGAGAGCACGAGCCGATCTTTGGCCCGGATGTCCCAGAAGGCCGGCTGCTCGATCACCTCGACGTCTCCGCGGCGGCCGACGATCTCGGCCACGGCGTCGCCCTCGGCGCTCTTGGCCATCACGATCCCCACGAAATCGTAGGAGCCGCCATCGCTCGGGGCCCGCTCGCTCGCGACCGCCTCGCCCGGGACCGCCTCGCGCGGGAGCGAGTCCGCTCCGGCGTTCGCTCGCCGGCGGGTCTGGTCCGGGCGCTTGCGCTGGGCGCGGGCGGCGGGCTCGATCGGCGCCCTCGCCGCCCTGTCGGGCTCGGCTCCGACCAGCGCCCCGAGCTCGGGTAGCCCGGCCTCCGACAGGAGGCTGCCGGTGTAGCGACGGATGCGCTCGATCGCCAGCTCGACGTCGATCCCCACCGGGATCTGCTCGGCGATCGGCGCCAGCGCCAGCGCGGCTTCCATGGCCTGCGGGAGCCAGTCCTCGATCCAGCGGGTCAGGGTCCGGTGGTTCTCGGCGCCGTGCTCCGGATCGTCGATCAGGAACTTGCTCAAGTTGGTGCTCCAGGCTCGCGTCCACTCCCACTCCTGGGTCTCGGCCCGGGCGAGCACCGGGGTGATCGTGTCGCCGTTGGCGGCGGCCGCGCGGGTCCCCAGCTCACGGCGGATCAGCGTCCCCACGATCGGCTCGAAGCACAGGTTCGCCGCCACGATCACCTCTCCCCAGTCCGGCGTGGCGGCCAGGCGCTCGAGGAAGCGGCGGGTCGGCTGCCAGGCCTCGTCCTCCAGGAAGGCGCGGCGTGCCGTCTCGATCGGGAACTCGCCGTAGTGCTCCTCGAGGTCCATCGCGTAGAGCACGATCGACTGGGCCGAGCGCTGCTTCATCGCCGCCTGCAGGCAGACGCAGGTGGCCACGGAGTCCGACAGGCAGTCCCGGGCCACGGTGGCCATCGCGAACCACAGGCCGTGCTCGACGTAGGCGGGGACCTGCAGGAAGTCCCGCAGGAACTCGACCCACTCGGAGGTGAAGTCGCCGAGCAGACCCTCCTCGATGGCGGACCGCATCGCCCCCTCGATCTGGTGTTCGGTGGCCGTCCCCGCCTGGTAGAACGGCCGCTCCCACTGCTCGCCCGGGTCGCGGAAGGCGAACCAGTCCCCCGACTTCAGTGCCGTGCTGGCGTCATCCCAGGTCCCGCGGCCATCCTCGAAGCTGACCGGCCAGCCACGGGTCAGGTGGCGGTGGACCGAGGGCTGGGTATCGACGGTGACGTCCTCATAGAGCGTGGCCCGGCGTCCCTTCGGGGTGAACCAGGCAAAGTCGCGCTCGGAGTCCGATCCGCGCGACGGGGCCGCGGCCTCGAACCGCTTCACCGGAGCCGCGGGCTGGTCGGCGCCCGCGGGGCCGGCGTCAGCATCCGCCGAGGTGGTGAATTTGTCGATGAAGATCCGGCGCTCGTCGAGCTTGTGCGTGCCGATCAGCATGTCCTCGGCCGCCTCGATCATCGGCGGCGGCCCGCACATGTACACGTCGGGCTGGGCGATCTCGCGCTCGGCCAGGTACTCGTCCACCGCCTCGTGCACGAAGCGCTCGGTGATCGGCCGGAAGCTGAAGTCCTTCAGGGCGATCTGGCGGATCTCGTCGAGGTGGAACAGGTCCTGCTCGGTGCGGGCGCCGTAGAAGAAGCGGACCGGCCGCTCGCACCCCGTAGCCGAGAACTCACGCAGCAGCGAGAGGATTGGGGCCATTCCGGATCCACCGGCGATCATCAGGATCGGGTGCTCGCCCTCGCGCGCCCGCAGGGAGCCGTAGGGACCGGTGAAGCCGATCTTGTCGCCGGCCTTGATCTGCCCGTCGAGCATCCCGGACAGCTTGCCCCCCGGGTAGCGCTTGATCATCAGCTCGATCAGATCATCGCCGGGGAGGTTGGCCATCGAGAACGAGCGCTTGGCGGGCGGGTCGGATTCCCCGGGAACGTGCAGGTCGACGTACTGGCCGGGAGTGAACGTGAATCCCGGCGCCCGCAGGACGAGGCGGGTGATGTCGTGCGTCAGCGGGTGCACCGCCTCGACCACCGCCTCGCCATCGCTGATCGCGTGCTCGAGGCGGTAACCGTCGGGGTCGTAGTGCAGCAGCTCGACCACCAGGTCCTGCTCGGGCATCGCCCGGCACATCAGCGAGTAGCCGCTCGATTGCTCGGAGTCCGAGAGGGCGAAGTTGGAGTAGCGCTTGAGCGCCACCTCGCCCTCCAGCAGGAAGCACTTGCACGCCGAGCACTGCCCCTCCCGACAGCCGTAGACGAGGTTGTAGCCCTGGCGGAAGGCGGCGTCGAGCACCGTCTCGTCCGACGCGCACTCGATCTCCTCCCCGATCGGCTCGAAGCGAACGCGCGGGCTCATCGCAGCGATACACCGGTCAGCAGGTCGCTTTCGGCCATCGCGGCCGAGACCGCTGGATCGGACACGCGCAACGCCGCTCCAATCGCCGCTCGGCAGGCCCATCTCCTCGGCGACGCGGATGTTGGGACTGGTCAGGCGCAGATCGTGGGCGCGGAGATCGGCGAGCGTCCAGCGGCCTTCCTCGCGGAGGTGGGGCTGGCCGATCAGGGTCTGCCCGTCGGCGCGGACGAAGCCGAGGTCTTGGACGACCGCCGAGGCCTCCCAGCCGTGGTAGCGGTCGAGGTAGTTGCGGTCACCGGTGTAGCGACCCGGATTGGACTCGTCCATCCACAGGCACTCCTTCGAGCAGTAGAAGCGCGTGCGGTCGGTGACTACTCGATGCCGGCGGTCCTCCTCGGAGACGCACAGCCCCTGGCAGGTCCAGCAGAACGGCGGCGCCATGTTGATGAACTTGAGCGGCAGGAATCCGGCGCCCGGCTCGGTCCCCTGTCGGAACGCCTCCCAGAAGGCTCCGTACTCGGCGTACCAACCCGGGTACTTGTTCTCGAACCACTCGAAGTCGCGCTCGTCGAGCGGGTCCATCCGCCAGAAGCTGAGCGGCCAGGCGGCGAAGGCCAGGATCGCGTGGCGGTGATGGACGCCGGCCAGCAGGCGCTCGCGGGCTCGCTCGAAGATGTCGGTGGGGATGTCGAGCCCCAGCTTGCCCAGCTTCATCACGTACGCCCGGTGCCAGTCGTCGCGGACCCACCGGTCCCACTTGTCCACGTAGGACTCGGGATCGGAGCGGTCGCGCGAGAAGTACTCCATCACCACGGCCGAGAAGACGTCGATGAAGGCGTGGTTGATCCAGAACGCCTGCTGCAGGTCGCGCTCGATCAGCGGCGCGTTGTGATCGTCCTGCAGCACGGTCAGCAGCGTCGCGTAGCCGTTTGAGATGTGCCGGGCCTCGTCGGATTGCACGCTCAGGTAGGTGGTGGGAAGCGTGAAGTCGCCGTTGCGCGCCGCGACGTCAGGCAGCGCGACGAACACGATGTTGGTGAACGCGGTCTCGGCCACCACCTGGAGGGTGAACGCGCACTGGATCGGATCGCCGACCATGAAGTGCGAGAACATGTTCAGGGCCGGGTTGGTGAGCACCGACCCCGACAGGCCCTTCGGTCCGAGGTTCCAGCCAGCCGGGTCCGGCACGTTCTTGGCGTACCAGCGGGCCAGCGACATCTGCAGGCCGGTATGGCGGATCTCGTCGACGAATTGCACGTGGTACCCGTTGCGCAGTTCGTTGTTGGGCACCGCGCTCATCAGCATCGACATGCAGCGACCGGCGCCGATCTCGGCGAAGTTCGTGACGGTGATGAACGGCTTGAGGATCTCCAGCCAGCGCTCGTGGGCCTGATTCGGCATGTCGGCCCGGACGGCGGCGTCGTGGCCACCGTAGACCCGCTCATCCTTCTCGAGCTCCATCGGCAGGTACTCCCGCATGATGTGCTTCATCGGGTCCTTCGCCTTGTGCGGGAAGCGATAGCGCGTCGGGTAGCGCACGGCCGGCTCGTGGTAGGAGGACTCCCAGCCGAGCTGAGCGATGCGCTCGTGGGTCTTGGTGATGCTGCGACGGCGGGGAGCTGCGCTCATCTGCGGTCACTTCCTCTCTAAGGGCCTGGTGGCCTCAGGGCCTGGTGGCACGCCGGAGCCTACGCCGCGACCCGCACCCCAAGTTCGTGTCCGCACAACGTCTTCGATTGCCTTATTTGTCACTATGTGACAATGAGCGGGGACATGTGGTCGGCCGAGCCGCTTCCGCCGGAAGCGGTGTCCGTCGTCAGGGCCGAGCTGATGCCGCTGGTCGACGGGATCATCGAGGCGATCCGCGCGGAGAACGCCGTCTACGCCGGTGTGCTCGGCAGCCCGGAGGGAATCGGCATCCGGATCGGCATCGAGCAGGCGATCAAGACGTTCCTGAACGCGGTCGAGCGAGGCGAGCGTCCCGAGAGCGACACCGACGAGGTCTGGCGGCGGCTCGGCGAGGCGGAGTTCCAAGCCGGGCGGGCGCTCGAGGCGCTGCGGGCCGCGTTCCGGACTGGCACGCGCGCCGCCTGGCGCGGCGCCGCCGAGCTGGCCGCGCGGGCCGGCATCTCGGCGTCGCTGGTGATCGCCCTGGCCGAGGCGATCTTCGTCTACAGCGACGAGCTGGCCTCGGACGTGGTCGAGGGTTACCTCCGGATGCAGTCAGACGAGGCGGGCGAGCGCGAGCGACGTCGCCGGCGACTCGCGAGCCTGCTGCTCGACCCCGATGGCCACGATCCCGCGGGCCTGGAGCGCGCCGCCGAGCTGGCCCGTTGGCCGTTGCCGCGGACGCTGGCGGTGCTGGCCATCGCCGCCGACTCTCCGGTCGCGATCACCCGCCGGCTCGACGTCGACGTGCTGGCCGGCGCCGACGGCGAGGGGGCCTGGCTGATCATCCCCGACCCCGAGGGCCCCGGGCGCGCCGCCTCGATATCTCGGGCCGTCGGCGAGACCGTCGTGGCCTCGGCGCTCGGACCCGTGGTGCCGGTGGGCGAGGCGGCGCGGTCGCTGGGCTGGGCACGACTCACGCTGGGGCTGGTTCAGAGCGGCGCGCTGCCGGCGCAGTCGCCGACCCGCTGCAGCGAGCATCTGGTCACGGTGATCCTGCTCCAGGATCGCGAGCTGGCCCGGGCCCTGGTCGCCCGGCGGCTTTCGGCGCTGGAAGCGCTCCCCGCGCCCGAGCGCACGCGGTTGACCGAGACGCTCGAGGCGTGGCTCGCCAATCAGCGCCACACGCCTCAGATCGCCTCGGCCCTGCACATTCACCCGCAGACCGTCCGCTACCGGGTCCGCCGGCTCCGGGAGCTGCTCGGCGACACGCTCGACAGCTCGGAGGGAAGACTCGAGCTCGAGCTCGCCCTACGTGCGCGCCGCGGGCTGGATTAGGCCCGCCCACGACGGGATCACTACGTCACCGGGATCCCCAGCGCCGTGGAGAGCGCGACATCGGCGGCCTTGAGCGCAGCCGAGTCCTTGACCAGGCGGGCCGCCGCGGTTCGTGCCCCCGACGCGCTGTTGGATCGGGCGGCAGCGGAGATGGCTTTCATGTCCTTCGCCACCGGTCCGAAGTCGGCGGTCAGCTCGTCCAGCTTGGCCTTGTACTGAGCCGGGGGATTCAGCTGGCGCAGCGCCGCCTGCTGCTGGGTCGTACGCGCGGCCAGCGCATCGAACTGGGAGGCCAGCTGCGAGTTGGACTTCTTCGGCGCGGCTTGGATCGCCGCGCCAAGGTCGTTGCCGAGCTTGGTGAACTGAGCCTTGTCCTTGGCAAAGCCCGTCTTGAACGCGCCCGGGCTGGGCGTCGCCGGGGCGCTCGCCTTCGGCGGGCTGGAAGTCTGGCTGCTGGAGCTGCTGCTGCTGCTGCCACAGGCGGACAGCGAAAGCGCCGCTAGCGCGAGCGCGGGGATGGTCGAGCGTTTCGGCATGCTGGATCTCCTTCGCGCCGCTTTCGGACGCCGGTTTGGTTGGAAGCGCCGCATTCTGGTCGATCGCCGCGGCCAAAGCGGCGCGGTACGATCGCCGCTGCAGGAGACTCTCATCCAAACCGCGGGAGGAGCGAGATGGCCGAGGCGACCAAGAAGGCGACGGCGAGAAAGCCCAAGCAGGCGACGAAGGGGTTGCCCAAGGGCCCGGTCGGCGAGCGCGTCGGCCAGCTCAGGGAACTGGCGGCCAGCGATCCGGAGGGAGCGCGCGAGCAGGCGTGGGCCTGGATCGAGGACCTGGGGCGCAAAGCCCGCGAGGACCGGCAGGACGCCCACGACGAGCTTCAGCAGCTGTTCCTCTGCGGGCAGCCGGCCGACGACGTACGGGGCCAGACCGAGGGGATCCTGGTCACCTGGACGATGCACCCGCTGGCCGACAAGGCGATCGGGACGATCACCAACGCCTGGATGCCGTGGCTCGGCAAGAAGTTCATGCCCGAGGATCAGCAGGGCGTCAACACGCTCACCGACAGCGCCCGGTGGCCGGCCAAGATCCTGTGGCCGTTGTATTCGACGCGCGAGTCGCCGCTGGGCCGCAGCGCCTTCGACTTCAAGACCTACGTCGAGGCGGGCAAGCTCGATCCGTCGGTCGAGGTGCTGGTGATCGACTACGAGAACGTCCAGAGCAATCCACTGCTCCTGATCCGGCAGATCCGCGACGAGCTGGTGCGGATCGTGCCCGGCGCCAACCTCGGCAAGATGCTGGTCAAGGTGCCGGCCCGCAAGGACCTGTTCCCGGCGCTGTACTTCGCCTTGAAGTCGGAGCTCTAGGCCTGGCGACCGTTTGCGTCCGACGGACGGCCGTTCTGGCTCGGCCGCGAGGAGTCTGAATCTCCCGCCGTCAGCTGGGGCGGGGCGTCGGCCGACGTATCCGCGGCGTCCTCCAGGGGGAGGCAAACGCGGCAGAAGTCCTCGCCGAACGGCGTCAGGCGGACGCTGCGCTGCACCGTCTTGGCCCGCGTGGTGTCCTTGATCGCCTTCATCACCTCGGGCTGGGCCTCGAGCACCTGATAGGCGATCGGGTCCTCGAGCGGCTCCTCCGAGAACGACATCAGGCCAAGCCGGAACAGGTTGCCCAGATACGCGGCGACTCGGTCGCGATGACGCAGGCCACCCTGGGCTCCGATCATGTTGAGGCCCGGGGCGATCAGCTGGGATCCCACGCCGATCAGGTTGGAGGCGCGCACGTCGACCGAGGGCTGGGGCCCGCTGACCGCCAGCAGGCGCAGGATCCGGCCCTCGTCGGGCACGAGCTCGCTGAGGATCCGCGCGTAGGCGGGGTGAGCCTCCTGATCGAAGTTGACGTCGGCCGCCTGGCGCAGCAGCTCGCGGCCCTGCTCGCGCAACGCCTCATCGGCGCGACCGTCCGGGCGGGATCCGAGCCCCGGCGCCAGCTGATGGACCCGGTCGTCGAGGTCGGCGATCCCCAGGAACTCGCGGGCGTAGGCGCGCAGGCCGTTCGAGACGTCCTCGACGAGCGCCGTGGCGGCGTCGGGGTCGGTCGCGGCGCGGGCCAGCTTGCCCCCGACCTGGAGTGAGGTCTCGACTCCCCACACGGCCACGCGGAGCCAGGCGCCGGCGGCGACGCGGGCGATCGCCGGGACGGTCTCGATCGCCGTTTCGCCGCGCCGCTGCACGGTCTGACTGGGCTCCGGCGGCGGAGGAGCCTCGGGTGTGCTGCCCTCGATCGGAGGATTATCGGTTTGCACGGTCATCCGAGGATGCGGGGCTCATCCGGCGATGTCAACCGAAGATGGCCAGATGCAGCAGCCCGCCGGCGAAGCCGAGCACGGCGCCGTGCGCCAGCAGCAGCCATTCGTCCTCGCGCGTGGCGGTGCGCAGCATCTGGCCGAAGTCCTTGGGCGCCATTTCTCTCATCCGCTCGGTGATCAGCTTACGCATGGCGGCGCTCTGCGTGCGGCTGAATTCCGGGTCCGACAGCGGGAGCATCATCGCCTCGACGGGCTCGTGCGCAAACGAGCTCCGGATCGCGTCGTACTCGCGCGACCCGATCGCCACCCGCACGGCCTGGCGCGCCGGCCCGATGGCGCGATCGATCGCGGGCTTCATCGATGCCTCGATCAGCGCGCGGGTCCGGTCCGACTGCGGGCCATTGAGCAGCTCGTTGCCGAAGTTGGCCACTGTCACGATCTCGTCGGCGACGATCCGCGCGTAGACCTCGGACACCTCCGGCTGGCGGCGGATGAACAGCCCCTGGAAACGGAACGGGCCGAACCGTCGCGGCTCGGCGGGTTCGTAGATCATCCATAGGGCCACCCAGTTGGTCACGTATCCGACCAGCACGCCGAGGATCGGCAACAGCCACCACACGACGACGAAGTGGGTCAGCGCGGCGACCGGGATGCCGAGCGCGAACCCGAAGAAGAAGCCGAAGTTCTTGATGAACGTGAGCTCGCGAGACCCCATGTCCAGGAACACCCGATTGGCCAGCTCCGGGTCGAAGCGCTTGATCACCATCAGCTTGACGTCGACGAGCTGATCGATGTTCTCGGCGATCTGGTCGGTCAGGTGGGCGACGATTTCGGGAAGCTGGCGCTGCACTCGCTGGTGCACCAGCTCCCGCAGCCCCTCGGGCAGCTCGGCCCACAGCCGCGGATGCTCCCGGGTCATCACCCGGTCGACGATCTCGCGAATTTCATCCCGGGTGCCGGAGACGATCTGCTCGGCGATCTTCTCCGGATCGAGCTGCTGGAAGAACTCCTGCGGCGTGCCCAGCTTGGCGATCCCGCTATCGACGGCCAGGCTCCCCATCTTCGCCGCGCGGGAGGGCACGATTCCCTGCCAGCCGATGCCCCCGATCATGATCCCGGGGATCTGCTGGATCCGGTGCGGCAGCACCCGCGCCAACCCCTGGATCCAGGGGGCGCGGATGCCCTTGAAATGCACCGGGTAGAACAACATCAGCACCCCCGTCCAGTTCGTCACGTACCCGATCACGCCCGTGAAGAAAGGGACCGTGATCAAGGCCAGGGTGCTGCCGCTCAAGGTGTACGCAACGGTATCCGACGTTGCCGGTGCCGGTAGGCTTGCGCGCCGATGTCCTTCGTGGCTCTGATCACCGGTGCGTCGAGCGGGATCGGCGAGGCCACCGCCCGGCGTGTGGCGCAGGAGCCGGGGGCTCGCCTGGTCCTGGTCGCCCGGCGCGAGGAGCGCCTGCGGGCGCTGGCCGACGAGATCGGCGGGGCGACCGTGATCGCCGCCGACCTGACCCAGACGGATGCGCCGGGGCGGGTCAGGGAGATCGTCGAGCGCGAGCATGGCGCGCTGCACCTGCTGGTCAACAACGCCGGCGCGGCGTGGCGCGGGACCTTCGCGGAGACCGGCTGGGCCAACGTCGAGCGTCACATGAAGCTGAACTTCGAGGCTCCGCTGCGGCTGACCGAGGCCCTGCTGCCGCTGCTGCGCCGGACCGCTGCGCCGGGCAGCGCGGGCGGGTCCGTATCCATCGTCAATGTGGCCAGCACCGCCGGACGGGTGTCGCGACCGAACTCGGGGGCCTACTCGGCGAGCAAGTTCGCGCTGGCCGGGTGGACCGATGCGCTTCACGCGGAGGAGAAGCCGCACGGCGTGCACGTGGGGCTGGTGCTGCCGGGCTTCATCAAGACCGAGGGCTTCCCGGCGGCCGAATTGCTGGGCAAAGTCCAGACGCGATGGCTCGTCTCGACCCCGGAAGCGGTTGCCGAGGCGATTCTCGCCGCCGGTCCAGGGGGCAAGGCGGAGCGCTACGTGCCGCGCCCGTACTGGCTCGCCGCGGCGGCCCGGATCGTGCTCCCGGCGCTCGTGCGCCGCACGACAGGCGGGGGCGGCTTCACCACCGCGACCTCCGCCAAGAACGACTAAGCTACACAGCTGTAACCAAGCTTCCGAGGAGTAGTCCCTGATGAATTCAAGTAGGCGTCGCGTTGCCGTGCTCGGGGGTAAGCGGATCCCGTTCGCCCGACAGGACGGCCCGTACGCCAAGGCATCCAACCAGGACATGCTGACCGCGACGCTGGACGGCCTGGTCGCGCGGTTCGGCCTCGAGGGGCAGGCCGTCGATGAGGTGGCCGCCGGGGCCGTGCTCAAGCACAGCCGCGACTTCAATCTGACCCGTGAGAGCGTGCTCGGCTCCAAGCTCAGCGCCCAGACGCCCGCCTACGACGTGCAGCAGGCCTGCGGGACCGGCCTCGAGGCCACGATCCTGGTGGCCAACAAGATCGCCCTCGGGCAGATCGACTCCGGGATCGCCGGTGGCGTCGACACCACCTCGGATGCGCCGCTCGCCGTCAACGAGGATCTGCGCGGGGTGCTGCTCGAGGTCAACCGCGCGAAGACCAACGCCGGCCGGCTGAAGGCGCTGGCCAAGATCCGGCCGCAGCAGATCGTCCCGGAGATCCCGCGCAACGCCGAGCCGCGCACCGGCCTCTCGATGGGCGAGCACGCCGCCATCACCGCACAGGAATGGGGCGTGGGGCGCGAGGAGCAGGACGAGCTCGCCGTGGCCAGCCACCGGCATCTCGCCGCCGCCTACGAGCGGGGCTTCCTCGACGACCTGGTGATGCCGTTCCTCGGCCTGCAACGCGACCAGAACCTGCGACCCGACTCGAGCCTCGAGAAGCTGGCCAAGCTGAAGCCGGTGTTCGGCGGCCCGGACGGCACGATGACCGCCGGCAACTCGACCCCGCTCAGCGACGGCGCCTCGACCGTGCTGCTGTCGAGCGAGGAATGGGCCGCCGAGCACGAGATCCCGGTCCAGGCGTACTTCATCGACGCGCAGACCGCGGCGGTGGACTATGTGCACCAGCGCGAGGGACTGCTGATGGCGCCGGCCTACGCGGTGCCGAAGCTGCTGGCGCGGGCGGGACTGACCCTGCAGGACTTCGACTTCTACGAGATTCACGAAGCGTTCGCCTCGCAGGTGCTGAGCACCCTGAAGGCCTGGCAGGACCCGGTCTTCTGCAGCGAACGGCTTGGGCTGCAGGCGCCGCTCGGGACGATCGACCGCGACAAGCTGAACGTGGCCGGCGGCTCGCTCGGCGCCGGACATCCCTTCGGGGCCACCGGGGGCCGGATCGTGGCGGGGCTGGCCAAGCTGTTGCATGAGCGAGGTTCTGGCCGCGGCCTGATCTCGATCTGCGCCGCCGGCGGACTCGGAGTCACCGCGATCATGGAGGCCGCTTAGCCATGGCTGACCGCTACCAGCAGCTGGTCAACACACCGATCGGGCGGATCGTCTCCAAGCAGGTCGGTCTGCCGAACCCGGTCAAGCTCGAGCGCTACCAACCCGGGCAGCCGGTGATCGCCGGTCCCGTTCTGCTCGGGGCGGCCCCCGGTGGCCGACTCGGCTCGGCCATCGCCACCGTTCTGCAGTCGATCCGGGCGGAGGCCCACACCGCGCTGGACGAGGACCTGCGCAGCGCGGCCGCGGCGGCCGGACTCGACGCCAAGGTCTTCAACCCCGACGCCGCGCCGGCCGACCAGACGTTCAAGGCGCTGGTGTTCGATGCCGGCGGGATCGCCTCGAGCGAGGAGCTCGGACAAGCCTGGGCGTTCCTGCATCCGAGCATCCGGCGGGTGCGTCGGTGCGGCCGGGTGATCGTCCTCGGGACGGCGCCGGAGGATTGCTCTGACCCACATCAGGCCACCGCCCAGCGCGCGCTCGAGGGTCTCGTCCGCTCGGTGGGCAAGGAGGTCGGCAAGGGCGCCACCGCGCAGCTGATCTACGTCGCGCCCAAGGCCGAGGATCAGCTCGAGTCGACGCTGCGGTTCTTCCTCTCGCCGCGGTCGGCCTACGTATCGGCCCAGGTGGTTCGGATCGGCCCGGCCACGGGGCTCCGCGAGCCGATCGACTGGGAACGGCCGCTGTCGGGCAAGGTGGCGCTGGTCACCGGCGCCTCGAGGGGCATCGGGAAGGCGATTGGGGAGGTGCTCGCGCGCGACGGTGCCCACGTCGTTGGGCTCGACGTCCCCGCGCTGGCCGCCGACCTGGACTCCGTCACCGCGTCGATCGGCGGCTCGGCCCTGACCGCCGACGTGACCCACGAGGACGCGCCCGACACGATTGCCACGCACCTGCTCGACGCCCACGGCGGCGTCGACGTGGTCGTCCACAACGCCGGGGTGACACGCGACAAGACGCTCGGGCGGATGACCGAGGACCTGTGGAACCTGGTGATCGGGATCAACCTGAGCGCCGAGGAGCGGATCGACCGTGAGCTGTTCGCCCGCAAGGCCCTGCGCGACAACGGGCGGATCGTGTGTGTCTCCTCCATCAGCGGCATCGCGGGCAACGCCGGCCAGACCAACTACGCCACTTCGAAGGCGGGGGTGATCGGGATGGTGCAGGCCTGGGCGCCGGAGATCGGGAAGCGCGGGGCCACCATCAATGCGGTCGCCCCGGGGTTCATCGAGACGCAGATGACCGCGGCGATGCCGATCACCATCCGCGAGGCGGGCCGGCGCATGAACAGCATGTCCCAGGGCGGGCTGCCCGTCGACGTCGCCGAGACGATCGCCTGGTACGCCAGCCCGGCCTCGACCGGAGTGAACGGCAACGTCGTGCGGGTCTGCGGACAGAGCCTGCTGGGGGCCTGAGCGATGCCCGTGGTCGAACTACAGGGCTCGCCCGGGATGTTGCCGATGTTCGCCAAGGCCGGGGCGGCGATGATCCCCGGGGCGTCACGGCTGCCGTTCGTCGGCGGCGGTGGCGGCGCGCTGCCCGATCTGACCTACGTGCTCTCCGACGTGTCGGTCGACCGCGATCGGCTGGCCGCCTATGACCGCGTCTGCGGGTTCTCGCTGGGCAACGCGCTCCCCGCCACGTATCCGCACATGCTGGCCTTCCCGCTTCACCTCAAGCTGATGACCGATCCGAGCTTTCCGTTCGCGGCGATCGGCCTGGTGCACATCTACAACCAGATCACCCAGCACCGCCCGATCGACGCCGGCGAGCGGCTGGACCTCCGGGTCTGGGTGGCCGACCTGGAGCCGCATCCACGCGGGCGGCAGTTCTCGATCCGCAGCGAGGCGAGGGTCGGCGATGAGCTGGTCTGGGAGGCGGTGTCGATCAACCTGCGCCGCGGCGGCGGCTCTGAGTCCGACTCGAGCTCCGGACCAGAGGTGCCCTCGGCCGAGGACCTGCCTGCCGTCGCGACCTGGAAGCTCCCGGGCGATCTGGGTCGGCGCTACGGATCGGTGTCCGGCGATCTGAACCCGATCCACGTCCATGCGCTCAGCGCCCGGCTGTTCGGGTTCCCCTCGGCGATCGCCCACGGAATGTGGACCAAGGCGCGCTGTCTGGCCGCGCTCGAGGCTCGGCTGCCCGATGCCTTCAGCGTCGAGGTCGCCTTCAAGCGGCCGATCCTGCTCCCGGCGACGGTCGAGTTCGCGCAGGCGGCCGGCGCGGAAGGCATTCGCTTCGGCGTCCGCGATCGCCGCAAGCAGACGCCGCATCTCGACGGCGGTGTGAAGTTCGGCTGACGCGGACGCGACCCACGGCCATCGCGGAGCCGACAGAGCTATCCCACTTTGGGCGACCGGTCATCGTCGGCCTTGCCTCGCCCACTCGGATGCCTTTTTCCAGACTATTTCTCGGAAAAGGCATCCGAGTGGGCGCCGCGCCGCGGCGGTCGGGCGAGCCTCGATGCGCTTTCGGTCCGGGGCCGTCTATCGTGAGAGGAGAATGACCACGTTTGCTGAGCTCGGTTTGGCCGATGACATCCTGGAAGCGATTCAGGATGTTGGCTACGAGTCCCCGAGCCCGATCCAGGAACAGGCGATCCCGTCGCTGCTCCAGGGGCACGACGTGATCGGTCAGGCGCAGACGGGATCGGGCAAGACGGCGGCGTTCGGTCTGCCAATGCTCCAGTACGTCGACCCCTCGGAGCCTGAGGTACAGGGACTGGTCCTGACCCCAACGCGGGAGCTCTGCATCCAGGTCACCCAGGCACTGCGCACCTACGGCAAGCGCAAGGGCGTCGATGTCGTCGCGGTCTTCGGCGGCGCGCCGATCCGCACCCAGCAGGCGCAGCTGCGGGCCGGTGGCCACGTCGTGGTGGGCACGGTGGGCCGGGTCAAGGACCTCATCTCCCGTCATTCGCTGATGCTTCATTCCTGCCGCTTCGTGGTGCTCGACGAGGCCGATGAGATGCTCGACCTGGGTTTCCTCGAGGACGTCGAGAAGATCCTGTCGCTGACTCCCTCGAGCCGGCAGACCGCGCTGTTCTCGGCCACGATGCCCCCGGAGATCCGGCGGCTGGCCGACCAGTACCTGTATGACCCGATCACCGTCAAGGTGAAGACCGCGCACCTCACCGTCGACACGGTCGAGCAGTTCGCGCTCGAGGTCTCCCCGCGGGACAAGAACGAGGCCCTGGTCACCGTGCTCGAGGCGGAGCGGCCCGAGCAGGCGCTCATCTTCGTGCGCACGAAGATCCGCTGCGACCAGCTGTACCGGACCCTGCGCGACCGCGGTATGAACGTGAAGGCCCTCCACGGCGACATGTCCCAGGGCTCGCGCGACGGCGTGATGATCTCGTTCAAGGACGGCCGGGTGCCGTTCCTGGTGGCCACCGACGTGGCCTCTCGCGGGCTCGACATCTCGGGCATCTCGCACGTGATCAACTTCGATGTGCCGACCTCGCCCGACGTCTACGTCCATCGGATCGGGCGGACCGGTCGGGTGGGCCGCAGCGGCCGGGCGATCACCTTCTACGAGCCGCGCCAGAAGCGCGACGTGGAGGCGATCGAGCGCCACGCCGGAGTCAAGCTGTCGCCCTGGGTGAAGGACGCGCACGTCGCGCCGACCCCGGTCACGCCGAAGCCGCGACGCCACTCCAAGCCACACGCGCCGGTCAACGGCGATGCCCCGGGCCGCAAGCTGATCGTCGCCGGTGGACGGGCGGACGGACTCGAGCCCTCCGACATCATCCACGCGATCACCGCGGCCAGCGGGCTCGACGGCGAGGCCGTGCGCAACGTCCAGGTGCTCGAGCGCTTTGCCTTCGTCGAAGTGCCCGCATCCGAGGCCGATCGGGTGGTCGAGGTCGTCGACGGCACCTCGGTTCGCGGCCACACGCTGCGACTCGAGCCCACCAAGATCTGACACCGGCCGGCCCGGTGTGTGCACCGCTCGGCAGCGGTGTCAAGTCTGTGTAAGCGCAGTGACCAGGGCGCGCGACTTACCGAGACAGGTCGTGTTTCGAGAGTGACACCCGGCGCCGTGGCGCCGGAATCCAACCACCGGAGGCACTCTCATGCAGTTGTTCAAACGCCGCCCGTCGGCGTCGATGGTCGTCGCGCTAATTGCCCTGTTCGCCGCCTGTGGCGGTGTCGGTTGGGCGGCGACAAACCTGCCCGCCAACAGCGTCGGCACCGCGCAGCTCAAGGGCGGCGCGGTCACCAACGGCAAGCTCGCCAACGGTTCGGTGGGTAACTTCAAGCTGGCGTTCAACTCGGTAGGCACGCACAAGATGATGGATGGCGCCGTGGGTAAGAGTCAGATCAACACGGGTCAGGTGCAGGCGCGGGTCAGCGGTACCTGCACCTCCGGGGCGGTCGGGTCGATCGAGTCGAGCGGCAAGGTTCAGTGCGTCACGGCGCCAGGGCAGGAGTTCGACACGAGCACGGCGACCGCGGTCACCATTCCGAGCGGCACCGGCCCGACGCCGATCACCTCGGCGCCGCTGCCGGGGGGATCGTCGTACATCGTGTTCGCCAATCCCTACGTGCAGATCACGGGCAACACGCCGACACAGGGTGTCGAGGTGGACTGCACGCTGTCGGTAGGCCCGACCGTCGCGGCTAAGCAGACTCGCGGCTACAAGGTTGAGCTCGGCTCGCAGGACCAGGCCTCGTCGATCCCGCTGGTGGTCACCGCGCCGTCGAACCCGACCGCGATCACCGCGAGCGTTTCGTGTCTGAAGAAGTTCTCGGGCACCAACCAGCCCGCGGTGACCGTGTCGACGGACATCAATGCGCTGCCGACGGCCGGCAACACCACGGAGGCAGCCACCGGGTAGGGTCCTACCCATGAGCACAGCAAAAATGAATACGACCAAGGGCACGATCGAGCTCGAGCTGTTTGACGAGGACGCGCCCAAGACCGTCGAGAACTTCAAGAAGCTGGCCGGCGACAGCTTCTACGACGGGGTGATCTTTCACCGTGTGATCCCGGATTTCATGATCCAGGGCGGGTGTCCTCAGGGCACCGGCACCGGAGGTCCGGGCTACACGTTCGAGGACGAGTTCAACCAGCACAAAGTCGTTCGCGGCGCGCTGGCGATGGCCAACGCCGGGCCCAACACCAACGGCTCGCAGTTCTTCATCGTCACCATAGAAAGCGCGCCGTGGCTCGACGGGAAGCACACCGTGTTCGGTCAGGTGACCGAGGGCATGGACGTCGTCGACGCGATCGAGGCCCTGCCCACCGGGGCCCGCGACCGACCGGTCGACCCGCCGAGCATCGAGTCGATCGAGCTGGCCTAGGCTTCGCGGCTGGTGCCGGGGCCGGGGCGCCGTCTGGCGCTCCGGCCCCGGTGCTGCGCTCCGGCCCTGTGCTGCGTTCCGGCCCCGGTGCGCGCTCCGGCCCAGTGCTGCGCTCCGGCCCCGGTGCTGCGTTCCGGCCTCCCGGTGCCGGTCAGGCGAGCGGGCGGCCCCCGCCGCCTCGGCTGGCCAGCGCGAAGCCACCCGCCAGCAGGCCGAGGATCCCCACGACCAACGCGATGATCGTGGGGATCGACACGCCACCACCCCCGAGCGAGCTCTTCGCCTGGATAGTCGGCGCCGGCGCCGCCGAGGCCTCCGAGCCGGACCAGTCGACGATCGATCCGTCCGAGTAGGTCTGCTGCACCTGGAAGGTGTAGGTTTGAGCCGAGGACGGCTGAGCCAGGAACTGGAACAGCGAGTCCTCGCCCGTCGGGGTGTGCCCGCCGGTCCACGTCACCTTGGTGACGACGGCGCCGTCGCCCGATCCGCTCTGCTGGACCTGCTGATGCCAGCCGGGCGGGGGTGGGACGAAGGAATCGATCCCGAAACCCTTCGGAACCGTCATCACCACACGCGAGGTGGTCAGGTTGCTCTTCTCGGTGGGCACGGCCAAGCTGTAGAGCTGGAGCTGCCCGGACAGCGAGACGGCCGGACTGACCCGCGCGTGCGCCCAGGACAGCGCCGGCAGAGTCAGCGCGAGGGCCGATGCGACCAGGGCCGCCACGGCTGCTCGCGCAGGCCAGGGTTGGATCTTCACGGTGTGGTTCTCCTTTGCAATTGATCGGCGACGGGCTCGTTGCGCGGTTCGCCGCTCAAAGCTCAAGCGGCGCGCAAAGGCCCGCCGGGCGGACCCCGACCGGACCACCCGCCGGCCAGGGGCGAGATCCGTGGCCACAGCGCATCCCGCGGCCTGAGGCGTGCACCGACGCGCGCCGCTGGGGCCGAGAGCCCGCCCTCGGCGCGCCGCTCGGCCACCTCGTCGAGCACCCAGCGGGCGCCGTGTAGCAGCGCCGCCAGCACCAGCGCGACGCAGGCGGCGGCGGGGATCGCCCACCAGCCGCCGTAACCGAAGACTCCGGAGAGGCCGGCCGGATGTCCGGTGGCCAGCGCGCCCTCGAGCAACTCCTGGACGATGTAGATCCAGATCAGGCAGCCGGTGCAGACGATCCACAGGCCGGCCAGCGTCAGCGTGTAGCGAGGCAGGGATCGCTGGCCGCCTAGCGCGCGGCCGAGCGCCCACAGGAATCCGCCGGCGCCGACGCCGATCAGCAAGACGATCCATGGCACCAGCGAATGCAGGTACGAGTGGCCCTGACGAGCCAGCTCGAGGCCGGCGCCATGGCCGTACGCGAGCTCGAAGCGCAGCTGATGCACCGCCAGTGCGGCCGCCGGCATCAGCGCCCCCCGGGCCAACCCACGAATCACCGACCGCCAGTCGGCCCGCGCGATCATCGTGGGGAGAATCTACCTTCGGGCGGCGTGCGAGGATGGGCCGGTGTTCGCGATCGCGGTGGCCCTGAGCTCATCCGTCTGCTGGGGCGTATCCGATTTCGTCGGCGGCATGCAGGCGCGCCGCCTGTCGCTGCTCAATCTGATCGTGCTGAGCCAGGGGATCGGGCTGACCTGCCTGATCGTGGTCGTCGCGGCGCGCGGCAGTGCCCCACCGCACCTGGTCCGGCTGCTGCCCGCGGTGGCGGCGGGCATCGGCGGGGTTGCGGCGCTGGCGGCGTTCTACCGGGCGCTGGCGATCGGCACGATGAGCATCGTCGCGCCGATTTCGGCCACCGGCGTGGCCGTGCCGGTGATCGTCGGGATCGCCTCGGGCGATCGACCCGCGGCGCTGCAGGTAGCCGGGATCCTCGCGGCGATCCTCGGTGTCGTGCTGGCCAGCCGCGAGGAGTCGGCCGACTCGGAACGGCGGATCGTGCGGGCGAGCATCGGCCTGGCGTTGCTGGCGGCGCTCGGCTTCGGTGGTTTCTTCGTCGGGATGCGCTCTAGCGCCCGGGCCGACGTGCTCTGGGCCCTGGTGGCGGCCCGCGGTGCCGGCGTGATCGGGCTGCTGTTGGTGATCGGAGTTCGGCGGGAGGCGGTCGGCGCGGGTCGTAACGCTTTCGCTCCCCTGGCGGCGATCGGGCTGCTCGATCTCGCCGCCAACGGCCTGTACGCGATCGCCAGCCGTCACGGGGCGCTGAGCGAGGTCGCGGTCGCAGCGTCGCTCTACCCGGTGGCGACGGTGCTGCTGGCCCGCGCCGTGCTGGGAGAACGGGTGCGGCGGGTGCAGGAGGTCGGGATCTTCGCTGCGATCGCCGGTGTGGTCCTGATCGCCGCCGGTTGATCCGCCGCTCGGTCGCCCGCGAACCGGCCGACCGTAGATCCGGGCTCTCGCCCCGGAGCAGTACCAGACTACGGGGCGTTGATGTTGTAGACGGACGAGTCGAAGAACACCAGGTTCGAGTCGGCCGCGTACCCGAGTCGCTTGAGCTTGAACAACTTCTCCAGGCTGCCCAGCAGCGAGAAGTGGTTGTAGTTGTCGAACAAGTTGGTGGTGTTCGGCTTGACGTAGGGCGAGATCAGTAGCAGCCCGACCTGGCCGCCGCCGCCCGTCGTGCTGGTGGATCCGCCCGTGGTGTTCGGCACGGTCGTGGGCGGTGTGGTCGGCGTGGTCGGCGTCGTCGGAGTGGTCGTCGTCGGCGTCGTGGTGGCGGGGGTGGTGGTGGTCGGCGTCGTACTTGTCGGCGTCGTGGGGGTCGTTGTCGTCGGCGTGGTCGCGGCTGGAGTTGTGCCCGTCGGAGTGGTACTGGTCGGCGTCGTGCTGGTCGGTGGGATGTACGGGATGTTCGGGAACACCGGGTTGTCACAGCACGCGCTCGCGTCGGCGTGCAGACCGGTCTGCGGCGCGTGATCGAAGGTGATCGCGATCAGGCCACTGGCCTTGTAGGCCGGCGAATTTTCGATCTCCGGGACGAGCTTCTTGAGGAACTTGTCGGCCGCGGCCAGTCCGGCCGGCGCATGCTTCGTGCACGGCGTGTCGCTGCCGTTGTCGCAGGCGCTCGGCACGATGTAAGCGAGCGTCGGCGTGGTGCTCTCGCTCTTCAGATCGGTGGCCAGCTGGCCGAGGCCGACGTCGAGCTTGGCGCAGCTGTGCACCTTGGTCAGCGAGCGGAAATACACGAACGGGTTGCGCCAGGTCAAGTACGAGCCGCGCGCGTTCGGCATCTGAGTGCTATCGACCGCTCCGAGCGCCGGGTGACGGCAGGTCTTGGCCTGATGGCGCGGCGCTGCGTCGATCGCCTCGACGTAGGCCTTCCAGGTGTCCTTCTTGGCGATCAGCTGGCTGGCCAGGGTCGGCGTCTTCGGCGGGTAGACGCATCCCGCGCCCGACACCTGCTTGTACCTGGCCGTAGTGGCGCCGGGCGAGATCGCGCTGAACGTCGGGCAGTCGGCGTTGGTCTGCACGGTGGGGCCCTGACCGCTGATCAGCGCGATCTCGTTGGCCAGCGAGCCGGTGGTGACCCCGTAGTAATCCTCCAGCAGGTTGCCCTGCTTGGCGAGGGTCTTGTTCAAATAGTGATCGTGGGAGAGCGGCGAGAACGTCTCACTGAAGCCTTGGTCGGTGAGGACGATCAGGAACACGTGCTTGACCGGAGGCAGCCCGATGAAGTTGGTCGATGCGTTCCCGTTCCCGGTGGTCGTGGTGGTCCCCGCGCCCCCAGAACCGCCCGAGCCGGACCCGCCGGAGCCAGACCCGCCCGAGCCAGCGCCACCCGCGCCCACGGTCGTAGTGGAGGTGATGGTGCCGCCCGAGTTCGAGCCGCCTCCGCCGCCGCCGTTCGAGGAAGGCCGCGTCGATGCGAATGGATGCTCGATCGCGATCAGCACCCGTCGGGCGGCCGCCAGGCTGATGCCCCCGGAGCCGGCGAACGAGCCGACGATCACGCCGAAGGCCAGCATCGCCAGAACCGCGACGGCGATCGCTCGAGGCGACGCCGTATGCCCGCCGATCAACGCCAGCCCGCTGATCGGCTCCGGCTCCTCGGCCGAAATCGGCTCGTCCGTCTCAGCGGGCTCCGAAGCCGCGGGCTCCTCGGCGCTCCGGAGCGGCGAGGGACCTCGGCGGGTTCCGCATTCGACGCAGTAGCGCTGGTCGTGCGCCAGCGGCGAGGCGCAACTGGCGCATCGGGGGGTGCTCGGCTGATCGGATCCCTGATCGGACATCGAAGCGGTCGTCGTGCCGTTTGACGTTTGACCACGGATAACTGACCGGGCGACGCGGCGGCCTCGGCAGTGTCGCTGGCCGCCGCGGGCGCGATGTGAACATCCTGAGTCCGGCGCGGTTCGCGCCCAAATAGCCGTCCGAGCGGGAGCCGCGGCCTGGATCACAGCTTGTTCACAATCTGACGCCGAGGGTTCCCGATACTGGCCGCTGCACGCTTGGGGCCAGGCGCGAAATCATGCAGGACGAGACCGGAACAGAACTCTTGACCAGGGACCAATCGAGCACCATCTCCGCGGTGATGACGACCGGGCCGGATCGATGAGCCCCGCCGAGTTCGGCGGCGTGCAGGGGGGCGATCGCTGTGCGAACTGCCAGGCGCCCCTGGCCAGCGACCAGCGCTATTGCGTGAACTGCGGCGAGCGCCGCGGTCGCTCGCGTTTCGCGGCCGACAGCTTCACCACGGCGCCCGCCCCCCCGTCCGCGCCGTCCGCCACACCCCCGCGTCGGCCGCGGGCCTCCTCGGGGGCCACGCTGGTAGCCGGCGTGGCCACGCTGCTGATCGCCCTGGGGGTCGGCGTGCTGATCGGCCACAACAGCGTCAACTCGACGCCGAAGACGGTGGCTGCCTCGGCCCCGCAGATCATCACCGTCGGGGGTGGTGGCGGCAGCGGCTCCGGCTCGGGGTCCTCGTCCTCAACTTCGAAGGGCAAGAAGTCGAGGTCGAAGAAGACCAAGGTCGTGCACGTGACCAAGAAGGTGGCGGCGAAGGCCACCGCAGCGGCCGCAAAGGCCCTGGGTGGGAGCAAGGCCCTGGCGCCGGCGACGGTCCAGCCAGGCGGGGCTTGTACGAACGGCCAGGCGGGCTGCCAGAACGGCAAGTTCACCGGCAACTTCTTCGGCGGCCCATGAGCCGAGGTCGATCATGAAGCGGCCGGACCGGATGGTCACGCAGCGTCTCAAGCGGACCGCCGTCAACGGAACGCCGCCCTCGTCGCGTGGCCCCACGCCAGGATCGGCGGCGCCGCCGCTGACGTCGGCCTCGCGTACCCGCGGGAATGACGCCCCGACCGTCGACCTCCAGCGTCGACGGGACCAGCTCAACGCGCGCGTCGCGGAGCTGCAGTTCGACCTCGGTGGGCTGGTGTACGAGATGGCGATCCGGGACCGGATTCGCGTCGACGTGATCGTTCAGCGGGCCGCCGCGCTTCAGGCCGCCGACGCCGAGCTCAGCGAGGTCGAGCGGATCCTGCGGCTCGAGCAGACCTCGACGGCGGGGCAATGCCCGACCTGCGCGGCCCCGCACTCGAGCGGGGCGGCCTACTGCTGGCAATGCGGTCAGCCGATCCTGCAGGAGATCGCCAGCGACTCGATCGTCGCGCCGCAGCCCTGACCAGGCCGTCGCCTACCCGAACTCGCCGGAGACGTAGGCCTTGGTGCGGGGGTCGTCCGGCTGACGGAAGATCTTCTGCGTGTCGGCGTACTCGATCAGGGTGCCGATCCGCTCCTCGGGATCGAGGCTGAAGAACGCCGTGCGGTCGGCCACGCGGGCGGCCTGCTGCATGTTGTGGGTGACGATCACGATCGTGTAGCGGTGCTTGAGGCTGTGCATCAGATCCTCGATCGATGCGGTGGCGATCGGATCCAGCGCCGAGGCTGGCTCGTCCAGCAGCAGGACATCAGGCTCGATGGCGATCGCCCGGGCGATGCAGAGACGCTGTTGCTGCCCGCCGGACAGACTCAGCGCGCTGTCCTTCAGCCGGTCCTTGACCTCGCCCCACAGCGCCGCGTCGCGCAGCGCCCGTTCCACTCGCTCGTCCAGCTCGGCCTTCATCCCGAGGTTGCGGGCGGCCCAGGCGATGTTGTCGTAGATCGACTTGGGGAACGGGTTCGGCTTCTGGAACACCATCCCGATCCGTCGGCGCACCTCGACTCGGCTGGTCCCTGGCGCGTACACGTCGTGGCCGTGGTAGAGGACCTGCCCCCGGAGCTTGAACCCGGGAATCGAGTCGTTCATCCGATTGAGGCTGCGGATGAAGGTCGATTTACCGCAGCCTGAGGGGCCGATCACGGCCGTGATCAGGTTGCGCTGAATCGTCATCGTGGTCCAGGCCAGGGCCCGATTGCCGCCGTAGGAGGCCGACATGTCGCGGATGTCGAAGACGGTCTCGCGCTGAGCCTGGGGGCGCGAGCCGTTGCCGGAAGCCGGGGCCGGTGTGGCGGTTGGCTGCCCCGGAGTCTGGATCCGGCGCCGCGGGACGACCCGCCGGTCGTCCGGTTCGCCGGTGACATCGAGGTCGAACGTGCTCACAGGCCCATCTTCCTCCGGCTGCGGGCCAGGAGCACTCGCGCGCCGATGTTGGCCAGCAGGATGATGGTGATCAGGAACAGCGCGGCGCCCCAGGCCTCGGCGATACCCGCGGGCTGGGGCTGTTCGGTGAGCTCGAAGATCCGGACGGGAACGTTGGGCATCGGTCCGAACAGGTTGAATGTGGTGTGGGACGGATCGGACAGCGGGTCGGTGAGAAACAGGGGAGCCGTCTCGCCTGCGGCCCGGGCCACCGCCAGGATCGTGCCCGTGACAATGCCGCCCGCCGCACTGGGGACGATCACGCCCAGGATCGTGTGCCAGCGGTTGACCCCGAGCGCGTCGCCGGCCTCGCGCAGCGCTCCGGGCACCTGCAGCAGCACCTCCTGGCTGGAGCGGGCGATCAGCGGCACCATGATGATGGCCAGGGCCAGGGAGCCGGCGAAACCGCTCTCGCCGTCCGGGATGACGATCGCCCCGTAGATGAAGATGCCCACGACGATCGTCGGTAGGCCCTGCATCACGTTGAGCGCCATCCGGAGCGTGCGCCCGAGTCGGGACCGGGGTCCGGCCAGCTCGGTCAGATACAGCGCGGTCAGGACCCCGATCGGCGCGGCCATCAGGGTGGCCGCCGCCACGATCATGGCGCTGCCCACCAGCGCCGAGGCCACCCCGCCGCCGACGCCGGACAGACCGGGGTTGTGGACGAGGAAACCGGGGCTGATCGCGCTGGCGCCCTGCTGGATCACCGAGAAGATGACGATGCCCAGGACGGCGACGGCGATCACCGCCGAGGCGCCCGCGCCGGTGTCGACGAGCCGGCTGAGCGCCTGCCGTCGACGCAGGTTGCCGGTAGCAGTGAGCGGGCCGGTGAAATCGGGCAGCGAGCCGCCGGGCGACCCCGCCGATCCGGAGGCGAGCGCGCTCATCGGGTCAGAATCCCCTGGGCGCCGAAGCGGTTGGCGATGCCCTGCGCGGTGAGATTGGTGGCCACGGCGAACGCGAGCAGGATCACCGCCAGATAGAACAGCGAGGCGCGGTGCAACGGCGACTGGATGTCCTGGAAGTCGGTGGCAATCCGGCTGGAGAGGGTCTGGCCGGGCTGAAACAGCGAGGCGTGGATCGTGGCGCCATCGCCGACCACCGTGGTGACGGCGATCGCCTCGCCGAGGGCCCGGCCAAGGCCGAGCACTGTCGCGGCGGCGACTCCGGATACCGTCGCCGGCAGCACCACGCCGCGGATCACCTCCCAGCGGGTGGCCCCGAGTGCCGCCGCACCGTCCTGCAGGTCGCGCGGCACGGTCAGGAACAGGTCGCGGCTGAGCGACGCGATGATCGGTAGCACCATGATGGACAGCACGACTCCGGCCGTGAACAGACTCAGCCCGGTGGTCTGCGGGGTGCCGAAGATCGGGAGGAAGCCCAGCGCGCCGTGGAGCGCGGGCTCCACGTGGCGCTGGAGGAACGGAGCCAGCTCGATGATCCCCCACAGGCCCAGAATCACGCTGGGGATCGCCGCCAGCATCTCGACCATGGGACCGACCACCGCGCGCACCGGCGGCGGCGCCAGTAGGGCAAGGTAGATCGCGATCCCGGCGGCTAAGGGCACGGCGATCACCAGCGCCATCAGTGACGAGACGACTGTGCCGTACAGGGCGACCGCGGCGCCGAACTTGTTGAAGCCTGGGTTGGGCGCCCAGTCCTGCTGTCCCAGAAAGCCCAGCCCGTAGTGAGAGATCGACAGGTCGGCTCCGCTGATGATCTGGCGCCCAAGGTCCACTAGCACCAGGACGCACAGCAGTCCGGCCAGGGCGCAAAGTGCATACAGCACCAGATCTCCGGCGCTGTCGACCGAGGGAATACGGGACCGCGCACGGGAGAGCATGCCCGCGGGGGAGGAGGGGGTCGTCCTGACCGGCACGCCGCGGCAGCGTAGAGAACATGTGCCCTAGCGGTGCGCCGAGCCTGTCTCCGTTCACAACATTGACAAACCTACTCAACTCTCTCGTAACAAGTGGGGTCAGGCGGGCATCGATCCTGTGCGGTGCTCGACGCGGGTCGGCCGGACCATCCGAGCCTCAATACTCCTAGCAAGGGAAGGGCGTTAATTTTGCAACGCAAGAAGTTGTTATGCCTGGCGGTCGCAGGCACGCTGAGTTGTGTGGGGGCGATCTCTTCGACCGCATTCGCGGCAGGCACGCTCACCGGAGAGGGTTCAACGCTCGTCGCGCCGCTGGAGGCGGAGTGGGCCCAGGGCTTCCAGAGTAAGAACCCCGGTGACACCGTCACCTACAACGCGGTCGGTTCCGGCACTGGGATCGCAGACATCTCGGGTCAGAACGGCGTCGGACGCCTGGGTGATTTTGGTGCTTCGGACGCTCCGCTCAATCCGACCCAGGCCTCGAACTGCAACGGCTGCCTCCAGATCCCGTGGGCTCTGTCGGCGACCGGCGTCGGCTACAACCTCGCCGGCGTCCACGGGCTGAAGCTGACCGGCAGCGTGCTGGCCAAGATCTACCTAGGTCAGATCAAGAACTGGTCCGACCCGGCGATCAAGAAGCTCAACAAGGGCAAGAGCCTCCCGAACAAGACAATCACTCCCGTCTTCCGCACCGATGGCTCGGGTGACACCTACGCGTTCACCAACTACCTGTCAAAGGTAAGTGGCGCGTTCAAGGGCCAGGTCGGCGTCGGAACCGCTGTCTCGTTCAAGACCGGGGTTGGTGGTAAGGGCAACCTGGGCGTCACCACCGCGCTGCAAGGCACGCCCGGTGCCATCGCCTACATCGCGGTCTCGTATCTGATCGCTCACGGCGTTCCCGCCGTGGCCGTGCAGAACGCCGCCGGTCGGTACGAGTACCCCAACCTCAACAACATCGAGAACGCGGCAGCCAGCGTCAAGCACGTGCCGTCGAGTAACACGGTCTCGATCGTCGACCCCCCGAAGAAGCAGAAGATCGCGTACCCGATCTCGACGTTCACCTACGCCATCGTCCCGTCGAATGCCCCGCAGGGCGGGTTGCTACAGGCGTTCATCAAGTACGCACTCGGGCCCGGCCAGTCCTTTGGTCCGCGGCTCGATTTCGCCAAGGTCCCCAAGGTCGTGCTGAATGCGGCCAAGGCGACGGTCGGCAAGATCCACTAATGACCATCCGTCAATCAAACCGTAGGAGGGTCGTCATGAGACGCATCTGCCTCATGGGGGCCGCAGTCGCCGGCTCGCTGCTGTTCGGCATCACGATGGCCTCGGCGGCGCCGGTCGTCAAGGTCAAGCCGACGACGGTGAAGTGCAAGATCGCCATGTCGGTGACGATTCCGGACGGTTCAATTCAGGTGGCGCTGCCGGCCGACAGCGGGGACATGTTCGGAACCGCCTCCTGTGGGAAGCTCGGAACGGGCCTCGCGCACTACACGTTCGCGCTGCAGGACTCGGGCGACCTGACCGGTACGTTCAGGGTGTACTTCCTGACCGGGTCGGTTCATGGGAAGTTCGACTTGAGTCCGACCGACTCGATGCCGTCCTCGCCCAACACGTTCCTCGAGCAGGATTACACGGGGACGGCCAAGGTGACCGGCGGCAGCGGTGTCGACGCCGGGGCGTCCGGAAAGGCGACGCTGGCGTGCTCGACCCCTGACAGCATCCACATGAGCTGCACCCAGAAGGCAAAGGTGAAGCTCTAGGCAGGCAACGGCTTGGGGGCCGTCAGCCCCCAAGCCGAGCTTTGTGGGCCCGTCCGCGCGTTAGGCGGACGGGCCCACTTGCGTTGTGGATGTTCAGCCGACGCTGCGCCAGGGCGCGAAGGCGTTCTTGGAACCCTCGAGCGCGGGCGCCAGGCCGGGGTGGTGGCGGATTACGACATCGGCGAACAGGTTGTCCTCGACCCAGGCGATGCCCTCCGGGGTGTACACCTCGGGCGTGTAGTCGTTGGTGAAGAACCGGTCGGACTTCAACCGGCGCGAAGCCATCAGGATGAAGATCCTGAACGCCGTGTCACTGAACCCGAAACCGGGTGGCAGCTTCTCCCCGAGCATGCCCACGTGAGTGTCGACCTTGTCGATGTCACCGCTGTACACGTCGCGGATCTGTTCGTTCCATTCCGGGTTGGGGGTGAGGTCCTCGAACTTCTTGACCCGTCCCTTGCGGAGCTTCTCGCGGAAGTCGTTGTACCGCGGGACGCCCCGCTCCCGGTCGCGGAGGATGTCGATCGTGCCGATGTCCACGTGATCGCCATTGAGCCGGACGAGGTTACGCAGCGCGTTGGGATGGTTGTGCAGCGTGATCGCGCCCGGGTGGGCGATACCCAGCGTGTAGATCCAGTCGGTCATGGTGTGCTGGTCGATCACGCCGCGGGTCCCGTGGCCCTGGATCGGCGTGAAGTCCGTCTCGCCGACCTTCTCCCCGGTCTGGTGGGAATGGATCTCGTAGTCGTCGGGGATCAGCGGGTGCATCCGGTAGACGGCCACGAACTCACTGGTGATCGAGTACGGCGCGGTGTGATGATCGAGCGGTGATCCGACGATCCCGCTGATCAGTTCGCCGCTGCCGATGTGACCGAAGTTGCGCTTGACCCACTTCGGCAGCACCCCGTACCAGTTTGCGTTCATGCCGATGTGCAGCGCCGGGCTGTCGAGGATCCCGGGCGTCCACTCGACCGTGTGGATCTTGGCGATCAGCGCGGCGTTGATCAGCCGGGCCTTGAGGAACAGCTGCTCGTCATCCCAGCTCGGGTGGTGACCTTTGAGCATGTCGCAGATCGCGTTGTGCTCACGGGCGAACAGCGTGTGCATCACGCTCAGTCCCACCCACCAGTTGTCGGCGAAGCCGGTCAGGTCGACGCCGCCGAGGTCCTGGTTGGTCTCCTCCGGCAGCCGGTCGCCGTCCATCTTGAGCTTGCCGTCCTCGCCCGAGCGCAACTCGCGGTTGCGCTCCTCGGTGGAGCCGTAGAGCTGAGAGCCGTCCCACCAGGGCGTGACCTTATTGACGTAGGTGGGGGGGAGGTCGCCGCCCGAGTTGGTCGAGTCAGGGCTCGTGCGCCTGACCTCCATCGTCCCGTCGTCCCAGTCGTCGTCCTCGCCCAGCGGGACCTGCATGAACTCGGTTTCGGAGTTGTCGCCATGGCTGAACCAGTCGTGGTTCTGGAACTGCAGCCAGCAGGCGGCGAGTACGTTGAGCGTGGTGGCCGGCTTGAAGCTGTCGCGGTTCAGCAGGTGGGTGGAGACTTCGCGCGGACTCGGGTCGAGCATCGACTGCTCTTCCGGGTAGGTTGCCTCGACCGGCATGTTGCGACCGAAGCGAGTCCCGGTCTTGCCCATGCTGGGATGGTCGGGGTCGGTCAGCGAGCCGTCGTAGGTGCGGTACGGTGGGGGCTCGGCCAGCACCTTGACCTCGCCGCCGTTCTCCACCTGCTCGGTGTCATACAGATTGAAGCGCCGGAGATCCTCGCGGAAATGCGCGAGCTGCAGCAGCTGCGCCGGTAGCGGCAGCTCCCACCAGTCCGCCCCCTTGTCGACGACGTCCAGACCGGCGCGCACCACCCGCTGCGCCACCCCTTTGGTCAGGTCCCCGGGCTTGTAGGGCATTCGTTTTCTCCTCCCGCCGCAGTTTGAGAATGCCGGCGCGAGTCTAACCGAGGGATGGGCTTGGCGGTACCGGCTAGCGGACCAGACAAGCGGGAATTTCCAGCGCTTCCCAGGCCGCGTTCGCCTGCGCTTCGATTGGCGCGAGCTGGCGCGCGAGCGTCTTGACGGCGATCAGCGGGTCTCCGCCGCGGCGGAGGCTGTCGGCGGTGCCCTGGACCATCGCCAAATCGCGGCGGAATGCCCCCAGCGCAGTGGCGTAGGGCTGGGCGGCCTGGCCGCCGGGGCGGAGCTTGACCAGGGTGTTCAGCTCGGGTGAGAAGATGGCGATCCCCCGCTTCAGGAAGGTCATCGCCTCGCTCGGGACGGTCGGCGTGGGGATGCCGTCGGCACGAGCGTTGGCCAGCCGGCAGACACGGGTGGCCCTCGTCCGCAGCGCGCCGGTCGAGAGCGGGGAGCTTCCGCAACCGATGAGCGCGAGCGCGAGGGCAACCGCCGCCGGCAGCAGTGCCCCGCGCCTCACCGCAGCGGGACTCCGAACAGCCGCTCGAGCTCGGCGATCGTCTGCTCGCTGGAGACATGGTGCACGGTGGCCATCCCGAGCTCGGCGGCGGGCTCCAGGTTGAACGCGAGATCGTCGACGTAGACACACGCTTCCGGGGCCACGCCGATCCGCTGCGCGCCGAGGGTATACATCTCCCGCGCGGGCTTGCGCATGCCCTCCTCGCCGGAGATCACGATCCCCTCAAACAGCTCGGCCAGCTTGGCCCGGTCGTACCGGCTGGTGCCCCAGGAGTTCGAGATCAGCCCGGTGTGGATCCCGGCCCGTCGAGCCTGCAGGACCGCGTCGAGCATCGGCTCGTCCGGGTGCGAGCCGCCGAAAAGCCGATCGATCAGCCCGGTGGGCTGGACGCCGAGCATCGCCGCGAACTGCCGCTCGAAGTCAGGTTCGGGAATCGCTCCGGTCTCGAGCCCGACCAGCAGCTCGCGCGCGGCCGGGTCGCCGCGGAAGCGGGTGGCGATCGCCTGGGCCTCCAGGCCCTCTTGGCGGCAGAACGCGTCGAAGGAGTCGAACAGGTTGCTGGTGAGGACCCCGCCGTAATCGATCAGCAGGCCCTGGTACCGGCGCCCGTCGCCGCCGGCTTCAGAAGCCATGCCGGGAAACGTCGAGTGCGCGGTCGGCCAACTCGATCACGCCTTCGCCGAAGGACTTCAGGTACGGATCGTCGGTGGCGCCCGAGATCGCACGCTTGTAGTTGCCCTCCATGAACACGATCGCCTTCCAGATCGCCAGCGTCACATACCAGTTCAGCGCCTGCATCGAGCGCCCTGATCGCTCCTCGTACCGGGCGATCATCTCCTGCCGGTTGGGAAAGCCGGGTTGCGAGGTCACGTTCTGCAGGGCGAACTGCCCGACCCGGTCACCTGGCTGGATCCAGTGGAGCATCATGTAGCCGAGATCGGCCAGCGGATCGCCGATCGTGGCCATCTCCCAGTCGAAGATCGCGATCAGCCGGGCCGGCGCGCCGTGGGCCAGCATCGTGTTCCCGAGCCGGTAGTCGCCGTGGACGATCGTCGCCGGTGGCGACTCGGGCATGTTGGCCTTCAGCCAGTCGGCCACCTGCTCGACCTGGGCCAGCTCACGCGTCTGGTTGTGCTCCCACAGCCCGAGGAATCGCCGGAGCTGCCGGTCGAGGTAGCCGCTGGGCTTGCCGAACCCCTCGAGGCCGATCGAAGTCCAATCGACGGCATGCAGCTCGACCAGCGCGTCGATCAGCTCGTCGGCGATCCGGCCGCGCTGCTCGAGGTTGTCCAGCGGCTCCGGGAGCTCGGTGGTCACGACATCCCCTTCGACCTGCTCCATCACGTAGAACGGCGCGCCGATCAGGTCGGCGTCATCGCAGACGGCGAGCACCGCGGGTGTTCGCACCTGAGTGGGCTGCAGGGCTTTCAGCAGGCGTGCCTCGCGCAGCACATCGTGGGCGCTCGGCGGCAGCGGACCGCGCGGCGGGCGACGCAGGATGACGCCGGTGGAGAGCGCGAAGGTGACGTTGGAATGGCCATCCCCGACCGGCGTCGCGGTCAGGTCAGCGGGCGCATCGAGCCCCTGGGCAGCCAGGAACTCGATCAGCGGATCGAGCACGAGCAGCGGCTCGCGCGCGGACTCGGCGGCATCCGTGGGGGTCTGAACGATGTCGTCCGGGGCCAGGGATGGACTCATACTGGCTGGCAGCCTACCGGGCCTCCGGGTCCTGAACAGCCCATGAACAGCGACGCCCAGATCATCCGGAACCGTTGGGCGGCTGCGACAATCGTCACATGGAAGAACACAGCCGGGGCTCGGTGCTGGTCGTCGATGACGAGCCGACCATCGCCGAGGTCGTCTCGCGGTATCTGGAGCGGGCCGGCTATCGGGCCCGGATCGCCTCCGACGGAATGTCGGCGATCGAGTCGGCGACCAAGCAGCGCCCGGACCTTGTCGTGCTCGACCTGATGCTGCCCGGTCTGGATGGACTCGAGGTGATGCGGCGCCTCGCTTCGATCGCGTCCCGACACCAAAATCGCGACCGGATCGCGGTGATCCTGTTGACCGCCAAGGGCGAGGAATCCGACCGGGTGATCGGACTGCGCCTCGGCGCCGACGACTACGTGGTCAAGCCGTTCTCGCCGGTGGAGCTGGTGGCGCGGGTCGACGCCGTGCTCCGCCGGGTCGATACCTCTCCGGCTCAGGAGGAAGTGATCGAGCTGTCGGACATGACGATCGACGCCGGCAGCCGCCGGGTGTTCGTCGGCGCGGAGGAGGCAGCCCTGACTCAGCGCGAGTTCGACCTGCTGCTGTTCCTCGCCCGTCACCCGGGTCAGGTGTTCTCGCGCAATCAGCTGATGGATGCTGTCTGGCAGTACTCGTTCTACACCGACACGTCGACCGTGACCGTGCATATCCGTCGGCTGCGGTCGAAGATCGAGGCGGACCCGGCCCAGCCGCGGCACATCCAGACGGTCTGGGGTGTCGGCTACCGCTTTCAGCCGTGAGCCCGCGAACCGACCGAGGCGGGCGGCCGGCGCGCCTGTCCCAGACCATCACGGCGCGCGTGCGCGGGCTGGCCGGATCGCTGTCGCGTCAGCTGGCACTCACGGTCGGGATCGTGGTCGCGCCGGTGCTGATCGCGCTCGTGGTGGTGGGCTGGCTGATGGTGGTCTCCGACCACGACGCGGTCCTGGTCGCCGCGATCGTCCTCGGGGCCGGAGCGATCGCCGTCGTCGGCTCGAAGCTCGTGGCCAGCAGCATGCTCCGCGACGTCGAGGCGATCCGCGACGGCCTGCGCGCGGTGGGTCGGGGTGGGCGGGATGTGCGGATCGAGACGGCCGTCCACGACGAGCTAGCCGAGCTGGCGCTCGAGGCCAACGCGATGATCGAGCGCCTGCGTGCCGAGGAGGCCGGCCGCGACCAGTCCGAGGCGGCCCGGCGCGATCTGGTGGCGGCGGTGTCGCACGACCTGCGCACGCCGATCACGTCGCTGCGGCTGCTCGCCGAGGCGGTGCAGGACGACATCGTCGACGACGAGACCCGGCGTGGCTACCTGAGAAGGATGCGCACCCACATCGACGCCCTCAGCGCGCTGATCGACGACCTGTTCGAGCTCTCCCGGCTCGAGGCGGGCGACATCAGCTGGTCGCTCGAGCGGGTGCCGCTGGCCGAGCTGGTCGGCGAGACCGTCGAGGCGATGCGGGTGCAGGCCGAGGCCAAGGGGATCGCGGTGATGGCCGAGATCCCGGCGAGCCTGCTGCCCGCGCGGGCCAACCCCGAGAAGGTTCAGCGCGTGCTGTTCAACCTGATCCAGAACGCGATCAGGCACACACCGGCTGACGGCAGCGTCGTCGTCCGGGCCGAGCCGGTGGCCGACCGGATCGAGGTCGAGGTGGCCGACAGCGGCGCCGGGATCGCCCCCGAGGAGCGGGAGCACGTATTCACGGCGTTCTATCGGGGCGGGGCGGACTCCGCCCGGACCGGTGGCGGGGCCGGGCTCGGCCTGGCGGTCTCGCGCGCGATCGTGGAGGCCCACGGGGGCGACATCTGGCTGCCGGACACGGCGGTCGGCACGCGCGTGCGCTTCAGCCTGCCGATCTCCGCTTAGAGCACCACGCGCTCAGACCGGGAGCGGGCTGCGGCCGCCCACTACCCGGTCAAAGCGCCAGCCGAGAAGCTGGTCCCGGCTGCCGGCGAGGCCGACGACGACCGCTCCGGTCCGCTGCTCGATCGCGCCGAGCAGCCGGGCCAGACGATCTCGCAGCGCCCGGCCGAGCCTCGATTGGTCCGAACCCCAATCCGGTTGCGTCGACTCCAGCAACACGGTCACGCGGTCTGGCCTGCGGCGGACGATCTCGTCGAGGAGGTCCTCGTCGCCGTCCGCCGGGCCGATGATTGCCAGTAGGTCACTCATAGGTTCGAGTCTCTTGAGGGCGCGTAAAGCGAGGCTCAAGGCGGCCGAACAATTCGATGCATTCCCCCAAGTAACCTCAGACAGAGAGCGATGCCCGAGTTACCCGAAGTAGAGATCACGTCGAGGCTGATTGGCGCAGCGGTGACCGGCGCGCGGATCGAATCCGTGCTCACGCCGGGGATCAACGCGCTGAAGACCTTCGACCCGCCGCTGGCGGCGCTCGAGGGGCGGACGATCCTGGGCATCGGTCGCCGCGGGAAGCTGTTCCTGATCGAGGTCGAGGACGGGCTGACCATCCTGATCCACCTGATGTCCGCCGGCCGGCTGCAGCTGTTCGACACCCGCGCCTCGCTGCGCGACAGAACCTCACGCGTCCTGATCCGCCTCGATGACGGACGCGAGTTGCGATTGAGGGAATTTGGCACCAAGCAGCGAGCGTGGATGAAGCTGCTGCGCTCCGAGGAGGTGGACGGGGAGGAGACGCTCGCGGCGCTCGGGCCTGATGCCTGGCCCGACCCGCCGGACTTCGGGCCGCTGCTGGACCAGCCCCGCCCGCTCTATGCGCTGATGCGCGACCAGCACGTGATCGCCGGCATCGGCCGGTCGTGGGTGGACGAGATTCTCCACGCGGCCCAGCTGTCCCCGTTCAAGCGCGGCTCCGATCTCGACCCCGACGAGGCGTCGGCGTTGCGGGCCACCACGGTCGCCCGGCTGGGCGATGTGATCGCGCACTACGAGCAGGCGATCTCGCTGCCGATCAAGGACAAGGTGCCGATGCCACTGACCGTTCACCGCCGCAACGGTGAGCCCTGTCCGCGCTGTGGCGACCGGCTCGAGGCGGTGTTCTACGAGGATTATGTGATGTGTTATTGCCCGGCCTGCCAGACCGAGGGCAAGCTGATGAAGGACCGTCGTCTCTCGCGTCTCTTGAAGTAGGCTGCGCCGGATGGCTCCCAAAACCGGCGCCGCTTGGACGGGTGGACATGAGGTGCCTCTCTGGTTGAAACACTCAGTCCGGGAGCTGCGGGTCCGCGCGCGCCGGAGGCTGGGGATCGAACAACTGCACGAGCGAATCGACCAGCTCGAAGCGCAACTGCGGGCGCTTGAACCGGGAGGCTGGGATCGCTCGCGCGAACGCTGGCGGGCCGTCCGTCCCGACGCGGGCCTGACGTGGGGTCACGAGCTCTCGGGCGACGCATTCATCGCCAAGATCTCCGAGTATGGCGCGTTCAATCCGAGCACACGGATACTCGAGGTTGGGCCAGGTTACGGACGCCTTCTAAAGGCCTGTCTCGACCTCGGCGTCCCGTTCTCCGAGTATGTGGGGCTGGACATCTCGGCGAGCAACATCGAGCATCTTGGCAGGCGCTTCGCGGATCAGCGGACGAGTTTCGTCCTCGGGGACGCCGAGAGCGCGGACCTGGGAAAAGGTTATGACCTGTTGGTCTCCTCGCTGGTGTTCAAGCACCTCTACCCGACCTTCGAGGCAGCCCTTAGCAATTGCGCGAAAGCACTTGAGGTGGGAGCGCTTGCGTGCTTTGACTTGATCGAAGGCGATCACAGCATGTTCGAGGCTGACAGGATGACCTACATCAAGTGCTACACGCCGCCCCAGGTCGAGTCCATCCTGCATCGCGCAGGATTCGACCTTGTGGCGTTCGATCGGGTTAAGCACGACCAAGACCATGAGCGGCTGCTCACGGTGGCCCGGCGAAGCGGTCGGGCGCCGGTTCAGGACACCGCCCCTACTGGATAGGGGGCACGTCGCGCCAGGCAACGCTGTCCCCCCCGAGAGAAGCGGGGTCCACAGGCGCGAACCCTTGAAGACGTAGTGAGTGACCTGGCTACGTCGGGTGCTCCCCGGACGACGGACGGGCGAGCCACCGTGCAACAAGTTGGCCGCCCACACCACCGCCTGGCCCTTGGCTAGGGTCGCGTAGCGTGGCACGAGCTGGTGCCGTTCGATCTCCTGCTCGATGTATGGCTCGTAACGAGCCTCGTACTCTGCGTGCGAAACGGTCTCCTGGCCAGGTTCGACATGGATGCCCACGTCGCTTGGAGACACGTAGGGCAGCTTGTGCGAGCCCGGGTAATAGACCAGCGGACCCGAGTCGGGACCGATGTCCTCCATGGCGATCCACACGCCGCACATGAACCCGGGAGGTTCCGTGTTGAAGTGCACAGCATCGGCGTGAGGGCGCTGCTGAGTCCCGAACTTGAAGTTGAGGGTTTGGAACGGTTGCGCCTGGCGGCCGTAGAGCGCCTGCAGCAGATCTAACACCGCTGGCGCGAGGGCGATCCGCTTGACGCTCGCGGACGTGGCCCACCCGTCCGTCACCCGTCCGGGATCGGTCGTCGGCGGATGGCGCTGGAAAGGCAACCAGCGCTTTCGCGGTCCCAATTCAACGTCGGCGATCGCACGATCGATGGTCTTGGCGGGGATCCCCGGGTCGAAAGCCAGGAATCCGTCGCGCTCGAATACCTCCTTGGCGTCCGCATGGGGCATCGTGTTGACGAGCATGGATTGAAGCTAACCAGCCTGCCCCTCCATCGCAAGCGATTCGGCGCGGCGCCACCAAATACGCGTCGTGGGCCGTGTACGCTCCAGACATGCCAGGCCCAGGCGATCAGGCCCCGGATTTCACGCTTCCCGACCAGGAGAGCAACGAGGTCTCGCTCTCCGAGCTGAGGGCAAGTCGGTGGTTCTCTACTTCTATCCCAAGGCCGACACGTAGGATCCCAAATGCAGTAGCGGGTGCGTCGTCGCGATCCGGATTCTCCCGCGAAGCCGCCCCGGTCGCATAGGGTTGGAGTCGACGATCAACCAACAAAAGGGGCGACCGTGATTCTCATCACGACGTACAAGCTCAAGCCGTTCCTCACTCGAGAGGAGACGAGGGAGCTGATGGGCGTCTTTGCCGAACAAGGCGCCGGACCCGGGACAACCGCACATTACGTCGCAGCGGACGGCAGCCACGGCGTGGTGATCGCGGAGACCGATGACGTCGAAGCCGGTTACCGGAACATCCTCAACTACACCCAGTGGGTCGAGTATGAGACCAGCGTGTTCCTGAAGGTCGAGCAGGCCGTCCCACACATTATGGACGCGCTCTCCTGATACACGCGACAATCGAGGCCCGGATCTGCGTTACGATCCGGGCCTTGGTCAGCGTCGGCGACAAGGCCCCCGACTTCATCATGCCCGACCAGGACGGCAACCCAGTCTCGCTGGCCGACCTGCGCGGCAAGACGGTGGTTCTCTACTTTTACCCAAAGGCGGACACCCCCGGCTGTACCACCCAGGCGTGCGGCGTGCGCGACCATCGCGCCGACTACGAGCAGGCCAATGCGGTCGTGCTCGGCGTCTCGCCCGATCCGGTCAAGAAGATCGCCAAGTTCGACACCAAGTTCACGCTCGGCTTTCCGCTGCTCTCGGACGAGGACCACTCGGTCGCCCAGCAGTACGGCGTCTGGGTGGAGAAGTCGATGTACGGCCGGACCTACATGGGGATGGAGCGCAGCACGTTCGTGATCGACCCCGAGGGCGTCATCACCCACGTGTTTCGCAAGGTCAAGCCGGCCGATCACGACCGGCTGGTCCTCGAGTCGATCGCCTGACGACGCTTACTGAAGACCTTCGCGCGCTTCGCGGACCAGCGTCACGGCTTCCGGGAATACGACGGCCATCACCGAGCGGAGCTGCTCGGCCTGCTGTTCGGTGGTCCCTTGGATGTTGACGCGGTTGAGCGAGGCGACGGTGAGGTCGACAGCGAGCTTGATTGCGTTGTCGGCCCAGGCGAGGCGCTGAGCGCCCTGCATCTGCTCCGCGAATTCCCCGAGTCTGCGCTGCAGATCATCGGGGTCGCCGAACATTCCGCCGAATCCACTGCCTTCCATACCTCAATGGTACTCGGCTCGCGGAGCCCGCAGGGCAAGCCGTCAGTCCGCGCGTCTGGCCAGCACGGCGATCGTCCCGCCGCGGTGGGCCAGACCGGCGAGCAGCTCGGCCAGGGCGGCGACCGGAGCCAGCGCAGTGGCGGCAAGCGTGATGGCCAGGTCGGGTGAGCGCACCGGGGCGTTTCGCTTGAGCAGGTTGTAGAGATAGGACGGCTGGCGGGTGAAGCGGCTGACCAGCGACTGCCACATCCCGAACGGGTTGTGCTCGAGCAGCAGGTGCCGGGTGGACAGCACCGAGAACCCCTGAGCCCGCAGCAGCTTGCCGATCCCGGCCTCGGTGAAGTGGACCCGATGGCGCGGGGGATCGAGGTGGTACCAGCGATCGCCCCCGGCCCGCGCCTGCCAGCTCGAGAGGTTCGGTACGCCGACCAGCAGGATCCCGGAGGGCCGGAGCCAGCGGCCGATCTCGGCCAGCGCCCCGGCCGGATCGTCGAGGTGCTCGAGCACGTGCCAGAGCGTCACCACGTCGACCGATGAGGCGGGAACGTCAGCCGACTCGATCCCGGTCCGCCGCACCGGCAGCCCAAGGGCGGCGGCGGCGCCGGCCCCCCGAGCCGAGGGCTCGATCCCCGAGGCGTCGTAGCCCGAGGCCAGCGCGGCGGCGACAAACCGCCCTCGCCCCGCGCCGGCGTCCAAAAGCCTGCCCGGCGGCGGTGCGGCGGCGCGCAGCATGGCCAGGCGCTGCCGGTCGAAGGACCGCAGCAGGGGCGCCACGACGCGGTAGAGGCGTGGCTCTCCGGCCCGGTAGGCGCCCGTGTCGTGGAGCTCCGCGGGCGCTTGGCCGGCGGTCACCGCCGAGCCGCAGGTTTCGCACCGCCACAGGCCGTAGCGGCCGGCAGCCAAGCCCGGGTCGCCCCCGGGCGCCGTTCTCCACGCGACCAGCTGCCCGCCGCAGGCCGGGCACGGAGTCCCCGTCAGGTCGTTCTCAGCCGGCATCGCGCCCAGTCTGCCTGACCGGCCCCGTAGCTGGCTGGAGCTCCGGTCGTACACTGGCTCCGACGATGCCCGCTTCGACGCCCAACGCAGCGCTGCGGCGACGAATCGAGCTGGCGATTCGCCTGGCCGCCCCCGCCTTGGATCTCGTGCTCGCCGTCGGCGATCGGGTCTCCCGGCTGATCACCCACGATGACCCCAACTACGTCCCGGCCCGGATGCGGTCCGAGGGCGAGTCGGCGCCGCGCGGGATCTCCCCGCGCCGGCGGTAGCGCCGCTCCGCGCCCGCGGACACCCCGGCCGGTTCGGTACCCCCTCGATCACTAGCGGCCACTAGCATGTCGGACTCGATGAGCGGCAACGACCAACTCGCCTGGGAGGCGCGTACCCGCACCCGGCAGGCGATCGTGGCGGGCGTGGCCGGCTTGCTGCTGGTGGCCGCCGCGATCATCCAGCTGAGCGGCACCCACACCAAGGTCGAGGAGCTGACGCTCGATCTGATCACCGAGCACAAGCGCTTCCCTGTCGATCTGATCGGCGCGATCATCAACAGCATCGCGCTCGGCCTGGTCGCCTGGACGCTCAGCTATCTGTTCCAGCTGGTCCGGGCGCGCAACCAGGAGTTGCGGGACTTCATCCGCTGGATGGCGATCGTGGGCGGCGGCCTGTCGGCGATCAGCGCGGTGATCTACGCGATCGTGATCGCCAGCAAGGCCAGCGAGTTCGTCAAGGGCTGCTGCCAGACCTACCAGCAGGCTCACCACCTGACCAGCGGAGGGCTGGTGGTCGTCCTGCCGCTGATCGCCCAGTTCGCCTCGCTGCTGCTCACCGCCGGTTTCATCATGGTGGCCCTGAACGCGATGCGAGTCGGGCTGCTCACCCGGTTCATGGGCTACCTGGGCATCTTCGCGGGGGTGCTCGTGCTGTTCCCGATCGGATCGCCGGTCCCGGTCGTTCAAGGCTTCTGGTTGCTGGCGCTGGCCTACCTGCTATCCGGTCGCTGGCCATCCGGCGTGCCGGCGTCTTGGAGCTCGGGCCAGGTCGAGAAGTGGCCGACCTCGGCGGAGATGCGAGGGGCTCGGCTCGGCCAGCCCAACCCGAAGCCGAAGAAGACCAAGCCGGAGCCCGAAGCCGAGGTCGAGGTCATCGGCACGTCGGGCAGCGCCCGGACGCGCGCCACGACGCCCAAGCGCAAGCGCAAGCGCCGCCACTAACCCGTATCGAGCGGCCGCGGCTGGACGCGCGGTCCGGGCTCGCGGGTCGGACATCCGTTGACCGCGCTCATCAACTGGCCCGCTCGCGCCGATAGGGGGGTGTCGCACACCGAGTGCAACATCTCTCCTAGGTAACCCCGCCAATCGTTCCTCGCCCGATATAGCGCTCAGTTCGGACCGCTTCCGAGCAGTCTGAGCAATTTCCCGAGCCTCGGCGAGTAGCGCCCCGGCCGAGACAGCCCTGGTCCCCGTCCACGCCGGGGCCCAGGGCTGCGGGGCGGCCCTCACTCCGCGGCGGCCTGCTCTTCTTTGATCTTGCCCTCGAGCTGGGACATGACGTCGGGGTCGCGGAGGGTGGTGACGTCGCCGAGGGCGCGGCCGTCCGCGATGTCGCGCAGGAGCCGGCGCATGATCTTTCCGGAGCGGGTCTTCGGCAGGTCGTCGGCCCAGATGATCCGCTTCGGGCGGGCGAACTTGCCGATCCGGGTGGCCACCGTCTCCCGGATGCCGGCGATCAGCTCGTCGGTGCCCTCGGTGTCCCCCTGCAGCGTCACGAACGCGCAGATCGCCTGACCCGTGTCCTCGTCGGTCTGACCGATGACCGCGGCCTCGGCGACCGACGAATGCGCGACGATCGCCGACTCGACCTCGGCGGTCGAGAGCCGGTGCCCGGACACGTTGACGACGTCGTCGATCCGCCCGATGACCCAGTAATAGCCATCCTTGTCCTTCCGTGCCGCGTCGCCGACCAGATACGTCTCCTTGCCGAAGCGCGAGAAGTAGGTCTCGATGAAGCGATCGTCGTCCCGGTAGAGCGTGCGCAGCATCGACGGCCACGGCCGGCGTAGGACCAGCAGCCCCTGACCCTCGTCGATCGGTTCGCCCTCGCGCTCGTCGACCACCTCGGCCTTGATCCCCGGGAACGGCGTCGTGGCCGAGCCAGGCTTGAGCGAGGTGATGCCGGGCAGCGGCGTGATCATGATCGCCCCGGTCTCGGTCTGCCACCAGGTGTCGACGATCGGGCAGCGCTCGCCGCCGATCACCTTGTAGTACCAGAGCCAGGACTTCGGGTTGATCGGCTCGCCGACCGACCCGAGCAGTCGGAGGGAGGAGAGGTCGAACTTCTCCGGGTGCTCGCGCCCCCACTTGATGCAGGCCCGGATCGCCGTCGGCGCCGTGTAGAAGATCGTCGCCTTGTAGCGCTCGACCAGCTCCCACCAGATCCCCTTGTGCGGATAGTCGGGAGCGCCTTCGTACATCACCGAGGTGGCACCGTTGGACAGCGGCCCGTAGACGATGTATGAGTGGCCGGTGACCCAGCCGACGTCAGCCGAGCACCAGTACACGTCCGTCTCGGGGTGCAGGTCGAAGACGTAGCGATGGGTGGTGCTGACGCCGGTGAGGTACCCCCCGGTGGTGTGCAGGATCCCCTTCGGCTTGGCGGTAGAGCCCGACGTGTAGAGCACGAACAGCGGGTCCTCGGCGTCCATCGGCTCCGCCTCGCACTCGGCGTCCGCGGCCTCCATGATCTCGTCGTAGTAGACGTCGCGGCCGTCCTTCATCTCGCAGTCGACGCCCTTGGACCGCACCACCACGATGTGCTCCAGCGTCTCGAGATCGCCCATCACGTCGTCGACGTTCTGCTTGACCGGGGCGGTCTTGCCCTTGCGCGCCGCGCCGTCGACGGTGATCAACGTCTTGGCCTCGGAGAACTCCATCCGCTCGCGGACGGATTCGGCCGAGAAGCCGCCGAAGACGACGTTGTGGGGGGCGCCGATCCGCGCGCAGGCCAGCATCGCGACGGCCACCTCGGGGATCATCGGGAGGTAGATGCCGACGATGTCGCCCTTCTTCACCCCGAGGTCGCGCAGCGCGTTGGCGAAGCGCTGGACGTCGGCGTGCAGATCGGCGTAGGTGATCGTCCGCGTCTCGCCTTCCTCGCTGTGCCAATGGAATGCGACGCGGTCGCCGTTGCCCGCCTCGACGTGCCGGTCCACGCAGTTGTAGGACACGTTCAGCTGCCCGCCGACGAACCACTTGTAGAACGGCGGGTTGGAGTCGTCGAGCACCTGGTCCCACTGCTTTGACCAATGGAGCTCGCCGGCGTTCTTCGCCCACCAGCCCTGCCAGTCCTTGTCTGCCTCCTCGTAGATCGAGGGGTCCTTCAGCAGCGCGTTCTGGCGGAACTCCTCCGACGGTTCGAAGCGCTCGGTGTCGAGCAGCGCCGCGAGATCCTTGTCCAGATCCTGGTCAGTGGCCGGAGTCTCAACGCTGTCTGCCATCGAAGCCTCTCCTTTGTGTTGCTGACGCGTCTCAGACCGGGCGACTCGGGCGCCGAAAACCGCGGCGCCCGAGCTCCCGATGTGTTTCTTGTACTACCCGACGCTACTCCTGTTTGCGCGCCTGTCAGCGCCTGAGCGGAAAGACCGGCGCCACAACCTTGCCGAAGGTCGAGTTGATGACTGCCGCGAACGACGCGTACCAGGCCGCCAGCGCGGTCACGATCCCGAGGTATCCCCCGAGCTTGATCGTGCCGTTGGTGACCGAGGTCCCACCGGCCAGGGCCGAATTCCCGATGCCCAGGACGATGAAGGTGATCGCGAGCAGCAGGAACACGAGCGCGACCGCGCCCGTCGTCCGCAGCGAGCAGATGAACATGTAGACGGTGAACACTCCCCACATCCACAGGTACAGACCGAGCCCGCTGAACAGCTCGTTCTTGGCGACCGACCCCGCGGCCTGCACCACGAAGTAGAACGAGATCCAGAAAGCGCCGTACGAGCAGAACGCAACAGCGCCGAACGTGTTGCCGGTGCGGAACTCCCAGAGCCCGGCTGCGAACTGCGCGATCCCACCATAGGCCAGCGCGAGGGCGGCGATCAGCGGCAGGAGGCCCCCACCGACCAGGGACTTGTCCCCGACCAACCCGGAGTTGACCATGCTGAGCGCGAACGTCGTACCCGCGAATGCCGCCAGCCCGAGTGGCCCCGGATCGGCGGGCGTCCAGCCGGCTGAGCGTCCGCCGGTTGGATCGGCCCCAGGTGCACCAGGACGACTGGCTTCCATGTGACTGCTCCTCTCTCCTCGAGACGATTTGGGTGCGGTGGATGACCGCCCCGGCCGCCCGTCTGGACCTGGCCTCGGCCCTCAGGCTTTGCCTGATGCGCACCCTATGCGCGCTTAAACGGAGGAACAGCCCTCAATCGGGCGGCGGTAGCGTTTGCGCGACGAACGGCATTCAGGGCACGATCAACGGCAACCGCTGGTCGCACGACATGCAACCTGGCTGGCACGCATCCCAGAAGGAATATGCTGACGATCAGAGTGGAGGTTTTCCTCGGCGTGCTGCTCGGTTGGGCGATCGCGGCGTCACTCGTGGCGGCGGTCAGGCTGCTCCGTCCGCCCCGGGTCATCTCGGGCGAGGTCCGAGCGATGCAGGAGGCGCTGCACGCCGCGACGGTGACCTTGCCGCATCTCCGGCGCGGTCTGTCGGTCGCCTCCGCGGGGAAGACCGTGGGCCACCTGCGCACCCTGACCCAGGCGCGCGCGGTGGCGGTCGCCGACCAGGACCGCGTGCTGGCCTTCGATGGCGCCGGCTCGGATCACCACGCGCGCGGCGATCTCGTTTCGAGCTTGGGCGCGGCAGGACGCGACGATCGGGTTCACGTCGAGTCGCTGATCGCCTGCCGGCACGCCAGCTGCCCGCTCGGACCGGCGGTGATCGCGCCCCTGATCGTGCAGGGCGATCGCGTGGGAACTTTTGTGGCGCTGTTCGCCCGAGGCCGTCGCCTGACCCCGGACGACACCAGAACGGTGGCCGAGGCGGCCAGCCTGGTCTCGGCGCACCTCGAGCTGGCCGAGCTGGAGATCCAGACCGAGCGGCTGGCCCGAGCCGAGCTGAAGGCGTTGCGCGCCCAGATTTCGCCGCACTTCATCTACAACGCGCTCGCGGCGATCGCCGGTTACATCCACTCCAAGCCGGAGGAGGCGCGCGAGCTGCTGACCGAGTTCGCCGAGTTCACCCGTTACGCGTTTCGCGGTCAGAGTCCCTACGTGACACTGGCCGACGAACTGCAGTACGTCGAGAAGTACCTGCGACTCGAGCGCGCCCGTTTCGGTGATCGACTCGAGGTGCGCATCGAGGTCGCGCCCGAGGTGCTGCAGTCCGTCGTCCCGGTGTTGTCACTCCAGCCGCTGGTCGAGAACGCGGTGCGACACGGGGTCGAGCGCCGCGGCCGGGGGCACATCGAGATCATCGGCCGCGACATCGATGCCGACGTCGAGCTCCGCGTGGTCGACGACGGCGTCGGGATGGATGCCGGTCGGGCCGCCGCGATCCTGGCCGGCCAGGGCGGCGGCGTCGGGCTGGTCAACGTGCAGACCCGGCTGCAGACCACCTTCGGGCCCGACTACGGTCTCGAGATCGAGTCGACGCTCGGCCGGGGCACCACCGTGACGATGACCCTGCCGAAGTTCCGGGCGGGCGTGCGGGCGGCGTGAAGATGTCCGGTCTCCGAGTGCTCGCCGTGGACGACGAGCGGCCCGCGCTCGAGGACCTGGCGCGGATCCTCGAAAGCTCGCCGCAGGTGGCCGAGGTGGTCCTGGCCGACAGCGGTGGCGAGGCGCTGCGGACGCTGGCCGAGCGGCGCTTCGACGCGCTGTTCCTGGACGTCCGGATGCCCGACATCGACGGACTCGGCGTCGCCGGCCTGCTCGGGCAGTTCGCCGATCCTCCGGCCGTCGTGTTCGTCTCGGCCTACGAGGACGGGGCGGTCGGGGCGTTCGAGCTCGAGCTCCACGCGCTCGACTATCTGATGAAGCCGGTGTCGCGGGCCCGGATCGTGCAAGCCCTCGACCGGGTGATCGCCGACCGCGCGTCGCCGCCCGAGGGGCTGGTTCCGACCGCGTCGGAGCCGGATAGCGCGGAGATCATCCCGGTGGCGCACCAGCGCGGCGGAGCGACGCGGCTGCTCCCTCGTTCGTCGGTGTTGTACGTCAAGGCCGAAGGCGACTACGTGCGGATCGTCGCCGACGAGGGTCGCTTCCTCGTACGCGGCGCGCTGGCCGAACTCGAGCGGCGGTGGTTGCCGCACGGGTTCGTCCGCGTGCACCGCAGCTACATCGTCAACCTGCGCCGCGCCGTCGAGATCCGCCCTGAGCTCGGCGGTGGCGCGACCGTCGTGCTGGCCGACGGCAGTGAGGTGCCGGTGGCCCGCCGCCAGGTCGCCGAGCTACGCCGAAAGCTGCGGATGTGAGCTTCGGTCGACGCGACCCGTCCGCGCCGAAGCTGCGCAACCCCCGTGGCGGCGGCGTCACGCGCCGCACACCCCGGGATGAGCTGGCCGACTCCACCGCTCACGGTCACGTCTACCTGCGCCGGCTGCGCCAGGCCCAGCTGTCGCTGTCGCTGCTGGCCCTGATCGCCTTCGGGGCGTTGTTCGGCGTGCTGCCGATCACGCTGTACCTGCTGCCACAGCTGCACCACTGGACGCTGCTGGGGATTCCGGTGACCGTTTGGGTGCTGATCGTGCCCCTCTCGCCGCTGTTCCTGGTGATCGGCTGGATTTACGCGCGGCGGGCCGACTCGCTCGACGCGGCATTTCGGGACCTCGTCGACAAGTGAACGCGGGCGACGCCCGATGATCGCGCTGTTGGCGGTCGGCGCGGTCACGCTCGGCACGCTCGGGCTGGGCGCCTGGGGCGTCCGGTTCGCCCGCACGACGTCCGATCTGCTCGTCGCCTCGCGGGCGGTCACCGCCTGGTGGAACGCGGCGGCGATCTCCGGGGAATATCTATCCGCGGCCAGCTTTCTGGGGATCGCCGGGCTGGAGCTCAAGCTCGGCGCCGGCGCGCTCTGGCAGGCGCTCGGGTTCACCGCCGGGTACCTGGCGCTGTTGCTGTTCGTGGCCGCGCCGCTGCGCCGCTTCGGCTCATACACGATCCCCGACTTCGCCGAGGCCCGTCTGCGCAGCCCGCCGCTGCGTTCGCTGGCCTCGGCGATCGTGATGCTGATCGGGGGCTTTTACCTGCTGCCCCAGCTCAAGGGCGCAGGCCTGGCTCTGAACGTCGTCACCGGCGCGCCCTACTGGGTCGGCGTCGCCGTGGTGGCGGCGATCGTCGCGGTCAACGTGGCGATCGGCGGGATGCGCGGCATCACCTACGTGCAGGCGTTCCAGTTCTGGGTCAAGGTCTTCGCGATCTCGGTGCCGGTGATCGTGCTGCTGATCCATTTCGGCGGCCTGCCCGGCCGGGCCGCGCTGTTCGGGCAGGAGCTGCCCCGCGCGGGCACCCGCGGCTTCACCGTGAAGCTGCCCGGTCGCCAGCGGGTCGAGTTTCCGCAGGCCGGAAGCTTCTCGGTCGGGGGCCGCACGTTCCGGGTGGCCGCCGGGGCACACGTGACGCTGCCGCAAGGCGATGTCCGGATCCCGCCGCACGGGATCGTCCCGGTCGCCGACGGCATCACCGCCGAGCGCGGCGAGCAGTGGTCGCGGCCGGTCGGGGGTGGCGGCGAGAGCTCTCCGCTGCTGGTCTACTCGCTGCTGATCGCCACGTTCCTGGGGACCATGGGTTTGCCGCACATCCTGGTGCGCTTCTACACCAACCCGGATGGCCACGCGGCCCGTCACACGACAGTGCGCGTGATCGGCCTGCTGGGGCTCTTCTACATGTTCCCGGCGTTCTACGGGGCGCTCGGGCGCACGCTGACGCCGCAGCTGTACGTCACCGGCCAGACCGATGAGGTGGTTCTACGGCTGCCCCAGACGGCCTGGCCGGGGACGGTCGGCACGATCCTCGGGGCGCTGGTCGCCGCCGGGGCGTTCGCGGCTTTCCTGTCGACCTCCTCGGGCCTGCTCGTGTCGCTGGCCGGCACCATCAGCCATGATGTTTGGCCGCGGCTGGCGCGCGATCGGCCGACCAACGTGGTGATCCGCCGCCGCCGGTTCCGGGTCGCCGCGATCAGCGCGATCCTGCTGCCCGCGGGGGTCGCGCTGGTGGCGCAGTCGGTCGACATCTCGATCCTCGTCGGCTGGGCCTTCGCGATCGCCGCCAGCACGTTCTGCCCGCTGTTCCTGCTCGGGATCTGGTGGACGGGCCTGACCGCGCGCGGGGCGGCGGCGGGGATGCTGGCCGGGATGACGATCGCCACGGCGGCGATCTTCACCGGCCTGGCGCTGGGCGAGCCGGAGCATGGCGCCGGGGCTCTGCTGGCCCAGCCGGCCGTGGTCTCGGTGCCGGCCGCCTTCCTGGTCATGGTCCTGGTCTCGATCCGTGACCCGCGCCGACCCGATCCGGCGGCCGAGATGCTCGCGCTCCACGCGCCCGAGGGGCTGGGATTGCGCCTCGCCGACGAGGACATCGACGCGCCGCGGCCCGGGGCGGGCGTGGTGGTGGGGGATTCGCCGCTCCGGGTCAGGGATAGTTACCGGTGATCGCACGAGAAAGGAGAGGCAGATGAGCGCGACCACGAGGTTCTCCTCATACGAGGAAGCTTGCGCGCAGCATCGCTGGGAGGTGCCCGAGCAGTACAACATCGCGGCCGACGTCTGCGACAAGCACCCGCGCGAGAAGCTGGCGATGATCCATGAGCGCTTCGATGGCGTCGTGCGCGAGGTGACCTGGGGCGAGTTGCAGGACAAGGCCAACCAGTTCGCCAATGCCCTCGTGGCCCACGGGGTCGAGAAGGGCGACCGGGTGGCGATGCTGCTGCCGCCCGAGCCCGAGACCGCCGCGGCGTTCTTCGGCACCTGGAAGGTCGGCGCGATTCTGCTCTCGATGTCCGTGCTCTACGGCGACGACGGGATTCGCCACCGGGTCACCGATTCGCAGGCCAAGGTGCTGGTCACCAATCAGGCCAACGCCGACCGGATCGAGCGCTCGCTGGTGGAGCACATCCTGATCCTCGACGATGAGCTACTGGCCCAGGGGTCGACCGCCTTCGACACCGCCGAAACCTCCTCGGAGGACCCCGCCCAGCTCTACTACACCTCGGGCACCACCGGGCTGGCCAAGGGGATCCTCCACGCCCACCGTTACATCCTGGCCCACGAGGAGTTCATCTACTCGCACGACGTCCAGGACGGCGAGCGCTTCCACGGGATGGGGGAGTGGGCCTGGGCCGCCGGCATCTGTCCGCTGATCGGCCCGTGGCGCTACGGCGCGGTGCAGGTCGTCTACCAGCGCGAGGGTGGGTTCGACGCCCACAAGCAGCTCGACTTCCTCTCCCGGCACGAGGTCACGGGCGTGTTCGGGACGCCGACGGCGATCCGCTCGATGATGTCGATCTCCGACGCGCGTACGCGCTACCCGCAGAAGTTCCGCATCGTCTGCTCGGCCGGCGAGCCGCTCAATCCCGAGGCGATCCGCTGGTTCCGCGACAACTACGACGTCACCGTGCTCGACTACTACGGGCTCAGCGAGTCATATCCGCTGTGCGGCAACTACCCGTTCATGGAGGTGCGCGAGGGTTCGATGGGCCGGCCGATGCCGGGCTGGGAGGTGGCGATCCTGGACGAGGACGAGAAGCCCGTTGCCCAGGGCGAGCGCGGCGAGATCTGCCTCAAGGCTCGGACCAACCCCCATTACCCGATCGGCTACTGGAACCGTCCCGAGGACTCCGAGGAGGTCTTCGGCGGAGATTGGTTCCACACCAAGGACGCGGCCAGCCAGGATGAGGACGGCTACTACTGGTATGAAGGCCGTGCCGATGACGTGATCATCTCGGCGGGGTACCGGATCGGACCGTTCGAGGTCGAGTCGGCCTGCCTGGAGCATCCCGCGGTAGCCGAGGCGGCGGCGGTGGCGTCCAAGGACGAGCGCCGCGGCTTCGTGGTCAAGGCGTTCATCGTGCTGGCCGATGGTCACGAGCCGTCCGACGGGCTGGCCGAGGAGATCAAGCACTACGTGCGCGACCACCTGTCCTCCTACGCCTACCCCAGGCTGATCGAGTTCACCACCGATCTGCCCAAGACCCTTACCGGGAAGATCCGGCGGATCGAGTTGCGCCAGCGCGACGCCGAGGCGCAGGAGAAGTGAGGTCGGGGGCCGGCGCTGCCGCTAGCGCCGGCCCCCTCATCCCGCTTGCGCGGGAGATTTCAGCGCTTGGCTACTTGACGATGTGGCCGGCGGCGTTGACGGCGTCCCAGTGCCCGCCGAAGTCAGGCTGGCCAACGTAGTCGGTCTCCCCGCGCGAGGAGTCGAACGAATAGTGGTAGAGGGGATGGCCGGCGTAGGTGACCTGCTTGGAGCCGTTCGCGAGCTTGATCGTCCCGACCAGCTTGGCCTTCAGACCGGGGCCGGCCAGTGGCTTGGTCTTCGTGGTCACCGCGGGCCAGACGCCCAGGCAGCCCTTCTTGGTCATGCAGACGTCCTTGTTGTGCCCGTCCCTGGAGAACGCGTAGACGGTGAACCCCTTGCCGTTGACGAGGATCTTGCCGGCATTGGTTTTCGCCAACTTCACCGTGGGCGAGGCGGCGAGGGCGGCCGCGGCCATGACCGCGGCGGCGATCAGCACGGTGATCGGGATCAGACTTCGCTTCACGGAATCTCCTGGTTCAAAGTCGGGGTCAGACGGGCGCTTCTATGGATCAGGACGCCCAGCGGCGCGAAACCTTCCTTCCCCCGAGGCGGCGCGCTGAGCGCGGTCGACCCTTGGCGCTGGGCGTACGAGATTTAGCGCGCATCGCGCCAAGGTTCGCGGCGGCGCCCGACTTCCCCGGAGAGCGCTACGAGCCGGCGCCGGCTCGGGCGTGGGCGCGCATCTCCGAGAGGATCCGCTCGAGCCGCGGCTCGGCCTCGTCGTCGACGTGGGTCATCGCCTCGGCCACTGCCGGGTGTACGGCGGCGATCTGCGCGTGCATCTCGTGGGCCACGGCGCGGTAGCTCGGATGGCCTTCGCGCCCGGAGCGCAGCTCGATCAGCTGCATCGCCTCGCGCGCGTTGAGGTCGAGGATGAAGCGGATCCGGTAGCCCAGGCAGAGGGCGTAGGGCGCCGCCGGGGCCAGGCCGGCGTCGACCAGGCGCTCGTATTCCGATCGGGAACGATCGAGCGCCCGCCGGTACTCGTCGCCGCAGCCGGCCAGGCGCACCTGCTCGGGGACTCCGGCGCCGAGGTCCGGGGTCAGGGTCTGCCACTGCACGGTCAGCATTCGGTGCCGCTGGAGATCGCGGAACGCGCCGTAGTCGGAGACGATCTCAAAGCGGTAGCGCAGTGCCTCAAAGCCCCGGCCGGGCCGGTGGCGCCGGTTGGAGCGCTCCCCGACCAGGTCCCCGAGCAACTCGCGGCGGTCCTCGACCGACAGGCCGCCGACGGCCTCGCGGACGGAGTCCTCGGCCACGCCGGTCGATTCGAACAGCAGCGCCGCCATCAGGTCGTCCTCGTCACCCTCGGTGCTGAGCAGGCGGACCGAGGGGGCGGCGTCCGCGTCGGCCGAAGCGTCGTCGAGCCCGAGCCGGCGGGACCAGCGCTCCCCGGCGCTGCGGCGCGACTGCAGGTACTCGACCCAGGCCCCGCCCCGGTCGGGACGGTCGACGCGGGCGACGAAGCTCGGCATCACGGCCTGGATCTCGGTGAGGATCATCTCGCCGAGGCGGTGGGCCTCGGGCAGCGGATGGGCGAGCAGGTGCAGGATCAGCTGTTCGTAGGTCTGGCCGGTGGCGAAGATTCCCATGTGCGAGAGCGAGGCGGCCGGCAGCAGTCCGCGCAGTAGGTCCAGCGCCTTCGCCTTGATCGCGCGGGAGTATGCGGCGGGGGCCTCGTCCCCGCGCCGCGGAAATTCGGTCTCGGCCCAGGCGCTGACCCGCGGCAGAGCGGCCGCGTACGTGTCGAACAGGCCGTCCATCGCGGCGGCGTACTCGGGCCCGAGCGCCGCGTCGCGGTAGTAGCGATACCCCCCAGGGGGCGTGGGCATCGGCGCGTCGTAGGCGATGTAACGCGTCGACTGCTCGAGGTACGCGCCCAGCCGCGGGCGCTGGAGGACCTTGGTGAGCACGTTGGAGACCCATTCGCAGGCCACGTGCGCGCCCCCGAGTTGCGCGACCGAGTCATCGCCGTAGCCGAGGAAGATCCGCTCGTAGAGTTGTGCGGCGCGCTGCCCCTCCGCGCCGTCCCAAGCCATCCCCGCGGCCGGCAGGTCGGCGGCGAACTCGTCGAGATACAGCCGTCGGAGCGTTCCCTGGTAGCGCGAGTACCGAGCGAACAACGCTCCCTTGACCGTCTCGGGCAGGTTGACCAGCGCGAACACCGGCCGGTCGAGGTTGGTGAAATGCGCGCTCAGGAGAGCGCGCTCGGCATCGGTGAAGGTCTCGACCGGGTACTCCACGGACGCCGGATCGTACAGCGCGTGTCGGAGGCTCTAGAACAGCCCGCCAAGGGCGCGGCCGGCGTGCGCCGCGAAGGTGAACAGCGGCGAAGGGAAGATCCCGAAGAACACGCACGCCGCGCCGAACAGGGCCCCCACGAAGGCGACCTCGGGGTAGGGGGCGGCGTGTGATCGGTCGAGCCGATCGGCCTCGGGGGAACCGCCGGCGATCGGGGCGAGACCGCCCAGGCCGGCGGTCTCGACGGTCGGCGAGCCCATCCACATGGTGGCGATCACCCGGAGGTAGTAGCCCAGCGAGATCATCGAGCCGAGCACCAGCACGATTGCGTACCAGGTGTAGTCGCCGTTGACCAGCGCGTGGATCAGCTGGAACTTGCCGATGAAGCCGACCGTGCCGGGGATTCCGGCCAGCGACAGCATCGCGATCGTCAACGGCCAGGCCAGCCAGGGCCGGCGGGTCCCGAGGCCGGCCAGCGAGCTCAGCTCGTCGTCCCCGGTCTCGTTCTCGACGGCGACGATCGTGGCGAACGCCGCCATGTTCATGGCCAAGTAGGCCAGCAGGTAGAACACGGTCGCCTGGACGCCGAGCTGGGTGCCGACGATCACCCCGGACAGCAGGTAGCCGGCCTGGGCCACGCCGGAGTAGCCGAGCATTCGCTTCATCGAGGTCTGGCCGAGTGCGCCGACGTTGCCCACGATGATGGTGATCGCCCCGACCGCGGCGATCATCGGGGCCCAGGTGTTCTGGGCGCCGATCGCGGCGACATCGAAGAAGCGGAGGAACACGCCGAGCGCGGCCGCCTTGGTAGCGGTGGCCATGAACGCGGTGATCGGCGTCGGCGCCCCCTGGTAGACGTCGGGCGTCCACTGATGGAACGGCGCCACCGAGGCCTTGAAGGCGAAACCGACGAGCACCAGGCCGAGTCCGGTGAACAGCAGCGGATCGCCGAGCGCGCCGCCCGACAGCTTGCCCGTGGAGACGGCGGCGCCGATCCCGGCGAAGCCGGTCTGACCGGTCGCGCCATAGACCATGGCCAGGCCGTAGGCCAGCGTCGCGGATCCGACCGAGCCGATCACCAGGTACTTCAGGCCGGACTCGAGCGAGCCCTCGCGGCGGTGCTCGGAGGCGCACAGCACGTACAGCGGAATCGACAGCATCTCGATCCCGATGAACAGCGTGACCAACTCCTGCGCCGACACCAGCACGGCCATGCCGAGCAGGCTGAACAGGAGCAGCGAGTGGTACTCGCCATGCCCCGCGTCCCGGGGCGCAGGGGTGCGCCAGGACATGATCACCGCGGCGATCCCGGCGGTCGCGCACAGGATGTCGATGGTCAGCGCGAGGTCGTCGACCACCAGCGCGTTGGAGATGATCTGCACATGGTGGTGGAAGCGGGCGATCTCCGCCGCGATCGTGCCGGCGAGCGTGAGCACGGTGAGCAGCGGGACGATCCGCTCACGGGCCGTCTCGCCGCGGAGCAGGCCGACGAGCAGGACGATCAGCGCGCCGGAGCCGAGCACGACGAACGGCATCAGCGACGCCCAGTCGATATGCGGCCCCTTGATGTGGTGGGCGGCTGCGGCCAGGGTCACGACGCTCATGGCGCCCCCGCCTTACTCGAGGCAAGGGCAGCGACTCGCACCGGAGGCACCGCATGGGTGGCCACCCTGACCGGAGCCCCGACGTGTACCGCGGCCACGGTCCCGTTGACCGTCGACTCAGATCTGCGCAGGCCGAACTGGGGATAGAAGGCCAGCACCAGGATCACGATCACCAGCGGCACGATCGCCACGGCGTCGGCGAACCCGATCTCCCGGGAGGTGACATTCGGGCCGACTCGATTGTGCATCGCCCCGATGAACAGCCGCAGCGCGTAGACCGCCGCGCCGACCACGCCGACGAAGGCGATGATCGCCAGCGCCATCTTCGCCTGGAACAGGCCGAGCAGGATCAGAAATTCCCCCACGAAGTTCGACGAGCCCGGCATCGCCAGATTGGCAAAGGTCACGATCAGGAACAGGGTGGCCAGGACCGGGGCACGGAAGCCGATGCCGCCCATGTCGCTGATCCGCTCCGAACCCTGCGCCCGGGCCACCAGGGCGGCCAGGATGAAGAACGCCGCGGCCGTCACCAGGCCGTGGTTGACCATCTGCAGCAGGGCGCCCTGGGTGCCCTGGGAGCGGAGCGAGAAGACCCCGAGCATGATGAAGCCGAGCTGGGCGACGCTCGAGTAGGCGATCACCAGCCGGGCATCGGGCGTGGTGAAGGCCAGCGACGTGGCCCACACGATCGAGATCAGCGCGATCAGCAGCATCAGCGTCTGGTAGTGCCGGGAGGCGTAAGGGAACAGCGGCAGCACGACCCGCAGGAAGCCGTAGGCCGCGACCTTGGACAGGACGCCGGAGAACACCGCGACGGCCGGGATCGGCATCGCCTTGTAGCCGTCGGCCAGCCAGCCGTGGAAGGGGACCAGCGGCATCTTCACCAGGAAGGCGATCGCGAAGCACAGGAAGATCCAGTCCTGGGAGCTGTGCGAGAGCGGCAGATGCTGGAGCGAGGAGATCACGAAGGTGAGCCCGGTGCCGTGCTGGTCGGAGGCCAGCACGCCGGTGGCGATCGCCGCCACGAGCATGAAGAACGACCCGATCAGGGTGTAGATGACCAGCTTCATCGTGGCTCGGACCCGAGCCCGGTTATCACCGTCGGAGCTGCCCCACATCCCGATCAGGAAGTAGAACGGGATCAGCATCAGGTCGAAGAAGGCCACGAACAGCGCGATGTCCTGGGCGGAGAAGGCACCGAGCACCGCGCTCTCGGCCAGGCCGAAGAACAGGTAGTAGAGCTTGGGGTTGTCCCATTCGCGGAAGGCGGACCACACCATCGAGGCGCTGAACAGCACGGTGGTGAGCACGATCAGCGAGACGTTGAGCCCGTCCAGGCCCAGCTTGTAGTGAATCCCCAGCGCCGAGATCCACACCTTGTCGGTGACGAACTGCAGACCCGAGTGGCCGAGCTTGAAGCGGGCCAGGAAGGAGATGGCGATCCCCACCGTGACCAGGCTGCCCACCGCCGTCGCCCATCCGACCGTGCGACGCGGCAACTGCGAGGCGACCAGGGAGATGGCCAGTGGCAACCAGATGAGGATCGAGAGGGTCAAGGCTTTGCCATCAGCTCGCTGAGATCAGGAAGTAGAGGCCCACGGCGAACACTCCGAGGACCATGGCGGCGGCGTAGTAACGCAGAAACCCGGTCTGGGCGCGGCGCACGGCGGCCGAGCCGGCCCGGACGAGGCCGACCGTCCCGCCGGTGATCGTGCCGGAGACGACGATCCGCTCGAGCACCGAGTCGGCGAACCGGCCGAACCACAGCGCCGGGCGCACGATCACCAGGTCGATCAGCTCATCGAAGTACCACTTGTTCACGAGGAAGGTGTGCAGCGGGGCGAAGCGCTCCTGCAGCTTGCGCGACGTGCCGGGGGCGGCCAGCCAGATCCGGTAGGCGATCGCGATCCCGCTGAGGGCGATCACCGCCCCGATCACCAGCCCGATCCAGGCCGGGCTGCTGCCGGGCTCGACCTGGGCGAGATGCGAGGTGGCGAACGTCGGCCGCAGGAATTGGGTGACCTTGTCGTCGACGCCGGGGATCTGCAGGACGCCGCCGATCGCCGCCAGCGCGGCCAGGGTGCCCATGGCGATCTTCATCGGCCACTCCCACTCGGCGATGTGGTGCTCGGGTCCCGGGAAGCCGACGTCGGTGTCCTCGGGTTCACCGGTCGCCGGATTGGTCGGCACGTCGGCGTGGGCGAGATGCCCGTGCTCGAGCTCGCGGGCCTCCTCGCACGGTTCGCCGAAGAAGGCCCGGAAGATCATCCGGAACGTGTAGACGCCGGTCAGCAGCGCGCCGAGGTAGCCCAGGATGCCGAGGATCTCGAAGCCGCCGCCGCGGTGGTCGAGGTAGGCCAGGATGTCGTCCTTCGACAACCAGCCGGAGAACGGGGGCAGCCCTGACAGCGCGAGCCCGCCGATGACGAAGGCCGCGAAGGTGAAGGGCATCGCCTTGCGAAAGCCCCTCATCCGGTCCAGCGATTGGTTGCCCGCCATCGCGCCGATCAGCGAGCCGGCGGCCATGAACAACAGCGCCTTGAAGAACGCGTGCGTCATCAGGTGGAACAGGCCGGCGGCGTAGGCGCCCGAGGAGACGGCCATGATCATGTAGCCGATCTGCGACATCGTCGAGTAGGCGATCACCCGCTTGATGTCGGTCTGCACGATCGCGATGGTGGCGGCGATCAGCAGCGTGGCGCAGCCGACAATCGCACCGACGTCGGCCGCGGTTGGCGCCAGTTCGAACAGCGGATGCATCCGCGCGATCAGGTAGACGCCGGCGGTCACCATCGTGGCGGCGTGGATCAGCGAGGAGACCGGGGTGGGGCCCTCCATCGCGTCGGGTAGCCAGGTGTGCAGCGGGACCTGGGCCGACTTGGCGAAGGCTCCGACCAGCAGCAGGACCGTCCCGGCCACCAGATCGGTCGAATCGTGATGGAACACGTGGGGAGCGGCGGCGAAGGTCTTGAGGAAGTCGACCGTGCCGGTGTGGCGGAAGATGAAGAACGTGCCGAGCACCAGCCCGACGTCTCCGACGACATTGATCACGAACGCCTTGATGCCCGCCTTGGTCGCGGTGGTGCGCCGGTACCAGAACGAGATCAGCATGTACGAGGCGGCGCCGACGAAGGCCCAGCCGACGATCAACAGCAGGAAGTTCCCGGCCAGGACCAGCAGCAGCATCGAGAACACGAAGTAGTTCAGGTAGGAGAAGTACCTGTCGAAGCCCTTGTCGGACTTCATGTACGAGATCGAGTACAGGTGGATCAGGGTCGAGACCCCGGAGACCACCAGGATCATGAACACCGAGAGGGGGTCGACCAGGATCGACAGCTTGGCGTCGAGCCCGCCGGTGAAGGCGTAGTTCCACAGCTTCGAGGTCAGCTCGCGGTGGGCGGGGTTGCGGTGCAGCAACGTGATCAGCGCTCCGACCGAGCAGGCGAAGGACAGCGCGATCGCCAGGGTGGCGATCCAGCCCGCGCTGGTCCCGCGCCAGCGGCGGTAACCCAGCCCGATCACCGCGGTGCCGACCAGCGGGCAGAGCAGTACCAGCCAGCCGAAGGTGGTCGGACTCATGGCACTGACTCCGTCATCCGTTCAGCTGGTGGAGCTCGTCGACGTCGATCGGGAGGTTGCGACGGTGGATGGCCACGATCAACCCGAGGCCGACCGTGACCTCACAGGCGGCGACGACCATCACGATCAGCGCGAACACCTGCCCGGCCTCGCCCCCGTGCATCCGTGCGAAGGCGACCAGCGCGAGGTTGGCCGCGTTCAGCATCAGCTCGAGGCAGAGCAGGACGACCAATGGGTTGCGGCGCATGAGCACACCGCCGGCGCCGATCGCGAAGATGATCGCGGAGACGACCAGATACCAGCCGATGTCCATCAGGCGCCCCCGCCCCCGGGCCCGCCGCGGGCGCCGATCGGCTTCTCCGGCTCCTCGGCGTTCGACTCGCGGATCTCGACGAACGTCTCCTCCACCGACAGCGCGGCTTGCGGGATCCCACCGGCCTCGGCCATCGTTCCGGTGTTGGTCGGGCGCCGCACCAGCAGCCGCCGGTCGAGCTCCGGGTCGTGCTCGAGCCCGCGACGGCGGCGGGCCAGGACGACCGCGCCGATCGCGGCGACCAGGAGGAGCAGCGAGGCGAGCTCGAACGGGAACAGGTACGTGGTCAGGAAGAGCTTGCCGATATGGCGCGGCGACCCGAAGCCGGGTACGTAGGGAGCGCCTTCGGAATTGATGCCCTTCAGTGCTGAGCCGAGCATGGCCAGGCACAGCTCCACAGCCAGCGCGAAGGCGAACAGCGGTCCGAGGATCCGCAGCGCGCTGCCGCCACCCAGGGCCTCCTCGCCGCCGCCGACGTAGGCCACGACGAACACGTAGAGCACCATCACGGCGCCCGCATACACGACGACCTGCGCCGCGGCCACGAACTCGGCCCGCAGCAACAGGAACAGCGCGGCCAGGGCGATCAGGTGGCAGACCAGCGCCAGCACGCTGTAGAACGGATTGCGAATCGCCACCACGCCGATCGCGCCGGTGATGGCGCCGATCGCCGCCAGGAAGAACAGGACCTGGGACATCGCCGGCTACTCCCCCTCTTGCCTCAGCGGGGTGCGCTCGATCGGCTCGGCCAGCAGCATCTCCTTGGTGAAGATCAGATCCGAGCGGGTGTAATCGGACATCTCGTAGTCGTGGCCCATGGTGATCGCGTCGAACGGGCAGGCGACCTCGCAGTAGCCGCAGAAGATGCAGCGGGACAGGTTGATCTCGTACACCGCGGCGTAGCGCTCGCCGGCCGAGATGCGGTGCTCAGGGGTGTTCTCCGCGGCGACCACACGGATGCAATCCGCCGGGCAGGCGGCGGCGCAGAGCGAGCAGCCGACGCACTTCTCGAGGCCGGTGTCCTCGAACTTGTGCAGCTTGTGCCGCCCGCGAAAGCGCGGGTACACCGGCGTCTTCTCCTCGGGGTACTGGATCGTCGACGGACCCTCGACGATCCGCGCGAACGTCGTCTTTAGCCCGCGCAGAGTCTCGCCGAACGCGCGGTAAGCCCCCGCCGCCGGCCCGCGAGCCGGGTAGCGGATCACTTCGACGACGTCGGGTCCGGGGTTGTAGGTCATGAGGCCACCACGATTGCGGTTATCAGGAGGTTCAGGGTCGCCAGCGGCAGCAGGATCTTCCAACCGAACGACATCAGCTGGTCGTAGCGCAGGCGGGGGAGCGTCGCCCGGATCCAGATGAAGAAGGTCAGGAAGATCCCCATCTTCACGAGGACGACGATCGGGTCGACCCAACCGGGGGGACTGATCCCGAACGGCATCAGCCAGCCACCGAGGAACACCGTGGTGGCGATCCCCGAGACGACGATCATGTTGGCGTACTCGGCGAACAGATAGGCGACGAACGCCGTGCCGCTGTATTCGGTGAAGTAGCCGCCGACGAGCTCGGCGTCGGCCTCGACGAGATCGAACGGCGCGCGGTTGGTTTCGGCGAACGAGGCGACCATGAAGATGATGAAGCCCACGATCTGCGGGATCACGTACCACATGCCGGCCTGCGCGTGGACGATCCCGGTCAGCGACAGCGTCTGGGCGGTGATCACCACGCCGACCAGCGCCAGCCCCTGCGAGACCTCGTAGGAGATCAGCTGGGCCGCGCCCCGCATCGCGCCCAGGAACGAGTACTTCGAGCCCGAGGCCCAACCGCCGAGCATGATCCCGTAGAACGAGATCCCGCCGAACGCGAACACGTACAGCGGCCCGATCGAGACGTCGATCCCGTACAGGCCGACGCGCTGACCGAAGATGTGCTGGACGTTCCCGAAGGGAATCAGGGCGAGCGCGGAGACTGCGGTCAGGATCGCGATCACCGGTGCGAAGCGGAACAGGTAGGCCACCGAGGTGGTCGGGCGCGAGGCCTCCTTGGTGGCGAACTTGAGGATTTCCGCGAGCGGCTGCATCAGCCCGAACGGGCCCACGCGGTTGGGCCCGTACCGGCCCTGGAAGCGGCCGAGCAGCTTGCGCTCGTACACGATCAGCACCGGCAGGATGGCGAAGACCACGCCGAAGATCACCAGGGCCTTGAGGATCTGTACCCACCACGGCTCGAAGAAGCCCACGATTCCGTAGAGGGTCACTGGCGGCTCACCTCCACCAGTGATTCGGTCAGGACGTTGGCCGAGTCGGTGGCGATGCCGTCGGCCAGGAAGGCGGTACCGGGGGGAACGCCGGTGCGGACCGCGGCGGTCGCGCTCAACCGCGTCCCGTTCTGAGCCACCGTGACCGCCGAGCCATGGCGAATTCCCAGCCGCTTGGCGTCCTGCGGCGAGAGCTCGAGCTGCTGCTCGGCGATGGTGAAGTGCAGCGCGGGGGAGGTCTCGACCTCAGGGGAGGCCCAGATCGGGCGGTAGGTCCCCAGGCGCAGCGTTCCGTTGGCCGGCGCCCGTTGGTCCGGGGTGTCCTCGTCGAGGATGCGCACGCCCGAGCTGCGTGGGTTCGCGGGGAGGCCGGCTCCGGCGGAAGGCATCGCCGAGGCGGCGCCGCGCTCGGGCCAGCGCACACCGCGGCCGCCGATCTGCTCGAGGGTGAGGCCCTCGTAGAACGGCACCGCGGCGGCCAGCTGCTTGAACGCCATCGGGCCGGTCAGCACTCCGAGGTCGAAGCCGACGCGCCGCGCGATCTCGTCAAGCACCTGCCAGCCGGCCCGGACCTGGCCGGGATGGGCGATCGCCGTGCGCAACCGCTGCAGCCGGCCGTCGGGATGAACCACGGTGCCGTCCTTCTCGGCGTGGGACTCGGCGGGAAGAATCACGTCGGCGTGCAGGCGCAGGCCGTCCGTGAGCACCGAGGCGTGCGCGACGACCAGGCCGACGTGATGCATCGCGGCGTCCCAGGCGGCGCGGTCGGGCAGCTCGCGGATCGGGTCGGTCTGGAACAGCCAGAGCGCGCTCAGCTCGCCCGCGGCGGCGGCCGCCGCGATCTCCTGGGCGCCGCGGCCCGCCACCGTCGGCTCGGCGTAGCCCGGCCCCGCGTTGGGGAGCACGCCGGCCTCGCGCAGCCCGCGCCCGTTGGCGCCGGCCGGGATCTCCAGCAGACCGGCGCCGTCGCGCCCGGCCAGGGCAAGCCGATCGGCGATCCGCAGCAGGGCCGGCAGCGCATCGGTGGGCAGGCGCTCGCCCCACACGATCACCACATCCTCGCCGCCCTCGCCGAGCAGCTTGGCCAGCGCGGCCATCTCCTCGCCGGCGTCCCGCGCGCCATCGCCAAGCGCGGCCTCGAGGTCGGCCAGGAACGCGGCCTCCTCGCCGGGGGGATAGCGCAGTGACAGGCCGGCGTTCGGATCCAGGGCGCTCGGGCGCGCCGTGGCGATCGCCAGCTGCACGCCGCGATGGCGCACCCCCTTGCGGATCCTCAGATCGAGAATCGGGGCATCGTCGAGCGGCTCGCAGCCCAGCACCAGCACGGTGTGGGCGAACTCGAGGTCGGGCACCGAGGCCTGGAGGCCTGGAGCGGCCAGCGCCCGGGCCAGCTCGAGTGGGACCGGCTCGCCCTGGCGCGAGTCGAGGTCGGCGCTGTCCAGCCCTTCGCGCATCAGCCGCTGGATCAGGAAGCCCTCCTCGCCCGAGGCCTGGCCGCCCACCAGCGCGCCGACGTGACCCTTGTGCTTCCCGAGTCCGGCGGCCACCTCGAGCGCCCGCTCCCAGGAGACCTCGCGCAGCGAGCCGCCGTCGCGGACCAGCGGCGCCGTGATCCGCTCATCAGCATGAATCGCCTGGTAGCCGAAGCGGCCCTTGTCGCACAGCCAGCCGTCGTCGACCAGCGCGTGATCGCGCCCGAGGACGCGCAGCACCTTCTCGTCGCGCACGGTGAAGGTGACGTTGCACTGCGAGGGGCAGAGGGTGCAGATCCCGCCGGCGCCCTCGATATCCCAGGGCCGGGCGCGGAAGCGGTACGGCTGCGAGGTCAGCGCGCCGACCGGGCAGAGCTCGATGATGTTGCCGCTGAACGGGGCCACGTAGGGGTGCCCGTCGTGGGTGGCCACGAACGTGTGGGCGCCGCGCTCGGCGAAGATCAGCTGGTAGTCCTCGGCGACCTCCTGCGAGAAGCGCACGCAGCGGTAGCAGAGGATGCAGCGCTCACGGTCGATCGCCACCAGCGGCGAGAGCGCCAGCGGCTTGACGAAATGCCGTTTGGGCTCGATGAACCGCGAGCGGCCGAGACCCCACCCGAAGGTGATGTCCTGCAGCGGGCACTCGCCGCCCTTGTCGCAGACCGGGCAGTCGAGCGGATGGTTGACCAGCAGGAACTCGACGATCGCGTTCTGGGCGGCGCGGACGCGGTCGGTCTGGGTGTTGACCACCATCCCGTCCTTGACCGGCGTCGAGCACGATGTCTGCAGCTTGGGGATCCCCTCGATCTCGACCAGGCACATGCGGCACGCCCCTACCGGGTTGCCCAGCTTCGGCTCGTAGCAGAAGTAGGGGATCTCGACGTCGCCCTGCTTGGCCGCGTCGACCAGCATCGAACCCTCGATCGCCGCCACTTCGCGGCCGTCGATGGTGAACTGGATCGTCTTCTGCTTCGGTCGGGGCATGGGGCTAGGCGGTGGGCCTGGTGGGGTTCTGCCGGCGCATGTTCTAGTGGACAGGGATCGGGCCGGCGTGTTCGTCCGCGACTGACAGCGGGATCACGTCCCCGAGCGCGCCGGCGCCGGAGCGCTCCCGGGCGGCTTCGATCTCCGCCTCCAGCTCGGCCCTGAACTTGAGCACGATCGACCCGACGGGCATCGCCATCGCGTCGCCGAGCACGCACAGGCAGTTGCCGATGATCTGCTCCTGCACGGAGGCCATGATGTCCAGGTCCATCGGCGTGGCCTCGCCCGTCTCGATTCGCTGGAGCATCTTGTGGGTCCAGTTCGTCCCCTCGCGGCAGGGAACGCACTTGCCGCACGACTCGTGGGCATAGAACTTGGCCAGCTTGAGGGCCACCTCGAGCGCCCTGTGGCTCTCGTCGACGACGATGATCGCGCCGGAGCCGAGCATCGAGCCCGCCTTGGCCAGCGTGTCGAAGTCGTAGGCGAGGTCGAGATCGTCCTTGGTCAGCACCGGCGAGCTGGATCCGCCGGGGAACCACAACTTGATCTCCCGGCCCTCCGGCGGCCCGCCGGCCAGGTCGTAGATGATCTCCCGCGAGGACATCCCCAGCTCGATCTCGTAGTTGCCGGGACGCTGCACGTCCCCCGAGACGGACACCAACTTGGTCCCGGCGGAATTCTCGGCGCCGAGCTTGGCGTACTCCTCTCCGCCCATCCTCACGATGTGGGGAATCGTGGCCAGCGTCTCCACGTTGTTGATCAGCGTCGGCCCGTGGTAGAGGCCCTCGATCGCCGGAAACGGTGGTTTCAGCCGCGGATTGCCGCGCTTGCCCTCGAGCGAGTCGAGCAGCCCGGTCTCCTCGCCGCAGATGTAGGCGCCGGCGCCGCGATGCAGGACCAGGCTGAGCGTGTGCTCGGAATCGAGAATCCGCTCGCCCAGGTAGCCGGCGTCGGCCGCCTCGGCGATCGCCGCCTCGAGGATGTCGGCCTGGTAGTCGTACTCGCCGCGGATGTAGATGAAGGCGCGGTCGATGCCGGCCGCCCAGGTGGCGATGACGATGCCCTCGATCAGCATGTGCGGGCTCTTCTGCATCAGCTCGCGGTCCTTGAACGTGCCCGGCTCGGACTCGTCCGCGTTACAGACCAGGTACTTGTCCATGTGGCCCTTGGGCAGGAACGACGCCTTGCGGCCGGTGGGGAATCCCGCGCCGCCGCGGCCCCGCAGGCCCGACTTCGAGATCTCCTCGACCACCTCGTCGGGCTCCATCCTCAGCGCCTGACGCAACGCGGCGTAGCCCCCGCGGGCCTCGTACACGCCGAGCGTGTTCAGGCCGGGCTCGTCGATGCGGTCGAACAGGATCTTCATTTGTCCTCGGTCCGCTGGGGCGGCATCTCGATCGGGGCGGTGGGTCCGGGCCGGTCGTTGGCGTCGCCCTCGGGGCCAAGCCCGGCGGTGTCGGCCATCGCGGTACTGGCGCGGTCGGGCGGACTGAAGTCGTCCTGCTCCTGCGCCACCCCGGGGTCGGCGGTGCGGCGATACCGGAGCTGCTTGTGCTCGAGCACCGAGCGCCCGGCGACGAGGTCCTCGACGATCCGTCCCGCGTCTTCGATATCCAGTGGTCCGACGTACTCGCCGTTGACCGAGGCCATCGGGGCGATGTCGCAGGCGCCCAGGCACTCGAACGAGCGCACGCTGATCTCGGTGCTTTCTGCGGCGGCGGCCAGCATCGCCTCAAAGAACTCATCCGCGCCGCGCAGCGAGCACGAGATGTTCGTGCACACATATACGTCGTTGGGAGGCTTCGGGGTGGTGACCAGCATGTCGTAGAACGTGGCCACCGAGGTCAGATAGGCCGGGGTCAGGCGCATCACCGCCGCCACCTGCTGGATCGCCTCGGGCGAGCACCAGCCGTACTCCTGCTGGGCGGCGTGGAGGGCCGGAATCGAGGCCGAGCGCCGGTCCGGATACTTGGCCATGGCCGCCTCGATCTCCTCTCGGAGCCGATCGGGCACGGGAGTCAGGGCCGGATCGGGAACGGTGGCCGGAGGCTTGGTCAGGTCGACCGCCTCGTCCCATCCGGGGACGCGGGAGCCGTGGGCGAACCGCGGGACGGGCTGCGTCACCGGTCTATACCGCCGAGGATCGGGTCCATCATGGCCAGCGTGGCGATCAGGTCGGCGATGTAGGAGTCCTTGACCATCGCGGCGGTGGCCTGGAGGTTGACGAAGCTGGGGTCGCGCATGTGCACGCGGGCGGGCTTGGCCGAGCCGTCGGAACGCACGAAGCAGCCGAGCTCGCCGCGGGGCCCCTCGATCGGGTAGTAGGCCTCACCCGGGGGAACGCGGAAGCCCTCGGTGACCAGCTTGAAGTGATGGATCAGCGCCTCCATGCTGGTCGCGAGCTCGTGTCGCGGCGGCAGGGCGATCTTCCGGTCGGTGGTGATGTGGGGGCCCTCGGGCAGCCCCTCGAGCGCCTGGCGGATGATCTTCACCGACTCGTAGATCTCGGCGTGGCGTACGCGGTAGCGGTCGTAGTTGTCGCCGACGGTTCCGATCGGGATCTTGAAGCTGAAGTGGTCATAGCTCGAGTAGGGCGCCGCCTTGCGCAGGTCCCACGGGTTGCCGGCCGCGCGCAGCAGCGGACCGGTGACGCCGAGCGAGAGCAGGGTCTCCTTGTCCAGCGGGCAGGTGCCGCGCAGGCGCTGCAGGACGATCTCGTTCTTCTCCAGCAGATCGGCGTACTGGTCGGCCCGGGTCGGCATCTCGTCGAGGAACTTGGTCAGCTTCTCGGCGAAACCGGTGGGGATGTCCTCCATCACGCCGCCGATCTGGATGTACCGCGTGTGCATCCTCTGCCCGGAGGAGAACTCGAACAGGTCGAGGATCGTCTCGCGCTCGCGGAAGCAGTACCAGAACATCGAGATCGCGCCGAGGTCCAGCGCACTCGTCCCCAGCCAGACCAGATGGGACATGATCCGATTGAGCTCGAGGTGAATCACGCGGAGGTACTGGGCCCGCGGCGGCACCTCGACGCCGAGCAGCGTCTCCACCGCGCCGCAGTAGGCCATCGCGTTGAAGTAGTAGCTGAGGTAATCCATCCGCTCGATCACGGGGATCACCTTCCAATAGGACTTCTGCTCGGCCGTCTTCTCGATTCCGGTGTGGACGTAGCCGATGATCGGCCGGATGTCGCGGACGACCTCGCCCTCGAGCGTGGTGATCAGCCGCAGCACGCCGTGGGTGGCCGGGTGGTGCGGACCGATGTTGAGCGTCATCAGCTCATGGGTTTCGACCAAACCATCCGGGTTCGGTGCCCCGACCGGCTCGGCCGAGAGCGTGATCGACTCCTCGCGCTTGCGGTAATCCGAGGTGAGGCTCACTGGTACTTCCCGTAGTTCTGGGCTTCGTTGTAGGTGAACAACACCGGCTCGCCGCCGATCGGGAAGTCCCGGCGCTGCGGATGGCCCTCGTAGTCCTCCGGCATCAGGATGCGGCGGAGGTCGGGGTGGCCGTCGAAGACGACGCCGAACATGTCGTAGACCTCGCGCTCGGGGAAATCCGCGCCCGGGATACATGTCGGTGACCGAGCGGATCTGGGGGGCCTCGGTGTGGACGCGCGCCTTGACCGTGATCCGGTCGACCTTGTCCATGTCCAGCAGCTCGTAGAGCACGCCGAGTCGCGGCTCCTCCGGGTAGTAGTCGACTCCGTGCAGGCTGGCCAGAAAGCTGTAGCCCTTGGTCCGCAGCCGCTCGAGCACGCCGTGCACGCTGGGCGGATTCACCAGCAGCGTCGCCCGGTCGCGGTGGAACACCGTGCCGAGGATGCAGTCCGGGTCGGTTTCGCTGAGCTCCTGAGCCGTGAGCTCGAGCCCGGTCGCGTCAGGCACCGGCCGTGTCTCCGGGCTTGAAGACGTTGATGTCGGCAGTACCTACGTTGGTCTCGCCGTCCGGCAGGATCTCCTCGGTGCCGACGGCGTCGTAGCGCTGGCGCCAGCCGTCCTTCTCGTGCTTCTGAACCTTCTCGCGGAGCCTGAGGATGCCGTGGGCGAGGGCCTCGGGCCGGGGCGGGCAGCCCGGGACGTGCACGTCGATCGGCATGAACTTGTCGCTCGGGACGAGCGCGTAGTTGTTGAAGACGCCCATCGAGGAGCAGCAGGCGCCCATCGAGATCGCGAACTTCGGCTCGAGCATCTGGTCATAGATACGCCGCACGACCGGGGCCATCTTGATGCTGACCCGCCCGCTCAGGATCAGGAGGTCGGCTTGGCGGGGGCTGGCCCGGAAGGCCTCGAAGCCGAAGCGGGCGATGTCGACCCGGGCCCCGACGATCGACATCATCTCGATCGCGCAGCAGGCCAGGCCGAAGGTGAGCGGAAAGAACGAGTTCCCGCGCGCCCACGAGACGGCGCGGTCGAGCGTCGTGGTCATCACGCTGTCCTCGACGAACTTGTCGAGGGCCTCGCCCTCCAGGTCGCCGCGGAGCATGTCGCGGGCGAGCAACTGGCGCGCCCGGAAGTCGGTGGTGGCCCCGAGCGGCTCGCGCTTTATTTCCATTCCAGGGCCCCTCGCCGCCAGACGTAGACGAACGCCACCATCAGCAACACCACGAAGGTCACCGTCTCACCCATGGCGAACGAGCCGAAAGCCCGCAGCTGCACGGCGATCGGGTAGAGGAAGATGACCTCGATGTCGAACAGGATGAACAGCATCGCGATCAGGTAGAAGCTGATGCCGAACTTGAACCCGCGCTGGATCTCCGACGGCAGGCCACACTCGTACGGAGAGGTCTTGGACTTGTTCGGTCGCCCGCGCACGCCGACGAGCAGATTCAGCACCGCGAACAGGCTGCCCACCAAGTCCGCCGAGCACGAGAAAGACGATCGCTGGCAGATAGGTTCGGAGCACTGGATCCCGTTATATCACTAGGACGAACACGCTTGTAACAACATGTCACTTAGTGCGAAATGCGGCTATGTCAAGGCCCTTGCCGTCGGTCCCGGAATGCCCGGTGGCGGAGATCCTCGCACGTTCCTCTCCGGGCCGCGCATGCGCCCTGTGAAGTCGCGTGCGCGGTCCCGGTTGTGGCCGGCTCGGAGCGCGGCCCGATGAAGGACGTCCACATCGTCGTCGGGGTGCTCTGCATCGTCCTCAACGGCCTCGCCGGCCTGTACGGAGCCTGGTGCTATTGGCGGGCCACCTCGAGCGTCTGGTTCTGGCGGCTGCTGCGCGCCGGGCAGGCGGCGATCGTCGTCGAGGCGGCCCTCGGCGGCGTGCTGGCCGCGCTCGGACACAAGGTCTCGAACCTCCACCTGCTCTACGGCCTGCTGCCCCTGGCCGTCTCGTTCCTCGGCGAGCAGCTGCGCGTGGCCTCGGCCCAGATGATCCTCGACTCCCGCGGGCTCGAGTCAGCCCAGGCGGTCGGCGAGCTCGACGAGGAGGATCAGCGCTGGATCGTCGTGGCGATCATGCAGCGCGAGATCGGCGTGATGGCTCTGGCCGCGATCGTGATCGTGGTGCTGCTGGCCCGGGCCGCGGGGACCGCGGGCTGAGGCGCTAGCTCAGGCGTGCAGCGCGGCTGGGTGCGGGACGGGTTGGGGTGCGGCGGGTTGGGCTTTGTGCGAACGACGTCGATGAGGGAAGGTGGGGTGCCTGTCCGCATGGTTTCGGCCGGCTCCGGCGGGGGTTTTGGTAAGAAAGTTTCCCCTCGGGGAACCAGCATCCCAAGACCCTTGCTCCCGCTCGGCTTCGGGGGTTGTCGGTAAGAAACTATGAAATAGCAGCCATAACGTCCCACGCCCCTCCCGCCGGGGGACTCGATCCGCCGCCGAGGCCCAGACCTACCTCTCCCTCACCGATGCCGTTGACTTTCGGCCCGCGAGAACGCTACCCGAAGAGCGCGTGTCGCCTCAGGCCGACGGCGGCAGCGAGTGGTAGCGGCCCTCGTACCAGAGCAGGGGCTCGCCGTTCCCGAGGCCCATCTCGATCACCTCGCCGATCACGATCGTGTGGTCCCCGCCGGCGATCTGCTCGCGGACATCGCAGACCGCCCAGGCGAGCGCTCCGTCGAGGACCGGGGCGCCGTGCAGCGAGTGATGCTCCACGCCCTGGAGCTTCTCGGCCTCGGGCAGCTTGGAGGCGAACACGCCGGCCACCGTGTGTTGGTCGGCGCTGAGGATGTTGACGGCGAAGCGGCCGGCGTCGCGCACGATCGGCAGGGTGCGGGCGCGGTTCTCGAAGCAGACCAGCGCGAGCGGCGGGTCGAGCGAAAGCGAGCAGATCGCGTTGGCGGTCATCCCGCCTGAGCCGGCGGGCCCCGAGCTGGTGATCACGACGACGCCGGTGGCGAAACGGCCGAACACCTCGCGGAACAGCTCGGGTGGCGGCAGCGCGCGGGCCATCCCGCTCGTTTATACCGGCCCCGGCGCCGGCCCCTCTGGTTGCCGCCGTGGGAGGACGATCGCGAGCTCGTAATGGGCGAACGTCTAAATGCCGGCGCCGGGGACAGGGTGGACTTCGCCGCCCGGCGCCCTGATCCTCCCGCCCAATCGGCCCCGACGCCCAGTCCGCCCTCGCCGCGCAGCCGACCCCGACGCTCAGCTGACCTTCAGCGTCCCGTACTCGCCCAGCGCCGTGTCCGACTGAATCGTGGAGGACATCGTGTAGGTCCCCTTGGTCAGGCTGAGCACGACCACGCCGGTCTGGCCCGGGGCGATCGCCTTGGTCGATCCGGCGGTCTGGCCGGCCAGCGCGACCACGAGGTTGTGCGAGAGCCGGCCGTAGTTGTGGACGATGATCGTCAGCGAGCCGGGGGTGACCGTCGCGGTCTTCGGGTTGACGCGGTACTCCGTCAGCGCGACCTGGAGCGTGCGATCGCCGCTGACGCGCTCCGTGTGCCCGCAACCGCCCGTCACCACGGCGACCAGAATCGCGGCGAGCGCCGCTGTCAGCGGCGCCAGACGGGGGCGGGGCATGCCGCGATCCTAGAGCCGACGACGGGCGTCACCACGCCTCGCGGAGCAGGGCGAGCGGCGGGCGCCCGGAGGCGACCGACCGTTGCACCCGCCCACTTCCGTATCATCCTCGCCCGCATGAACCGGCCGATCAGGGTCCTCCTCACATCGCTTGCCTCGGTCGCCGTTGCGGCCTCCGTGGCCGCCTGCGGAACCGAGAAGATCTCCGTCGCCAAGTCCGATCCCGCCTACCAGGGCGCGGTGCTGTTCTCGCAACGCTGCTCGGGCTGCCACACGCTGGCCGCGGCCGCCACCCACGGGTCCGCCACCAACGTGCGTACCCGCGAGGCGATCAACGGGCCGAACTTCAACGTCCGCTGCGAGCGGCCGATCACCCGCGTCCTCTACGCGATCGAGAACGGCGGATTCTCGGGCGCCTTCATGCCGCAGAACATCGTCGTCGGCAAGCAGGCCGACGAGGTGGCCGAGTTCGTCTCCAAATACGCCGGGCGTCAGGCCGTCTACCAGCCCGGCTCGAGCACCCCGCCATGCGTCAAGCAGCAGATCGGGACGCTGCCGCCGACGGCGGGCTCCTCTAGCTCGAGTCCGTAGCGCGACGCGGCTCCGGTAGGCGCGTGCTCGATATCAGGCTGATCCGCCGGGACCCGGACGCCGTCCGGGCGGCCCTCGCCCGTCGCGGAGCCGACGCTGCCGCCGCGATCGACCGCGTGCTCGCCCTCGACGAGCAGTGGCGGGCGATCACCGCCGAGCTCGAGGAGCTGAGAGCCGAGCAGAACCGGGCCAGCAAGGGCCGGAAGGGCGCGCCATCGCCCGAGGAGCGCGAGCAGCTGGCCCGGCTCGCCGCCACCGGTCGCGAGCTCAGCGACCGCGAGACCGCGGCCCGGGCCGAGCTCGACGCCGCGCTGGCCGCCCTGCCCAACCTGCCCTCGCCCGATGCCCCGGAAGTGGACACCGTCCTGCGCGAGGTCGGCGAAGCCGGCGCCACGGGCAAGGATCATCTCGAGCTGGCCGGCGCCCGGATCGACATGGAGCGCGCCGCCCGCCTCTCAGGATCGCGGTTTGCCTATCTCCGTGGGGATCTGGTGATGGTCGAGCTGGCGCTGGTCCGCTACGCGATGGAGAAGCTGTCCGGGCACGGCTTCGAGCCGGTGATCCCGCCCGTGCTGGTCCGCGAGCACGCGCTGTACGGAACCGGCTACCTGCCCGATACCGAGCAGCAGATCTACCACCTGCCCGACGACGACCTCTACCTGGTGGGCACTTCCGAGGTGGCGCTCGCCTCGCTGCACCGCGAGGAGATTCTCGGCGCTGACGAGCTCCCGCGCCGCTACGCGGGCTTCTCCAGCTGCTTTCGCCGGGAGGCGGGCGCCGCCGGCAAGGACACCCGCGGGATCTTCCGCGTGCACCAGTTCGACAAGGTCGAGATGTTCTCGTTCGTCGCACCGGAGGACTCGGTCGCCGAGCACGAGCGGCTGCTGGCGATCGAGGAGTCGATCCTGCAGGATCTGGAGATCCCCTACCGCGTGGTGGCGATCGCCGTCGGCGATCTCGGCGCCTCCGCCGCGCTGAAGTACGACCTCGAGGCGTGGCTGCCCGGCCAGGGCCGCTACCGCGAGCTGACCTCGTGCTCCAACACGACCGACTTCCAGGCTCGGCGGCTCGACGTCCGCTACCGGCCGGCGGAGAGCCGGCCCGTCCACGTGCACACGCTCAACGGCACGGCCACCGCGGTGGGGCGGACGCTGATCGCATTGCTCGAGAACGGGCAGCAGGACGACGGCTCGGTGCGGCTACCGCAGGTCCTGGTCGACCGCGGCGCCCCCGCGGTATTGCCGCCCGCCGGCTGACCAGGATCCGTCTCAGTCGACCGAGCGCAGCGGCGCCACGTGGCCGCTGGCCAGCACCAGCAGGGCGGCCCGAGGCGGCCCGCAGGCGCCGACCCGCGCCCGCATCCGGACGCCGAAGGTGTTCCATGGACGCACGTAGACATGCGTGGGCTCGTCGGCGCCGGTGGCCGCGTCGATGATCGCCCGGGAGAGCTCCCGGCGTGCGCTGTCCTCCGTGTCCGCCGCGACCAGCAACTCTCCCACCGGCCGGTTGATGGCCTGCTCCTCGCTCACGTCGAGCAGGCGCTCGGCCCGGCGCGAGAGCGCCTGGACCGCCAGCGTCGCGTCGACCACCAGGAACGCGTCCTGCGGGCTCGGCAGCACATCGGTCCGAGCCTCGATCAGCACACCGAGGCCGCAGGACTGGCAGACGCGCGAGTCCGGGTGCGGCGGCATGCCCCGAGGCGCCGGCGCCGCGCAGTTTCCGCAGAACCAAGCCGGTTCCCAATGTGCGTCCGGCGCGCTGTGCACCAATGTCAGCGCGGCCCGGCTCGGTGTCGAAGCTTGCATGCCCAATGTCCCTAACGAACGTGACGACTAGAAGTTGGTGTTATCACAGAAGAAAATAAGAATACGCACATTAAGTCGCAACGGAGAGGGGGGGATTCGAACCCCCGAACGAGGTTAACCCCCGTTACGCGATTTCCAGTCGCGCCCGTTCAGCCACTCCGGCACCTCTCCAGGTGACCTCGATTCAGACTAGCGAGGCTCCGCCGCTTCGGAGTCCCGCCGAACCGCTCAGATCTGCCAGGCCCCGTCAAGGAGGAGCGGGATCTCGGCGCCGTCGCGCGACACGCCGGTGACGGCGACCTGGCTCGAGCCGATCATGAAGTCGATGTGGATCTGACTCTGGTTGATGGCCTGACGATCCTCGTCCTCGACCGCGAAGCCCAGACCCTGGCCGAGCGCGATATGGCTGGCCGCGTTCTCGTCGAGCAGCGTGTCGAAGAAGACGGTGTCCGTCCCGCCGATCCGGCTTTCGCGGTCGACCAGCGCAACCTCCCCCAGCCGGGCGCCGCCGGCGTCGCGGTCGACCAGCGCCTGCAGCGTGCCGGCGCCTCGATCCGCGCCGATCTCCACCGCGCGGCCGCCCTCGAAGCGGACGTGGAGGCCGGTGATGGCGACCCCCGAGACGAACAGGGGCTTGGTGGCGGTGACGACGCCCTCGGTTCGGGCCGGGTCGGGCGTGGTGAACACCTCCTCGGTGGGAAGGTTCGGCCGGTGGACGATCCCGCCCACGGTCTCGATCTCGGCCGCCGTCCAGCGGCTCCCGGGCAGCAGTCCGACGGTCAGATCGGTCCCCGGACCCTCGAAGCGGACCGCGTCCAGGCGGAGTTCGGCCAGCTTCGCAGCGACCTCGAGCAGCTTCGCCAGCCTCGCCTCCCAGGCGGCCACCGGATCGCCCTCGGTCAGGCGGCAGATGTAGGCGATCTGGTCCCACAGCCGCGACAGGGCGGCGTCCTCGTCGAGGTCGGGATAGACCAGCTGGGCCCAGCCCGGGCTGGGGCAGGGGCCGACCGTCCAGTTGACCTTGCGCCCCTCGACCATCGCGATCCCCTCCTTGATCCGGGGCAGCATGTCGCGACCGAGCAGGGCCGAGTCGATGCCCTCCATCAGATGCGGCTCGACGGTCCCGGTGGTCGAGATCACCGCCGCCCCGATCTCGATCAGCGCCTTCATGCGCTCGCCATACCAGGGCGGAACCCAGCCCAGGGTGTCGGGGTCGGCGTGCAGCGCGCGGCTGCGCTTCACGTGGAGGTCGAACGTAGAAACGTCGACGAACTTGGCGCCGGCCAGGTAGCACTGCTCCGCCAGCGCGCGGGTGAGCGGCTCCTTGCCGGGCTCGGACCCGATCGACACGACCTGGCCGGGCTGGACATTGGCGCCGAAGCGGACGATCAGTTCGGCCAGGGCCGGGATGTAGTCGGTGGTCCTCATGTATCGCTCTCCGGGATCAGGATGCCCGGATTCAGGATCCAGGCGGGATCGAGTTCCGCTTTGACCGCTCGCAACGCCCGGGCCGCGAGGTCTCCGATCTCCCGCACGTACCAGTCACGGTGATCCATCCCCACGCCGTGATGATGGCTGATCGACCCGCCGGCCGCCAGGATCGCGTCGCTGGCCGCCGCCTTGGCCTGGCGCCACTGGGCGATCGGGTCATCGAGCGCCGCGCAGCCGACGGTGAAGTACAGCGACGCTCCGGCCGGATACACGTGGGAGATGTGGCAGAGCACGATCGGCGGCGTCCCCTGGGCGGTGAGCGACGCGCGCAGCGCCTCCGAGACCGCCGCGTACAGCCCCGGAAGCGAGGACCAGAAGGTGACCGTCTCCAGCGTCTCCACGAGCGCTCCCGCGCTCAGCAGCGCGTCGCGGAGGTACGGGCCGCGGAAGCGGTCGCGGGCCCAGGCGTCGCCGGCCTCCTCATCGAGTTCGCCGCCGAAGCCCCACAGCACGTTGGTGGCCTCCAACTGGGCCGCCTCGACGTCGGCCGCACTTCCCTCAAAGCCGACGATGGCCAGGCAACCTCCGGCCCCGCCCGCTCCCAGCTCGGCTGGGCGGGCCAGATTGAGCGCGGTCTCGGCTTCATCGGAGAGCCTCAGGACGGTCGGCCGCGGGCCGTCCTGGGCCAGGCGCCTGAGCGCCCGGCTGCCGTCGCCGAACGAGGGAAATCTCCAGCCGTCGTAGGCGCGGCGCTCCGGGACGGGGCGGACCTGAACGGTCAGCGCGGTGATCACGCCGAACGCACCCTCCGACCCCAGGATCAGCTGGCGGAGATCGGGGCCGGCCGCGCTCTTGGGCGCCCGCCCGAGGCTCAGCGATCCCGTCGGGGTGGCCACCCGCAGGCCCAGCACGAGCTCGTCGAAGCGCCCGTAGCCGGCCGACGCCTGTCCGCTGGAGCGCGCGGCCGCGAAGCCGCCCAGCGTGGCGTACTCAAACGACTGCGGGAAGTGCCCGATCGTGTAGCCATGGGCCTGCAGCAGCAGCTCGGCCTCCGGTCCGCGCAGACCGGGCTCGAGCACGGCCAGCCGCGACTCCTCGTCGAGCTCGACCAGCGCGTTCAGGCGCCGGAGGTCGAGCGCGATCACTCCGGCATAGCCGGCGGCGGCCGGGCTGAGCCCGCCCACGACCGAGGTCCCGCCGCCGAACGGGACCACCGCGACGCGGTGCTCGGAGCAGACTCGCAACAGCTCGAGGATCTCCTCGTGGCTGCCCGGAGACAGCACCAGATCGGGCGCGCCGATCGCCTCCCCGGCCCGCAGCCGCAGCAGATCGGGCGTCGACTTGCCGCCGGTGTGGCGAATCCGGGTCTCGGGATCGGCGGCGACCTGCGCGGGCCCGATCGACCGCGCTCAGGGCGGCGAGGACGGGTCCGGTCACGCGGGACGCCGCGATCGTGATCTGCTCCAGCGGCGGCGCGGTCGGTCCGGGCGCCCGGATCCCCAGCGCCGTGCCGAGCAGCTCGAGGACCGCCGGCGCTAGCTCCGGCACCTCCGCCGGATCGCCCCAGCCCCACCACGAGAGCTGCGGGTGCGGACGGCTGGGGCGCGAGACGGCCATGGCAGGCAAGGTACCGGTACGGCTACATCACTTCCGGGCGCGGCTCCCCCGCCAGTTCGGGACGCCCAGCATGATCAGTCGCATCTGTTGCTCGGCGGTGCGGGTGATCTCGGCCTCGGTCTGGGCCGACTGCACCGGGGTTTCCAGCAGCGACTCGATCGTGGCGATCATCGTGTTGACCAGCAGACCGGCCAGCATCTGCAGATCGTCGGTGGCCCACTCCGACAGGATCGGGAACCGCGCGAGGTCGGTGGCCAGCTCGCTGATGAACAGCCGGATCTCGGCCCGGACCGCGTGGCGCAGGACGCCGTTGCCGGTGGAGCGGATGCGGGCGACGAAGGCGAAGTGCTGGTGGTTTTCGCGCACGTAACCGATCAGGATCTCGACCGAGCGATTGATGATCCGCTCGGGCGGCATCTCCGCCTCACGGGCGTGGCGGAGCATTCCGCGCAGCGCCCGGAACGAGTCCTCGATCAGCGCCAGCCCGAGCTCGTCCATGCTGGCGAAGTACCGGTAGAACGCCGTCGGGACGACGCCCGCCGCACGGGCCACGCTGCGGAGGCTGAGCGCATCGAAGCTCTCGCCCGCCTCCATCTGGAGCAGGGCGGCGTCGAGGAGTGCCTGACGGGTGTGCTGGCGTCGCTCCGCCTGCGTTCGCCGAGGCCGCTGAACCGACCGCCCGGGGGCGGCATCACTAGGAGTACGGCTGTTCACGATGGGCGTGTGCACGTCCTCACACAACGCAGTTTAGCCCTTGACTAGCTGGGAATCTTCGCAATACTCCTTGGAGAACAGTTGTCCACTAACTGCGAACTCGACCCGGTGACCATGCCTGCCACGACAACCACCAGCCGACTGCTCCGATCCTCGCTCGTCGATCTCCTGGTCGGCCCGCACGGGATCGATCGGTACCTCGAACTGATCCGGCCGCAACTGACCGTCCGCGACGCCCGCGCCGAGGTGATCGGCGTCCGCCGCCAGACCGAGCGCAGCGTCACGCTCACGCTTCGCCCCAATCGCGTGTGGTCGGGCCACCAGGCCGGCCAGTTCGTCCGGGTGGGCGTCGAGATCGACGGCGTCCGGCGCACGCGCACCTATTCCCCGGCCTGCGCCGAGCAGGGCTCGCGCGACGAGCTCGAGCTGACGGTGACCGAACATCCGGAGGGCCTGGTCTCCCGCCACCTGCTCTCGCAGGCCCGGCCGGGCACGATCGTCCACCTCGGACCGGCCCAGGGCGACTTCGTGCTGCCCGAGCGGCGCCCGGAGAGCCTGGTGCTGATCAGCGGCGGCAGCGGAATCACCCCCGTGCTGTCGATGCTGCGCACCCTCTGCCACGAGGGACACCAGGGCGAGATCGCATTTCTGCACTACGCGCGAACCGAGGCCGACTTTCTCTACCGGGCCGAAGTGGACGCGCTGGCCGCCAACCATCCCAACCTTCGGGTGGCGTACGTTCCCACGCGGGAGGGGGGCGGGCACGTGAGCGCCGAGGCGATCGCAGCGCTGCTGCCCGCCGCCGGGCCGGACGGAGCCCATGCCGCGGTGTGCGGACCCCCGCGGCTGATCGAGGCGGTCAGCGAGATCTACGCCGACGCCCCCGAGCGGCTCTACACCGAGACCTTCACCCCACCGATGCTGACCGTCAGCGGCGAGGCGGCGCAGGGGACGATCCGCTTCCTGCGCAGCGATCGCGTCGCCCAGATCGGCGAGGGCACCCTGCTCGAGCAGGCCGAGGCCTCCGGTCTCACGCCCGAGTTCGGCTGCCGGATGGGCATCTGCCACACCTGCACCTGCCGCAAGACAGCCGGCGCGGTGCGCAACCTGCGAACCGGCGCGATCTCCGACGAGGAGGACGAGGACATTCAGCTCTGCATCTCGGTTCCCGCCGGCGACGTCGCCCTTGAAATCTGAAAACCAGAGGAGATACCCCAATGCCAACCACTCATCCCGACCTGACCCCCGAGCAGATCGAGGCGCTCGGCCGCGAGCTCGACGAGCTCCGCAACCGCGTCCTGGCCGACCTCGGCGAGCGCGATGCGGAATACATCCGCCGGATGATCAAGGCCCAGCGTGGGCTCGAGGTGACCGGACGCCTGCTGCTGTTCGCCGGTTTCCTGCCCCCGGCCTGGTTGGGCGGAGTCACCGCCCTGTCTCTGTCCAAGATCCTGGACAACATGGAGATCGGCCACAACGTGATGCACGGCCAGTACGACTGGATGAAGGATCCCGCGCTCGACTCCAAGCGATTCGAGTGGGACACCGCGTGCCCGGGCGACCAGTGGCGCCACTCCCACAACTACATGCACCACACGCACACGAACGTGCTCGGCAAGGATCGCGACATCGGCTACGGCATCCTGCGGATGTCCGAGGACCAGCCCTGGCGTCCGCGTGACCTCGGCAACCCCGTTTACGCGACGCTGCTGGCCCTGCTGTTCCAGTGGGGCGTGGCGGTGCACGACCTCGAGGTCGAGCGGATCGAGGCGGGCGAGGTCAGCCTCGGAGACAAGAAGGACATTCTCCAGGCGATCTGGCAGAAGGGCCGGCGCCAGGTGCTCAAGGACTACGTCGCGTTCCCGCTGCTGGCCGGTCCGGCCGCGCCGTTCGTGTTCACCGGCAACCTGACCTCCAACCTGGTCCGCAACGTGTGGTCCTACATGATCATCTTCTGCGGCCACTTCCCCGAGGGCACCCACGAGTTCTCCGAGGAGGAGGTCGAGAACGAGACCCGCGGCGGCTGGTACGTGCGCCAGATGCTCGGCTCGGCCAACCTCACCGGCAGCCGCCTGTTCCACATCCTCAGCGGCAACCTCAGCCACCAGATCGAGCATCACGTCTTCCCGGACATCCCCGCGCACCGCTACGGCGAGATCGCCGTCGAGGTGAGGGAGATCTGCGACCGCTACGGGATCCCGTACAACACCGGACCGCTGCGCAAGCAGTTCGGCTCGGTGGTGAAGAAGATCGTCCGGCTGGCCCTGCCTGGCAGCGGATCCGGCAATTCCGAGCCCACCTCGGAGCCCGATGTCGCCCCCGTCAAGGTCGCCGTAGAGGCGAAGCCGAGCCGCCGCCCCGCTAAGGCGCCCAAGGTCGCGGTCACGGTCTAACCCAGCAGAAGCCCCGGCGAGTTCCGGCGACTGGATCCACAGTCGCCGGGCGGCCTGAGCCTGGTCACTTGGATGCCTTTTCCCAGAAATGCTCTGGGAAAAGGCATCCGAGTGCGCTCGTCCCGCATGAAGTGGGACTGGTTCGTTGGAGCCCAGGCAGCACCTCGGGCTCAGGGCGACGGGATTTCGGCGCGTCCGGGGTCGGCGCGATTCTCAGACCCCTCACCGAGTCGCGGCGGTGCCAGACGGTAGGTGGCGGGGGTGGCCGAAAGCCGAATCGGATTGCGGGTCAGCGGGACCTCGGCTCCGTCGGCATCGGCGATCCGGACGATCGGCTCGAGTCCGAGCGACTCAGCCAGCTGGAAGGCCGCCCCGATGTCATTCACCTGGCCGGCGGGAACCCGCGCCTGGGTCAACGCGATCGCCCACCCCCCGGCCGATCCTCCGGCCAGGGCGGCCTCGAGCGCCTCGATCAGCGCGACCCGATTGGCCACCCGAGCGGCGTTCGTGGCAAAGCGCGGATCCTGAGGAAGGCCGGGCTCTCCGATGACGTCGCACAGAGCCGAGAATTGCCGGTCGTTACCGACCGCGATCACCAGCTCGCCGTCGGCGCAGCGCAGCAGCTCGTACGGCGCGATGCTCGGATGCTGGTTTCCCATCCGCGTGGGCACCACGCCGCCGGCGGTATAGGCCGTCGCCTGATTGACCAGCCCGGCCAGCAGCGAGGAGAGGAGGTTGACCTCGACGCGCTGACCCTCGCCGCCGGCGTCGCGGTGCAGCAGCGCGGTGAGGATCCCGACGCTGGCGAACAGGCCGGCCAGTACGTCGACCAGCGCCACGCCGACCTTGTGCGGCGGCCCGTCGGCCGGGCCGGTGACGCTCATCAGTCCGCCCAGCGCCTGGACCAGCAGGTCGTAGCCGGGCATCTGGGGTGCGTCGTCCCCGAATCCGGTGATCGAGCAGTAGACCAGTCCCGGGTTGGTCTGGCGTAGCGACTCGTAGCCCAGGCCGAGGTCGTCCATCAGGCCAGGGCGGAAGTTCTCCACGATCACGTCGGCCTCGGCGCAGAGCGACACCGCGTGCTCGAGGCCCGCCGGACTCCCGAGGTCGATCACCTCGCTCCGTTTGTTGCGGTTGACCGCCTCGAAGTAGGTGGCCAGGCCGCGCTCATCGTACGGCGGGCCCCAGCTGCGGGTGTCATCGCCGGACTCCGGGCGCTCGATCTTGATCACCTCGGCGCCGAGGTCGCCGAGCAGCATCGTGGCGAACGGGCCCGCCAGCACGCGGGAGAAGTCAACGATCCGGAGCTTGCCGAGTGCCGTGTCCATCTGTTTCTGTTGTACTCCTTCTTCGAAACTCTAGGTCAAGGAGCCGCACTCCAGATGACTGCCGTAGCCGCCACCCCGCCCGCGATCCGGCCGGAGGACTTCCTGGGCATCGATCGGATGCTCTCCGACGAGGAGCGCGACATCCGCGACACGATCCGGGCGTTCGTGCGCGACCGCGTCGTGCCCCACGTCGGTGGCTGGTTCGAGGAGGGGCGGATCCCGCGCGAGCTGGCAACGGATCTGGGCAAACTCAACGTCCTCGGGATGCACCTCGAGGGCTACGGCTGCGCTGGCGCCTCCGCCACGGCCTACGGTTTGGCCTGTATGGAGCTGGAGGCGGGGGACAGCGGCGTCCGCAGCCTGGTCTCCGTTCAGGGATCGCTGGCGATGTTCGCCATCTACCGCTGGGGCTCGGAAGAGCAGAAGCAGCACTGGCTGCCGGCGATGGCCGCCGGCGAGGCAATCGGCTGCTTCGGGCTGACCGAGCCGGACTCCGGCTCAGACCCGAGCTCGATGCGCACCCGCGCACGCCGGGACGGCGTGGACTGGATCCTGCACGGCCAGAAGATGTGGATCACCAACGGCGGGATCGCCGACGTGGCAGTCGTCTGGGCGAGCACCGACGAGGGCGTCCGTGGCTTCCTGGTGCCCAAGGACACCAAGGGCTTCACCACCCAGGAGGTCCACGGCAAGATGTCGCTGCGGGCTGCAGTGACCTCAGAGCTGCTGCTCGACGACGTTCGCCTGCCCGCCGACGCGCTGCTGCCCGAGGCCAATTCGCTGGCCGGTCCGCTCTCCTGCCTCAACGAGGCCCGTTACGGAATCGTCTGGGGCGCGGCCGGAGCGGCTCGGGCCTGCTTCGAGTCGGCGCTCTCTTACAGCCTCGAGCGGGTCCAGTTCGACAAGCCGATTGCCTCCTTCCAGATCCAGCAGCAGAAGCTCGCGATGATGGCCCTCGAGGTGAATCGCGCCACGTTGCTGGCGCTGCATCTCGGACGGCTCAAGGATCGCGGCCAGTTGGCCCCCGCCCAGATCAGCATGGGCAAGCTGGGCAACGTCAACGCCGCGCTCGAGGTGGCGCGGACCGCGCGCCAGGTGCTCGGAGCCAACGGGATCACGCTCGAGTACCCGGTGATTAGGCACATGAACAACCTCGAGTCGGTGGTGACCTACGAGGGGACCGCCGACATCCATGCCCTGATGATCGGGCAGGCGCTGACCGGAATCTCCGCCTTCCGGTGAGCTCGCGGCCAACCGGCGGGTCCTGACGCCGGGCCCACCGGACGGCGAATCCTGACCCTGTACTTTTTCATTGCACCGCTGCTGTCCACGCCACCGAACGGGAAGCCCCGACATGCCCGAACCCCAGACCTCGACGATCGACTCAGAGCTCGCCTCGGTCATCGAGAACACCAGGAAGTTCTATATCGACGGGGAATTCGTCGACCCGCAGTCACCGGACACGCTCGACGTGATCAACCCGGCAACCGAGCAGCCCATCGCCACCATCGCCCTCGGGGGCGCAGCCGATGTGGATCGAGCCGTCGCCGCAGCTCGGGCCGCCTTTGAGTCGTTCTCCCAGACCACGAAGGAAGAGCGAATCGAACTGCTGGAAAAGGTGATCGCCGTCTACAAATCCCGGATCGGCGAGATCGCCCGCGTGGTCAGTCTCGAGATGGGCGCCCCGATCTCGCTGGCCCAGCGTGCTCAGGCCCCGGCGGGGCTCGGGCATCTGATGGCGACACTCAAGGCGCTCAAGGCGATGTCCTTTGAGGAGGAGATCGGCAGTACGACCGTGGTCTACGAGCCAGTCGGCGTTTGCGCGTTCATCACCCCTTGGAACTGGCCCTTGAACCAGATCGCGGCGAAGGTCGCGCCCGCGCTCGCCGCGGGTTGCACGATGGTGCTCAAGCCGTCGGAAATCGCGCCTCTGAACGCGATCGCCTTCGCCCAGGTGATGCACGAGGCCGGGGTTCCGGCCGGCGTGTTCAACCTGGTCAATGGCGACGGACCGACCGTCGGCACCGCCCTATGCGTGCATCCCGACATCGACATGGTGTCGTTCACCGGATCGACGCGGGCTGGGATCGAGGTGGCGAAGAACGCGGCCCCCACGGTCAAGCGGGTGGCCCAGGAGCTGGGCGGCAAGTCCGCCAACATCTTCCTCCAGGACGCCGATCTCGAGACCGCGCTGGCTCGTGACGTGGCCGGGATGTATGTCAACTCGGGCCAGTCCTGCAACGCGGGGTCGCGGATGCTGATCCCGCAGGAGCGGATGGACGATGCCATCCGGATCGCCAAGGAGACGACCGAGCAGGTGGTCGTCGGTGCGCCCGGTGACGAAGGCACCGCGGTCGGACCGGTGGTCTCAGAGACCCAATTCAAGAAGGTTCAGGCCCTGATCGAGAAGGCGCTCGAAGAGGGCGCGACGCTCGTGGCCGGAGGCCCGGGGCGGCCGGAGGGAATCGAGTCCGGGTACTTCGTACGGCCGACCGTGCTGGCCAACGTCACCAACGACATGACGATCGCCCAAGAGGAGATCTTCGGTCCGGTGCTGACGCTGATCGCCTACAAGGACGAGGACGACGCCGTGCGGATCGCCAACGACACGGTGTACGGACTGGCCGGCATGGTGAACTCCGGCGATCCGGCCCACGCTCGAGCCGTGGCCCGCAGGCTGCGCACCGGAATGGTGCACGTCAACGGAGCCCCGCTGACGCAGGACGCTCCCTTCGGCGGCTACCGGCAATCGGGCAACGGACGCGAGTACGCCGGTCACGGCATCCGTGAGTTCCTGGAGGCGAAGTCGATCTACGGCGACAACGGCTGATCAGGCCGGGGGCCGCGGCGGCGGCGGTTCAGAACGCGCGCTCGGAGGCCGGGACCTTGGGGATCTCGGAGGCGATCCGCTGCATCACCATGTAGAAGCGGGCCACCTCGGGATAGAAGAGCGCCTTGCCGCTGTTGATCAGCGCGCAGGAGATGCCGCGTTCGGGATCGGCCCAGCCCATGATGTTGATCAGTCCCAGGTGACCGAAGGCGAGGTCGGTGTCCAGGCCGAATGGGCTCAGCACCTGCGCGCCCAGCATCAGCCCGTAGCTGAACCGGGTGGGGAAGACCAGTGAGAGGTCGAGCTCGAGGTGGGATTGCTGCTCGAGGGCGCGGCGGATCGTGGCGACGCTCATCACCCGGACGCCGTCGAGCTCGCCGCCGGCCCGGAAGATCTCGAAGAACCGGCTGAGCTCGTCGGCGGTGGTGATCACGGTGGCCGCGGGCATCACCGCGGTGAGGAAACGGGGATCGTTGGAGAGCTCTACCACCTTGTCGATCGGCTGGCTCAGCGCGCGGGTGGCCAGGGTCGAGAGCGGCGGGAGCAGCCGCGGGCCGGTCCGGTAGGCCAGCGCCACCTGATCGACGTCGGCCGGATCGACGCCGTAGTTGCCCCAGCGGAAGCCCAGCGGATCGAGGATCTCCTGGCCCAGGACCTCGCGGATGTTCTTTCCCGTCACCCGGTTGACGATCTCGCCGAGGATGAAGCCGCCCGAGATCGCGTGGTACGCCAGCATCGTGCCGGGCTTGGTGAACGGCTTGGCCTGGCTGATCGTCCGGACGATGAACTCGCGATCGCTGGCCCGGTCGAGATCGAGCAGCTCGGGCGGCAGCGAGGGCACGCCGGCGCGGTGAGCCAGCACATGGGCGATCGTGGTGTTGCCCTTGCCACGGGCGCCGTACTCGGGGATGTAGTCGGTGACCCGGTCGTAGATGTTGAGCGCCCCCTGCTCATGCAGCAGGTGCACGACCATTGCCGTGACCCCTTTCGAGGTGGAGTACACGCAGAACGGGGTCTCGGGAGTCGCCGGCACCTTCGGGGTGTCGGGCGTGTCGCGCGGACCGTTGCCGCGGGCGTGACCAAGCGCCCGGTTCAGGACGACCTTGCCGTTGCGGCGCACGCAGAGCTGGAGCGCCGGGTGAACGCCGCTGCGGTACAGGGCCCGTGCCGCGCCCCAGATCCGCCAGATCTGCTGCTCGGTCAGCCCGACCGACTCGGGATCGTGCTCCTCGCCGACCGTGGTCACGGACTCGAGGTCTGCCGGCAGCTGGATCCGTCCCAGCGGGTCGGCCACGAACGGCAGCCGCGGAAGCGTGGGGAGGGAGGGCAGGCGGGGCAGAGTGGCTAGCACGACCGCGAGAGAATAGGGTGCGGAGCCAGTCGCGGCTTCAGCACCGTAGGAAGCGAGCCGCGAGTCCCCTCCAAACGAACTCAGGTCATGAGCATCCTCTCCACCCTTCGCATGTATTTCCAGCGCACGCCGAAGCTGGCGCAGCAGACGGACCTCTACGCGCACCAGGTCAAGCTGCTGGACGGCGGCGAGCTGGACCTGGGCTCGCTGCGGGGCCGGCCGACGCTGGTCGTCAACACGGCCAGCAAGTGCGGCTTCACGCCGCAGTACGCGGGCCTGCAGTCGCTGTACGAGCGCTACCACGACCGCGGCCTGCAGATCCTCGGCTCGCCTTCGGCCGACTTCGCCGACCAGGAGTTCGACGAGGCCTCCGAGATCGGGGCGTTCTGCCAGCAGAACTACGGCGTCGGGTTCCCGCTGACCGAGAAGACCTCGGTGCGGGCCGATCCTTCGCCCCTGTGGGCGGATCTGGCCAGGCAGCCCGAGTCCGGGCCGCCGGTGTGGAACTTCACCAAGTACCTGGTCGGCGCCGACGGACGCCTGATCGCTCGCTGGGCGACCAAGGTCAAGCCGGAGGATCCGCAGATCGTCGCGGCGATCGAGGCGGCGCTTCCGGGCGCGAGTGCGTAGTGGCTGACCGGCGCCGGGACTCCCCCCGGCGCGGGAGATCATGAATACTGCAGCCCGTTTACGGCAGAGAGGAGCCCGTTGATGGACCTAGTCGGGATGCTGGAGGCGCCGGCTCGCCGGGCGTCGCTGGAGGCGCGCGCGCTGGTCGCCTTGGCCCGCGCGGGAGTGATCGGGATCGACTCACCGCAGCGCGTCCTGGAGGTCGTGAGCGCGATCCGCGCGTACGGTCCCTTCGGCGGAGCGCCGAGGATCTCCGCGATCCGTCACGGCGAATACCCGGCGATCACCGACGACGTCGGGCAGCTCACCTTCGCCCAGCTCGACGAGCGCGTGAACCGGCTGGCCAATGCGCTGCGATCGCGGGGTCTCGGCCCCGGCTCGAGCATCGGCATCCTCTGTCGCAACCACCGCGGGCCGCTGATCACGGCTTTCGCCGCCTCGCGCATGGGTATGACGGCGATCTGGCTGAACACCTCGTTCTCGCCTCGCCAGGCCAAAGAGGTGGCTGAGCGCGAGGGCGTCGAGCTGCTCATCCACGACGCCGAATTCGCCGAGATGGTGGCCGAGATCCAGCCCGAGCACGGCCGGATCGCCTGTATGACCGAGGACGGCGACCAGGACGAGCTCGCCCAGCTGATCGCCCAAGGAGACCCGACGCCACCGGCCGCGCCCGAGAAGCCCGGCCGGATCGTGCTGCTGACCAGCGGTACCAGCGGCACGCCGAAAGGCGCTCCGCGGCCGGAGCCCCGGGGCTTCATCGTTCCCGGCTCGCTGCTCGAGCGGATGCCGATGCGCGCCCGCGAGGCCAACGTGATCGCCCCACCCCTGTTCCACGGCACCGGCCTGATCATCGCTCTGCTGTCGGTCAGCCTCGGTTCCAACACCGTGCTGCGGCGGCGCTTCGACGCCAAGGCCTTCCTCGACGACATCGAGAGCAATCGGGCGACCGGCGTGTGCGTGGTGCCGGTGATGCTCCAGCGGGTGATCGCGCTGGGGGAGGAGGAGGTCAAGCGGCACGATCTGAGCTCGCTGCGCGTCGTCTTCTGCGCCGGCTCGGCCCTGCCGGCCGAGGTCGCGCTTCGCGCCACCGAGCTGCTGGGCGATGTGATCTACAACCTGTACGGATCGACCGAGGTCGCCGTCGCCACGCTGGCCACCCCCCAGGACGTCCGCGAGGCGCCGACGTCGGTCGGCAAGCCCGCGCTGGGGTCGCGGGTGAAGATCTACGACGAGGCCGGGCACGAGGTCCCCACCGGCCGGCAGGGCCGGATCTTCGTCGGCACCTCGATGCCGTTCGAGGGCTACACCGGCGGTGGCCAGAAGGACATCATCGACGGGCTGCTGTCGACCGGCGACATCGGGCACATCGGCGAGGACGGGCGGCTCTACATCGACGGCCGCGACGACGACATGATCGTCTCCGGGGGCGAGAACGTATTCCCCGGCGAGGTCGAAGAGCTGCTGGTCACCCATGACGCGATCGCCGATGCCGCGGCGTTCGGCGTCGAGGACAAGGACTTCGGTCAACGCCTGAAGGCCTACGTTGTGTTGAAGGAAGGCCGCGACGGGGTGAGCGAGGACGAGGTCAAGAAGTTCGTCAAAGACAACCTGGCCAACTACAAGGTCCCTCGTCAGGTCATCTTCATCGACGAGCTGCCCCGCAACCCCACCGGCAAGATTCTCAAGCGAGAACTGAAGGAACGCGAGGACTAATCATGAGCATCCAAGAGCAGGTGTTCCACAACATCCTGAGGGCCCACGCGGCCGTCTACGAGCGCACCGACGGGCGGATCGGTCACAAGCTCCTGGGCGTGCCGACGCTGATGCTGCGAACCACCGGGAGACGGAGCGGTCAGACCCGCACGAACTCGCTGGTCTACGCCCGGGACGGCGAGCGCTACCTGGTCGTCCCGTCCGCCGGCGGCGCCGATGCCGCGCCGGCCTGGCTGCACAACCTCCGCGCCGAGCCGAACGTGGAGATCCAGCTCGGCCGCAAACGCCAACGCGCCACGGCCACGGAGATCACCCACGACGACCCGGACTTCGCCCGCGTCTGGCGGATCGCCGACGACGCCAACGCTCACCGCTACGACGCCTACCAGACCAAGACCAAGCGGCCGATCCCGATCGTCGCGCTAACGCCCGCCGGCTGAGCCGCGCCCGGGTTGCGGCTGATCCCGCGTCGGAGGGTCGGTCGAGGACGAACATCTCGGTGAAGGGGCGTGAGCGGGTTGCGTGCGGTGGAATGCGGTTGCGTCCCCGGACGGCTCGAGCTGGCACCGGCGCGCTCGAACGGACGCTGCTTGGCGGGTTGGGTTGAATAATTCAACCCATCCCGCCAACAACCGCACTTTCACTCCGAATCAAGCCTCCCACGGCCGCCGACCCGCGTGTCGGCCGCAGCCGAACGCTCACCCCTTCATCGCTGTAGTTCGAACCGGGATCAACCCTCCGGCCCGGACCGCAGGCGGGAAAGCGTCGGCCCGGGCCGCACGCCGCAAGGCGCAAGGCGGCCCGGGCCGAAAGCATCCCTCTAGGACGACGACTTGCCCTGCAGCGCGGCCAGCAGCGCCGCGCCGTCGGGCGCGCCCCAGCCGGTGCAGGCATCCCAGCCGGCCTGGGCGCTGTAGGCGCCGAGGTTGCCGTGGGTGTCGTTGCTGCCCGAGGTGATGTCGTAGAACGCGCCGCTCGTCCCGAGCTTGGAGTACAGCAGCGGGTTGAAGTAACCCAGCGGCTGGCTGCCGTCGGTGGCGAGCTGCTGATTGATCCGCGCGACCAGCGCGGCCCACAGCGGCGATGCCGCGCTCGTCCCCCCGTTGGGCTGCATCTCTCCGCCGATCAGCATCCAGTACCCGGTGCGCGCGTCGGCGTCGGCGGCGACGTCGGGCATCCCCCGGCCGGCGAACCCGGTGCCCGCCGAGACCGGCACGCTGGCGCCGGACTGCCAGGACGGGATCGGGAAATGCTCGGAGATTCCGCCGCCGGTCGAGCCGTGGCCGGGACCGTCGGACCGCGCCCCGAAGCCCCAGGCGACCTCGCTTGAGCGGACGCCGTTCTGAGCCTCCAGCGTGGTCCCGCCGCAGCTGAGCACGTACGGGCTCGACGCCGGGTAGTTCACGTGCGGCTTGCCGTCGGTGATGTTGTCCTCGGCGCCGTCGTCGCCGGCGGCGACGATCACCGTCACGCCCAGGTTGGCGGCCTCCTTGAACATCAGGTCGACCTCGTCCATCACCGCGGCCGTCCAGGCCAGCGTGCCCGCGTCCTCGAACTCGACCCAGCCCCAGCTGATCGAGATCACGGACGGCTTGTTGGTCTTGTCGTGGATCGCCTTGGTGATCGCCTCGACCCAGCCCGCGGCGGTGAAGGTCGAGAAGTACACGGCGATCTCGGCGCCCGGGGCCGCCGCCCCCGCGACATCGATGTCCAGCACGACCTCGCCATCGGCGTCAGAACCGGGAGAATTCTTGTGCCGGCCCACGGCCACCGACTTCACGGTCGGCTCGGGGATCTGGAGCTGCTGGAAATAGGCCTGGATGTCCGAGGTCTGGTAGCCCCCGTCGAACTCGAGCAGCCCGATGCACTGACCCTGGCCGTCGAGATCGGGGAAGTCGTAGATCTGCGCGAGTTGCACCGGGGTGTAGGTGACCGACGGCCCGGCCTGCGCGGTGGCGAGCGGTCGCACCTGCTGGCGGTCGTCCAGGCCCGTCACCACGTTGATGATCGGCTCGAGTTCTTTCGGCACATGCACCGACCCGACGCGGCCGCGATAGGACTTGTCGCCCGACACCGCCTGGTAGACCTCCAACCCGACGCCGAACGCCTTGCTCATCTGCGCGGCGCTGCCCGTGAGTACGACCAGGCGCGAAGCCGCGTCGGCTTCCTCGACGGTCAGACCCTGCTCGCGGGCGAACGTGGTGACGGCGTCGATGTCCTCCTGGCGGGCACCGTAGGCCTCGGCGTGCGCTTCATGGCTGTCCGGGGCGGGCCGCTGGCTCGGTAGCAGCGCTCCGATCTCGGCCGGGTCCGGAAGCTCCTGCTTCGGGCGGACCTTGACGATCACCCGTACGTCCTGATTCGGGTCCGCGGCACCGGCGGGCTTGAACCCTGGGCGCGGCTTGCGCTCGCTTCCATCCAGCGGCACGAAACCAGCAGCCGGTTGATTCTCGGCGATCTGTCCATTGGCCATGACGGCACCTTCCCCTCGATCGGTTGGCGGTTCCCCGGAGGCTGATCAGCCCCCTCCGCTGACCCAGACGCGGACGCGCCGGGTCCACATCCGCAGCCTAAACCGCGCGCGGCCCCACGGTCAACGCATTAATCACACTTCGGCCGGGGGTCAGGTCCCGATCAGCAGTGCGGTCAGAAACAGGGCGATTACATGAAGCGTCTGGTCCATTGCCCCGCCCAGCATCGGGTACTTGCTGATGTCGGTGTGCTTGACCTTCTGACCGTAGAGCGCCAGCAGCCGGCCGTCATCCTGGATCCAGTGCGGGATCGCGATCAGCGTTCCCGTGGGTGTTTTCGGTAGCGTAGGAACGACATGGTATGCCCGTGGCCGCTGATGTGGGTCGAGGGCGGTCTTCAACTTTTGTCGTACGATATCCATGGTCAGCCCGTCATCGGCGAGTACGAGGTAAGCGCGAATAGCCCCGTCGTAGACGACGATGGCCTCTGCTACGCCGTCCATCGCGGAGATCATTTGTTCGATCTCGGTGAGGTCGGCCTTCAGGCCTCCTATGGATACCTGTGAGTCCACACGACCGCGGACGTGTACCAATCCGTCTCTGTCGATTGATGCGCTGTCTCCGGTGTGGAACCATCCTGACGACCATCGTGAGGGACTCTCGGGGCCGACATAAGGATTGGTGGGCATTCGGACGCACAGTTCGCCGTTCTGGATCTTGGCGTTGATACCGGGTGCCAGCCGTCCCACCGAAGGTCGGCATCTGCCGTCCGGATCTGCGGCGATCATCCCGGTTTCGGTTGTTCCGTAGAGTTGGCCGATCGAGATTCCCGTAAGGTCGCGCAAGCGGTCGGACAGGTGCGGATCAAGCGGTTCGCCCGAACACACGAGACGTTTCAAGTGCGAAGGCGCAGAGAATTGATGACCGGCCGAAAGGAGCCGGAAGTGGAACGGAACGCCCAGCACAGTGGTCGGGATGGAGTGTTCGTTGATGGCTTGAATGATGCCATTCGCGGTCGGGGTTACCGGCACGGTGAGCTCGATTCGATTGTGCAGGCTGTGCAGTACGCCGGCAAAGAAGCCGTAGGCATGCGCGAACGCGGTCAGCAAGACAATTCTTTCACCGGATCCGGGCATATTTTCCGCGCGTGCCGTTTTCTGCACCTCCGCGATAATCGCGGCGAACCGCCGGCCGATCGCTCGTGGGCGGCCAGTCGACCCAGAACTGATCTGTATGAGGATGCGGTCGCTACGTTCGAGACGAGAACCGGCCGATGATTCGCGGGCGATGACATCTGTAGCACCAGCCCTGAATGCCGTCCGATTCGTCGACGTCAGCACGACGTTCGGGTGGAAGAGTTCGAGAATGTGGTCGAAGCTCTCTTTGGTGACTCTATGGTCCACGAGGATGAGTTGGGCACCGATCCGCCACGCGGCGATTGCATATGCGATGAACTCCACCGAAGGGGGAAGTTGCACCACTATCGCGCCGTGGGATTGCGCCCCGAGCTGCCGTAATGTCGACTGACATACTTCGACAGAATTTCGAAACTCGTGTCGTGTTACGGCCCGTCCGATACGTAGGCAAACTTCTTCGTCCGGGCCACTCAGAAAGAAGTCGTCGACCCATCTGTGTTCGTGTTCGACAGCGGACTTGGCTGTTGTCATTTCGCACTCCAGACTCGAGCTATGCTTTCAAATTCGGTGACGACTCTCTTTCTTCCTAGTTCCGCCATAGGCGCGACGTAGTCCGGATCGAGTCCCCGCGCTCTCATGGTGGCGTCGAATTCAACGCCGGTGATCACGGCGACCCGCGTGCTCGAGGTTGCTTCCAGCCTCGCGATCTGGTCGGGCACGTCTGCGCCGGGAACAAATCCTTGTACCATCGGAGCGAGGACTACGATGCGATCGTGTCCGGCGGCCAAGTCCGCATTCGCGGGTGATCGGATGAACCCGTCGACCCACCGTCTCCCGTCCGCATTGAACGGTGGATACACGAACGGCAACGCACAGCTGGCGGCGATGGCATCGCACAGACTCATCCCGCTGTGGCGGTCCAGTGCGACGAATTCACCGGTATCGGCATCGACCGCCGAGAGAAGCAGACGCCGATGCGGCCAGCTACCGGCCGATATCCAGTCTCGAACACCGCTGAGCAATTCGTTCTCGGACGCCGGGGGCGGGGTCCGGCCGGCGGCGTCGACGACTTCGCGTCGCGCCCGCGGCGGATCATCGGTGTCGCCGAGGATCGTAGCCAGCGTCGTGAGAGCCCGCACCGACAACTCCCGAGCTGGATGGGTTACGGAGGAGGTAAACAGCCGGTCGTACAGCCTCTGCGGATCCGCACCTGATGCGAGCTGCGCGCCGACCACCGAGCCAGAGGAGGTGCCGACGATCAGATCCGCGCTACACAGATCCACACCTGCTTCGGCCAGCCCGGCTATCACCCCGATCAGCCAGCCGACGCCTGTCAGAGCCCCACCTCCCAGCACCAGCGCTCTGGAGCCGGTCATTGTCGATCTCCGGATCCCGTCCGGCCATGTCCGGACCACAGGCCAGCGAGCCCTCATATCAATCTCCGTAATCTATTGTGCTACATCATATTCCGAAGGTCGGTCACTGCGGATGGGGTCAGATACCGGCCGGAGTGGTCGTCGGCGCTGCCGGCAGCCAGTTGGACCAGGCTGGTGGTGGCCTGCTCGATGGTGCCGAAGCGGCCTTCGGCCTGGGCTCGGAGAGTCCAGTCGAGGATGTGGTCGGCGCTGGGTTCGCCGATGTGGCCTCGGTCGAGGTGGGCTCTGGTGATGCCGATATTGATCAGGCCGGGGTCGTAAGCCAGCACGGTGACACCCGTGTGACGAAGTTCCGCGGCCAAATTTTCCACGAGTTTGATTTGCGCGGCCTTCGACACCGAGTAGGCACTGGCATTCGGCCACCGGGTTTGTCCGGCGTTGCTGACCACTGTTATCACCCGCCCTTGGCCGCGGGCGATCATGCCCGGCAACGCCACCCGGGTGGTCAGGTCGGCGCCGTGCACGTTGGTCTCCATCGCTCGCCACCAGTCGTCCGGGTCGGTGATCCACGTCGGGCCGAGCGGACCTGGCAGAGCGGCGTTGTTGACCAGGACGTCCACGGCGCCGAAGGACTCCATGGCACGGGCCGTCGCGGCTTGGTCGAGCACGTCGGCCACGGCCCAGACAATCGGCCCGCCGTCGGCGCACGCGGCCTTGGCGGTGGCCGACAGTGTGTCCGCGTTGCGGCCGGTTATCAACACCGATGCCCCGGCCGCAGAGAGGGCGAGCGCGAACTCGCGGCCCAGGCCCCTCCCCCCTCCGGTAACCAGCACGCGAAGTCCGTGCAGTACTGGTTGGGGCGTCGGCTCAGGGTCATCTCGTGGTTGATCGGTGATGTGCGGCAACACCGGTTCTCGTGTTACCGGCCGGTCGGCCAGGTCGAATCGCCGGACCTTACCGGCCGCCGATCGCGGGATGGCCGTGACCTGTGAAATCAACCTGATCCGCTTGTGCGGGGGTACCCGCGCGGCGACGTAGGTGAGGATGTCGGGCAACGGCACGGACTCAGCGAGGACCACGTAAGCCTTGGGTATTTCCCCGGCGACAGGATCCGGTTCTCCCAGAACCGCCGCGTCCGTGACGGCGGGGTGGTCCATGAGAATGCCCTCGAGTTCGGCGGGGGCGACCTGGTGGCCCTTGTACTTGATGATGTCCTTCAGCCTGCCGACCACGCTCACATGCCCGTCGAGGTCACGGATGGCCAGGTCGCCGGTGTGCAGCCAGCCGTCGGGGTCGATCAGGGCGGCGGTGGCGGTTGCGTCGTCCAGGTAGCCCTGGGTGACCTGAGGGCCGCGAACCCACAGCTCTCCGGGCTGAGCGTCGAGGCCGGTGTCCGGGTCCACGAAGCGGATGTCGGTGCCGGGGACCGGAATACCGACCGAGGTGACCGGGCCGGGAGCGCCGTCGGGTGTGAAGCAAATGCAGCCCGCTTCGGTCATACCGAAGCCCTGCACAACGGGCACACCCAGCGCTGCCGAACAAGCTTCGGCAGCCGCGGCAGGAAGCGGAGCACCGCCGGAGACGACCAGCCGCAGGGTACCGGGGCCCACGGGGCCCGCGGCACCGAGTTCCGCGATGACGCTGGGCACCAGGTAGGCCACGGTCACCCCATATCGGCTGATCGCCGCATGCACGTGCGCCGAGGTCAGCGGGGTCGGCAGGATAACGATGGGCGCGCCGACGAGCAGAGCGTGGTTCATCGCCATCTGCATGCCGTAGATGTGCCGCAGCGGGGTCACCGCGAGAACCACGTCATCGGCGGTGAGTGTGTGGAGCTGCCTGATCTGGGCCAGGTTGGCGACCAGGTTGTGGTGGGTGATGACCACTTGCTTCGGCTTGCCGAGGGTGCCGCTCGAGGCCGCCAGCACCGCTGTCCTACCCCCGCCGGCGGGGGTAGGACAGTATTCGGCACGGCCCTGCCCCACCGTGACGACCGTGATCCCCGCGGGCAGGTGTGGTCGCTGTGCCGGGCCCGCGATCACCACCCCGATGCCCTGAGCGGCAAGGGTGGTGGTCCACTCGCCGGGGACGGCGCGGGGGTCCAAGGCGAGTACGGCGGCGCCCGCGGCCAATGTTCCGTGGTACGCGGCGATGAACTCGGCGCCGTTCTCCAAGATCAGGCCAACAATGTCGGTGCCGCGTACTGCGTCGGCCACCGAAAGGGCGGCGATGGCAAGCTCCGTGCGGGTCCAGGTGCGGTCGCCATCGACGACCGCAGCTCGATCGTCGGTGACGGTGGCCAGATCCGGACCCCAGATTGCCTCGGTCAGGCTGATCGGTCCGGGGTCGATGTAGTTCACGGCAGCTTCCTTCCGGTCTATAACCGCACTAGGACCTTGGTGGCGGCCCGGGTCCGCATGGCCTCATAACCTGCGGCGATATCGGTCAAGGGCACAGTGAGGTCGAATACCGGAGCGGGATCGAGCCATCCGGCCAGCACATCGCGGACGAGATCGTCCAGATACGCGCGGGCCGGAGTGAGCCCGCCTGTGATCGTGAGGTTGCGCATGAAGCAAGCCATCTGGTCCAGCGCGCCGTGCGGGCCGCCGACCAGGCTGAGGATGCCGCCGTCACAACAGACGTCGAACGCGGTGGCCAGAGCATCCGCCTCGCCCACGCACTCGACCACGACCTCGGCGCCCATACCGCCGGTCAGGGCCAAGACCTCCTGAACAGCCTGGGGTCCACGTGAGCGCACGACGTCCGTGGCGCCGAACCCGGTGCCAACGGCGATGCGCGGATCGTGCCTGCCGAGCAGGACCACACGGGCGGCCCCGGCCTCGCGAGCGGCAAGGACGGTGCACAGGCCGACCGGCCCGTCGCCCACAACAACGACCGTGGCGCCCGCGGCGACCCGTGGCCGGCGTATGGCGTGCCGACCGGTGGCCATCACATCGCACAGGGCCAGCAGTGCAGGCAGACGTTCGTCGTGCTCGTCCACCGGGGCGGCGACCAGGGTGGCGTCGGCGAATGGTACGCGCACCGCCTCGGCCTGACCGCCGTCACCGGCCACACCGAACATCCCCCCCGCAGCGCAGGAGGCCGGCAGACCATGCGCGCAGTTGCCGCAGGCGCCGTCGGCGAACATAAACGGCGCCACGACCACCAGCCCTGGCCGCAGCGTGGCCACCTCGGCC
>CAWEGQ010000016.1:0-483467 GCA_963808605.1 uncultured Solirubrobacterales bacterium
ACAGTCGGGAAGTCACTTCGATCATCGCCTACGGCCTGAGGGACACAACTGCTTAGTCGGCGAGGCGGGGGCGGTCCGGGACTGCGGAAATCCTCAGAAGAACTTGCTGTCGTGCGTGAGCACGTACTGCGCCAAGCCCTGCTCGGCTCCAAGTGTGGCGGGCCACAGAAACATCGTCAGGAGGTTGTGGCGGTGTGTGCGGACGTAGAGCGCATAGGCGCCGGAGGTCCCGTCCGGGTTGCGGTAGTCCTTGTCGTAGATATAGAACGCCTGGCTTTTGTGCCCAAGGTTGATCGAGTGGTACTGCTGCGCTTTGTCGTGGTTCGGATCCGGAGCAACGGCCGTGCTCTTCTGGATGTGTGTCAGGCGCGTCCACTGCTTGCCCGTGTAGTTGTAGGCCACGATCCATCCGTAGCCGGGGGAATAGTTCGCGAAGCGACCCAGGCTGTCGAGGGAACACATCGGGTAGCCGGCCGGGGGATTGGTGCTCGTGTCCCACAGGTAGCCGCAGTTTGTACCGGTTGGGATCTCGCTACCGAAGAGGGCCGATGCCCGGGCCACCTGAACCGAGGTGATTGCGGCCGACCCGCCCAGGGCGTTAACGATCTGGGTGTGCGTGAAGAAGTGCCGGCAGTTTGGCTGCCGGGGCTTGGCGGAAGCGGCGCTCCCGCCAAGGCTGGCGCCCGTCATCGTGATGACTACAAGGGCGACAGCTACCGAGCTCAGGCGACGCATCGGCTCCACCCAATCCGAACCGTGCGGAGTTCGCGCGGAATGCCGCTACGACCTCGCGGGCGGGTCGTACGCGAGCATGTCGATCGTGCCACGCGCCGAGTACGAGCACCCCAAGGCACGGGAGATCGGCAGAAAGCGTGCCGTCGGTTGTGTCAGATCTGGCTCAGCAAGCGAGCGTCGGCGCGACCCTTGGCCGCCCGATCGCCGGGCGTGCCTGTGCCGCCAAAGTACTGTTCTGGGCCGACCGCGACCGCCGCAAGGCGAGGAAGTCTGTCGAACTTGACTCCAAATGAGACCTACGCCCACATCGCCAAGCTGCCGCTGGTCATCGAGCGCTGTGAGTTGGAGCCGATCGTGCGCGATACATCCAGTGGGTTCACCAAGGTCTCAATCGTCGTGCGGCTCAACGGTGCGGACCACGCCGGCGAGGGCGAGGACATCACGTGGGACCAGATCGACCAGATCGAGCTCTTCCGGGCCGCCGGTGACCTGAGCTGGCTGCACGGAACGCGTACGTTCGACGAGTTCTCGCGGCTGCTCGGCCTGGCCAACCTTTTCCCGGTTCGGCCGATCCGCGACAGCGCTCGCCTCTACCGGCGGTGGGCGTTCGAGAGCGCAGCGCTGGACCTCGCCCTGCGCCAGAACGGCGTCTCGCTCCAGGACGCCGTCGGCCGTCAGGCCCGGCCCGTCAACTTCGTGGCATCGGTCCGGATCGGCGACCCTCCGAGCCTCGCGATACTGCGGGCGTGGCTGCGTGAGGATGCCGGGCTGCGCTTCAAGCTGGACGCAACCCCCAGCTGGGACGACAGCGTCGTGGCCGAGCTCGCCAGCTTGGGGTGCGTCGACGTCATCGACCTGAAGGGCTCCTACCGCAACGTCGCGGTGGCGATGGAGCCAGAGGCGGCTCTGTACCGGCGCGTCATCGAGGGGCTGCCCGACGCGTGGATCGAGGATCCCGCGCTCGAGCCCCGCAACGAGCAGTTGCTCGAGCGCCATCGCGACCGGATCACCTGGGACGAGCCGATCCACTCGGTCGCTGACATCGAGGCGCTGCCGTGGCGGCCTCGCATGCTCAACGTGAAGCCCGCGCGGTTCGGCAGCCTGAGGGCCCTCTTCGACACGTACGACTATTGCGCGGCGCACGGCGTCGGCATCTACGGCGGCGGAATGTTCGAGCAGGGCCCGGGCCGCGGGCAACTCCAATACCTGGCCTCGTTGTTTCACCCGGACACGCCCAACGACATCGCACCGCCGGAGTACAACCTCCAGGCCGCCGTGGTCGGCCGGCCGCGCGCGCCGCTGGCGCCCGAGCCCCACCCCACCGGCTTTCGGTGGGGCACCTACGACGGGCGCCGCACCGTTCGAGAGTCCGTGGCCGGACCAACCGGCTAGCATCTCTCGCCGTGGGATCAGAGCGTGCGCTTCTGCTGATCGCCGACATCGGCGGTTATACCGAGTACATGCGGACCCACCGGATGAGCCTCGCTCACGCGGAGGTCAACACCGCGAGAATGCTCGAGGCGGTGATCGACGCCGCCGGCGACTTCGAGCTGATTGAGATCGAAGGCGACGCGGCTTTCCTCTCGCGTCAGGCCGACAACCTCGACGCCGGCGCGACGGCCGCCGCCATATCCGAGACCGTCGCCGGCATGCACCGTGCGTTCCACCACGAGCGCCAGTACGTCGCGTCCAATCTGTGCCCGTGCGACGCCTGTGAGCAGGCGAACAATCTGACGCTGAAGTTCGTCGCGCACGTCGGGGAGGTCGCGACCCAAACGATCAGGGGTCGCCGCAAGCTCGTCGGGATCGACGTCATCCTGGTCCACCGCCTGCTGAAGAACACCGTCCAGGCGACCGAGTATGTCCTCTTTTCCGAGGAGCTCTACCGGAAGGGCGGGAATGCGTTTGATCCGGTGCAGCAGGTTGATCAGGACCTCGAGGGGATCGGTCGCGTGCACACGTACTTCGCGGAAATCGGCGGCGTGGCGGGGCCACTGCCCCCGATCCCGGAGCCCAGCTGGCTTGGGCGGCTCGCCAGGACGGTCGACGTCGCCTGCCGCGGCGTCCCGTACATGCTGGGCCTCCGGCGACCACGGCGCCTCGCCCCAGAGTCCTGAGGGCCGCAGCGTACTGCTGCTTTTGCCGGGGCGGGCAACGCTGAAACGGGAGCGACGGGACTCGAACCCCGCGACCTCCGGCGTGACAGGCCGGAGATCATGCTCCGACTCGCGTAGTTAGTGACGGTTGAGAAGGCCGTATCGCCCGCTTACGCGGCGGTTCTGGCGGGGAAGGTTGCCGAGCCCGCGAGGTCCCGCTTCCCGATCAGGCGGCCGCCGCGCTCGATCGCCTCGGCCGCCGCAAGGAGTTCATGGGACCTGACGACTACGTGTTCGCCAATCGGCTAGGCCGTCGGCTGGATCCATCGGCTCTCCGCCGCCGGTTCGAACGGGCACGCGATGCGGTCGGTCTCGAGCCGCTGCGCTTCCACGATCTGCGGCACACGTACGGCTCACTCCTCGTCGCTGGCGGCATCGACCTGGCAAGCGTTAAGGCGGCTATGGGGCATTCCCGGATCACGACGACCGAGCGCTACCTGCACGCACGGCCTGCGGGCGAGCTTGCGTACGCTTCACCCGCGCGTTCGGTGGGTCTCTGGCGGCCGTTGCGGCGTGAGCAGCGAATGGACGCGGCGGTCGTCGGACCCGGACGGACGGGAGGCGTGTTCGATGCCGGCTCGCATTTGCATCTCGCGATGGGTGCGCGCGGCTGGCTGCTCGATCACATAGACGTGATCCTCGGCACGATCGAGGTTCCCGACTTCCGTCAGGATGATCCCGCTCCGGGCCGTGAGCGCTTCTATCGTGCGGACTTCCCAGCTCCCGGTCGATGGCTCCGGGTGGTCATAGACTTCAATGACACGCCTGGATGGGCCGTGACCGCGCTTGACACGCACGACGCGGCGCCGCAGGTTCTCGCAGCGGCTGCCTGAGTAAGAGAGTTGCCGCTCAGCTAGCCAGCAGCTCTTCGAGCCGCGGCCGCAGAAAGCGCCAAGTCCGCCCGAGCCGGCGGGCTGGCAACTCGCCGCGGCGTGCCAGCTCGCGTCGACACCGGCATGCGCAGCAGATCCGAGACCTCGCGGGCGGTCATTACTTCGTGCCGGGTCAGCGAGCCTCGGCCATCCGCGGAGCTCGCGGGAAGGGACGCGGAGGGCGTCTGAGCATTTCGATAGGACTCGGCGGATTCCGGCGCCGCCGTGGCGTAGGCTGACATCGTCGGACCTCCATTCAGGTCTCGGCCAGGCCCCGGGGTGTTGTCGCACCGCCGGGCCGTCTAATGATTACGAACGGAATCTAGCGCCTGGCGCGGACAGATCCGACTACGGATGTAACCTGGCGGCATGACTCGCCAGGTTGCGCTGGACGACCTACTCGATGCTCACGGCGTCGCCGATGTACTCGGCCTGGCCCACCGCAACACCGTGAGCGTCTACCAGCATCGCTACAGCGACATGCCGCGACCCGTCCTCGATCTGGGAGAAGGTCGCGTGAAGTTATGGCTGCGTCCCGAGATCGAGCGCTGGGCGGCCAGCCAGGCGGCCAACGGCCGCACTCGTCGCAAGCTAGCGCTTGATCGTTGACCTCGCCCGCACGGCCAGCCGGCACCGCCGTTCATGAGATGTCCCTCTTGTTTGAGTGAATCGTCCGGTCCTGGAGATCATCGACCTGCGATTTGGTGACGGGCTTGGATGCCCGTCGCCAAATCGCAGTACCGCGACCGGGCCCCTGGGATCACCGAAAACGGTCGCCGCGTCGACCACGCTCACAAGGTGCACCGAGACCGGCCGGATGAGGCCCGCAACAAGCCTCTACGGAGAAAACGGATCCCTAGCCGATCGTCCGCCCGGACCCTTCAACCGTCGTAAGCGTCGCACCCCGCCTTGGGCGAAAGCGCGTCTCTTAAGACAACATAGACACGGCTGTCGATACGTAGGCAGTTTGGGGATCCTGCAAGCTCGGAGCATTGCGTCTGGTGGCCTCACTGGCCGCATGTCCGCCTGCTTCTCTCCGTTCCGGTGCTGCGTTCTCGGTGGCGTGCGCTGCTGAGGGAGTTCCGCCGCCGTTGCGGCGGGCGGGCCGCGGGGCCGGCTTGCATAATCGGGGTGAAAGATTTTGCCGTCGATGGCGGATAAGGGGGTATGACCCTGATAGCCACGGACCGTCGGTCCGCTGCGTTCGAGACGTTGTACGAACAGCGCTACGGCGCCGTTCACGCCTACGCCGCGCGGCGCGTCGGCGCTGATGCGGCTGACGAGATCGCTGCCGAGACGTTCCTGATCGCGTGGCGGCGCTGGGACGCAGTTCCCGCCGAGTCGCTCCCGTGGCTGTATGGGGTGGCGCGCAACGTGGTACTGCGCCATCACGAGACGACGCGGCGTCAGACCCTGACGCGCGAGGCCGTCGGGCGCGAGCCTGCGCCCGCGCCGCTCACCCCGGACCTCACCGGAGACCCGGCGTTGTGGACGGCGTGGGAGCGCCTGCGGCCCGGCGACCGCGAGGCGTTGGCGTTGATCGCCTGGGAGGAGTTATCGGTGGCCGAGGCGGCGCGTGTTGTCGGCTGCCCGGCGCAGCAGTTTTCCGTGCGCCTGTTCCGCGCCCGCCGCCGGCTCGAACGTCTCCTGGCTGGCACCCCCGCATCTTTCGATCGGACGGAGACCTGACATGCAGCCCGACGTAATCGCACGTTTGCGAGCCGCCAACCCGGCGGCCGTCGATCCCGACCGCGGCCACGAGCATGTCGCCCAAGCAGCCATGCAGCGGATCCTTGATACGCCGCCGCCGGCGCCGCTCACGGCGCGCCGCGCTGTGGGACATCGCGGACTCGTACTCGTGTTCGCGGTGCTCGTGCTTGGAGTCGGTGGCGCGCTTGCCGCCACCGACCCGATGGGCTGGTGGAGCAGCAACCCGAGCGAAGCGCATTACCGCGTGAACCCGAACCTGCGGGTGCGGACACCGACGGCGCAGCAGATCCGTTGCCGTACCAGCGGCAACGGGCAGTTCCTCTGCTCGCCTGCTCGCGAGGTCTGCTACCAGGTCGGGCAGCGAGCACCGTATTGCAAGTTGTCCGGCACGGGCCTGCCGTACATGCAGATCGACGCGCTCCGGGCGCCGCCATCGAGTTCGGTGCTCAGCCGCGCCGGGTTCAAGAAAGGGATCTCCAAGGCGCTCGCGGGGCGGACGATGACAGCAGCGCAAGCGGCGAAGTTGCGCGCGGACGTCGCCGCCGTGCCGGACGGGTTCTTCAGTGAACTGCAGCTGGCGTGGCAGTACGGGACGTACGGTAGCGGCGGCGACACTCGCAACGGGCACACGCGCGTACCACCGGTCGGTCAGCCCGCCACGATGGTCTGCACGACCGCCGGCCGCGGGCTCAGCTGTCAAGACCTCAACGGCGACGTCAACGCGCCGATCGGGGCGGGCGTGTACAGCGCTGAACCAGGCCCCGGCTGGCGATGGGTTCGCAGCCCGCCCTACATCGGCGGGTCACCGCCCGGTATCCGGTTCACGCGCGCCGAGTCCCGAGTGCTGTTCGACCTCGTTCGGTCCGCCACCACAACGAGTAGCAGCTCGGGGGTAACGAAGGGACAGGCGAAACCGAGCCGGGTGATCCACCTCAAGCACTGACCCGTCGCGGAACCTGGCCGCTGCGTCAATGGGCGTCGCTTAGCGACCGGTACCGCCGGTCCGTAAGCCGCGCAAGCCTTAGTCCACCTGCCATGGCGGACAAACACAGCCCCGCGACGGGCGTCTAGGTCGGTCTCGGCGAGCGCGAGCGCCTCGCCGATCCGTAACCCAGCTCGCCATAGCACGACGATCAGCGCACGCAGACGCACCCCGTCGGGACCCGCGCCCGCGGCACGCATCACGGCGAGATCTCCTCGACGGTGGGCGGGTCTGCCGGGTAGCGCCGGCCCTTATTCCGAGGCGGACGGCCAGCGTGATAGCCAGGAAGGGAGACGGGCTGGCGCCGGTGGCCAGCTGCATCAAGAAGGATCGGGTGCATCGAGCACCTCCGGGGTGAGAGCAGGTCGCACGGCGCTCACGACACCAGGCAACCAAGCCGAGCTCTCACTCTATGACGTAGTGCAGGACGGGCGCATACGAGGATCGCCGAGCGCAGGGCGGACGCGCCAGCGTGCAGAGCCGGGTGATTGCCTAGGCGCGCTCCGGGGAGGCTGGCCGCCGTGTTAGCTCCCCGGTGTCCCCTAGCCCGGCGCGTGCTGGCGTGGGGTGTGTTGTCCGGTCATCCATTCGGTCCGGGCTTGCCTGATGCCGCATATGCGGCGGCTTGGCTCTGGCTGTACGCCGACACCGCTGCCTGCGTGAACCTCGCGTCGAGGAACACGCCGCTGGCATTCGTGCCGGTGCAGTCGACGACGCCATCGCCAGAGCCACACGACAGCGTGTAGTACGACTGGCCCTCGGCGCTCCACACCGCGATGTTCGCTGAATAGATCGGGTTACCGCCGGTCGCGTTCCAGTACTCGTAGAACGCGTTCTCGGCAAACGGGCAGCTCACGCCGGCGCTGCCGGCGACGCCATAACCACATTGGTCCGGTAGCGACTCCACCCCGTAGCCGGGCACGCTACTCGGAGCTGACGCGGGCGGGCTTCCGCCATTACTGTTGGCCACGGCGCCACTGCTGTTGGCGACGGCTTGTTTTGCGGCCTTCGTCGCCGCCTGTTGGACCGCCTTGCGCTGCGCGGCGCGGTTGGCCGCCGCGGTAGCCCGGGCCGCCGTCGCGACCCTTCCTGACGCCCACGAGCTAAGCGCGGAGGTGCCGCTGATGCTCGAGCCGCTTCCGGAGGCTATGGCCGCGAGCGGAACGAACGCGCTCTGCAGACTTGTCGCGAGTGGTTGCAGCTGGGCGATGTTCGCCAGGGCTCGGGCTGGAGAGCGTCGCGGCCACGGTGCCGAGGTAGCCCGACTCCTGGGTGATGGCCTGCTGTGCCTGCTGTGAGAGCTGCTGCGAGCCGGAGGGGGCGGTGAGAACGGACATTGCGCCGCGGGCAGAGACAGCCGCCTGCTGGGCCTGATTCGCGGCGCTGGTAGCCGCCGATGTGCTGCTGCCGTGTAGGGCCTGCAGTGTGTTGGATAGGGTTGTGTTCGCCGCGATTACGGGCGCGAACACCGCGGTCAGCTTGTGGCGGTATACGGTGTTGGGGTCAGGGCCGGAGCCCGATCCGTTCGTCATGACGATGGCGACGACGGCGCCGATGACGATCGCCAGAACGAGGACGCCGGCGATTGCGCCGAGCCTTCGTCGCGACGGCTGAGCGGGACCGGCGAGCGCAGCAGGCGCGACCGCAGGAGGCGACGGCGGTGGCGGGTAGGCGATCGGTGGTGGCAGCACGCTCGGCTGTTCGACCGTCGGAGCTTCGCCATTCGTTGTCGCAGCGCCAAGCGCGTGCCCGCATCCCGGGCAGTACCGAGCATCTGCCGACACTTGCCCGCACTGCGGGCACGGCCGTAGTCGCTGGGTTGGCACCTGATCTTGGTCGATAGTCGCCATCGGTTCCCCTAAGCGCGGGGAGCGCGCGCTTGGTCGCGTCCCCCGTCCGATTCGTCGTCGAGAAATGGAGCCGCCGAGGTGCCGTTCCGCCCCGGACTCACCACGGCATTCGATACATAATAACGCTGCGCACAACCTACGGTCAGAATTTGTGAGTCTTTGCTGATCGCCGCCGGGGACGACTAGGTGGCCGCGGTCGATTAGAGCCGTGGCCACACAACGACCAGCAGACGCGCCGGGATGCGAATGCCGAACGCAGTGCGCACCAGAGGCTTCACGAGCCCACGAAGGCTCCACGCCCCGAAGGCTCGGCGGGTCCCGAAAGCTCCCCGCGCGCCACGGGCTAATCGCGATCCCGGCCACGGAGCACACACCGTTCCGCAAGCCAGTTGGCCGTGCGGGATGTTCTCCTCACTGCAACGTTCGTCGCCCATGCCGTGACCACCCTCCGGCCCCCCCTTCATCTCGCCTCCGGGTACCTCCCCGTGGGCCAGTAGACATGCCGCGCGCGGAGACTTGGGGGGTCGAGTGCGGCGCGCCTCCTGCTTTGGACGACCGATGAAAGTCAAGGGCTGGGGAGAACATTTTCGGGGGTGCGGATGGGTCGGGCGGCCGGTCGCGCAGGGCGCGGATCGTTTCCTGTGAGCTCCGGTTCGCGCGGCTGGGGCGTGGTCGGCGCGGTTTTGGCCGGTATTTGCGCAGCTGGCGTTCATCGCCGGGGTGGCCGGCGTGGCGCGAGGCGGTTAGGTTGTTGGTGGGCGCGGGTGACTGACGTAGCGAAGTGCAGACGTCAGGAGCTTTCAGTCTGCCGCGCAGCTATGCCCCTTCGAGGGCCTAATTTATGCGCGCTCCGGTGTCGCGCTCGCGCCCACTTTTCTTGGCTGGTCCGCCAGCGTGCTGGTCTTGGACCATCCGCGGTAGGACGCCTCGGCCTGCTGCGGCGAGCTGCGCGCTCGGCGTCGCGCATCAGCGTCGTTGGTAGACCAGATCCCGGCCGGCGGCTTGGCGCGTGTTCTTTGGCGCGCCGGCGGTGATCTCGAGGCGCCGCAGCTTCTTCTTGGTCAGCGAGGGCTGCTGGTGGGCGTAGTCCTCACCGCGGGTGAGCATGCACCAGAACAGGACCGTCAGCTTGCGGGCGGTCGCGACGATCGCTTTCCCGTGACCGCGCCGGGCTCTTGGTGCGCTGATAGAAGGCGTGCAACGGACCGGGCTGAAGCACGACGCTCCAGGCCGCTTCAACCAGCGCCCACCGCGCGGACGCCGAACCGCGCTTAGAGATCCGGCCTGAGCGCGCGGGTCCCTCACCGGACTGGCGGACCTTCGGGTCCAGGCCGAGATAGGCCACCAGCTTGCGGCTGGTCAAGAACCGGTCGGCGTTCGCCGACCGCGGCGATGAACGACGCGGCGCAGATCAGGTTCACGCCCGGGCACCGTCATCAACCGGCGGATCTCCGGCCACGAGAGCGCCTGCTGGGCGATCAGCCGCTCGACCGCGGCGATCTCCGCGTCGAGGAACTCGATGTGACGGATCCCCGCGTCGACGGACTCGCGCTCCTCCAACGGCAACTCCAGACCGGTCAGCCACTGGCGGCCCTTGACCCCGAACAGGTCAGAGCACGGCGGGCGTTGCCTGCAGCCGGCGCTGCAGCACCGCGTGGATCTCGTTCTTGGCCCGGGTGCGTGCGCGCACCAGCTGCTCGCGACGCGCGAGCCGGCGGCGCAGCATCCGGCAACGCTCATCCGGCATCCACACCGCCTCAAGCTCACCCCGCCACAACAGCTCGCCAACGTGCGAGCGTCGAGCTTGTCGGTCTTCGCCCGCGCGCTGCTGATCCCGGTGTCATCCGGGCTGACCACCACCACCCGCTGCACGTGCGGCTCGAGAATCCGCGCGACCTCCCAACAGCTACCGGTCACCTCCAACGCCACCCGGTCCGTCGGCAACAGGCTCTCGGCCAACCTCGCCAGTCCCTCCGGCGTGCTCGGAACCCGGCCCGCCGAGCGGACCTGACCGTCCACGCAGATCGCGACCACACAGAAGTCGCGGTGCACATCCAGGCCGATCGCCCGACCGACCCACCTCGTCAACGCCATCCCTTCACCTCCACAACATGGTTGACAATTTGAGCGGGAGAACCAGCGGGACAACGACACAGACCGATACGAGCTCGAAGCTCAATCCAGGCAAGTCGCAGGGGCGGCCGAACGAATAGCCCGGGCTCGAAGCCCATCGTCCAAAAACGGCCTACCCGTCTGCGTTCTCCCAACAAAGCCCCTGTCCCAGATCGCCCGACCCTACGGCCGGCACCGGACAGAGCCTCCGCCAAGCAGTTTCATGCCACGAAACGGGGAAGCCGGTGTGGACGGAAGAAACGGGTGGGTTTGCTAGAGCGAGTCGCTCTTGGCGCGGTTGCACTCGCCGCAGAGAACCTGCAGGTTCTCAACGCTCGTCCCGCCGCCCAGGGCGACCGGCAACACATGGTCGAATTGCAACTCCTCCGTTGTGCCGCACTGGATACATTGGAGGCCGTCGCGTGCGATCACTGCCCGACCGATACCAGCCGGTATCGGCGCGCGACGGGGCGCGTCGTCGCCGATCATGAGTGCGTGCGCGGACTTCAGCTTCCGCTCGTCGCGCTTTGTGCGCTGCAGCGCGAGTGCTTCTACGTCCTCGGCGGAGTGCCGATCGTCGTCCCAGTAGAAGCGATCGCGGAACCACCAGAGCGAACGACGCCCGTCTTGCCGCAGGCGGACTGGATGCTCCTGCTGCTCGAGTCTCCATGCTTCGACTTGGGCGTCCTTCCAGCGATCGGGATAGATCTTCTGGCCGCTCTGAAGCGACCACCGCCCCGTGAACATCCGAGGCAACGTTACCGAGAGGCGAGCCAGCTCAATCGTTTTGTCCTCGCGCAGCACAAGAATGACCACCAGGATCATCGGCACGCTGGCGAAATCCCATAAGTGGCCGATCGTCGCTCGACGACTTGTCCGATCTCGTCCGAAGCGACAGCGGCTTGCGTCGCGGCGCTCGTGGCTGCGAGCATCGCGTCGATGGATCCTCGCTTGGTCGCCGCCGTGCACAACAACGCGTGCTGGTGCGACATCGTCTGCCGGTCACACGGCTTGCCGACCGTGCTGTCGAAGCAGATGTGGATGGCGCCGGACGGGTCGCCGCGGCTGTATCCGGATGCTGTGACGCTCGCGCCGCGTCTGGCGGCAGACTTCGTGCTGAACCAGATCGACACCGGTCCGGGTTGCTCGGTGAAGGACAGCTTCGCCGACCTCGACCTCTCAGAGCACGGCTTCATCCGGTTATTCGACGCGCGGTGGCTGTTCCGAGCGCCCGCTTCGCCGCGGACACGTCCGCGGCTGGGCTGGCAGCGGATCGCAAGCGACGCCGAACTCGAGCGATGGGCAGTCGCGGCTGACCTGGAAGGGATCATTCGCCCTGAGCTCTTACGCGACCCAACGGTCCGCGTTCTTGCCGTGCGCGATGAGCACGCTGTGATGACCGGAGCGATCATCAATCGGACTGGCGCGACGGTCGGGCTCTCGAACGTCTTCACCACCGCGACTGGACCCGCATCGGCGTGGCGCGACCTACCCGCTGCCGTCTGCGACGTGTTCGCCGGAGTCCCCATCGTCGGCTATGAGCACGGAAACGCACTGGCGGCTGCCGCGGAAAGCGGCTTCGAACCAATCGCTCCGCTGCGGGTTTGGCTAAAGCCTGCTGCGTAGCGCGTGCTGCTGCATTCCATGCGATTCGACACTCTCGCGGAGGGACCGTGTAAGTGCCCTGAGGGCATCGGGGGGCGCCCAACGGTCGCGTTTCGTGTGCGGACCTCCCCCAGCCGGCCACTGCTCGGCGACCAGGGACGCGTCAGCCGGTTGGTCCATCGCGCGACCGCTCGGCGCTCGAGCGAGATGCGCCGTGCGGACCCAAGCCGCCCGCCAGCCAAGCGCAATCGCCCGAGCTATCCGCCCGGTCGATAGCGGATCGCATCACCGAAGCTGTTCGAGCACCGGATCGTCGGATGTCGCAGGTCGCACCGGAACAGATAGAAGCGTCCGAGCCCGAGCCCTTGGCCGTCGTAGCCGTCGATCACGGCGAATTTGCGATGCTGCTTCCACTCGTAGTAGATCCCTCCGGCGATGAAGGACCAGTCCTCGTCCGGAGTGTTGACGGAGGCCACGCCTGTGGCGCCAAAGCCAGCCACAAGGGGATGCGTGAAGGACGACCACCGGCGCACCCAGGACGTATCACCGAAATTGGAGAAGCTGATCTGTGGATTCCCCAAGTGAGCTGTGGCCGCTGCGCGATACCAGGCCCCGCTCGTTCGGAACTCTGCCGTGCACGAGACCTGCGAGCCGTACAGCTGTCCGGCAGGACAAGTCCACGATCCTCGAAATGTCCCGTAGCGGTGATGCAGCGCCCGGCCGAACGCCTTGGTTGCCCTTGCCGCAGCTTGTCGTTGAACGCGCGAGGTAGCGCCGGCCGGTATCGCGTCGAACGCGACAGACCCAAGGGCGATCAAAGCGAGAAACGCAACGGCGGATCGACGCCAGACAGCCATCTGAGGACCGTACACGCGGCGCGCATGAGTAGTCAAGACCCGTCCTTCCATGCGGACGGAGGCTGCTCCACGCGAGTCCGTGGGGCCTGTCGCCCCGGAGTCGGAGGCCGCAGCGAGCTGAGCGCTCTGCGAGTCGCGGCGCGGTTGGCAATGTACTTGTGCTTCCCATGCATCTGGACACTCTGCGGGCCGGCGGGGTCCATGGGCGGCTTGGCCCGCGCTCGACTTTGCCTATGCACGTCCTGGTAGGAGGCGCGATTGAGGTTCGCGCTGCAATCGGCGACACCTGGGCCATTGAGCGAGGCGTCGACATGGCATCCGCGCCATGCGGCGGGCGAGGGCCCGCTCGCCGCGCAAGCTACCGACTGGCGCTCAAACCGGCGGAGGCCGGGATCATCGGCGGTCGTCGGGCGTGGACGGCGTCGATGATCTCCGCGTTGTCGATCCCTTGGAGATAGATCGAGGTGACCCCGAGATGGGCATGCCCGAGCTGGCGCTGGATGACGACCAGCGGCACGCCTCTCGTGGGCCATCTCGATCGCGTGCGCGTGCCTGAGCTGATGGGGCGCGAACCGGCGCCTGACTCCCGCTGCCGCGGCGGTCCGGCCCAGCTGGCGGCGCGCGGACGCCGGCTCCCAGTTGCGCCCGGCGGTCGGGCCGTGGATCACGCAGAACAACGGGCCGACCGGGAACCGGACGCGGAGCTGCTGCCAGGGCTCAAGCTGCTCCCACGCCCAGCTATCCATCCCCACCTCGCGACGCTTGTCGCCTTTGCCGTGACGGACAAGCACCGCCCCGCGGCGAGCGTCCAGGTCGGTCTCGGCGAGCGCGAGCGCTTCGCCGATCCGCAACCCGGCTCGCCACAGCACGACGATCAGCGCGCGCAGACGCACGCCATCGGGGCCCGCGCCCGCGGTACGCATCACCGCGATGATCTCCTCGACGGTGGGCGGGTCTGCCGGGTAGCGCCGGCCCTTGTTGCGAGGCGGGCGGCCGGCGTGATAGCCGGGCAGGGTGACGGGCTGGCGCCGGTGGCCAGCGGCATCAAGAAGGATCGGGTGCATCGAGCACCTCCATGGTGAGAGCAGGTCGCGCGGCGCTCACGACGGCAGGCAACCGCGCCGGGCTCTCACTCTATGGCGCGGTGCAGGACGGGCGCCCAGAGGCTCGCCGGATGGGCGCGCAAGGCGGTGTGCAGGAACTCGGGTTTGTGTGCACGCGTCTCGTGCGGTTTGGGTTAGCTGGCTTTCCGTCAGCCAGTGACTTGTTCGGAGCACGGCGTCCGGTGTGGCCCGCCGAGCGGTTTCCGGGTTCGGCGGTTGGTTGAATGCTGTCCGTATGGCCGTCCGCCCGCGTCGTCGATCCAGGTCACTGCCGGGTCACCTTCCGGAAGCCGCGCCGGGCGAGGTGCTGGTCTGGACTGATGGCGCATGCCAGCGCAATCCCGGCCCTGGCGGGTGGGCTGCGGTGGTCTGCTGGGAGGACGGCGTCATCGAGGACTACAGCGGTGGGCTGGCCCACACGACGAACAACATCATGGAGATGATCGCCGCGCTGGAGGGTTTGCGCGCGCTGCCGTCGGGGTCGCGGACGTGCGTCGTGACCGACTCGCGTTACCTGCACGATGGCATGACCGCCTGGATAGCCGGCTGGAAGCGCAAGGGCTGGAAGACGGCTTCAGGCGGCCCGGTCAAGAATAAGGAGATCTGGGTCCAGCTCGTCGCCGCAGCGTCAGACCACGAGCAGGTTCGGTGGCACTGGGTCAAGGGGCACATCGGCCATCCACTCAACGAGCGAGCCGACTTGTTGGCGGTCGCCGCCACGCGCAACGCCGCTCGGGCCGTGCTTTGAGATCCGGCCCGCAGGCCGAGCTTGCCGAGGAGTGAAGGATCGAAATTGTCGGCGATCTCATCGATCTGGCAGACGACGTCCGAGCGCTTCCGATCCGACGAGATTCTCTGAGAGCGAGCTGCTAGGCGTGCCGTGCTCTTCAATGATCAGTTCGTGCCCGACGCCACCCTTGTCTGCTGGAATGTCGCCGGTCGCCTGCGCCGTCAGGCCGTGCAAGCCGAGCGGGTGCTCGCGCTCTCGCCCGACATCGTCTGCTTGCAGGAGGTCATCGCTCGTGCGGTGGGTCCGTGGACCGAGCATCTCACTAAGGCCGGGCTCAGCGACGTGCGCGTGGCCGAGTGGGCGGCGGCTGGCGGCCGTGACCGGCCGTTGCTGACGCTCGTGGCTTCGCGCTTCCAGCAGGAGCGCGTCGCAGTGGAAGGTGTCCCGTGGCCTGAGCGTGTCCTGGCGACGCGTCTGGCGGGCCTGGAGGTGGTCAACGTGCACTCTCCCATCAGCCCGAAGCCGGGCTTGGCGAAGGTCCTGACCCATGAGGCCGTGCACGCGCATCTGAGCAATGGCCGGGGCCCGCGGCTGGTGTGCGGCGATCTCAACACGCCTCGCCGCGAGCATCCTGACGGCCGGGTATGGACATTTGCCCGCGATCGTTACGGGCGGCTGCGCGCTGACCGCGGCGAGCGCTGGGACGCCGCCGAGCTCGCGCTCATCAAAGGCTTAGAAGACTGCGGGTTCCGGGACGCCTTCCGGTCTTTGCACGGGCTCGAACATCGGGAGCCCAGCTGGGTGTGGCAGCGCTCGGGCGGGGGCTACCGGCTTGATCACCTCATCATCTCCTCCAAGGTGGAGGCCCCAGTCTGCGGTTATCTGCACCAATGGCGCGATGAGGGCCTGTCTGACCACTCCCCGCTGGTAGCGCACATCCGCTGGCCCAACAAGGACCGGGGCTAGAGGCTTCGGCACGCCCGACGGTCTCCGACGATTTCATCATGACCTCCGGGATCACTGCTCCGGTCGCGAGCAGCGTGAGCCGGCAGGTCGGACGCCTGCTTCGCTTTTCGGTGTCGGCGAGCCCGGACGCTCGCAACGCGACGTACTCGAGCGTCCTGCGCGCGGTACTGCGCCCGCCCAACGCAGAGAGGCCCAGAGCTCGCCAGTCGCCGAAACCGGGGCGGACGCGACGGCGCGCAATCCTGGTGCTGCCTACGCAGAGCCAGTCGGCGGCGATGTCGTAGCGGGTCCGCTTGGACGTCGGCGGGGGGGCGCGTGGCGATCGAGATGTCGCCATTGTGATGGCCCGCGTCGCCAACCTGCCGAAGCTGAAAGCAGTCGTGAGCGGAGGCGCCGTGGCGCGTTGCTTCACGCCTGAACCAGCAGTCTCGAACGCGTGGCTGCTCTGGCGACGAACCGGAACTCCGCATGCGGGTACGCTGATCGGCGGGGGGCGACTTCTCAAGGCCTCAGGCCGCCGATCCCGGGGGGTTACGGGTCACGACGGTACCGACCCGCCGCTCCCTGAACGTTACGGTTGGTGGGGGTCGGGAACGCGGCCTAGTCGACGCTAAGGGCTCGCCGTCGCCAGCCACACCGCGCTCTGCAGACCGTCCCTGGTGGGCGTCGCGATCAACACCGCGTGCTCCCCGCTCGCGGGACGTGATTGCCTTACCACTGAGGGACTCATGCCCGATGCTCAATCAGCCACCCGCGCCGGCCTGTTAAGGGTCGGACCAGACGCCCACTCGCCGAGCGAGAAGGGAACCCACCTACGCCCATGAGCCGCCCGCACATCAGCCGTGAGCTGGGCGAGGGGCAAGTGGCGATGGAGCTCGATGCATCCCCGTTGGCGCCGGTCGACCAGATTCGCGACTTGGCGCGGATCAGCGACCCGGCATTGTCTGAGCTCGGGTTCGACCGCCTGCTGGACGAATTACTCGTGCGGGTCCGTGAGCTGCTTCACGTCGACACGGCCGCGATTCTGTTGCTCGATCACAGCACCGACGAACTGGTTGCGCGGGCCGCTAAGGGCATCGAGGAGGAAGTCGAACGCGGGGTGCGGATCCCGCTCGGTGCGGGATTCGCCGGTCGCATTGCACGGCAGCGTGTCGCGATCTACATCGCCGACGTCGACCACGCCGACATCATGAACCCGATCCTGCGCGAAAAGCGGATCAGATCTTTGCTCGGGGTCCCGCTGATCGTCGAAGGTGACCTGATCGGGGTGCTGCACGTCGGTTCGCTGGAGCCCCGTGTCTTTGGTGTACGCGACCTGTCGGTGCTCGAACTCGCCGCAGCTCGCGCGGCCCCGGCGATCGAGCGGGCGCGTCTGCTCGGCGAGCTGGAACGTGAACACCGCAACGCGGTGCTGCTGCAGCGCAGCCTGCTGCCCCGCCGGCTCGACGTAGTCCCCGGGGTCAGCGTCGCGGCCCGCTATCTGCCCGCTCGCGAGTTGGTCGGGGGCGACTGGTACGACATGATCGAGCTTCCCGGCGGGCGGGTAGGCGTGGTCATCGGCGACGTCGTGGGGCACGGATTGCAGGCCGCGGCCCTGATGGGCCAGCTGCGAACCGCGCTGCACGCCTATGCAGTGATCGGTCACCCGCCGGGACGGACGCTGGAGCTAGTCAACCAGTTCGCCGTCAGTATCGGACCGGACGTCATGGCCACCGCTGCGTTTGCCATCGTCGACGCCGAGGCGGAGATGATGGACTATGCCAGCGCCGGGCACCTGCCGCCGGTGGTGATCGCCGCTGATGGGGGCGCGCGGCTGATGGAGGTGGCGATCGCGCCTCCGCTCGGGGCGTTCGCCTACCAGAGCTGCCCCGAGAGCGAGCTCCCGTTCAGAGCCGGCGAGACGCTCCTGCTCTACACCGACGGTTTGATCGAACGTCCTCGGGTGCTCCTGGACGAGAGTCTGGATCAGTTGCTCGACGCTGTCGCCGGTGCGACCACCGCCGAGGATGCGTGCCTGCTGGCCATGGATCGGCTGGTTCCGCAGCGGGGGCCGCGCGACGACGTGGCCGTCATCGCCGTGCGCCCGGACCCGGTTCCCGATGTCCTGGATATCGAACTGGCCGCTGACCCGTCGCTGTTGTCGGGGCTGCGGCGGATGCTCGGCCGATGGCAGCGCAGCCAGGAAGTTGAAGGCGGGGTGGCGACTGAGATTACGATCGCGGTGAGCGAGGCCTGCGCCAACGCGATCGAGCACGCCTATGGCCCGAGTGGCGGGAGCATCCACCTGCGTGCCGCGCGGATCGGTGAGACGATCCAGATCTGCGTGAGCGACCGCGGCAACTGGCGGGCGCCCAGGGGGGAGCATCGCGGTCGAGGATTGAAGATCATCGCGGCCGCGATGGATTCCTTTGAGGTCAGATCCACCGACCAGGGGACAGAGATTCTCATGTTCCGAGACGTCAGCCACTCGTGAAACGCGCCGACCTGAGCATCGAGACAAGGGGGCCGATCGTCGTCGCTGAGGTTCGTGGAGATATCGACATGTCCAATGCGGTTCAGCTCCGAGATGAGCTGAACGCAGCCACCCGCAACGATGCGCTCGGGCTGGTGCTCGACCTGTCGGAGGTGGAGTACCTCGACAGCGCCGGGATCCACCTGATTCATCGCCTACGGGACGCCCTGCACACCCACCGTCAGCAGCTGCGGCTCGTGATCCCCGCCGGCTCCGTTGTCAACAACACGCTGAGACTGGCCGGGCTCGACTGGGACAAGGATGTCGTGGGCAGCGCCGAGGCGGGCGAGCATGAGCTGTTGCACGGCGCCGAGAGTTCCAGCTCGCCGTAGTCACCAGCCCGCGGCGCGTACCGCGCGCCGCTGGCCCGGAGGCGCTCAGGCCGACGTCGGACCGCGGACCGTGACGGCACGATCTGGCGAGTAGCGGTACCTCGCCGGTCAGGGGCCGCGATAGCCGCGATGATGGACCGGATGCTCGCTAGGCGTCCCGACCCGCAAGTTCGCTTGAGTCGCCGCGCCGGTCGAGCAGAGCAGCTCGTCGAAGCGCAATAGTCCTCGACCTTAGATCGCCTCCCGGTCGGCGACATGAAGTCTGAGGGTGGGGTACGGCGATGGCATGTCGACGCATCGGCCGCATGAGGCGGCAGCGCCGCGCGCATCCCGCACACCGTGCATGTCACGGTCAGCTGGCCCACCGGGAGTCCCTCGTCGGGTGACCGGATCCGCCGTCCCGGCGAGAGACCGTCAACACTTCTGCTCCCACGCAGATCCAGCAGCCTCACCCGACCTCAGCGTCGCCTAGCCGCCCTTCCGCCATCTCGATCGCATGAGCATGCCTGAGCTGGTGCGGCGCGAACCGCCGTCGCACCCCAGCTTGCGTGGCGAGCCGCCGAAGATCACCGCGGGCAGCGGTTGCAGACCACCCGCGCCCGCGCGTCGGGCCGGCCAGGATGCAGAACAGCGGGCCGATCCGGAGGCTGGACGCGGTGCTCGGTCCAGCGGGCGACGTGCTCCCACGCCCAGTCGTCCATCCCGACCGTCCTACGCTTCCCGCCCTTCCCGACGCGGACCAGCACCGATCCGGTCTTGAGTCGAGGCCGGTCTCGGTGAGCGCGAGCGCTTCGCTGATCCGCAGCCCGGCGCGCCACAGGACCGCGATCAGCCCACGAGTCCTGTCCGCATACGGGCCCGGTCCGGCCTGGCGCATGACGAGGATGATCTCCTCCACCGTCGGCGGGTCGGCCGGGTAGCGCAGCCCCTGGTTCGGCGGCGCACAGCCCGCCCAGCGCCCCGGTGTCGCCGCCGGGGATCGCAGACGGCCAGTGACGTCCACCAATCCTGGATGGACACGATGTCCTCCAATCGACCTGCCCGGTCCACGACGGCGCCCACGAACCAGGCGCTTATATGAAGGCTCGAGCTTCCCACCTCACGGCCGGCAGCGTCCGGGCACGGCGCGCAACCTCTCGACGCCTCAAGGGGCCACGCCGCGTGGTGTGACCGCCTTGGCGATCGAGCAGAAGGAAGGCAGCGCCTTCGGAGACGCTGACCAATGGGACGTGGACACGCATCACGAGGGTGAGCAAGCAGCTAGACATGTGTCCGGGTCGACATACAGCCTGACGGCGGCACTGCACCGCCCATACGCACTCGATGCCCACCTTGCCAATGCGGGCGACGTCGCTCGCGGTGGCGGCCCGCACGAAAGTCACAACTTCGAGGCAGCTTTCGGATAATGTCGGCGGACGTACCACAAAGGGAGGCAGCGATGCATGCGGTGCTCGTGAAGGTGAAGCTCTCGGATAACGCTGACCCCACCATTCTGCGCGAGCAGGTCGTGCCACGGGTCAAGGAGCTTCCCGGCTTCGTAGCTGGCTATTGGACCCGGAGCGATGGGGTCGGACGATCGATCGTCGTCTTTGACTCAGAGGAGAACGCGCAAGCCGCGTCCGACTTAGTGCCGTCGATGGTTCCTGCCGGAACCACCATCGAGGGCAACGAGGTGAGCGAGGTAGTCGCACACGCTTAGCGGCGAGGAGTAGCTCCGGCCGCCCCCAGGGTTGTCTGGTAGATGCCTCAAGCGACCGCTGTCGCGATGATCGTGCGGCACCAGTCTCGACATCGCTGCTGCTAGCGAGTATCAGCAGGGACCGGAGACGGCGGCCGCGAGTGGCCCTCGCCACCCGAAAGCAGCCATAATCTCTCCGCCGGCGCCAGCGCCGCTCGCTGCCCAAATCGGACATTCTGGGTCACGCCGGGGCCGGTGCGCGGGGTGGACCGGGTCCACCGTCGGCCGTTACCGCTCGCCGCCTATTGCGACAGCGACGCGTTCGTGGCCGCTCTGCTGTTGAGCCGGAAGCGTCCGAGGAAGTGGCGGAACCCGCTTCTGGCGACGAGCAGGTCGCGACCTGATCGAGCCACGACACCCGCTTTGTCTTGGTCGTGGTACTCAGCTCGGAGCCTGGCGAGTTGATCGACATCGCTCCGATACACAAGTAACCACACGGCCAGGAACGATTTCCGCAAGGCCTGGCGATGACGCACTCGGCGTTCTGGCGTGCCGTTGTTCTGCCGTCTGTCCGGCCGCGGCGCGGCGGCGCGTGCCCGGCGCGGTTGTGTACGGTTGCCGGCGTGGACGAGCTTCGCTGGATGGACGCGGTCAGGCAGGCGGAGCTGGTGCGCAGCGGCGATCTCGCGCCGGCGGAGCTCGTCGAGGCCGCCTGCGAGCGCGTGCAGGAGCTCAACCCTACGCTCAACGCGGTGATCGCCCCGCGCCTGGAGCGCGCCCGTGCGGAGGCCGCCGAGCGTGCGCATGGCGACGCGGCGTTCGCCGGCGTGCCGTTCCTCACCAAGGATATGGGCGCGTTCACGGCGGGCGACCCGATCGCCTTCGGCGTGCGCCCGCTGCGCGAGCTCGGCTGGCGCCCCAAGCGGGACAGCGCTTACTGGCGGCGGCTGCGCACCGCCGGCTTCGTCGACCTCGGCAAGACGAACATCCCGGAGCTCGCGCTGCAGTGCCTGACCGAATCCCCGACCTACGGCCCGTGCGCGAACCCCTGGGCGTTGGACCGCTCTCCCGGCGGCTCCAGCGGCGGCGCCGCCGCGGCGGTCGCGGCGGGAGTTGTGCCTGCGGCCCACGCCAACGACATCGGCGGCTCGATCCGGGTCCCGGCCGCATGGACCGGGCTGGTGGGCCTCAAACCGACGCGCGGCCGCGTCTCGTGGGCGCCGGGGTCGCCCGTTGCGCCACAGGGCATGGCGTGTGAGCTGGTGGTGACGCGCAGCGTGCGCGACACCGCCGCGATCCTCGACCTGCTCGCCGGCCCGGAGCCGGGCGATCTCGACGCCCTCGAGCGCCCCGCCGCGCCCTACGCCGCCGCCGGCGATCCGGGGCGGCTGCGCGTCGGCGTCCTGACGGAGGCGACGACGACGGTGGCGATGGACGGTGAGTGCCGGGACGCCGCCGAGGGCGCGGGTCGGCTGCTGGCCGAGCTCGGTCACGACGTCGACGACGCCCATCCGGCCGCCCTCGCGCGCGGGCTCGACGTCGACCGCGTGCTCCGCGTGTTCGCGGTCGGCGCGGCGGGCGACGTCGCCGGCCTCGAGCCGCTGGTCGACCGACCGCTGGGCGAGGAGGACTTCGAGCCCTACACCTGGCACCTGGTGCGCTCGGGACGCGAGGTCTCCGCGCTGCGCGCGGCGAGCGCGCGCCGCAAGCTCGACATGTGGGCCGCGTCGATCGCCGCGTGGTGGTCGGAGGGGTTCGACCTGCTCGTAACGCCGACGATGCCGATCCCCGCGCCGCGCACCGGCGAGCTGGCCATCCGCGCCGGCGCCGTCGAGGAGGGCGCGCACCGGATGATGGGCGCGCTGGCGTTCACGCTGCCGTTCAACCTCACCGGCCAGCCAGCCATCTCGGTGCCCTTCGCGATGTCAGCGGCGGGCCTGCCCCTGGGCGTCCAGCTCGTCGCGACCCACGGCCGCGAGGACCTGCTGCTGCGCGTCGCCGCCCAGCTCGAGGACGCCCTGGCGTGGAGGACGCGCCGTCCGCAGCCCGCGGTCAGCCCGGCCTAAAGGGACCTGCTCTGCGCTCGCCGCGAGCCTCGCGGCACAGAGCGCGACTGTCCTCCTTGGCGCGGAAACCGCGCATGCCGGCAGCGCTACGCCGCTACCTCCGCGCAAGGAGAGGAGCCACCAATGCGATGCCGGACGCCGTCACGCTCGCTGCTGAAATCGGACAAATGGGGTCGGACCGAAGACCCGTTTCGCCGTGCCCCCAAATGTCGCCATTGCGATGGCGCGCCTCGGAGCGGGAAAGCCGCTGAAAGCGATCGCGGGACGCTGGCAACCGAGTACTCGAGCTTGGGGCGGCGCGACGCGTCCGTGCATCGCGCAGGCCGGGTCGTGCTACCGGACGGCGGGGACAGCAACAGGCTGGTCGAAGCTACTGGCTGGGAGCGGCAGCGCGAGGTTGTTGGCTTGTCGGTCGAAACGCCACGAGCGGTAGTTCGGCCACCAGCCGCTGCCGGCCAGCCGGCGAGCCGTCGTAGCGCCACCCGACCAGGCGACTCAACACCAGCCGCAGCACCGGGGCTATCAACCGATTGCGTCGCTCGTACGCTGCGAGCACGTTGGCAGCCTCCGCAGAATCCGGCTCGCGGCATGACGGGCGAAAACGCTCGCGACCAATCGCGATCTCTAGCGCATGACCGGCTCGCACATTCCGATACCACTGAGCCGACCGACCCAGTCCAGCCATGACAAACACCTCGCCGACAACACGATCCTCGCCGACGACCTCAAGCATCGTCCGGTAGACATGTCCCGAGCGGCGACCTTCATGGGTAAGCCGCAGAAACCGCCGGCCCAGAAGCCAGCCGGCCTCCCAGTCATATACGTAGGTAGGCGCCACGAGAACCCTTGTCAGCCATCGAGGAATCGTGCGCGCGGCCATCGCGGCATCCTCTCACCAAGCAAGTCGCCGACGAATGCCTTCGTCATCTAGCCGCCCAGCGAGCGGACGATCCAAACGGCGACCGAGGAGTCGGCGCCGACGAGGCCTGGATTGGACGACCGGGGCTCGTCGCTGTTTCGCGCGGCTGAATACGCAGCTTCGAAGACGCCCGCGGCTCACTCTGACCCTGCGTCGTGGGTTCGCCGGTTAGCGCGGGGCGACGGGTAGGCTGCGTCTCATGCCCGACGACGCGGCTCGCCTCGAGCCGTTCACCGCGCAGACCGCGCCCGCGGCGCTCGAGGACCTCGGCGCCCGGCTGCGCGTGACGCGGTGGCCGGACGCGCCCGAGGACGCCGGGTGGTCGCTTGGGACCGACCTCGTCTACCTCCGCGAGCTCGTCGCGTACTGGGCGGACGAGTTCGATTGGCTGGCGCAGGAAGCGGCGCTCGCGCAGTTCCCGCGCTTCCGCGTCCCGCTCGGCGGCCTCGGGATCCACTTCGTGCATGTCCGGGCGACCGCTCCGGGCGGCCCCGTTCTGCCGCTGATTCTCAGCCACGGCTGGCCGGACTCGTTCTGGCGCTACGCGAAGGTGATCCCGCTCCTGACCGACCCCGGCGCGCACGGCGCCGACTCCGCCGACGCGTTCGACGTGGTCGTGCCCGACATGCCGGGCTACGGTTACTCCGACCGCCCGGCTGGCTCGCCTCTGGACTCGATCGCCGTCGCCGGCCTGTGGGCTCAGCTGATGGGCGTCCTGGGCTACGCGCGGTTCGGCGCGGCGGGCGGAGACATCGGCAGCCATGTGAGCCGTTACCTCGCGCTCGACCACCCCGAGCGGGTCGTGGCGGTCCACCGCACCGACGCGGGCGTGCCCGTCTTCACCGGCGACCCGGCGGACCTCGCGCCAGACGAGCGCGCGTGGATCGAGGCCGCCGCGGCCTGGGGCCGGGCCGAGGGCGCGTACGCCGCCATGCACCGCACGAAGCCCCAGACCGCGGCCTTCGGGCTCACCGACTCGCCGGCCGGGCTCGCTGCGTGGATCGTCGAGAAACTCCGCGCGTGGAGCGACTGCGACGGGGACATCGAACGGAGCTTCACGAAAGACGAGATCCTCACGAACGTCACGCTCTACTGGCTCACCGGAACGGTCGGCTCCTCGATGCGCATGTACCACGCGAACGCCGCGATTCCGCCCGCGCAGCTCGCTCGCCGGGTCGAAGTGCCGTCCGGCTTCTCACTGTTCCCCGGCGACATCGTCCGCCCGCCGCAGGCGTGGCTCGAGCGCACGTCGAACGTTGTGCGCGTAACCGAGCCCGCGCGCGGCGGGCATTTCGCGCCGTTCGAGGAGCCCGAGCTCTACGCGCAGGAGCTGCGCGCCTTCTTCCGCCCCTACCGGTCGGCAGTCGCGAGCTGAGCACACCAGTCACAACGATCGCATTCGCCTTTCGCCTGGCCTCCGAGCTCACGATCGGATTGGCGACGATTTGATCGTCGCCCGGACGATTGATTCGCCGATCGTGTCGAGCGGCTGTTCGCACGCCGGACTTGTGATGTCACGCGGGCTCGTTGGATGGGGTCCAGCGTCCGCGGTGGATGACCTCCTCTTCGGGGCGACGGTGAGCGCTGATGTCCGTTGGGGGCTCTGCGGCGTAGCCGACGGAGATCGCGCCGATCGGCCGGAACTCCGCTGGCACGCCGAACGCTTCGCGGAATGCGTCGATGCGGTCGATCGGCATGCCAAAGAAGCAGGCGCCCAGGCCGAGGTCGATCGCCGTGAGCAGGATCAGCAAGGAAGCGAAGCCGGTGTCGATGTCCCAGTAGGGTGCCGGCCACCATTCGTCCGAGCGGTCGGTGTGCCCCTTCTCAGCTTGCGCGTACCGGTCAAGATATGCGTCCTTATTCGCGCAGGGGACAATGATCAGCGGCGCGTCGAACGTCGCGGCAAACCAGCGATCCGCATCCTCGGCGGGAGTGGCCGAGAGCCGGAAGCGTTCGACGTCGCCCGGCTCGTCGAGGACCAGAAACCCCCACCCTTGGGAAAACCCCGCAGACGGCGCGCGCAGCGCGTTGCGCACGAGCCGGTCCACCATGGCCGCGGGCACGGCCCGCGGCTCGTATCGCCGAACCATCCGGCGGCGTCGAACGACCTCTTGAAAGTCCATCACCGCACCATCTCACAAGCGCCGCAGCGACGTCCCGGAACCCTCCACCGTGGCTGCGTTGGTCGAGTCCCAGTCGCGGGTGCGACCGGATGAGCGGCAACGTCCGTCACTTCGGGCTCGAACAAACGGCCCCAGTGCAGCGTCGCCTCCCTGTCGAGTAGGTTCGTGTCTGCGGTGCGGAAGGGAGGAACAGAAATGTGGCCGCATGATCATCGAGGCAGACCGATCACCACTCTTGGCGCCGTCCTCCTCCTCGCTGGAGGCGGGGGAGGGAGTCCGAGCAACTCCAACGAGAGCAAGATCGAGCGCGCACGGGCGTCGGAGGCGAGCGCCGCGCAAATCCACGCGAAGCTTGAGCGCTCGTTGCAGCTGCACTCCTACGCCGGAGTCGATGACTCCTTCACCCTGCCGCCGGGCTCCCCGGACGTCCACCTGGGCAAGCCCGGCGAGGAATGCTCTATCGGCCTCATCGAGGTCGGCAGAGCTGCGGTCCAGGCGTACTCCGCCTCCTCAGACGCCCTCGTCTCGCCGGACACTAACGCCGTGGTCAAGGTCGGGTATTTCGTGGACACGCCGGAGAGCGACTGTCTTGAGGCCGTGCGTAAGGCGCTCGGCTGGTAGAGCAGCGAACAGCCCGGCCATCGTGGGCCTCGGACGTTCCCTTTCGTCGCCTGCGCGACGCGGCGCGTCATCGCGACGGCGACATAGGGGCTACGACGAAACGGGTCTTCGGTCCGACCCCATTTGTCCGATTGCGGCCGCGGTGTCGGGCACGGCGAACGGTTGCCAGGTGGCTGCTGCTGGGTGGACGCAGCAGCTTCCGGCGAGCCGCTATTGAACGATCGTAAAGCTCAGCGACTTGGAGATGGTGGTCTGGCGGGCGGCGTTGCGGGCGCTGATGGTGAGCATGCACCGCCCGGGCTGGAGCTTCATAGTGCGCGAGATGCGCCCTTGGAAGAGGATATGGTTGGTGCCTCGGCGGGCGGGGAGCTTTAGCTTGCCCGCGACCCGGATCAAGGTGCACCGTGGCTTGCGCCTGTTGTGGTTGGTTTGCGTGATGCACTTGCCAGACAGCTTGCGCCCCGTGGTCGTCTGCGTGAACGCGAGCGTGAGCGTCGCCGGCTGATCAAGGTCGAATGAGAATGTCGTCCCGACCGGCGGCCGTTTTCTGCGGTGGGCGCTGATCTGCGCCAGCTTGTTGCCCTCGCGCCAGGTAGACACCGATTGCTTCAGCGACGAGATCCGCGGCGGCTTCGTGGTCGTCCGCGTGAAGCTAGCGGTCACAGTGCGATTTGCGCTCATCGCGAGCTTGCAAGACGTGGTCCCGCTGCAAGCTCCGCCCCAGCCGGCGAACGTCGAGCGTGCCCCAGCGGTCGCGGTCAGCGTCACGGCCCCCGACGCGCCATAGCTGCCTGCGCAGCTGCCTGGACATGCGATCCCTGGGCCACTTACCGTGCCCGTGCCGGTTCCTGCCAGCGACACGGTCAGGGTGTGGCACGCTTCAGACGGGGTCGCCTGAGTGCCGCACGCCTTCTGAACCTCGAACGCGCCAATATCGGCACCATCACCACTGGCACCGTTCGGGATGCCCGAGAAGTCCACCGGCCGCGGGTCGCCGCGCTGGTCGGTGCTCAGCCCGGATGAACTGCCCGCGTCGATCGCCGGGCTGTCGCTCGCCAGAGCCATCGTCTCGGAAAGGCCGCCGTTGTCCTGCAACGGGCCGAGGAGCGGATCGGCGGTGAGCGGCGAGCCGGTGATCGTCCCTTGCCCGCGCGCCGCCATCGTCTGTACGAGGTCGAACTTCGACGCGTCGGCGCTCGCGCTGCCGAAGTTGTGTCCGAAGATCATCGGGGCCGGGTTGTTCGAGGCGAGGTCCGTGGTCCCGGTGCCGCGGGCGACGATCGTGTCGCGCAACGTTGTCTGGGCCGTCCGTGTGGTGGCGTGGTCATAGACAAGGTTGTAGATCGAGGCCCCGTCATCGGGGGCGGTGTTGGCGGCGAACGTCGAGTCGGTCGCGGTGAAGCTGCCGTTCAGGTTGAACACCGCGCCCCCCAGCGCTTTCGCGTGAGCAGGAACGTTGTCGGCCCCGGCGATGGTGCGGTTGCCGGTGAGCGTGGAGTTTCTGATCGTGAGCTGGCCCTGCATGTTGAAGATCGCACCGCCCATCCCGGCGCCACCACCACCAGCACTAGTCGTCCCGGTGCCGCCACCGAAACCCCCCACGCCCCCGCTGCCGCTGAAGCCGATGCCACCCCCACCACCAAACCCGCCGGCACCGCCGCTGTTCCCGACACCGCCGCCGCCGCCGAAGCCTCCGCCTCCGCCGCCGCCGTCGCCCCCTCCACCCCCGCCACCCACGCCGCCGCCCCCGCCACCGCCGATGCCGGCCACGCCACCCGCGCCTCCTGCACCGACGCCGCCGCCGCTGCCACCGGTCCCACTCCCGCCTACACCGCCGCCGCCGCCGCTGCCGTCGCCGCCCACACCGGCGCTGCTGCCACCGCCTTTGCCCCCCGTCCCCGTCATTAGGCCGCCGCCGGCGCCGGCTGCCGGGGGGGTAGTCAACCCGCCACGCTCGGCAGTACCGAAGCCGGCGCCACCGCCGCCCGCTCCGGTGGGGCCGCCGGCCCCCCCACTGCCGCCACCAAAGGTCCCCGAGCCGAAGCCGCCACCGTCGTTACCAGTCGCGCCGAAGCCGGCGCCTCCAACTCCGCCGCCACCACCACCGCCGGAGCTCCCCGACGCACCGCCTTGCGACGTGTTGCCCGTCAGCGTGCTCGAATCGACGACGACCGTTCCCTGGCTGAAGATCGCACCGCCCATCCCAGCACCACCCCCACCCAGGTCGGAATCCCCGCCCTTGGCTAGACCGCCGCTGAGCGTCACGTCCGATAGCGTAAGCCGACCGGGGCCGGGCGACACATAGTTACTCGTACTCGGGTTCGCGATGTCCGCGCCGACGAACAACAGCCTGAAGCTTGGCGTGCCCGAAGCCGAGCTGCGCTCGATCGTCGCCCCGTTGCCATCGATCGTGACATCGCTGGCGATTGCCGGCAGGCCATCGGGGCCGTACCAGTGGTTGTCAACGGCGGTCAGCGTGTAGGTGCAGCCGGCGCCCAACTGCACCGTGTTCGACCCACCGGCGGCGTTCGCGTTGTTGATCGCCGCGACCAGCGACGACGAGTCGCCGGTAGTCCCGGAGCAGCCGGCGGTGAACGTCGCCGCCGACGCCGACCCCGCCGACACGACCGACACCGCCGCCGCCACCATGACAAACAACCGCCCACGCCGGCTAACGACGGCCCTCAAACACGGCCCGCCCGACCGGCACTCGCCGCCTCTGCCTGCCCGCGAGGCTGTCCGTACTGGTGACGCTCGCGGACTTTGCGCCAGTGGCGGACGCTCCAGATGACCAATCGGCCCAAGCCAGCCGTAGACACGAGCGTTCAGATCTGTGCGCGGGCGGCGTCTCATTAGATTGGCTAGCCTAGCCTTCAGCGAATCGCTCGCGCAACGCTGGATGACGATGCTACCGGCCTCTAGCGCGCCGATGATCTGCGGAAGGTTCGCCTTCAGCAGCGGCTTGGTCAGCCGGTCGGTGTTGGCTGCCGTGTCGGAACAGGATCACCGGGGCGCGGTTTGCTTGAGGAGCTCGAGCAGCGTTCCGAAGTCGGTGTCGGCGGAGATCAGGACGCGGGCATCCTGAGCCGCGTGGTCAAAGATCTCCTCGCCTGGTCGATCAGGAACTTCACCCGGCGAGCGGGAGCTCGCGCTCACAGACGGCCCCGGCGCCGGTTCATGCGAAGAGGCAGGGCCGGCGCGCAGTCGGAGTGGCGGCTAATCACCGCTACTCACAACCTGCCAAGCTCCACAACCACTGGATCGCGAACCCCGCCTGACGGCAGGGGGTCACTTTTCAACCGGCGCACTGGCCCACCTTCAACCGGCGTCGGCCCCGCCAGAGCTTCGTTCGCATATTCCGACAGCCTCGTGCGCTTGCTGTCGGCAAATGGCCTGCGCGTTTCCGCGGAAACGTCGAGCCCCGTGCCGCTCCTCTCGCCCAAGGCGGGGTGCGACGCTTACGACGGTTGAAGGGTCCGGGCGGACGATCGGCTAGGGATCCGTTTCTCCGTAGAGGCTTGTTGCGGGCCTCATCCGGCCGGTCTCGGTGCACCTTGTGAGCGTGGTCGACGCGGCGACCGTTTTCGGTGATCCCAGGGGCCCGGTCGCGGTACTGCGATTTGGCGACGGGCATCCAAGCCCGTCACCAATCGCAGGTCGATGGTCTTCAGGATCCGACGATTCACTCACTGAAGTACTGACCTCCAGTAGCGACGAGTACCGGCGAACCTGGGCTTGCGACGGCCCTGAAGGTTGCCCGCACAGTTGCCCGGACCGCAAGCGCCAACGACTCGGGCACCGCAGTCGGCCGAAAACGCCGCCGCGACCACGGGCAACTCCAGAACGGGAGCGACGGGACTCGAACCCGCGACCTCCGGCGTGACAGGCCGGCGCTCTAACCAACTGAGCTACGCCCCCTGGTGGGGCGTCCCAGTATGGCAAGACGAGTTTTTGCGTGAGTTGCCGCAACTTTTCCGGCCGGGGTGAGTTTCAGCGGGCGAATCAAGCTCCCGGAGGACGCGTCCAACCCGGCCGTGGGCGACGTCGCAGGGAACAGCGATGGGGACCCCAGGACGGGGTCCCCATCGTGCCTTAAGGGGTCAGACCGGGCGGGGTCCAGCCGCCGAAGACGCGCTCGAGCTCGAGGGCGACGGCGATCGAAACATGGTCGAGGCCCGGCCCGGCGGCGACCTGAACGCCGAGCGGGAGCCCGCCCGCCGATCGACCGAGCGGCACCTCGGTGACCGGAACGCCGGCGAGGTTGAACACTGCGGCCGGCGTGAGCAACCAGGGTCGACCGTAGGTGCGCCGGTGCTTGGGCGCGACTCGAGCATGCGCGGGATGGAGCAGCACGCCGTCCCCGATCGCGTCGATCAGCTCCGCCGCAATCGATTCGCCCGTGGCCACGAGCCGTCGTTGTGCGACGGAGTCGCCGGCATCGGGAAGCAGCTCAGCCGCCAGGGCCACCCGCGTCGGGGCGGTGTGCAGCGGCCCTGCGCGCAGCAGGTTGCGCCAGGTCGGCGCTGCCTCGCCGGCCTCCTCCAGCAGCTCGATCGTGGCCCGCCCGGACTCGACCCCGGCCCCGGCTTGCAGCGTGGCCAAGAACGGCAGGACCGCCCCGCGCCAGGACGTCACGCGCACCGAGCGGACCGACGCGCCTGCGGCCAGCAGGGCGCCGACCGCGCGCTCGCGCGCGTCGCGCAGCTCGCCGCTGATCGGCAGCCGCGAGGTCTCCTCGAGGGTGGTCACCGTCAGCCCGTTCAGCGGAACCGAGCCAGGATCGCCGAGCGTGGCCGGTCGCGTAAGCGGATCCTCGCCGTCGGGCCCAGCGAGCAGCCGCAGCACCGGCATCAGGTCGCCGGCGCGGCGCGCCAGCGGCCCGACGGCAAGCATTTTCCCCGAGGTTCCCCCGGCCGGCGGCCACATCCCGGTGTTGGGCACGAGTCCCGAGCTCGGCTTGTGGCCGAAGACGCCGCAGAACAGGGCGGGGATCCGGATCGACCCGGCGATGTCGGAGGCCAGCCCGAACGGGGAGCCGCCGGAGCCCACCGCTGCGCCTTCGCCGCCCGATGAGCCGCCGGCGGTCCGGCCCGGGTCATACGGGTTGTTGGTGCGTCCGTAGAGCCGGTTGTCCGACTCGATCCACAGCGTCAGCTCCGAGGTGTTGGTCACGCCGAGGACGATCGCGCCGGCGTCGATCAGCCGCTGGACCGTGGGGGCGTTCGCGGTGCTGCGGAACTCGCGGCGGGCCAGCAGCCCGGCCGAGTTGGGCATTCCCGTGACCGCGATCGATTCCTTGACCGTGAACGGGACGCCGAGCAACGGTGGGAGCTCCTCTTCCGGCCGGGCCGCCGCGATCCGCCGGTCGGCCGCGGCCGCGTCCTCGCGGGCCAGCTCGAAGCGATCCGCGGCGACGGCGTTGATCCTTGGCGCGAACCGTCTCAGCCGCTCGATGTGAGCTTCGACTACCTCGCCTGCGGATAGCTCGCCGGCCCTGATCGCGCCGGCTAGCTCGAGCGCGGATCGCTCAGTGATCCCGGGCATCGAGCGGCCACACGAGCCTCATCACCGTCTCGACGAAACGCTCATAGCGCTCCGGCGGGTAGCGACCGGGATCGGTCAGCACCATCCGGCCGGCCTCCTCGCCCAGTGCGCGGATCGCCTTGGCGGTCAACTCGACGTCCGGGTGCTCGGGGAGCTCGGACTGCGCGACGCCCCACTGCACCAGGCGGATCAGCCGCTCGTCCATCCGCGCGCGATTCCTGGCCACCTGGTCGTGGATGATGGCGGGGGTGCCGTCCAGGGGGAGCAGGATGATCCGCCAGCTCGCCGGCCGCCGCGCGACCGCCTCGAGGAAGTGCCTGACGCCCCGGGAGAGCAGCTCGCTCGGCTCGTAGCTGCCGGGATCGTCGGGCACGACGTCCTCGAGCTCGGCCAGCGCGTGGCGCTCCTCGCGCTCGACCAGCGCACACAGCAGCTGGCCAAGGTTGGGGAAGTGGTCGTAGACGACCGGTCGGGTCACGCCGGCGGCGCGGGCGACCGCCTCGATCGAGACGCCGCTATAGCCCTGCTCGAGGATCACGCTCAACGCGGCGTCCTGCAACTGCTCGCGGCGCTGCTCAGGGGGCAGGCGCGGGGCGTAGCGCCGTCGTGGCCGCCCTTCGGGTTTGGTGCTGGAGACTGCGCGAGTCGGCATGCGGGGCACCCTAGCTCATGGCGTTGCCCACTCGGGCCGAAGGAGCTAGGGGAACTTCAGGCGAGCCTTGAGCACGGCGTGACCGGGGGTGATGGGGTGGGACGCCGTCTCGAGGCTCACGACCAGTTCGCGAAAGCGGGCCGCGTCGCTGGGCAACGGGGCGCTGGAGGAGAACGTGCCGTCCGTCCCCACACCGGGGGAGATAAAACCCAGCAGGAGCGAATCACCGGGGTGGTTGAACAGCCACACGGCGTATGAGTTGTTCTGGTTCGCCGGCAGGCCACGGCCCTGCAGCGACAGCAACAGGCTTCCCCGGGCCGGCCGGACGATCGTCGCTGCGCCGCGCGCGGCCCGGTCGGTTCCAGCGGGCGACAGGACCAGGTGTTCGATCGTCCGGTTGGCGACGGGCGTCCGGTGGCGTTGGCCGCCGCCGGACAAGCTGACGATCAAGATCACCGCGATCGCGGCGACCGCGAGCAGGCCGAGGCCGGCGAGCAGCGCCCCGGGCGAGCGCTTCGACTCTGGCTCCGGCGGCGGCTCCGGCTTGGGCTCGGGCTCCGATTCCGGTTCTGGCTCGTGTTCCGGTTCCGGCTCTGGTTCCGGTTCTGGTTCTGGTTCTGGTTCCGGTTCTGGTTCTGGCTCCGGGTCGGGCTCGGGCTCCGGCTCCGGGGTGGGGTCGGGGATCGCGGGGAGTGCGTCCTTGGCCAGGGGCGCGAGGGCGAGCGCGATCGCCGCCGCCCAGGCGTGCTCGGGTTCCGATTCGGCCAGTTGCGCCCGCATGAGCGCGCGCTCGGATACCGATTGCTCGCCGACCAGGTAATCGGCGACGCGCGCTCTGACCGCGGCTCCGGGGCGGTCCAAGTGGGTTGGGGCGAGCGTCTCGATGGCCGCATGAGTCCGCTCGCGCACCCGCACCGGATCGAGCTGGAGCAGCTCGGCGATCTCGTGATAACTCCGACCCTGGACGAGCAGCAGCGACAGGATTGCGCGATTCTCGTCGCTCAGCGCATCAAGCGGATTGGGATCGACGGCGCTCATCAGGACCCGGCATCCGATGTTTACGTGATCCGCCGCGCCGGTGCCACCGCGCTACGATCACGCGCCGCGCGGACCGACTTCGACCTGTAAGAGAGGTATCTGCTTTGCGCCATGTCACAAGCCCGTGCCGGGTCTTAGTCCTGCTCGTCACGGTTGGAGCCGTCACGGCCCTTGCCCCGGCGGCTTCGGCCACGATCGCGCCGACGTTGACGCTCGACCAGAGCGCGCCGAACGGAACCGTGGCCGGTGCCACCACGAACGTGGGGATGGATCTCAAGTTCGGCCCGAGCGCCGGAGACTCGCCGAAGAACCTCTCTGTCGTGCTCCCGCCCGGTCTGCTGGCGAATGCGGGACTGGCCGGTGGCGCCTGCCTGTCGGCCACCACCGCGACACCCGCGTGTCAGGTCGCGACCGGCACGGTCACCGCCTCGGGCCTGCCGGCTTCCGTGACCTTGTACCTGGTCAGGCCGCCGAAGGCGACCGATCTCGCCGGGCTCGCGCTCCAGCTCTCGGGTTCCATCGCCGGTCCGCCCCTGGCCACGGGCGACGTCAGCCTGCGTCCCTCGAGCGACCCGGCAGGCGTCGGTCTCGACCTGACGGTGTCGAATCTGCCGAACCTGAACGTCAGCGAGCTCCAGGCCACGTTCACCGGGATCCGGCTGCCGTCCAGCTGCCCGTCGACCCCCGCGAACATCGCCGTCGTGGCCAACTCGGCCATGGACGCGACCCTTCGCACCGCCTCGGCGCCCCTCACGGTCGGCGGCTGCTCGTCGCTTCGCTATGCGCCGAAACTCACCGCGACGGCGACCAAGGACGCCTCCGACAGTGGTGTGCGGCTGGTCGCCGCGATCTCCCAGGCGTCCGGGGAGTCCGCCCACAAGTCGATCACCCTGACGATCCCGACGGCGACATTGACGCCCAATCTGACTGCCGCGGCCGGTTTGCTGAACTCGGCCACGCCGGTGGGGACGGCCACGGCCGTCAGCCCGATTTTCCCAACACCGCTGCAGGCGCAGGTATTCGCGGTCGCTACGCCCACCCTCGGGCTCGCGGTCAGGTTCCCGGCGCCGTTCTCGCTGACGCTGACCGGGGCGATTTCCCTCACGGGAAGCAGCAGCTCGGTCGCGTTCAATGGCCTACCGGACATCCCGTTGAGCGATCTCGCCGTGACGCTCAACGGCGGGCCTAAGGCGCTGTTCTCCTCTGCGTGCGTCGCGTCGACAGGCAGCCTCAGCGGGTCATTCACCGGTCAAAACGGGGCCAGCGCCGGATCCAGCGCGACGGTCTCGATCGCTGGCTGCCCGACGCCGTTGCCGCCCAGGGTGGGCTCGGGTGCGCTGTCCGGGCTGGTGGCAGGAAAACCGAAGCTGGCCTTCAGGCTGACGGCCGGCAGGAACGCGCCGAAGCTCGCCTCCTTCTCCGTGAAGCTGCCGAGCGGCCTGAGCCTGATCGGGCCGAAGCTGCGCAAGGGGGTGTCGCTCAGCGGCGCGAAGATCAAGTCGGTGAAGGTCAGCGGTGGCAAGCTCGTGGTCACGTTGAAGGCGCCGGCCAAGAGCTTGGGCGTCAAGATCGGCCCGCCGGCTCTGAGGGTGAGCCAGAGCCTGTCCAGGAAGGTCAAGCTGCACAAGCTGAAGACCCTCAGGCTGACGGTCGTGATCAAGGACGCGGGCGGGAAGAGCAAGACCGTGAGGCTCACGATCGCGAAGCTGAGGTAGGGTTTCGCCGCCAATGGCCAGCTTCACGATCCAGAAGGTGGTGCAGGCGCCGATTGACGTGGTCTTCGACGTCCTCACCGATCACCGCGCCTACTCCGAGTTCAGTCCGCTGCGGAAGGTCGAGCTCGTGCAGACCGGCCTGCCGGCGCCGAACGGCGTCGGGGCGATCCGCGCGCTGCACACAGTCGGCCCGCCGATCAAGGAGCAGGTGACCGAGTACGAGCGACCGACGCGGTTCGTCTACAAGCTGATCGCCGGCGCCCCGGTGCGCGACCACGTCGGGACGGTTGAGCTGAGCTCGGAGGGAAATGCGACGCGGATGCTGTACCGCGTCGACACGTTTCCGAAACTGCCAGGGCCGCTGGGGACGGGTCTGGTCGCGTTTCTCCGGTTCAACATCGGCCAGCTGGTCAAGGGCATCGCCAAGCGCGCCGAGCAGCGCGCCCGGGCCTGACGGTTCTAACCGGCTCCGCGGGCAGGGTTCGGATCGGGTGGGGGATCCGGCTCGGGGTCCGGCTGCGCGCAGAGCACGCAGCTAGCCCAGTCAAACGGCCGCGCGATTCTGCGGAGCCGGCGGTCGTTGTGGTGCCACTTCCGATTGAGGTGACGGCCGATCACCACGGCCGCCACCGGGCCCGAGCCGGCTGCCTTCAAGGCGGCGGCGGCGCTCTGGGCGTTGGCCCCGGTAGTCCACGTGTCGTCGATCAGGAGGATCGGCTCGCCGGCCAGCGGGCGGATCGACTCGTACTTCTCGCGGTGAAAGCCACGCGCCGGAACGGACGCTTCGGTCCGTAGGAGCAACCGCTCGTGGCGCTCGCGGGTTGGTCCGACGAGCTCCCCGACGATCGTCCGCAGCGGGTGATGTTCATCGCGGGCGCGGTCGCTGGACGGGACCGTGGTCACGAGATCGAAGCCCGGCACGCCGACCGCCGCGGCGACGCAGGCTTCGTGATGGGCGAGAAACCGCCACAGCACGGCGGCCAGCTCGACCGTGAACCGTCGCGCGATCTCGCCTTCCAAGCGCTTGTAGCTCGCCAGCGTGTGATGGAGCTGCTCGCGCGCGACGCTGTAGGAGATCGGGGCCAGCGCGTCGAGCCACGGCAGGCCATGGGCGCAGGCGTAGCAGCGCTCGTAGCCCGTCGTGAAGTTGAAGCACGTGCCACAGACCTCCGGGCCGGGCCGCGGGCCCAGCATGAAGTTGCCGTAGCCCGCGGTCAGTTCGGCGACCGTCGGCATCGGCCGGGCTAGCCGATCAGCGCGCCGGTCGACGTAAGCCGCTCGATCACGTCGGTGATCTCGCTCGGTGACGAGACCACGTGCGTGCCGGGCCGTTGCGCGAGTTCGCGGGCCCAGGGCTGTGACAGCAGCGTGTGGCGCAGGAACACCGGCCGCCCATGAGCGAGCGCGAGCCGCGCCTGCATCCGCGAGCCGCTGGTGTGCGACGCCTCGACCACGACCGTGGCCAGCGACAGGCCGGACATCACCGCATTGCGCATCGGAAAGCTGTGCCGGCTGGGCGGGGCATCGGGCCAGAACTGCGAGACGACCGCCCCCTCGTGGGCGATCCGGCGCTGCAGCGCGGCGTTCTGGGGCGGGTAGGAGCGTCGCAATCCAGTCCCGATCACCGCGACCGTGCGGCCGCCCGCCGCGAGCGCCGCCGTGTGAGCCGCGGTGTCGATCCCGGCCGCGAGGCCCGAGATGACCGTGTAGCCATGCTGGACGAGATGCTGGGCCACGGCTGCCGCCGCCCGGGTGGCCCGCTCGGACGCCTGTCGAGCGCCGACCACGGCGAGCCCGCGCGCGTCCGCGGCTGCGAGCCGGCCCGCGACGAAGATCAATGGCGGGCGATCGTGAACGGCGCGCAGGTTGTCCGGGTAGTCGGGGTCGAGCACCGTCAGCATCCGCATTCCGCTCGCCAGCCAGCGCTCGATCTCGGCGGTCACGGGGCCGAGTTGCTCGCGGGCCAGCAGACCCTGCTCCTGCTCGAGGATCGCGATCGCGCCGCCCGCCTCTTCGATCGCGCCGGCGTACTGCTGCCATGGCTGCTCCCCGCCGCGGAGGAGCAGCACGAGAGCGGCGCTTTCGGCCAGGCTGGTCACGGCTTCGCCGAGGCTAGCGCGTCGAACAGACGTTCGGAAAGGGAGGGCGCGGGCAGCGCTCCCAGGTCACTGGGTCGGCTTGGTCGCCGAGGCGATCGCGAGCATCTGGCGGTTGGACAGGATGTTCTGCAGCGTGTTGATCACCCAGTAGACCGCGGCGCCGTCACGCCAGGAGATGATGCGGATGCGCTGTCCCTCGAAGTAGAGCTGGAAGCGGCGACGGCCGAGCTGAACCGTCTGATTGGGGTTGGCCAGCAACGGCGGCTTGGTCCAGGTGGTGCCCTCGACGTCGTAGTACTGGCCGAGCCCGCCCTGGGCCACGACGACGACGTACGCCTGATGCCCGTTTAGTGAGTAGGAGCGGACCAAGTCGGGATTCGCCCCGGCAGTGGTGATGCGGTCGACCGGGTAGTAGACCCGGAAGGGCACGGATGTGGCGAGGCCGTGGGCCGCGATCAGCTCATCCGACGTTGCCGGGCTGAGTGGTGTCTGGAACGACTTCGGCGCCGCCTTGTGGCTCCTGGCTCCGACCTGAACGTGGCCTGGCGCGGCGCCGCCGTGCAGAAACGCGCGAACGGTGCTGTGGAGCTGTCCCGGTGTGGCGGTGACGTACGACGGTCCGATCACGGACTTGAACGGGACCTGGCGGACGGGATGCCCGGCGGACTGCACGAGCAGCTCCAGCAGCTTGAGCACATCGTCGGAGGAGCGGATGTCCGTGCTGGCGTACTTGCCGATGATCTTCTCGATCCCGACCCGCCGTGAGATCAGTCCTCCGGCCCCGAGCTGGTTCTTGATCTGGCGCAGGAAGTCCTGCTGGCGCGCGTTGCGGACCAGGTCGGTGTCGTTGTGCCGATAGCGGACGTAATGCAGCGCATCGTCGCCGCAGAGCTGCTGGTAGCCCGGCTGGATGTTGATCTCGTCGTAGGTATCGGCGGCCGCCAAGCCCAGGTTCGAGTGGTAGTACCGGCGGTCGACCTGTACGTAGATGCAGCCGAGATAGTCGACCAGGGCCTTGAAGCCGGCGAAGTTGATGTCGATCACATGGTTGATCTGGACGCCCAGGACCTGCTTCACGGTCTTGACCGTCAGCTTCGCGCCGCCGATCGAGTACGCCGCGTTGATCTTCTGCACCGTGGCGTGACCGTGGTCCGGATGGATCGTCACCTTGAGGTCGCGCGGCACCGACAGCATCGTCGTATCCGGTTGGCTCGGATCCAGCCTGACCAGCAGCATCGTGTCTGAGCGCGCCGGCGATGTACCGTCGACCGCGGTCTTCGCTCGCTTGTCAGAGCCGATCAACAGCAGCGTTTGGGGGCCGCCCGCATTCGCCTGGGCGAGCTCGTCACCGAGCTTCAGCTGAGGAGATTGGTGGAGCGCGTCGACGAACCCCTTGACCTCGAGCAGGGCGCCGGTGGCGACGGTCGCCGCGACGGCGCCGACCACCAGGACGCAGCCGAGCATCATCCGCGCGAACAGGCGCAACCGTGATCGCGGCTTCTTGGCAGGGGCGTTTTGCTCTAGCGCGGACATGACAATGCCGAAACCCCTGGCCAGCCCCAGCTCAGGCGGGCCGCCTTAGCTGGAGTGCTCTGCCGGCCCGCTGGCCGCCGGGGCCGACTCGCCGCTACCGGGGCTCGGGGCGGCATGGCCGACGGCCGGCTCCGCTGCCGGCTCGCTGGCCGGCGCCTGATGCTCCGGCTGGCTGGCCGTGAACGCCTCCGGCGAAGGCGAGTAGTCGTGCTCCGGGCTCTCGGTCGAGAGCGCGTACTTGAAGTCCCGCAGGCCGCGTCCGAGTGAGCGCCCAACTTCGGGCAACCGCTTCGGACCGAGCACGACGAGCGCGACGATCAGGATGAAAATGAGATGCGTGGGCTGAAGGATGTCGCCGATCACGCTGACCAGCTTACCCCCTCCGGTCCGGCTTTTCCGAGATAACCGAGCTGCGTCAAGCCGCGGTTCAGGTCATGGCAATGATTTGGTGAGGCTGAGTGCTGTGCGGACAGAGCGATCGAGGAGCGCGTCGGCCGATGTCGACGCGCGCCGCGCGGCGCGGCCAAGCTTGCGCTCGGCCGTGCGGAGATGGAGCGCCGCCTCGCTCGTGAGGTTGCCTGGTCAGACCGCGTGACGGGGATCCTCGCCCGCCGGTCGGGAGCGCGCCGGCGGCTGTCGCAGATCGAGCTCGTTGCTGACGGTCGAGTTCCCGTGGCTGATGGGACCGATCGGCCCAGCGGCGCACCGCTGGCACCTCGCCGGCGAGTTCTCGCAATGGATCGAAGCTGCTGCCGCCGAAGCTGTCAATGCACCGTGACGCCGACGCGCCTTGAGCTCGCGGGGGCGAACGGGTAGTCGGCTTCCGCCAGGGTCGAGACGGTGAAGTAGAACCGGACGACTCCACTGGCGCGGTTGAACGTGTAGGTGGTGCTGAACCGACCGCGGCGCGAGACCTGCGGGATGCCCTGGATGGCGTGGAGGTCCTGAATCCCGATGTCGAGGCGGAGCAGCTTCGAACTGTTCGGAATGTGCCCGCCGAGCACTCGACCGGAGATGCGGACCGTGCCGCCCCAGCGGACCGTTCGCGGCGTGATCCGGATCTGAACCCTGGCGGGAACGGTCAGCCGGACGGCGCTCGAGGTCGTCGGCTCGGTCGTGGCGGTTCCGCCATAGACGGCTTCGACCAGTCTCGACGGTCCGGCCGGCAGCTTGGCCGTCCAGGTGCCATCGGCTGTCGTCCTCACCACTGCGGTCTGGGCGAAGTTCAGCCGTCCGTTCTGCGGCGCGCTCATCACCCGCACGGTCTGATTGCCGAGCGCGGTGCCGTCGGTCAGCCCCAGCCATCCGCTCACCGTGCTCCCATGCCCAAACGCGACGCGGCGGCTGGTCCGGGCAACCCTTCGCCGGTGGCAGCTGACGATCTTGACCGTCTTGAAGCGTGGGCGACCCCGCACCCTGAGCGTCTTGCCTCGCCGTCGGATCGTGTGCAGCCGCCCGAGGATCTTGACCCGCTTGGTGGCGTGATGACATTGCAGCGCCTTGCTCAACTTGGAGAAGCTGATCGCCGCCACCGTCGGCTGGCCGATCTTCAGCTGCCAGGTTCGGACGCCGGACGTCGCCGGCACGCCGCTGGCGTCGACCGCGTTGCTCTGCGCGTAGCAGCTGATGGAGTGAACTCCGAGACCGCCGACAGCGACCTGTGCGGCCGCGCCCGAATGCCACCCGAACGTCCCGCCGTCCACCGTGCACCAGATCCCCGCCACCCCGCTCGGCCCGGCGGTCGCCGTTGCGGCCACGTCCTGGATTCCCGCCGTCGAGGGCGCATTGGTCGGACCCGACAGGCTCACGGACGGAGTCTGGTTATCGACGTTGAACGTGTGCGAAAGAACGCTCGTCGCGCCCGCGGCGTTCGAGGCCCAGAACCACAGCGACAGCTTGCCCGCGCCGTCCGGGTATCTGGACGTGTCGACGCTCGCATTGATCTGCGACCCGGGGCACTGATTCCAATTGGATAAGTCCGGATGCACGTCCACGTACGTCCCTACGGCGGCGCCGTCAACCGCCTCCTGAAGTCCACACACACCCGTCGGGTCGCTCGCCGCGAGATCCGTCGGCCAAGCCCCGCGGACCCATCCGGTCTGGTACCAGAGGTTGTTACCGACCGCGTTGAGCACGGGGCCGGTGGTGGCCTGGACCTCAAGGTCCATCCCGGAGACGTCCAGCAGGTCCTGGCTGTGTGCGCTGTTGCACGTCTTAAGCGCCGGACTGCCGGTCGCACGGACGCAGGTGACTTGCCAGCCGAAGTACCGGGAGGACTGGATCTTCTGATTGATCCCAGTCGCCGGTCCCGTTCCCGTACGTCTGTCCGTGGCAGTTGATGGTGATCGGCTTGGCTCCGTAATTCTGGCCGTTGTCGCCCCAGACGAACTCGGCGTCATATCCATCGGATCCGAGGCTGCAGTCTGCCGTGGGATTGCCGACTAGCGGCGATATGGCGGCGCGTAGACGCCGATGATCCTCACGTTCGCCGCCGGCGTCTGGGCGAACCACTTCCCCACGGAACCCGCGATGGGGTAGTTGGCGGTTATCTGAAGCGAAGCAGCCGGGCCAAGGCCGCTGCCGCAGTTGTTCCCCGTAGAACATCCCCAGCCCGGTGGTGCTTCCGGCGAACGCCGGGCGCGTCATTGCCGTATGCGCTGCACGCGTGGACGAAGTACACGTCGTCGTACGGGCCATCGGTCGCCGCCTGCGCCGTGGATGGTACAAGCGACGCTGGCGAGCAGCACCAGGAATCCGCAGAGCGTTGTCCGCGCTGTCGCTTCCGAGACCGCGCATCGCATCGATTCCCGCCTCCTCGACGCTCAGCAGATCACCGCGACATCGAACGCCAGCGGTGTCGGCTGCCCCGACTGATTGAAGGTGGTGAGCTGTGGTCGCGCTGTCCGTCCTTGAAGCGACTCCGCTTCTGCTCACGACCACATATCCAGCGGTGAACGACTGCGATGGGATTGCCGGGAATCGGAACGGTCTCCGTCGGCGGCGTGAACGCTGCGAGTCGACGTTGGCGATCGTTGCGCACGTAGGAGCCAGCCGCACGCCCCACCGGATCAGATAGGACCCAGGCGAGACCGCGGCGAGCTGCGCAACGGGCTTACCCGCGCCAGCGACCACTTTGCCCTTTGGATCGACGATCGCCCAGGCGCGCACGTTGCCGTTGAAGTACTTGTTGTTGAGCTTCACCGGCGTGATCGAGTGGTTCTTGATCTGCCTTGCTCCGACGGAGCCGGCGGGGATCTTGAGCGCGGCGTAGCTGGTGCCGCCGAGGGCGACGAAGAGGGCCAGGTAGGCGATGGCGTTTCCGCGGAGATGCTGGACGGTTCGGCTCAATGGGTTCCCTTGCCTTTCATGGACGTACTACCCGCATGCGCAGTGGCCTGGTCCCAACAGTGATGCCGGGTTCGGATTGGAGGTGTCGGTGGCCTGGCGGGCCGAGGTGCTGGTGGTCTGGATTGGGGCCGCGGTTGTCGCTGAGGTCCCGGACCCCGCGGCGGCCGAGCTGGCGGGCTGAGCCGAGGCGGAGGAGTGATAGACCACGACCGACCGGTACCCGCTGGCCGGGGCGGCTTTACGGGTGGTGTGCCGATTGGGATGGCGGGACCGCCCGGCTGGGGATGACTTGCGTGCCGCACCGTGCTCATCGACGTTGTTAACACGCGCGAGCAGCCGCCAGTCCGCTGCGTTGCGACCGAGGTCGGCGGTCGGTGCGGCGGGTGGGGTGCCGGAAGACGTTCGTCCGGACCTGCGCGGGGGCGCGGACCCGAGCATGTTGCCGATCAGGCCGACCAAGCCGATCGCGATCGCGCCGGAGGTGAGCACTGCGACCGCGCGGGTCTTGAGCCGTGGCCGACGCCGCCGCGGACGAACCGTACTCGCCGGAGGTTCCGGAGGTTGCGGCGGTTCCGGAGGGGGCGGCGGAGCGCTCTGGAGTGCGGCGTGCAGGGATGCGGCGTCCTCGGTCCAGAACGACTGCGCGCTGGGCGGCGGCGCTGTGGCTGGGGGCGGTGGGGCGTCGTCGGCGGAGACGCCGAACGGCACGAGCTGGTCGGTCGGTCCGAGCCATTCGCGCGGCAATTGCACGACCTTTGCGCCGGCGCGGCGCTCCCCACTGCTGTTCGCGCTGTTCGGGTCTTTCGGTTCCAACGCTGCTGCAGACCTTCCCCGTCGACTGCGATTACGTCCTGGAAGGGCGTTAGTATACCCTCTGAATTGGTTCCAGTTTGTCTCAATTGGAGAAGGTGGATGTGGAAGAAAACGAGCTAGAGGAGACCTACCTGACGGTCGCTGAGGTCGCGGGGATGCTCAAGCTCAACCAGCAGACTGTGCGCAACTGGATCGATCAGGGCTCGCTGCCCGCGCTGCGAGTAGGCCGCCGGGTGCGGATCAAGCGGTCGGACTTCGAGCGGGTCGTGGCCGATGGCTATCGGTCGGGACCGGCGTCGGCGGCGCGCGAGCAGGGGCCGAGCGGCGAGGACTTCTGGGGCGGCGGACTGGTTGGCATGGCGGAGCCGGATCCGTCGCGCAGCGGCGGCCGGGATCAAGATGGAGTCGCTGATGGGGTCGCCGGTCCAGCGGTCGACGGCATCTGACATCGGTGGGATCGCGATGAGCTTCAGCGAGGATCTGGATCGGCAGCGGGCGCATGTCATGCGCCTGGTCCGACACGCCAGCAGCGGCTGGGCCGAGGCGATGCGCGCGCACATGCTGGCGCCGCCCGATCCCGGTTTTGCCAGCCGGTTGCGCGCGCTCTCCGAGGCCGCCGCGACCGAGCAGGTGGCCTGGGAGCACGCGCACAGCGCCGGCCTGCTCTGGCGGCCGGTCCCCGGGGCCGAGAGTGCCGAGCCGCCGTACGAGCTGCGGCCGGGCACGGGGCGCCGGGGTCCGGAAGAGCTTTGGAGTCGTTTCGATGCGGCGGTGGCGAGGCTGAACCGGGCGATCACCGGGTCGGACGCCGTGGAGGTCGCCGATGCTTTCGGCGAGGTTTCCGACGCCACCGCGGACCTCGCCGATTCCGTCGAGCGCGAGGACGAGGTGGCCCGCGCAGCGCAGGTGCGAGCCCGAGCGCGCGGCGCCGCCTAGCATCCGCCTCCGCCGCGCGGGCGCCCGCGTAGGTGACCACCGCTCTAAATGCCGCCGATTCCTCGACCATCGATCCACCTTCCTGCGCCTGGGGCGAAGCGGGCTGTGGTGATCGGCGCGGGCTCGTTCGGCACGGCGGTCGCGGTGCTGCTGGCGCGGAGCGGGTTGCGCACGACGCTGCAGACGCGCACGGAGGAGCAGGCCAAGACGCTGATCGCCGATCGCGAGAATCGGGTCTATCTGGGTGGGGTGGATCTGCCCAGAGAACTCAGGATCGAGCACGTCGGCGCGGGGGTGGCACGGGCGGACTATGTGTTCCTCAGCGTCCCCTCCCCGGGCATCGATGCGGTGATCGCGGGACTCGAGGGGCGGGGCCTGTCGTCGAAGGCGGCGGTGGTGTCGCTGGCGAAGGGACTCGTGCCCCCGCACGGAACGCCGCCGACGGCGCTGCTGCGGCAGCATTTCGGCGAGGAGCGCACCGGCTGCCTCGGCGGTCCGGCCCATGCGCGCGAGATGGTGAGCGAGGGCGCCGCACTGGTCGCCGCCTCGGCCGACGAGTCGCTGGCCACCGCTCTGGCCGACGCATTCATCCGCGCCGGGGTGGTGTGCGAGCAGTCCAACGATCCGATCGGGGTGGAGTTGGCCGGCGCGGCGAAGAACGCGGCGGCGCTCGCGTCGGGGGCTACCGAGGCGCAGGGGCTGAACGCGGCCGGGGCGGCGGCAGGCCACATCTTCGCCGAGGTCTGGCGCTGGGCCCAATCGCAGGGGGCGCGACCGGAGTCGATGATCGGGCTGGCCGGGACCGGCGATCTGGTGGCCACCGCGCTCGCCCCGGAGAGTCGCAATCGGCGGGCCGGCGAGCTGCTCGCTCAGGGTGTGCCGTCGAGCGAGATCACGCCGCGGGTGGGGCAGGCCGTGGAGGCGCTGGAGTCGGTGCCACTACTCGCCAAGGCGCTGTTAGAGGCGGGCATCAACGCACCGGTGACCACCGCGCTGGCTCGTCTGATCGAAGGGGAGCTGCCACTGGATGACTGGGTGACCGTGGTGCGGGCGACGGTGCCGCCGCCGGCGCGCTGGCGTCCGCAGGTCAAGCCGGGGTTTTGGCGCCGGGCGCGAGAGCGCTTCCGCGGCTGGTTCACAAGAATTAGAGGGAAGCGCTACGAAATGTTTACTAGGTCTGAAGGCGAGGCTGCCACCGTTGACACCGGACGACAACGGAAGGAGAGGACCGATGCCCCAGATCATCGTGATGGCGGACCGGTCGACTGACCGGGAGGAGAACCCGGTGATGTTGCGAGAGCGCGTCAGCGTGAGCGACTTCGAGAGCGACCACTTCGCCAAGCAGCTTGTCGAGAGGTTGGGCTGGGCGGTCAACGACGCCGACGCGGTCGAGCAGCCGGCTCCGCAGAGCTGAAGGAAGGCCGCGCGGGTCGGGCCCGGGTCAGGTCAGGCTTCCGCCGTGCGCAGCCGGTGCAGCAACTCGAGCGCGCCGCGCTTGGACAGCGGCTCGTTGAGGTTGCCGCACTTCGGGGACTGCACGCACGACGGACAGCCGGCCTGGCACGGGCACTCGCCGATCAGCCGCTGAGCATCGCCGACGAGCCGGGCGAACTGGTCGTAGCCGCGGCGGGTGATCCCGACGCCGCCGGGGTGCCCGTCGTAAATGAAGATCGTCGGACCGCCGGTCTGCGGGTGGGCGTTGATCGACAGGCCGCCGATGTCCCAACGGTCGCACATGGCGATCAGGGGCAGCACGGCGATCTGGGCGTGCTCGAGCGCGTGCAGCGCGCCGAGCAGCATGTCGGGCGGAAACGGGTCGGCCGCCCGCGAACCAACGGGCCCGTCGGGAGCCATCGGCGATCCCAGGGGCCCGCCGATCAGCGCGTCCAGCTCGTACCACAGCGCCTGGGTCTGGAACTCGACGGTGGGTAGGTCAAGCGACTGGAAGTCGATCACCTCGTGATCCTGCAGGCGCTTGCGCTGGTAGCCGAGCACGGTCTCCGTGTACACGACCGCCCCGTAGGACAACCTCACGCCCATGGTCGACCGCCGCTCGTGCAGGCGCTCGATGTAGGTCATGCTCTCGCGTTTGGTCTGGGTGAAGTAGTCGCCGGAGAAGGGCTCGAGCAGCGCGCGGCGGGCGTCGAGGTCTAGCTCCAGGACCGTGTAGGAGCGGCCGAGATGGAGGTAGATCGCCCCCTCGTGCACGGTCGAGTACGCGCGGGCCGCCTCGATCGTCCCGAACACCTCGCCGGAGCTGGCGTCGATCAGGACGAAGCTGTCGGCCGAGGCCGAGCGCAGCGCGACCCGTCCCGCCGGGTAGTCGTCGGCGCGCATCGGGACGAACCCGCCGGCCCGGGCGCGCAGGAAGCCGGCGCCGGCCAACTCCTCGGCCACCTCGCGCCAGCCGGAACCGAAGAACGGCGCGTCGTCATCGCTCAGTGGGGCCTCGTGGGCCGCGCAGAGCAGATGCTCGGCATACAGCTGGGGGCTCGAGGGGTCGATGATCGCCGCCTCGACCGGCCGCTCCAGGAACTCATCCGGGTGCCGGCAGAAGAACTGGTCGAGCGCGTCCTCGCCGGCGATGTAGACGGCCAACCCGCGTCCGCGGCGCCCGGCGCGACCCCACATCTGCCGCAGGCTGGCCACGGTCCCGGGGAAGGTGACGCAGATCGCGGCGTCGAGCTGCCCGATGTCGATCCCCAGCTCGAGCGCATCGGTGGTGACCACGCCGAGCAGCTCGCCGCTGGTCAGCCGGCGCTGGATGTCCTGGCGCTGGGCCGGCGTGTAACCGCCGCGGTAGGGGGCGATCCGGGCGGCGAGCTCCGAGCTGAGCCGATCGACGGAATGGCGGAGGATCAGCTCGATCCCCTTGCGCGACTTCATGAAGCAGATCGTCCGCACCCCGGCGCGGATCAGCTCGGAGAACACCTCGGCCGCCTCATAGAGGGCCGAGGCTCGGATCCCGAGGTCCGCGTCGAGCAGCGGTGGGTTCCACATGGCCACGCGACGCCCCGGCTGTGGCGCGGAATCGCTGTCGACCAGGCTGATCCCGTTCAGGCCGGTAAGGCCCTCGGCGAGCTCGAGCGGGTTGGCGATCGTCGCGCTGGCCAGCAGGAACCGCGGCGCGGTCCCGTGGATCGCCGCCGCGCGGCGCAGCCTCCGCAGGACGTTGGCCACGTGCGAGCCGAACACCCCCCGGTAGACGTGGGCCTCGTCGACGACGACGAAGGCCAGGTTGGCCAGCAACTCGTCCCAGGCGGTGTGGTTCGGCAGGATCCCGATGTGGAGCATGTCCGGGTTGGTCAGGACCAGATTGCTCCGCTTGCGGATCGCCGAGCGCTCGGCCCGGGGCGTGTCGCCGTCGTAGATCGCGGGGCGCAGCGACTTGCCCAGGCCGAAGGCGTGCAACGCGCGGGCCTGGTCCTGGGCCAGCGCCTTGGTCGGGTAGATGTACAGGGCGCGGGCGGCCGGATCGGTGACCAGGACCTCGAGCGTGGGCAGCTGGAAGCACAGCGACTTCCCCGAGGCGGTGCCGGTGGTGACGATCGTCGGGCCGGCAAACGCGGCGGCCAGGGCCTGGGCCTGATGGGCGTAGAGAGCCTGCACGCCGACGCGCGAAAGGGCATCTCTGACCCGCGGATCGAGGTCTTCCGGTACCCCAACCAAGCGCGCGGAGCGCGCCTCATAAAAATCGTCGTGGACAAGCCGCTCGTTGGCGCGGCCGAGCTCGAGCAGGCTCGTCCATGGCTCGGTTTCTCTGGTCGTGGCCACCGGTGACTGAGTATGGCGGCGCCCTGAATCGGGCGGCTGCTACGGTCGCGCCCGCCATGCGCTGCCTCTACGCCGACCTCGATGGGACCCTGCTCGGCCCCGATGCGTCGCTGCTCCGGGGCGCCGACGGCGAGTTCTCGCTCGACTCGGTGCGGGCGCTGCAGGCCTGCGACCGGGCCGGGGTCGAGGTGGTTCTGTACTCGGGGCGTCGCCAGCAGAGCGTGTTCGACGCGGCGCGGCTGATCGGCCAGCGCTCCTACATCTTCGAGCTGGGCTGCGGGCTGGTTGTCGACGGTGAGCTGGAATGGCTGACCGACGGCGTCGTACCCGCGGAGGCGGCATCGATCTACGACCAGATCGAGACCTCGGGCGCGCCGGCGCTGCTGCTTCAGCACTTCGACCGCCGGCTCGAGTACCACACGCCGTGGGCGACCGGCCGTGAGGTCTCGCACCTGTTCCGGGGCGCGGTGGACCTCGACGAGGTGGCGTCGGTCCTGGAAGGGGCCGGCTTCGGCTGGCTGCGACTGGTCGACAATGGCGTGATCGGCGCGGCGTCGGAACGACTGGCTGGGCTGCCGAGGATCCACGCGTACCACCTGATCCCGTCGGGCTCATCCAAGGCCCGGGCGGTTGCCCGGCACATGCAGAACCGCGGCTACGAGCCGGCCGAGTGCATCGCGGTCGGCGACTCGCGCGAGGACATGTCCGCGGCCTCGGTCGTCGGCTGCTTCTGGCTGGTGGCCAACGGGCTGCAGCGCGACCCGACGCTGGCGGCAGAGGTCAACGGCCGTGCGGGGGTCCGGGTCGCCACCGAGGGCTATGGCGCCGGGGTCTACGAGGCCGTGGTCACCACGCTCGCCGGCGGCTGACCGCGCGAGGGTCTACTTGACGCCGAGCGTGGCGTTGCCGGTCAGCGCGGCGGGGCTGGCCTGGGTCCAGCCCGAGACGTCGCCGAGCGCCGAGAGGATCACCTGGGCGATCTGCGGCGGCGCCTTCTTGAGCGTCAGGCGCAGCAACGGGAGCAGGGCGACGCGGAAGGCGACGCTGCCCTGGGCACCGGCGGCCGGAGTCGCCGGCTGCGTGGCGAACGCCCGCAACTGCGCGACCGACGCCTTGCCGACCAGAAGCTCGCCGCCGGCCACGCCGATGGTCAGGGTGGTCTTCCCGTCGCGCACCGAGTAGAAGCCCCCGCCGAGCGATTGCGTCTTGGTCGAGTGGGCGAAGAACGCCCCGGGCTGCGTGGCCAGCTTCGTGACGATCTGGCTGACCTGGCCGGCGTTGGCCACCGCGGCGCGGCCCATCGTGGTGTGGGTGTCGCTGCTGACGATCAGGTTGCCGGTGAGCTGATGGAACAGATCGTCGAGGTCGAACCCGGTCTTGGCCTTGGCGGCCGCCTGGCGCTTCTGGTATTTGGCCCAGCCGGTCGGAGAGGTGATCTGCTCGGCGCCCTCGGCGAAGGCGACGATCTGCGCCGGATCGGCAACGCCGACGGTGATCGGCAGCGATCCGGCCAGGCTCGGCGCCCCGGTGCCCGCCGCGATCGGCAGCTGCGCCGCAGACAGGGCACGACCTCCGGTGTCGAGGCGGTACTGGAAGCTGATGCCGCTACCGGTGGCGTTGATCGAGGCCGCGTAGCCGCGAATCGCGCCGACCCACGGCACGCTCCGCGCCTTGGCCGCCCGCGTCGTCGACAGCACGGTCGAGACGTCGCCGAACGCGCTCATCAACGTGTCCTGGGGGAGTCCGGCGGAGAGCCGGGCGTACTCGGCGGCGCTGAACCCGCCGCCGCCGGCGTGGCGATCGAGGGCGGCGTCGACGTTGGTGGGGGAGGAGCCGATCACCAGCGTCGCGCCGGAGACCGCCAGCGTCCCGGTGCTACCGAGGCCGTAGAGGGTCGCCCCGTCGTGGGAGCCAACGGATGAGAGGCCGGGGATCTTCTTGATCAGGGCGGCCAGCTTCGCTGCACTGTTGGTCACCCAGACCGCGAGCACGTTGCTGCTGGCGGAACCGGACAGGGTAGAGCTGCCCGCGCCGAACATGATCGGGTTGCCGAACAGTGGCTTGATGTCGGTCGCGTAATTGATTCCGATCTGCTTCAGCTTGGAGATGATCGCCTGCTCACCGAACGAGGCGGCCGGGAAGGTGTTCACCAGCGACAGTCCGGAGTGCACCGAATTTGCGCTCGGCGCGGTGGTGAGGCTCATCACGAACGGCGAGCCCTGGCCGAAGTACGACAGCTCGGTGGCCCGCGCAGCACCGCCGACCGTGGCCGATTTCTTGGCGGATGAGCCGCAGCCGGCGAGCGCGAGCAGGGCGACTACTACGAGCGGGATCAGCCGACGCATGGCCCGCAAGGGTAGCCGCCCGGTGCGGAGAGAGCGCAGGTGATTATTCGTGGGCGATCGCCGCCAGCAGATCGAGCCGGGCCGCCCGGCGCGCGGGTAGCACCGCCGCGAGCACGCCGGCCAGCAACCCGACCGCGAGCACGGCGAGCACCTGGAGCCAGGGGAGCACGAAGGCGATGCCCTCGCTGGAGAGCGAGCGGATCACCACCCAGGCCAGGAAGATGCCGAGCGCTACGCCGACAATCGAGCCGATCGCGGCGGTGATCAGGCTCTCGTTTCGGATCAGCACTCGGGCCTGACCGCGGGTCATGCCCATCGCGCGGAGCATCCCCAGCTCGCGCGTGCGCTCGTGGATTGAGAGGTTGAGGGTGTTGACGATGCCGAGCAGCGACAGCAGCACGCTCATCGCCAGGAGCGCATAGAACAGGATCAGGATGCTGTTCACCCGGCCGGACACCTCGTCGGCGAGTTGCTTCTCCGACCGGGCGACGACTCCGGGTAGCGAGCTGAGCGCCCGGTTCAGGGCGCCCTCGGTGGCGGCGACGCTGGAACCCGGCTGGAGCCTGACGAACACGTCCTGCAGGCGATCCTGGTGGAAGAGCTGATCGAACGCGATCTGGGGCAGCGCGATCCCGCGCAGCAGCGCCCGGTCGGAATAGATCCCCGCGATCCTCACCGTCCTGCGCAGGCCGGTCTCGCTGACCAGAGTGGCCCGGCCGCCGACCAACAGATGCGCGGCCCGGGCGGTGTCCCGCTCGAGGATTGCGTCGCCGGGGCCGAGTCCGGCCAGCGTGGCGCCCGAACCGTTGATCCAGTCGAAGCGATAGACCTGCCCGAACGTGTTGGGGTCGATCCCCTCGGCGGTGATCTTCCCGGCGGTGCCGAGCCGGGCGGGGGCGGCCTTCAGGCTCGAGAGGGCGAGCACGCCGGGGGCGGACGCTACGGCCTGGACGCTGGCGGAGGGAATCGAGCTCTGACCATCCTGGCTCTCGATCGTCAGGTCGCCGAGGAAGGTCCGGTGGATGATCTGGGAGGTCGAGGTCCGCAACCCACTCGCGTAGATCGTCACGAACAGGACCAGCGCCAGCCCGATCATCAGCGACGAGGCGCTGACCGCCGTGCGAACCGGGTTGCGGCCCGCGTTCTCGCGGGCCAGTCGGCTGATGATGCCCCCGCGACGCTCGATCGGCCAGGAGACGATGCCGGCCAGGCGCCGGACCAACAGCGGGCTGGCCACCAGGATCGCCAGCACGAGTGGGATCGCGCCGACGGCGCTCTGGGTCAGCCGCTCGGTGGCGGTGCCCGAGCCGGTGAAGATCACCAGCAGGCCGGCGACTGCAAGCACTGCCGCCGTCCCGGACCGCAGCCACGGGCTCGAGTCTCCGCGCGCCGCCGTCGCCTCGGTCTCGCGCAACGACTCGAGTGGGGCCGCACGCATCGCCCGCAGCGCCGGAAACAGCCCGGCGCCGAGCGTCACCAGGACGCCCACGGCCAGTCCGAGGATCACCGTCCGCAGCTGCAGCACGACCGCCGCGGAGGGGAGATCGAGGCCCAACGCGCTGAACAGCTTGCGGATTCCCGCGGCCGCGAGTAGCCCGCCGAGGATCCCCGCGATCGATCCGAGCACCCCGATCGTCGTGGCCTCGCTCAGCACCGAGACCAGGACCTGGCGGCGGGTGGCGCCGATCGCCCGCAGCAGCGCGAACTCGCGACCCCGCTGCGTGATGGTGATCGAGAAGGTGTTGAAGATCACGAACGCGCCCACCAGCACCGCGATGAACCCGAACGCCAGCAGCCCGCCGGTGAGGATCTGGAGCTGATCGGAGATCCGGCTGGTGTCGGAATCGACCTGGCCCTGGGCGGTGCGGGCGACTAGCTCGGGCGAGAGCAGCGGCTGGATCTCGCGGAGCAATCCGTTCGCGCTCGCGCGCGGGGCGGCCGCGACGTAGATGATGTCGGCGTGCCCCGCCTTGCCGTAGAGGCTGCGAGCGGTGGGGAGGTCGAACACGGCGAACGTGGCCCCACCGATCGACGCGCTGCCGAGGCTGGCGATGCCAGAGATCCGGAACCGGCGCACCGGCTGACCGGTGACGATCGGGACCAGGTCGCCGACGCGGTATCGCTGGCGCTTCGCCGTGCCCGTGTCGATCGCCACCTGGTCGGGACCCCGGGGCCGCGTGCCGGCGGTGAAGGTCAGGCCATCGAACGGCGGGGCGAGATAGGACAGGGCAAGGGTGGGCAGCCCGTTGCTCTTGACGATCTTGCCGTTGCGTCCGACGATCGTGGCCACGTCGGAGATCTGGCCCTGGGCCGTGGCCACGCCGGGCAGCCGGCGGATCTTGCTGATCAGGGAGGTGGGCAGGCTGGCCGGGGCGTTGACCCGGGAGGTGATGTCCTGCCGGCTGGAGACGACCACCGCGGCGCCCTTCGACGCGTTGCTGAACAACTGGCGAAAGGCCGAGTTGATCGTGTCGGTGAAGATGAACGTCCCGGTGATCATCGAGACGCCGACGACTACGGCCAGCCCGGTCATCGCGGCGCGCCGGCGGTCGGCGACCAGGCTCCGCAACGCGAAACGCAGCATCAGCGCGGCGACTTGAGCAGATCGAGGATCTCGGGCGCCGACAGTCGCTCGGTCTCGCGCACGATCAGTCCGTCACGGAGGAGCAGGATCCGATCGGCGTTCGCCGCGGCGACCGGGTCGTGGGTGACGAGCGCGATCGTCTGCCCGAGATCGTCGGCCGCGCGGCGCAACATCGCCAGCACGATGTCGGTGGCGGCCGAGTCGAGGTTCCCGGTCGGCTCGTCGGCGAAGACGATCGCGGGGCGCGACATCAGCGCCCGAGCCAGAGCGACCCGCTGCTGCTCGCCGCCGGAGAGCTCGGCCGGGCGGTGGCGGCGCCGGTCCTGGAGACCGACCGCGACCAGCAGCCACTCGAACCACTGCGCATCGACGTCCCGCCCGGCGATCCGCAGTGGGAGCAGGATGTTCTCCTCCGCGCTCAGCATCGGGAGCAGGTTGAAGGCCTGGAAGACGAAGCCGACGCGGCTGCGGCGCAGGCGGGTCAGCTCGCCGTCGTCGAGATCGGTAAGCCGGGTCCGCCCGAGGTGGACCTGGCCGGAGGTGGGACGGTCGAGCCCGGCGAGCAGATGCATGAGCGTCGACTTGCCCGATCCCGATGGACCCATGATCGCCGTGAAGCTCCCGGGTGCCAGCTCCACCGAGACTCCGCGCAGGGCGTCGACGGCGATCGCGCCCTCTCCGTAGCGCTTGTGCAGGTCCGTGCCGACGACGACCGGGCCATCCGCATCCCTGATCATTGCGTGCAGGCTAGGTTAGACCAGGGACTTCGGTCGCACGTAGTCGACCAACTGGGCGCAGCCGGGGGCGAGCTCGGCCCAGTCGCAGTCGAAGGCCAGGGTGGCCAGCGCGCCGGTCGGGAACTTGCGCTCGACTTGTCTGATCGGTGAGTCGTGGCTTTCTGCGGGCTGGGCGTCGGCCGTCGGGCCGGCGAGCTTCAGCACCAGCATCTGCATGGCCGGGTTGTGCCCGATGACCATCGCCGAGGCGAGCTCGCCGGGGATGTGCCGCAGCCGGGCCAGGAGCTCCTGGCAGCCGGCGGCGTAGAGGTCCGCCTCGAACCGGGCCTCGTGGCCGGGCAGGACGCCCTCGAGCGTCTCGCGCGTCCGCCGGGCGGGCGAGCAGAGGATCAGCGCGGGGTCGATCTCGCTGGTCCGGACGTACTCGGCCATCAGCTTCGCGGCCTTGCGACCGCGGGGGGCCAGGGGGCGGTCGTGATCCTCGAGGAGTGGATCGTCCCAGCTTGATTTGGCGTGGCGCAGGAGGAACAGGCGCTTACCGGTGGGCACGGCCGGGATTGTCTCGCGCGCGGCGGCGGGGACGCCGGGCGGCGTTCCTACGTTTTCCTTACATCGCCGGCGTGAGTTCGGCGAGGGAGCTGCGCTCTATTACCCGAGCAATCAACCAAGGAGGTCCTCAGGATGAGGCTTCAACGCAATTCCGTCGCCGTCCTGGCCTCGGTCCTGTCGCTGGCCGGTGGCGGGGGCGTGGCCTGGGCATGCACTGGCCCGGGTCACGACCCAGGCTCCACCAACACGACGACGACGGACACGACGGGTACCACGACCACGACGGACACCACGCCGACGACCACCACGACCGCCACCACCAGCGCGGTCGCCAAGGCCAGCCGCAAGAGCTCGCACAAGAAGCACGCCAAGCGGCACGCCAAGCGCCACAGCACGCGGCGCTAACCAACGGCCGGGGCCCGAGGGCCGGGCGCGGAGAGGAGTCCCCTGGCTCTCCCGCTCGGCCCTTCCTCTGCCCGCTCGTACTCGCAGCGAGCCGCTAGCATCGCGCCCCACCACGGCGAGATAGCTCAGCTGGTAGAGCACACGACTGAAAATCGTGGTGTCCCGGGTTCAAGTCCCGGTCTCGCCATAGGCCGCGGTTTTGGCATCCGTGCCCAGACCCGGGACACCGTCCGGAGGGTTCAAGTCCCGGTCTCGCCATAGGCCGCGGTTTTGGCATCCGTGCCCAGACCCGGGACACCGTCCGGAGGGTTCAAGTCCCGGTCTCGCCATAGGCCGCGGTTTTGGCATCCGTGCCCAGACCCGGGACACCGTCCGGAGGGTTCAAGTCCCGGTCTCGCCATAGGCCGCGGTTTTGGCATCCACAGCGCTCGTCGCCGCCGCATTCCGAGGCCTGAGTAGTAAGTGACGTGAGGAATGTCACATGCCGGGCCGTCGGCGCGGGATTATGTTCGCGTTCCGTTCACTGGGCAAGAAGGAGGGGATGTTGATGGCACTTACATGGCCGCTGGAGCAGGAGGGATCCACGGGCGAGGACGTCAAGACCGTCCAGTACCTGGTTACCGCTCAGGGGCACTCCACTGGGGTTGACGGTGTCTTCGGTCCGCTGACGAAATCCGCCGTGGAGGCGTTTCAGTCGTCGCGCGGGCTGGGCGCCGACGGGATCGTCGGGCCGCAGACCTGGCCTCAGTTGATCATCCAGGTGCAGCAGGGAGATAACGGTGACGCCGTGCGAGCCGTTCAGAGTCAGATCCACGGGCGCGGTGACGGCGCCCATATCGCCATCGACGGCGTCTTCGGCCCGGATACCAATGACGCAGTGCGGGCCTTCCAGACGCTGCTCGGCCTATCGGTTGACGGAATCGTGGGACAGCAGACCTGGAACCATCTGGTCAACGGCTATCTCGCCGCCGCAGACCCGCAGACCGCCGCCAAGGACGTGTTCAACGCCTGGGAGGCCGGCGACCGCGGCCAGGCCGGCAAGAACGCCACCCCCGCGGCAGTGAACGAGATCTTCGCCCAGAGCTTCTCGTCGGGCGACGGATGGTCGTTCGAGGACTGCCAGGGCGCGCTCGGGCACACGTTCTGCAGCTGGAAGCGCTCCAACGGCCACGAGCTGAGGATCGGCGTCATAAACGCGGTCGAGGGCCCGTACTACGTGGCCGACCAGGCTCAGTTCACCTGATCCCGAGGACCAACCCTCACCAGCCTCGATCCTCCGGTTCAGGTCCTTCTGAGCGTTCAAGTCCCTGTCGGTAGCATCGGCCATCGATGCCCGACGCGCCGACCGAGGAGCTTCCGGCCTACGCCCTCACGGTCGCCGCGGCGAAGGCGCTGCGGACCGATTGGCCGCATGGCGTGACTCGTGATTGGGCTTGGTCGGGCTCGAGCGGCGCCGGCGTCCGGGTGTGCATCGTGGACAGCGGGATCGATGGTTCCCATCCGCTGGTGGGCGGGGTGCAGCGCGCGGTCGTACCGCGACCGCAGCCTGACGGGACGCTGGCGATCGAGGACGATCACGAAGGCGATGCCAGCGGTCACGGCACCGCGTGCGCGGGCATCGTCCGGGCGCTGGCCCCCGGGTGCGAACTGGCGAGCGTCCGCGTGCTGGGCAGGGATACGGGCGGGACGGGACGAGACCTGCTTGCCGGACTGCGGTGGGCGATAGAGAATCGCTACGACGTGATCAACCTCAGCCTTTCGACGACGCGACGCGAGTTTGTCGACGCGCTGCACGACCTCGCCGACCTGGCCTACTTCCGGCGCAGCATCATCGTCGCGGCGGCGCACAACCTACCGGTCGACAGCTGGCCGTGGCGCTTCGCCTCGGTGGTCTCGGTGGCCGGGCACACAAGCTCAGATCCGCTCGAGTACCACTACAACGGCGACCCTCCGGTCGAGTTCTTCGCCCGCGGCGTGGACGTCGAGGTGGCCTGGTCGGAGGGCAGCACGATCCGGGCGACCGGCAACAGCTTCGCCGCTCCGCACCTGGCCGGCGTCTGCGCGCTGATCCTCGGCCGTCATCCTGAGCTGACGCCCTTCGGGCTCAAGAGCGCGCTGTATCTGACCGCGACCAACGTGACGGCCCGGCCATGAGCACGCCCGCCGCCCAGCGCGACGCGCTGCTGGACTCGATCGTCCAAGTGGCCCGGGCGATCTTCGGTGCCCGGGCGGCGACGATCCTGATGCTCGATAAGCCCAACGACGAGCTGGTGTTTGCTGCCGTCGCCGGCGAGGGCGAGGCGACGATGCTGGGTCGGCGGTTCCCGTCGAGCACGGGGATCGCCGGCTGGGTGCTCTCCTCAGGGCAGCCGCTGGTGATCGAGGACGTGACGCAGGACAAGCGCTTCGCCAGCGATGTGGCGCAGCCGAGCGGCTATCTCCCCAAGGGTCTGATGGCGGCGCCGTTGCTGGGCGATGAGGGCGTACTGGGGGTCCTGGAGGTGCTCGACCGCCCCCAGCGCTCGAAATTCAGCTTGATCGAGATCGACCTGCTTGGCCTGTTCGCCCACCAAGCGGCGATCGCGCTCGATGCCCAGCGTCACTCGCGGCAAACGGCGGCCGGTCAGCCGCGAGAGCTGGCGGAGCTGTGGGCCGCCATCGAGCGGCTCGATGGCGAGCGCCGGGCCGCCGCCGAGGTGCTACTCGATGCGCTGACCCGGCTGCTCTGAGCGCAGAAAACGGCGCGCGACCGCGTCGCGCGCCGTTCCCCATCGAACGCGCCGTCTAGCGGGCGCGCTGCGGGTCTTCCGGGGAGGAGGAGGTGAACCTGTGGCCCTCGACCTCGGGCTGCTCCTCGGAGCGCCGCACCCGTCCTTCGCCCTCGGGCTGCTCCTCCGGGGAGGAATTGCTGAACCTGTGGCCCTCGATCTCGGGCTGCCGTCCGGCCCGCCCATAACGCTCGGGGTCGTCCTCGGCGAATCCCTGCCGTTCCTCGCCCGTCTTGGGATCCTCCATCATGCCCTCCCTCTGTCCGCGTTCAAGCGGACTTTGCGTTTGTTGAGGCGATCTTATGCCCGCGTCAGCATCGTGTGTGAGCAGTTCGTCACACAAGCGTCGAGGCCGGTGGATTCACCGCTCCAGCGCCTCGACGCCGGGACCCGCTGGTCCGGCATAGGTCGGCTCGTGCGACGGGCGCGTTCGCGCCAGGCGTGCGCGAACGTCCTCGATCAGCGACGCCGCGGGCGGCGAGCTGGTCAGGGCGTCGAGGAACTCATCTCCGCCGATCCGGTAAAGGCGCGCCGGGACGCGGGCGAGCACCGTCGCGGTCCGAGGGATCCGCTCCAGCAGACCGATCTCGCCGAAGTAGCTGTCCGGCCCGAGTGTCGCCACTTGACGATCGGCGCCCCCTGTCTCACCGCGCGCCCACACCTCGACCACCCCGTCGAGCACCACGTAGAGCGCATCGGCATGCTCGCCCTCGCGCACGATTGCGGTCCCGGCCGCGACGCTGAGTTCGCTGCAGGCGGCAGCGACTCGCTCAAGCACGGGCTGGCCCGCGGCGGCGAAGATCTGGAGTCGCTCGAGCACCGCCACGCGCGGGGCCAGCTCGGCGACGCGGGCCAGCGACGCACGATCGAGACGGACCAGCACGGGGTACCCGCACAGCGCCAGCGCCGGGATCCCCAGCCCGACCGCCAGCAGTGCGCCGTGCAGGCCGAGCCCGTCGACCAGCGGCGCGCCGACGAGCGCGCCGAGCGCGATCGCACCGATGATCAGCGCCCAGAAAACGCCGAACACCCGCGCCAGCAGCTCGGGCGCCGTCGCGCGCTGGAGCACGATCACCGCGAGAACATCGACGACCAGCGTGCCGGCGCCGCGGACGACCTGTAGCGCGAAGGCGAGCAGCGGCGAATGGACTAGGGTCATGAGCGCGCTGGGTAGGCAGTAGACCGTGATCCCGCCGGCGATGATCGCGCCGAGCCGCGGCGCGGCCGCGAGCCGGTTGACGGCCGCCGCGGCGAGCAGGCCACCGACGCCCGCGCCGGCGAGCAGATAGCCGTAGCCACTCGTGCCGGAGCCAAGCTGCGCCTTTGAGAACGCCAGCAGGATCACGGTATCGGCCCCGTAAACGAAGCTCGCCACGACGGTGAAAGCAACTGGCACGGCGACTGCGGCCGAGGAGACGACGGCGCGCAGGCCCACCGCCATCTGCTGTAGCGGCCCGGCCTCGCCAGCTTCGGTCACGTCGATGGTACGGCTCCGCACCGAAATCCGGCTGACGAGCAGCGCCGAGCACCCGAAGCTGGCAGCGTTGAACGCGAACGCCAGCGCCGGAGAGCCGGCCACCAGCAACCCTGCCCCGATCGCCGGTCCGGCGACGATCACCAGATTCTCGATTGTGCTCTCCAGCGCGCTGGCCGCGGCCAGGTCGTCTTCGCCGGCGAGCTGCGGGATCATCGCCCCGACCGCCGGGTTGTAGACGACGTTGGCGGTGCTGGTGAGCGCGGCCAGGAGAATTGCCAGCACCACGGGGCCGTCGAGTGCCGCGGTGATGGCCAGCAGCCCCTGGAAGATCATGCAAAGCACGTCCGAGCGCACCATCAGAGAAACGCGCTCGACCCGCTCGGCAATGACCCCGCTGTATGCGCTGAGGAGCAGCGCCGGCAGGAAGCGACCCAGCCCCGCAGCGCTGACCCAGCCCAGCGAGTGCGTGCGGTCGAACACGTACGCCACCAGCACCACGTTGTACGCCCACGATCCGGTGGTCGAGACCACGAGGCCGCCCAAGAGCAGGCGCAGGTCGCGATGCCGCAGCGCAGAGGCGAAGCCCGTGCGTGCCAGCAACTTACTCATTGGGGCCCGGCGGTCACACCCCGGCGGATGGCTTTTCGGCGTGGCCGCCGAACTGCTTGCGCATCGCGGAAAGTAACTTGTCGCCGTAGTCGGCTTCCCCGCGCGAGCTGAACCGGCTGAACAACGAGGCGCTGAGGACGTTGGCCGGCACACCCTCGTCGACGGCGGCCAGCACCGTCCAGCGTCCCTCGCCGGAATCGGAGACGCGTCCGGTGAAATCCTCCAGGCCCGGGGATTCGGTCAGCGCGATCGCGGTGAGATCGAGCAGCCAGGAAGCCACCACGCTCCCCCGCCGCCACACCTCGGCGACGTCCTGCATGTCGAAGTCGTAGTTGTAGTAGCGAGCCGCGTCGCGAATCGGCGCGGTCTCGGCGTCGGACTCCTGTATCTCCTTGCCGATGTTGGCGTGATGCAGGATGTTCAGACCCTCGGCGTAGGCGGCCATCATTCCGTACTCGATGCCGTTGTGGACCATCTTCACGAAGTGGCCCGCGCCCGACGGGCCGCAGTGCAGATAGCCGAGCTCGGGGGGAGCCGGCTCACCCGTCCGCCCCGGGGTCCGCTCCGCGGCGTCGAGACCGGGAGCGAGGGCGCGGAAGATCGGATCGAGATGTTTCACGACCTCCGCTTCTCCGCCGATCATCAGGCAGAAGCCGCGTTCCAGCCCGAACACGCCGCCGCTGGTACCCACGTCGACGTAGTGAATGTTCTGCGGTTTCAGTGCCTCGGCGCGATGGATGTCATCGCGGTAGTAACTGTTACCCCCGTCGATGATGATGTCGTCGCGCTGTAACAGTTTGGCCAGCTCATCGATCGTCTCGTCGGTGAAGGCGGCCGGGACCATGATCCAGGTGGCGCGGGGTGGTGTCAGCTTGTCGACGAACTCCTGCAGGGATCTGGCGCCGACCGCGCCATCGCTCTCCAACGCGGCGACCGACTCTTCTCTGACGTCGTAGACCACGCACTCATGGCCGGCGTTCATCAGACGGCGAACCATGTTGGCGCCCATCCTGCCGAGTCCTACCATTCCCAACTGCATCCAGAGCCTCCTGAGCTAGCGAATCGGAGCTCGGCTCTCCGCCTAAGCGCTGGTCGGGCCGGGCGCCCGCAGCTTATTCGATCCCCTAGATTTCCCCCATGACCTCCGATCTGCACTTTGGCCTCACCGGCCTGGCCACGATGGGCGCGAACCTGGCCCGCAACGTTGCCCACCACGACATCCCGGTCGCCGTCCACAACCGCACCACCAGCCGGATGCGGGCGTTCATGGACGAGCACGGCTCGGAGGGACCGCTGAGCGGCTACGAGTCCGTCGAGGACTGGGTCGGGGCGCTCCAACGGCCGCGGGTACTGATGAGCATGGTCCAGGCCGGACCGGCCACCGACGCCGTGATCGAGGAGATCGCGCCGCACCTCGACGCCGGCGACGTGCTGATCGACGGCGGCAACGCCAACTTCCGGGACACCCAGCGGCGGCATGACGCGCTGGCGGAGAAGGACATCAACTTCCTCGGCGTCGGCGTTTCAGGCGGCGAGGAGGGAGCGCTGAACGGCCCGAGCATCATGCCCGGCGGCGATCGCGAGCCTTACGACGAATCCGTCAAGCCGATCCTGGAGGCGATCGCCGCCGAGGTCGACGGCACCCCATGCTGCACGTACGTGGGGCCGGACGGAGCCGGTCATTTCGTGAAGATGGTCCACAACGGGATCGAGTACGCCGACATGCAGCTGATCGCCGAGAGCTACGACCTGCTCCGTCACGCCGACGGACTGGAGGTGCCCGAGATCGCCGAGCGCTTCCGCTCGTGGAACGAGGGCGAGCTGGAGTCCTTCCTGATCGAGATCTCGGCTCGCGTCCTCTCCAAGACCGACGAGGCGACCGGTAAGCCGATGGTCGATGTGATCCTCGACGCCGCCGAGCAGAAGGGCACGGGTCGCTGGACCGCCCAGAACGCGCTCGAGCTCGGCGTCCCGCTGACCGGAATCACCGAGGCGGTGTTCGCGCGGTCGCTGAGCGCCCTGAAGGATCAGCGCGTGGCCGCCGCCGACCGGCTGGCCGGCCCGAGTCGGTCCGGGAACGGCGGGCAGCCGTTGGCCGACGACCTCGAGCAGGCCCTCTACGCCTCCAAGATCGTCTCCTATGCGCAGGGCTTCGCGCAGATGGCGGCGGCCTCCGACGACGAGGACTGGAACGTCGACCTGGGTGCGATGGCCACGATCTGGCGTGGCGGCTGCATCATCCGGGCCCGCTTCCTGGACCGGATCCGCGAGGCCTACGACGAGGAGCCCAAGCTGGCCAACCTGATGCTGGCCGAGTTCTTCGCCCAGGCGCTGGAAGAGGCGCAGGATCCCTGGCGCCGGGTGGTGGCCAAGGCCGCCGAGATGGGCATCCCGACCCCGGCGTTCTCCTCCTCGCTGGCCTACTACGACGGTTACCGGCGCGCTCACGGTCCCGCCAGCCTGATTCAGGGACTGCGTGACCTGTTTGGGGCGCACACCTATCAGCGGGTCGACCGGGAGGGCAAGTTCCACATCCGCTGGAGTGGCGACGGGAACGAAGTTGAGGCCTGAGACCGGCGGAGCCGCCCTCGAACGCGGTTAGCGGTTTACGCACTCGCCGGGTCGGGAAGCGTCCGACCCGAGGAGATGCCCCGCCTTCCGGCGGACCACGAGGGAGGTCGATGTGTACAAGCAGGTTCTCGATCCCGTGTCGCATTCGCTGGGTGCGTCGTCGATCTTCGCGGTGCTGCCGCTGCTGGCTCTGTTCGTCCTGCTGGGCGGGGTGCGCATGAAGGCACAGTGGGCCTCGCTGATCGCCCTGGGCGTGGCGGTGGTGGTGGCGATCGCCGTCTACCCGATGCCGTTCGGTCAGGCGCTCGACGCCGGTGCCGAGGGTGCCGCGTTCGGCTTCTTCCCGATCATGTGGATCGTCATCAACGCGCTGTGGATCTTCAACATGACGGTGGAGACAGGGGATTTCGCCGTCCTGCGCCGGGCGTTCAGCTCGGTCTCGAACGACCGGCGGGTGCAGGTGATCATGATCGCCTTCTGCTTCGGGGCGCTGCTGGAGGCCCTCGCCGGTTTCGGCACGCCGGTGGCGATCTGCGGCGTGATCCTGGTCGGGCTGGGCTTCAAGCCGATCAAGGCGGTGGCCGTGGCGCTGATCGCCGATACCGCTCCGGTCGCCTTTGGGGCGATCGCCATCCCGATCATCACCCTGGCCCAGGTGACCGGACTGCCCACGCACGCGCTCAGCCAGATGGTCGGCCGTCAGGTGCCCTTCCTGGCCTTCGTTGCCCCGTTCGTGCTGGTGTTCGTGGTCGACGGGCGGCGCGGGCTGCGCGACAGCTGGCCGGCCGCGCTGACGGCCGGTGGGGTGTTCGCGGGGTTGCAGTTCGCCACCTCCAACTACATCTCCACCGAGCTCACTGACATCGTCGCTTCGCTCGGCTCGGCCGCCGCGCTGGTCGGTCTGCTGCGCGTGTGGTCGCCCCGGGCGCGGGAGGACACCGTCGTCGCGCAGTCCGGGCGTCCGGCCATCGCCGGCGCCGCCGGGACCGATGCCGCGCTCGAGCGGCGCGTGGCCGCCGACGAGGGAGGGCCGCTGAGCCCAGCCACCATGGTCCGCGCCTTCGTGCCGTACATCATCATCATCGTGGTGCTCGGGGTGTGCAGCCTGCACTCGGTCGCGCTCCAGCTCGACAAGGCGACCAATGCCTTCAGCTGGCCGGGCCTGCATGTGCTCAACGCCAAGGGCAAGGCGCCGGCCAGCGAGCTCTACAAGCTCAACTGGCTGACCGCCGCGGGCAGCCAGCTGTTCGTGTGTGGTCTGCTGACCGCGGCGGCGCTGCGGGTGCCTCCGCGCCGTGCGCTGGCCGTCTACGGCAGCACGCTCAAGGTGCTGATCGCGGCGATCGTCACCGTCTGCTCGGTGCTGGGACTGGCTTACGTGATGAACTTGGCCGGGATGACGATCACCCTGGGCATGTGGGTCGCCGGAGCCGGCAGCTTCTTCGCCTTCCTCTCGCCGATCGTCGGCTGGTTCGGCACGGCGGTCACCGGCTCGGACACCTCGTCGAACTCGCTGTTCGGCGCCCTGCAGGTGGCGGCCGCCCATCACGCCAAGCTGTCCCCGACGCTGTTAGCCGCGGCCAACAGCTCCGGCGGCGTGATGGGCAAGATGGTCTCCCCTCAGAACCTGGCGATCGGTGCGGCCGCGGTCGGGCTGGCCGGCAAGGAGGGAGACATCTTCCGTAAGGTGATCGGGTGGAGTCTCCTGTTCGTCCTGATAATCGCCGTGCTGGTCCTGCTGCAATCGACAGGCGCGCTGTCCTGGATGGTGCCTTAGGGCGCCAGCAGGACGCGCCGGGCCCGCCCGCGTGGCGGTCGGCGACCGTCGCGGCAGCGGCGTTGATCGCCGTCGCGGCGGTTGTCGAGCTCGGGCTGCGCCTGACGCCGTCGTTCGATCCCTATGGCTGGCTTGACTGGGGCCGGCTCACGATTCACGGGGCGCTGGATACCGGCGGCGCTCCCTCCTGGAAGCCGTTGCCGTGGTTGTTGACCACACCCCTGGCGCTGACCGGTGGGGCTGCCCCCAGCCTGTGGCTGATCCTCACCTGTGCCGCCGGGCTGGCCGCCCTGCTCCTCGCCTACCGCCTGGCCTCGAGTCTGGGCGGGCCGGTCGCGGGGGTCACCGCCGTCGTGGCGATCCTGCTCTGCCGCGACTGGTGCGCGTTGATGCTCACCGGCAACGTCGAACCGGGCACGGCGGCGCTGGTGCTGGGCGCGCTGGACCGTCACCTGGCCGAGCGGCGACGCACCAGCTTCGTGCTGCTCTGGCTCGCCTCGCTGATGCGCCCGGAATGCGGCGTCCTTCTGGTCGCCTACGGCGCCTGGCTGTGGCCCCGGGATCCGGAAGCTCGGAGCCTGGAGATCGGCGCCGTGGTGCTGCTGGTGCTCCTGTGGTTCCTGCCTCCCTACATCGCCACCGGACACTTCTTCGGGGCCAAGGACGCGGTGTTCAACTCCGGCAACGCCACCCACAACCCCATCGTCGTTCTCTATCGGGGCGCCAGAATCGTGCCCTGGCCGGTGGCCATCGCGGCCGCGGTCGGGCTTGGCCTCGCGCTCCGTGAGACGTCGCTCGCCTCAGCGGGCCGGCGCGCGATCGCGATCGCCCTGGCCGGCGGGGCCGGTGCGTGGGCGCTCGGCACCGCGGCGATGGCCGTCGTGGGCTTTCCCGGCTTCCAGCGCTTCATGATCCCGGCGGCGGCGGCCGGTTGCGTCCTGGCCGGGGCCGGAGTCGGCTGGTCGGTCTCGTGGATTGCCGACCGGCTGCGCGCGCGCCGCTCCCCGCTGGTGATCGCGGGGTTGGCGCTCGCGGTCGTCGCGACAGCCTGGTACGTGGGGTTGCAGGTCAACGAGGCCAGGCGTTCGATCGCCACCGAGCGGTCCCGTTCGGCGCTCGATCGAAGCCTCCACACCGTCGTGGCCGACGCGGGCGGCGCCGGGCGGATCGTCGCCTGCGGATTGCCGACCATCGCCGGCGGCTACCAGTCGACGCTCGGCTGGGATCTCCACCTGGCGGTGGGACGGGTGCTCTACCGCCCGACTCGCGACGTCCATCTGCGGCGGTCGATCGTGCTGTTCGCCAGCGGGGCCCGGTACGTCCGACTGGGCCGGGGCGGGCACGAGCTCGCGCGCTACGGGTCCTGGCGGGTGATCGCGCTGCGCGGCGGGCCGGGCTGCTGAGAAGCCATCACGGCGAAACCGGCCGACATAGCCAGGTTTCCCACGCCGGCCAGCCGCAGGCCCAGCTTGGCTCCGCGCCGGTTGACCGCCGGCGAGCGGGCCCACACCACGTCGGTCATCAGCTCGGTGGCCCGCAGCCAGGCCAGCGCCCACCAGTCCTCCGGTCGCCCGCGGGTGGCCGCCACCGCGTGCGCCGTGGCGAAGGTCAGCCAGATCGGCCCGCTGCGCCGGAACAGGTGACGGCCGTCCTCGGAGGGGGCGGCGTGACCGAGCACCCGCAAAGTGGCATCCGGCGCCAGCAGAGCCCCGGTGCCCAGCGCCAGATCGAAGGCGATCATCGATCGATTGACGAGCTCGAGCAGTTCGGTGGCGGGTCTCATCGGCTCACTCCTCAGGGGTCTGGAAACGACTGGATCGGGATTCCGGGCGGCGGCTCACGCGTGCCGAGCTCATAGGCCGCTCCGGCCGGGAGGTGGAGCACCCGCTCCGGTCCGTCATGGACCTGCACGGTCAGCGTCAACGCCGCGACCGAGCAGTTGGTCGACACGTGCTCGCCGCCGCCGGGATCGGAGTACCGCCACGCGACCGGGAGCTCCGGCGGGGACTCCACGTCTCCGCGCACGGTGACGCCGTCGCCGCTCAGCCCGAAAGTGCAGCGCGTGGACGCTTCCCTGACCGAGGTCGAGCGGACTGCCGCCGGCCCACCCAGGCGGTGGAGGCGTCCATCCAGCCAAAGCCCGCCGTTGGCGATCCACGGCAGGGTCCACCGGCCGACGCGGATCCGCCCGATGATGACGTCGAACCAGGCATCGGGCGCCGACGCAAAGCCCGCTCCGTGCAACCAGATCCAGCGCTCGGCGTGCTCGCTGCCCCAGTTGTGCCCGACCATCCCCGGCCAGTCGTCGATCGTCAGGCTGTCCTGGCCCACCGCCACCTGTCCACGGAAGCGGGCCAGCGGGTGTAGGGACACCGCCTTGGTCCGCGGCACCGGTGCCCGGTACATCCAGCCGCGGGGCAGATAGGGGAACGCCTCGCTCTGGCCGCTGAACTCGAGGTCCCAGTCGGCCGGCTGGACCTCCCCGATGGCCCGGCCCTCGAGCAGCCGGCCGGGACCGATGCGGATCAGCTCGTCCGCTCCGGCTGAGACCTCGGCTTCCGCGAACGTCTGCTTGTACGCGCTCGGGGGCCCGGCACCGGTCCAGACCGTGCACCACAAGGAGCCGCGCGGCGGTTGGCCCGGACGCTTGAGCACCGTGTAACGGATCCAGGCCCCGCGCGGGCGCTCCGGGTCGGCGGTCTTGAGATAGAAGCTCTCGTAGTGCCCTCGCTCGGCGGGCACCTCGGGAAAGCGCACGGACGCGAGACCATGGGTCATGCGATCTGCACCGGTTGAGGCGCGGGAGCCGGGCGCCCCAGCAGCCTGAACGCGAGCCGCGTGGCCAGCGCCATGATCGTGATCTGCGGGTTGACGCCGAGGGCGCTGGGCACCGCGCTCCCGTCGGCGACGTGGAGCCCCCGAATGCCCCGCACCGCTAAGTCGGCGTCGAGCACCGAGCGGGCGGGGTCGGCGCCCGCCCGAGCGGTGCCCAGGGGATGGAAGGCCATCGCGGTCAACGAGCTTGGCGGTACGGGGTGGCGCTCGAGCGGCCGGCTGTCACCGTCGCGCAGGGTGGGCACGCCGCGCACCGGGACGATCACCTCGCGGGCGCCGGCCGCCCAGTACAGCTCGGCGAGCGCCAGGAGGCCGCGCTTGAACCGCGCGGCGTCGGCCTGGCCGAGGTCGTAGCGGACGATCGGCCGGCCGCCGAGCGAGAACACCCTGCCGCGCGAGGAGTCGGAGACCATCACCCCGAACATCGCGGTCCTGGCGGCGTCGAGCATCAGATCCCGGTGCTCCGCTCCGATGCGCGGCGTGGCCATGGCCAGATGGTCGGGCGGCCCGGAGATCCCCTCCAGCATCACCCCCTCGTCGGAGAACTCGTCGACGAAGTAGCTCTGGGGCACGCCCTCCCACATGCGGATGTCCGTGTCGAGTCGCGCCCGGACGGCGGTGGCTGGGTGCAGCGACAGATTGCGCCCGAGCGCCGCCGCCCTCACCCCGAAGCGGCGCAGCAGTGCCGGCGTGTGCAGGCTGCCGCAGGCGACCACGGCCGTCTGGCAGCGCACCCGCAGGCGAGCACCCCCCGACGTCCGGGCCAGCACCGCGCTGACCTGCCCGCGGGTCAGCTCCAGCCCGATCGCGCTGGTGCCGGTGAAGGTGCTCGCCCCGGCGGCCCAGGCCCCCGGCATGTAGGTGATGCCGGTGTGCTGCTTGGCTCCGCTCGGGCAACCGTAAGCGCATACGCCCGAGCCGATGCAGCCCCGGACGTTGCGGTGGAGGTAGCCGCCCGACCAGCCGAGGCGCTCGGCGCCGCGCCGGATCACCTCGGCGTTGCGGCCCGCCAGCGCCGGCGGCACCTGGCTGACGCCGATCTCCTGCTCGACGCGGCGGAAGTACGGCTCGAGCTCGTCCGGCGTGAGCGCCTCGAGGCCCTCGATCCGCCGCCAACGCTCGAGCACGTGGGCGGGGGTGCGGAAGCAGGTGGCGGAGTTGACGATCGTAGTCCCGCCGACCGCCCGTCCCAGGGGCAGCACGAGCGGAGGCGTGCCCAGGGTCACCGTATGCCCGCCGTCGCGATACAGCTTGGGCAGCATGTCGCGAGGGCGCGCGGTGAAGTCCTCGGTGCCCCACCAGTCGCCCTGCTCGAGGACGATCACCCGCAGGCCGCCCTCGGCCAGCTCCTTGGCCACCGGAGCGCCGCCCGCCCCGGACCCGATCACGCATACGTCGGCGCTGATCGCGTGCCGCTGGCTCAGCTCGGCCCCGGACACGATGTTCGGCACGGTGCTCACGCGCGGCCCTCCGTGCCGCGGCGTGCCCGGCCCCGCGCACGGACCCGATCGGGGTCGTAGCCGAGGATCCGCATCACGCCGAGGTCGCCGTAGTAGGCGAGCTGGGCCAACGAGGCGAGCGCAGAGCCGACGGGCGCGGCCGCTCCGCGCTCGATGCGGCCGAGGACTCCCGTCGCCCCCGGGGCGGACAGGTGCGCGAGGCGCCGGCGCTCGCCGGAGACGAGAGGCAGAAGCTCGAGCCCGGCGAGCAGTCCGCGCAGCGCCAGCCGCTCGGGGCGGGATCCCTGCTCGAGGCTGCGGGCGAAGGCGGCCACGGCATCCGTATCCGCCACGGGTGGCAGCGGCGGCTCGGGAGAGACGGCCCACTCGATCAGGCAGCCCAGGGTCGCGAGCTCACGCCGGGTCATACCCCGACCCGCTGGCGTTGAGCGCAAGCCAGCTCCCATGCCCTGGCTCGGGCGGCTTCCACGTCTGCGTCGGTGATCGCCTCGGCCAGGGCGACGTACATGGGGGCGAGTTGCTGATGGTCGGTGGTCACCGGGATCAGGTCCGCGTTGGCCAGGTACACCGAGCGGATCGAGTTGAGGATCAGCAGGAAGACGACGTTTTCTGCCGCCCGAGCGACCTCGGTGAAGAAGCCGAAGTCGGTCAGAGCAGCGGTGGCGGCATCGGGGGCGGCCGCCACGGCGGCGGCGAGCTCGGAGATGACCGCGGATTGCCGGGCGTCAGCCCGCGCCGCGGCCAGGCCGGCCAACTCGCGGAGCATGTAGCAGCGCGCCTCCATGATGTCGCCGAGCACGCCCGGGTCGAAGCCGTCGCTGCCGACGAGCAGGTGGGCGAGCACGTCCAGGGTGCCGGATTCGCGCCAGTGCGTGGCCGACATGGCGTCGCCGTGGCGCACCTCTATCAGGCCCATCTGCTCCAGCCGCTTGAGCGCCTCGCGCAGCGCGGTCATGGTTACGCCCAGTTCGGCGGCCAGCGCCCGCTGGGGCGGGAGGCGCTCGTCTGGGGCATAGCTCCCGGTCAGCAGCCGCTGCAGCAGCGTCGCGAATACTCGCTCGGCCACCAGGGGTCGAGTGTTCGGAACACTGGCCATCGGGCCAGCCTACCAGAGTTCGGAACACTGCAACGGCGATTACTTGGCGTCGTGGAAGATGATCCCCAGGGCGGTGCGGCTACCGGCGGTGACGGTCGAGACACCGTGGCGCAGGCCGACGCGGTGGTAGCCGTGTGCGCCTCGGTTGGGACGCTCCCGCGTGGGGAAGATCACGAACGCGCCCTGGGCGGGACGCAGGACGTGGGCTCGGCTCTGGGCGCGCGGTCGCTGTTCCATCAGGACGAACTCGCCGCCGGCGAAGTCGGTGCCAGGCTCGGAGAGGACCGAGAGGACCTGGAACGGGAAATAGACCTCGCCGTACAGGTCCTGGTGCAGGGCGTTCCAATCGCCCTGGTGGTAGCGCAGCATCAGTGGGGTCGGCCGGTGCTGACCCGCGGCGTGGCAGCGATCGAGCAGGCCCTGGTGGGCGAGCGGGAAGATCGGAGTGTCGCCGGAGAGCATGTCCGACCAACGGTTGGCGATCGGCGCGAGGTGCTCGTAGAAGGTCCGGCGGGCGTCCGCGATGGCCGGAGGCAGCGGGTAGTCGAAATAGCGGTAGCGCCCGTTGCCGAACCGGTGCCGGGCCATGTCAACGGTGGAGCGAAACCGGTCGCCGTCGAACAGGTCGGCCAGCTCGGAGCATTCGGCCGGCTCGAGCACGGTGTCGGTGATGGCAAAGCCAGATCGATCGAGCTGGTCGCCTAAGCCGTCCCAGTCCAGCCCGGTGATCCGATCGGTGGTGGTGGCAACGCTCGTTTCGGTCATGTGTATTGAACGATCGTGCGCCGCGCCACGTGAGATCGTGGATCGGGCTTGACGCGTTCGCGATGATGGCCGTCGATGTCACCGTCCGATCCGCCTGGCGAGCCCCTGATCATCGGCGAGGACGGACTGGCTCGTCCCACCTGGGCGTCGAAGGACCCGCTGCTGCGCGAGTACTACGACACCGAATGGGGTGTGCCGATCCACGACGAGCGCGGGCTGTTCGAGCGCCTCAGCCTGGAGGCGTTCCAGGCGGGCCTGTCGTGGGTGACGATCCTGCGCAAGCGACCGGCGTTCCGGGCCGCCTTCGACGACTTCGATCCCGATGTCGTGGCGGGCTACGACGACGGCGACGTTCAGCGGCTGCTGGCCGACGCCGGGATCGTCCGCAATCGCCTGAAGATCCACGCCACCGTCACCAACGCCCGGGCGACCATCGCCTTGCGCGAGGACGGCGGCCTCGATCGCCTGATCTGGTCCTTCCAACCGGAGCAGACGCCCGCCCCGCGCACGCTCGCCGAGATCCCCACGGTCTCGCCGGAGTCCAAGGCGCTGGCCAAGGAGCTGCGCCGCCGCGGATTCGCCTTCGTCGGGCCGACCACGATGTACGCGCTGATGGAGGCCATCGGGGTGGTCGACACGCACCTGCTGGGCAGCCACCGGCGGGGCAGCTCGGGAGTGTGGACCGACGCCTGATCAGGCGTCGGCGTACTGAAACGGCCCGGCGATTGCGTCGAGTGCGGCTCGGACCGAGCCGCTGCCGGGGACGATCACCAGCTGCTGCAGCCGGTCGCTGGCGCGGAGATGCGCCACCAGGATCGTGTGGACACAGGACCGATCGATTCGCTCGACGTGGCTGAGGTCGAGCACGACCTCGTCGGCTCCGCGGTCCAGGGCCGTTTCCAGCGCCTGGACGAGTGCGGGCACTCGCGCCCGGGTCAGCTCGCCGGAGAGCTCGATGCGATAAGTCTCGAGCGAACGGCGGGTACGCACCACCGCGTCGCCTTCCGCTCGCCGGGGCTGGCTCACGGACGATGCCGGCGAGCGGGCGCTGACTCGGGATCGGGTCACGGGCCACCTACGAACGGGAGCGCCGGCCAGGTCTGGAACAGCTTGTGTACCTGGGCGGGTCCCGGGACGATCACCAGCCGAACGTGCTGGGACGCGCAACGCTTGGCCAGCCCCACCACCAGGGCGATCCCGCTCGAGTCCATCGACGTGGCGCAACTGAGGTCGAGTACGACGTTCTCGGGATGACGTCCCAGCGCCCCGGCCAGAGCGCGGGTCATGCGCCCCTCGGCCGCGGGATCCCATTCGCCCTCGACCTGAATCGTGCTCGTGGTGCCCTGCTGGCTCACCAGGATCCGCAACTCCGGCGGAAACATCTCCATCGCGCTGACGCGATCGGTCACGACGCTCGGGCTCCTCGACTTTGCCTCAATCTGTCGTGGAGCGACCGTTCACCCGAACCTCGAATGGCTGGCCATCGACTCTACGCGCTACGCCGGCTCAGTCGCGCAGTGCCCGCTGGGCCGCAAAACATAAATCTAGCAAGCCGGTGGAGCCGGCTTTCGGACCTGTCATGCTGTCCGAAGCCTCTCGGGCGGCGACATTGCTCCGAGGTGTCTTGCGCGGGGTCGTTAGCCGTCTTTCCCTCTCCCGGCGTAGGGTGACTTCCTCTAGGGAAGGCGAGATTGGACCGGTCATGACCGGCCAAGCCGAGCCAGAGACGCAGGATGGGTCTCTTTATGTAGCGATCTCCAATGCGATCGTCCGCATCCTGCGTGATTACACGGGGCGCGGGCCGACCAAGGCGAAGACCACGATCCGTGATGAAGTCGTCCTGGTGATGCTCCAGCAGTCCCTGACCAAGGGCGAGCTCTCCCTGGTCAGAAACGGTCGCGCGGAGAAGGTGCTCGAACTCCGGCACGAGTATCAGAAGGCGATGCGCGACGAGTGCATCGACGCGATCGGAGCCCTGACCGGGCGCAGGGTCACCGCCATGCTCAGCGCGAACCACATCGAACCCGATCTGGGCGCCGAGATCTTCGTGCTCGACGGGCCGCCGGACCGCAACCATCGCCAACCGGCCACCGACTAGATTTGACATCGTTAAGCCGATGGCGGTGAAGCTCCAACGGCATGCCCTCGGTGTCACCTGGGTTGAGCAGAACGCAATGGCCCGCGCGGCGCACGCGCTGCTCGACGGCGACCGAGTCTGGCTGATCGACCCATACGAGGACGAGGCGGCCCTGGCCGCGGTCGCCGAGCTCGGCAAGCCGGCCGGGGTGCTCCAGCTCCTTGACCGCCACAACCGGGATTGCCTGCCGATCGCCGAGCGGCTAGGGGTGTCGCTCCTGCGAGTCCCACAGGACGGCAGCGGCACGCCGTTTGAGGTGATTCCGATCATCTCGAATCTGGGCTGGCACGAGGTGGCGCTGTGGTGGGCGCAGCCGCGGGCGCTGGTGGTCGCCGAGGCGGTCGGCACCGCACCGGCCTTTGCGCTCGGGCGCCGCGTCGGCGTGCACCCGATGTTGCGCCTCATCCCGCCGCGCCGACAGCTCTCGCGGTTCGCCCCCGATTCTCTGTTCCCCGGTCATGGCGAAGCGATCGAGTCCGGCGCCGATGACGCGCTACGGGATGCCCTCGGGCACTCGCGCCAGGACCTCCCGAAACTGATGCTCAGCCTGCCCAAGCTGCTGCGAGGCGGCTAGGCGACAGGCGGGGCGAGACCGGGCTCACAGCTCGCGGGCCCGAGCATGAACACTTCGATCTCCATGTCCGGCCCGATGTGCTGGTTGGACATGAAGTGGAGCACCCCGCGGCCCGACAGCCGCTCGACGGCGGCGATCAGCTTGGCCTGCATGGCGATCTGAAACGCGCTGCGGGTCTCCTGGACGATCGTCTCCAGCTGGATCTCGATCATCGTCTTCTCGACGTCGGTGTACACCCCGCCGAGGACGCAGACGAGCAGTTCGCCATCGAGCAGCAGAGTCTTGGCCGTCACCGGCACCCGCTCGTAGTAGCGCCGGTGAAACGCCACCATCGCAGCAGTGACCGCCGACAGGAGGGCATCGCCGGTGAGCGGAGTTTCAGTGGCCGGCACTGCGGCCTTCTCTCTCGTCCTCCGGAATAGTGCGCGGGTCAAGGCGAAGGGCGATGGTCCTCGGCACGCGGTCTGCCCGACCAGCTTACTCTGACGCGGCGAGAACTCCGCTAGCTTAGGCGGATGGCCCCCGCGGTTACGGCTCCGGCACTGATACCGCGATTGCGGGGCGTCTCGCACGCGGTGGCGTTCTTTCTGGCCATCGCCGCCGCGGCGCTGGTGATCGTGCTCGCCCCATCAGGCCGGGCAACGGTGGCCGTGGCGATCTACGGCGGCGGCCTGATCGCCCTGTTCGGCGGCAGCGCCCTCTATCACCGCTGGCCCGGTCCGGCGCGATTCAAGCCGCTCCTGCAGCGGATCGATCACGGCACGATCTTCGTGTTCATCGCGGCGAGCTACACGCCGTTCGCCCTCGTCGTCATGCACGGGACGCTGGCCTGGGTAGTCCTCGGGGTGGCCTGGACTGGAGCCGCCGCCGGGGTCGTGTTCTCCTTGGGCTGGATCGAGGCGCCCCGGTCAGTGGTCGCGGCCAGCTATCTCGCGCTCGGGTGGCTCGCGGTGATCGCCGTCCCGCAACTCCTGGGGGTGCTGGGAGTGGCGCCGTTGATCCTGCTCGCTGCCGGTGGCCTGCTGTACTCCGCCGGCGCGGTCATCTATGCGCGCCAGCGACCAGACCCGTGGCCCCGGACGTTCGGTTTCCACGAGATCTTCCACGCGCTGGTGATCGCGGCGGCCGCCGCCCAGTACGTGGCGCTGGTGGGCTGGGTGCTTCCGGCCGCCGCCGGCTGACGCTGACTGCCGCGGTTCCGGGGCTCGCGCCGGAGCGCGTGGGCGCGGGGCGCGGGTCTTGGTTCGAACTACTCGGTGAGGGGGTAAGCCGCTTGGCCTGCCGTGGGCGGTCTACGCGGCCCGCCGGCGGCGCTGGTTGAGGATCTTGCGGAGGCGTGCGCCTTCGCGGGCGGAGCGGTGTTCGATTCGTTCCCAGGTGACTCGTACGGTGGCTTGTCCGGCGGCCAGGGTTTCGGCGTCGCGGTCGCGGTCGGTTTCGAACGCGTCGCGGTCGTGGTGGAATTCGTAGCTGTCGAGCTCGACGATCAGCTTCTCGGCTTCGAAGTAGGCGTCGACCTCGAACCCGCAGACGATCGTGTTGACCCGCGGTCGTGGTAGCCCGAAGTGTTCGCAGAACGCGGGGAATTCGTCCTCCCATCCGGAGCGGGTCGGTCCGTCGGTGGTGTCCACGAACGGTGTGAGCAGCTTGGCGCCGGGGTGGGTGGGGTGCCGGTCGATGATCTCGGCGAGCTGGGAGCGGTGGAGGAACGGGGTGTGGAGCGCGTCGTTGACCGTCCGTTTGCGCTGTTTCGGTTCGAGTCGCGGCGCGCAGTCCAGCAGCGTCCGGGCGGGGCTGGTCGCACGGATGCCCTGTTGGTAGCGGATTTCGTCGTCGGGGGAGGTTGCAGGGTGCGGTGGACGATGATCCCGGGTGGGCGGCGGTCCCCGACGATGATCACCTCGGGAACGGCCGGCCAGTCGCGCGCGAACGCCCACGCCGCCAGCGCGGAGAGGTGGCTCAGCGCGGCGCGCGGACCGCAGGCCAGGACCGCGGCGGACGCGCGCTGAAGCTGGGTGATCGCGGGCCGCCCGACCGAGTACACGCCGCGGAACACGCGGTACAGCCGTCCCGTGTTTCACCCGGTAGGCGATCGCGCAGTCTCCCAGCCCTAGCAGCGTGCAGCTGAGCGCGGCGTGATGTTGCCTTGCTGGCCGCCGGCGACTTTGCCGATCGCCACGTCGACCGCGGGCCGGTCAGCCACGCCCGACCCGCCCGAGGGCTTGGGACGCTACGGTCTCTATGTGGACGTTTCTTACCGACACCCCTCAGAGAATCGCGCCGACCCGACCGCTCCCACCCGGATCGGCACCCTTCATCGAGCCTTTTTTCGCACTCCCGACCGCCCCCGAAGCAAAGTCGTCACACCCGACGCCCCGGCGGCGGGTGGCGATGGGCGCGGGCGGCGAGGGGGGCGGGCGGCGAGGGAGCCCGGGCGGCGAGGAAGCGCGGGGGGTGGGCGGGGCGCGGTCCGCCCATGCCTAAACCGAGGCCGAGACGATCTCGCGAGGAGTGGTCTCGGCGCGGGCGGCCTCGGCGTGCTCGCGGCTGTCGCGGCTGGAGATCATCACCAGCACGAGGATCGCGCCGACCAGGGCGATTCCGGCGCCGGCCAGGAAGGCGCGCTCGAACCCTTTGGTCAGGGCGACTGTGTGGTTGTGGACGCCGCTGTGGAGCAGGTGCAGGGTCCGGCTGTTGGCGATCGTGGCCAGGATGGCCAGGCCGAGTGCGCCGCCGACCTGCTGAGAGGTGTTGATCAGGCCAGAGGCCAGGCCGGCCTCGTCGGGTGAGGTGCCGGTCACGGCGGCGATCGTCACCGCCACGAATGAGAATCCGAGTCCGATCGCGGCCAGGATCGACGGGCCGAGGACGTCGCCGAGGTACGAGCCGCCGGGGGCGTGGACGCGCGAGAACCAGAACAGGCCCGCGGTGACGAACACCAGGCCGATCAGCAGCGTCCACTTGAACCCGATCCGGGTGACGAACTGGGAGGCCATGCCGGCGGAGACGATGATGAACACCGACAGGGGCAGATAGGACAGGCCCGCCTTGATCGGCGACTGGTGCAGGACCTGCTGCAGGTACAGCGAGATGAAGAAGAACATCGAGAACAGGGACATGCCGATCAGCAGTCCGATCACGTTGGCCCCGCGCAGCGTGCGCAGGCGGAAGATCGAGAACGGCATCAGCGGCTGGGCGGCGCGCGACTCGATCAGCAGGAACGCCACCAGCAGGACCGCCGCGCCGGCCAGCTTCAGCAGCGTCGCGGACGAGCCCCAGCCGACGTTCACCGCGTCGACTACGGCGTAGACGAGCAGCGCCAAGCCGGCGGTCACGGTCACCGCCCCGGGAATGTCGAAAGACCGGTTCGCGCCCTCGACCCTGCTCTCGAGCAGCACCCGCGGGGCGAGCCAGGCGCAGAACGTCCCGATCGGGACGTTGACGAACAGCACCCAGCGCCAGCTGAGGCCGCTGGTCAGGACGCCGCCGAGCAGCACGCCCGCCGCGCCGCCGGCGCCCGCCACGGCCCCCCACACGCCGAGCGCCCGGTTGCGCTCGGACCCCTCGGCGAAGGTGGTGGCGATGATCGACAGAGCGGCCGGCGAGACGATCGCCCCGCCGAGGCCCTGGACGGCCCGCGCCGCAATCAGCCAGCCCTCGGACTGGGCCAGGCCGCCGAGCAGCGAGGCCAGCGAGAACAGGACCAAGCCGAGCATGAACATGCGGCGGCGGCCGAGCAGGTCGGCCAGCCGCCCGCCCAGGAGCAGAAAGCCCCCGAAGGTCAGGACGTAGGCGTTGACCACCCACGACAGGCTGTCCTGGGAGAAGTGCAGATGCGACCCGATCGACGGCAGCGCGACGTTGACGATCGAGGCGTCGATCACGATCACGAACTGCGTCATCGCGAGCAGGATCAGCGCGAGGTTCTTGCCGCGGGCGTCGAGCTGAGGGGCCGGTTCAGTTGCCACTCCGTTTCAGTTTAGGCAGGACGGTGGTTCAGCCGATCTTTGGCTGCGTTCAGCAATATGTGACGCGATGGGAACGTCGATCAAGGCCGCGCGAGCCGTATCCGTCTCACTGCTGGCCGCGGCGAGCCTGAGCGCCTGCGGCGCCTCGAGCCACTCGACTTCCTCGGGGCGGCCGGGAGCGACGACGGTCCCCCGGCCGGCAAGGTCGGCGGCCGGCTTCGCCCGGCGACCCGTCCGGGTCAGGGTCAGCCTGGCCGGGCGGCTCCCGGCCCCGGTGCAGGATCCGGCCACCACCGCCCTCGGCGGCAAGGTGCTGCTGATCGGCGGTCTGGATCAAAGCGACGTGTCGGTGGCCGACGTGATCCGGGCCGGCGTCCACGGCGGCCGGATGATCGCCTCGCTGCCGACCGCGCTGCACGATGCCGCCGCGGCGACGCTGGGGACGCACGCCTACGTCCTGGGTGGGGGCGAGCCCTCACACGATGAGATCACTCAGGTCGTGCCTCCGGCGGCCTCGGCCGCGGTGGCCGGACGCCTCCCCGCCGCGGCCTCGGACGTCGGTGCGGCGAGCATCGGAGACACGATCTACATCGTCGGTGGCTACACCGGCGTGACGCCGTTGCGGACGATCGTCGCGTGGTCGGGCACGGGCACGGGCCGGGTGGTGGCGATGCTCCCGCACCCGCTCCGCTACGCCGCCGTGGCGGCCGACGCCGGGCGCCTGATCATCGCCGGGGGGACCAGCGGGGTGGCCGCGACGCGAGAGGTGTATTCGTTCGATCCGGCCGCGGGCCGGGTGACGCACCTGGCGCGACTGCCCCGAGCGCTGACGCACGCCTCGGCGGTCACCCTCGGCGGGGTCGTGTTCGTGATCGGCGGCCGGGGCAGCCTCGAGGGGACTCAGGTCGGCGGGATCCTGGCGATCGATCCGGTCAGCCGACGGGTGAGCGCCGCTGGCTCGCTGCCGGTCCGGCTGTCCGATACGGGGGCGGCGACCGTGCCGGACGGCGCGCTGGTGGTGGGCGGCCGCAGCGCCGACGGCACGCTCAGCGATCGGATCTATCTGCTGCGGGAATCCAATTGATGTCGACCCTCCGCCGGCCGCTGGCCGGTCCGCTGACCGGGCCGCTGGCCGGGGCGCTGGTCGCGGCTGTGCTCGTGCTGGCCGGATGCGGTAGCGGCCACGAGCGCGCGCGGCCGAAGCCACTCGGGGCGATCGAAGCCACCGTGACCTCGACGATCGGCCCGTTTCCGCCGCTCAGCGCGTCAAGCGGTCCCTTCCCATCGCTCCGCCCCACGATTCCGGAGCGCTTCGTCGCCCTGCCGCCGGCGCCCGCCGACTACCGGGTCCCGCCGCTGCTCGACCCACACAACGTCTACGCCGCTGACCGGGTCGGTGACCTCTCGCCGGCGGTTCGCCACGACCGCCCGCTGATCTACGTGCCGAACTCGGGCAGCAACACGGTCGACGAGATCAACCCGCGGACGTATCGCGTCGTGCGCCAGTTCGCGGTCGGGCTGGTCCCGCAGCACATCGTCCCCTCCTACGACCTCCGGACGCTGTGGGTGACCAATGACGAGGGCAACAGCCTGACCCCGATCAATCCCCGGAACGGCCGGCCCGGCCGGCCGGTGGCGGTCAAGGACCCGTACAACCTGTACTTCACCCCCAACGGTCGTTACGCGATCGTGATGGCCGAGCAGCTGCGCGAGATGGACTTCCGCGACGCCCACACGATGCGAATGCACCACGCGCTGCGGGTTCCGCAGTGCGATGGGGCGAATCACGCCGACTTCACCGCTGATGGCCGCTACATGCTGGTCAGCTGTGAGTTCGGGGCGAAGCTGCTCGTGGTCGACGTGCCCGCGGAACGAGTGATCCGAACGATCGTGCTGCGCGCGGGTGCCTCGCCGCAGGACGTCAAGCTTTCCCCCGATGGGCGCATCTTCTACGTGGCGGACCTGGTCTATGGCGGGGTCTGGAAGATCAGGGCGTCGAGCTTCCAGGTGGTGGGCTTCGTCCGGACCGGGGCCGGCGCGCACGGGCTGTATCCGAGCCGCGATGCCCGCCGGCTCTACGTCTCCAACCGCGAGGCCGGCACCGTATCGGTGATCAGCTTCGCGACCGGGCGGGTGGTGGCGCGCTGGACGATCCCCGGAGGCAGTCCGGACATGGGCGGCGTATCCGCCTCCGGCCGCGTGCTCTGGCTCTCCGGCCGCTATGACGCGGCCGTGTACGCGATCAACACCCGGACCGGCAAGCTGATGCACCGGGTCCCGGTGGGCTTCGGACCGCACGGGGTGTGCGTCTTCCCGCAGCCCGGCCGGTACTCGCTCGGCCACACCGGCGTCTATCGCTGAGCCGCCGGGACGGGCGATCAGCGGCCGAGTGTCTCGCCCAGCGGCCCGAGCCGGGCCAGCATCGCCTCGTCTAGGTCGAGCTCACCGACGATCCGGATGACGCGGACCTGGGAGGGCTCGGGGAGCTCTGAGACGATCGGGATCAGGCCGTCCCATAGATCGTCGTGGAGGGCCGCCACCTGCACGATGTTCTCCAGCACGCCCTCGGATTGGATCGAGCCGAGGGTGGCGAAGCGACGCAGGCTCTTAGGGCTCATCAGCCGGGTGAGCGGGAGGACGACGTGCCACATGCCCTGCTCGTGGGCGGACAGGATCAGCCCGTCGAGCACGGCGTCGTCGCGACCGGCGGCGCGGTTGATCAGGTCCGAGCGCTGGGCCTGGCTCAGATGCGTGAACAGATCCAGCGCCTCGGGCCAGAGGTCCTCGCGGGCCGCCGTGTCGATCACGTTGTCCAGCCGGGCCGGCGGCAGCAGGTCGATCAGATCGCGCAGGCTCTGCTTGGTCTCGAGCACGAAGGCCACGTGGAGCAGCGCCTGATCGTCGATCCCCTTGATCGCGGCGGTGAGCGCCGGGCGCTCGAGGTGGCCGACGAACCGTCCCATCGTCACGTACTCCCCGCGCGCGATCAGCTCGTGGGTGATCTCGGCGATCTGCGCGGGCGGGATCCGGGCGATCACATCGTGGGCGCGGCGAGGATCGAGCTCGGTGGCCACGTCGGTGAGGAAACCGATCGGCAGCCGGGCGGCCATCTCGACCGCGCGATCGGGTTCGAGCAGGCCGGCCACGCGGGCCGAGAGCACCGGCCCGAAGACCCGCTCGGCCATCGTCGCCACCACTCCGATCGGCAGCAGCTTGCTGGCCGCGGCCAGGCGCCCGAGCGCGGGGCCGCCGGAGTTGAACAGGACCTCGGTGACCTGGTCGCGGAACCGCCGCACGTCATCGGCCGGCACCGCAGCCAGATACTCGAGGTCGTCGACGTCGCGGCCGAGCAGGCGGGCGAGCTTGGCGACCTCGGCGCGATTCTCCAGCTTCTCGCTCATCGCGAGCTCATCCGAGCAGCTTGCGGATCGGACCCCGGAGCAGCCGGGGGATGTGGCCGAAGGCCTTGTCGCCGGCGGCGGCCAGCTCCAGTGCCTGGCGGCGTCGGGCGTCCCTGACCGCGTCGGCGAGGTCGATCAGCTCCGTCTCGTCGAGCTTCGCCAGGCCGTCTGGCGGCTGATCCCGCAGCTGTGTCGCAAGCGCCTGGAACCCATCCTCGGTCACCGGTCACCTCCTGTCTCGAGCACTTCTGGTGAACGAACGCTACTTGTGAACGCCGATGTTCACCAGGAAGGGCACGAGGTGGGCGAAGAAGACGTTGTGCGGATAGGCGCCCGCCGGGTCGTTGTGGGCGTAGGTGCTCTGGCGGTTGATCAGGGTCAGATTCCGGCTCGGGATATGCGACTGGCGGGCGAGCGCTTGGGTCTGGGCGAGCACGCCGGGTCCGCCCAGGGCCGCTCCGAAGGCGTACATCTTCAGGCTCCGCGGGAGCTTGTGCGCCATCGTCGAATGGACGCCGAGCACGCTCTGGGCCGGGTTGGCGTCGCCGTTGCCGACGGCGCCGCCGTCCAGGGTCAGGCGCTCGGGGAAGTACCACTCGACGCCGTCGACACCGTTGAGCCCAGCGCCGCCGAACATCTGAGCGAACCGGTGCAGCGGGGTCAGGGCTCCGGTCCCGTCCCAGCCGCGCGGATTGCCGCTGGCGGCGAGGCCCTTGCCGAGGTGGCCCTGGGCGGCGATCAGCGCCGGCGGCGAGGTGCCGACGTTGAGCGCGAAGCCGTATTGGCCCAGGTTCGTGGCCGGGACCGGCGGCTTGAGGTCCGATGGCAGCAGCGAGAAGTTCCCGGCCAGCGAGAGGGCGTTCGGAGCGATCAGTGCCGCCACGGCGCCGGTCGAGCTGAAGATTCCGGCGAACGGGGCGGGAATGCCGCCGAAGGTCAGCCACGGAGTGGCCTTCGGGTCGTTCAACGCCGTCAGCGACGCCCGGGCGGTTGACGCGGGCTCGGCCGGGAAGCTCCCCCCGTCGATGTAGACGAGCCCCGCCAGCCCCTTGGCGCCGGCGTGGCCGCCGAAGTTCCATGTGGCGTAGGCGGTGACCACCGTGCCGCCGAGCGAATGACCACCCAGCACCACCTTTCCGCCGAGCCGGTGGGCCGCCGTGATCACGTCGCGGAGGTCGTGCACGGCGACATTCATGCCCCATTGCTTGGCGAACGGGTCGGCGCCGATGGCTTTCATGTGGGTCTTGACGCTCGGGTCGGTGATGTAGCCGAGGTAGTAGTTGAACAGCTGGGTCGGCGTGGCCTGGCCCCGCTTGGCCAGGTTGAGCACGGACTGATCCTCGAGCAGGTTCTCGCGGCGCTCCACCGACCACACCTGCCAGCCGGGGGCCCGCGCCACGATCCACTTCGCCAGCGGGACGAAGTAGCCGCCGCCGGCCGAGGTCCCGGGCTCCAGCACCAGGACGTTCTTGGCCTTGGCCGGCCCGACCGAGACGACGCCGACCTTGTCGTACCGAGCCGGCGTGCCGGGCGCGGCGAAGCCCTTCATCCACCGCACGCTGACGCGCGGGCCGGCCACGGCGGACGACGCAAGCGCGCCGAAGCAGGCCAGCGAGAGCGCGACTGCGACGGCGCGCGCGACGTTCTTGCTCATGGTCTTCTCACCTCTGTGCGCAGAGTAACGCGTCCTCGCCTTCCTTTGTCCCAATCGCATAGGTCGTGTTGCGGGTTGATTAGGCCGGAGCGCTGGCGCCCCCGCGACGTGGAAAGCGGAATAAATTGGGAGCCGACCGAAAACCTCTAGGAGGAGGATTTGTGAGGAGTCATAAGCGGATGGCGTGGACCGTCCTGCTCGCACTCGCCTCGATTTTCGTGCTGAGTGCCTGCGGGAGTTCGTCCAACTCATCGTCATCGTCATCGGCGTCGTCGTCCTCGACGTCGTCTGCAACCAAGCCTGCGGCCAGTGGCGGCGCCATCACCCTCGTCCAGGGCACCGCGCCGGATTCGCTGGATCCGGGCATGGGCTACACGACCCAGGCGGCCCAGGCCGACTGGATCGCGTACACCGGGCTGACCACCTACGCGCACGTTTCTGGCGCGGCCGGTGGCCAGGTGATCCCGGGTCTCGCCACGGCGCTGCCGACCGTGAGCGCTGACGGCAAGACCTACACGGCGACCCTGCGCAAGGGGCTCGTCTACTCGAACGGCACGCCGGTTAAGGCCAGCGACTTCATCACCACCACCGAGCGGGCGATCAAGATTCCGTGGGGCGGCGCCGGCCAGTTCATCGCCGGCACGATCGCGGGCGGAACCGCTTACGAGAAGGGCTCCGCGAAGACCATCTCCGGCATCACCGCTGACGACGCCACCGGCAAGATCACGATCAAGCTGGTCGCACCGTACGGCGCGTTCGACAACGTGCTGGCGTTCCCGTCCATGGGATTCGTGCCCGGCAACACGCCGTTCAAGAACGAGCCGACCAACCCGCCCCCGGGCGTCGGTCCGTACATGATCACCAACATCGTCCCCAACGCGTCGTACTCCGTGGTCAAGAACCCGAAGTGGACGGCGATTCCGGGGATCCCGTCGGGCACCGTGAACGTCAACGTGAAGATCAACTCGAACGTCGACGCGAACGCCCTGTCGGTGCTCAACAACAGCGCTGACGTGTTCGACTGGGCCGACACGATCCCCGGCAGCCTGCTGCCGCAGATCACGTCGCAGGCGTCGGACCGGTTCTCGAAGAAGGTCATGAACTCGACCTACTACGTGTTCCTGAACCAGAAGAGCAAGCCGTTCTCGAGCAAGCTGGCTCGCGAGGCGGTGGTCACCGGCCTCAACGAGGGTGCGATGAACCGGCTCGGTTCCGGCACGTTGCTCCCGGCCTGCTTCTTCCTGCCCCCGGGACTCATCGGGCACCCGACCGGACCCTGCCCGTACGGCGATCCGGCTAGCAACGGCAATCTGGCCAAGGCCAAGGCGCTGGTCCAGCAGTCAGGCATGGCCGGAACCCCGGTCACGGTCTGGAGCGAAACCCGCACCCCGCGCCAGCAGTGGATGACCTACTACACCTCGTTCCTGAACCAGATCGGGTTCAAGGCGACGCAGAAGGTCATCGCCGATGCGAACTATTTCCCGACCATCGGAAACCTGAAGCTCAACCCCCAGACCGGTTTCGCGGACTGGAACCAGGATTTCCCCAACCCGATCGACTTCTACCTGCTGCTGCAGGGGTCTGCGATCCTGCCGACGAACAATCAGAACTTCGGCCAGGTCAACGATCCCCACATCAACAGCGTGTCGAACAAGCTCGGAGAAGTTCCGACCGCCAAGTTGCCCACGATCGCCAGCCAGTGGCAGGCGCTTGACACCTACGTGGCGCAGAACGCCGACCTCGGCGTATTCGGATACCAGACGTTCCCAGCGTTCGTCTCTAACCGGATCGACCTGGCATCGGCCGTGTTCCACCCGTTGTACGGCTGGGATTTCACCTCGTTCAAAACCAAGTAGCTGCGAAATGGAGCCGGGACAGATAGTCTGTCCCGGCTCCCGCTACTGATGGCCACTTCTGCCCCCGGAACCGAGTTCTCAGGCGACATACCAGCCGCCCTGATTGCCGAGGGCGAAGAACTCCCGCCCGGGATCGGGCCGTACAAGCTGGCTTGGCGGCGACTCAGGCGAAACAAGGTCTCGCTCTTCTTCGGCGGCGTTTTCCTGCTGATCGTCGTCCTGTGCCTGCTGGCGCCCGTCTACTCGCACGATGTCGCGCACATCGGCCCGGCCACCGAGAACATCACCGGGACGGTCAAGGTCGGCGGCAAGGTCGAGAACATCGTCAGCGTGACGAGCATCCCGATCGGCCCGACCTGGCAGCTTCACCACTACTTCCTCGGCGCCGATGAGAACGGACGGGACGTCGCCGTGCGGCTGCTGTACGGAGGCCGGAACTCGCTCGAGATCGGCGGGGTGGCCACCCTGATCACCATGATCGTGGCGCTGATCCTGGGCATCGCGGGCGGCTACTTCCGGGGTCCGGTCGACGGCGTGATCAGGACGGCCTTGGATGTGATCTGGGCGTTCCCCGCGGTGCTGTTGGGAATTACCCTGGGCACGCTGCTGGCGGTCGGCAGCCTCGGGCCGCTGCACGGGACCTCGCTGATGGTGCCGGCGTTTGTGATCGGGGTGATCTATGTGCCCTATGTGGCTAAGCCCGTGCGCGGGCAGGTGCTGACGCTGCGCGAGCGCGAGTTCATCGACGCGGCGCGACAGCAGGGTCTCAGCCATTTCCGGATCATGTTCTCGGAGATCCTGCCCAATCTGTCGAGCACGATCATCGTGTTCATCCCCCTGATCCTGGCCAACGCGATCCTGCTCGAGTCAGGGCTGACCTACCTCGGTGCCGGCGTGCAGCCGCCCAACCCCTCCTGGGGCACGATGATCTCGGCCGGCATCAACGAGATCCCGGCAGCGTTCTCCAACGTGCTCGTGCCCGGGATCATGCTCGTGCTCGCGGTCCTGTCGATCAACGTGTTCGGCGACGGATTGCGCGACGCCCTGGATCCGCGAGCGAAGGTACGCATCGCACGATGACGCGTTTCGCCGTCCGTCGCGTGATGAACATGGTGGTCGTGATGTTCCTGATCTCCGTGCTGACGTTCCTGCTGTTCCAGGCGATCCCCAACGGCGATCCGGCCAAGCGGCTGGCGGGGCGCAGCGCGACGCTGGCCGAGATCCACCAGATCGACGTCAAGTACGGCTTCAACAAGCCGATCTACGAGCAGTACGTCCGGACGATGGGGAACATCTTCGACGGCTCGGCGGTTTCCTACATCCAGGGCTTCAACGTGCTCTCGGAGATCAAGCAAGGGCTCCCGGCGACCCTTTCGCTGGCCATTGGCGCGGGGGTGATCTGGCTGCTCACGTCCATCCTGATCGGCACCTTGGCGGCCATCAAGGCGGGCAAGTACACGGACCGGGTGCTGACCGTGCTCTCGATGGTGGGGGTGTCATTCCCCCCGTTCTTCCTCGGGGCCGTGCTGATCTACTACCTCGGCTACAAGGCGAACATCTTCCCGATCGGCGGATACGTCAAGTTCACCAGCAACCCGTGGCAGTGGCTGGTCCACCTGATCATGCCGTGGTTCACCCTCTCGGTGCTGTTCATCGGCTTCTACTCCCGGGTCCTGCGCTCGACCATCCTCGACACGATCAACGAGGACTACATCCGCACCGCCAAGGCCAAAGGACTGTCAGAGCGACAGGTGCTGTTCCGGCACGTCCTGCGCAACAGCCTGATCCCGATCATCTCGCTTTGGGGCCTGGATCTGGCCCAGGTGATCGGCGGCGGGGCGATCATCACCGAATCGGTGTTCAACCTGCATGGAGTCGGCGAACTGGCGCGCGACTCGATCGGCCTGCTCGACACCGTCCCATTGCTGGTGATCGTGATGCTGGCCGCATTCGCGGTGGTGGTGTTCGGCGCGTTGATGGACATCGTCTACGCGTACCTGGATCCGCGGATCCGTCTCTCATGAGCTCCGGCTCGGCTGCCTCCGTCGCCAAGGACGGCCCGCTGCTCTCCGTCGAGGACCTGCGGGTCTCGTTCGCGACCGAAGACGGCACGGTGCAGGCTGTCGACGGCGTCACCTTCAGCGTGGACAGCGGCGAAGTGGTGGCGATCGTCGGCGAATCAGGCTCGGGCAAATCGGTCACCGCGATGACCCTGATGGGCCTGACCCGGGGCCCCAACGCCAGGTTCGAGGGCAAGGCCACGTTCGACGGCCAGGACCTGATCTCGGCGCGCGAGTCAGACCTGCGCAAGGTGCGCGGAGCCGGCATCGCGATGGTGTTCCAGGATCCGATGAGCTCGCTCGATCCCGTCTACCGGATCGGGACGCAGATCGTCGAGCAGATCCGGGTCCATGATGCCCAGATCTCCAAGCAGGCGGCACTCGAGCGCGCGGTGGAGATGATGGAGCGGGTCGGTATTCCCCGCGCGGCCGAGCGGATTCGCTCCTATCCGCACGAGTTCTCCGGTGGCATGCGCCAGCGCGTGATGATCGCGATGGCCCTCTCGTGCTCGCCCAAGTTGCTGATCGCCGACGAGCCCACGACCGCGCTCGACGTGACGATCCAGGCTCAGATCCTCGACGAGCTCCGCAAGCTGCGCTCGGAGACCGGCGCCGGGGTGATCCTGGTCACGCACGACCTCGGGGTGGTGGCCGACATCGCCGACCGGGTCGTCGTGATGTACGCCGGCCGAGTGGTCGAGCAGGGGACGCTCGACGAGCTCTTCTACGACCCGCAGCACCCGTACACCTGGGGCCTGCTCGGGTCGATCACGCGGATCGACAGCGATCGGTCCGAGCGCCTCCCGGCGATCCGCGGGATGCCGCCGTCGCTGCACCACCCGCCGACGGGGTGTCATTTCGCCCCGCGGTGCCCGCACCGGTTCGAAAAGTGCTCGGAGGTGCCGGAGCTGATCTCGCGGCTGTCGGCCGCCCCGGAACATCTCGACCGCTGCTGGCTCACGCCGGAAGAGAAGCGCAAGGTGCGCGTGGTCGGCGAGCGGATCGGCTTGGCCGCGCCCGAGACGGTGGGCGCGTGAGTACGGCGGGGGGTGACGGGCCGGGGCTGCTCGAGGTCGAGCATCTCCGCGTGCTGTTCCCGGTCAAGGCCGGGTTGCTGATCGACCGCCAGCTCGGCCACGTCCACGCCGTCGACGACGTCTCATTCAGCCTGCGGGAGGGCGAGACGCTGGGAATCGTGGGGGAGTCCGGCTGCGGCAAGACGACGCTGATCCGGACCATCGTGCGGTTGATCGACGTGACCTCCGGGACGATCAGCTTCCGCTCGCAGGACATCACCAAAGCCGGCCGTAAGGAGCTCGAGCCGATCCGGCGGGAGATGCAGATGGTCTTCCAGGACCCGCAGGCCTCACTCAATCCGCGCAAGCGGGTAGGCCAGATCCTGGCCACACCGCTGAGGATGAGGGGGGTGGCCAAGGAAAAGGTCGACACCGAGGCCCGCGCGCTGCTGGACCGGGTGGGGATGGCGCCGGAGCACCTGTCCCGCTTCCCTCATGAGTTCTCGGGCGGCCAGCGGCAGCGGATCGGGATCGCCCGGGCGCTCGCCGTCGATCCGAAGCTGATGCTGCTCGACGAGCCGGTATCGGCCCTCGACGTCTCGGTTCAGGCGCAGGTGATCAACCTGCTCGACGACCTCCAGGACGAGTTCCATCTGAGCTACGTGTTCGTGGCGCACGACCTCAGCGTCGTCCGCCACGTCTCGGACCGGATCATGGTGATGTACCTCGGCAAGCTGATGGAGGTCTCGCCCGCGGAGGAGCTGTACTCCAAGCCGATCCACCCTTATACGTCGGCGCTGCTCGGGGCGATCCCGATCCCCGACCCGGCGGAGAACCGCTCGCGGGAGCGCCTGGTCGTCTCCGGCGAGGTGCCGAACCCGATCACGCCGCCGTCGGGCTGCCGCTTCCACACGCGCTGCCCGCGGGCGACCGACATCTGCCGCACGGCTGAGCCGCAGCTGACCGAATACGCGAGCGGACACGCGGCGGCCTGCCACCACCCGCAGAACGTCTCCGCGGAGGAGATCGCCACCGCCACGCGGTCGAGCGCCAGCCCGCTGCACTCAGCCGAGCAGATGCCGGACGTGAACGGCTCATCGGCCGTGGCCTGAGTCGCTCCGCTGCAGTTGACTTTCGCGCCGCGAACCAGGCGCGAGGGTCGTAAGGGGTCGGCGCGGGAAACTAAGGCCTCGGCCCGGGGAATCGGCTGCGTTCTCCCGATGTAAGCGTGCTCGTCTCAGTCCACTCTGTTCATCAGTGGAAACAAACGAGAGGAACACACCGTGCATCCCACCATTCAGTCAGCCGTATCAGCCGCCCGCACCGATGACCTCATTCGCGCCGCCGCCGATCACGCCCGCGCCGCCGAGCTTCTCCCGCGTCACCGCCGGGTCACCCGCCTGCGAGGATACTTCGGACATGCTGCAGGCCAGGCTCACCAGCAGTCATCTCGTGGGTCGAGTCGGCGAGCTCGCCGAGCTGGAACTGGCGTGGCGCGAGGCGACGGCCCGGCGCCCTGTGCTCATCCTGCTGCGCGGTGACTCGGGCGTCGGGAAAACCCGCCTGGTCGGCGAGCTCCAGCAGCTGATCGCCGCGCGGTCCGCGGAGAGCGGGGAAGAGCCGACCTTGATCCTGCGCGGCGAGGCGGTCGAGCACGGCGAGACCGAGCTGCCTTACGCCCCGCTGCTGGGAGCGCTGCGACCGCTGGTCCGGGAGCGCCATCCGGCGATCGAGTCGCTGAGCCGGGGATCCCGCGCGCAGCTGGCCGCGCTACTGCCGGGTCTCGACGACGGATCTCCGGTGATCGAGGTGCGCGACGGTTCCGGACAGCTGCGCCTGTTCGAGGCTCTGCTTGAGCTGCTCGGGGCCCTGGCCGAGAACCAGCCGCTGGTGCTGTGCCTGGAGGACATGCACTGGGCCGATCGCTCGACGCGCACGTTCGTCGCCTTCCTGGCCCGCAGCCTGCGCTCTGACCGGATTCTGCTGCTGCTCACCTATCGCAGCGACGAGCTTCACCGCCGCCACCCCCTGCGGCCCCTGATCAGCGAGCTCGAGCGGCTCGAGCGCACCCGCCGGATCGAGCTGGCCCCGTTCGACCGCGCCGAGCTGGCCGAGGCGCTCGCCGACATCCTGGGTGACGCTCCGTCCGACGCCCTGGTCGGGCGCCTGTTCGCTCGCAGCGAGGGGAATCCGCTCTACACCGAGGAGCTGCTGGCCGCCGGGCTCGACGGCCGGGGAAGCGCTCCCCAGAGCCTGCGCGACGCTTTCCTGCTGCGGATCGAGCGACTCTCGCCAGACGCTCAGGCGGCGGTCCGGGCGATCGCGGTCGGCCGCGAGATCGGCGAGCGTCTGGTGGCCGAGCTGACCGGGATCGAGCCGACGGCGCTCGCGGTGGCGCTGCGGGAGGCCCTGGCCGAGCAGGTGCTGCTGACGGATCCAGAAGGACACTTCACCTTCCGGCACGAGCTCCTGCGGGAGGCGCTCTACGACGACCTGCTGCCCGGCGAGCGCGGCGAATTGCACCTGGCCCTCGCCCGCGCGATGGAGCGGACGCCCTGCGCTCCCGAGGACGGCGGGCTCGAGCAGGCGGCGACGATCGCCCGCCATTACGGCGCGGCCGGCGACCAGCCCTCGGCGCTGCGGGCCAGCGTGCAGGCGGCGATCGCGGCGCGCGACGTGCACGCATACGGTGAGGCGGCCGATCTGGCCGAGCGCGCGCTCGAGCTGTGGCCGCGGGTCCCGGTCGGGGAGCGCCCCGACACGATCGACGAGGTCGGTTTGATCGTGCTCGCGGCCGTCGCGCACGACATCAGCGGCGACCGCGCCCGCGGCGAGGTGCTGCTGCACAGCGCCCTGCGAGCGCTCGATCCGGCCACCGACGCGCGCCGCTACGCGTCGGTGCTGGCTCGCCTGGCGCGCAGTCGGTGGCTCCTGAATCGGCAGGTCGAGGCGTTGGACACGGCGCAGCGCGCGCTGGCCATGCTCCCTGAGGAAGAGGATCGCCCCGAGCGGGCTTCGCTGCTGGCCTGGCTGGCCCGCACCCGCTACCTGCGCGGGCGCTTCCGCGATGCGATCGCCGACGGCGAAGCCGCGTTGGCCGCCGCGGTTCAGGCCGGCGACATGCACACCGAGAGCGAGGCGCTGAACACGCTCGGGATGGCCCAGATGGCGCTGGGCGATGAGGAGGCCGGGATCGCCCGCCTCCGGCGCGCGGCTCAGATTGCCCGCGACAACGACGACATCAACGACCTCGGCTACGCCTACGGGAACCTCGCTGACCTGCTCGGGCTCCGGGGGCATACGGAGGAGGCTCTGCGCACGGCGCAGGAGGGACTCGCGGAGCTACCCCCGCGGTTCGGTCGCGGCCGTGACTGGCTGATGCTGACCGTGTCCGAGCTCGCCCTCGAGGCCGGCGACTGGGAGCTGGCGCGGGCCCACGTGAATCCGCCTTCGGCGCAGACGGTCGGGGTGCTGCTGATCTTCCATCTCCTGCGCCAGGCCGACCTGGCACTCGGCGAAGGCGACGAGGAGACGGCGGCGCTCAGCCTGGAGGAGGCCGAGCCGCTCGTCGCCGATTCCTCCGAACCCCAGTGGATCGGCATGCTCGGCTCGCTGCTCGGCGATCTGCGCCGGCGCCGGCGCCAGCTGCCCGAGGCCAGGACGGCGGTCGCGGCGGCGCTCGACCGGCTCGAGGTCTGCACCGACGACGTGATGCGGATCGCCCGGCTGAGCGCGATCGGGGCGCGGATCGAGGCGGATTTCGCCCAGCGCGGCCGCGATCTGCGTGACCGCGCGATGGTCCGTGAGGCGATCGCCCGCGCCCGGATCCACGTCGACCGGCTGCGTGCCGCGGCCCAGGACGGCGGTCCGGTGGAACAGGCTTGGAGCACCACCGGCAAGGCCGAGCTGGCCCGGGCCCGCGGACGTCACGACCCCGCTCTGTGGCTGGCGGCGGCGACGGCCTGGGAGGGGATCGCAGCGGCCCTACCCGGTGGCGGTCGCGCGCTGGCGGGCGGCCGAAGCGCAGGTCGAGCGCGGCGATCGCGCCGGGGCTGCCGAGAGCGCCCACTTGGCGCTCGGCCTGGCTCGAGGTCTCGGCTCGCGGTGGCTGGTGGCCGAGCTGGAGGCGTTGTGCGAGCGGGCCCGCCTGGAGCTGGGACGCGCCGAGAAGGCTGAGCGGGAAGCCGCCGGTCAACGGAATGGATCTGGGTCCGCCGGCGAGCCGGATCCGTTCGGGTTGACCAAGCGCGAGCGCCAGGTGCTCGCGCTGGTGGCCGAGGGCGCCACCAACCGGCAGATCGGGACGGCGCTGTTCATGGCCGAGAAGACCGCGAGTGTTCACGTCTCGCGGATCCTGGCCAAGCTCGGGGTCCAGAGCCGGACGCAGGCGGCGGCCGTCGTGCACCGGCTCCACCTGGGCGCGTAGGCTGCCGCTTCGTGACACGACTGCCCGCCGAATGGGAGCCGCACGAGCGCACGCTGATGGGGTGGCCGTGCCGGGAAGGACTGTGGGGGGTGACGCTCGAGCGCGCTCGAGCGGACTACGCGACAGTGGCCAACGCGATCGCGGCGTTCGAGCCGGTGACGATGATCGCCAATCCCGGCGCCGACGCGGCGCAGGCGCGGGCGGCGTGCGGCGCCGGCGTCGAGGTCGTCGAGCTACCGCTGGACGACTCCTGGCTGCGGGACTGTGGGCCGATCTACGTCTACGGCGAGGACGGACGCCGTAGGGCGGTGCACTTCCGGTTCAACGCCTGGGGGGAGAAGTTCCGGCCGTGGGATCGGGACGCGGCGGTCGGAGCGCTGATCGGGCAGCGACTCGGGGACGAGGTGATCGAGGCGCCGCTGGTGCTCGAAGGCGGCTCGATCCTGGGCGACGGCAACGGAACCTTGCTGACCACGGAGGAGTGCCTGCTGAACCCCAACCGCAACCCCGAGCTCGGGCGGGATGAGATCGAGGCGGCGCTGCGGACGCAGCTCGGCGTGGAGCGGATCGTGTGGCTCGGGCGTGGCCTGATCGAGGACCGTGACACCGATGGCCACGTCGACCTGATCGCGGCTTACACCCGACCCGATCAGGCGCTGCTGCAGACGGTGTCGCAGGACAATCCGAATTTCGAGCGCTGCGAAGAGAACCGGGCGCGCCTGGTCGCCGCGGGGATCGAGGCGATCGAGTTGCCGTTCCTGCCGTATGTGGAGGTGGCGGGGGAGATGGTCGCGGCGGGCTACCTGAATCTCTACGTGTGCAATCGTGCCGTGATCGTGCCCGTCACCGGAGCCGACACCGACCCTCAGGCCCTGGCGATCATCGCCGGCGCGTTCGCGGGCCGCGAGGTGGTCTCGGTCCCGGGTGCCGTGCTCGCCTATGGCGGTGGCGGCCCGCACTGCATCACCCAACAGGTACCGGTGCGCGATGCCTGAGCTGTTGACCGCGTTTCAGTTGCCGGATTCGCCCGCGCGAACGCGGGAGCCGACGCGCGCGCCGCTGCGGGTGGGGCTGGTGCAGGAGCGCTGGCATGCCGACCCGTCCGAGCATGAGGCCGCGCTGGGCGAAGGGATCGCACTGGCGGCCGGTGCGGGCGCCCGGATCGTCTGTCTGCAAGAGCTGACGCTGTCCCGGTACTTCGCGATCACCCCCGACGGGCCGGAGGCGGTGGGGGCCGAACCGGAGGAGCTCGAGACCGGCCCGACGATCTCGTTCGCGCGGCATTGGGCCGGCGAGACCGGGGTCTACGTGCACGCCTCGCTGTTCGAGCACGCCGACGGGCCCCAGGGACCGGACGGCTTGGGTTACAACACCGCGATCGTCATCGCGCCGGACGGCTCGCTTGTCTCCCGCACGCGCAAGCTCCACATCCCGGTCACCGCCGGCTACTACGAGGATCACTACTTCCGGCCGGGGCCGGCGGGCGATCAGCCGTTCCCGCTCACCCGGCTGCCGACCGCGGACGGGGAGGCCCGCCTCGGCTGCCCCACCTGCTGGGACCAGTGGTTTCCCGAGCTCGCCCGCGCCTACTCGCTGGCCGGCGCGGAGGTGCTGATCTACCCGACCGCGATCGGCTCGGAGCCCGACCACCCGGGGTTCGACACCGAGCCGCTGTGGCAGCAGGTGATCGTCGGCAACGGGATCGCCAACGGTACGTTCATGGTCGCCGTCAACCGGATCGGCACCGAGGGGCCGATCACCTTCTACGGCTCGAGCTTCATCTCCGACCCCTACGGCCGGTTGCTCGTCCAGGCCCCGCGCGACCAGCCCGCCGTGCTGGTGGCCGACCTCGACCTCGACCAGCGTGGCGATTGGCTCGAGCTGTTCCCGTTCCTGACCACCCGCAGACCCGACGCCTACGGCTCGCTGACCCGCCCGCGCGCGGACTAGTCCTGCTCGAGTTCGACGCCGGACAGCGTCCCGGTGGCCTGCGCCCGGAGGATCGCGTCGAGTTGTGCGCCAAACAGGAACACCGTGGTCGAGATGTAGAGATAGGCCATCGCCACGATGATCGTCGAGAGGCTGCCGAACACCGATTTGTACGAGGCGATCTCGGTCAGGTAGAGGTAGAACAGCAGCGACGCGATCACCCAGGCCCCGATCACGATCGACGCGCCGAGACTGACCCACGGCACCGTTTGGTGCGTCGCCGGAGCGTGGCGCACCAGCATCGCCACCGCGAGTAGCAGCAGCGCCAGCGTCAGCACCCACCGCACCACGAACGCGAACGTGTCGAACGCCGGGCCGGTATGGGTTGGCGAGAAGAACGGCGCGAACAGGAGGCAGACTCCCGCCAGGATGAAGATCGCCCCGACCTCGATCGAGAGCACGAACGAGATCGCATAACGCCGGAAGAACGGTCGCCGCTCGGCCGATGACCCGTAGATTCGCGCCAGCGCGCCCATCACCGCCCGCGTCGCGCCCGACACCTGCCATACCGCCAGCAGTCCACCCGCCGTGGCCCACAGCAACCGACGGCCGGTGAAGACCTTGTTCACCGCGCTGCTGATCACCGAGAACATGGCCGGCGAGACGTTCGCCCTGACGTGCGGCTCCAGGTGGTCGCGCCAGACGCTCTCGAGATGGAACAGCCCGGCCAAGGCGAGCAGCGACAACACGAATGGGATGATCGCGGTGAGGATCTGAAACGAGATCGCGCTGGCCGAGGTGAGCAGATCGTGCTGCCGGAAGCCGTCGAGCAGGGCGTGCGTGAGCTGACGGGTGCGCGCCGTGAACCCTCGGTCTTCCTCGGCGCACGGCTCCGCTCCGCCCTCGGGCGGACGCGCCGATGCCACCCTCTCCGCTTTCAGCATCGATTTGACGCTACCCGCCGATCCGGGGTTCGTCACGGATGCTAAATTTCCCGCCTCAGTAGCGAGCGATGACCTGTGATGCAGTCTCCGAACACGTGTCGAACGCGGAAAGGGGCTTGGACCATGAGTGATTCGTACACGGCGCACGGTCCCGGGGGACGACTGTCGATTCGGCGCGCCGACGACTCCGAGGGCGTCGTGCTGGCGTTGGGCGGCGAACTCGACCTCGAAACGACGCCCGAACTCGATTTCCAGCTTCGCGAGCTCGCCCGGGCCAACCCGGGCCGGTTGCTGATCGACCTCGGTGCCTTGGACTTCATGGACAGCACCGGGCTCGGGTTGATCGTCAACGCTCAACGCGCGGCAGAGTTAAACGGTCACCGGCTCACGCTCCGGCGCGGCCAGCATCAGGTGCAGCGACTGTTCGAGCTGACTGGCGTGCTCGAGCGGTTCACCTTCGAGGATTAGATCCGGCTGGATCCGGCGTCGCCCTGCGCGGGCTGCCGCCGGATCAGCCGGAAAACGCGTTCGAGCTAAGAGGTCTCGCGCTCGAGATTGGCGACCTCGCGTGCCTTCTCATCGGCGCGATCCTCTGCGCGGGCAGCCTCTTCCTTGGCCTCGCCCTTGCGCTCCTCCTTGCGGCCTTCCCGGTGCAGTGACGAGTCACCGATGATGTCCCCGGCGGCCTGCTTGGCCTTGCCCGTAACTTTGTCGACTATGTCGCTCATGGAACCCTTTCTCTGGAGGAAACCGTCATACAGGTGCTGCCCGGAGCGGTCGGCTCACAAACCCCACTGAACATGCCCGTTTATGCCAGTGATCCGGATGCTGCGGCCGACGATCAGTTCGAGCCAGGACGGTTGGAGCATCTTGTCGTCGGCAACGCGGGGCGGTTGCTCGACCCCCGGCGGACGCCGGTGAGCGTCACCGGGATCGAACTCGCCAGCGGGCTGTTCGTCGTCGAGGTAACCGCCTTCGAGGACCAGGGCGCGAAATGGCGGGTGCCGTTCGAGGAGGTCGGGCGGTTTCAGTTCCTCCGCGGCGCCGCACAGGCCGGGGCCGGGGCGCTCGCTCTCTACGGTGCCGCGGTCACGCGGTTCGATCGCCTGGCGAGCATCGAGGCGACCGCGGCCGAGGCGGCGACCACCCGCGCGCGGTTAGGCGAGGAGCGGGCGATCGTCCGCGAGCGTCTGGATGCCCTGGGAGTCTCGTCCTGGCTCGACGCCACTGCCTGTATCGAGCGGCGGGAGGGCGATCCGGCGCTGGCGTCGATCGCGAAGGCGATCCTGGCCGAGCGCGGGCTGGCGGGTCTGGACCACGCCTTCGCGGAGCAGTACGTCAGCAACCCCTGGTCGGGGGACCTCGTCAAAGGTCACGCGATCGTCGCGGGCGAGCTGGGGATCGCGGCCTACCACGGCAAGGTGGCCCGAGATCCCGAGTGTTTCGCCGGTGAATGGACGAAGCCCCGGCGCTCCGAGCATCTGCTCGTGCGACTCGCCTTGTCCGCCGAGCTCTGGTCCCGCGCAGGACTAGGCGAGCTCGTGCTCTACCGGGCCATGACCAGCGAGACGGCGTTGACCGCGCGGCCGCCGACGGTATTCGTCTCCGCAACCTTCGCTCGCGAGGTCGCGGAGGAGCAGTTCGCCGGCGGTCCGCGGACTCGGTCGGCGGCGCTCTACCGCCAGGCGACTGCGCTCGAGCGGGTCTTCATGAGCTTCTGGGAAACGCCTGAGCTGAACGGCGCCTATCGAGAGGCAGAGGCCATCCTGATCGGCTCCGGGACCGGAGCGTTCTAACCGCCGGCGTACCGCTCGACCAGGGTGTGGTTGCCGGTCTCGCTCGATCCGACCGCGGTGCAGCTCTTGAGGGTCGGGCATGACACTGCATGGAGGCTGGCCGGCGTGGTGTCCAGAGGCGTCGACTGAACCACCCAGGCTCGGCCGTTCCAGCGCTGAATGGTCGTTCCGCCGTTCGGCAGGGCCTCGTCGTTGCCGACCGCGGTGCAGGCGTTCGGGCGGGTGCAGGACACGCCGTTCAGCGCGCTGATCCCGGAGCTGAACGTCGGCTGGATGTCCCAGGCGTGGCCGCGCCAGCCTTCGGCCAGAGTCGAGGTGACCAGTCCCGCGCTCGAGTTGCCAGAGGCCCCCACGGCGGTGCAGGCGAGCGACTCGGAGCATGACACGGCGTTGAACTGGTTGAAGTTGTTGAAGTTACTCACGGTCGGCGTGCTCTGAACCGCCCACTTTGTGCCGTTCCAACGCTCGGCGAACGTAAGTTGTGCATCGTTGGGAGCAATCGAGCCGACCGCGGTGCAGGCGTTGGGCGAGGTGCAGGACACGCCGGTGAGCGCGCTCGTGCTCGGCTGCTTGGCATCGATCGACCAGCGATGTCCGTTCCAGCTCTCGGCCAGCCCGGCCGGCGCGCCGAACTGCTCCTGCGTGCTGCCGACCGCCTTACATGAGTTGGCGCTCGGGCAGGAGACGGCGTCGAGGCTGCTGGTGTTCGCCCCGGACGGGTTCGGGGCGGACTGAATCTGCCAGCTCGAACCGTTCCAGCGCTCGATCAGAACCTTGGAGCTGCCGGAATTCTGGTCGGACCCGAAGCTTGTCCCGACGGCAATGCAGGTGCGCCCGTGGCAGGACACGCCGCTCAGGATCGCGCCGCTGCTCCCGCCGGGAACCGGGGTGGGCCGGATGCTCCAGCCGCCGGCGCCGCGCTGCTCGGCCAGGGGCGCCTGGGCAAAGGACGCGGTGAAGGAGGCGCCCACGGCGGCACAGGATGTTGCCGTCGCGCACGAAACGCTGTTCAGGCTGGCGCCATTCCCGATCGGGGTCGGGCTGGGCTCGATCGTCCACGAGGACGCGTCGGCAACCGCCACGCCGGTCGCTCCCCACAGGCCAAAGACCGTCGTTGTCAAGCACAAAGCTCGTCGCATCCACTTCCCCTGTCTGCCCTGGCCGCCTAAGTTACGCACGCGGCGGGCGTCCTTGCCCACCAGAAAGGGGACTATAGCCCCGTCGAGCGGTCCTGCCAAGCGACTTTTACGCCTCCACTCCCTGGCCGCTGGCGAACGGCAGCGCGTAGAACACGGCCAATGCGCCGCAGATCGCCAGGGTCAAGTAAGGAGAGACCGCGGCCAGCGCCGTGGCCAGGAGGTAGGGGATCAGACCCAGGGTCGAGCGTCGGAGGGCCGTTCGCCGCCATCGCTCCGAGGGAGCGTCCTTGAGCAGGTGGACCTTCAGAAACAGGATGTGGCGGTTCAAGGCCGAGAAGCACAGCGACATCAGCAGAAACGCGCCGCTGTAGACGGCCGCGGCGAGGTGCTGGCCGCTGCTGGCCTTCAGGTACTGGGCCATCAGGTCAGTGGCGAAGGGCAGCACGGCGATGCTCATCAGCAGGAACAGATTGAGGATCAGGATCACGTGATCGGCCTCGCGCAGGCGGCTGATCATCGCGTGGTGGTTGATCCAGATGATGCCGATGGTCAGGAACGAGGTCACGTAGGCGGCGTACTGCGGCCACATCTGGACGAGCTGGTGGCCCAGGGAGGGTGCCGGGTGCCCGGCGATCGACGGTTGGGCCGACGGGACGTGGAGGTTCAGCACGAGCAGCGTGATCGCCACGGCCAGCACGCCGTCGGAGAACGACTCGAGGCGACCCTTGCTCATGCTTACCGGGTCAGTCCGGGTCGGCGAGCTGGCGCGAGACCCGGTCGTCGTAGGCAGCGCGTCCGGCCGGGTCGACCGACGTCAGGGCCTTGTCGTCCCCGAGGGCTTTGCGGACGAGCGACTCGAGCACATCCGGAATGAACGGGCGGAGCACGGGATAGAGCCCCATCCAGCGCGGAACGGCGACCTCCTTGGGTCTCGACCGGCAACTCCCGACGATCGCCCTGGCCACGTCCTCTGGCTGCACTCGGACGATCCTGGCCAGCGGGATCGGGATCCCGGAACTGAGCTCGGTGTCGACCACGGCCGGCAGCACGGTCGTGAGCGTCACGCCGCTGCCGGCCAGCTCGGTCCGGACCGCCGCGGTCAGCCCGACCAAGGCGTGCTTGGAGGCCGTGTAGGTGGCCAGACCAGGCAGCTCGGTTTTGGCCAGCAGCGAGGCGACATTGATCACGTGTCCGCGTCCGCGCTCGATCATTCCCGGAATGACCAGGCGCATGCCATGGATCGGGCCGAGCACGTTGACGGCGAAGATCATGTTTGTCGTGGCGTCGCTCTCCTCCAGGAAGCGGCCCGCCGGCATCACCCCGGCGTTGTTGACCAGCACGTCGATCGGGCCAACCGACTCCTGCGCGGAGGAGATGAACTCGGCGAAGGACTCCTGCGAACGCACGTCCACCTGGAAGGGCTCCGCCCCGCGGCCGATCTCGCCGGCGGCGGTCGCCACCCCTTCACCGTCGAGGTCGCCGAGGCAGACCCGTGCCCCGTGCCGGGCAAACTCCTCGGCGGTCGCGCGGCCGATCCCGCGTCCCGCGCCCGTGATGGCTACGACTGCGCCGGCCAGCTCGATCGTTCGCCCGCCCATATAGATGCTGAGCGCTTACCCGGCTTGCCAGGAACGGACGTAGTCGAACCGCAGATACCCCGGGAACGGCGTCGTGGCGTCGGGCGATCCGTCGTAGGGGCCGCCGACCGCGAGTCCCAACGCGAGATACATGGGACGGTTGATCACTGCCAGCTGTGCCGCCCCGCTGAACCTGGCCCACTGCTGCCCGTCCACGTACCAGGTGATGGCGTTCGGCTCGACGTCGACCCCGATCGTGTGAAAGCCCGAGGAGAAATTCGGTCCGTTATACGCCCACCCGGGGGCGTAGTAACTCGAACCGTAGTGGTAGTGCATCGTGATCGTGCTCGGATCGCTCCCGCCGGCCTCCATCAGATCGATCTCCGGTGGCCATTTCAAGTCCGCGGGGAGCAAATCGACAATCGGCCAGTAACCCTTCCCCGCCGGGTTCCAGAATCGCACCTCGGTGTAGCCGTACTGAAGTTGGTAGGACTTATAGGTGGTGACCAGCCCCGACGTGTAGGGCTCACGCGCGCCGTTGCAAGTACTGGCGGTGTTGAAGGCGGCCAACAACAACTCGTTTTTGCCCACGATCGCGTTGGACGGGGAGTAACACTCCTGCTCGCTGGAATAGGTGCCCTGGCAACCCCACGGGAAGCAGGAGCTCCACTTGCTGGTATCCAGCGAGGTGCCGGTGAACTCGTCGTCGAAGGCCAGCTGCCACTTCCCGTGCGGTCCGTCGGGAGTCGGGGTGCTCCCCGGCGCGCCGGTCGCGGAAGTCGAGCTCGGCGTCGGCGTGAAGGTGGTCGTGCTTCCGCCGTAGCCGACGGTGTCGAGGTCGATCGTGCCGGCCCAGTTCTGCCCGTTGAGGACCAGCAGGCCGAGATACTGGAGTCCGCTGGTCAGCGCCGGAACGGTGAAGGTGACCGTCCGCCAGGCGCCGTCGAAGGCGGGGATCGAGTTCTGATACGCGTAGTTCCAGGCACCGTCGATGGTGTATGGCTCCACCGTGATCGCGGCGTTGCCGGGGGCGTACACGTGGTAGGTGATCTGGGTCCCGGCGGCTATGCCGCTCGGCCAGGCCGCCGAACGGAAGGCGACATTGCCGGAACCTGACAGGTTGAGCGCGAGTGAATGTGTCCCGTTGTAGGCGACCGATGTGTCATTCGAGGCCGAGCCATTGCCGTAGTCGGTGATCCAGCCTTCCGTGGTCCCGTTCTCGAAGTCGTTCAGCGTCGTCGGCGGCTGACCGCCTTGGGGATTCGTGATCTTGGGACCGGTGGCCTTATGCGCCGAGAGCCGTACCGTGTCGGCCAGCAGGACGTCGCCACGCGAGGCCGAGCGCTGGATCAGGAAGACCTCGAGCCGGTCGCCTTTGTGCACCGCGGTGGCCGATGCGGTGACCGTGACGAACTTACGCGTCAGCTTCACCGAGCGAGAGGTGGTGACCCTCACGAGCTTGCCCGACTTGGTCCGCTCACGGACGACAATCGCCGCGGGCTTGCCCACCGCCGCCGCCGACCCGGCGGCCACGTGGGCGGTGGCCAGGAATCGGGAACCCGATTTCTTGACCGTGGTGGTCGGCCGCTTGAGCACGGCGAACACCGACCCTTTGGTACGCCTGACCACGATCGGCACGGTCCGGTTGCGGGCCGGCTTCCCGCGTTGCAGCGAGACTCGGGCATGCCAGGCTCCCCAGCCCGCGCCGGAGTTCTTGAACGTGGCGCTGCGAGCGGCCGCGCCAAGCTGAGCCGCGGCCGCCGCCTGGGCCGAGGTGGCCGCTTGAGCTACCGCGCCGGCCAGCGACAGCAGCGCGACGAGGGTTACTCCAAGTATGGGAAGGCGTGTCTTCACGGATATCGCCGTCATCAGGGGATGCTCCGCCGGTCCGTCGCGTTCACGAGCGACTCGTGATTTACCCACAAACATGAATATTCCCCCACCGAAGGCCGATCAAAAAAAACTTAGCAGCCGGTGCCAAAAGCGTCTCATAGGGAGTTCTTCGCAACCTCCTAGCCGCTTCTTCGCACATCGCGAGATCGCGCTTATGGCTGATCAGCAAAGTGTCTTCCATGAACACCAGGCGCCTGCTGCGAATCTATACGGCGATTGCCGCGGTTGGGATCACTGCGGCCGGGGCGACGGCGGCCCAGGCGGCCACCCCGGAGGCGGTCAGCGCGAACTGGGCTGGCTACGCCGTAGGCGCCGATACGCAGTTCTCTGACGTGTCCGGCAGCTGGGTCCAGCCTTCCGCAAAGTGCACCTCCGGCGATCAGTCCTACTCGGCGTTCTGGGTGGGGCTGGGCGGCTCGGGTCAGCAGTCCGGGGCGCTCGAGCAGGTGGGGACACAGGCGGATTGCGGCGCCGGTGGCCAAACCGATTACTACGCCTGGTACGAGCTGGTGCCCGCCGCCCCGGTCAAACTCGGCCTGGCGATCACGCCGGGAGACAAGATCTCCGCCAAGGTGTCGGTCAGCGGAAGCTCGGTCACGGTCGCGCTCACCGACCAGACCACGGGCCAGGGCACGACCAAGACCCTGCAGATGAGCAACCCGGATACCTCGACGGCGGAATGGATCGCCGAAGCGCCGTCGGCGTGCGAGGGCTCCGCGTCCGGCAACTGCCAGCCGCTGACGCTGGCCAACTTCGGCTCGGTCGCCTTCAGCAGCGCGACCGCGACGGCCAACGGACATACCGGCACGATCTCCGACTCCAACTGGACCGCCCAGGCGGTGCAGCTGAGCCCGGGGGCCGGCGACCAGGGCGGCGGCTTCGCCTCGGATTCGTCCGCATCCGTCCCGGGGGCCGGCGCGCAGCCGTCGGCGCTGTCCTCCGATGGATCGTCCTTCAGCGTCTCGTACGTGGCCAATAGCTCGGTGGCCTCTGGGTCCAGCGGCGCAAGCGATGGCGGTTCTGGCGGCTACGGCGGTTCTGGGGGCTACGGCGGCTACGGCGGCTATGGCGGCTACGGTTACGGCGGCTACGGCGGCTACGGCGGCGGCTATGGCGGCTACGGTGGCGGCGGCTACGGCGGCGGCGGGTATGGCTACGGCGGGTACGGCGGCTATGGCTACGCCGGCTCGGCCTACTGACCTCTGACCGCGACGACATCGCAGCCTCCGCCAACCAGCGCCTCGCCCGCCGCGAGTCGTTGGTCCTCGTGATGGCAGACGCAGACGATCGCCCCGCCCGAGCCCGTGTAGTTGGCGCTCGCCCCCGTCCCCCGGGCCAGCTCGATCATCTCGACGTGGCGCGGGTCGAGCACGAGCATCGCCCGCCGGGCTTCGAAGCTCGCCTCGACCGACCGGCAGAGCCCGGCCACATCCTCGGCCAGCAGCGCGTCCCGGGCCGCCCGAGCGGCCCGGGCCAGCTCGCGCATGCCGCGCCGGACCACCGGCTCCCCGCGCGCGAACCGCGCTCCTAGTTCGTCGTGAACCTGGCCGGAGGGCTCCGCCGCGCCGGCGCGCCAACCGATCAGCAGCGGGGGCAGCCACCCGGACAGCGACTCGTAGCGCGGCGTCCCGGCGAAATCCATATAGGTGACCCCACCGTAGGCCTGCGCGACCCGGTCCTGCGGCCCGGCGGCGATCCCCAGATCCTCCCGCTCGACCGCCAGCGCGAGCTCGGCCAGCGGCGCCGGCGCCAGCCGGATCTCGTGGAGCTGGCACAGGGCCCGGAGCGTGGCGATCACGATCGCACTCGAGCCACCGAGCCCGACCGAGCGGGGGATCGAGGTGCTCCAGACGACGGCGGTGTTCTCCGCCTCCGGGCACCGCTCGCGTGCGAACCGTCGCACGGTCGCCTCGACGAGCTCGAGCGGTGGGTCCACCGCCGGACCGGGCGCGCGTCGGGCCACCGCCTGGGCGGCGAATTCCCCCAAGGTGATCGCCAGCACGGCGCCCCCGTAACCATCCGACGGGTTCCCGGCCAGCGCGGCGCGCGCGTGCGCCACCCCGCGGCCAATCTCAGGGGTCATGCAGGAGCGCGGCGGCTTGAGCCCGCAGGTCGGCGCCGAACCGGGGATCGGTCAACGCGTAGCGGAGAAACGTGGAGCAGTAGCTCTCGACCGTGCCGATGTCGTGGCGCCGCTCTCCGACGGCCAGGGGCACCGCGACCACGCGCTCGCCGCGAGCCAGCAGCGCCCGCAGCGCGTCGGCAACCTGGACCTCGCCGGAAGGGTCGGGCGCCGTCCGGCGCAGCTCGGAGAACACGGCCGGCCCGAGCACGTAGCGGGCCATCACCGCGTACCGGCTGGGCGTCTCGGCGGGATCGGGCTTCTCCAGGACCGTGGCCAGCTCGAACACGTGATCGGTGCGCGCGCCGTCGGCCGGGACCACGATCCCGTAGCGAGATACAGATCCGCGCGGCACCTCGTCGACGGCGATCGCGGCGCCGGCCCCGGTCCGCTCGTACGCCTCGATCAGCCGGGCGACGATCCCGGCGCTCGGCTCGGCTCCCGGGGACGGTTCGATGATCGAGTCGCCCAGCGCCACCACGACGGGGCGCTCCCCGGCGAAACTGCTCGCGCGGGCCAGCGCGTCGCCGAGTCCGGCCGGACTCGGCTGGCGCGTGTAGAAGAACTCGACCCCAGCTCCCGATTCCGTATCGAAGTGGTCCTCGATCGCGCGCTTATGGCGACCGGTGACGAACAGCACCCGCTCGATCCCGGCCTGCGCCAGCTCCTCGACGACGTATTGCACCACCGGCTTGTCGAGGACCGGCAGCATCTCCTTGGGCTGGGACCGGGTGGCCGGCAGCAGCCGCGTGCCGAGGCCCGCGACCGGGATGACCGCATCTTTGATCAGTGCCACACAGCGGGAAGCTACGCGACCTGACGGCCCAAGCCGTGCTCGGCCTCCCGCAGGGCCACCCGGTACCCCGCCCCGAGTCGCTCCAGCGACGCTTCCCAGGTGCGCCCGCGCACGGCGGCCAGGCCGGCCCGGCGCAAGCGCTCGGTGAGCAGCGGCGCCTGCACCAGCGAGAGCACGGCGCTGGCCAGCCCGTCGGGCTCCGGCGGCGCCAGCAGTCCGGTCTGTCCGTTCTCGATCAGCGTGGCCGGGCCACCCGCGTCCACGGCGACCACCGGCAGGCCGCTGGCCTGGGCCTCGAGGATCACCTGGCCGAACGTGTCGGTCTCGCTGGCGAACAGGAACACGTCGGCGCTGGCGTAGGCGCGGGCCAGCGCGGGGCCGTGGAGCCAGCCGAGGAAGGTGGCGTGATCTCCGAGCCGCTCGCGCAGGGCCGCCTCCTCCGGGCCGCCACCGGCCAGCACCAGGTGCAGGCGCGGGTCGCGCCGGCGGGCGGCCAGGAACGCGTCGGCCAGAAGCTCGACGCCCTTCTCCTTGGTCAGGCGCCCGGCGTAGAGGACGTTGACCGGACCGGGGAGCGATCCCGGCTCCCGCAGCGCCGGGCCGAAGCGCTCGAGGTCGACGCCGCGGTCCCAGCGGCCGATCCGGTCAGGCGCGATCCCCAGCTGCCGCAGGCGCGCGTCGGTGGCCGAGCTCGGAGAGAGCACGACATCGCAGGCGCCGTAGAACTTGCCCAGGGCGAGGCCGGCGATCGCCTCGATCTGAGGCTGCCCGGTGCGGAGGCCGGCGTAGGCCGCCAGCTCGGTGTGGTAGCTGCCGAGCAGCGGGAGCTCGAGCACGCGGGCCAGCAGCCAGGCGCCGGCGCCCGCCGGCCCCGGTGAGCAGACGTGGACCAGGTCGTAGCGGCCCTCAGAGAGCGCCTCGACCAGGGCGGGGACGCTGGGGACCCCGATCTTCAAGCCCTCGTAGAACGGGATGTCAATCTCCGCCACCGCGCTCAGCCGGCGGTCCACGTCGGCGTCGGTGCCGATCACCTCGACCTCGAAGCCCGGCACGCCACGGTCGCGGATCTGGCGGATCGCGTGGGTCACCCCGTGCATCCCACCGAGCCCGTCGGCGACCAGGGCGATACGGGGGCGGTCGCCGTCGGTGCGGGTCAGCTTGAGCTTCTCGCGTCCGAGGAACGCGGACGCGGCGGCGTACGGAATCACCGGCACACAGGCGTCAAAGGCGGCGGCGGCCCCGGCGGAGATGGGGCCTTCGGCCCTGGCGAGAATTCGCTGGCGCGAATTCTCGGAGGGCTGGCTCAGGTCCTTGAACGTCTCGGCGATCTCGTGCACCACCCGGGCCAGCTCGCGTTCGTGGATCCGGCGGGCGCGGCGCTCGAGGTCGGCATGGCCGAGATCGCCGTTCTGCAGGAGCTCGATCAGCTTGCCTTCGTCGATCTCGAGGTCCATCGACTGCAGCCAGGCCCGCAGCAGCGCAAGCGCGTCGTCGGGGCCGAGGTCGCCGCCGACGCTGCCGTGACGGACGTCCCCCTCGCGCATCACGCGCTCGACGATCTTCAGGACCGCGGCCGGGTCCGGGCGACCCGCCTCGCGTTCGCTGCCCAGCGACCGGATGGCCAGGGACATGGCGGCATGAGTCCACTTCGCGGCGCTGCCCTGGGCGCCGTGGGCGGCGGCGCGACCGGCCCGGATGTGGGCCAGGAACTCGGCCGGGTCAGCCGCCGCCGGTGTCTCGGTGAAGGTCCGGCCGATGTCGATTCCGGCGTGATCGTCCGAACCCCCGATAGGGGTTCCGCCGTGCGTCTCGATATAGACGAACGCCGGCAGGTTCAGCTCCTTGGCCCGCGAGCCGTTGCGCGTCTCCCAGATCGGGAACAGCTCGGCCAGGCGGCGCCGGTGGCGCGCCAGCAACGGTGCCTCGACCGCATAGAAGGGGTGGGCCAGCGCCGAGGTGATCTCGTGCTCGGCCAGATAGGCGGCACAGTCCTCGACGCTGTCGTTGTGCGCCTGCAGCCACTCGTGGTCCTCCGGGGTGATCCCGTAACAGAGGACGTGGACCGCCTGGGGCTCACCCTTGAACCACACGGTCAGCTCTTCGGAGACGAATGTGTCCGGCAGGTGGCTCGAGCGTGAGCGCGCCGGCGATCGTGTCGTGATCGGTGATCGTGACGAAGTCCATCTCCCGCCGCTTGGCCAGCTCGTAGACCTCCGCTGGCTCCGTGGCGCACTCGGGGAGGTGCAGCGACCGCTGGATCCCGAGCTTCGACAGCTCCGACGCCGTCGAGTGTACGTGCATGTCTGCTCGTGTCGTTTCGTTCATGGGCCGAAGGATTGACCTGCAAACCGGGCCATTCGTGAAGAACAAGCTCCCGTCCTGTGACCTTCTGGTGAACGGCTGCATGCCTCGGCGGGTCGATGGAGAAAGATGCGATCGATGACGAGCATCCATTCCTCGGTCACCTCCGGTGCCGAGCTCGTCGAGCTGAAGCGAGGCGCGCTCCGGGTCGAGATCACGCTGCGGCCGTTCGCCTTCACGGTGCGCCGGTCCGGGCGGCGGCTACTGCGCGCCGGCGGCATCTGGGTCGCCGACGGTCAGATCCACGATCACTTCGTCCAGTTCACGGAAGGGGTGATGGCCCGTGAGGACCTGGCCCCGGTCGAGCGAGCCCAGCGGGCCGAGGTCGTCTCGGGCGACGAAGCCGGCGTCCGGCTTGCGCTCTCACTCCAAGGCGGACGTGCGGCCGGCTTGCGGATCGCGCTGGTCGGGGACGATCAGCTGGCGCTGGAGCTGGAGGCGGACGGGAAGCCGTTGCGGCTGGCGATCGAGTGGGACCGCCGCTCGGAGGAGCGCCTCGTCGGGCTGGGCGCACGGCATTGCACACAGCTCGACCAGGCCGGGCGCGCGATTCAGCTCGGGGCCGACCGGCGCTACACCGGGCCCGACTGCCCCCCGGAGATGCTGGCGGAAGGCGGGATCCCGCAGGGCGACTGTGCGCCGATGCCCTGGCTGCTCTCCAGCCGCGGCTACGGCGCGTGGATCCAGACCGAGGCCAACGGCACCCGGGTCGACCTCGCCGGCGAGCGGGTCACGCTGTCCACGCGCGCCCACGCGGGCCCCCTGCGGATCCGGTTGCTCTGCGATCCGACGCCGGCGGCCCGGCTGCGGTCGTTCTGCCGTCTGACCGGGTTTCCGATGGTGCTGCCCGAATGGGGCTACGGGTTCTGGAAGAGCCGCGACGTGCACGAGCACCAGGACGATGTGCTTGACGACTTCCACGGCTTCCGCCGTCACCAGATCCCACTCGACGCGATCGTGATCGATTCCCCGTGGGCGACGCAGTACAACACGTGGGAGTTCAACCCGCATCAGTTTCCCGACGCGCCGGGGATGGTCAGGATGATGCGCGCGGACGGGGTGCGCACGGTGCTGTGGGTGACGCCGTGGACCAACCTTGACTCGCGCGACGGTCAGATTCCGCCGCAACCGGAGTCAGAGCGCCTGCACCGCGAGCCGGCCCCCAACTACGCGCCGGGCGCGGCGGCGGGACATTTCGTCCGTGAGCCCTCGGGCGAGCCGTTCGTGCGGCAGTGGTGGATGGGCACCGGATCGCCGATCGACTTCACCAGCCCGGCGGCGGAGGAGTGGTGGCGCGCGCAGTGCAAGCGCGTGCTGGCGCTCGGGGTCGAGGGGATCAAAGCCGACGACGGCGACGGCTACTACATCGACGATCACGTCAGCCTGTCAGACGGGCGCCGCGGCGCGGAGGCGGCCTGGGGGCTCGGCGGCCTGCACCGGCTCTCCCTGCAGCGCGCGCTCGACGAGGTGCATCCAGGGACCGGCGTGCTGTTCGGGCGCAGCGGCTGGGCGGGCCAGCAGGCCACCGGGCTGACTTGGGGTGGCGATCAGGCGTCGGACTTCTGGTCGCTGCGGGTGCTGGTGGTGGCCACACTGGCCGCCGCCTGCAGCGGCATCTCCAACTGGTCTCACGACGTCGGCGGCTATCTCGGACACCGACTGGTCGAGCGTTGCCCGCCCGAGCTGCTGGTCCGCTGGCTGCAGTTCGGCTGCTTCACGCCGTTGATGCAGGCCCACGGACGGATGCCGCAGGAGCCCTGGAACTATGGCGACCGGGTGCTCGAGGCTTACCGCGACTACGTGCTGTTGCACGAGCAGTTGGTGCCCTACGTGCGCGCCGCCGCGCTGACCGCGTCGCGGATCGGCCTGCCGATCATCCGGCCGCTGTGCCTGACCGACCCGGGCGACCCGCGCGGCTGGACGCTCACCGACGCCTACGGCTACGGCCCGGCGCTGTGGGTCGCGCCCGTGCTCGACGAGGGAGCCCGCGAGCGCGAGGTCGCCCTGCCCCGCGGAGACTGGATCGAGACCTGGTCCGGCCGGCGGGTGACCGGCGGCACGGAGGTCGTCGTGCCCGCCCCGCTCGACCAGATCCCGGTGTGGGTGCGCGCCGGGTCGATCGTCGTCACCTACCCGGCCGAGCACGTCACGCGCGGGCTGGGGGACGTCCCCGAGTCAGAGCGACCGCTGCAGGCCACCCTGTGGGGAACGCCGCGTCTCGGCCACACCGCGGCCCGGTTGGCCGACGGAACCCGGGTGAGCTGGCGCCGGGGAGCGTGGTCGGTCTCGGCCGAGCGGGACGTGAGGTTCTCTCTTATCCTCGGCTGATGCAGATGTCCGAGCTGACGGCTCCCGAGCAACGGGTGCTCGGCTGCCTGATCGAGAAGCGCTGGACGACGCCCGACCAGTACCCGCTGACCCTCAACGCGCTGCGCCTGGCCTGCAACCAGGCGACCAACCGCGATCCCGTTACCGCCTACGACGAGCCGACGGTCCGGGACGCCGCGCAGCGGCTGTGCAAATACGGCGTCGCCCGGCTGGCCAGCGGCCACAGCTCACGGGCGACCAAGTACCGGCACCTGGCCGAGGAGGCGCTGGGTCTCGACCGGGCGGAGCTGGCGGTCTTGAGCGTGCTCCTGCTGCGCGGCCCGCAGACCCCCGGGGAGCTGAAGGCCCGGAGCGAGCGGATGGCCCCGATCGAGTCGCTAGAGCACGTCGAGCTGTTGCTCGAGTCGCTGGCCGCACACGGCTACGCACGACGTCTCACGCGCCGCCCGGGGCAGAAGGAGGACCGCTTCGTCCAGGTGCTGGGTGGCGAGTCCGACGAGCCATCCGCGCCTGGACCGCCCGCGGCCCACTGGCCGGCACCGGCGCGTGAGGAGACCAGCACGGTCGGCGTCCCCCGACCGCCGGCCCTGCTCGAGCGGGTGGCGGCGCTGGAGGCGGAGGTGGCGTCGCTCCGGCAGGAACTCGCCCGCCTGAGCGACGGTGGTGGGTCAGGTGGGGAGCGCGATGGCGCTTGGTCAGGTGGGGAGCGCGATGGCGCTTGGTCAGGTGGGGAGCGCGAGCCCGACGAGATAGGTCGCGCCGCCGACGATCACGCCGGCTAGCGTCATCTCGAGTCCGGCCGACCACCAGGTCCGCAGGGTGACCAGCGACTTCGCCGCGCCGACCAGGAAGTGGGCGAACAGGGACACGACGGCGGCCAGGATGATCGCCTCCGTGCCGGTCAGGAAGAAGAACGGGATCACGGGCACGATCGCGCCCAGACCGGTGGAGATGCCCGCCGCGAGCGCCGCCTGCTTGGGGTCGCCGCGGTCCCCCATCCCGCCGAACTCCTCCGTGGCCAGGGCGTGGAGCATCGCGTCCGGCTGGTGCGAGATCCGCTCGGCCAGCTCGTCCGCGGTCTGCTGATCGATCCCCTTGAGCTGGTAGAAGAGCGAGAGCTCCTCCTTCTCCTCCTCGGGGTGCTCGAGGATCTCCTGGCGCTCCCGTTCGACGTTGGCGGCGGCGACCTCCGCCTCGGAGCGCTCGGCCAGAAACGCTCCGGTGGCCATCGAGAGCGCCGAGGCGATCGCCCCGGCCAGCCCGGCGGTGAGCACGGACTTCGATCCGCCGGTGGCGCCGGAGACGCCGGCCACGATCCCGAACACCGCGGCGAGGCCGTCGTTGGCGCCGTAGATCGCGCCGGAGATCCAGCCGCCCCCGGCGGCGTGACCCTTCTCGCGTCCGAGGATCTTGTCGAGGCGGTCCTGGGCGAACTGACGGCTCGGGGATAGCGGCTCTGGCCGGCCCTTGGCGCCGTTGGCGCCGGCACGGTTGGGGACGGCGATCCCGTCGCCCCCGCCGGCGCCGTCCTCCTCACCGGCGCGGGCGCCGGAGCGGATGTCCTGGACGGCCAGCGAATGCGAGCGCTCCTCCTTGCGGATCTCGCGCAGCAGCCGATCGGTGGTGGCATCCCCGGTCGAACGCTTGTAGAGATCGTCGACCTCTTCATCCTCGGCTGCCTCGCGGGCGGCGAGCAGGCGGTCGATCGGCGCGATCTTGACCTGGAGGCGCAGCGACAGGGGGAGACGGACGCCGGCCGGGTCGGGCACCTCGACCCCGACCTCGCGCATCCGCGCCTCGAGTCGGCTGCGGTGCGAGCTCTCGGCCGCCGCCATCCGGCGCAGAATGTCGGCCTCGCGATCGTCCATCCGCAGCGCGATCAGCTCGTAGGCGCGGCCGGCGATGATCTCGCCCCGCCAGGCCTTCAGCAGCCGCTCGCGCACCTGTTCAGAGGGCTCGGTCATCGCACGGAGGGTACCCCGAAGCCCCCCGGATCGTCCGGGCCTCGGGGTTAGGTGGGCCTCACTCTGCGTACGTTGGGGCCGAGGGCTGAATAATCCAACCCAGGGCCCCAAGCCAGAGGCACACGGCTAGTCTCGTGGCCGTGCTTTCGCTTCGCACCAGCCTGGGATCGCTGGCGTGCGCGAGCGTGGCGTTCGCGCTGGCGGCCTGCGGAGGCGGGTCGAGCACGACCGCATCGAGCACCACAGCATCGAGCGCGCGCGGCCACGGTGGCCGCGGCGGCCGGCATGGAACCACCCGCACCCCGGTCCTGGTGCCGCCGGCCAACGCCCGGCCGCGGAGCGTGACCGTTCCGGTGCTCACCTATCACCGGGTCGCGCCGCTGAACGCCGTCGGCCTGGCCGACCTCAAGGTCGACCCGGCGAACTTCGCCGCCGAGTTGAGCGCGCTGCACGCCGCCGGTTACCACCCGATCCATCAGTCCCAGCTATTCGACGCCCTGTACCACGGCGCTGGGTTGCCGAGCAAGCCGATCATCATCTCCGTCGACGACGGCTATGTCGACGATGTCCGGACGATCCTGCCCGACCTGGAGCGCTGGCACATGACGGCCACCTTCTTCGTGATCACCGGGCGGATGACCGAGCCGGGCTTCCTCACCGCGGAGGCGATCCGCCGGCTCGACCGGGCGGGCATGGACGTCGGCGACCACACCGCCCACCACGTCGATCTGCGCGCCATCACGCCGGCCGAGCTGCGGATGGAGACGGCCGGCTCGCGCCGCACACTGGATGCGGTCCTCGGCCATCCGGTTTACTACTTCGCCTATCCGTTCGGCGCCTACAACGACTCGGTCGTGACGGCGGTCAAGGCCGCCGGCTTCACGATGGCCTACACGACGGGTGCGGGCACGACGGAGAGCACGGCCTCGCCGCTGACCTGGCCGCGGATCCATGTCGGACGGTCCGAGACGCCGGCCGGGCTCACCGCCCTGCTCGGAGGTCGGTAGCGGTGGCGCCGGAGATCGACTTCCGTCTCTCGCCGATGAATGGCGGTGATGGGGCGGTCTTGGCCCAGGCGATGCGCGACGAGATCGCGATCATGTACGACGGCCTCGAACTCGACGGCGACACGATGCCGAAGGCCGGTCCCGAAGAGCTCAGCCCGCCGGGTGGAGCCTTCCTGGTCGGGTACCTCGACGGCCTGCCGGTGTGCATCGGCGGGGTCAAGCGGCTCGACGATCGCACCTGCGAGATCAAGAAGATGTTCATCGTGCCCGAGCGCCGCGGCCAGGGGATCGCGCGGGCGCTGCTGCGGGCGCTGGAGGACCAAGGCCGCCGGCTGGGGTACGCGACCGCGCGCTTGGACACCGGACCCAAGCAGATGAATGCGCGCGGCCTCTACGAGTCCGAAGGCTACGTCGAGATCGAGGACTTCAACGGCAACCCGGTGGCCAGCTTCTGGGCCGAGAGGCCGCTCTAGGGCCCGGACCTAGAGGACTATTGGAAGATCTCGGTGGTGCAGTCGCCGCCGGGAAGATGGATCTCGTGGGGCCGGGCGCCGTCCGCTTGCTCGTGGAAGTCGACGAAGAAGTCGGGGTCCAGCGCGAAGCTGCCGTCGGCCTGCTTGTCGAGCTTGGTCAGCCAGCCCTTGATCCCGGGGTAGAACTGGTTGTCCCAGGTCGAGTAGAGCGAGTTGCTGACGTAGACGCGGTCGCCGTCGAGCGAGTTCTGCAGCATCTGGGGACCGCCGTTCAGCGCCTCGGTGGCCTTCGGGTGGCCGCCGTCGCGCCCGAGCAGTCCACCCAGCCACACCTGCGAGCGCAGGACCGGGTTCTGCGGATCCGAGACGTCGTAATGGCGCAGATCGCCGTGCAGCCAGTTGGAGAAGAACAGGTCCTTGTCGTCCAGCGAGAGGACGAGGTCGGTGATCAGGCCGGGTACGCCGCCCTCGAGCGGCCAGCCCTCGAGTGGCTCGTTGGCCACGTCGATCACCTTGCCGGTCGCCCACGACCCGTTGTCCCTGGCGAAGCGGATGATGTTGCTCGAGAGGGTCGCCCCGACGAAGCCCTGGGCCGAGTCGGGGTTGTGCTGCCAGCGGATCTCCAGCGGAATCCAACCGTCGTCGCCGAGGTCGATGGTCTGCACCTTGGTGCGCTGCTCGAGGTCCCAGAAATGCAGCTTGCGCCCGTACTTGCCCTCCGCCACGTCGGCCGGATTGAAGCCGCCCTGGAAGGTGTTCGGCGCGCCCCACTCGCTCGAGACCAGCGTGTTCTGGCGGGGCTGGTACCAGAAGTCGTACATGAAATCGACAGCGCCCGGCTCGGTCTCCCAGCGGCCCTGGATCGAGAAGTCGCGGGCGTCGAGCACGGCGAACCCGCCGGGGGCGTTGCCGTCGGCGTCGCCCAGCATCGAGACGGTGATGATGTCCCCGGGCATGCAATGGACCGTGTGGGGCGCGCTCAGCCCGATCTTCTCCTTGATCTCCTCGCCCTCGATCACGTGCTTGATCCGCGGGGCGCGCGGATCGGAGACATCGAGCAGGTGGATCCGCGAGGAGCGGAACCCGGGCACGATCAGCGTGTCGCGCTGCAGCTGCGAGTGGCAGGCCGACGAGCACGCGTTCCAGCCGAAGTGGTGCAACTCGTCGCCGACGTTGGGCATGTCGGTGCGGCCGACGATCTGGCCGTAACTCGAGGAGGCCGGATCGACATCGACGACGGCGACGAAGTCCGGCTTGTCGATGCCGGTGCCCTCGTACAGCGCCGCCACATAGATGAGCTTCTCGGCGGGCTGCTCGCGGGCCGCTTGCACGGTCGGATAGCCGGGACCGGTATGGACGTGATCGTCGTGAGCACTCATCTGTGTCTCAACTCCTCACTCGGTGGGGACAAACTCAACAAATCTGATGAAGATAATAGTCTCGGGCTACAGGATTCCGATCTCGGAGTTGTCGCCGACCATGAACCGGTAGGCCCGCGGCTGGTGCTGGTCGCGTCCGATCTTGACGTTGCGCCCCAGCAGCGATGACTCCATCCGGCCGGCCAGATCGCGCACCGAGGCGCCGGCCAGCAAAATCGAATGCTCGACCTCGGCGTTCTCGATCGTGCAGCCATCGCCAATCGCGGTGTACGGCCCGACATAGCAGTCGGTCAGGCGGGCGCCGGCTCCGATGATCGCGGGACCGCGGACGGCACAGCGCTCGAGCCGGGCGCTCGGAGCGACCACCACGCGACCGTCGACCTGCGAGTCGATCAGCTCGCCCTCGACCTTGGCCTCGATCGTGTCGAGGACCAGTCGGTTGGCGGCGAGCATGTCCTCGAGCCGGCCGGTGTCCTTCCACCAGCCGCGGACCACGTGCGGCTCGACCCGCATCCCGCCGTCGACCAGGTGCTGGATCGCGTCGGTGATCTCCAGCTCGCCGCGTCCCGAGGGCTCGATCGCCCGGGCGGCATCGTGGATCGCGGGAGTGAACATGTACACGCCGACCAGCGCGAGGTCGGTCTTCGGCTCAGCCGGCTTCTCGACCAGACGCACCACGATGCCGTCGCTCAGCTCGGCCACCCCGTAGGACTCGGGATCGGGCACCGGCGTGAGCAGGATCAGCGCGTCGGGCCCGTGCTCGCGGAACGACGTCACCAGGTCCTGGATCCCGCCCTGCAGGAGGTTGTCTCCGAGGTACATGACGAACGGCGAGTCGGCCAGGAACGCCTCGGCGGTCAGAGACCGCATGGGCGAGGCCGAGCGGCTCGTCCTGGACGATGTAGGTCAGCTTGACGCCGAACTTGGAGCCGTCGCCGGCCGCCGCGCGGATCTCATCGCCGGTCTCGGGGGCGATGATGATCCCGACCTCGGCGATCCCGGCGTCCGCCATCGCGGCGATGCCGTAGAACAGCACGGGCTTGTTGGCCACGGGCACCAGCTGCTTCGCGCTGGTGTGGGTGATCGGGCGCAGCCGCGTGCCCTTGCCGCCGCTGAGGATCAGGCCTTTGAGAGCTTGCATCGAGCCGCAGCCTAGCCCCTGGGGGCTCTCTCGGGCCGGTTGGGTGGTGGTCGATGCCCGTGAGAGGCGCTTGCCCTTGACAGTGCACCGGGAACTGGAAGAATCGACAGCGGGAGTGGTGCAATCCGCATTGGCGGAAGGAGAGGCTATGACTAGGTCACGGTTCGCGTGGAAACCGGCTGTCTCAAAACGGGGTGGGTCGGCGGTGGGCCGCTCCGTCCTCCTTGCGTCGGCGGTCGCATTTGCCCTGTGTCTGTCGGTGCCGGCGGCTGGCGCGCTCACACATGCGAGCAGCGTCAAACAGGTGACGGCGGCCGGCTCGTACTACCACTACGTCACCAACAGGTTGAGGTTCGGCAAGACCGTGGCCCAAGCCGATGCGTACGCGTTTGACTTGAACCACGACGGCGTCCTTGACAACGCCCTGGGCCACATCTTCGCCGGCCTGTCCTCGATGCTCAACTTCGACCCGGCGATTGCCAGATCGCTCGAGACCGGCTCCGTCGTCGTCCTGAACTCGCTCCGCGCCGACTCGCTGAAAGCCGACTCGTCCGCCTCGTGGCAGGTCTATCTCGGCCAGCCCAAGCCCCACCCGGTGCTCACCGGCGGCGGGAGCTTCGCGATCGAGCCAGGGGGACCGACCAGCACCAAGCTGGGCGGTGCGATCACCCACGGGCAGTTCGAAGGCGGACCGGGAGAGGTGACGTTGAAGCTCTCGCTCTTGTCAGGCCAGCCGCCGATCGACGCTCATATTGCCGGGGCGAGGATCCAGGCGCGGTGCGATCCAGACGGCTGCCGGGACGGCAAGGTCGGCGGTGGCATCCGCACGGCCGAGATGAATAGCGTGATCATTCCGGCGCTGGCCAGGTCGCTCCAGTCGTTCATCGATGCCTCATGCGGGCCGACGCCCTCGGCCGACTCTTGCAGCCCCAGCGCGTTGAATATCCTCGCCCTCTTCGACATCAACAATGATCACAAGGTCACCGCCGACGAGCTGAGGGCAAACAGCCTGATCAGGGCCATCTCGCAGCCCGACTTGGATCTGTTCGACGCCAACGGAATGCCGGGACAAGACGGCATCGACGACTCCGTCTCGCTGGGGATGGGTTTCACCTCAAAGTGCGCCGTCTTCGATGTGGCAGGACAGCGTCAGGTGCCATGCGGCAGAGGGTGAAGCCGTAAGCTCTGGCCGCGGGTTTCGCCGCCGCCCGCCGGCGGATCAATAAACGCCGGCCAGCCGGCGTTCAGTATGCGCCGGCCAGCCGGAGCCCAATACGCTCCGGCCCGGCGTTCAGTATGCGCCGGCCAGCTTCCGGTGGTCGAAGCTGGCGATCCGCTCGGGTTTGAACTGCAGGGCGACGCGCTTGGCGGCCTGGGCGCGGATGGCGTCCCTGAACTCCGCGCTCTGCTCGCCGTCGTTGTAGCGCCCGAGCAGCTCGAGGCCGAAATCGGTGACCAGCTCGGTGTCGCGGTGGATCACCGTCTGGGCCTCGATCATCACCCCGCGCAGCTGGTCGTACTGCTCGCCGTCCTCGACTTGCAGCGTGGCGCGTGAATCCCGCTCGAGGTTGCGCACCTTCTGGGATTTGGCGAAGGTCCAGGCCCAGATGTCCGCTTCACGGGTGACGAACCACAGCGGCATCAGGTGCGGCCAGCCGTCATGGCCGTTGGTGGCGCAGATCACCGTGCGCTGCTCATCGAGGAAGGCCCGGATCTCCTCCGGACTCATCGTGATCTGATCGCGGCGGCTCACCGAGTGAGGGCGCCCGCGCCGGTGCGGATCGTCTCGGCGGCGGCGCGGACGGCGGAGCGCGCGTCCTCGGGCTCGAGCACGACCGCGTCACCGGCCTCCTTGAGTACCTCGCGGACGAGCCAGTCGACTCCGGCGAAGCCGAGCTCGACGATCACCGAGCCGTCGGCCAGCTCGGCCACGACGGTGCGCTCCTCGCGGGCCCAGCGGGCGCGCTCGGGGGTGATCCAGACCTGCGCGCGACGGGAGGCGGGGACCTCGCCGGTTCGCGGCCAGCCGTCGACGTCGGCGGCCGGGTCGACGTCGGGCCGGGGCTCGAAGCGATCGGCGGTGACGTTGGCCGACTTGATCCGGTCCAGGCGGAAGTGGCGGACGCTGTCGCGGGTGGGGTCGAAGCTGGCCACGTACCAGCCCTCGCGGCCGTTGATCAGCGCGTAGGGCTCGACCAGCCGGCTGGTGAACTCGTCCTCGTTCTCCTTGTAGTACTCGAAGGCCAGCATGTGCTGGGTCGAGATCGCCCGCGAGACGACCGCGGCGATCTCGGCGTCGTCCCCGCCGGGCGAGGCGACCTGCAGGCCCTCGTGGGCCGGATCCTCTCCGAGCGCGGAGACCACCTTCTCGCGGACCGAGGCGAGTGAGCCCTCGGGAATGTGCTCGCCGATCAGGTCGATCGCGGCGACGAGCGCCTTGGCCTCGACCGGCAGCAGCCGCGCGGGCCGGGCGAACGAGTCGCCGTAGGGCTCCGGATCGACCTCGATCGTCCCGTCGGGGAGGATCTCGGCGTAGAGGACATAGGTGCCGGCGCCGAAGTTGACGACGTTGAGCACCGAGATGTCCTCGCGCAGCTCCTGCTCGGAGACCTTCAGGCTCTTCCCGAGGTCGCGCGCGTCGAGCCGTCGGTTGGCGCGGCCCGCCTCGATCAAGATGCTGGCCAGCGTGACCAGACGCGCGAAGCGCTCCGGGCGGATCGCCGCGTCGGGCAGATGGCCGTTGGTCTCGACGTCGGGCACGTCGCTGCGAGGGGGCCGAGCATCGGGACCGGCCGGCGGTGCGAGCTCGCCCGTGGTGTCCGGGTCGCCGCTGTGGCGCTCGACCAGCAGCTGCACCCGCTCGCGCAGCTCGGACTGCAGGTCGGGAGGGCCCAGGACGCGGGCGTGCTCCCCCAGCCCGAGCACCCAGGCGATCACCTGGCGCGTGTTGGAGTAGGCAGTGACGAACACGCGATCGCCGTCATCGCCGGCCGGGCGGAAGGTCCCGTAGCGACCGAAATGGCGCTCGATCTGCCAGGCGATGCGGTCGCTGACCCAGACCTCGGCGGTCCCGATCGGGTCGCCGAACTGCCAGTGGATCCGGTCTCCGTAGGCGCGGGGGTCGAAGTCCTCGGGGCGCTGAAAGTCGTGCTCGGCCTTGGTCGCGTAGCCGACCTTGCCGCGGATCCGGGACAGGCGGAAGACGCGGACGGCGTCGCGCTCGTGCGCCCGTCCGACCACGTAGAACTGGCCGCCCTGGAACAGCAGCTGGTAGGGGTCCACGCGGCGACTACCGACCTCGTCGCGTTCCATCGTGTAGTAGTCGAAGACGATCGTCTTGCGCCGGAAGATCGCCGTCTCGATCTTGGCCAGTCGCTGAGACACGTCGTGGCCGCCGGCCGAACCGGTGATCCCGAGGGCCACCGTGTGCTGCTCGGGCGAGGACAGCGGGCTCGGGCGCCCCCACGAGATCTGCTGGAGGGCCAGGCGAAGCGGTTCGGCGTAGGCAAACTCTCCATCGAGCAGCTGCAGGGCGGTGCCGAGCGAGGCCAGCTCGCGGTCGGTGAAGCCGATCGGCGGCAGGTGGAAGTTCTCTGGCGGCAGCGAATAGTTCTCCTGCTCGACCAGCCCGTCGACGGGTTTCTCGACCGCCAGCACGATGCCGAGTGCCTCGAGCTCGGACCGGTCCGCGTAAAAGCGCCGCGCGAACGCGTCCTCGTTCATCACGCTGTAGCCCTCGACATCTCGCCTGATCTCGGGCGCGGTGACGGGCCGCCGCTCGGCCATCAGGTAAGAGATGAGGGACAGCTGACGAATCAGCTTTTCCGTGTCCTTCGCCATCGAACGCCAACTCTAGATGGGGTGGGTCGCGGGCCGTCGTTCCGGCCCGTGGAAGGCACGCAATTTGCGCAATTTTGGGGCGAAGGCGCGCGGACCCGTGACGAACCGCGAGACCCGGGACCAGCCGCGGCGGGCGGGGGACGCGCGGGGGACGCGCGGGGCGGATGCGCGGGGCGCCGGGAGCTTAGGCGGCCCTGCGCTGGGCGGCGGCCGGCGAGCCGAAGTAGGCCCCGCCGCCGATGCCCTTGTCGTAGACCGACCACTGTTCGCCGTCGGCCAGCTGCTTCTCGAGCCGGTCGAAGCTGCCCAGCCGGCCGCCGAGGTTGTCGATCATGTGCACCAGCGTCGCCTCGCGGGTGCAGGGCACGACCGGGCTGCCGTGCTCGAGCGAGCCGTGATGGCTGAGGATGATGTGCAGCAGCGCCTGCTCGAGCTCGGGCGGGAAGCCCCCCAGGCGCTCGATCGCGCGCCGCACCCGGTAGTAGCCGAGCGGAATCTCGCCCTGCAGGCGACCATGGTCGGACATCGAGATCGACTCTTCGTCCTGCCGGTAGGCCTCGAGCTTGCCGATGTCGTGCAAGAGGGCCCCGGTGACGGCGACATCGCGGTCGATCCCCGGGAACGTGGCGGAGATCGCCCCGACCGCCTGCGCCACGGTCAGCGAGTGCTCGAGCAGTCCGTGCCGGTAGGCCTGGTGGTAGTGCTTGGCGGCGGGGGCGTCGCGGTATTCCGCCCAGGTGGGGGAGTCTTCGCCGAACGTCTCGCCGAGCAGGCGTCGCAGATGCGGGTTCTGGACCGTGGCGATCAGCTGGCGCAGATCGGACTCCATCTGCTCGGCGGCACGGACCGGGCCTGGCTCAAGATCCGCGGACGAGCAAGGCTCGGCAGACATCACTTCCCTCCGCAATTTGCCGGACTTTCATAGCCGGCGAAGATAGAGTGGCTAGCGGACGGAGAATCATGAATCGAACGGCAATCGTCACGGGTGGAACGGGCGGGCTCGGCTCCGCGGTCGTCGCGCGGCTGCTCGAGAGCGGCTGGCGGGTGGTGGTTCCGTGGATCCTCGAGCACGAGCTCGCGCGGGTGCAGGACCACGAGTCGATCGAGCTGATCCAGGCCGATCTGTTCAAGCCGGAGGCGGTCTCCGAGGTGATCGGGGCGGCGACCGGACAGGCCGGAGCGCCGCTGCGCGGCGTGGTCAACCTCGTCGGCGGGTTTGCCGTTGGCGGGCGGGTGCACGAGACCCCGATCGAGGAGTTCGAGGCTCAGTTTCACCTCAACCTCCGTCCCACCTACCTGGTCACCCAGGCGGCGGTGCCGCACCTGATCGAGGCGGGTGGCGGCTCGGTCGTCTGCGTCGGTACGCGCGCCGCGCTGCGACCGTTCCCGGGTGCGGCCGGCTACATCGCCTCCAAGGCCGGGGTGATCGCCTTCGCCGGTGCCGTGGCGGCCGAGTACAAGGACGACTTCGTCCGCTGCAACGCGATCCTGCCCAGCGTGATCGACACGCCGGCCAACCGCGAGTCGATGCCGAAGGCCGATCACGGCAAGTGGGTCAAGCCGGCCGAGATCGCCGGCGTGATCGCCTTCCTACTCTCGGACGACTCGGCGCCGACCAGCGGCGCCGCGATCCCGGTCTACGGCCGGGCCTAGCTGGCGAGCCAGCCAAACGACTAGGATCCGGTGTTGGCTTGGTCAACCCGGCGCTCGCCTGCCGGTTGGCCAGGCCTTACGAGATCGGGACGGAATTGATCGAGCCTCTCTTTGAACATCGGCAGAGCTTCGCCGGGTACGAGACGCGCGTCCTGGAGCTCGAGGGCGACGGGCCCCCGATCCTGATGTTCCACGGTTATGCCGACAGCGCCGACACCTGGCGCCAGTCGCTCGCGCTGCTCTCCCGGCGCGGGCAGCGCGCCATCGCGGTCGACCTCCCCGGATTCGGCGCCGCCGACCCGCTGAGCCACGACGAGATCCTGCCTCAGCTCGACGAGTTCGCCGCCGGGGCGGTTCGCTACGCCGCCGGGCGCCCACGCCAGCCCGTCGTGGTCGTCGGCAACTCGCTGGGCGGATGTGTGTCGCTGCGGTTGGCCGAGCGGCACGGACAGCGGCTGGCCGGGGTGTTTGCGGTAGCGCCAGCCGGGCTCGTGATGAACCGGTTGCTTCACCTGGTGCAGCGCGACCCCGTGCTCCGCTCGCTGCTGGCGCTGCCCACCCCGGTACCGGGCTTCGTGCTGCGCAGCGCCGTCGCCCGGCTCTATCTTCAGCTCGCCTTCGCATCGCCGCGGTCGGTCGATCCCGGGATCGTCTCCGCCTTCACCTATCACCACCGCCATCGCGCGAAGGTCGCGAGCTACCTCGACATCGCCCACCGTCTGATTCCCGAACTGAGTCAACCGTTCGAGCTCGAGCGGATCTCCGTGCCGGTCCTGCTCCTGTGGGGCGATCGCGATCGTCTGGTCTACCACCGCGGGGCCGAGCGGGTGCTCAGCACGGTGCCCGGAGCGCGCCTCGAGCTGCTCCAGGGAATCGGGCACTGTCCGCAGGTGGAGGCCCCGGCCCGGTTCACCGAGCTGCTGCTCGGCTTCAGCAACGCACCGCAAGCGTCGCTGGCCTGACCGCGGACCGCGGTTAGGGACGGCGGCGGGCTAGAGCCCGGGTGGGTGCCGGGCGACGAAGCGGTTGAGGTCCGGCTCGTTAGCGGCCCGGTTGGACCAGCGGGAGCCGGTCTCGGCCAGGGCGACGGTGTCGAAGCGCAGGCCGGCGATGTACATGAAGGTGTGGCCCTGGGCGGCGAACACGGTGATCCACTTGCCGGGCCCGGGCTTGCCCCAGCTCATCAGCTGCCCGGAGGTCATCGTGGTGGTCAGCAGCCCGGCGGCCGCGAACACGAAGCTGAGCGAGCCCGAGCAGTCATAGGCGTTGTCCTCGAACGTGCCGTGGCCCCCGCCGAAGCGGTAGGGGAGGTGGGCGATCTCGTTGCCGGCGGCGATGATGCTCTGCACCGCCCCGGGCGCGTTGACCGGAGCGATCGCCAGCCCGTTCGGGGTCTCCGTCGCCTGGCTGGCGTCGGCGGTCAGACCGCTGGCCTTGAGCTCGGCCCGGATCTCGGTCACCGAGACGGGTTGGGCCAGCGCCCCCGAGGCCGCGCTGCCCTGATCGACGCTGACCGACGAGGGACCGGCCGGCGCGGCGGTGGCACCGGCAGCGCCGGCCACCGGCTCGATCACCTGCGGATGCCCGTGCAGCACCGGCGTCTGGGCGGCGTTCTGCCCTCCCTGGTCGCCGAGTTTCGCGTTCGGGCTCGAGGCCTGACCGCACCCGGCCAGCGCGAGTACCGCTAGCACCGACAAGCCTGCTCTCCGCACGGCTATGAGTTTGCCACGTCGCGCGCCGTCACACGCCACGCGTCCCGCCCGGTCAGTCGTCCAGATCCCCTGCGTAGAGCGCAAACACGGCGCCCTGAGGGTCCTGGGCGACCGCGATCTTGCCGACCCCGATGTCCATCGTCTCGAGCAGCGTCTTCCCGCCGAGCTCGTTCGCCTTGGCCAGCGTGGCGTCGATGTCGTCGGACCCGAAGTACACAAGCCAGTGGGGCGGGGACCCGGGAGGCATCGCCGGCCGGATGCCGCCATTGCTCGATCCGGCCGCGGTCGTGATCGTCGAGTAGGGGGTGCCCATGCCCTCCATGGCGTCGATCTTCCAGTCGAACAGCTTGCCGTAGAACCGCGCCGACGCGTCCATGTCAGGTGTGGCCAGCTCGTTCCAGGCCAGCGCGCCGTGGACGTTGACCAGGTCGGCGCCGATGTTGTCCTTCGGCTCCCAGACGCTGAAGTGGGCGCCTTGCGGATCCTGGATCACCGCCATCCGTCCCGCGTCCATCACGTCGAACGGAGGCGCGTGCACGATCGCGCCGAGCTCGCCCGCCTTCTGGGCTGCGGTGTCCGCGCTCTGCACCGTCACGTACGAGTTCCACATCGGCGGCACTCCAGCCTCGGCCTGCTGCGATGGCTGGGGCGAGATTGCGGCGACGTTCTTGCCGGCGATGCTCATCATCGAGTAGACGACCCCGTCGCCGACCGGGTTATCGGTCGCCTCCCAGCCGAACAGCGCCGTGTAGAACTCCTTCGCGGCCGGCTGGTCGGTGGTGGTCAGGTCGGTCCAGCTGAAGGTGCCAGGTGTGTACTGCGTTCGTTCGCCCATGGCTCGACCCTACCACCGGCGAATAGACTCGCGCCATGTCCGACTTCAAGATCAAGAACCTGATGGATATCGATGATCTGGCCGCCGACCGGGGGCCCGATATCGAGGCCCGCTTCGCGCGTTCCCACATCGACTCCGAGCACCTCGGGGTCAGCTACTTCCGCTACGGCCCGAACTTCCGCTCGCCGTACGGCCACCGCCACCGCGAGCAGGAGGAGGCCTACGTCGTGGTGACCGGCTCGGGTCGCATGCGCCTGGACGACGAGGTCCAGGAACTGCGCCAGTGGGACGTGATCCGCGTCGCCCCCGGCGTCGTGCGGGCGTTCGAAGGCGGTCCCGAAGGGCTCGAGCTGATCGCAATCGGCAATGACCGGCCCGAGGGCGGCGACGGCGAGATGGTCGAGAGCTTCTGGGCGGAGGACTAGGCGGAGGACTAGCTTCGCGCGATTGACGCCGGGTCGGGGCGCTCGAGCCGGGTCATCGTCACGCTGGCGTCCAGCTTCGCCTCGGCCATCCCACGGTAGACGCCCTTGATCGGCGGGACGTCCGGGTAGAACCGGCCGTGGCCGATCTTGACGTGATCCTCTCCGGTGAGTCCGCGGTTGGTCGGATCGGCGCCGACCCACTGCGGCTCTCCTCCGTCGGGCACGGGCAACAGCGCCTCGATCCAGGCATGCGTGTCGACCTCGACCGACTCCTCGCTCTCGTCGGACCCGGTGGCGAACAGGTAGCCCGACGCGTAGCGGGCGGCGATGCCGTGATGGCGCAGCAGGCACAGGCCGAGGTGGACGAAGTCCTGGCACACGCCGGCGCCGCCATCGAGCAGATCGGCGACCGTCGAGTCGACGTAGGTGGCGCCTCGGCGGTACTCGAACCGCTCCGAGATCAGCGTGGAGAGGAGCGGTAGCACGGCGAGCGGGGTCGGGGCGGCCCGGGTCGTCTCCAGTAGCTCCAGCAGCACCGGGTGTCCGGGCGCGTCGTCGGTCTGCAGCAGGAATTCGCCACCCGCCTCGACGTAGCTGGGGTCCCGCAGCGCCTCCCAGGTGGCGGCCGGGGGTTCGGGCGCGCTCTTCGTGGTGACGCGCGCACGGACGTCGATGGTCAGCTGACGGTGCGGACGGGAGATCTCGAACTCAACCACCTCGGTGCCGAAGTAGTCGCTGTGGCGGTGCAGGCGGCCCTCGGGACTGAGGCGGACGCTGAACTCGTCGACGCGCTGGCGGCCGTTGGCCGCGGGCTTCACGCGCAGCGCGTTGAGGTTGTCGACGACGTCGGCGTCGTACTCGTAGTTGGTCAGGAAGCGAATCTCGAAGTTCATCTCGGCACCGGGGATCATGGCGGCACTCACAGATGTACCGCCGCGAGGGCGGCGATGGCAAAGTAGCGCTCGTCTACATCCCTATCGATCAGTTCGAGCTCATCCTGTACCCGCGCCAGCATCTCGCTGAGCGCTCCGCTGGTGGTAGGCGTCCGCCGCTGGAGTTCCAGATCGGCGATCAGGCGGCCCAGGCGGAGCACCGGCGGCGAGGACCTGGGCTGGGCGTCGGCGGTCGAGAGCGCCTCGCGCAGCGCATCGAGCGAGGACGCGACCGAGCCTGGGTAGGCGCCCTCGTAGAGCAGGAAACGCGCCACCGATCGCAGCCCCGGCGTCTGGCGCACCGCCCGCCGGTAGGCCTGAAAGCCACCCACCGCCTGCAGCAGCGCGAGGGCCTCGGCCTCGTGGCCGACCTCGTCGTTGCCGGTCGCGTCGAGCGGCTGCACCGGGATCGCCACCCGCAGCATCCGGAGCACCATGTCGGCCTCCTCGATCCGGCCGCCGGCCTCGAGGAACGAGCGGGCCTCGTCGCGGAGCATCGTCCGGTCGACCAGCCCCCAGAACAGCGCGCAGCGCTCCTTGACCTCCTGGTAGACCGAGTACGGCCCGGTCAGTAGCGCGGCCTCAAGGTCGTAGCGACCTAAGGACAAGTAGAACGCGTTGAGCGCCTCCCACATCTCGGTGGAGATCACGTCGCGCAGCGTGCGTCCGCGCTCGCGGCCGCGGGCCACACACGAGACGATCGAGGCCGGGCTCTCGGTGTCGAGGGTCAGCAGCGGCGCGACCTCGGCGCGACCGTGCGGCCCGTCGCCCCAGTCATCCCGGTCAGCAGCCCGGGACGCGGCGTCGGGCTGGCGATCCTCCTCGCCGGGGACGGGCGGCTTGGCGCCGATGATGGCCAGCACGCCGGCCCAGCTCAGCGCGATGCCGCGCTGGTCGGTCGGCGCTCCGGCCACGTCGGCGTGAAACGCCCCGTCGAGCATCCGGGCGGTGTGCTCGGCCCGGGTCAGGTCACGTCCGAGCCAGAACAGCTCCTGGGCGATGCGTGCGAGCATCAGCCCTGCTGTTGTTGCTGCTGCTGCGCTTGGCCGTGCCAGCCGCCGTAGCGGACGTCGGGCAGCCGCGGGGGCCGGTGGGCGGGCAGCGTCCCGGGGGCGAGATCACCGACCTCGCCGTCGTCGAGCACCCAGGTGTCCTTCGAGCCGCCGCCCTGCGAGGAGTTGACGATCATCGAGCCCTCCCGCAGCGCGACGCGAGTCAGCCCGCCGGGCACAATCCGAATCTCGTCGCCGAAGACGGCGAACGGCCGCAGGTCGACGTGGCGCGGCGCCAGCCGGCCGTCCCCGGTCTCCGTCGGCGCGGTCGAGAGATGAACCAGCTCCTGGGCGATGAAGCGATCTGGTTGCGCCTCGATCAGGCGGGCCTGCTGCTCGAGTTCGGCCTTGGTGGCTTGAGGGCCGATGAACACGCCCTTGCCGCCGGATTCGGAGGTGGGCTTGACCACCAGCTCGGCGAGGCGCCCGAGCACGTGCTGGCGCGCCTTGTCGTCGGTCAGCAAGTAGGTCTGGACGTTCTCCAGGATCGGCTCCTCGCCGAGATAGAACTTGATCATCTCGGGCACGTAGTGGTAGACCGCCTTGTCGTCGGCCACGCCGGTGCCGATCGCGTTGGCGATGGCCACGGTGCCGGCCCGGTAGGCGCGCACCAGCCCCGGCACGCCGAGCACCGAGTCCTGCCGGAACTCGAGCGGGTCGATGAAGTCGTCGTCGAGCCGGCGGTAGATCGCGTGCACCCGCTGCAGACCGGCGGTCGTGCGGATGTAGCAAACCGCGTCCCGTACGACCAGGTCGCTGGCCTCGACCAGCTCGATCCCCATCTGCCGCGCCAGGAACGCGTGCTCGAAGTAAGCCGAGTTGAGCGGCCCGGGGGTCCACAGCACGACGTTCGGGTTGCCGTCGGCGGCGGGCGCGACCGCGCGCAGTGCGTCGAGCAGCAGCGACGGGTAATGGTCGACGGCCCGGATTCGATGCCCGGCGAACAGCTCCGGCATCAGGCGGGTCATGGCCAGACGATTCTCCAGCACGTACGAGATGCCCGAGGGCGTGCGGACGTTGTCCTCCAGCACGCGCCAGCGCTGGTCGCCACCGCGCACGAGGTCGCAGCCCGACACATGGCAGTAGACGCCGCCGGGGGCACGCACGCCGTGGACCGGCCGCGCGAAGCTGGGGCGGCTGACGATCAGCGACCAGGGGACGATCCCCGCCCGGACGATCTCGTGCGAGTGGTAGACGTCGTCGACGAACGCGTTCAGCGCCCGGATTCGCTGCGCCAGCCCGCGCTTGATGGTGGTCCACTCGGTGGCGGTCAATACGCGCGGGACCAGATCGAGCGGCCAGGCGCGATCGCGGCGCTGGCCGTCGCTGCCGGAGACCTCGAAGGTGATGCCCTGCTGCATGAAGATCGCGTCGCGGCGCTGACCCGCCGCGAGCAGGGCTTCTGGGCCGAGCCGCTGGAGCGTCGCGATCAGCGATGCCACGTGCCGGCGGGGAGCGCCGTCGGGCTCCAAGAGCTCGTCGCAGCAGCCCTCCGGAACCTGGTAATCGGCGATGGTCAGAGTTTGCTCCACATGGTTAGGTGTACCCGGTCTCGCCCAGCGATGCCAGCATCACTCGGCCAAGCCGCCGTGCCGGTGATTGGCCATGTGGAGTAATGACGGGCCGAGCCCGGAGCAGCGGTCAGGGCCGGCAACGTGGACTGGCGGGAACCGGCCCGGCCGGGCCCAGCGGATCGCTCTTGCAGTAGGTGACCTGTCGGGCGCGCTGATCGACGACTCCGAGGAACGGATACCTGACGCTGGCCGCAAACGCGTCGCAGCGAAACCCTCGTCGTGCGCGCCCGTCGGAGGCGCCGGCGGCGGTACAGTGAGTGCCGGTCAGCGGGCCTCCGATCGTGCCCGCCCCGATCGTCCGTTGCATGTAGGCCGTGATCACGCGCGTCATCGCGCGGGCGGGAGCGGTAGCCGGCTGCAGCGGGCTCACGTGGGGCGCCTGGTCTTCGGCGATCAGCGCCCTCGCCTCCCGGTTGGACTCCGCGGTCACCTTCGTGTTGTCGGCGGTCGGGCGGTCGACGTTGTGGGCGTTGACGAACAGGACCAGCGCGACGATCAGCACGACCGCCACCGACAGGGACAGCACCCACCGCGCCCATAGCGGTAGCCGGGGGTGTTCTGGGCCTTCGGTCACCTGGGTGAGCGTACGCCCGGGGATGCCGGTGAGCGGTCGTTGCCGCGGGTCCGTCGTTCGCTCAGGCGCATATCCGGCTACCCTTCGGCCGGCGATGCGGATCCTGATCACAGGCGCTGCGGGCATGCTGGGCATCGACGTCGGCAATTCGGCTGGGGCCCGTGGATACGAGGTGATCTCGTTGGCCCGCGCCGAGCTGGACATCGCCGATGCCGCGGCCGTCCGCGCGCAACTGGGCGAGGTGAGGCCGGACGCGGTGATCAACTGCGCCGCCTACACCAACGTGGACGGCGCCGAGAGCGACGAGGCCGCGGCGCAGGCGGTCAACGGCGACGGCGCGGGGAACCTCGCGGCCGCGGCGAACGAGACAGGGGCGTGGACGATCCACGTCTCGAGTGATTACGTGTTCGACGGGACCAAGGTCACGCCTTACGTCGAGTCCGACCCCACCGGGCCGGCCTCCGCCTATGGCCGCTCCAAGCTGGCCGGCGAACTGGCCGTCGCCCGGGCCGCGCCCGACGCGCACACGATCGTCCGCTCCGCCTGGTTGTTCGGCACCGGAGGGCCGTGCTTTCCCAAGACCATCCTGAAGCTGGCGGGCGAGCGCGACGAGCTCAATGTGGTCGATGATCAGGTCGGTTGTCCGACCTTCACCGGTCATCTGGCCGAGGCGCTGGTCTCGCTGGCGGCCGGTGGCGAGCGGATCGCCGGCGTGGTTCACGTGGCCGGCGGCGGTGCATGCTCGTGGTACGAGTTCGCGCGGGAGATCGTCGCCCGGTCCGGAGTGCAATGCGACGTCAAGCCGTGCACGACGGCCGAGTTCCCCCGGCCGGCGCCCCGGCCCGCGAACAGCGCGCTGAGCACCGAGCTTGGAGGTTCAGTCCCGCGCCTGCCGCATTGGCGCGAGGGCCTCGAGCAGTTCCTCGGCGCCGGGGTCAGCGCACGATGAGGTTGCTGGTCTGCGGCGGCGCCGGCTTCATCGGGTCGACGTTCGTGCGCCTGCGCGTGCGCGAGTTCGGCGACGAGGTGACCGTGCTCGACAAGCTGACCTACGCCGGACGCCGGGAGAACCTGCACGACGTGATCGACTCGATTCGGTTCGTCCACGGCGCAATCGAGGATCCAGAGGCGGTGGCGGAGGCCCTCGGCACGGCTCCGGGGTTCGACGCGATCGTCAACTTCGCCGCCGAGACCCACGTCGACCGCTCGATCTCAGGACCGGAGACATTCATCGTCACCAACATGCAGGGCACGCACGTGCTGCTGGAGGCGGCCCGCTCGGCCGGCCTGCGTTACGTGCAGGTGTCGACCGATGAGGTCTATGGCTCGATCGAGACGGGCTCGTTCACCGAGACCTCGCCGCTGGCGCCCTCGAGTCCGTACAGCGCGACCAAGACCGGCGCGGACCTGCTGGTCTCGAGCTACTTCCACACCTACGGGCTGGAGACGGTTATCTGCCGCGGCTCCAACAACTACGGGCCCTACCAGTACCCCGAGAAGCTGATCCCGCTGATGATCCTGAACGCGTTCGCCGGGGACCAGCTACCGGTCTACGGGGATGGCCAGCAGGTGCGCAACTGGCTCTACGTGGAGGACTTCGGCCGCGGCATCGGTCACGCGCTGGAGCACGGGGTGCCCGGTGAGGCCTACAACTGCGGCGGGCCCGACGAGTGCGAGAACCTGACGGTGGTCCAGCGGATCATCGACCGCACTGGGGCCAGTTCCTCGCAGATGGAATTCGTCACCGACCGTCCCGGCCACGACCGGCGCTACTCGCTCTCGTCGGAGAAGCTGCAGGAGCTGGGTTGGCAGGCGCGGATGCGGTTCGACGAAGGGCTCGAGCGGACGGTCGAGTGGTATCGCGAGAACACCTGGTGGTGGGAACCGATTCGAACGGGCGCCTACCGGGAGTACTACGAGCTCCACTACGGCCGCGCGTTGAAGTCCTAGTGTCGTTGTCCGGATCGCGTTAGCCATGGCGGCGGACACGCCAGCGGCGAGAGGACGGCACGCACCGCCCCCCGAGGTACGCCTCCCCCTCCAGCGCGAGCGGCTGTTCAACGCGGCCGCCGAGGAGTTCGCGCAGCGCGGCTACGCCGGCGCCAGCTCGGAGTCGATCAGCCGTCGCGCCGGGATGTCGAAGGCGACCTTCTACGAGCACTTCGCCAACAAGGAGGAGTGCATCATCGCGCTGTTCGACCGCGCCGCCGAGGTGGTCGCCGAGGGCATGGCCCAGGCGGCACGCGGCGCCGGGACCGTCAACGCGACCGAGCGCATGCGGGCAGGGACGCGGGCCTTCCTGGTCGCGCTGGGCCAGCATCCCGAGTTCGCCCAGACGCTGCTGGTGGAGATCATCGGGGCCGGACCCCGGGCCGCCCAGCGGCGCGACCAGGTTGTGCAGGCCTTCGCCGACACGCTCGACGCCGAGAACGAGGCGGCGGCGCGGCGCGGTCTGATCGCCCGGTTCGCCTCCCCCCACGACCCCTACGCGATCGTCGGCGCGATCATCGAGCTGGTCTCGCGCCAGGTCCGGCTCGGCGAGCCGGCGGACCCGCTCGATCTGGCCCCGGTGATCGACCGCCTGATCAGCGGGGTGCTCGCCCGGGCCGGCTCGTCGTGAGTGAATTAGCCGCGCTGGAGGAAGAGATCGTCACGTGCCGGCGCTGCCCGCGACTGGTGGCCTGGCGCGAGCAGGTGGCGCGGGACAAGCGGGCCTCGTTCGCCGCTGAGGACTACTGGGGCCGGCCGGTGCCGAGCTTCGGTGATCCGGCGGCGCGGCTGCTGGTGCTGGGTCTGGCGCCGGCCGCCCACGGCGGCAACCGCACCGGGCGGATCTTCACCGGTGACCGTTCGGGCGACTGGCTGTTCGCGGCGCTGTGGCGGGCCGGGCTGGCCAATCAGCCCGAGTCGGTCTCCCGCGACGATGGGCTGGTCCTGCGTTCCTGCTGGATCACGGCAGCTGTGCACTGCGCGCCGCCGGTGAACCGGCCGACGCCTGACGAGCGCGACAACTGCTTGCCCTATCTCGTGCGCGAGTTGGGGTTGCTGCCGGGTGCGCGGGTGATCGTCTGTCTCGGCGGGTTCGCCTGGGACGCGGCGCTGCGGGTGCTCGGCGCCCCCCGGCCCAAGCCGAAGTTTGGGCACGGGGCGGAGCTTTCGCTGGACGGGCGAACGCTGCTCGGGTGCTACCACGTCAGCCAGCAGAACACGTTCACCGGGCGGCTGACCGAGCCTATGCTCGACGCGGTGTTCGGGCGGGCGAAGGAACTGGCGGGGATTTAGTTGCCCTCGGCCGACCACCCTCAATTCCCGGACCGCTTGGACCGACCGGACCGCCTGGACCGCCCGGAGCTGGCTGGGCTGCGGATTGCGGACCCGCCGGAGCGCTGGCGGGCGCTGGGGTTCGATGTGCAGGGCGACGTGCTGGTGCTGGGCGGTGTCGAGATTCGATTTATCGGTGAAGGGGAGGGGATCAGCGGGTGGTCGGTCCGGAACATCGCTGCGGTCGAAGAGGTAGATGGCCTGGCTACGACACTCGCTTCCCGCCCTTCGGCGCCTCCGGGGCGCGCGGGACCGTTGGCGCTGCTGGCGCCGGGAGCGCCGCAAGCCTCACCCCAACGGGGCGATCGGGATCGACCATGTGGTGGTGGTGACGCCGGACTTCGATCGGACGGCGGCTGCGCTCGAGGCGGCGAGGATGCCGCTGCGGCGGATCCGCGTGGTCGGTGGGGACCCGCGCGAGGATCCGGCGGCGTTCCGCCAGGGGTTTCGCCGTCTTGGCCCAGCGATCCTGGAGCTCGTCGAGGCCAAGCGCGCGCCGGCGGGGCCGGCGAGGTTCTGGGGTCTGGTGGTGATCGTGGACGACCTCGAGGCGTTGGCCGAGCGGCTTGGATCCCAGGTTTCCCCGCCGAAGCCCGCCGTCCAGCCGGGGCGGCGGATCGCGTCGCTGCGGGCCTCGGCTGGGCTCTCCCCGCGTGTAGCGTTCATGGACCCGGAGCCGCCGCCAGCAGCTTGACGACCACCGCTGCCATCTTCTCCGCCTGGTGCTTGATCTGACGGTGCGTCATGCGCGCGACCCGGAAGCCGGCGACGGTGAGACGCTGGTCGTTGCGGCGATTGCGCTCGAACGCCCCGCGGGTGCGATGGAACTTCCAGCTGTCGGTCTCGACCACGACCCGATGCGCGGGCCAGTAGAAGTCGGCCCGGATCGCCGGCTCGCCGTCGTCGAGCACGATGAACTGGTTGACCTGCGGCATCGGAAGCCCCGTGGGTTTGAGCATCGCCTTGAAGTCCGACTCGAGCGTGCTCCAGGTCGCGCCCATATCGGCTAGGTACTCGCCCATCAGGGCTTTGAGTACGGCCGCACCCGGCCGGGTGGGATTGCGGTCGATCTGATCCTGGAGCGCCCGGAAGTTGAGCACCTCCTCCTGCTCGGCCGCCTCGAACATCCGCTCGAGCTGGCGGGGGCGAATCACCTCGGCGATGTCCAGCGCGGTCCGGGCGATGGTCGTGCACGGGATGTTCCTGACGACCGTCACGTCCCTGGCGGTGAGCGTGGTGGAGCGGTGGATGTCGATGCCCTGGTGGCTGCGGCTGGTGCGGCGGGGGACGGTGACGTCGATGCCCGAGCGCTCGGTCGGCCGAAGCTCGTGCAGCGCGGCGGCGCTGCGGTGGGAGAGGACCGCGCCGGGGCCGCAGGCCAGGACGGCGGCGAGCCAGCGCCCGTCGCGGGAGAGCAGTGACGGCGGAACCAGCGAGTACACCCTGCAGTACACGCGGTGCAGCCGTCCGGAACGTGTTCGCTTCGACACACCGGAGGCGCTCAGCCCGCAGTCCGCGCACTGCTCGATGGTGAACACCCCCTCTTGCGTGAGCGACAGTCGCGAGAGCGCCTGGTCCACTGAAGGCTGGTCTGATTTTCGGCCATATAGGCCTTTTCCTCGACCAGCCTCGGGCATCGGCCGATGGTCGCGCGAAAAACGTGACGCGTGGGTGACGGCGTGTGCCAATTTCGCGTCCTTGCGGACGCTACGCTGATATCGATGCCGCTTTCCGCGTTCAGTCAGACCACGCGTGACTGGTTCCTCGGCGCGTTCGCGGAGCCGACGGCGGCGCAGACCCAGGCGTGGCCGGCGATCGCGTCCGGTGAGCACGTTCTGATCTCGGCGCCGACCGGCTCGGGTAAGACGCTGGCCGCGTTCCTGTGGGCGATCGATCGCCTGGCCGGCGAGCGGAACGCGGAGGCCGAAGCGAACGCGCGCGGCGGAAGCCCCGAGACGACCGTGCGCGGTGTGCGCCAGGATGCCGCCGCCGAGCGGGCGATCAGCTTGGTCTACGTCTCGCCGCTGAAGGCGCTGTCCTACGACATCGACCGCAACCTACGGGCGCCGTTGCGGGGGATCGGGGCGGATCTGAAGATCGCGGTTCGGACCGGCGACACGCCGCAGAAGGAACGGCAGGCGATGCTCAAGCATCCGCCGGACATCCTGATCACCACCCCCGAGTCGCTCTATCTGATGCTGACCGGCCGGGCGCAGGAGCTGTTCGCGGGCACGCGCTGGTGCATCGTCGACGAGATCCACGCGGTCGCGGCGACCAAGCGCGGCTCCCATCTGGCGCTGACGCTGGAGCGGCTCGAGCAGGCGGCCGGCGCCCCCGTGCAGCGGATCGGCCTGAGCGCCACGCAAAACCCGCTGGAGGAGGTCGGCCGGTTCATGGTCGGCCCGCAACGCCAGTGCCGGATCGTCGACACCGGGGTGCGCAAGGAGCTCGACCTGAAGATCCACGTACCGGTCGAGTCGATGGTCGAGCCCGACGACACTCCTTCCCCTGACATCGACCCGCTGGCCGGCGGTGAGGCAACGCGGCGCTCGATCTGGCCGGCGATCTACCCCGAGCTGCTGGACCTGATCCAGCAGCACAACTCGACGATCCTGTTCGTCAACAACCGTCGGGGCGCGGAACGCCTGGCGCTGAGGCTGAACGACCTCGCGGAGAAGGAGATCGCTCGCGCCCACCACGGAAGCCTGGCCCGCGAGGAGCGCACCGTCGTGGAGGAGATGCTGAAGGCCGGGGAGCTGCCGTGCCTGGTGGCGACCTCGAGCCTCGAGTTGGGTATCGACATGGGCGCCGTGGATCTGGTGATCCAGGTCGAGTCGCCCAAGTCGGTGGCCCGGGGGTTGCAGCGGATCGGCCGGGCCGGACACTCGGTCGGCGACGTCAGCCGCGGTCGGATCTTCCCCAAGTTCCGCGGCGACCTGCTCGAGTGCGCGGTGGTGGCCAAGCGGATGCGCGAGGCGAAGATTGAGACGACAGTGGTCCCCCGCAACGCGCTCGACGTCCTGGCCCAGCAGATCGTGTCGATCGCCGCGGCCGCCGGAGACGAGGCGCCGGTGCCGGTCGACCAGCTGTTCGCGCTGGTGACCCGCACGCATTCGTACAGCGAGCTGACGCGCAAGGCGTTCGAGAACGTGCTCGACATGCTCGACGGGCGCTATCCCTCCTCGGAGTTCTCCGAGCTCCGGCCCCGGATCATCTGGGATCGCGTGGCCAACACCATCCGGCCCCGTCCGGGCGCGAGGCAGCTGGCGGTCACCAACGCCGGCACGATCCCCGACCGCGGCCTTTACTCGGTCACCCTCCCCGACGGCAGAAGGGTCGGCGAGCTCGACGAGGAGATGGTCTACGAGGCCCGTCCTGGCCAGACCTTCCTGCTGGGCGCCTCGACCTGGCGGATCGAGGAGATCGGCCGCGACCGGGTGATCGTCACCCCGGCGCCTGGTCTCCCCGGCGCCGTCCCGTTCTGGAAGGGCGACAGCATGGGCCGCCCACGCGAGCTCGGCGAGGCGATCGGCGCGTTCAGCCGCTGGGCCGTCGACCAGACGGCGGAGACGCTGGAGGCCGAGTACGACCTCGACCGTCGTGCGGCCAAGAACCTGCTCGAGTTCCTCCAGGAGCAGCAAGCGGCCACCCGGGTGATCCCCTCCGACCAGACGATCGTGATCGAGCGCTTCCGAGACGAGATCGGAGACTGGCGGGTGTGCATCCTGAGCCCGTTCGGTGGTCGCGTGCACGCCGCCTGGGGACTGGCGCTGAGCGCGCAGATCCGGGACGAGCTCGGCCTCGAATCCGACGCGATCTGGTCCGACGACGGGATCATCGTCCACCTGCCCGACGCCGAGGAGCTGGATCCGGCCCGGCTGACCGAGCTGATCCTGATCGAACCCGACGAGCTCGAGGACATGGTGGTGGCGGAGCTGGGCGCGAGCGCGCTGTTTGGCGCGCGCTTCCGCGAGAACGCGGGCCGCGCCCTCCTGATCCCGCGGGCGCGTCCCGGCAAGCGCACCCCGCTGTGGCAGCAGCGACTGAAGTCTCAGACGCTCCTGGAGGTGGCCAAGAAGTACGGGGAATTTCCGATCATCCTCGAGACCTATCGCGAATGCCTGCGCGACGTGCTCGACCTCCCGGGTCTCACCGACCTGCTGAGAAAGCTGCACCGCCGCGAGCTGTCGCTGGTCGAGGTCGAGACCTCGACCGCCTCCCCGTTCGCCTCGAGCCTGCTGTTCGACTACGTCGCCACCTACATGTACGAGGGCGACACGCCGAACGCCGAGCGGCGGGCCGCCGCGCTGTCGCTGGACCGCGACCTGTTGCGCGAGCTGCTCGGCCAGGATGAGCTGCGCGACCTGATCGACCCGGCGGCGCTGGCCCAGGTGGAGGACGACCTGCAGTTCATCTCCGCGCACCGGCAGGCCACGTCGAAGGACACGCTTCACGACGTGCTGCGCGCGCTGGGGGACCTGACCGGCCCCGAGGCGGCCGCGCGAGTTCTGGAAGGCCTGAACGCCGCGCCGATGCTGGAGGACCTGCGCGGCGAACGCCGCGCGATCCGGGTCCGGCTGGCCGGCGAGGAGCGCTGGATCGACGCCGCCGACGCCGGGCTCTACCGCGACGCCCTGGGGATCGTCCCGCCCGGCGGGCTTCCGGCCGTGTTCATCGAGGACGTGGCCGACGCGTTGACCAAGATCACCCGGCGCTACGCGGCCACCCATGGACCCTTCACCACCGCCGATCTGCGCGCCCGTTACGGCGTCGACTGCAGCGCGGTGCTGGCCGAGCTCGAGCGAGCCGGGGAGCTGGTGCGGGGCGAGCTAAGGCCGGGGGGCTCCGAGCGCGAGTGGTGCCACCCAGAGGTGCTGCGCCGCCTGCGCAGAGCGTCGCTGGCGGTGCTGCGCAAGGAGATCGAGCCGGTCGACCACCAAGCTCTGGCGCGCTTTCTGCCGGCGTGGCAGAACGTCGACCGCCATCCTCCGGGCGGCGCCGGCGTGGACCGGCTGCGCGAAGCGCTGGTGCCGCTGCAGGGCTTGGCGCTGCCGGCCGAGGTGTGGGAGCGCGACGTGCTGCCGCGGCGGATCGGCGCCTACTCGCCCGCCTGGATCGACCAGCTCTGCGCCAGCGGCGAAGTCGTGTGGGTCGGCGCGGGCGCGCTGGGGCGCAATTCCGGCCGGGTCGCGCTCTACTTCCGCGAGGATCTTGCCGTTCTCGGTCCGCCGCCCGTCCCGCGTGGCGCCCTGGCCGACGGCGATGCGCACCGGTTGGTCAGGGAGCGCCTGGCGGCCGGCGCCTGCTTCTTCAGCGACCTGCTCGTCGACGTGGCGCTCCCCGCCGAGGAACTCCAGGAAGCGCTGTGGGATCTGGTCTGGGCCGGGCAGGCGAGCAACGACGCGTTCGCGCCGCTGCGCGCGCCGCGCTTGACGCTGGCCCGGGCCCAGCGCGACCGGGCCGCCCGTTCGCGGGCCGGCCGCTTCGCCGCGCGCAACCGGCGGGGTGGATCGGCCCCGCAGGTCCAGGGTCGCTGGTCGTTGACCGAGACGCTGTTTCGCGATGCCGTCGATCCGGCCGCGCGCCGGCGGGCGCTGGCCGAGCTGCTGCTCGAACGCTACGGCGTGCTGACCCGCGAGCAGGTGCTGGCCGAGGGAATCCCCGGCGGGTTCTCGGCGATCTACTCGGAGCTCACGCAGCTGGAGACGCTGGGGATCTCCCGGCGCGGTTACTTCATCGAGGGACTCGGGGGTGCCCAGTTCGCACTGCCCGGCGCGGTCGAGCGACTGCGCGCTCAACCCCCCCGCGACGAGGCGGCGGTGATCCTGTCCGCCGTCGATCCGGCCCAGCCCTATGGGGCTGTGCTGCCCTGGCCGGCCCGCGGCGACGGGGGCGAAGGACGCCGGCCCTCCCGCGTGGGCGGAGCCTACGTGGTGATCCTGGGCGGCGACCCGGTGCTCTACCTCGAACGGGGCGGCAAGGCGCTCCAGACCCTGACCGCCGAGGACGATCCGCGCTTGCAGCGGGCCCTGCAGGCACTGGTGCAGAGCGTCGGCGCGGGGCGGATCAAGCGGATCGCGCTGGAGAAGGTCGACGGCCGGCCGGCGATGGGTTCCACCCTGGCCCCGCTGCTCAGCGCCGCCGGGTTCCAAGAGGGCCCGCGGCGCCTCACGCTCAGCGCGTAAGCCTGCTCGCAGATGCCCGAGGGGGACACGATCCTGTGGGCGGCGACGCGGATCCGCCCGGTGCTGGCGGGGCACGTGCCCGACGAGGTCCGGATGCCGAGCGGGCGCCCCGGGGCCCTGCGCGGCTCGCCGGGCCGGGACCGCTGGCCGGAGCGCCTGCAGGGCCGCGCGGTCACCAGCGTCGACACCCACGGCAAGAACCTGTTTCTGCACTTCGACGGCGGGCTGGTGCTGCACTCGCACCTGAAGATGACCGGCGCGTGGGGCGTATATGGGCCGGGACGGCGCTGGGGGCGTTCGCCCGGCCGGGCGTGGATCGTGCTGACCCGGGCCGGGCACGAGGTGGTCCAGTTCGACGGGCCGGTGCTCGAGCTGATGACCGAGGGCAGAGCGCGGTTCGACCAGCGGATCGCGGCGCTCGGGCCGGACCTGCTGGCCGACGACTTCGACGACGACCGGTTCCTGGCGCGGCTGCGTCAGGACGATCCGACCCGGCCGATCAGCGACGCGATTCTCGACCAGCGCACGGTCGCCGGGATCGGGAACATGTGGAAGTCGGAAGGCTGCTGGGAGGCCGGCATCGATCCCTGGCGGCCGGTGCGCGAGGTCAGCGACGCCGAGGCGCTGGCGATCATCGCCGCGACCCGTCCGCGGATGCTCGAGGCCGGGCTGAAGGGTCCGCGGCACGCGCAGGCTCAGATCTACCGTCGCGTCGGGCAGCCGTGCCCGCGGTGCGGCACGCCGATCCGCTCGCAGGTCCAGGGCGAGAGCGGCCGGATGACCTACTGGTGCCCCCGCTGCCAGCGCTAGCCGAGCCCTCAAGGCGGCTTTAGGCCGTCTTCTAGTCTGTTGGAGATGACCGAACGAGGCCTGCTGCGGGTCGGCCACAAAGGGGCTGACCTGATCGCGCCGGGGAACACGCGCGCGAGCTTCGACGCCGCGTTGGCCGCCGGGGTGGACATGATCGAGTTCGACGTGCTGATCGAGCCGCCGGCGGACTGGCGGGCGATCTCGGTGCGGCAGGCCGAACGCCGGCCCGGGGCGACCGGCCGGTTGCTGCTCGCCCACGACTGGATCGACGCGAGCCGCCGCTCTCCGCACACGCTCGAGGAGGGCCTGGCCCACCTGGCCTCGACCTCGTTCGCCGGGATCGAGCTCGACATCGACCTGAAGCTGCCGGGCTACGAGTTGCGGGTGCTCGAGGCGCTGCGCGAGCACGGCCTGCTGTCTCGTGCCCTGATCTCAAGCCAGTTCCGCTCCAGCCTCGAGCTGATCCGGCGCCACGAACCGAAGGTCCGCCTGGGCTGGTCGGTGCCGAAGCTGCGGCGCGACCCGTTCCGCTATCCGGCGCTGGTCCCGGGAGCGCTGATCGGGCTGTACGCGATCAAGGCGGCGATGCCGATCCGGGCCGCGCGGGCGATCCGGGCCGGTCAATGCGACGCGCTGATGGCGCACTGGCGGCTGGTGACGCCGTCACTGGTGCGCGCCGTGCTGGACGCCGGCGGCGAGCTCTACGTCTGGACGGTCGACGAGCTTCCACAGATCCGGGCGCTCGAGGCGCTGGGCGTTACCGGCGTGATCACCAACGACCCGCGGCTGTTCGGAGGGCTGGCCGGAAGCGCGGTCAGCTGATCCGGCAGACCGCGTGGCTGGTGCCTGGCGGGTCGCCGGCGTCGACGCCGCGGTCTCCGTGACTGGTCAGGCGCGTGGCCTGGCCGATCAAGCGGTTGCCGACCTTCCACTCGAACGTGACCGTGCCGCTGAGGGGCGCCACCGGAGGCTTGAACTGGAAGATCGCTCCGCCCTGGTGCAGGCCGGAGCTGACGGTGCCGAGCGAGTCCGGCACGTGGACGTGGGGGACCGGCTCGAACCGGGCGGTCTTCAGCGAGTAATAGTCCAGCTTGATGATCAGGCTGAGGGTCGCGGGAAACCCGAGCGCCGGCATCTGACCGCGGACGCCGATCTCGTTGGGATGGCGCTTGGTGTCGCAGATGTTGACCGTGGCCCAGAGGTTCTTGGACCGCTTGGCCCGGGCCACCGCCGCGCGCATCTGCGCCCGGGTGGGGTGCTTGGCGGATTTGGCGAGTGCCGGGGTGATCGTGAGCAGCGCCACCAGCGCAGTGAAAAAAGCGATGCGTGCCCTCACCGGAGAGGAACATATCGATTCTGTGATGGATGTTCGCCGGGTCCGTAGTGAGGTCGTGATCGAGACGTCAACTTCCACCGCCGGTGATAGTGCCGAAGCCTCTTGGCAGCGCTTCGAGGAGCTCTACCGTTCGAGCCGCGACGATCTGTTCGCCTACGTCTGCACGCTGCTGCGCGACCGCGCCGCCGCCGAGGACGTGACCGCGCTGGCGTTTGAGCGCGCGTACCGCAGGCGCCGCACGTTCGATCGCCGGCGGGGTGAGGAGCGCGCGTGGTTGTTCGGCATCGCCCGCAATGCCGCGCTGGACGAGCTCCGCCGGCGCAGCCGCCTGGCCAGCTTGATCGTCGAGCCCGAGGACGAGGCGATCGGTCCCGAGGACGGCGCCGAGGTGGCGCTGCGGCGAACTGCCGTGCGCACCGCGCTGGCCGGGCTGTCGGCGCGCGACCGCGAGCTGGTCGCCCTGAAGTTCCACGCTGGACTAACGAACGCCGAGCTCGCCCGCGTGCTCGGCGTCAGCGAGTCGAATGCCGGCACGATGCTGCACCGGACGATCGAGCGGCTCAGAAAGGCCTGCAATGCGACAGCTTGACGAATTCCCCCTCGACCCCGAGATCGCCGCCCAGCTCGACGCGATCGACGCCACCCTGGCCGGCGAGCCGGTCGACCCCGAGTACGCCGAGCTGGCCGAGCTCGCGCTGCTGGTGACTGTCGAGCGGCCGCAGATCGCCCCGGAGTTCGCGGCGCGGCTCGACGAGCGCGTAAATCGGCGTTTCGCCCCCGTCCCGACCGCCTCCGGGTCGGGGGCGGCGATCGCGTCCGCGGTGGCGGTCGATCCGGCTGTGGCCGGCGGCCGGGGCCTGCGCCACCGCGCTGGCCGGCGTGATCGCCGTGGTCGTGGTGGTTTCGAACGTGAAGTCCACGACCTCCAGTTCGTCGTCCTCGTCAGCCGCGAGTCTGAGCGGGCCCGGGGTGGCCCGGCAAGCGGCCGCGCCCACCGCGAGCTCTGGCGCCGCGCACGGCTCCTCGAGCGGCGCCAGCGCCTCGAGTGCCGCCTCGGCTCCAGCCGCGAAGGCGCTCGCGCCGACCAACCTCGCGCAGTGCAAGCGCCAACGGTGCGGCCTCGCCGTCGCCATCGCCGCAGCTCCCGGCCAACGGCCGCCAGGTCGTCCAGTCGGCGCAGCTGCAGCTGACCGCGCCGCCCACCAAGATCGACCAGGTCGCCCAGGAGGCGTTCAACGTGATCGGCCTCGAGCACGGGGTGGTCAACCATTCCACCGTGACCGCCACCGGCGGCCAGGACGGCTACGGCGACTTCCAGCTGAGCGTGCCGAGCGCGAACCTGGCCGACACGATGACCCGGCTCTCGAGCCTGCGCTACGCCAACATCGCCTCGCGCACCGACGTGAGCCAGGACGTCAACAACCAGTACGTCTCCGACGTGCGCCGGCTGGCCGACGCCAAGGCCCTGCGGACATCGCTGCTCAAGCAGCTGGCCCAGGCCGTCACGCAGACGCAGATCGACAGCCTGAAGGCCCAGATCCACGACGCCGAGGCCTCGATCTCCAGCGCCGAGGGGACGCTCAACTCCCTCAAGCACCAGATCGGGTTCAGCCAGATCGAGCTGACGATCAACGCCGGCGCTGTGCCCGTCCCGCAAAAATCTCACAGCAGCGGGTTCACCATCGGCAAGGCCGCCCACGACGCCGGACGGGTTCTCACCGTGGCCGCCGGCGTGGCCCTGATCGCGCTGGCGGCGCTGGTTCCCGTCGGGCTGGTGGTCGCGCTCGCACTGTGGATCGGGCTGACGCTGCGCCGCCGCCGGCGCGAACAGGCGCTCGACGCGGCGTAGTGCGATGCTCCGCGGCGGATGTCGTTGGGCTTTCCCCTGCAGCCGGACCGGTCGGTCCTGCTGATCACGCTGGACTCGTGCCGGTACGACACGTTCGCCGAGGCTCGCGCGCCCAACCTGCGCGCCGTCGCACCACTACACCGGGCGATGGCGCCGGCGACGTTCACGTTCCCCTCGCATGCCGCGATGTTCCGGGGCTACACACCCTCGGTCGCCGACAGCGACGAGCCGCTGGTCAACCCGCGGGTCGGGAAATTGTTCCGGCTGGTCTACGGGTCCTTCCCCCATCACCCCGCCCGACGGGATCACTTCCTGCTCCATGGCGCCGACATCATCGAGGGATTCAGCCGCCTCGGGTACGAGACGATCGGCACGGCGGCGATGGCCTGGTTCGACGAGCAGGTACCCACCGGCGTCCCGCTGGCCGGAGGGTTCGATCGCTTTCACTTCACCGGCTTGCCCTGGGGCGTCGAGGCGCAGATGGAATGGCTCGCGGCGCAGTTGAGCGAGCTCACCGGCCCGGCGTTCGTGTTCGTCAACCTCGGCGAGACGCACATCCCGTACTGGCACGAGGGCGCGCCCTGGAGCTGGCAGGTCAACCCCTGCGACCCTTACGGCGGCGAAGGCAACGACGCCGCGGAGTGCCGGCGCCGGCAGTTGGCCTGCCTTGAGCACCTGGACGCCGCGCTCGGCCCGCTGCTCGCCGCCTTCTCCCGCGCATCGGTCCTCGTGTGCGGCGACCACGGCGATGCCTGGGGCGAGGACGGGCTTTGGTCCCACGGCTTCTTCCACCACAAGGTGCTCGAGGTGCCGCTGCTGGTCAGGGCGGCTCCGCTACCGCCCGAGCAACGGATCGATCCAGCCGAACCGCTGCCGATGGGCAGGGGCTACGCGCGCACGAGCAAGGCGTGAGTGCCGGCGAACCGGCCGAACACGGCGGCCAGGACGGCCAGTTCCTCGGGGGCGAGCTGATCGAAGAAGCGCTCCCTGACCGACTCGAAGTGGGCGGCCTGGGCCTGGCGGGTGAGCGCCAGTCCGGCGTTCGTCAAGTGGGCCTCGACGGCCCGGGCGTCGCTGGCGCATGTCTCGCGTCGCACGAGATCGCGGCGTTCGAGGGCGTCGACGATCCGCGATACGCGACTGAGGCTGAGGCTGCACCCGGCCGCCAGCACCGAGAGCCGCAGCCGGCAGCCGTCGGCGGCCGCGAGTCGTCCCAGCACCTCGAGGCCGCTCAGGCTGAGCCCGTGCTTGGCCTCGAGTTCGGCGTCCATGGCTCGGGTCAACTGCTTGTGCGTCTCCAGCAATCCGATCCATGCGTCGGCGTGGAGATCGGACCAACGGGCGAGACCGTCGTCGCCGACGACGTAGGCACAGGCGTGGGGCGTTTCGGGCATCGCGGTCATTCTTGCGCTAGCAAGTTTAGCGCATATGGCACTTCGGGTGCGCTATTCTTGCGCTAGCAAGCAGTTCGTTCATCCCCAGGAAGCGGCAGAGAAACATCCCGACTCATGACCGATCCCGTCTAATGACCGATCCCACCTAATGACCGATCTCGTCTCGTGACCGATTCCGCCTCATGACCGATCCCGTCCCGTGACCGAGCTTGTCTACCGTGAGCGCCCGGCCGCCGGCGACCCAGAGGGGCTGCTCGTCCTGCATCATGGCCGTGGGGCCGACGAGCACGACCTGCTCGGCCTGGCCGACGTGCTCGACCCGGAGCGGCGGCTGCACGTCGCGACGCCTCGGGGCCCGCTCCAGGTGCCCGGCTGGCCCGGCCACCACTGGTACGTCGTGCCCCGGGTCGGTTACCCCGATCCGGCTACATTCCGCGCCGCCTACGGGCATCTGGCCGCTTTCCACGACGAGCTGTGGGAACGCACCGGCGTCGGACCGGAGCGCACCGCGCTGGGCGGGTTCTCGATGGGGTCGGTGATGAGCTATGCGCTGGGGCTCGGGGCGGACCGGCCGGCGCCGGCGGGGATCCTCGCCTTCTCCGGTTTCGTGCCCACCGTCGAGGGTTGGCAGCCCGACCTGGCCGGTCGGGCGGGGCTGCCGGTGTTCATCGCTCATGGGCGCCGCGATCCCGTGATCAGCGTCGAATTTGCGCGCGCCGCCAACGATCTGCTGCGGCACGGTGGCCTCGAGGTCGAGTACCACGAGTCCGACGCGGTCCACCAGATCGACTCCGCTCAGGTGCCCGACGCGGTCTCCTGGCTGGCTCGTGTGGTATCTCTGGATGGTGGCCGGCACCAGTGAGGAGACGACCCAGCTGCTGCGTCGGGTTCCGGTGTTCGCGACGCTGGGGCAGGACGACCTGGTTCGCGTCGCCCAGGTTGCCGTCCCGAGGCGGTTCAGCACGGGTGAGATCGTGTTCCGTGAGGGCGACGAGAGCAACACCTGCTACGTAGTCCGCTCGGGGCTGGCCCGCGCGGTGACCGAGCACTCCGACGGGCGTTCGATCACGCTGGCCAACTTCGGCCCGGGCGACATCTTCGGCGAGCTGGCGATGTTCGACAACGAGCGCCGGTCGGCCACGGTCGAGACGCTCGAGGACACCGAGGTGATCGCGATCTTGGGCGGCGACATGCGGCGGTTGCTGCGCGAGCACCCGGATATCGCGGTCAAGCTGGTCGCCGCCCTGGGGCGCCGGCTGCGCGAGACCAACGACCGGCTGGCCCGGCAATCCTTCCAGACGGTCCAGAGCCGGGTGGCGTCGGTGCTGGCCCAGCTCGTGGCCACCGCCCGCGCCGATGGCGCCAGCGCCGTCGGCGATGTGCTGATCACCTCGACGCAGGCCGATCTGGCGCAGCTGGCGGGCTCCTCGCGCGAGTCGGCCAGCCGCTTCCTCGCGGTGCTCGAGCGCGCCGGGATCATCACGCAGGGGCGCGGCCGGCTGACGGTTCACGATGCCGGCGCCCTCGAGCGCTATGTCTATTGACCAACCTGGGAGCTCGGCTGGGCAATCGGGGCAGCGAACGCCCGAGTTCTCGGCCGGGGGGGTGGTCGTGCGTGGTGACCAGGTGGCCGTGATCGTGCCGGTCAAGCGTGACGCGCGGGGCAACCGCGTGCTCGGACTGCCGAAGGGGCATCCCGACGGGGATGAGACCCCCGAGGCGGCGGCCCGCCGGGAGGTCCGGGAGGAGACCGGCCTGACCGCGGAGCTGATCGAGCCGCTGGGGGAGGTCAGCTACACGTACGAGCGCAAGGGGCGGGCGATCGACAAGGTCGTCGCGTTCTTCCTGTTCGAGTACCGCTCGGGTGATCTGGCCGACCACGACCATGAGATCGAGACGGCTCGCTGGGTATCGCTCGAGGAAGCTGCCGCTTCGCTGACCTACGCGGGCGAGCGCGAGATGGTGGGTAGGGCGCTGTCGCGGATCGGACAGGATCTGTAGGCTGGCGAAACCGTGCGCGTCCTGAACTTCTACTCGTCGGTGTTCGCCGATCAGCTGCGCCGTGGGCGGAAGACCGCGACGATCCGGCTGGGCGACAAGTCCCACAAGTACCGCAAGAACGACTGCGTGCTGGTGTCGATCGGCTATCAGCACTCGCCGCGCGAGAAGATCTTCAACGCGGTCATCGACCAGGTCGAGGTCAAGCGCGTCCAGGACTTGTCTCCGCGCGACATCGAGCACGACAATCCGGAGTTCCGGCGCGTCGATGAGATGGTCCACTTCCTCGAGCAGATCTACGGGCGCAAGGTGGCGATGACCGACACGGTCACCGTGGTGCGCTTCTCGCAGATCATCGAGAACCCGCCCGAGCTCCGCGATCGCATTCACGGCCTCGGCGGCGCTCAAAACTAGGGGAGGCCGCCTGGACGGGGGCCGCCGTTGGCACTCTTTGCCCGAGAGTGCCAAGTTTTTAACGTCTACGGAAACCGAGCGGCTATAGTGATCCGGGCTGGCACTCTCAAGCCGAGAGTGCCAAGGAAGCTCTATTCCACCGGAGGTTGTTTCATGAAGCTCAAGCCCCTTGGCGATCGTCTGATCGTACGGGCTATCGAGGAGGAGGAGACCACCGCGAGTGGCATCGTCCTACCCGATACCGCGAAGGAAAAGCCCCAGAAGGGGAAAGTGCTGGCAGTCGGCGACGGCAAGGTCAACGAGGACACCGGCAAGCGCACGCCACTCGACGTCGCCGAAGGCGACGAGGTCCTGTACAGCAAGTACGGCGGCACCGAGATCAAGGTGGACGGCGAGGAACTCCTCGTCCTCCGCGAGTCCGACGTTCTGGCCAAAGTCCAGTAAGCGTCCCCAGGAGAACAAATGGCACATAAAGAACTCAAGTACGAGGCTGAGGCACGCAAGGCGCTCGAGCAGGGCGTCGATGCGGTAGCCAACGCCGTCAAGGTAACCCTCGGCCCCAAGGGCCGTTATGTCGTCCTCGACAAGAAGTTCGGCGCTCCCACGATCACCAACGACGGTGTGACGATTGCGCGCGAGATCGAGGTCGAGGACGTCTTCCAGAACCAGGGCGCCCAGCTCGTCCGGGAAGTCGCCACGGCGACCAACGACGTGGCCGGTGACGGCACGACCACCGCGACGGTGCTCGCTCAGGCGATCGTCCGTCAGGGTCTGAAGAACGTCGCAGCCGGCGCCAACCCGCTCGCGCTCAAGCGCGGGATCGAGAAGGCCGTCGAGCAGGTCGTGAAGAACATCGCGACCCAGTCGAAGGAGATCTCAGGTAAGGACCAGATCGCCCGAGTCGCCACGATTTCCGCGGGCGATGAGGAGATCGGCGACGTGATCGCCGACGCCATCGACAAGGTCGGCAAGGACGGCGTGGTCAACGTCGAGGAGGGCCAGACGTTCGGCATGGACCTCGAGTTCACCGAGGGCATGCAGTTCGACAAGGGCTACATCTCGCCGTACATGGTCACCGACCAGGACCGGATGGAGGCGACCCTCGAGGATCCCTACATCCTCATCGCCAACCAGAAGATCGGTTCCGTACGGGACATCCTGCCGATCCTCGAGCAGACGATTCAGTCGGGCAAGCCCCTGCTGATCATTGCCGAGGACGTCGAGGGCGAGTCGCTCGCGACGCTGGTGGTCAACAAGCTCCGTGGCACGTTCACGGGCGTTGCCGTCAAGGCGCCGGGCTTCGGCGACCGCCGCAAGCGGATGCTGGAGGACATTGCCGTCCTCACCGGCGGTGAAGTGATCACCGAGGAGATGGGTCTCAAGCTCGAGAACACCCAGCTCTCGCAGCTCGGCCGCGCCCGTCGCGTGGTCGTCGCCAAGGACACCACCACGATCGTGGACGGTGCCGGCGATACGGATGCCATCAAGGGCCGCATCAACCAGATCAAGAACGAGATCGAGAACACCGACTCGGACTTCGATCGGGAGAAGCTGCAGGAGCGGCTGGCCAAGCTCTCCGGCGGCGTTGCGGTGGTCAAGGTCGGCGCTGCCACCGAGACCGAGATGAAGGAGAAGAAGCACCGCGTCGAGGACGCGCTGCAGGCCACCCGGGCCGCCCTCGAGGAGGGCATCGTTCCGGGCGGCGGCGTAGCGCTGCTGCACGCTCAGGCGTCGATCAAGATCGAAGGGATGGAAGATCCCGACGAGCAGACGGGCGCCAAGATCGTGATTCGCGCGCTCGAGGAGCCTCTGCGGCAGATCGCCGAGAACGCGGGCCTCGAGGGCTCGGTTGTGGTCAACGACGTACGCAAGGCCAAGAAGGGCCACGGCCTGAACGCGGCGACCAACCAGATCGTCGATCTGGTCGCGGCCGGCGTGATCGATCCGGCCATGGTCACCCGCTCGGCGCTGCAGAACGCGGCCTCGATCGCCAAGAACATCCTCACCACCGAGGCGATCGTCGCCGAGGTTCCGGACAAGGATTCCGGCGGCGGTATGGGTGGCGGCGGCGGAATGCCCGACATGTCGGGGATGATGTAGCCACCGTTGTAACACCGTTTTTCGAGGGCCCGGCATCGCGCCGGGCCCTCGGTGTTTAAGCGGTGGGTGCCCGGCGCCGGCGCGTGGGCCGTGGCGCCGTGGGCAGCGCGTCGTAGACCTCGCGGGTGCGTCGCGCCACCTCGGCCCAGTCGAAGCGCAGCACGTGTTCGCGGGCCTCGGCCACCAGCTGGGCGCGGGCGCCGTCGTCGGTCAGAACCTGCTCGAGCGTCTCCTCGAGCGCGGCCGAATCGCGCGAGGCGAACCGCAGCCCGACGGTCCCGTCCTCGGGCACGACCTCGCGCAGTCCACCGGTGTCGGCCACGATGCACAGGCAGCCGGAGGCCATCGCCTCGAGCGCGACCAGTCCGAACGGCTCGTAGATCGAGGGCACGATGCACAGGTCGGCCACGCGATAGAGCGAGTGCAGCATGTCGTCGCCGACCCAGCCCAGGAAGGTGCCGTGCTTGCCAAGCCCGAGGCGCTTGGACTGGCGCTTGAGCTCGGCCTCGGCGGTGCCGGTTCCGGCCACCACGAAGCGGACGCCCCGGCGCCGGCGGATCACCGGGGCGAGCGCGTCGAGCGCCAGGTGAAAGCCCTTCTCGTAGACCAGGCGGCCGACCAGGAGCACCAGCAGCTGATCGGGTTCGGCGTAGCGGGCGCGCAGGGCCGGGAGGTCGTCGACGACCGGCTCGAGGTCGCGCGGATCGATCCCGTTGGGGATCGTGGTGATCCCGGCCGGGGGCACGCCGAAGACCCGCGCGACGTGGCCGCGCATGTACTCCGAGCAGGTGATCAGATGATCGGCGCGGCGGGCCATCGTGCGCTCGACCGAGTGGATGTACGACTGCGGGTGCTTCTGGACCCAGCCCTGGTGGCGGCCGAACTCGGTGGCGTGGACGGTGGTCAGCCACGGCCGGCCGACCCGCCGGGCGAGCCGCTCGGCGGCGCCGGAGACGAGCCAGTCGTGCGAGTGGATGAGGTCGAATTCGAAGCGCTGGCAGAGCTGGTCGCCGAGCTCCTCCATGTGCCCGTTCATGTCGGTGACCCAGCGGACGAACGCGTCGATGTCCTTGGGGAACGGGGGCTCGCGGACGCGGTGGACGATCACCCCATGGCGCTCCTCCTGAAGCGGGAGCCGGCCCCCGCCCCGGGTCAGCACGTGCATCTCGACGCCGTCGGCGACGAGGTGTTCGGAGAGCTTGCGCACGTGACGCCCGAGCCCGCCCTCGATCACGGGCGGGTACTCCCATGAGATCAGCAGCACGCGCATCCGCCCGCTGCACCCTACCGGGCGCCCGTCCCGGGGGGTCACTGGGCTCGCTTGAGCACGAGCAGCGAATGCGCCTGCAGGCGGATCTGCTCCTGGGCGCCGTGGCGCGAGCTGCCGGGCTCAGCCCCGGGATCGGCGGTCGAGACCTCGAGCTCCCACTGCGAGCCCAGTCGCGGGCGGGGCAGGGTGAAATCGCGCTCCTCGGAATGGGCGTTGAACAGGAGCAGGAACGAGTCGTCGTCCACTTCCTCGCCGTGGGGGCCGGGCGTGGGAATCGCGTCGCCGTTGAGGAACAGCCCGAGCACCGGCTCGCCCTCGTTCCAGTCCCGCTGAGTCATCTTGCGCCCGTCGGGCCGGAACCACCAGGCGTCCGGGAGACTGGTGCCGTCGGCGGGCGCCCCCTCGAGAAAGCTCTCGCGGCGAAATACCGGGTGCTCGCGCCGCAGGCGGATCAGGCGGCGGGTGAACTCGTTCAGGGCGACGGCGTCCTGGCCGAGATCCCAGTCGTACCAGGAGATCTCGTTGTCCTGGCACCAGCCGTTGTTGTTGCCGTGCTGCGTGCGGCCCAGCTCGTCGCCGCCGAGGAGCATCGGGGTGCCCTGGGAGAGAATCAGCGTGGTCAGGAAGTTGCGCTGCTGGCGCGCCCTCAGGGCCAGGATCTCCGGGTCGTCGGTGTCGCCCTCGACGCCGCAGTTCCACGAGCGGTTGTCGTCGGTGCCGTCCCGGTTGTCCTCGAGGTTGGCCTCGTTGTGCTTCTGTTCGTAGGACACCAGGTCGGCCAGCGTGAACCCATCGTGGGCGGTGATGAAGTTGATCGAGGCGAACGGGTCGCGGCCGTCGGCCTGGTAGAGGTCGGCCGAGCCCGAAAGCCGTGAGGCGAAGTCGCCGCAGTTGGCGGCACCGCGCCAGAAGTCGCGCATCGTGTCGCGGTACATCCCGTTCCACTCGGACCACAGCACCGGGAAGTTGCCGACCTGATATCCGCCCGGTCCGACGTCCCACGGCTCGGCGATCAGCTTGACCTGGGAGAGGAGCGGGTCCTGGTGGATGATGTCGAAGAACGACGACAGGCGGTCGACGTCGAAGAACTCCCGCGCCAGCGCTGCGGCGAGGTCGAAGCGGAAGCCGTCGACGTGGCATTCGGCCACCCAATAGCGCAGCGAGTCCATGATCAGCCGCAAAACACTCGGGTGCACCGGGTTGAGCGAGTTGCCGGTGCCGGTGAAGTCCATGTAGTGCCGCGGGTCCTCGGGCATCAGCCGGTAGTAGGAGGTGTTGTCGACGCCCTTGAACGACAGCATCGGCCCGAGGTGATTGCCCTCCGCCGTGTGGTTGTAGACGACGTCGAGGATCACCTCGATTCCGGCCCGGTGCAGCGCCTTGACCATGCCCTTGAACTCGCGCACCTGCTCGCCGCGGCGGCCGGTGGCGGCGTATTCGGAATGCGGCGCGAGGTAGCCGATCGTGCTGTAGCCCCAGTAGTTGGTCAGCCCGCGGTCGGCCAGGAAGGCCTCGTCGGAGATGTGGTGGACGGGCAGGAGCTCAACGGCGGTGACGCCGAGATCGACCAGGTAGGCGATCGCCGCCTCGGAGGCGAGCCCGGCGTAGGTCCCGCGCAGATCCTCGCGCACGCCGGGATGGCGCATGGTGAAGCCCTTGACGTGCGTCTCGTAGATGACTGTGTCGGCGAACGGGACCCGGGGCAGGCGGTCGCCCTCCCAGAAGAACGCGTCGTCGATCACCACTGCCTTGGGGATCGCGGCCGAATCGTCCTCGTCGTCGGGCTCGAGGTCGCTGTCCTCGGTGTCGTTGGGGACATAGGGCAGGACGTTGGCGTCGTGGCCCCAGTCGACCACCCCCTCGATCGACTTCGCGTAGGGATCGATCAGCAGCTTGGCCGGGTTGAAGCGGTGACCTTGGTTGGGTTCGTACGGGCCGTGGACGCGGAACCCGTAGCGCTGGCCCGGGCCGACACCGGGGACGTAGCAGTGCCAGTTGAGCGCGCGGCGCGCGGTCATCTCGATCCGCGTCTCGACGCCCTCTTCGTCGAACAGGCACAGCTCGACGGCCTCGGCGTGCTCGGAGAACAGCGCGAAGTTGGTGCCGCCGCCATCCCATTGCGCGCCCATCGGGAACGGCTGTCCGGGCCAGACTTCCATCAGCTCGCCATCGCCGGGTTCGCTCGCCGGCCCCGCCTCACCGCAGCAGCGCCCCCGACAGCGGGGCGAGCTCGATTCGCCCGTCCTGCAGCTGGGTCCGCTCGTCGGTGGCGAGCACCAGCTCGGTGCCCTGACTGGGCAGGCTGAGGGTGTCGGGTCCACCGAAGTGGCAGATCAGCTCGAACGGGCCTCGCCTGACCCGCAGCCATCGCTGCTGCTCGTCGAGCTCGGCCACGCCGATGTCCCCGGCGGGGAGCTGGTGGCGAATCGCCAGGAGGCGAGCGTAGAGCCCGGCCAGCGCTGGATCGCGTTCCCGGGTCAGCTTCGAGTGCGCGAAGGTCTCCGGCGACTGCGGATCGGGGATCTCCTCGCCAAAGGAGGCGAAGGCCGCGAACTCGGCACGCCGGCCGTTGCGCGTGGCCTCGGCGATCTCTTTGTCGATGTGGTCGCAGAAAAACTGAAACGGCGCGTTCTCGCCGTACTCCTCGCCCATGAACAGCATTGGCGTGAAGGGCGAGAGTAGCGTGCAGAACGCGGCCAGCGGGCGCGCCGCCGCGGGCATCCGGTCGCCGAAGGCGCGATTACCGACCTGGTCGTGGTCCTGGGAGAACACCACGAACCCCTCCGGCGGCACGTCGTCGGCCGGGGCGCCGAAGCGGCGCTGGCGGAACTCCGAATAGCCGCCGTCGTGCACGTGCGGGCGGTGAAAGGCCTTGGCCAGGTCGGCCACCCGGCCGAACTCCGCGTAGTAGCCGTCGCGCTCGTCGGTGATCAGGGTCCGCAGGGCGTGGTGGAAATCGTCGGCCCAGGCGGAGTCGCAGGCGTACCCCCCGCCATCGACTGGCCGCATCACCTTCGGGTCGTTGAGGCCACTCTCGGCTATCACCAAGGCGTTCGGGTTGACCGCGTGGACGCGGCGGGCCACCGCCTGCACGATGTGCTCGGCGCTCGAGTCGAAGATCGCGTGGATGGCGTCAAGGCGCAGTCCGTCGAGGCCGAAGTCGCGAATCCACCCCTCGGCCGACTGCAGCACCCATTCGCGGACCGGGTCACAGCGGGCGTCGTCGAAGTTGATCGCCTTGCCCCACGGCGTCTCGTATTTCCCGGTGAAGTACGGACCGAACGCCGTCAGCGCCGTCACGCCGGAGGCGCCGACGTGGTTGTAGACGACGTCGAGGATCACCGCCAGGCTCTGCTCGTGAGCGGCGGCGACCAGCTTCTGCAGGCCCGCCGGCCCGCCGTAGGAGGACTGCGCGGCAGACAAGTAGACGCCGTCATAACCCCAGCCGCGCCGGCCGGGGAATTCGGCCACCGGCATGATCTCGATCGCCGTCACGCCCAGCTCGGCCAGCTCGCGGAGGTAGGGGATCGCGGACTCGAAGGTTCCCTCCGGGGAGAACGTGCCGATGTGCAGCTCGTAGATCACCTGCTGCTGCAGCGGCGCCGGCGTGAACGGGGCGACCGCGTCCGGCGCGTAGACCCGCGAGGGACCGCGGAGTCCGTCCGGCTGCCAGCGGCTGCAGGGATCGGGGAGTGCGTGACCGTCGAGAACGAATCGATAGTCGGTGCCGGCTGGGGCCTCGGTGGTGATCTGGTAGACGCCGTATCCGGCCGGCTCGAGGGGGACTGCCGGCCCGTTGCCCCCGTCGTCCCCGTCGTCGAGGGTCAGCCCGACCGACTCGGCCTCCGGCGCCCAGACCCGGAACTCGGTGCTCCCGTCGGCCCGCGGACGCGCGCCCAGCGGCGCCTGCCACGGGTACGCCGGCGTGTGGTCAGTCCCCATCGGGTACGAGCCAGATCGCTGCCAGCGGCGGCAGCGTGACCTGCGCGGAGAACGGCTGGTCGTGCCAGGGGACGGGCTCGGCCTCGACGCCTCCGAAATTGCCGGTGTCGGTGCCGCCGTAGTACTGCGAGTCGGTGTTGATCGCCTCGCGCCAGTGGCCCGAGCGCGGGAGCCCGACCCGGTATCCGGGCCGGGGCACCGGAGATAAATTAGCCACGAACACGATCACCCGCGACTCGCCGTCAACGTCATCCGGCTTGGAAGACCGGGCGAAGGCGATCACGTTGGCGTCGGCGTCGTTGGCCTCGAGCCACCAGAACCCCTCCGCGTCGGAGTCGCGCTCCCATAGGGCCGGCTCGTCGCGGTAGGCGCGGTTGAGGTCGCGCACCAGCGACTGGATCCCGGCGTGATCGGCGCGCTCAAGCAGGTGCCAGTCGAGCGAGCGCTCGTGGCTCCACTCGTCGGGCTGGGCGAACTCCTGCCCCATGAACAGCAGCTTCTTGCCCGGGTGCGCCCACATGTAGGCGTAGAGGGCGCGGAGGTTGGCCAGCTTCTGCCAGTGATCGCCGGCCATCTTCGTATACAGCGAGCCCTTCCCGTGCACGACCTCATCGTGGGAGAGCGGCAGGATGAAGTTCTCGCTGAACGCGTACATCAGGCTGAAGGTCAGCTCGTGGTGGTGATAGCGCCGGTAGATCGGGTCCTGCTCGAAGTAGCTCAGCGTGTCGTGCATCCAGCCCATGTTCCACTTGAAGCCGAAGCCGAGGCCACCCAGATACGTGGGCCGGGAGACACCAGGCCAGGCGGTCGATTCCTCGGCGGCCGAGATGATCCCCGGCTCGCGCGCGTAGATCAGCTCGTTGAGCTCCTTCAGGAACGAAACGGCATCGAGGTCCTCCCGGCCGCCGAACTCGTTGGGTACCCATTCGCCCGCGCGGCGGGAGTAATCGAGGTAGAGCATCGAGGCGACGGCGTCGACGCGGATCCCGTCGACGTGATACTCGCGCAGCCAGAACAGGGCGTTGGAGATGAGGAAGTTGCGGACCTCGTGGCGGGCGAAGTTGAACACCAGCGTGCCCCAGTCGGGGTGCGCGCCCCGGCGCGGGTCGGCGTGCTCGTAGAGGGCGGTGCCGTCGAACCGGGCCAGCGCGAACTCGTCGCGGGGGAAGTGCGCCGGGACCCAGTCGAGGATCACGCCGACGCCGTTCTGGTGCAGGCGCTCGACGAACTGCCTGAGCTCGTCGGGCGAGCCGTGGCGCGGCGTGGGCGCGTAGTAGCCGGTCACCTGATAGCCCCAGGAGCCGGTGAACGGGTGGGCCATCACCGGCATCAGCTCGACGTGGGTGAACCCCATGTCGCTGACGTAGGCCGAGAGCTCGTCGGCCAGCTCGACGTAGGTCAGGGACCGGTCTCCCTCATTCGGATTCAACCGCCACGAGCCGATGTGGACCTCGTAGATCGAAACCGGCTTGTCGAACGGGAGCTGCTCGCGGCGGGTGGCCGCCCACTCGGCCTCGGACGGCGACCACTGATGATGCGAGGCGCTGACCACCGACGCGGTCTTGGGCGGGACCTCGGTCTCCAGCGCGTAGGGATCGGCCTTCAGGATCAAGTCGCCGGCCGCGGTCAGGAGCTCGTACTTGTAATGGGCGCCGGCCTCGACGTCGGGGAGGAAGACCTCCCAGATCCCGCTGGCGCCGAGCGAGCGCATCGGATGCAGTCGCCCGTCCCACGAGTTGAAGTCGCCCACTACGCTCACCGCTCGCGCGGATGGGGCCCAGACCGCGAACGCGGTGCCGTGCGCTCCCTCGTGCTCGCGGACGTGCGACCCGAGCAGCTCGTAAACGCGCTCGTGCCGCCCCTCGCCCATCAGGTGCAGGTCGAGATCGCCGAGCGTCGGGGTGAAGCGGTAGGGGTCCTCGATGGTGAAGCTGCCCGAATCCCCGTAGTCCACCTGCAGCCGATAGGACAGGGGCAGTGCGGCGCCGGCGATCTCACCCTCGAAGATCCCGGCCGGATGGATCCGCTCGAGCACCTCCACCGTGCCGTCGGGGAGGACGGCGGTGATGCCCTCGGCCGCAGGGCGCAGGGCCCGGACGGTCACGCCGCCGGCGGTGGGGTGCGCCCCCAGGATCGAATGCGGGTCCCCGTGCTCACGACGCGCCAGCGCGTCCAGATCGCGTGTGGCGACGGTCATACCGACTCGAGGATTCGGACGATCCCCGCCACGGGGATGGAGACCCAGTCCGGGCGGTTGTCGAGCTCGTAGCGCAGTTCGTAGATCGCCTTCTCGAGCTCGAAGATGGCCAGCATGTTGGCGATCGCCGCCTGTCCGGCGGGCAGCAGCGTGGGGTCGATCTCGGCAAAGTAGTGCTCGAGGAAGCGGTCGCGGGCGCGTCGCTCGAAATCCGGGGGAGCCTCCTGGCCGCGCTGAAGCTCGACCGCCGAGGTGGCGTAGGCGAACGAGCGCAGCATGCTGGCCACGTCGCGCAGCGGCGAGCGCTTCTGCCGCCGTTCTGGCAGCGGGCGCGCGGGCTCGCCCTCGAAGTCCAGGATGACCCAGCCGCGGGGGGTCTGGAGGGTCTGGCCGAGGTGATAGTCGCCGTGGATGCGGATGTGCCTGCCGCCGATCCCGATGTGGGCGCGGGCGGCCAGCCGCTCCCGGACCTCCTCGCCGCGGCCGATGATCGGGGCGAGCCGGTCGTCGTCGGGGAGTCGCAGGAAGATCCGTTCGATGTCCTCGTCGATCGTGGCGGTGAGCAGCGAGATCGATTCGTGGCTCGGCTCCTCCGGCGAGAACGCGGGATCGCCGGGGTCCGAGGCGAGCGCGGTGTGCATCTGCGCGGTCGCGGCGCCGAGACTACCGATCCGGTCGAGAAACCCTTCGGGATCGGTGACGATCTCCTCCAGGGCCAGCTCCCAGCCGTCGACGGCGTCGGGGAGGAACTCCTGGACGACGCCCAGCGTGGCGGCCAGCGAGTGCCCGTCGTACTCGTACCATCCGTGCAGCGGCGCGATGTTCGGGTACTCGCGGGCGGTCAGGAACCGCAGCAGCTCGAGCTCCGGGTTGATGCCGGCCTCGAGCTTGCGGAACACCTTCAACACGAGCCGGTTGTCGAACACGATCGACGAGTTGGACTGCTCGACCCCCATCGCCCGGACCTCGGCGTGCTCGTCGAGGGCCGCGGCGTCCTCGACGCGGCGAAACGAGAACCGTCCCTCGGCGGTATCCAGGTCGGCGCACGAGTCGATCCGCCGCAGCAGCTCGAGGGCCAGCCGCGGATCCTGGAGGGCGTCGAACACCGCCCAGCCGTCGGCTTCCAGGATCGGCGCGACCTCGGCTGCGGTGCCGTCGGCCGGGACGCCGTCGGCCGGTCCGCCGGCGCCGCGGATTCCCAGCGGAAGCTGGTAGAGCTCGTGCGTGCCGGTGGCGAACCTGGCCTGGGCGAGGGCCAGCACCAGCGCCGGGTCCTCGTGCAGGGTCACGCTCTCGGCCAGTTCGATCGCGCTCACGGCTCGGGTCTTGGACGCGTACCAGCGCTGATGCTGGAGCCAGTCGCGCAGCGGCTCGCCGTCGAGCAGTCGCTGGAGCTCGTCCGCGGGGGTCTTGACGTGCTCAGGCATCGGTCGGCTTGTCTCCCTCAGCCAAGGAGAACCAGTAGAAGCCGCGACTGGCCAGCGTCAGCAGATAGGGCAGCTGGCCGATCCGGGGGAAGCGCGAGCGCCCGAACATCTCCACCGGATAGCGACCCTCGAATGCGCTCAGGTCGAGCTCCACGGCCTGGGCGGATCGGGCCAGATTGTGAACGCACAGGACAAGATCATCCTCGAAACGGCGGATCAGGGCGAAGATGTGCGGGTTCGACGTCTGGATCGGCTCGTAGGTGCCCAGGCCGAACACCGGATGCTCCTTGCGCAGCGCGATGAAGCGGTGGATCCAGCGCAACAGCGAGGTGGGGATCCGCAGCTCGGCCTCGACGTTGACCGCCTGGAAGCCGTACACCGGGTCCATCAGCGGGGGTGCGTAAAGCTGGGCGAAGTCGGCGCGCGAGAACCCGCCGTTGCGATCGCCGGTCCACTGCATCGGCGTGCGGACGCCGTCGCGGTCACCGAGGAAGACGTTGTCGCCCATGGCGATCTCGTCGCCGTAATAGAGCACCGGAGATCCGGGCAGCGAGAACAGGATCGCCGTCATCAGCTCGATCTCGTCGCGGCCGTTGTCGAGCAGCGTGGCCAGCCGGCGCCGGATCCCCAGGTTGAGCTTCATCCGCGGATCCTTGGCGTACTCGGAGTACATGTAGTCGCGTTCCTCGTCGGTGACCATCTCGAGCGTGAGCTCGTCATGGTTACGCAGGAACAGACCCCACTGGCAGCTCTCGGGGATCGCCGGGGTCTGCTCGAGGATCTCGTAGATCGGCGTGGCCTGCTCGCGGCGCAGGGCCATGAACATCCGCGGCATCACCGGGAAGTGGAAGGCCATCTGGCACTCGTCGCCGTCGGCGCCGAAATATTCGACCACGTCGGCGGGCCACTGGTTGGCCTCGGCCAGCAGCACGCGATCGGGGTAATTCTCCTCGACCTCCTTACGCACCTGCCGGAGGTAGTCGTGGGTTTCCGGGAGGTTCTCGCAGATCGTGCCCTCGCGCTCGAACAGATAGGGCACGGCATCCAGCCGGAAGCCGTCGAGGCCGAGGTCGAGCCAGAAGCGGAGCACATCGAGCATCGCCTCCCTGACCTCGGGATTGTCGTAATTGAGGTCGGGCTGGTGGGAGAAGAAGCGATGCCAGTAGTACTGGCCGGCCACCGGGTCCCAGGTCCAGTTCGAGGATTCGGTGTCGACGAAGATGATCCGGGCGTCCTGATAGCTCTCCTGGGTGTCGGACCAGACGTACCAGTCGCGCTTGGGGTTGTCGCGGCTCGAGCGCGACTCCTGGAACCACGGGTGGTCGCTCGAGGTGTGGTTCATGACCAGATCGGCGATCACCCGGATCCGGCGCGCGTGCGCGGCGTCGATCAGCTGGCGCACGTCCTCGACCGTCCCGTAGTCGGGATGGACCTTGTAGAAGTCGGAGATGTCGTAGCCGCCGTCGCGCAGCGGCGACTCGTAGAAGGGCAGCAGCCAGATGCAGTCGATGCCCAGCCACTGCAGATAATCGAGCTTCTCGATCAGGCCCCGGACGTCGCCGGAGCCGTCGCCGTTGGCGTCGTAGAAGCCGCGGATATGGATCTCGTAGAAGATCGCCCGCTTGAACCACAGCGGCTCCGCCTCGAACCACTGCCGCGTCTGGGCCGGTGACGGGGTGGCCGCCGCGACGCCGTTCCCTGACTCGGAGTCCGAGGCGTTGCCGGCCTGCATCGCGTGGGCGATCTCGGCCTCGCGGCTGTCCGGCTCGCGGGCTTCTGACTCGAGGGTGTCCGGCTCGGCCATCAGTGAGGCTCGACGAGGTTGATGTGACCCTGGCGGACGCCGGGCTCCAGACGGACATAGTTGCGGCCGATTCCCCAGCTGAAGCGCTCGCCGGTCAGGAGGTCCTGCACGCCGAAAATCGGCGGTAGCCCGAGGTGCGCCGGCACCACGGCGAGACCCTCTTGGGCGTTGTAGGGATCCAGGTTCACGACAGTGATCACGGTGTTGGCGTCTGACTGCTTGGCGTAGGCGATCAGCGCCTCGTTCTCGGTCTCCAGGAAGGTGACGTTGTCGAGTCGCTGGAGCGCCGGGCTCTGTCGGCGGGCGCGGTTGACCAGCTCGATCATTGGCAGCAGCTCACCGTCCAGCGAGCGCTCCTTGATCTCGTACTTCTCCGAGTGTAGGAACTCCTCGGAGCCGACCTGAACCGGCACGTGTTCGATGTTCTCGAAGCCCGAGTAGACGCCGTAGCTCGGGCTCAGCGTGGCGGCCAGAATCAGCCGCGCCTCGAACGCGGGGCGGCCGCCGTGCTGGAGGTAGGCATGGAGGATGTCGGGGGTGTTCACGAAGAAGTTCGGCCGGAAGTACTCCTGCTCCCCTGAATAGGCCAGCTCGGACACGTACTCGGTCAGTTCGTGCCGGGAGTTCTTCCAGGTGAAGTAGGTGTAGGACTGGCTGAAGCCAACCTTGGCCAGGTGACGCATCACGGCGCGGCGCGTGAACGCCTCGGCCAGGAACACCACATCGCGGTCGCGGGCGTGGACCTCCTTGATCAGCCAGGCCCAGAACGGCGACGGCTTGGTGTGGGGGTTGTCGACGCGGAAGACCTTGACGCCGGCGTCGACCCAGCCCAGCACGACCTCCAGCAGCGCATTCCAGAGACCGCGCCAGTCCTCCGACTCCCAGTTGACGTTGTAGATGTCCTGGTAGCGCTTGGGTGGGTTCTCGGCGTACTTGAGGGTCCCGTCGGGGCGGTGGTGAAACCACTCGGGGTGCTCCCGCAGCCACGGATGGTCGGCGGAGCACTGGATCGCGAAGTCCAGCGCGATGTCGATGCCCAGCTCGCTCGCGGCGGAGGTGAGCGAGCGCACGTCATCGATCGTTCCGAGCTCGCGGTGGACGGCGTCGTGGCCGCCCGTCTCGTCGCCGATCGACCAGGGCGAGCCCGGATCCCCGGGTGCCGCGGTCAACGAGTTGTCGCGGCCCTTGCGGTTGGTCAGCCCGATCGGATGGATCGGCGGGAGGTAGACGACGTCGAAGCCGAGCTCCGCCAGCCGGGGCAGCTGCGCCTGTACGCCCTTGAGGCCTCCCCATGACCGCGGAAACAGCTCGTACCAGGAGCCGAACCGGGCGCGGAGCCGGTCGACCTCGATCGGCAGCGGCTCGGGGAGCGTCGTGGCCTCGTGGCGTTCCTGCTCGCGCTGCACGGCGTCGTAGAGCGCGGGGTCCAGCGCGATGTCGTATTTCGTGCTCTCGGCTGCCTTCTCGTCCTCCAGCGCTCCGAGCGCTCGCTCGATCAGCGCCTTCAGTGTCTTGGTCCGTGCTCGCTCCGCGGTCTCGCGCAGCAGTAAAACGCCCTCGGATAGCTCCCCTCCGAGGTCGTGCTGCCCGGCGGCGACCTTGCGGTCGAGCTCCTCGCGCCAGGTGCCGAAGCGGTCGACCCACGCCTCGATCGTGTAGACCCAGCGGCCGGGGGCGTCGACGGGGAAATCGCCGGCCCAGCGCACACCGCCGAGGTGGGCGTCGACCCGGGTGAGCTCGGCCTCGTTCCAGCGCCGGCTGCCCGGAGCGCGGTAGCGGGCCACCGCGCGCAACAGCTCGTGGCCATCCCTGAAGATGTCGGCCGAGACGCCGACTGTGTCGCCCACGACGCGCTTGGCGGCGTAGCGACCGTCGTCGACGGACGGCTGGGGATACTGGATCACGATCCGGTCCGGGGCCACCCCTCGAAAATAACCCTCCGGTGCCATCGGGTAAACACCCTCGTGTGAATGACCCCCCGAGCAGCGGCGCCCTTGGCGCGCACGATCTTCCCCGGTCCAGCGGGATCCAGCTGCACATCACCTCGCTTCCTGGCGGCCGACTGGGCTCCGAGGCCTACCGATTCGTCGATTGGCTGGCGGCAGCGGGACAGTCGTGGTGGCAGGTGCTGCCGCTCTCGCCGCCGGACCGATTCCGCTCGCCCTACAAGGCTCGCTCGGCGTTCGCGGCGTGGCCCGGCTTGCTTTCGGATCCGCGCGCGCCGGTCAGCGCATCGGAATTGGCTGACTTCCGCGAGCGCGAGTCGTTCTGGATCGAGGACTGGGCGGCCGCGTCGAGCCGGGGCGCGATCGCCGACCAGGTCCGCTTCCAGCGAGAATGGGATGCCCTGCGGGCATACGGGCTGGAGCGCGGCGTGCGGATGCTCGGCGACGTCGCGATCTACGTGTCGCCGGGGAGCGCCGACCACCGCGCGCACCCTGGTCTGTTCCAGGTCGGCGTCCAGGCCGGCGCCCCGCCGGACTCGTTCTCGGCCACCGGCCAGCTGTGGGGGAACCCGCTGTACGACTGGCCGGCGCTGCAGCGGACCGGCTACCGCTGGTGGGTCGAACGCCTACGCCGGACCCTGGCGCTGTTCGACATCGCCCGGATCGACCACTTCCGGGGGTTCGTGGCCTACTGGGCGGTCCCGTCGGGCGCGCGCGATGCCTCGCACGGCCGCTGGGTGCGCGGGCCCGGCCGGGCGGTGTTCACGGCCGCCGAGCGCTCGCTCGGGCCCGGCCTGCCGCTGGTCGCCGAGGACCTCGGGGTGATCACCCCGGCCGTGCAGCGACTGCGCGACGGGCTGGGCCTGCCCGGGATGCTGGTGATCCAGTTCGGGTTCGACCCGTCCGATCCGCACGGTCCGCACCGATTCGAGAACCACGTCCCGAATCGTTTCGTCTACACCGGCACCCACGACCACGACACCGCCAGGGGCTGGTACGAGTCGCTCGAGCCGGACCGGCGCGCGGCGGTCGACGCCGAGCTCTCGGCGCGCGGGGTTTCCGAGCGAGAGCCCTGGTGGGGCGTGATCCGGTTGGCCCTGGCCTCGCCGGCCCGGGTGGCGATGATGCAGGCCCAGGACGTGCTCGGGCTGGGCAGCGAGGCGCGGATGAACGACCCCGGCCGGGCCGGGGGCAGCTGGCGCTGGCAGATGGAGTCCGGGGCGCTCACGCCGGCGCTGGCCCTGCGGCTGCGGGAGGCGACCGAGGCGGCGGGCCGGCTGAGTCGTTAGGTCGTTAGGTCGTTAGGTCGTTCGGTCAGGGTTCGGATGAGGGGTTTGGCGAGGGACGAACTGCATCGATGAAGGGGTCGGCCCTTGGGTGCGAGTTTCACTCCGCACCCATGGTGACCGGGGGCGACCGGCGACGCAACTGGCGAAGTTTGGCTCTGAGCGCGCGCTATACGCGCATTTCGAGCCATAGTTCGGAAAGGGGGCACGCCTCCGGGCCCGCACCCCGGTCAACTTCCCTCTCCTTCATCGATGCAGTTGACTTTTTCCCGGCACACGTCGAGGCCGGCGGGCGCGCCAGCCCTCCCAGCGCGCCCGGAGCGCCAGCTTGGCCGAGCGGCGGGTGTAGGTCAGATCGCCACGGAGTCGGCCAATGCGGGTGGTTTGATAGTTGATCAGCTGACTCGGGTGGACGACGGCGCCTCGACCGGCGGGCCGGCCGGCGGCCGCTAGTACGTCGAGGGCGCGCTCGGCGATGGCCACCTGGCCGAAGGCGGTGGGGTGCACGCGGTCGGCCATCAGCTGGTTGCGGGCGCCGAAGTCGCTCAGGTCGAGGATCAGGGCGCCGGCGTCAGCCGCGCACCGCTCGATGATCTCGTTGCAGACAAGGACCTTCGCTCCAGCCCGGGGGCGGCCGAGATCGCGCGGCACGGTCACCGCCAGGACGTCGTCGCAGCGCTCGGCCAGGTACCGCAGCGCCACACGCAGGTCGCGCTCGTAGGCCACGGGATCCCAGTCGAATCCGCGCACGTCGTTGACGCCGATGTAGAGGCAGCCGAGGTCGTAGCGGGCCCCTGGGCCCGGGCCCCGGCGGGCATGGGCGGGGATCTGCTGGCCCACCACGTCGCCGGCGCGGGCGCCGTCGGTGGCGTAGCCGGAATAGGGCAGGCCGAGTCCGCGGGCGAGCCACAGCGCCCATGACTGCAGCGCCACGCCCCACTGGAGTTCTCCGCCCCCGTTGGTGATCGAGTCGCCGAACGCCAGCACCCCGAGCCGGCATTCGTGTTCAATAGCGGCCACATGGAGGACGGTATCGCCACGCTTCCCGCCGGAAGCGCTGACCTGGACCGAGCCGCCGCCGATCTGGCGGAGCGGCTGCCCGACGCGCTGGGCCCGCTCGCGCGGATCGCCTACAACTACCGCTGGTCGTGGCTTCCGGGCGGGGCGGAGCTCTTCCGGGCCGTCGATCCTGAGCGCTGGCAGTTGTGCGCGCAGAACCCGGTCCGGTTGCTGCAGGAGGCGACCAGCCGGGCGCTGAAGCTCGCTGCCGCCGATCCCGAGCTCCTCCAGCAGATGGAATCCGTCGAAGCCCGGATCCGGGCGGACCTCGAGCGGCCGACCCGCCTCGTCGGCTCCGATTCGATCGACTCCGCCCACCCGATCAGCTTCCTCTGCGCCGAGTACGGAGTGCACGTCTCGCTGCCGGTCTACTCGGGTGGGCTGGGGGCGCTGGCTGGCGATCTGCTGAAGGAGGCCTCCGACCAGGCGCTCCCGCTGGTCGCGGTCGGGCTGATGTACCGCAAGGGCTACTTCCGCCAGCGGATCGATGCCGGCGGCTGGCAGCACGAATACTGGATCGACACCGACCCCGAGCGGCTGCCGGGGGCGCTGGTCACCGGCGAGGACGGCGGGCCGCTGAAGATCTCGGTGCCGATCTACGACGGCGACGCGGTGGCGCAGATCTGGCGGGTGGACATCGGCCGGGTGCCGCTGTTCCTGCTCGACACCGATCTCCCGGAGAACGGACCGCTACAGCGCTGGATCACCGGGCGGCTCTACGACGCCGACGAGGACACCCGGCTGTCCCAATACATCCTGCTCGGCGTGGGTGGCGTCCGGGCGCTGCGCGCGCTGGGGTACGAACCGGGGGTCCTGCACCTCAACGAGGGGCACGCCGCGTTGGCCCCGCTCGAGCTCGCGAGCCCCGCCCTGCAGGCCGGAGAGCCGCTGGCGCCGGCGCTGCACCGCTCCGCGCAGCGCACCGTGTTCACGACTCATACGCCGGTTCCGGCCGGCAACGACTCCTACCCGGCCGAACAGGTGGCGAAGGCTTTGGGGCGATTGACCGCCGAGCTGGGGGTGCCCCTGTCCGAGCTGATCGCGCTGGGGCGCACGCATCCCGAGGAGGAACACGAGCCGTTCGGCGTGACCCAGGCCGCGCTGCGGTTGAGCCGAAGCGCGAACGCGGTCAGCGCGCGGCACGGCGAGGTGGCCCGCGAGATGTGGAGCGTCCTGTGGCCCGAGCGGCCGGTCCAGGACGTCCCGATCGGCCACGTGACCAACGGCGTGCACGTCCCGACCTGGATCGGCGTCCCGATCCGTGAGCTGTTCGAGCGGCGACTGGGCCCCGACTGGACGGCGCGCGCGGCCGACCCGGATCTGTGGGCCGGGCTGCACCGGGTGGAGGACGGAGAGCTGTGGGAGGCGCGCGCTCGCCAGCGCGCCGAGCTGATCTCGTTCCTGGCGCAGCGCAGCGCGATCGACCGGCTGGGCCGCAACGATGTGCGCGAGTACGTGCAGGCGGCGGCGCAATGTCTGGATCCCGAGGTGCTGACGATCGGCTTCGCCCGCCGGGTGGCGACCTACAAGCGGCTCGACCTGCTGACCCGGGACCCGGAGTGGACGCTGGAGATGCTCGGCGGGGACTGGCCCGTGCAGGTGGTGCTGGCCGGCAAGGCGCATCCGCGCGACGACGAGGCGAAGCGTTCACTGCAGCGCCTGTTCGGGCTGAAGTACGCCCGGATCGTCGCCGAGCGCGTGGTGTTCCTCGACGACTACGACCTGGCCACCGGCGCCGCGCTGGTGCGCGGCTGCGATGTCTGGCTCAACCTGCCGCGCCCGCCGCTGGAGGCGAGCGGGACCAGTGGGATGAAGTCCGTCATGAACGGCGGGCTGCAGTTGAGCGTCCTCGACGGCTGGTGGGCCGAGGCCTACGACGGCACGAACGGATGGGCGATTCCGGGGGAGGTGGACTCCGATCCGGCGGCGCAGGACGAGCGCGACGCCGAGACACTCCACCGATTGATCTGCGACGAGGTTCTGCCGGCCTTCTACGAGCGCGACGAGCGGGGTCTGGCGCCCGCCTGGATCACCATGATGCGCGCCTCGTTACGCTCGCTCGCCCCGCGGTTCAGCGCGACCCGCATGCTTGCCGAATACCTCGATGGTCCGTACCGTTCGTGACCAGCGTGCGAGCCCCCGGCCCCGGGAAGGATTCGGGGCTTCCGGGCGTCGTTAAGCTGATGGGACAAGGACCCTTAGGCAATGGCCTCCTCAGCTGACAGCTCAGACCTCAGACCCCGTGAACTAGCCGACCTCTCCGCGCTGGCCGACGGCTCGCTCGACCCCGCGCGCCGTGAACAGGTCGAGGCGCAGATCCGCGAGTCGGCCGAGCTCTCGGCGATGTTCGAGCGCGAGCGCCAAGTGGTCGAGTTGCTGCACCAGACGCGGGCCGAGCGCGCGCCCGCGCGGTTGCGCGAGCGGATCGAGGCGGCGCGGCCGAGTCGCCCCGTGCGGGCGCGGCGTCGCGCCACCTACGTCGGTGGCCTCGCCGGCGCTCTGGCCGCGGTGGTGCTCGCGCTGATCCTGCTGCTGCCGTCCGGTACGCCCGGTGCGCCGTCGCTCAGCCAGGCCGCTGCCCTGGCCGGGTTGAGCCCATCCAGCCCGGCGCCGGTGCCCGACCCGGATGCTCCGGGGGTGAAGCTCGGGGCGAACGTCGGTGACGTCTATTTCCCGAACTGGACCAAGCAGTTCGGCTGGAAGGCGACCGGCCAGCGCACCGACAAGATCGACGGCCGGACGACCACGACGGTGTTCTACAAGGACTGGCACGGCCGGCGCCTCGCCTACACGATCGTCGGCGCCCCCGCCCTGACCGCGCCGGCCACCCGAGTGCTCAAGCTGCATGGGACGGTGCTCCGCACCCTCAGGCTGAACGGCCGGCTGGTGGTGACCTGGCGGCGCTCGAACCACACCTGCGTGCTGTCCGGTCGCGGCGTTTCCGCGGCGGTGCTCCAGCAGCTCGCCGCCTGGCGCGCGGCCGACGCCGGCTAGCCGAGCCGCGCGCCCGTCGACTAGTCTTCCGCGCATGATTGCTCGGAGACGGATTCTCGGGGCGGCGACGGGGGCGTGCCTGCTGGCGGTATTGGCGCTGTCCCCGCTGTCGTCGGCCAAGCCCGCCAAGGCGAAGTTCAAGACCGGCACCTACGTGGCCAAGCTGGCCAAGGTCGGCGGTGGCTTCAAGTTCAAGGTCCAGGCGCACTCCGCCACCAACCACTGCGGCACCAGCGCGAGCGCGCACTGCTTCATCGCGGTCACGTACCCGACGATCAAGCAGCCGTGCACCAACGGCCAGTCCGGCGGGGGCCTGTTTGCGGTGCCCAACGGCTTCATCTCCGGCGCGGGGAAGTTCTCCTACTCCCAGAAGCTCAGCGGGCCGCAGCAGCCGCTGCTCAGCTTCACCGCGAAGCTCTCCGGCTCGAAGGTGACCGGCACCCTGCGCGAGAAGGATCTCTATGACCCTGGGACCGGCATTTACATCCCCTGCGACAGCGGCACGATCCACTGGACGGCGAAGCGGCGCTGAGCTGAGCCGGTTGCTGGAGTGGACTACGCTCCCGGCCGGCGGCCCGAGCGGGCTTCGGGCTGCTGCGGTGGGAGTGCCGGTGGCTCCGACTCGGCCTGAATCGCCTTGGCCACCCGCTGGCGGGCGCGGTGCAACCGGGTGGTGACCGTCGCCTCGCGCACGTGCAGGGCCCGCGCCGCCTCGCGGTAGGACAGGCCGACCACGTCGACGGCGATCAGCGCGTCGCGGAAGTCGTCGGGCAGGTCGGAGATCGTGGCGTACAGCTCGGCGGCCTCGAGTCTGGCCTCCGGCCGGGTCGCATTGCGATCCTCGACCAGATCGAGATCGTCGGGCAGCGCCGTGGTCTGCGGGCGCCGCGCGGCGGCCCGGCGCTGGCTGAAATAGGTGTTCCGCAGCACCCGCAGCAGGTAGCCGATGTCATCGTCGGAGTGCAGCACCCGCGGCTTGCGCAGCACCCGCGCGAACGTCTCCTGGACGAGATCCTCGGCCTCCTCGCGTGAACCGCACAGGCTCCACGCGGCGCGGAACAGGCGATCGACATGATCGCCGAGCGCATCCGGATCGAGATGACGGTCTGGTGTCATGTGGTGGCGTTCCGAGCATACGCCCGGAGCGCCATGACCTCAGGGATTCGCTCAGACCTGCAGATCCGCCAGTGGTCTCGGGCCCGGACCGATGTACTTGGCCGTCGGGCGGATCAGCCGGCCCTCGCGCTTCTGCTCGAGGATGTGAGCGGACCAACCGGCCGTCCGGGCGCAGGTGAACATCGGCGTGAACAGCTCGGGCGGGACCTCGGCGAAATCGAGCACGACCGCCGACCAGAACTCGACGTTGGTGGCCAGTACGCGGTCGGGCTTGCGCGCGTGCAGTTCGGCCAGCGCAGCCTTCTCCAGCGCCTCCGCCACCTCGGCCCGGCGGGCGCCGATCTCGTGGGCGGTGCGCCTGAGCACGCGGGCGCGGGGATCCTCCGCGCGGTAAACGCGGTGGCCGAAGCCCATCAGCCGCTCGCCGCGATCCAGGAGGTCCTTGACGTAGCGTCTCGGCGTCGCCCGACCTGCTCGACCTCGTCGAGCATCTTCAGCACGCGGCTTGGCGCACCCCCGTGCAGGGGGCCGCTCAGCGCGCCGACCGCGGCGCTCAGCGCGGCGGCGACATCGGCCCCGGTGGAGGCGACCACGCGGGCGGTGAAGGTGGAGGCGTTCATCCCGTGCTCGGCGGCCGAATTCCAATACGCGTCGATCGCCTTGACGTGCTTCGGATCGGCCTCGCCCCGCCAGCGCAGGAGGAAGCGCTCGGGAATCGAGGTCGCCTTGTCGATCTCGCGCTGGGAGACGGGCGGCTTGCCGATCCCGCGCGCCGACTGCGCGACGAACGACAGCGCCATCACCGACGCGCGGGCCAGGTTGTCGCGCGCCTCCTCGTCGGCGATGTCGATCAGCTCGCCAAATCCCCACTGCGGGCCGAGCATCGCCAGAGCCGCCTGAACATCGGCCCGCGGGTTGCCGGAATGCACGCTGAGCGGATGCGGCTCGGCGGGCGGCAGTCCCGGCTTCAGCTGACCGTCGACCAGCAGTCCCCAGACCTGCTCGAACGGCACGACGCCAACGAGATCCTCGATATCGACTCCGCGATAGCGCAACGCGCCGCCGGCCCGATCGGGCTCGGCGATCTCGGTGGCGAAGGCGACTACGCCTTCGAGGCCTGACTGAACTTCGGTGGTTACGCTCATCTGTGCTCCTGGCGGCGTTAAAAGTCGGGGTCGCTTTAAGGCTAGTGCCGATCGAGTTTGCGAGCGCGACCGCCGGGATCCGCGCATCGTTGCATTAGGCTTTCCTTAGTGACCGAGCTGCTCCTCCGACCCGCCGGCGAGCTCGCGGCGCTAGTGCGAGCCGGGGAGATGAGCGCGACCGAGCTGGTCACGGCATCGCTGCGCCGGATCGAGGAGCTCGAGCCCGCGATCAACGCGTTCACGCACGTCGCCGCGGAGTCGGCTCTGGCCGCGGCCGGGGACGTCGAGCCCGGCGACCCGCGCCCATTCGCCGGGGTGCCGATCGCGATCAAGGACAATCGCGCCGTCGCGGGGATGCCGCTGACGATGTGCAGCGATCTGTTCGGCGGGCTGGTCGCCCGGCGCGACGCGTTTCTCGTGCGCCGCCTGCGCCACGCCGGCTTCGTGATCGTGGGCAAGACCGCCCTGCCGGAGATGGGCATCCTGCCCACCACCGAGTCGCGGCGCTTCGGCCCGACCGCCAACCCGTGGGACGTCTCGCGAACGCCGGGAGGCTCCAGTGGCGGCGCGGCGGCGGCGGTCGCGGCCGGGATGGTGCCGATCGCCCACGGCAACGACGGCGGGGGATCGATCCGGATTCCCGCCGCCTGCTGTGGTCTGGTCGGACTGAAGGCATCCCGTGGCAGGGTGTCGGTCGGTCCCGATGGCGGCGCGAGCTTCCTCGTCTCCGACGGCGTGCTCACCCACACGGTGGCCGAGACCGCTCAGCTGCTCGACGTGATGGCCGGCTACGAGGTCGGCGACGCCAGCTGGGCTCCGGCCCCCGAGGCGCCGTTCGGCCTGCTCGCGCTGCAGGACCCAGGCGTGCTGCGGATCGGGCTGGCCATGAACATGCCGCTCGAGGCGCAGCCGCTGGATCCGCTCTGCGCCGCGGCCGCCCGCGACGCCGCGAACCTGCTCGAGTCGCTGGGGCACGAGGTCGAGGAGATCGTCCCGCCCTGGTCGGGGATCGAGCTGCTCTCGCATTTCACCCGGCTGTTCGGGCCGATGGTGTCGATGAGCACCCTGATCGGCGGGCGTCTGGCCGGCCGCGAGCCGACCGAGGACGACGTCGAGCCGCTGACCTGGTCGCTGTGGGAGCGGGCGCGCCAGCAGGACACGCTCAGCTTCCTGCTCGCCCAGTCCGAGCTCGAGGCGCTCGCCCGCTCGATCATCGCCTTTCTCGCCCCCTACGACGTGGTCCTCACCCCGGCTCTCGCCCAGCGGCCGCTGCGGACCGGCGAGGTCCACGGCCGCGGGCCGGATCCCTGGGAGCATTTCCAGCGCTCCGGGGCGTTCACGCCATACACGGCGATCGTCAACGTCACCGGGCAGCCGGCGATCTCGCTGCCGCTCTACCTGGGCCCGGATGGGCTGCCGACGGCGGTTCAGCTGATCGGATCCCCGACCCGGGAGGACGTGCTGCTGGCGCTGGCCACGCAGCTCGAGTCGGCGCTGCCCTGGGCGGCTCGGCGGCCGGAGCTGGCCGGCGTGGGCGCCCGCTAGCCGACCCCGAGCACGGCGCGCATCGGCTGGGGCTGGACTCCGAGGCGCTCGGCGTCGACCGTGCCGTGGCGAGAGGTCATCGGGATGTCGAGCAGCTCCGCTTCGTCCCAGGTCGCGAACGCAGTCGGGCCCATCAGCAGCTCGACCAGCTTGAGCGAGCGGCGGACGGCGCGGGTGGGGATCTTGAGGATCGGCCGGTGCCGGTTGAACGAGTGCGTGGCGACCTCGACCAGCTGGCGGTGCGTGAGCGTTTCCGGTCCGGCCAGCTCGTAGCGGGCGTTCTCCGCCTCGGCGGCCTGGGGACCGCCGGGGAGCGCCGCCAGCACGCAGTCGGCGACGTCTTCGGCCCAGATCGGCTGGAAGCTGGCCTCGCCGGAGCCCGGGAGCGGCATCATCGGCAGATAGGACATCCGCTCCAGCAGCCGTAGATACGGATCGCGCGGGGCGTAGACGATCGACGGCGCGAACACCGTGTGGGTGATCGAGGACTCGGCCACGGCGCGCTCGGCGATCGCCTTGGCCCGCATCAGCCGGGCCCGGCTGCGGGTCGAGGCGCCGAGCGCCGAGAAGAACACGAAACGCTGCACGCCGGCCCGCTCGGCCGCGCGCACGAGCCGCCAGGTCGCCACCCCGGCCAGCTCCTCGATCGAACCCCCGGGCTGATCGCGGATCACCGAGGCCAGGTGCACGACCGTGTCCACGCCGCGGAGCGCATGGCGGAACGAGAGGTGGTCGGAGAGGTCGCCGAGCGCGATCTGGACGCGGACGCGCTCGTCGCCGAGGCCACGCGGGTCGCGGACCAGGCAGCGGACGGGGATGCCCGTCGCGGTCAGCCGCCGCAGCAGCGGACGTCCGATCGTGCCGGTGGCGCCGGTCAGGAGAAGCACGCGCGGGAGGCTACCGACGGCGGGTTTCCAGGGCTGCCTAAAATAACCGCCTCTCAACCAGACTCTCGAGACAGGAACCCAGACATATGGCCTACGTCATCGCCGAGCCCTGCATCGGCACGAAGGACAACTCGTGCGTTGAGGTGTGCCCGGTCGACTGCATCCACCCGACGCCCGATGAGCCCGACTACGACAAGGTCGAGATGCTCTACATCGATCCGGAGGAGTGCATCGACTGCGACGCGTGCGTCGAGGCCTGCCCGGTCGACGCCTGCTTCGCCGAGGACCAGCTCCCGGAGGAGTGGCAGAAGTACACCCAGCTCAACGTCGACTACTACTCCAACAAGTAGCCAGGGGTTGGGGGATTAGCCGTCAATAGCACGGCTGATCGCCCAAGGCCCAAGGACCCGAGGCCCTAGGCCATAGGGAGCGACATGCCGACGGGCTTGGGGGCGGCGGCCGGCGCGGGCTCCTGCATCACCGGTAGCTCGATCGGCGAGAGCGCGATCAAGCCGCGGGCGGCCTGGCGCAACGCCTGAGCGGCCGGGTCATCGGGATCGGAGAAGACGACCGGCAGGCCGCTGTCGGACTGCTCGCGCAGCGCCATGGTGATCGGGATCTTGCCCAGTAGCGGCACGTCGAGCTCCTCGGCCAGGACCTGACCGCCGCCCTCGCCGAAGATCGGGAAGCGCTGACCGTCGGGCGTGACGAAGCCGGACATGTTCTCGATCACGCCGGCGATCTCCAGCTTGAGCTTGGCCGCCATCTCGGCCGAACGCTTGGCCACCTTCTGGGCCACCGCCTGCGGGGTGGTGACGATCACGAACTTCGCCTGAGGCAGCAGCTGGGCGAGGGTCATCGAGACGTCGCCGGTGCCGGGCGGGAGGTCGATCAGGAGGTAGTCCAGCACACCCCAGTCGACGTCCTCCAAGAACTGCTGGAGCGCCTTGTGGAGCATCGGTCCGCGCCAGACCACGGCCGCGTCCTGCTCGACGAAGAACCCGATCGACATCACCTTGATGCCATCCTGCGCGCGCAACGGGATCAGCTTGCGCTCCGCGTTCACCCGCGGGCGCTCGGCGCCGAGGCCCAGCATGCGGGGCTGGCTGTAGCCCCACACGTCGGCGTCGAGAACGCCGACCTGCTTGCCGTCCGCCGCCAGGGCGGCGGCGAGATTGGCGGTCACGCTGGACTTGCCGACGCCGCCCTTGCCCGAACCGACGCAGATCACGTTCTTGACCTGGGCGAGCGCGCCCTCGGGCAGGGTGCCGCGGCCGAGCTTGCGGCCGAGGGCCTGCTTCTCGGGGTCGGAGAGGACGTCGAAGCTGACGTTGACGCCGCTCACGCCCTCCACCCCGCGGACGGCGCTGGTCACGCCGGTCTGGAAGGTGTTGCGGATCGGGCAGCCGGCGGTGGTGAGCGAGACCATCACGTCGACGACGCCGTTATCGTGGATCTCGATCGATCGCACCATCTCGAGCTCGACGATGTCGCGCCGGAGCTCGGGATCGATGACTGCACGTAGGGAGTCGAGTACTTGGTCTCTGGTAGGCATAGGACCATTCTGGCAGAGCCAATCTTCGGGTTGCCCGGGCGGGGGATCGATCCCCCGCGGATGCGCTCGTGCCGTTGTCAGCTTAAAGACCGACGGGACGCCACTTGCGTGACGCCCCGACGGTTGAGGGAGGAGAGGGTGCTGCATTCGCCGGCGAGTTATGAGGCCGGCGAACCTTTCCCGCGGATCGGCGCTCTCCTGGGCGCCGGCGGGGGAAGCTTTTGGGAGCTAGCTGAGCAGCCCCTGAACCGACTTTTCCAGCCGACTGCGACGCAGGCGCACCTCCCGCTCGAACTTCGTGCGGGTCTTGCGCACCTGCCGCTCGAAGCGGTTGCGTGCGGTGGCGCCGCGGCGCTCGTAGCGCTTGAGCTCACGCTCGAGGCTGGCGCGCGTGCGGTATTTGGTCGCGAACCCCTTGACGGTCGAGACCAGGTTGTCGCGGGCGAGCAGGCTCGCGCCGACCGGGACCAGCACCGCGCGCTCGGCCAGCACCTGCACCTGACCAACGGTGGTCTTGGGCTGTGTCGAGGTGGACGAAGACGCCGCCGACTTGCGCGTGGCTGCGGTCTTCCGCGTGGAGCTTGCCGCCCGCGCTGCGGTCGGCCGCTTGGTGCCGGTAGCCGGCTTTTTAGTGCCCGATGTGGTGCTGCTGCTGGTTGCCATCGCTTCTTTGCTCCGCTCCCGTAGGAATCACAATATTACTTCTAAGTTGGTTCGACGAGGAGGATAATCATCGAACATGTGTTTGTAAACCGCCGCCAGCGGTTCGTTACAGATCTCGGGTAGGCCAACGTGAATTCCCCTCAAACCAGCTACGCGCACAGCGGCGAGGCGAGCATCGCCTACCAGGTCGTGGGGTCGGGCCCGATCGACCTCGTGGTGGTCAACGGCCCGGCATCGCACCTCGAGTTGATGTGGGAGGAGCCGAGCACCGCGCGCAGTTTCGAGCGGCTGGCGACCTTCTCGCGCCTGGTGCTGTTCGATCGCCGCGGCACCGGCCTGTCGGACTCGGTCTCGCGACCGCCGACGCTGGAGCAGCAGATGGACGACCTCACGGCCGTGCTCGACGCGGTCGGGATCGAGCGCACGGCGCTGTTCGGTGCCAGCGACCTCGGACTCTCCGCGCTGTTCGCGGCCACCTACCCGGATCGGGTCACGGCGCTGGTGCTCTCGGGGGTCGCGCCGGCGGGAAAGCTCACGGTCACCCCCGAGGTCCGCGCGATCTACGTCGACGCGATCGAGCGCCACTGGGGGGACGGGACGCTGCTGCCCCTGTACTGCCCGACCAAGGTGGGCAACCGGGCGTTCGAGGACTGGTGGGGCCGGATGCAGCGCTCCGCCGCCAGCCCGGGCATGGCGAGGATGATCATGGAGATGCTCAGCCAGACCGACCTCCGCGGGGTGCTGCCGAGCATCCGTGTGCCGACCCTGGTCACACACGTGACCGGCGATCGCCTCGTCCCGATCGAGCTGGGCCGCGAGGTCGCCGCGATGATCGAGGGCTCGAGGTTCGTCGAGTATCCCGGCGAGGACGCCTACGCGTGGGTCGATCCACCCGGGCTCGACGACCTCGAGGAGTTCCTGACCGGGCGGCGGACGCAGCCCGAACCCGACCGCGTGCTGGCGACCGTGCTGTTCACCGACATCGTCGGGTCGACCGAGCATGCGGCGCGAATCGGCGACGGCCGCTGGCGCGAGCTACTGGGGGAGCACCACACGATCGTCCGCGACGAGCTCGCGCGCTGGCGCGGCACCGAGGTCAAGACGATCGGCGACAGCTTCCTGGCCACCTTCGACGGGCCGGCCCGCGCGGTCCGCTGCGCCCAGGGGGTCGTCGACGCCGTGGCGGGTCTGGGTCTGCGCCTGCGAGCCGGGCTGCACACCGGTGAATGCGAGCTGGTCGGCGACGACGTCGCCGGGATCGCCGTCCACATCGGGGCCCGCGTGATGGGCCTCGCCGAGCCGGGAGAGGTGCTCGCCTCGAGCACGGTCAAGGATCTGGTCGTCGGCTCGGGCCTGCGGTTCGCCGATCGCGGCCTGCACTCGCTGCGGGGGATCCCCGACGAGTGGCACCTCTACGCCGTCGAACCCGCCTGAGCGCCGGCGGCGAGGCCGTTACGGGCCAGCCAGGCCCGCGGATCCTCGATCTCGGCCATGCTCGGTAGCGCCTCGGCGCTCGAGAACACGTGCCGGAGCGCGTCCTGGCCGCCGTGCTGGACGATCGCGTCACAGAAGAACTTGCCGCGGTCGTACTGCTTGAGCTTCATCTCGAGACCCAGCAGCCGCCCGATGAACCGGGAAAGGAATGACTGGGTCTGGCGCCGGCGGTCCAGCGACTCCCGCAACCGCGGCAGCGAGGGGAGCAGATCCGGGGCGACGGCGTCCATCACGTGCTCCGCGTGCCCCTCGATCACCGCCATCGTCGCCTGCACCCGGTCGAGCGTGTCCCGTTCGGCCTGGTTGGTGAAGATCGAGATCAGGTCGCCGCGGCGCAGCGCGCTACCGACCCGCTTGACCTCGGCGCCGCTGGGCAGCTTGAGCTTGCGCGGCGTGTCGATTCGCAACTCGGCGCTGCGCAGCAGTTCGCGCACCAGGCCGGAAAGGTGGCCGTGGAGCCACGGAACGCCGGAGAACTGGACCGCGTGCGTGACCTCGTGCAGAGCGACCCAGGTCATGAACTCGCGCTCGTTGGCGCCGAAGGCCTTGACCGCCTGCCCGAGGTTGGGCAGCACGAACAGCAGCCGCGGCGGCTGGTCGTTCGCGGGCTCCTCCAGCAGCACCAGCTCGTATTGACCGAGGACCCTCTGGGCGAGGTAGCCGACGACCACCCCGACCTCGGTGGTGAGGACCACGCCGATCCCGATCTGCATGGCCGGACGCAGCGGGCCGAGCCCCTTGCCGGCGCGCTCGAGCACGGGGTCAAGGAGCTGGCGCATCGCGCCGAGGTTGCTGGAGACCCATTCCTTGCGGCTGATGCCCTCCGGTGGCGGTAGCGGGTTAGCGGGCTGCAGGCCCGTATAGGCGACCACGCGAAGCTCGGACTCGGCGGCCAGCGCGGCGAGATCGGAGGTGGGGACGCGCGCGTTGCTGGTCCCGGCCACGTAGCCGGCGATCTTCTCGGCCAGGATCCAATCGATCACGTCGGGATCCGCTCGAGTTCGTGGAGCGTCTGCTCGTTCCTGGCGGCGATCACCGGCGAGGTCGGGTTGGCATCGAGCGGAGCCCCGAGGGGGTCCGCGTGCCGCGGGAAGCTGACGAAACCGCCGGCCTCACGGACGATCAGCTGTCCCGCCGCCGAGTCGACGCCGCGACCGTTGCGCAACGAGACCATTCCGTCGAAGCGCGCCGCCGCGACCTGGCAGAGCGAGGAGGCGATCGTCCCGAGCGCCCGCAGCCGGTAGGCCGACTCGACCAGCCCGTCGATCGAGGCGGCGACCCAGCGCGGGTCCGCGGACTCGATCCCCAGCAGCTCGAGACGTCCGTCGCGCCCGCGGCGCTCGCCGACCGTGGGGTCCAGGCGCGAGCCGTTGCACCAGGCGCCTTCGCCGCGGCGCGCCCACCATTCCTCCGAGGGGCCGAAGTCGTAGACGAACGCGAACGCCACGTCGGCCATCGTCTCGCCGTCGGCCACGGCGATCGACAGCGCGTGGTGCGGCAGCCCCCGCTTGGCGTTCAGCGAGCCGTCGATCGGGTCGATGATCACGCGCACGCTGGGATCGCCGTAGTCGATATCGCCACGCTCCTCGGACAGGGCGACGAACCGGTGGCCCTGGTCACGAAGCGCGTCGAGCTCGGCCAGCACCACCGATTCGGCGGACTGGTCGATCACCAGAGTGCGGTCGCCGCCGCTCCCCCGGGTGCCGGTCTCCAGCGCGCGCTGCTCGATGCCCTTAGCCCCGGCGAGCACCCCCTCCAGCCCGGTCACGGCGCGGCGGCAGAGGCCAAGCCAATCCGCGTCCAGAGCCGAGTGAGTCGAAGTCATTGTCGACCTATGCTGTCAGACGTGGCGTTGGCTGAAGACCGAGTGAGCCTCGGCTGGGATGAGACGGTCGCCTATGGCGGTACCGGGCTGCTGATCATCGGCCCCGCCGGCACCGGCAAGACGACCCTGCTGGCCTCCCGCTTCATGCATCTCGCGGAGCAGGGACCGGGGCCGGAGCGGATCGTCCTGCTGGCGCCCACCCCCGCCCGCGCGGACGCGCTGCGGGTGCGACTCGAGCGACAACTGGAGCGTGGCTACGAGGAGCTCCTGGTGGTGACCCCGCGGGAGCTGGCCGCCGTGATCCTGCGCGGAGAGGGCGGGTCGCTCCAGCCGACGCTGGCCGCCGGCGACCGACTGGCGATGCTGGTCGAGCGGATCGACGAGCTGTCCCTCCAGCACCACGACATCGGCGGCAGTGCCGGCGCGCTGCTGGGGGGGTTCATCCGCAAGATCGACCGGCTGAAGGCCGAGTTGATCAGCGCTGAGGAGTACGCGAGTTGGGCCGCCACGCTCGGGCACAGCGGACTCGACGCCGCAGAGGTGGCGATCGAGCGGGAGTTCGCCGAGGTGTACCGCGCCCATGAGCGGATGCTGGCTGACGCCGGCTCGCGCGATGACGGCGACCTGATCCGGTTGGCGCTGCGGGTGGCCGGCGAGCGCCCCGCGGCCCGACGCAGCTTCGAGCACCTGCTGATCGACGATGCCCACGAGCTGGATCTCGCCCCCGCCCGCCTGGCCCGAGCCGTCGCCGGCGGCGGGCTGACCGTGGCCGGGGACCCCCGCGCCGGGCTGCGTCGCTTCCGCGGGGCCGGTGCCGAGCGGATGCAGAGCTTCCGGACGGCCGAGACGCGGGTGGTCGAGCTGGAGCGCTCGTGGCGCTGCCCGGCGAACATGATCCGCACGGCGGGGTCGCTGATGCCGGGCCTCGAGTCGCTGGAGGCCGCGGCCGGGGATGGCCCCGGCGAGGTCGCGTTCTGGCGATGCGCCAACGACCGCGCGCAGGCCCAGGCGGTGGCGGCCGACGTCGAGCGGCTGATCGCGCGCGGGGGAGTGGCGCCCGGGGCGATCGCGGTGCTGGTTCCCGGGATCTTCCGGGAGGGACAGGCGGTGGCGGTGGCGCTCGAGGAGCGCGCCGTGCCCCACCGGCTGATCGGCGAGGCCGCGTTCTTCCAACGGGCCGAGATCCGCGACGTGCTGGCCTGGCTGCGGCTGCTGGCCGATCCAACCGATGCGGGCGCCGTCGTCCGGGCGCTGGCCCGTCCCCCGATCAACCTCCGCTCGGTGGACATCGCCCGCTGCACGCAGATCGCGCGGCGACGCAAGCTCGACATGGTCGCCGCCCTGGCCGCCGCCACCGAATCCCCCCAGGTCCCCCCCGAGGCCCGGGAACGGATCCGGGTGTTCCTGAAGCTCTACCGCTCCGGGGCGGCGGCGATCGACACCACCCGGCCGGATCTCTACGTACACCGGCTGATCGAGCGGCTCGGGCTGCGCCGCCAGCAGCTGTTCGCTGCCCACGCCGACGTCGTCGAGCGGCTGCGCGCGCTGGCGCACTTCGGGGAGCTCGCCTCGGCGTACGTCGGACGGGCGCCGCAGGCCACGCCGCGGGAGTTTGCCCGCTCGATCGCGGCGGTGGCCGACTACGGCCTGCGCGAACAGGAGGAGCCCGCGCTGAGCGGTGCCGGCGCCGTGCAGGTGCTGACCCTGGCCGCGGCCGGGGGGCTCGAGGCCGACCATGTCTTCGTGCTCGGCCTGCACGCCGGTCTGGCCGCTCCGATCGCCGAGCCGATCCCCGAGGCGCCTGCTGCACGAGCCGATCGTGGCCGACGGTGACGAGTGCCGGCGGGCGGCTCTGCGCCAGCAGCTCTACGTCGCGCTGACCCGGGCCCGCCGGCGGGTGGTGCTGTGCTATCCGGCGGCCAGCGAGCGCGCCGCGGCGGCGGCGCCGCTGCTGATCGAGGGGGCGGCCACCGCGCCCTCGCCGCTGATCGAGGGGGCACGGATCGCCCTGCAGGCGAGTTGGGAGGACAAGCAGGAGGAGCTGTTCGGGCCGGCCGAGACGCTCCATTCGACCTACCGCCTGCTTCGCGACGAACTGCTCGAGGGCACGATGCGGGCGGGTGGGCGACTCGGAGAATTGCGCTTCGACACCGACCTCGACGTCTCGCATGCGGTGGTCCGCTATCTCGAGCTGCTGAAACTCGCGGCGCTGATCGCCCGGCCGGACGGGCAGGGGATCGCCGAGGCGCTCCGGGACGTCAACTCGAGAATCCTGCAGGCGGTCACCTCCGAGCAGCGCGAGATCTTCACCTCCTCCGCGCTCGACGATTACCTCCTCGACGCCGAGCGCGACGCCCGCCGGCGCGCGCAGGCGATCGTCGCGCGCGACGAGCCCTCGCTCGAGCCGTTCCTGCCCAAGCGCGGCGACGGTGTCGTGCTGTCCGCCTCGGACATCTACACGTACCGAACCTGTCCTTTGAAGTACAAGTTCGCCCGCGTCTTCCGGATCCCCCAGGAGCCGACGATCCACCAGCGCTTCGGGATCCTGGTGCATCAGGTGCTCGAGCGTTTCCACGCCGGCGCGCAGTCGCCGGGCACGCTGGCCGAACTGCTAGGACTGCTCGACTTCGGCTGGCGGCGCGGTGGCTTTGGCGACTCCGAGGAGGAGCGCCAGCTCCGGGGCAAGGCGGCCGCCGCGCTGACCCGCTACCACGAGCGCTTCCAGTCCGAGGAGTCCGAGCCGGTGTGGTTCGAGCGTCAGTTCACGTTCAAGCTCGGGCCGCACCTGCTGCGCGGACGAGTCGATCGGGTGGACCGTCTGCCCTCCGGCGAGTACGAGCTGATCGACTACAAGACCGGCCGGCCGCGGACGCCGGCGCAGCTGGCCGACGACGTCCAGCTGTCCCTGTACGCGGTCGGCGCGCGCGAGGCCTGGGGCCTCGACTCGTCCCGGCAGGCCTATTACTACCTGTTGGACGATCAGAAGGTGACCGTGCCGGCCGACGACGGCGACCGCTCGGAGTGGATCCGGGCGGTGGCCACCGAGGTGGCCGAGGGAATCCTCTCGCAGGGCTTCGAGCCGACGCCGTCGTTTGAGGCGTGCTCGATCTGTGACTACCGGTTAGTGTGTCCCGCAGCCGAGCGCTGAGGGTCACGCGGCCGAGCAATGAGCAACGAGGAGGTTGAGATGACCGATGGACTGACCCGTCGTCAGCTTTTGGCGAGTGGCGCCGGCGCGGGCGCGGCTGCCCTCGGAGCCTCCAGCCTGCTCGAAACGCTGGCCCAGGCGAAGCCGAGTGGACATGGACTCGGCGCGATCGAGCACATCGTCGTGTTCATGCAGGAGAACCGTTCGTTCGACACGTACTTCGGCAGCTTGCGCGGGGTCCGCGGCTTTGACGATCCACACGTGAAGAAGCTGTCCACCGGACGCAACGTGTTCCATCAGCCCGATTCGCTCAATCCGGATGGATATGAGCTGCCGTTCCACCTGAACACGAGCGCGACCAGCGCACAGTGCGTGTCTGACCTTTCTCATGCCTGGCCGGTGCAGCATGCCGCCTGGAACGGCGGCCGGATGGACAAGTGGCTGCCCGCGCACCGCGCCGCTGACGGAAACACCGCCGGCCCCTTGACGATGGGCTATTACACCCGGGCCGACATTCCCTTCCATTACGCGCTGGCCGACGCCTTCACCATCTGCGATGGCTACCACTGCTCGGTGATCGGCCCCACCAACCCCAACCGGCTGTACCTGTGGAGCGGCATGATCGATCCCGGCGGCAAGCACGGCGGCCCGGTGATCGACAACTCGGAGACCCCGCCCTACACCTGGACCACCTACCCCGAGCGCCTGCAGCGCGCTGGTGTCAGCTGGCGCGTCTACCAAGCGGTCGATCACTTCGACGACAACGCGCTCGCCTGGTTCAAGCAGTTTCAGCAGGCGCCGAAGAGCTCACCTCTCTATGTCAACGGCATGACGGACCGTGGGCTGAACGCGTTCGCCGACGACGTCGCCTCCGGCCACCTGCCGCAGGTGTCCTGGATCATCGCGCCGACGCTGCAATCCGAGCATCCCCCGTTCACGCCGGCGGCCGGAGCGGAGCTGACCCACAGCTACCTGCACGCGCTGGCTCAGCACCCGAAGGTGTGGAGCAAGACGGTGTTCCTGCTCACCTGGGACGAGAACGACGGGTTCTTCGACCACGTGCCCCCGCCGACCGCGCCGAAGGGTACGCCCGGCGAGTACGTCGGCGGGCTGCCGATCGGTCTCGGCTTCCGTGTGCCGATGATCGTGATCTCCCCGTGGAGCGTCGGCGGGTACGTGTGCAGCCAGACGTTCGACCACACCTCGGTGATCCGGCTGATCGAGCGCCGCTTCGGCGTGCACGAGCCCAACATCAGCCGGTGGCGCCGTCGCATCAGCGGCGATCTGACCGCCACGCTCGGGCTCGGCCAGCACCCGCACCGGTTCCCGCGGCTGCCGAACCCGAACGGCTCGGCGCTGCGCGCGTCCCATCAATGCGCGACGTTGCCCGTCCCTGTCGTGCCCCGTCACCAGAAGATGCCGCGACAGGAGAGCGGAACGCGTCCGAGGCGGGGCTAAGCGGGGGCTCGGCGCGCTTGCGCGGCTTGGCGCGGGCCGTTAGCGCGGGCCGCCGCCGGCGACGTCTTCGTCGCCGCGCTGGCGGAGGAAGCGCTGGAGGTCGCGGGCGATCGAGTCCCCGGACGGCAGCGGACCCTCGTTCTCGGCCGACTCGGTACCCGCCGCCTGCTCGAGCCGCTCCACGAAGGCCTGCACCTCGGGGTCGCTCTGGACGGCGACGTTGACCTGACGGTCGTAGTCCGCCGCGCCACTCTCGAGCTCCGTGGCGTCGACTGCGACGCCGACCAGGCCCTCGAGCTTGCGGACCAGCGCCAGCGCCGCCTTGGGGTTCGGCGCCGCGGCGATGTAGTGGGGTACGGCGGCCCATAGGCTGGCCGACGGCAGACCGGCGTCCTGGCAGGCGCCGTGGAGGACGCCGACGATGCCGGTCGGCCCCTCGTAGGAGGACTGGCTGAGGTTCAGACGCGAGACGAGCCCGGGATCGGAGGCCAGGCCGGTGACGGACACCGGGCGGGTGTGCGGCACGTCGGCCAGCAGCGCCCCGAGCGTCACCACCAGCTGCACCCCGATCGCCTCGGCCAGCTCGGCGATCAGCCGGCTGAAGGTTCGCCAGCGGAACGAGGGCTCGCTGCCGGACAGGAGAATCAGGTCGCGCGGCGCGCGCGGGATCCGGGCCTCATAGATCTCCACCTCGGGCCAGACGATCTCCCGCGTCTGGCCGCCGACCATCCGGATGCGGGGTCGCGTGGCCTGGAAGTCGTAGAACTCCTCGGGGTCGATCGTGGCGAACCGGCGCGCGCCAAGCGCCCCGGCCACGAAGCTGATCGCCGACGAGGCCGCGTCCGCGGCATCGTTCCAGCCCTTGAACGCGCAGACCAGCGCGGGGGCGCGCAAACCGTCCGGTCGGTATTCCCATTGCAGCGGCTGCATCCGATTCACCGTACATCATGGGCAGATGCCCGAGTCTCAGAAAGTCAGTGCGCTCCGGCCCGGCGATCACGTGCGCGGGACGTTTGCCTGCACTCGCAAGGACCGCCTGAACACCCGTTCCGGCTCGGCCTATCTCGCGCTCGAGCTCCGGGATCGCACGGGCACGATTCCCGCCCGGGCGTTCAAGGACGCCGATGCGCTGGCGGGGCGCTTCGAGCGCGGGGACCTGGTCCAGGTGGTCGGCAAGGTCGAGCGCTTCCGCGACGAGCTGGTGGTCGAGGTGATCGACATCCGGCGCGTTCCCGCGGAAACGCTCGCGGGGATCTCGCCGTCCGAGTTCCTGCCCACCGCCTACCGCGACCTCGACGAGCTCGACGGCTTCCTCGAGCATCTGGCCGGCGAGGTCTACGACCGGGGCTACCGGGGATTGCTCGAGTCGATGCTCGGCGACGGCGTTCTGCGCGCGGCGTGGCGGCAGGCTCCGTGCACCCGCGCCGGTCATCACGCGTATCTCGGCGGCCTGCTCGAGCACACCGTCGCGGTGGCGACCCTGGCCCACGAGGTCTGCCAGCTGCACCCGCGGCTGAACTCGGACCTGCTCCTGACCGCGGCGCTCGTGCACGACCTCGGCCGCACCCGCGAGTTCAGCTACGGCGCCGACATCGGCTTGACCGACGAGGGGCGGCTGCTCGGCCACCTGACCCTCGGCGTCGAGATCATCGCCGGGTATGCCGGCGGGCTCGACGAGCCGCGCCGGCTCGCGCTGCTGCACTGCGTGCTCTCGCATCACGGGCCGTCCTCGGCGCCCGGCGGCCGCTTCGGTTCCGCCGAGGCGCTGGCGCTGTACCGCCTGAACGCCCTCGACGCCGGGATCAAGGGTTCGCTCGAGCACGGCCTGCCCGATTGAGCCCGGCCGGCTCGGTCCCGGATAATTTGGGGAATGACCTCATCGCCTCCCGTCCTGCGCGACATCGAGAATCGCCAAGATTGCGAGCGGCTGGTGCGCGCCTTCTACGGGCGAGCGCTCGAGGACCCGATCATCGGCTGGATCTTCGTCGACGTGGCCAAGCTCGACCTCGAGGCGCACGTACCCCAGATCGCCTCGTTCTGGGAGACGGTCCTCCTCGGCGCCCAGTCCTACGCGGGTGGGGCGTTCGCTCCGCACGCGGCACTGAACCTGAAGGTCAAGTTGCGGGCCGGGCACTTCGAGCGCTGGCTGGCGCTGTGGCGAGCCACCGTCGACGAGCTCTTCGCCGGCGATCGCGCCGAAGAAGCCAAGAGCCACGCGCTGCGGGTCGCGCAGGCATTTCACCGCCGGCTGGAAGGCCTGCCGGTCGCCGGCGGCGAGGCCCCTGCGGACGGCGCGCTGCTGATCACGCACCACGGGCCGGGCGCGCCGCGGGACGAGTAGGCGTCACTCCGCGCTTCTCGCGGGGGGTGAGGTGCTCGCGCCGTAGGATCCGCTACGGCGCGGCAGGGGCCTGGTGGCCCATCCGGTCTTCAAAACCGGCAGGGCGGGGCAGCCCCCCGCTTGGAAGGTTCGATTCCTTCGCCGCGTCGTGGCTGCAAAACGGCGGTTTCATGGCGGCGGGAAGCGTGTCGCAGAAGCGTCGTCTACCGAATGGCTGACGAGTCGGTTAGCGAGCGCTGCGCGCGAGCGGATGTCGAGTTTGCGGTAGATGCGTGTGAGGTGTGCCTCGACTGTGTGCACGCTCATGTACATGGCGGCGGCGATCTCCTTGTTCGCGAGCCCTTGAGCGGCCAGTTCCGCGACCCGCTCTTCGGTCGCGGTCAGCGCGCTTGAGCCTGGGCGTCGGCCGCTAATCCGTTCGAGCTCCTCGTTTGCGCGGTCCGACCAAGAGAGCGCCCCGTGCTGGGTGAAGATTTCCACGGCCCGTTCGAGCGATTCGCGCGCTGCTCGTTTCTGCTTGGCGCGGCGCTGGGCGGCCCCGAGCGCGAGCAGTGTGCGACCGCGCTCGAAATCCCCCTCCATCCGGTCGTGCTCCGTCAGCGCGCGGTCGAAAGCGGACCAGGCCGCGTCGAGGTCACCCTCCGCGTTTGCGAGCAGGCCCCTGCAGCGCGAGGCGATCGCCAGCGCCCAGGGACTGGTCGAGCGCTCAGCTTGCTGCTCATAATGCTCGAGATAGGTGCGAGCCCGAACGAGCTCGCCAAGCCCGATCAACGCCTCGATGGAGTCCGGCCAGAGGTGGTCCGCCGGATCGTTCCATCCCAGTTCGATCAGCCGCGCGGGCAGCATGCGCAGGTGCTCGCCGGCCTCCCGGAGATTGCCAAGGGACAGCTCCAGATGGCCGAGCACGGCGCGATTCCAGATCGGGAAGACTCCGTCCGCTACGGAAACGGCGATCGCGGCACCTTCCTCGGCAGCTGCGCGCGCTGACTCAACGCGTCCGAGGTGAGCCTCGGCGATGGCCTTCCCGCACAGCACCATGCTGCGGAACTGCTCGTCGCGCATCTGGTCGGCGAGTTCGAGCGCCGTCTCGGCGCGTTCCAGCGCGACCTCCCATCGTCCGGCAAACCACTCGAGCATCACCAGGTGGAAGAGCAGGTGCCCACGGGTCCCATCGTCGCCGACCGCCGCGGCCCTCGCCTCGACTCCCTCGATGACCGAGCGTGCCCGCGAGAGCTCGTTCAAGCAGATCAAACGCCGGCCGAGCGCCGAAGTTGGGCTCTCGTGGAACTCGAACCATCGGCCCGAGCCACGCTCCAGCTCCACGCCACGTTCAAGTAGCCCCGGGGTAACGTCCACCGCCCAGGTCTCCGCCATCCCGACGCGCGCGATCGCCCGCGCGGTCAGGTCGTCATCGCCTGCTCGGTCTGCATGTCCCAGTGCCACGCGCGCGAGTGCCAGCCCGTCAGCGAGTCGCCCCTCGAGTAGGCGTATCCAGCTGAGGAACGTGCGGATCTCCGCAGCCCGGCGGTCATTTTCGCCGGCTTGCCCGAGCGCCTCCTCGCACAATTCGGTGATCGTGTGGAGGTCGGCGCGCCGACTACGGGCGAGCTCGAATAGCACGTCTGCGCGCTCACCGCCGGGCTGCACCTCGTCGAGCAGCTCGTCGAGGATCGTGCTGGCCCGCGTGCGATCTCCGGCCAGGCGGTGCGCTTCGGCTGCCTGTAGGCGTCGGTGGCGACGTGCAGCGGGCTGGGTGGATGGGGTAAGCCTGGCGGCGATTTCGTAGAGCTCGGCGGCGGCCGCCGGCGCGCCGCGGCCAAGCGCGTGGAGTGCGGCCTGGTCAAGCGCTGCCGCGACGCTAGGGCTTGGGCCCTCGGCGCTGAGCGCAAGGTGTCGCGCCCGCTCCTCGCTGTCGCTGACAGCCGTCGCGAGCTGGGCGTGTGCCGCCCGGCGTCGCCAGGGCGACGCCTCGCCGTAACAAACGGAGGCCAGGAGCGGATGCGAGAACCGCACTCCGTGCTCGTCGATCTCGACCACACCAGCGCTGATGGCCTGATCGAGCCCCTCGAGCACGCTGTCTCGGTCGCCGTGCGCGGCGGTCAGCGTCTCAACGGTAGGCCGTGCCGTTGCTGCGGCCAGCAAAAGCGTTTCGCGGCTTTGGGCGGGAAGCTTGGCCAGGCGCCCGCCGACCACCTCCCGGAGCCCGCCCGGGATTCGCAGCGGTCGACCCGGCGCGGGTGGCCAGAGCGCCAGCTCGCGCGCGATCTCAAGCGCATAGAACGGGTTACCGGCCGTCACCTCGCGCAGCTGGGTCAGCTGCGGTCGTGAGAGCTCGAGGCCTACGCGGTCCTTGAGGACGGCAAAGAGCGCCGCGACATCAAGCGGACCAACCGAGACGCACTCGACAAGGCCCGAGGCAAGCCCGCGTTCGATCTCCCGGGCCCCGGGGCGGACGGTTAGCAGCGTGCCGACTCGCTCGTCGGTTAGTCGACGAATCGCGAACAGCAAGGTGCGGGCGGATGCGGTGTCAAGCCACTGGAAATCGTCGATCGCCACCAGCACGGGCGCATCGGCAGACAACACCTTGAGGCTCTGTAGGACCGCGAGGCCGATTGCGCGTGGTTCAGGCGCGCTGCCGGCATCGGTTTCATCTAGCAGCAGGGCTGCTTGTAGCGCGCGGCGGCGCAACCCTTCGAGGCAGGGCAGGACCTCGTCGACCACACCCGCCAGCAGCTCGGAGACACCGGCGAACGCGAGGGTGGCTTCGGCCTCGACGGCGCGGTGGGCGAGGACTCGAAAGGCTCCGGCGTGCGCGAACTCAACCCCGGCCTGCCACAGCGCAGTCTTTCCGATGCCGGGCTCGCCCGCGAGCACCAGCACCGCGCGCTCGAGCGCAGCCCGTTCCAGGAAGCCCTCGATCGAGCGTTTCTCCGGTTCGCGTCCGATGAGCTTTGCGGCCATGGCCCCGGGGGTCATTCTCCCGTGAACCGAGCGTCAAAGTACAGGGATTTCCAGCTTTCCAGCCGGAGCGCTCGGGCGTAGCGTCTCCGACATGACGAACACCGACTACATGGCATCCCTAGCCGAAGGGTTCTCCGGCGAGGTCCTGTCCCCAGAAGACCGTGGCTACGACGCAGCGCGCACGATCCACAATGGCCTGATCGACAAGCGGCCCGCGCTCATCGCACGGTGCCTCAACACCGCCGACGTGATCGCGGCCATCCACGCAGCCAAAGCCGGCGGGCTCGAGGTCTCGGTCCGGGGCGGTGGCCACAACGTTGCCGGCAAGGCCGTCACCGAAGGCGGGCTGATGATCGACCTTTCGCTGATGAAGGGCATCCACGTCGACCCTGACTCCCGCAGGGTCCGCGCGCAGGGCGGCGTCACGATCCGCGAGCTGGACCGCACGACCGGCGCGTTCGGTCTAGCGACGCCGAGCGGTGTGGTGTCGAGCACGGGCATCGCCGGGCTCACCCTGGGCGGAGGCGTGGGCTGGCTGATGGGAAGGTACGGGATGGCGGTCGACAACCTCCTCTCGGCCGAAGTAGTTCTCGCCTCCGGCGAGGTCGCGACCGCCAGTGACCACGACAACTCCGATCTGTTCTGGGCCATCCGCGGCGGTGGCGGAAACTTCGGCGTAGTCACCTCGTTCGAGCTGCAGGCGCACCACGTACCCAGCGTTCTCAGCGGACCGATTCTGCATCCCCTCGATGCGGCGCCCGCGCTGCTGTCGTTCTATCGCGACTTCTGCTCCGAGCTGCCCGACGAGCTCGGCACCCAGGCCGCGTTCATCCATGCACCCGATGGCTCCGGCGCCAAGCTCTGCGCGGTCGCGCTCTGCCACTGCGGGGCCGACATCGACCAAGCCGACACCGACGTTGCCGCCCTGCGGGCGTTCGGGTCACCCTTGGGCGACATGGTCGAGCGCGTCCCGTACCCCGTCGCGAACACCGGCGTCGACTGGCTGTTCCAGAGGCGGACGCTCAACTATTGGAAATCGGCGTTCTTCACCGAGCTCACCGACGCCGCGATCTCAGTCCTGATCGACGCGTTCGAAAAGGCACCGACCGAGTTGTGCGCGCTCGTCATCGAGGACTTCCACGGCGCCGCCACCAGAATCGAGGAGACCGTCACCGCGTACCCGCACCGCGAGCCGGGGCACAACCTGCTCCTGATCTCGCAATGGACCGACCCCGGCGACACAGACGCGTGCATTGCCTGGGCCCGCTCCACCTTCGAGGCGCTCACTCCCCACATGGCGGACCGCTCCTACACCAACTACCTGCCCGCCGACGACCATGACCAAGTCCGGCAGGCCTACGGCGTGAACTACCAGCGGCTCGTCGAACTCAAACGACGCTACGACCCCGACAACTTCTTCCACCTCAATCAGAACATCGATCCCTCTTGACGTGTCGGCTTCCTGGTTTGTAGGGTCATGGCCGTGGCGGGCTATTGGCCCAGTCCGTGGCCCGGCGAGGACGGAAATCCGAGCCGCTCACAGGCGCCGAACGGTGTAGCCGGACTCGGGATCAAAACCGGCGAACGTCTGCACGTGATCTCTCGTGACCGTCTGGCGATGACCATGGTCGTCCTGCGCGAGCCCGGCGAGGTGTACACGCTTCGGCACTCCTGGGGCGCGAGGCCGTTCGACGATCCGGTGACAGCGTGGGTCGAGCGGATCGATGCGGAGTCGCTGGAGGTGCTCGAGTCCTCCCCGGAGCTGCCCGCGGGACGGTTCTGGCCGGGCGGGCTCGCGGCCCATGCCAACGGCTCGCTCTACACGGTGTTCGGCAACTGGTGCCACCGCCTCGCTCCGGACTGCAGCGTGATCGCCCGGCGCGAGCTCCCACAACCGCGGCCGTACAACTCGTTCGTGATCCTCGCCGACGGAACGCTGGCGACCAAGGACTTCGACCGCCACAGCGTTCACGCGGCGCGTCTATCGCTGCTCGCTCCGGAGACCCTCGAGCCCCGCTGTGAGGACGTCGAGCTGCCCGAGCCGGCGATCGCCCGCCTCAGCACCGATGGGACTGCGCTGTACGTCGTCGGCGTGTCGACCGTCTACCGCTATCTGTGGGACCCGGCCGCCGAACGGCTCACGCGGGACGACGGCTGGTCGTTTCGCTACCGCAGCCTGCGGGGCCAGAGCTACGGGTGGGATCCCGTGATCGAGGACGGGCAGCTTTTCTTCATGGACAACGGCGAGCACACGTTCACGACCGCGATGCTCCACGCCGGAGTCGCTTCGGGGCCCGTGCATCTCTTTCGGGTGTCGCTCGCGGACGCGACAGACCGGCAACGCGTCGAGATCAGCGGTGAGCCGCACGGCACCGTCACCAACCCGCCGTTGTATGACCCCAGCCGACGAATCGTGCTTGGCTACGACTCGGGCAACGCCAAGATCGCGGCCTGGCGGCTCAGCGAAAGCGGGCTCGAGCCACTGTGGCGGCGCTCGTATGCGACCGCGAGCCACATGCTCTGCTACCCCGACACGGGGGAGGTGGTGATCAATGACTTTCACGACGCGTTCCCACCGATCCGAAGCCACAGGTTGCGGCGGCTCGCGATGCGCGGCGGCCGGCTCGTCTCCAGTCGCCGACTCAGAGCATTCGCAGCTCGCCGCTGTCACGACGACGTGGTGGTACTTGACATCGAGACCGGCGAGGAGAAAGCTCGCGCACCGATCCCGAGCCTGTTCCAAGGCGTGATCTTCCCCGCCGCCGGCTGGGGTCGCGATCTTTACTACTGCACCTTCTCGACGCTGGCGCGCCTAACCGTCGGCGCTATTTGAGCGTCCGATGCTGACGGGCCAGCGCGCGCTTCAGGGCTCGCCCGAATGCCGGGTGCTTGCGACTCACGGAGCGCGCGTAGCGATCGAACGCGGCGGTTTGGGCAGGGCTCGCGCCCTGGGCGCCGGCTGCGTCCAGGAAGTCATAGAAGAAGTAGTCGCTCTGGCTGTCGATCTGGGTCTGAAACTGGGCGTATGGATCATGTCCGGCGCCCGGGAAGACTTCGAGGAAGGCCGGCACGCCGTCGCCCAGTAGATCCGCCGCGGTCTGTGCCGACCAGGCGAAGGGCACTATCGGGTCGGCGGTGCCTGAGAAGAGAAGCCCGGCGGCATCGCCGGCGCTGGCGAACACGGCGTTGGGCGTGCCTCCCGAGAGGGACATGAACGCCGCCACCTGGGATGAGTAACCAGGGTTGCCGCTGGTCCCGGGGTCCTGCGGATCCATGCCGACGAGACTCGCTGTGATGGCGCCGGCCGAGTCACCTCCGATGCCGATGCGGGACGGGTCGATGCCATACGTGGCGGCGTTCGCCCGCAGCCATCGCACGGCGGCCTGGGCGTCGTTCTCCGCGCCGATCGCCGCCGTGAAGCACGTGGGCGACACGACGCCACTGCCCGCGGTGCACCCATTCGGGGCCAACAGGCGGTAGTTGATCGACACGGTCACGTAGCCGTAGTGGGCGAACTCCTGCGCCAGGGTCGCCGAGGGACCGCCGCTCTTGTCACCGCAGCAGTAGCCACCGCCGTGCACCCACACGATCGCCGGCCGCTGGGCCACGGTGTCACCCGTTGGCTGGTACAGATCGAGCATCAGCGCGACCGGATTGCCGTTGAGGTCCGGGGCGCTCCCGTACTGCAGGTTGCTCGTCTTGGTGATGTTGGCGAAGACCGAGTCGCGATACCGGAGCGGGCCTGCGCCGGGCGGCATCGACAGCGAGCAGCCGGTCAGAGCCACCGCGGTGATCGCCGCCGCGATCCCGCCGAGCAGCCGACCACCTGACATCCGACGCATCGCACCTGAAAGACGTAGCAAGCTAAGTCCGATCACCCGGTCTCCAGTCCAAGGAAGCAGCCAGGGCATCCTATCCGGACGCGTTCGGTCGGAACCGGATTTGAGCGGATCAGCCGTCGGCTGCGGCGATGAGGTCGTCGATCGCCGCGACTGCGGAGTAGTCAGCGGCGATGTGGTTGCGCATCACGGCGACGGCCACGCCGGAGTCGATGTCGGCGTACGCCGCGGTGCCGTTGGAGCCCACCATTCCGAAGGTCGAACCCGGACGCGGCTGTGTGCTCCCGAGGCGCGCGAGGCTGTAGCCGAGCGCCCAGGTGGTAGGGAAGCCCATCACCTGATCGAGGCCCGAGAACGCCGGTGCGGCGATCGTCTGCAGGCGCTCCGGCGAGACGAGCTTGACGCCGTCGATGTGACCGAGGAGCGCGGCGTACATCCGCGCGCCGGCGCGTGCGGTCATCGTGCCCTGCGATGGTATGTCGGCTGTCAGGATGTCCTGGCGGTTGGCAAAGGCGGCGGTCGGTTGCACGCCTGGCGGGATGACGCGGTCCAGCGGCGAGCCGGGCTCTGGCGGCGGTGGCGCCGCGCCCTCCGGACCAGCACGGGCAACTCGGGCCAGGAGGTGGTTGGGCACACCGAAGTGCAACTCGTCGGCGACCCCAAGCGGCCCCGCGATCTCGTCGCGCAACACCGACGCGAGCGTGCGTCCCGTCGCACGGCGCACGAACTCGCCGAGCACGAACCCAAAGGTCAACGCGTGATAGCCGGTCATGGTGCCGGGCGTCCATGCTGGGGGCGCCTGCGCGATGAACGCGCAGACGCGCTCCCAGTCGCAGAGGTCCTCCGGCGTGATCCGTGGCCATAGCTCCGGCACCCCGGCGGAGTGCACCAGGACGTCGGCGAGAGTGACGCCGTCCTTGCCGTGGGCGGCGAACTCCGGCCAAACATCCGCCACGCGCTGGTCATAGCCAAGCTCACCACGCTCGACGAGCACGTGCGCGACCGACGAAGCGACGCCCTTGCCGGTCGAGGTCGCGAAGAACAGCGCGTCGGCCGTCACCGGGTCGCCGGTGCGCTGATCGGCCACGCCGGCGACCGCGTCGACGACCAGCCGGCCCTCGTGCAGGACCGCGACCTGAAGCCCGATCTCAGCCTCCGAGGCCGCGAGCTCGTCGATCGCCGCCTGGACCTTTGCCTGAAGATCTGCGCTCAGCGGGAAAACCGCCACGTCGTCTGGCTGAAGCTGTCGCCCTTGCGAAACCCCAGCCCGCGAACGGGGCGGACCCGGAAAACGATCACGCGGGCGTCTGGGCCCCGGTGGAGGAACGCGCCGTCGCGCACCGCGTAATCCCAGATCTCGGTCCCGTATTTGGCCGCAAATGCCGCGGCGATCGGTTCCAGCTCGGCATCGACTGTCACCTGCTCCGCGTTTCCCTCGAGCACCACATCGAGCCCGCCTTCGGCGAGGTCGCTACGTCCGGTCGTCAAGACGCACAACGGATTCTCGGCGAGATTCTTCGCCTTGCGCTCCTCCGGCCCGGTGGCGAACCAGATCGCCTCGCCGTGCCACACCGCGATCAGCGGCGTGACGTGCGGCCGCCCATCCGGACGAACGGTCGACAGCCAAAACGTGTCCGCGGCAGTCACCTGCTCGAGCCCAGCGGACCACGGCGTCGGGGCGGCACCGGGCTGGCTGAATCCGTGGATCTCGGCGGTCACGTCGTCGGGTGCCATCGTCGCCTCCTCAGGCTCATATCCAGTTGGAGTTTGCCATCACTCTGGAGATCCTAAGGACCGGGCAAGGCGCCAAAGGCTGACGCTGTGACGATTCTGACGTTCGCGCGTAGTGTGTAGGAAATGAATCGGCGAACTCAGGGCAAACGGCTGGCGGGCGGCATTGTGGCCGTGCTGCTGGTCGCCACGGTGGCCATCGTGGCTTCGTCATCGGCGACCGTCGGTCGTGGTCCGTCGGCCGCGCCCCGAGCGCCGACGGCCACGCAGGCAAGCTGCGCGGGCCTCACGCGAGCGCAGCAGGTAGCCGCCGCGAAGGTGATCGTGATCGGAACGATGCTGCGGGGGCCCTCGCAGCGGATCCAGCACCGTCGGGTGTTGCTCTCGCCGGCCAAGCTCCGCGTCATCAGGTACCTGAAGGGTTCCGGGCGCCGGACGGTCGCTGTGCAGACCGGAGTCACCAGGAGCAAGGGCGGAACCTCGATCCAGGAGGACGGCATCCTCCCCTCCGCCGGCCAACGATGGAAGATTCTGAGTTCCTCGCATACGACGCCGCTGCAGAGCTCAATCTGCCTCGGCAGCCGACGGCTCCCGAAGCCTCGTGCGCAGGTTTCTCGCCCTAGCTGACTCGTGGGACCCGTTGGAGTGGGACCGGTAGCGTCCTCGCGGATATGTCCGACCTGGAGGGACCAGATGACATCCGCCGCCGAAGGACCGATCGACCTCGCCGCCGCCGACCTCCTGCTGTCGACGACTCGTGCCGTCCGCCGGCGCCTTGATTTCGACCGGCCGGTCGAGCGGGAGGTGCTGCTCGATTGCGTTCGCCTCGCGCAGCAGGCTCCGACCGGCGGTAATGCGCAGGGGTGGAGCTGGATGATCGTGACCGACGCCGACAAGCGGGCCGCGCTGGCCGATATCTACCGCGACGCCTCGGCCGAGTACTTCGCGGCGATGGCGGTGGCGGATGATCAGGCCAAGCGGGTCCGCGCCAGCGCCCTGTACCTGCGCGAGAACTTCCATCGTGCGCCGGTTCATGTGATCCCCTGCATTCGAGGGCGCCGCGACGAGGTCAGTCCAGCCGGCGCTCCCGGGTTCTACGGGTCGATCCTGCCGGCCGCGTGGAGCTTCTGCCTGGCGTTGCGCGCCCGCGGTCTCGGCTCCGCCTGGACGACGCTGCATCTCCGGCTGGCCGAGCGTGCCGCAGAGCTCCTCGGCATCCCGGACGACTACATCCAATGCGCGCTGCTGCCGGTCGCATACACGCTGGGCACCGACTTCCGCCCCGCCCATCGACCCGCGCCTGAGACGATCGTTCACTGGGACGGCTGGTAGACGGGCGGGTAGCGATCACCCGTTGGGCGGTCCATGAGTGGTTCCATGTCGAGAAGCGCTGACCGGCTCCGCTCACCAGATAGAGGCCCGCCCACCCTCGACAGGCGCGGCCCGCGACACCAGGAGACGACCATGCCGAAGTTCCTGCTTCTCAAGCACTACCGCGGTGGCCCGGAGCCGCACCATCCCGTGCCCCCGATCGACCAGTGGGCCCCCGAGGACGTGGATGCGCATATGGCCTTCCAGCATCACGTCAGCGAGCTGCTCGAGCGGAACGGCGAGTACGTCGACGCGCAGGCGCTCACGCCGGCGCGCACCTGGGTGCGCTATGGCGGCCCGGACGCCGCCCCCGTCACCACCGACGGCCCGCATCCCGAGACCAGCGACCTCGTGGCCGGCTGGTGGATGATCGACGTCGATTCGCACGAGCGCGCGGTCGAGCTTGCGGCCTACGTCTCCTCGGAGCCCGGCCCGGGCGGGGAGCCGCTGTACGAGTGGATCGGCGTCCGGGAGGTCATGTGGGAGCGTTCTCGCACGACTGACGCGGCGTGATCGACGAGCCGACGCGACGGCTGGACGACGGCGCCCTGCGAGCCGTCGTCCCGCGGGTGCTCGCGGGCCTGGTCCGCCGGGGCGAGGACTTCGACGCCGCCGAGGACGCTCTGCAGGAGGCGCTGCTGGAGGCGCTCCGGGTCTGGCCCGAGCACCCGCCGCGCGACCCGCGCGCGTGGCTGACCACGGTCGCGACGCGGCGGCTCGTGGACGCGCGCCGCAGCGAGGCCGCCCGGCAGCGCCGCGAGGAGACGGACGCCGCATGGCCGGAGCCGCGTCCGGCCGCCACCGAGGAGGGCGACGACACCCTGTTCCTGCTGTTCTGCTGCTGTCACCCCGGCCTCGCGCCCGCCTCGCAGGTGGCGCTGACCCTGCGCGCCGTCGGCGGCCTCACCACCCAGGAAATCGCCGACGCCTTTTACGTTCCCGAGGCGACGATGGCGCAGCGGATCAGCCGCGCCAAGCGCACCCTCCGCGGGCGCCGCCTCGACCAACCAGGCGATCTCGCCGTCGTCCTGCGGGTGCTCTATCTCGTCTACGCGGCCGGTCATTCTGGCCCGCCCGCCCGGGTGGACCTGGCCGGCGAGGCGATCCGGCTCGCCCGCCAGCTCACCCTCGCCACCGAGGAGCCGGAGGCGCGCGGGCTGCTCGCACTGATGCTCCTGAACCACGCCCGGATGCCGGCGCGGCTCGATCCCGAGGGCCGGATCGTCACGCTCGACCGGCAGGATCGCGGCCTGTGGGACACCCGCGAGATCGCCGAGGGCGTGCGCGTCCTGCAGTCGGCGCTGGCCATGCAGACCGAGGAACGGCGCCCGGGCCGCTACCAGGTCGAGGCCGCGATCTCCGCCGTGCACGACGACGCCGCGAGCGCTGAGGAGACCGACTGGCCGCAGATACTGGGCTGGTACGACGACCTCCTCGCCCTCACCGAGGACCCCGTGCGCCAGGACCCCGCCGCGGTGCTCGGCCGTGCGGTCGCGGTCGGCCATGTCCTCGGCGCCGCCGCCGGGCTGCGCGAGACCGACCGACTGCGCGAGGTGATCGGCGAGCGGCACCGGTGGCACGCCGTCCGCGGATACCTGCACGAGCTCAGCGGCGACCTCGCTGCCGCCGCCAGCGCGTACGCGGAGGCGGCCGACCGGGTCACGAATGTCGCCGAGCGCGACCACCTGGTCCGCCAAGCCGCTCGCGCGCGGGCCGTCGAACCGCGTCAGAACGGTTGAGCGACGAGGTGTCCCGCAGGTCAGCTCCTGCACACGGTCGACTCAAGCAAAGCTTTCCGGCAACGGACGGTTCCTGACCGGGCTAACCCTGATCGGCGATCGCCTCTCCTGGAACCACGACGGAACGCGGCGAAGCGTCACACTGGCGCGCTGAGCACCGCTCGCGGTCGGGCGCCCGCCAAGATGCAGACGTCCGGCGTGCTCGTAACGATTGAGATGTGTGGCGCATACTGGGATCCGCGGGGCGCGAGCTTCGCGACGTTCTGCGCGCGAGCACGCCCACCCATCGTCGACTTCGCGACCATCTGGTCACCGTCGCTGTAGCGACCCTCGGTGTCGACATGGTCTGTGCGATTGCGGCGTTCCTGCTCGAGCATCACGCTCAGCAGACAGAACTGAAGACAATCGGAAGTGCCGCGTTCTGGACGACGACTCAGCTGCTGACGGTCTCGTCGTCGATCACCAACCCCGTGTCGGCCGGCGCCCGAATCCTCGACATCTTCATGGAGATCTACGCCATCACCGTGATCGCGACGTTAGCCGGCGCGGTGGGCAGCTTCCTGCAGAAACGCGGCGAAGAAATCGACCGACAGCGCTGAGCAAGGGCGTACGACCAGCGTCCTATTGCCTTTAAGACCTCCAGCACGGGAACCTGCGCCCACGACGCCACTCACGGCGCGCTAACTCGATCAGGAGAGTCGCATGTCACGCCTACGTTTCGGGGCGGCAACGGTCGCGGCCGCCACTGCCTTGGCGGCGGCTCCGTCGGCACGGTGTCGACCGGCGGCGCGGTTCAGCGCCCCGGCGACTCGCTGACGACGTTCATCGGCTCGTTTGGCAGCGTGCCCGGCAAGCCCGGCGCTACCGAGAGCTTCACTGGTGTGCTCACCCGGACCGGCGCCAATCCCGGGGTGATCGCCACCGTCACATCCTCCGGGGCGATCCCGACCACCCCGCTCACCCCCTGACGTCAGCCGGCGCCGCCTGACCGGCCTCAGCTGTCCGTGGCCTCGGGAGGGTCGTCCGACAAGCCGCGGCGCTTGATCGCGTCTCGCACGGTGGCGTCATCGACATGGCGGGTGAGCTCGAGTAGGAGGTCGCTGACCTCGATCTGTGACCGATCATCGTCAAGCGCTCGCGCTGCGGCGCCCCGGAGTAGGCGCCGCAGACCGGCGCTGGGACCCACTCGGATCCACTCCTCGAAACCGGAGTCAGGACGCCGGACCGCAGGCCGTCGGGTCGAGCCGCTCAGAGCGCGGATCACCTCGTTTTTGACCTTCTCGGCGTCGGCGTCGAAGTCGAGCAGGATCCGGGCCGCGACGCCCTCGTTCTCGCGCACCAACCCGAGCAGAATGTGCTCGGTGTCGATGTAGTCGTGGCCGAGACTCAGGGCTTCCCGCAGCGCGAGCTCCAGCACCTTCTTTGCGCGCGGAGTGAACGGGACCTGACCGGCCGTCGGCTCTTCGCCCCGCCCGACGATCTGGACGACGTGACTGCGGACGCCCTCCAACGTGACGTCAAGAGACTGCAGCGTTCGCGCGGCAATGCCCTCGTCTTCGCGAATCAGGCCGAGCAGGATGTGCTCGGTGCCGATGTAGTTGTGCGAGATCTCCCGCGCCTCTTCCTGGGCCAGCACCACGACCTGGCGGGCTCGCTCGGTGAATCGCTCGAACAGGCTCCAAGCATCCCACCGCGGCGACACCCTCGCAAGCAGCCAGGGACCCGGCGGCCCACATCCGACCAGGACCGGAGCGCGGTTCAGGGTCCGGCGTCGATCGCCGCCTGGACGTCCGCCAGCGCCGGTTGGTGACCGAAGCCGGTCAGGATCCAGGTGGCACCGGCGGCGATCCACGGTCCGGGATCCTCTCCCGGGTCGATGTCGACAGCGACGTCGTACGGTCCGGCCTCGCCCGCCCCGAGCTCCCGGGCCTCAGCGATCATGGTGGCGAGCGAGTCGGGGCCGGGAAGGTCGATCGGAAATAGGCCGTCCCAGCGCGCGGCGCGGCGCAGTGGCCGCCGGTTCGGCCAGCGGGCCGCCACCCACACCGGGATCCGCGGCTGCTGCAGCGGAGGAGGCTGGAACTCGCCGCCCCACAGCGCCGCGAGCCGCTCGAGGCCCGCGTCGAGGATCCGCGCCCGCTCACGCGGGTCAAGCACCTCGCCGAACGGCTCGAGCTCGTTGTTGTTCTCCACCCCGAGACCGACCCCGAACACCAGGCGGCCGCCGCTCAGCCGGTCGAGCGTCACCGTCTCGCGCGCCACCTTCTGTACGCGCCGGCGCGAGAGCGGGGTAACCAGCGCCCCGATCCGCATCCGCTCGGTGGCGCAGGCGATCGCCGCCAACGACACCCACGGGTCGGCGACGGCGCGGACGGGCTTGCGGTAGGCGATGTGATCCCACAGAAAGAAGCCGTCCCAGCTGCGGGCCTCCGCACGCGCGGCGAGCTCAGCCAGCACGGCGGGCTCGACCAGCTCGTCGAACGGCGCGACGAAGATGGCGCGGTGTGCCGACACGCCCCCGAGAGTACGCTGGTGGCGACCAAGGAGGAGCTGGATGTCAGGCGGCGGCGATAACGAGGCTGAGCGGCGGCGCTGGAATGACGAGTACTGGGCGTCGGTGTGGCCTCGGCGCGAACAGCTGACGGGTGCGGTGACCGGCCTCCTCCTGGAACACCTGGATCTCGCGCCTGGCGAGCGAGTTGTCGATGTTGGCAGCGGCGGTGGAACGGCGGCGCTTGCCGCCGCGCCGCTGGTGGGTGCGTCAGGGTCGGTGGTCGGTGTTGATATCTCGGTGCCGTTGGTTGCCTTCGCCAGGCAACGCGCCAGCGAGCGCGGAGTGGCGAATGTGCAATTCCTCGTGGCGGATGTACAGAGAGACGCGATCGCCGACGGACCGTTCAGCGCCGCGATGAGTCAGTTTGGCGTGATGTTCTTCGACGAGCCGGTCGTAGCCTTTTCCAACATCCGGGCTCATGTCGAACCCGGCGGGCGACTCGGCTTCGTCTGCTGGCAGGCGATCGAGCAGAACCCGTGGTTCATCGGCCCGGCCGTCGCGCCGTTTCTCGGACCCCCACCTGCACCGGCGCCTGGCAAGAGCCCGACCGGGCCGTTCACTCTCGCCGGCGAAGATCACACCAGGAGCGTCCTCGCCGCAGCCGGGTGGTCGGAAATCGTCAGGACGGGTTACGAGCGCACGGTCAGCGTCGACCGTGAGGCCATCGTCGATGACGGTCAGTTGACGTTCCTCGGCGTGCCGGATCGCGACTTCCAGGCGGCGAGGGAAGCGATGGAGCGCCACCTCAGTGGCCTGCGACGGGGCGACGGTCGTTACGACGCGCCGCTGGCCTTCCAGATCTTCACCGCCGTCCGTTAGCCGTCCGATCGGCGGTCGCGCGTGCAGACAACGAGTGGGCTACCGCGATGCCTGCGACAGGCTGAACCCGCTGAGGTCGATTTCGGTGGTGCCCTCGGTCACCCATTGCGCGACCGACTCTCCAATGGCCGCCGAGTGCTTGAAGCCGTGGCCCGAACAGGGCGACACGATCAGCACGGAGTCGTGCGCGGGGTGGCGGTCGATCACGAACCGGCTCTGGCGAGTGCAGGTGTAGAGGCAGGAGACCGTCCGGATCGGCTTGGCCCCCAGCCACGGCAGGTGCGGCCCGACGAATCGCTCGTACATCTCGTCGATCTCCGCCTGCGTGGCCGGGGGCCGGCGGCCGTCGGGCGTGGTCGTGCGCTCATAGGACTCGGTGGCGACCTTGACGCCGCCGGCTGGCCCATCGACGGCGGGGAAGCCGTAGAACCCGACCAGGTGGGTGAAGTCCCGGCGCTCGCCCTCGAGCTCCCAGACGAAGATCGGCATGTCCCGCAGCTGCTCGTAACCCTCGCGGATCGGGAACCAGTAGAGCAGCTGCCGGTGGACCGCGAAGACGTCGTCGCCCTCCGGGAACAGCGCGGGGATCCAGGCGCCGGCGCAGAGCACCAGCTGCTCGGCCTGGTAGGTCGCGGCGTCGGTGGTGACGGTCACACGGCCGCCCGAGGCCGTCCAGCCTGTGACGCGCTCGCCGAGCCGAAGCCGAGCCCCACGTCGGCGCGCCAGCTGTAATTGGGCGCGGACCGCCGCTTCGGGCCGCACGTAACCGGCCCCCGGCTCGTAGTACGCCTCGGTCTCCCCGTCGATCGCGAACATCGGGAAGCGCCGGCGGACCTCGGCGCCGGAAAGGTCTCGATGGGCGATCTCGTACTGGCGAGCCACGGCGCGCGTCTGCGCGAGGAACCGGCCGCCGGCGTGAGCCAGGATCAGCCCGCCCGACTGCGTGAGCAGCCGAGCGCCCGTCTGCTGCTCGATCTCTCGCCACAGCTCGTGCGACCGACGCACCAGCGGCGCGTATTCCGGCCCTTCGCCGATGGCCAGGCGGGTGACTCTGGTGTCGCCGTGGGTAGAGCCGTAGGGGTGCGGCGGCTGGTATTGGTCGATGCCGATCACCGAGACGCCGCCGGCGGCCAGCTGAAAGCAGGTCGCGCTGCCCATCGCGCCCAACCCGACCACGATCACCTCGGAACGGATCGGCGTCAGTCGGCAGCCTCGATCGCGGCCCGCAGAGCGCCCGTGTCGGCCGCTCCGAACACCACGCGATTTCGGGTGGCGACGTAGACGAGATCGAGGTTGACTTCAGCCTGGGCGATCTTGCGGGTCAGGTCGGCCAGCACCCCCGGGCGGTCCTCCACATCGACCACCACGACCTCCCGCTCTCGGGTCACCGCGAGATGCGAGATCGCCAGGGAGTGTCGCGCGGCCTCGGCGTGCTTGACCAGGATGTGGAGCTCGGCGCGCTGGCCGCCGCCGATGAACGTGGCCGCCGCGATGTTCACGCCGGCGTCGCTGATCGCTGCCGCGACCTCCGCCAGCGTTCCCGGCGTGTTCTCGATCTCGATGACCAGGTCGAATGCCATGACTCCCGGACGGCGAGCCTACTACTGGTCAGCCGAGTGATGGGCTTGTCGCCTCCGGCGCCCTGATCGAATCGTGCGTGGCTGCGGAGGCGTCACCGGCGGGAGTCAGCGCGGATGCGGGTCGGAGCAGGACGGCGCTGAACAGGGCCCCGAGCGCGGCGAATAGCGCCCCGATCAGGAAGGCCGTGTGGTAGCCGGCGTCGAGCGCCCCGATGCGGCTGTGCCCGGAGGCGAGCAGGTGGCTCGTCCGTGACGCGGCGATGCTGGCGAGGATCGCGAGGCCGAGGGCGCCACCCATCATGAACGAGGTGTTGACGATGCCCGAGGCCAGGCCGGACTCGCTCGGCTCGACGTCTCCCATCGCGGCCAGCAGCACCGGGTTCAACGCGATCCCGGCCCCGAAGCCGAGCAGGATCATGCTGGGCAGCACGTCGCCGGCGAAGTGCCCGCCGACCGGCGCCCGGGCGAACCAGACCAGGCCGGCGGCGGCGAGCAGCAGCCCGGTGGCCAGCGGGAGCTTGATGCCGAACCGCATCACCAGCTTGGCCGAGATACCGAGCGAGAACGCCCCCATGATCAGGTTCGCGGGGAGAAAGGCCAGACCCACCTGCAGGGGGCTGTATCCGAGCACGAGCTGCAGGTACAGCGCCGAGAGGAAGAACCAGGCGAACATCGCCCCCGCCCACAGCACCCCGACCCCGTTCGCGGTGGCGAGGTTACGCAGCCGAAACAGACCAAGCGGCAGCAACGGCGAGCGAACTCGCGACTCGAGGGCGACAAACCCGGCGAGCAGCACGAGCGCCACCGCGAGCAGGCCGAGCGTCTGCAACGACGTCCAGCCCGCCTGGTTTCCGTTGACGATCGCGTAGACCGCGAGCATCAGCGCGGCGGTCACGGTGATCGCCCCGCCGACGTCAAGCCGAGCGCCGGCGCCACGGGTTCCCGCCGGCAGGATCCGCAGGGCCAGGAGGATCACCACGATGCCGATCGGGACATTGACCAGGAAGATCCAGTGCCAGTTGAGCACGTCGGTGAGGATGCCGCCGGCCAGGACGCCGAGGCTCCCGCCGCCGGCGGCGACGAATCCGAACACGCCCATGGCCTTCGCTCGCTCGGCTGGCTCGACGAACAGGGACACCATCAACGAGAGCGAGACGGCCGACACGACAGCACCGCCGAAGCCCTGAACGATCCGGGCCGCGACCAGGGTGCCCTGCGACGTGGCGGAGCCGCACGCCACGGACGCCAGCGTGAACAGCGCGATCCCTCCGAGGAATAGCCGCCGATGCCCCAGGAGGTCTCCGAGCCGGCCCCCGAGCAGGAGGAAGCCGCCGAACGTCAGCAGGTAGCCGTTGACCACCCAGGCCAAGGAGCTCTGTGAAAAGCCGAGGTCCTTCTTGATCGAGGGCAGCGCCACGTTCACGATCGTGCTGTCCAACACGATCATCAGCGAGCCGAGGCACACCACGATCAGGGCCAGCCAGCGCGAGCGGCTATCGGTGGCGGAGGTCAAGATTCCCCTTTCTGGTGGACTGGAGCGATCACGTCTAACCGGATTAGACCGCCCCCACCAGTGAATCTCATCGGCGCCAGCGGCGCGTGTACACCTACTCGCGTCCGGAGCCGGTCACTGGCCGCCGTTGATGGCGCGCTCCACGTCGGCGCCGGTGATCGCCCCGTTGGCGGCACCGATACACGCCTTGGCCGCCGGCAGGACGGCCGGAGCGTGGAGATCGACCCCCGCGGCGCTCACCATCTGCAGCGTCAGCCGGCCCTCGCTGTTGGGATCGGGAAAGTTGGGCAGGCCGTGGCTGCGCAAGCACTGGGCGAACGCGAGCAGGTCTCGCTTTCTGGTTTGCTGCTGCGCCGCCGACTGGGCGGGATTGTCCTTGGGGGTGGGCAAAATCCCTCGACAGGCTGCTTTCGCGGCCGCGAACCGGGACGTGCCCTCAAGTCCGGGCGGAACCGATTGCATGATCATCACCCGCGGCGGCTGGTTTACGACGTGCGGGTCAGGAAAGCCGGCCAAGCCGTGGTTTCTCATGCAGCCGGCGTACTTGTAGGCGGCGGTGGCGAAGCCGGTGAATGAAGGGCTGGTGGTGGAGCTCGAGGATGAGGACGAGCCGCAGCCCGCCGCGAGCAGCGCGAGGCTGGCGAAAGCCGCCGGCAGGAGCACGGCTCGTCGGGAGTGTGGGGGGGTGAGGGGCATCTGGCCGCCAGTTCTAACGGGTCGGTGGTGACACGACGGTCACGGCGCCTGTGACCTGGCTGTCACCGCGGTCGGGCATGCTTGTCGACACGATGAGGGTGTTGGTCGTCGAGGATCATCAGCGGCTCGCGACCGCGGTCGCGGATGGCCTGCGCCGCGAGGGGATGGCGGTCGACCTCGCGTTCCACGGGGAGAGCGCGCTGGCGCACGTGGGCGTCAATCGCTACGACGTGATCGTGCTGGACCGGGACCTCCCCGGCGTGGACGGCGATCACGTGTGCCGCGCGCTGGTAGCGCAGCGGAGCGAGGCGCGGGTGCTGATGCTGACCGCGGCGAGCACGATCCGGGATCGCGTGGACGGGCTGGAGCTCGGGGCCGACGATTACCTGGCCAAGCCGTTTGACTTCGCCGAGCTGGTGGCGCGGATCAGGGCGCTCGGGCGTCGCGCCGCGCCGCTGATGCCGCCAACGCTCGTACGCGCAGGCGTGAGCCTGGATTCCGCCAGGCGGGTGGCGTTCCGCGGCGAGCGCCGGCTCACGCTGACCCCGAAGGAGTTCTCGCTGCTCGAATGCCTGTTGGCGGCCGACGGCCGAGCCCTCTCGGCCGAGGAGTTGCTCACCCGCGTGTGGGACGAGGCAGCCGACCCGTTCACGACCACGGTGAAGACCACGATTGGCCGTCTGCGGGCGAAGCTCGGTGACCCACCGGTGATCGAGACCGTCCGCGAAGGCGGCTACCGGATCTGATGGCGCCTCGCTCATGGCTGCGTCTCCCTGGGCGTACGGCACGTCTGCGTCTCACCCTTCTCTACGCGGGCATGTTCCTGCTGCTCGGAACCGCGGTGATCACGATCACCTATCTGCTCGCCTCCAGCAGCCCGACGGTCAACGTGAGCACGGTCACCGCGTTCCCCTCGCGCAAGGTCCCCCTCGTTCGCAAGATCGTGCTGCCAGGTATCCGCGATCAGCTGGGCCACCAGCACTCGGCCGACGTCGACCGGCTGCTGGCCGTGTCGTGGTTCGTGTTGGCGATCACGGCGGCCTTCTCCGCCGTGCTCGGGTGGTTCGTCGCCGGGCGGGTGCTGCGCCCGTTGCGCGAGATGACCGCGACCGCGCGGACGATCTCGGCCGGCAACCTCAGCGAACGGCTCGCGCTGGCCGGACCCGACGACGAGTTCAAACAGCTAGGTGACACGCTCGACGAACTGCTGGCGCGGCTGGAAGCCTCGTTCGAGGCTCAGCGCCGGTTCGTCGCCAACGCGTCGCACGAGCTGCGGACCCCGCTGACGCTCGAGCGAACGCTCCTGGAGGTCGCGCTCGCGGACCCCGATGCCAGCGCGAGCGCACTGCGAGCGACCTGCGAGGAGCTGCTGTCCTACGGGCGCGAGCAGGAACGGATGCTGGAGGCACTGCTCGCGCTGGCCAGCAGCGAGCGCGGCCTCGACCATCGCGAGCCACTCGACCTGGCGACGCTCGCCGGCCTCGCGCTGCTCACCCCGCGGCCGGAGATCGAGCGCGCCTCGCTGCGGCTGATCAGCGACCTCGAATCCGCACCGACCACCGGCGAGCCGGCCCTGATCGAGCGTCTGATGGCGAACCTGATCGACAACGCCGTGCGTTACAACCACGCCCATGGGTCGGTCGAGATCCGTACCGCGACGGGTGCCGGGCGCTCGGTGCTATCCGTGACCAACACCGGACCGGTGGTTCCCGCGGACGAGCTCGACCGGCTGTTCGAGCCGTTCCACCGGCTCAGCGGCCACCGCGCCGCCGAAGCCGACGGCCACCACGGACTCGGGTTGTCGATCGTCCGCGCGATCGCCACCGCCCACGGCGCCACCGTAAACGCCCGCCCGCAGCCCGACGGCGGACTCACAATCACGGTCAGCTTCCCACGTTGACCTTCTCGAAGGCTTGGCGGCAATGGTCTGAGCAGAAGTAGTAGATCCGCCCGTCGTGGCTCTGGGTCACGGCCTTGGTGCGGTCGACCTTCATGCCGCACACGGGGTCGGTCGAGCCGCGGCGAGCGGTCAGCCACAGCAGCGTGGCGAAGAGGAGCAGCCCCGCGATGTTGAGCACGAGCTTGTAGTCGACCGCGACCGAGCCGAAGACGTCGGTTCTGGTGGGGCGCGAGCCCGCCGGAATCAGCCCGAGGGCGCTGAACACGCCGTCGACGATGAGGGCGGCGAGGACCATCGTCACGAACATCAGCGCCGCGATCCGCAGCGCGAATGCCGACCCGTAGTACTTGCGGTAGATGACCAGGATCGGCAGGACGATGAGGTCGGCGAAGATGAACGCCATCACGCCGGCGAAGCTGATGCCGCCGCTCCATAGGACGGCCGCGAGCGGGACGTTGCCGACCGAGCAGACGAAGCTCAGGATCGCGATGACCGGACCGATGAACGCGCCCCACACGGTCCGGAGGAGGTGCGGCGAGCCGCTGAGAAAGAGACCATTGAAGAAGTTATTGCCGAGCTGGGCGACGAACCCGGCGAGCAGGAAGCCGATCGTGATCTCCTTCCACAGCATCTGCCAGTCGCCGCGGAAGTTGTGCGCGACATCCGACCAGGCGGAGGCGCTGGTCAGCCGCCGGCGCCAGCTCATGCTCTCGCCGCTCGGGGTGTGCTGGTGCCCGGCGTCGGCGTGCTCAGCATGCTCGCGAGCCTGTTGCTCGAGCTCCTGCGAGACGAACGCGCGTAGGAGCAGGGTCATCAGCACGATCATCACGATCCCGCCGAGGTACTCAGCCAGCGTGAACTGCCAGCCCAGCAGGACCCACAACACCAGCCCGAGCTCCCACACCAGGTTGGTGGAGGCGAACTGGAACGCCAGCGCCGAGGCGGCGGACGCACCCTTCTGAAACAGGCTCTTGGCGATGGCGATCGCGGCGTAGGAGCAGGACGACGATGCCGCTCCCAGGCCGGTCGCGATCGCGATCGGCCTGACCCCGCCACCGGACAGGGCGCGCTCGATCCGCTCGCGCGGAACCCACGCCTGCACGACCGCGGAGATGAAGAACCCGAACACCAGGGCCCACCAGACCTCCCAGGCCATCAACAGCGAATCTCGGACTCCGTGCCAGAGCACATCGAGGATACCCATAGGGGGTAATGGTACTGCTACGATGCCGGCATGGCAGAGCGGCAACCGGCGACTCGCGGGTATAGCGCGACCAAGGAACAGCTCCTGGCGCGGCTACGGCGGATCGAGGGGCAGATCCGGGGGATCGAGGGAATGGTCCAGGACGATCGCTACTGCATCGACATCCTCACCCAGATCAGCGCCGCGCAGGCCGCCCTGGACAAGGTTGGGCTCGGGCTACTCGACGAGCACGCGCATCATTGCGTGATCGGCGCCGAGGACCCCGCCGAGCGCGACGAGAAGACGGTCGAGCTGATGTCCGCGGTCGGCCGGCTGATGCGACGCGGCTGAGCTCTCGCCGACCGGCCACGCCGGAGCTACTCCGCCGGGCGCGTCCCCGTCCCCGACTTCGACAGCTCGGCGATCAGGCGGTCCAACTCGGGCACCTCCGCCCGCAGACTCGGCAGGTTCACCACAATCCCCTCCTGCGTGCTGCGCGCCAGCACGACCACGGCGTGCTCCTCGGTGGAGGGATTCTCCTCACGATGTGGCACAAACGGTGGCACGTACACATAGTCACCCGGCACGGCCTCCACTCGCCGTTCGCGTCCATCCTCGAGAAACACGAATACCGGGTGGCCGCTGACCACGTAGATGCCGGTTTCCGCCTCGCCATGGTGGTGATCGCCGGAAACCATCCCGGGAGCGATGTGGCTCTCGCCCATCCAGATCTTGCGCGAGCCGCTGCGCGTTCCCGAGATGGCCTCGTAGCGCCGCATCCCGGGCGTCTGCGCGGTGTCCTCGCTCAACTGATCGTGCCCGGTGTGATGCAGCCGGCGATGCCAGGCGGCCGTCCCGTCCTCGCGCCGCTGATCCTGCTCACCCATCGCCGGCACGATACTTGGCCGCCCGCGCCGCCGTCGGAATCGGTCCCGTGCGCGGGTCCCTTGTGCGCGCCCCTGCGAGGTGGGACGATCCGCGGATCGCGAGACGATATGCGCGTCCTTCAAGGCTCGTCAGAGATCCGCCCGGCAGGCCGGACGACAGGTTGTCGCGTCCGCGCCGGAGGGCAGCGCTCGGCGGCGCGCTCGCCGCAACGCTCGCGGTCGGGGTGGCGGGTCCGGCCTTGGCGGCGCAGCCGGCGGCCGTCAAGAGCGTCTCGTTGCACACCGGCACGGTTACGCTCAAGTTCACTGCCAAGGCATTCGCGGCGTTGACGAAATCGACTACCGGCGCCTCTGTCGATACGAGGACGGTCACCCCGCTGGCGCCCGGCACGGCCGCCCTTCCGGATGCCTTCAAGTTCCCGCTCGCCTCGGGCAGGGTGAACGTCCGGAAGCTCACCGGTCGGGTGGCGAGCAGGGGCGGGCTCGACTTCGTGCACACCTCCCCTGCCCTCAATGGCGGCACGCAGACGACACAGTTCGAGCTGACCAGCTTCGCCCTGCACTTCGGCGGTGCGCTGCCGTTGCTGTCGGCCACGTTCGTCGGGTCGTCGACCAGCCCGGGCGCCGCGCTGGCCACGCTCAGCACGTCTCACGCCAAGCACTCCAAGCGCGGACGCGCGGTGACCATCTCGGGCGTCTCGCTGAAACTGACCAGCGCCGGCGTCCAGGTCCTGAACAGTCAGGACAACGTCTTCAAGCTCGGCCAGGTGATCGGGACGGCCTCGGTCAGCGCCAGGACGTGATCAAGGCAGGCGCGTGGCGAGCGCCGGACCGCGAGCCTCGGCGGCTTCGCGCGGCTGCTCGTCCGCCGGCATGACGTCGTCGCTCAGCGTGCTGATGAACGCGGCGACCACCAGCGGATCGAACTGGGTTCCGGCACAACGGTTCAGTTCCTGGCGGGCCGCTCCGGCGGACATGGCGGCTCGGTAGGGCCGGTCGGTGACCATCGCCTCATAAGCGTCGGCGACGGCGAGGACACGCGCCTCGAGCGCCACCTCGTCGTCGCTGAGCCGTCCGGGATAGCCGGTTCCGTCGATCCGCTCGTGGTGCGTTCTGACCCAACTGGCGATCTCCTCCAGGCCGGCACGGTCGAGGATCCGGGCCCCGATCTCGGGATGGCGCTTGATCTCGCGCCATTCGATCCCGTCGAGCGGGCCCGGCTTGTAGAGGACCGCGTCGGCGATGCCGAGCTTTCCGAGGTCGTGAAGGACACCGGCGGCGTGGATCTGGTCGACGCGATCGGGCGTCAAGCCGAGCGCGACCGCCGTTTGGCGGGCGTAGGCGCCGACGGTGCGGGAATGGCGCGCGGTGCCGGGGTCGCGGAGGTCCAGCGTCTCGGCCAGCAGCATCACGGCCGCCAGTCTGAGCTCGGTTGACTCGGCCCGCACCGCGGCCGAATGGGCAGTGTCTCGTTGGCACTGCTCCAGGGCGATCCCGGCATAGTCGGCGACCGTCATCAGGGAGGTGATCTGGCCCTCGTCGGGACGGCGACCGGACACCGGTTGGTCGACCGACACGACACCGAGAATGTCGCCGTTCTTGCCTCGGAGGGGCAGCAGAAGCATGTCGTCGCGCTGCCATCCGTCCTCGCTGGGCACGCCGCCCCTGGCCGGTGTCCAGGTCGGGCTGTCCTGCTCCCAGGTGTGCGATCCGGCCGGCAGCCAGACCGCTCCGCCGCGCTGATGCTCCGAGCCCATCGCCTGCTCCCACTCGGCCCACGGGCTGGCCGTGCCGAGCAGCGTGCGGCGGGCGTCCTCGTCGCCGAGCACGATCACACACTCGAGTTCATGCCGGGCGGGGTCGAGCAGGTTGACCGCTACCACGTGAAACGACAGCTCGGACCGAATCGTTTGGGCGAGCGCCTCGAGCACGGGCATCGGCCCGCGGCCCGAGGCGGCCGCTAGGGACACCGCCAGCATGCTGCGGAGGTGGCGTGGGACCGGCTCCTCGATGACGTCGTGGCGGCGACCCGCGGTCACCGAGGGGTCGCTCGCCTTGGCCTCGACGACGCAGTTTCGCCCGGCGTGCTTGGCGTCGTACAGCGCGGCGTCGGCGCGAGCCAGCAGCGTGCTGGAGTCCTCGCCTCCGCACGCGACGCCGATCGACACGGTCAACACCCCGTCGATGCCGTCGGGATGGGGGATCGCCGCGCCGGTCACGGCCGCGCGGACTCGCTCGGCGGCAGCGATTGCCGCCGCGGCGTCAACGTCGCGGAGAACCAGCAGCAGCTCTTCGCCTCCGAAGCGGTAGGCGATGTCGCCGCCGCGCAACGCGGCTCTGACCGTGGCGGCGATCGCTTTCAGCGCCTGATCCCCGGCGAGATGACCGAGCCGGTCGTTGTAGGCCTTGAAGTGATCGATGTCGCACAGGGCCAGCGCGAACGAGCGCCCCTGCTCCGTCTGGCTGATCTCCACCGGAGGCAGATCGTCGGCCAGCGCCCGCCGGTTGCGCATGCCGGTCAGCGGGTCGTGCCGGGAATCCGACACCAGCTGAGTGTTCAACCGCGCCAGCTCGGCTTCTCGATCGGCGAGGACCGCGAGCGAGGCGCGCTCGCGACCGAGCAGTTCCCGCAGGCGGCGCTCCAGCAGCGTACCCCGCGCGATCAGCGTCGCCCCGGAGAACAGGAGTCCGGCGCCCAGCGTGATGGCCGCCCCCGAGGGCGCGTGGCTGAGCTGGGCGTCCACCAGCGCGGCGATCAGCAGGGCGAACATGACCGCCGGCAACACGCCGCCGTGCCGGGCCGGCTCGTTGACCTCGACGGCGGGCTCAGGGTCTCGCGCCGCCAGCACCCCTCCGGCGCCGATCGCCACCAGCCCGACCACCCACAGTGGATCGAGGACGGTGCCGCCGGGGACGTACGTGCCGGCCAGCAGCTGCGTGCTCCACAACCAGAACGCCAGCGCCTGGGCGGCCATCCCGCCCAGCACCAGGCGCAGGCCGGTCGAACGCGAGCTCCGTAATGAGCCGGCGATCATCGACTGGAGCATCAGCACCGCCGCGGCGATGTACACGGCCGGATAGACCAGAGCGGAAACCTTCGGCGCCAGCGGGAGCGAGGACACCGTAGCGTCGTGCCAGAGCTCGGCCAGGCTCAGGGCGACCGCCGCCGCGGCCACCGGCAGGGTCTCGACCAGCGCGACGATCCGCAGGGAACGTGAGCGGGAGCGGCTGCCGATCAGGCTCACGATCACGATCGCGGCGAATCCCCACCAGCCCAGATCGGCCAGGTTCGGCGACGCGGGGAACCCGATCAGCCCGAACGCGTCCCAGGCCAGTTGACCGCCGACCCAACAGGCCGCGGCGGCCGCCCATAGGCTCCAGCGCAGGCGAGTGTCGGGCGCCGCGGCGCGCCGGGCCAGCAGCATCCCGGCCAGTGCGGACAGCGAGCCGGCCGTCCAGGCCACGTCCCACGAGGCCGAAGACCATGCCGTTTCGAGCTCGCCGAGCACCATCGCGGCGAGCGCCACGACGGCCAGCGGAAAGACCAGCCCGGGGGAGAGCGCCGGGGCGGCCCGGATCCTCGCATTCATGCGCACTGACTATTGATCGGCAGGTTCGCCGTCAGGGTTGAGCGAACCGGGAGGGCGCCGGTCAGCTCTGCCGCGGAGTTAGCTAGGGGGTGTTGACCTGCGCGCCGTGTCGGGTGATCAGAACGTGCAGGCTCGAGCCGGCGAAGTGGTGATCATGATCGGCACACGGCTTGGCGAAATGCAGAGCGGCAGTGTCGCGATGGATGGAGAAATAACTGGCGAACAGCGTGATCGTGCCGCGCGTCCCGACCGCACAGGCACTGTCGTCACTGGCGGAGACCTTCAACGGCACCACGAGTCGGACACCCAACAGCCCGGACTGGGTAACCCGCCCGGTCAGTTTTGCCTTGCCGGCGGCGGAAAGCACCAGATTGCGCGCCGGTCCCTTGGTCAGGGTGTCCTGGCTGCAGGCCTTCCCGGTCGTCTTCCCGTTGGTCCAGTTCCCGCGCCCATGGGTATAGGAGGTCTTGATGCCCTTGTGCTGGTCGCTCGGAGCAGCGGATTCGGTGAACGCCCACTGGACGTCGCCGCCAGTTGGTGAACCCGCCTTGAACGGGCACGTGACCTGAGCGGCCGGCTTTGCCGAGGCCCCTGCCGCGATCACAGCGATTACGGCCATTACGGCGATCGCCGCGCTTGCCGCGGTGATGCTGCGCCCGCCTCCAACCGGAGCCCTCACGGCGCAAAGCATATCTCCTCGGCTCGCCCCCGTGGTCGATTGCGCGGAGTGCCGCCGTCGGTAGCTCTGGTAGCTTTGCCGCGTGGGTTCGGGCACATCGTTCGCGACCGGCAGACGCACGTTCGCGGCCGGCAGACGCCGCATGGCTGCGCTGAGCCGCGGACACGCGACGCTTGGGACGCTGATCTTCGTGGCGGTGATCGTGCGCGTCGGCTACGTGCTCGACACCTGGAAGTTCATTCCGTACAACGACCCGCAGGTCTACGACTACCTGGGGAAGGGCCTGGCCAGCGGCCACGGTTGGGTGATGGGCTCGAGCGCCTACCGGCCGCCCGCCTACCCGTTCTACCTGGGCTTCATCTACTGGGTGATCGGGATCCCGCAGTCGTCCTACAACCTGGTCGCCACCCAGTTCGGCGGCTGGACGGGGGCGCGCCTGGTCGAGGCGATGGTGGCGGTGGTCACGGTGCTCCTGCTGGCGTGGATGGCTCATCAGCTGGCCGGCCGGACCGTCGCGTTGGTCGCCCTCGGGGTGGGCGCGGTGTACCTCCCGCTGGTGATGGTCGGTGTCGCGTTGTTGACCGAGAGCCTGCTGGTCCCACTGGAGTTGGCGGCGGTCAACTTCGCACTGCGCGCCCGGACGGCTGAGCGGCCCACCCGCTGGATCGTGCTGGCCGGGCTGTTCTCCGGACTGGCCGCGCTGACCCGGGGTAATGGGTTCGTAATCGGGATCGCGCTGGCGTTCGTGGTGTGGACGGGAAGACCGGTATGGGCGCGGCGCAGCCTGGCCAAGCCGTCGTTGCTACTGGTCGTGATGGCCGTAACGGTCATGCCCTGGACGATTCGCAATGCGATCGCCCAACACGCGTTCGTACCGGTGACCACGGAGCTGGGCGCGACACTGAGCGGGACCTACAACCACGTGGCGGCAAAGCACAATTACCAGTGGGAGGCCGGTCATCGCTACAACGATTACCGCGCCATCCGCCGCAACAAGAAGCTGACCGAGGCTCAGCGCAACGACAAGCTCGTGTCGGCGGTGCTCCGGTACATCGGCAGGCACCCCGAGTCGGTGCCCGAGACGATGTTCTGGAACACGGTCAGGCTGTTCGACCTGCAGAGTCGCTTCTACTCCCGCCAGACCGCCCATACGGATGTCTACGCGAGCAAGAACTTCGCCGATCTGGGGGTCTACAGCTTCTGGCTGGTCGGGCTGCTGGCGATCGCCGGCATATTCACCAAGGCCGCCCGTCGAATTCCGAAGGTCCTGTGGCTGATCCCATTTCTGCTGTGGCTGAGCGAGGCCCCGATCACCACCGGCACGCCTCGCTTCCGCTCCGTACTCGAGCCTTTCTTCATCCTGCTGGCCGGTTGCGCGCTGGTCTCATTCGCCCGGCGACTCGCCGCTAGCGGCTGGTTAGCACGACGCCGGGGTTCAGCAGGCCGTCCGGATCCAGCGCGCGCTTGATCCGGCGCATGGCCGCGACCTGCTCGCCCCCGCGGGCTCGCTCGAGCCACCCGGCCTTGGCCACGCCGACTCCGTGCTCCGCGCTGATCGTCCCGCCGCAGGCGAGGACGAGCTCGAGCACGGCATCGTCGACCCGCTGATCCTCAGGGTCGGGCCCGAGCACGTTGACGTGGACGTTGCCGTCGCCGAGATGGCCGAACAGGACGACCCGCACCCCACCGGCCGCGGCGGCGGCCTCTGGGACCGCCTCCAGAAAGCGATCGAGCTGGTGCAGCGGTACCCCGACGTCGAGCTTGTGCGGGATGCCGGCCGCGTTGATGGCGTCGGTGTGCCCCTCGCGCAGCGCCCACAAGGCCTCCCGGCCGGCGGTGTCGTCGGCGATCAACGCGTCGTCGATGCCCGCTCGCGCCAGCGCCTCGGCGAGCTCGTCGGTCGGGTCCGAGCGGGCCGCGCATTCGGCCAGCACGTAGAACGGCGCGCGGGTGCGGAGGGGCGACTGCCGCCGCTGGTGCCCCAGCACGAGCCGCAACCCCTCGTCGAGAAAGAAGTCGCAGCTCTCCAGCGACGGCGCCGTGGCCCGCAGTGCGGTCAGTAGCGCGGCCGCCTCGGCGGCCGAAGCGAGTGGGACGAGCGCGGCGACCCGCGCGGTCAGCCAGGGAGTTAGCTTCCAGCGCACGCGGGTGATGATTCCCAGCGTCCCCTCAGAGCCGATGAGCAGGGCGGGGAGGTTGTAGCCGGCGTTGTCCTTGGTCAGGCCGGCGAGTCGCGAGATCGTGGAGCCGTCGGCCAGCACCGCCTCGAGCCCGGCCACGTGAGCCCGAGCCGTCCCGTGCCGCAGGGCCCGAGCGCCGCCGGCATCGCAGGCCACCACCCCGCCGAGCGTGCAGGAGTCGCGCGCACCGAAGTCCAGGCCGGCGTCCTCGCCGGCGGCGCGGGCCGCGGCCTGGAGCGCCGCCAGCGTCGCGCCGGCGCCAACGGTCACCTGCCCCAGGGCGGCGTCCACCTCGTCGATCTGCGCGAGCCGGCGCAGCGAGATCACCACCTCGCCGGAGCGCGGAACGCTCCCGCCGACCAGGCCGGTATTCCCGCCCTGGGGCACCACGGCGACTCCCTGCTGGGCGCAGACCGACATCACGGCCGCCACCTCGGCGGTGTCGGCTGGGCGCACGACGCACCTCGCCCGTCCCCGGTAGCGGCCCGTGTAGTCGGACTCGTAGGCCGAGGTCAGGTCGGGATCGCTGAGCACGTGCCGCGGGCCGACGATCTCCCCGAGGGCTTGCTGAAGCTTCATGGCCGGTGGCCGACCACCCGTAGCCGGCCCTGCGAGATGGCGATCCCGGTGAACAGCACAAGTGCCCCGGCCGGCTGATTCCAGCGCAGCGGCTCGGAGAGCACGACCACGCCGAGCAGGGTCGAGACCACCGGGATCACGTAGGTGACGGTCGACGCGGTAGTCGCTCCGGCGGCTCGCACCACGGCGTAGTTGAGCACGTACGCCACGCCGCTGCCGAGCACCCCGAGCGCGAGCAGGCTGCCCAGGCCGTCCAGACCCAGCCGCGCGGTGGACGCACGCGCGAACGGGGCGAACAGCGCGAGGATCAGCGTGGCGCAGATCAGCTGACCGGCGGCCAGCGCCACCCCGCTCTCCGGGCGGCTGGCCAGGTAGCGCCGGGTGTAGGGGAAGCCCACGCCATAGCAGGCCGACGCGGCGGCGCAGGCCAGCTGCCCGATCAGCTGAGCCTGCCCCAGCGCCCGCCAGGGCCCGAGCACGACGACCACGCCGGCGAAGCCGATGGCGAGGCCGAGCACTCGCCGCCGATCCGGGCGCTCCTCCGAGAAGACGACCATCACCGCGAACAGCGCCCACAAGGGCGTGGTTCCATTCCACAGTCCGGCCAGGATCGAGGAGATCTTCGTCTCGCCGTAGGCGATCAGCGTGAACGGCGCGGCGATGAACAAGGTGCCCGCTACGGCGAGGTGGGCCCATACCCTGCGCTCGAAGCGCAACGACTCGCGCCGGCGCCTGACCAGCACCAGCAGCGTCAGCGCGCCGAGGGCGATCCGCGCGAGCGCCACCCACAGCGCCGGCCAATGCTCGTCGTCGAGCACCTTGATGAACAGGAAGCTCGAGCCCCAGATCATCGACAACAACAGAAACTGGGCCCGCCAGCTACCGAGCGCATCGCCCCCCGAGTCGCGGGTCACACCGGTACAACGTGGTGACTCGCGGATGCGTGAGGTCATCCCAGCACGGTAACCCGCCCCGGCGGCTCGCCACCGGCTCGGCGTGCGGGGATAGGATCGGCGCCGGCATGGTCTGCGCTCGCAAGCTCATCGCGGCTGCTGTCGTCTCGGGTGCCGTAACGACCAGTCTCGCAACCGCCTGGCCGGCGGCCGGGCAACCGTCGCGACCGGCCAACCGCCTGGCGGTGTACGCGCTGGCCAACCGGTGCTTCGCCCTGCGCTCGGCCGCGAACGGTCGCTTCGTGGTCGCGGCCGGATCGACCTCATACGCCGCCAAGGCAACCAGCGAGGTCGCGGCGGCTGCGTTCTTCTTGAAGCCGACGGCGCTTGGCACCTACCTGCTGTCCGATGGCCACGGCGAGCTGGTGAGCATCGGGTCGGGCGGCGCAGACGTGACGCGGTCAGCCGGGGCCGGGGCGAGGACGGTGTTCGCGCCGTTGCCGGCCGGTGTCACGGGGGTGCCCGGCGGCCCGACCGCGTTCTCGCTCCGCTCGACCGCCGACCATCGGCGCCTCGCCGTGCGAGCCGGCACCGGGACCCTCGGCCTGACCGGCGCGGCGACGCGGTCTGCGCTGTTCGCGTTCGTGCCCCGATCGGGGTGTAGGCCGTTCCCCGAGGCGCAAGTCGATGCGGCGGTCCACGATCCCGGGACACGCGTCAAGCACGGGAAGATCTTCGGCTTCATCGACGATCACGTTCATGTGACCGGCAACATGCGGGCGGGTGGCGACGTGATCTCCGGGGAGCCGTTTGACCCGTTCGGGATCCCGACCGCGCTCGGTCAGGACGCGAAGGTTCACGGGCCGAATGGCAGCCTCGACCTCACCGGCAACCTGCTGCGCAGCGGAGTACCGCTCGGGACGCACGACACCCGCGGTTGGCCCAGCTTCAACGGCTGGCCCACCTTCAACTCGATGACCCACCAGCAGGCGTATTACGTCTGGCTCGAACGCGCCTGGCGCGCGGGCATGCGAATGATGGTGGCGCAGACGGCCGACGACGCGCCACTGTGTCGCCTCGAGCCCCGCCGGGCCGTCAAGACGTGCTCCGAGACGATCTCGATCAAACGGCAGATCGCCACGCTCAAAGGTCTCCAGAACTACGTCGACGCGCAGAGCGGTGGCCCGGGGCGCGGTTGGTTCCGCCTGGTGTACACCCCGACGGCGGCGCGCCGGGTGATGCTGGCCGGAAAGCTGGCGGTGATGATCGGAATCGAATCCTCCGACCTGTTCGGCTGCGGCGAACGGGCCGGCCGGGCCCAGTGCACCCGCGCGGACGTCGATCGCGGACTGGCCCAGTACAAGCGCCTCGGGGTGCGCGGCATGTTCGTGGCGCACTGGGTCAACAACGCGTTCGCCGGCGCGGCGCTCGAGGGCGGGACGAAGGGCGTCTTCATCAACATCCTCAATCGCTTTCAGACCGGTAGTTACTTCAGGACCGCCCGCTGCCCGGGCGCTGGCCAGGGCGCCGCGGTTCACACGCTAAGCCCCGGGTTGCTCGCCGCGCTGGCCGCTTTCTTCCCGGCGGCGAAGTCGATCGCCGGCCAGCCGATGCCCGCCTATCCGAGCGGCCTGCAATGCAACTCGCGCAAGCTCACTCCGCTCGGGCGCTACCTGATCCAGCGGATGATGGCCAACCACATGCTGATAGAGGTCGACCATCTCAGCGAGTCCGCCCGCGACGAGGTCCTGGCGATCGCCGCCAAGGCCCACTATCCGCTGATCTCGAGCCACAACGGCACCGGTGGCGAGTGGACGCCGTCAGAGCTGATTCGCTTGTACAAGCTCGGCGGGTTCGCCGCCGTGACGCCGGACATCGCCCCGACGCTGGCCGCCAAGATTCTGACGATGGCCAAGTACCGGGCGAGCGGGGGCTTCTTCGGGGTCGGACTGGGGACCGACACCAACGGCTTCAGCTCGCTACCCGGCCCGCGTCCTGACGCCGGCCGGCATCCGCTGCGCTATCCGTTCAAGTCCTACGACGGGAGCGTCACGTTCACCCGCGAGCGTACCGGCACGCGGGTCTTCGACCTCAACCGGGACGGCGTCGCGCACTACGGCCTGATTCCGGACCTGATCGCCGACATGGAGCGAACCAGCGCCGGGCGCCGGGCGCTGCCGCTGCTCTTCAACTCGGCCGAGGCCTACATGGAGACCTGGCAGCGGGCGTTCGCTCATCGGTGAGCGGGTCCGCGGACGACCGGCTGATAGAAGTTCACATGGGCGGTTCCGGATTCCGTCACCGTGGCGGTCGAACCGGCGTTGCCGGCGATGTCGGTCACCGACGAAGAAGGAGACCAGGTCATGGTGCCGGCCGTGTTCTTGGTCAGCGAGGTACCGCTGGGCGTCCCCAGCGTAATGGTGATGCTCGAGCCGTTGCGGATCATCCTGGTGGGCGTAGCGGCCCCGTGCTGACCGTATTCGACGTACGAGTACTGCCCGGTATTCAGGTATCCGGAGCTGGGCAGGTTGATCTGGCCGAGGGGCAATGGGACCGGCACGATGTCTGCCGAGTAGATCACGAGAAAATCGGGTGCGGTGCCGCCACCGTCGATCAGCCCGACCTGAACGTCGCTGTAGGAGCTGCCGTTCCAGCCGGCCACCACCGAGTAGGGATCAATTGGCTGGTTGTAGGTCAACGTGAGGGTGTCGCCCTGATCCAGATGGCCGACGGTTCCACCGGCGACGTTCGTGCTCTGTACGTCCGTGGCGACGGGCGCGCTGTTATCGACCGTCGTGTTGAAGCTCTGAGTCCCGGCGTTGCCGGCGACGTCGGTCGAGGTGATCCCCACGGCGTGGGTCCCAGCCGTCAACGGGTTCGCGCCCACCTCCGAGGGGCTGCGGAAGCCGTAGCTCACGCCGCCTGCGCTGTAGGTGCCGGCGGTCATGACCACCGAGGTCCTGCCCGCCGTGAGCGAGCTCAGGTTGGCCGACACCGTGGCCACGCCGCTGGCCGGGTTGCCGGTATCGGTCACGTTTGCGTACGCGTAGTAGCTCGCGCCCTGCGCGATCGCTCCGGTGTCGTAGGCGGTGGTGCGGCCGATCACCGCGGTGCTGGCCGTCGGGGCGGTCCAGTCGGCCGCGCCGGCAAACGAGCCGGACGCTGTCGAGGTGGACGCGGTGTAGGCCGACAGAGTTCCGCCCAGGATCAGGGACCATGCCGTGGCCACCGCCAGCAGGGCCAGCGCCGTGCGCGTGGCCGGTCGTCGCATCAGGCCCTCCAGATGCGCCGCAGCAGCGCCGCGCTGAGCACCAGCGCGGCCAGGCCCAGCAGGATCGAGCGTGGCCAGGGCGCGGTCATCCAAGCCATACCTCGGCCAACGGCGGGAACGCGGACCAGCAGCTTGCCGACGGAGGCGCCCCGAGCTGCGGACCAGCTCTCGGAGGCGGAGTTGGCATCGCCTCGAGTCATGAAGGCGATCCTCGTGCCCGAGCCACGCAACGCGACCACTCTGTGAGTTATCAGTTTGCTCCCCAGCGCCCGATCGGTGAACGTGACGATGTCGCCGACGCGGATCGCGCTCGCCGGCTGGTCATGGGTGATCAGGAGATCGCCCGCCCGGACCGCCGGGCGCATGCTGTCGGAATGATCGATCAGCGGGCGATATCCAGCCAGCGTCCCGGCCGCCAGCACCACCAGCAGCGTGATGGCCAGACCGCAGACGACGGTCGACCCGCGATCGGCCAGCCGTCCGGCGCGGGCCATGCTCGCGCTCTCACGCGGTGGGGGCAGGAGCGCGGCAAGCTCGGCCATTAGGTGTTGTCAGCCTCGAAGGTGAAAGATTCGCTACCCGTGAGACCCTGCCCCGCGGCGTTGCTCTGCAACGTGACCTGAAACTCGAAGCCGTGCGCCACGCCGGTGTTCCAGGTCGCGGGGCTTGCCGCGGTGGGATCGGACAGAGCGGCGGCTGATGTAGCCGGCCAACTGGCGAGCGTGCCGTTGTAGATCACGCCCGCGCCTTGCGTTATGTAATTGGTCGAATCGGCGGTGAACCCGGTGCACGAGCCGGCTGCCGGGGTGCCGGTGAACGTACCCCGGGTTACCACTAGTGTGAGGTACTGGTTCAGGCCCGTGCCGCCTTCGGCGCCGTAGAGCCTCACGTTCGACGGTAGCGTGCCGGTATAAGTGACCTGGATACAGCCGGTGGAAACCGACCCGGGCTTGCCGTTGGCTAGTGAGAGAAGGGCCGTCGAGCTCGAGTTCGAGCCGATCAGGACCGTCCCCGCCGTGAATGCGCTGGTGGGATTCGTCGCCGTCGCGTTGAGATTCGACCAGGTGGCCGCCCCAGCGAGTACCGCACAGGCGATCACCACCACGACAGTGGCGGCGAGCTTCACCGCGATCCGATTCATGCGGTGTGCGGCGATGGCGTGGTTACCTTCAGGCTGGATGTCAGATGGAGTTCCGGACGCCTCCGCGTCCGGAACTCCGTGGGTGTTACCCACCTGGTCCGACATCAGCCGGTCTGCTCTGTGACGAGTTAGTTCGTCGAGGACCAGCTGTAGTCAACCGACGTCCCAGCGCCCTGATAGGCGTTGTCGGCGCCGTTTATGCCCGAGTCCGGGAATGTGACGACGAACGTATAGCGATGGGTTGCCGCCGGAGGGAACGAGCCCAGGGTGGTCGTGGCCGGCATCGCGTTAATCGTGCCGCTGTAGACCTGCACCGCAGCGGGGCAGGCGGTGACGCACGCCGGATCGCCGTTGTCCGTGATGGTCTCGGTCAGCTTCTTGGAGAGGCCCGGCGAGACCGGGGTATCCGTGGTAGTGCCGTGGACCAGGGTAAACGTGCCGGCAACTGAGCCGGTGTTCTTGATGTCGACGTAACCGCTCTGCGTGCCGCCCGGGACCATGTTGGCCGCGGTCAGGATCGCCGCACCGGTCTTCGAGTTCGAGTGACTGATCGTTCCAGCTGAGAACACGTTGCTCGGGTTCGCGCTGGTCGAGTTGAAGTTCGCGCCGGATCCGACGGCTACTGCTGCGGCGATCACCAAGCCACCCAGGGCGAGTAGGACTTTCCGAGGTGAGGCTTTCCATAGCGACGTAAATCTGCTCATGGCATTCCTTTGCCCAATCACGGACCTGTAGGGCCCCCTGACCGGTTAGTTGTATGAGTCGTATCGGCAGGGGCGAGATTTGCAGTAGTCGGTAGTTCCCCGTACACAGTTGCTGCAAGGCCGCAATGTCACATCGGTGGCTCGCGCGCAGGCGGGTCTGACGGTTAAGGGAAATCGATATGACTTCTCAGCAAATGGTCCTGAGTTGCCGATGGGTGTTTAGGCCCCTGTCTAGGCCGCATCACACAGTTCATTCGAGAAAGCCATGGCCAAACCGACACGAGCCCACCATTTGGACCGCAGCGACCTCTCCGGATTGCGTATGCGCCTGCGCCCCGGCTTCCTGGTCAGCTTCAGCGTCGCCGGGCTCTTGGCCATCGGATTGGTGATCTTCGGCGTCGCGAAGGTGGAGGGTGGGTCCATCCGGACGGAGGCGGTGGGGAGCGCGACCCAGGCGGCCGAACTGCTGGCCGCTTCCAGCTTCGGACCGAGGCTGAGCGGCAAGCTGGTCGGATCCAGACTCCAGGCGCTCGATGCGGCGGCGCTGGCGGCGCGGCGAACCGCAGGCGTGGAGGGGGTCGCCGTCTGGAACACGAAGTCGCGCGTGCTCTACGCCACGGATCACCGATTGATCGGAAGCATCCTCTTGCCGTCTCCGAGCGTCCGGGCGGCGCTGACCGGGCAGACGATCACCGTCGTGCACTCGGGCGCACGGTCGCCGCTGGGCAGCTTCGCCGGCCAGCAGATCGAGGTCGCGGTGCCGATCTACACGGGTAAGCGAACGCTGCCGGTGGCGGCGGTCGATGTCCTGCTTCCCTACGCGCCGGTGGCGCAGCAGGTCTCGGACCGTACCCACCGGATCGAGCTGATTCTGCTCGGCGCAGGCCTGCTCTTCTACGCCCTCCTGTGGCCGCGGCTGCTGCAAGCCTCGCGCGCCGAGAGCTCGCAGAAGGATCCGGCCCGGCAGGCTCTGCACCACGAGCTCGAGCTGGCCCTGAAGCGCGACGAGCTGCATCTGTACTACCAGCCGATGATCGATCTCACCGACGGCCATGTGGTGGGCGTCGAAGCGCTGTTGCGATGGCGCCATCCCAAACGCGGATTACTGGCCCCCAGCGACTTTCTGCCCACCGTCGCCGAGGGCAAGCTGGTCGGCGAGCTGGCCCTCCGCGTCGTGGAAATGGCGCTGCGCGATTGCGGAGCGTGGCGTGACCGGGGCATCGACGCCGCGGTCAACGTCAATCTGGCCACGGCGAACGCCCTCGACGAAGCGCTTCCGGGACAGATCGGGAAGCTGTTGGCCACCCGCGGAATCCCGGCCGAGGCATTGGGGCTCGAGGTGACCGAAACCGCGATTGCCTCGGATCCCGAGAAGGCGACCGCGATGCTCGGCGCGCTCGATCGCATGGGCGTACGCATTGCCATCGACGACTTCGGAACCGGATACTCGTCGCTGTCCGGACTGCGAGACCTTCCGGTCAGCGAGCTCAAGGTGGATCGCGAGTTCGTCTCCGGCCTGATCGACCATCCCCGGGACGCCGCGATCGTGCGCTCGACGATTCGGCTCGCCCATGAGCTCGGGGTCAAGGTCGTCGCGGAGGGTGTCGAAGACGAGGCGACGGTGCAGGAGCTCTCGGCGTTGGGCTGCGACATGGGCCAGGGCTACTACTTCAGTCGGCCGATGCCCGTGGACGCGCTGGTCGCATGGTTTGAAGCCCCGGCCGTCGCGGGCTTGAATCCGGACCAGGAAACCGCGCCGGCGGCGGTCTAGATGCGCCGCCGGATCGCGCGGACGTTCGTTTGGATCGTCACCGCCTCGCCGCGGCGGCTGGTGATCGCGCTCGGCGCGCTGATCGTGGCAACCGCGGTCGCGGTCGGAACCGGCGCAAATTTCAACTCGACCTCAGCCAATCCGACCACCCTGATCACCAGCGGATCGGTGGCGGTCACCGACTCGCTGCCCGGCAGCTCGATTCTCACCGTCGGTCCGATGAAGCCGGGAGCCACAAGCTCGGCGACGGTCGACATCGCCAACAGCGGCAACGTTCCGGCGACGCTCGCGCTGGCCAAGGCCAACCTGATCGATACCCCAACCTCCCCGGCGTTCTCGGCCAAGCTCACCCTGGTGCTCCAGGATCTGGGAGACCCGTCCTGCGCGACCGGCTGCCCAACACCGATAACCATGTATTCGGGGTCGCTCGGATCGATGGGCACCGTGGCGCTGGGCACATTCGCCGCGGCGGCGGCGCATCGGTACAAGTTCAGCGTGACCTTTCCGGACGGGGGATCCGGCGGGGCCGACAACGCCTACGGCGGGGCCTCCACCAGACTGGACTACCGGTGGACAGCCACGCAATAGTCGTCAGGCGCCTCCCGGGCGGGCCCGCGGTTCACGTCGCCGAGGAGCCGGCGTCGAGCCCAAGGTTGCGGACGCGAGTGTTGCGGAGGCTCGGACGCGTCGGGCTCAACCTCGTGTTCGCGGCGATTGCCGGCGCGGCCGGACTGATGCTCGTCCCGGCAGCGCTCGGCTTTCACCGGTACATCATCCTGACCGGGTCGATGACCGGGACCTACGACCGCGGCTCGATCGTCTATGACCTTCCCGTCCCGGTCTCGCAGCTGAAGGTAGGCGATCCGATCACCTACGACCCGCCCTCGGGTTACACCAGCGGTGTCTACAAGCGGGTCACCCATCGGATCTACTGGATCGGGCGCGGCGCCAACGGAGAGCGCGCGTTCCGGACCAAGGGGGACGCCAACCCGGCTCCCGATGTGTGGAAGTTCATGCTCGGCCACGGAACGCAGGATCGGGTCGTCTTCCACGTTCCCTATCTGGGCTACTTCTTCGTGCTGCTCGGCCTCAAGGAATTTCGCATGGTGCTGGTCGGCGTCCCGGCGGCGATCATGGGCCTGATGATGCTCCGCGGACTGTGGCGCGAGGCGGGCGTGGAGGTCAAGCGTCAGAAGCTGGCCGCGGCGGGCTGGCAGCAGATCGATGATCCGGGCCCGGCGCCCGCGCTCGTCCTGCCCCCCGTCGAGTTCCCGGCGGAGGTACGGCTGCCCGCGCGGCTGGAGCTCGCCGGTGTGATCGTGCCTCGGCGGACCCGGCAACGGCCCAGGGTGAGCTCGGCCACCCAGCCGCGACGGTTTCAGTTCGGCGCCTACCTGCGCGTAGTCCGGCTGGCCGACCCCGGATCCGTGTCCCCGCATGTCCTGGCGCGCCCCGAGGCGGTCGCCGAGGCGCTGGTGCCGAGCGACAGCGCGGCGGCGTGCCGGCTCCGCGTGCGTGCGCTCGTGCTCAGCGTGTAGCCTCGGCCCGGCTGGTGGTCCAGCTGCCGAACTCCTCGCGGAGCGGGCCCTTGCTGATCTTCCCGGTGGGCGTTTTGGGCAGCTCGTCCTTCAGCTCGAAGCGGTGCGGGAGCTTGTACTTGGCCAGGTGCTCGGCGGCGAACGCCGCGAGTTCGTCGAGATCCACGCTGGCATCCGGCTTGAGCGTCACCACCGCCAGCACCTCCTCGCCCCGGACGTCGTGAGGGACCCCGATCACCGCGCACTCGAGGATGCTCTCGTGGGCGTAGAGGACCTCTTCGATCTCCCTTGGGTAAATATTCTCGCCGCCGCGGATGATCATGTCCTTGGAGCGATCGACGATGAAGAAGTAGCCGTCCTCGTCCATGTAGCCCACGTCGCCGGTGTGCAGCCAGCCGTCGCGGATCGACTCGTCGGTGGCTTCCTGGTTCTTCAGGTAACCCGCCATCACGTTCGGGCCCTTGATCACGATCTCGCCATAGTCACCGGAGTCGGCGACTTCGCCGTCCTCGCCGACGATGCGCATCTGCTGACCCCGTAGCGAGAGGCCGATCGAGCCGGCCTTGCGCTCGCCGTAGAACGGGTTGATCGAGGCGATGCAACCGGTCTCGGTCAGCCCGTAGCCCTCCAGGATGCGGATCCCGAAGCGGTCCTGGAACGCGGTCAACAACTCGACCGACAGGGGCGCCGCGCCGCAGATCACATAGCGCAGCGAGTTCCCGCCCTCGGGGGCGCCCGGCGCGTTCAGCACCGCGGCCAGAATCGTGGGCACGGCCGAGATCGTCACCGGCTCGAACTCCTCCACGGCCTGCCAGAACTTGGAGGCGGAGAACTTCTCCCACATCACCACCTCACAGCCGATCATCATCGGGATCAGGGTGGTGACCACCTGGGCGTTGGCGTGAAACAGCGGCAGCAGCATGCCCACCCGCTCGCCCGGCGCCAGCGGCACCAGCTCGGCGCCCTGCGTGGTGTTGACCAGCTCGTTGCGGTGGGTGAGCATCGCCCCCTTGGGCTTACCGGTGGTCCCCGACGTGTAGAGGATCGCCGCCACGTCGTCGAGCCCGCGCTCCGGAGAAGGCGTCCCGTTCCCGCGGCCGGCCAGCTCGCTCAGCGTCACGTCGCCGCCCTCGTCGATCGAGATCAGGTTGTGCACCGTGTCGAGCTGCTCGCGCCGTGACGCCAGCGTCTCGGCGCCGGCTCCGCTGGTCACCACCGCCACCGCCTCGGAATGCTCGATCACGTAGGCGGCCTCCGAGCCGGTATAGGCGGGATTGACCGGGCCGAGCACTCCGCCGGCCTTGAGAATCGCCCACCAGGCCTCCAGAAACTCCAGGCAGTTCGGCAGGAAAACGGACACCACGTCGCCCGGCTCGATGCCAAGCTCGACCATCCCGCCGGCCAGCTCGTCGGTGCGGGCGTCGAATTCCCCATAGGTGAACGACCGGCCCTGGAACCGGACGAACGGGCGGTCGGGATCGGCCTTGGCCCGGACCCGCAGCAGGTCGGGCAGGGTCTTCAGTTCGGGCGCTACCTGCATGGGAAGTCCTCCTTCACACCAGTGACGCGGTGGCGCCACCGTCGACGACATAGGCAGTGCCTGACGAGAACCGCGAGCGCTCCGAGGCCAGGAACACGGCCAGTCCCACGACCTCATCGGGCTCGCCGAGCCGGCCCTGGATGTGGCCGATGTACTCGTCGAAGGAGAGCCCCAGCACCTGCTCGAGCTTCGCCTTGTGATCGTTGACCATGTCGGTGTCGATCCAGCCGGGGCAGATCGCGTTGACGCGCACACCGCTGGCCCGCAGTTCGAGCGCGGCGGTCTTGGTCAGCGACACCACGCCGGCCTTGGCGGCCCCATAGTGCCCAGTCGCCGGCGCTCCGCCGAAGGCCTTGATCGAGGCGATGTTGATGATCGATCCGCCGCCGTTACCGGCCATCGCCAGCCCGGCGTGCTTGGTACAGAGAAACACTCCGTCGAGGTCGATGCTCATCACGTAGCGCCATTCCTCCAGCGGCATCTGCACGATCGGGCTGACCGACGCCACCCCGGCGCCCGCGACCAGCACATCGATGTGACCGTGCTGGCTGACCACGTCCGCGATCAGCGCCTGCACCTGCTCCTCGTCGCGCACGTCGCAGCCGACGCCGCGGGCGTTGGCCAGCTCGCCGGCAGCGCGCGTCGCCCCCTCGGAGTCGATGTCGGCCAGGACGACGGTCGCCCCCGCTTCGTGCAAGCCGCGGCCGATGGCCCGCCCGAGTCCCTTGGCGCCGCCGGTGACGATCGCCACCTTGTTCTCCAGCAGTCCGCTCATAGCACGCTCGCAGTCAGGGCGTTGTCGAGGATGTAGTAGGCGCCGTTGATGAAGCTGGCCTCCTCGGAGGCGAGGAAGGCCGCCATCTCCGCGACCTCCTCCGGCGTGCCGAGGCGACCCTGTGCCTGCGCGGCGAGATCGCCGAAGTTCGCCCCGGTGGCGGCTTCGAAGGGAGCCACCAGGCGGTCGACCATCTCGGTCTTGATGAACGACGGGCAGATGGCATTGACCCGGATGCCGGCTTCGCGCAGCTCGATCGCCGCGGTCTGCGTGAGCCGGATCACCGCTGCCTTCGACGCGCAGTAGGCGCCGAGCAGCGGGACGCCATCGAGCCCCGCTACCGAGGACATGTTGATGATGCAGCCCCGCGTCTGGGCCAGCGCGGGGATCGCGTACTTGATCCCGTAGAAGACGCCGTGGACGTTAACCGCCATCAGCTGGGCGAACTCCTCGTCGGAGGTCTCCGGCAGCGGCTTGCCGATCTCGATCCCGGCGTTGTTGATCATCACGTCGAGGCCGCCGAACGCCTCGACCGTGTCGGCGATCGCCCGCTGAACCTCGGCCGGCTTGGTCACATCGCAGCGCAGCCCGATCGCCTCTCCGCCGAGGCCGGCGGCCGCCGACTCGACCGTCTCCCCGTCGAGATCGGCCAGGGCGACGCGGGCCCCGCGCTGCGCAAACAACGTCGCGATCGCCAGCCCGAGGCCGCGACCCGCGCCCGTGACGAGCGCTCGCTTTCCGTCGAGTTCCATGATCCGTCCTCGCTAGTGAGCCACGGCGGTTCGGGCCACGCCCGCGCCATTGAGGCTGCCGATCGCGGCCGCCGGCGGCTGCAGCGGCGCCGCGCCGACCTGTCCCGAGAGCTGGGGTGGCGCGACCAATCCGAACTGAGTGAGCACGCCCAGGAGCTCGCGATGACCGAAGGCCTGGCAGGCCGAGGCGAAGCCGATGCGTCGCGGGGCGCCGATGACCAGGTGATGCGCTGCGTAGGCCTGCATCAGGCCGGTCTGCTTGTAGTTGCAGGCCCCGCGCAGGACGCAGTGCACGCTGCCGAGCGGACCGCTGGCGTAGACCGACTCGAGTGAGATGTTGACTCGCTGATTCTCCCGCGGTGGCATTTCGCTCTGCACCGAGCGCGCGGTCTGGACGAGGATCTTGAGCTTCTCGTCGTCGGGGAGGTCGGCGACCTGCTCGAGCGCGGCGGCGACGATCTGGGGCACGCCCTGCATCAGCGCGCGGTCGAACAGTCCGCCGAGCACCTTGACGTTGGCCACCCGCGGATCGCGCTTGAACCACACCGGGTGCGAGGTCCCGCCCCATGGCAGCGCCAGCCCGGTCTCATGCTGGCCGGGGAGCGCGAGCTCATAAATCGTCCCGTCCGCGGGCCACTCGACGTACTGGTTGTTCTCGAGGTAGTGGGCCTTGGCCTGAGCGGCGTTGACCAGGATCGTCTCGGTCGAGGCGACAGTCGGCGAGCCCTTCCAGAAGACGGCGATGTCCAGCGTGTTGAGCCCCGGGGTCTCCAGGCAGATGTTGGCCGCGATCTCGCCTGTGGTGTACATCTGAGCGATGCCCGGCGCGAGCAGCCGGCCCGCCTCGGCCATCGGCTGGCCATAGCTCTCGTCGCAGCGGATCATCCAGTCCTGCTCGCCGTTGGTGTCGAGGTAGTGGCAGCCGGCGTTGATGCAGGCCTCGACCACCTCGGCGCCGTAAAGGGCGAACGGGCCGACGGTGTTGCACACCACCTGGGCACCCGAGAACAGCTCGGTGAGGGCATCGACGCTGTGCTCGACCTCCTGCACCTCGTAATCGGCGGTCTCGATTCCGGGGATGTGATCCATCGCGTCCTGCACGCGCGCCGCGTTGCGCCCGGCGGCGATGAACGGAAGGTTGTACTCCCGGAGGTACTCGACGACGAGCCGGCCGGTGTAGCCGCTGGCGCCGTAGACAACGACGGGCTTGCTGGTGCTCACGATTGCTCTCCTCTGCTCGTCCTACGTTCAGGCGCTCCTCGATGGCCCGGTACTGACTCGGCAATACTGGACGATCCCGGATCGCGCCGGTGGGTTCTTTGGGCGAAGACCCCAACCCCCTGATGGGTCGTTGTCGGCGGGTCACAGCCGCCCCCGACGGGCAACCGTTACCTTGTGCGCTCTGCTTGGCCGGACCTGGAGATGACTGCCGCCACGACAGCGGCGCGGGGGCTGACGTGGGAGACCGGGTGGGTCGACCTGTCGGGCACGCGTCTGCGCGTGGCCGAGCGGGGCAGCGGACCGCCGCTTTTGCTGCTGATGGGGATCGGCGGTAATCTCGAGATGTGGCGGCCGTTCGCTTCGCTGGTGACGGGCCGCCGGTTGATCGCCTTCGACGCGCCGGGCACCGGCCGCTCGGAGATCGGGCACCTGCGCCGGATGACCGGATTGGCCGATCTGACCGCCCGGCTGCTCGACGCGCTGGGGTACACGACCGTCGACGTGCTCGGCTATTCGTTCGGTGGGGCGCTCGCCCAGGAGCTGGCTCATCGCCATCCCTGGCGGGTTCGCCGGCTCGTGCTCGGGGCCACCATGTGCGGCCTCGGGGGCCTTCCGGCCTGGCCGGCGGTCTACTGGCACATGGCCCATCCGCTGCGCTACCACTCCGAGCGCTACCTGCGCTGGGTCAGCCCCCGCATCTATGGCGGCCGGTCGCGGGCGCTGGCGGCCGGGGGCGAGGATTCCCTGCGGGCTCGTCTGGGCTCGCCGCCGGGCCTGCTCGGGTACGCGTCGCAACTGGCGGCGATCTCGGGCTGGAGCAGCCTGCCGTGGCTGCACCGGCTGCGCGCCCCGACCCTGATCCTGGCCGGCGACGACGACCCACTGATCCCGCTGCCGAACGCGCGTCTGCTCGAGTGGCGCATCCCCGACGCTCGGCTGCACGTGATCCGGGGCGGCGGCCACCTGTTCCTGCTCGACCAGCCGGAGGACGTGCTGGCCGAGGTCGAGGCGTTCCTGCGATGAGCGGCGAGGCCTGGGCCGAGACGCTGCCGCCCGAGCTGCCGGTGCCGGAGCCGCGCTGGTGGGGCAACCACCTGGCCGAGACGCGCTGGTCGCTGGAGCTGGCCCGGCTGCTGGTCGATCCGGTGTTCGTGCCCGTCGGCGTCCCGCGCGGGGACGGTCGCCCCGTGGTGCTGCTACCGGGGTTCGGCGCCGGTGACAACACCCTGACCGTGCTGGCGGCCTGGCTCTGGCGCCTGGGCTACAAGCCATACACCTGCGGATTCGTGGCCAACCTGGATTGCTCTGACCGAGCGGCGGTGAGGATCGAGCGCAAGGTCGACGCGCTGCACCACCGCACCGGCCGCCGGGTCGCGGTGATCGGTCACAGCCGCGGCGGTCACTTCGCCCGGGCCATGGCGGCCCGCCGACCCGAGGCCGTCTCCCACGCGATTTCCGCGGGCGCCGACCTCCGCGGCGTGTTCGGCGTCAGCGTCCCCACCCTGTACGCCGTCGCCGTGGGTCGCCACGCGCTCCGAGTGGCGCGCCGGGCCGGCAGTGAGGCCTGCCTGACCACCGAGTGCGACTGCGCGTTCTCCCGCGACTACCGGCGCGACTTCCCGCAGGACCGCGTTCGGATGACCAGCATCTACTCCAAGGGCGACGGCGTCGTCTGGTGGGAGGGCGCGCTGGTGCCCTACGCGGACTGCGTCGAGGTGAGCGGAAGCCACGTCGGCCTGATCTGCAACCGCAAGGCGTACCGGGCGATCGCTCACGCACTGGCGGTACCGGAGCTCTAAAAACTGCATCGATGAAGGAGAGGGAGGTTTGTCCGCGGCGGAGACGTGGCGACACCCTTGTCCCGGGCGTGGTTCAGGGGAGGCCTCGGTAAGAAACTTACGCATAGGGGCCATAACATCCCGAGACCTCCCGTGAGGCGGCCACCCACGCGGGGAAACGGACCGACGGCCTCCGAGGAGGGGCTGCTAGGCCGCGCGCTCGCTCTCGCCGCGCACGAAGTGCGACAGCCGCAGGGCGGTGCGCAGCTCGAGCTGACGCTCGCAGGCCTTGCGGCCGAGGAGCTCCTCGGCCCGGCGGACGCGATAGGCCACGGTGTTCTCGTGGATACCCAGACGCCGGGCGGCTCGGACGAAGCTGGATTCCTCGTGGAGGAAGATCTCCAGGGTGGCGGCGAGGCGGCGGCTGGCGTCGGAGTCCTCCATCAGCGGGCCGATCTCGGAATGGACGAACCGGCGGGCCTCCTCGAGGTCGTTGGTCATCAGCGAGTCCAGCGCGATGTTGTCGAAGTTGACGCTGGACTTTGACGAGCGCTCGGACAGCGAGGCGACGCGTTTGGCCAGCAGCGCCTCCTGATGGCTGCGCCGGAAGCCCTCGAGGCCGCGACCGATGCCGCCCAGCGCGATCCTGAGACCGCCGCGGCACTTCGGGACCTCGGCCGGCTCGGCGTCGCCGCGGACCGAGACCCAGCCGGCGTAGAAGCTTCCGACCGGGAGCAGCAGGGCGCTCGAGGCGCCGAAGCTGTCCGCGATTTCGGCGGCCAGACGGTCCATCTCGTCGTAGGTCCGGTGCCCGTGGACGCCGTCGAGCGTGCCGCCCTGGGCTTCGTCGGTCCAGATCACGAAGGCCACGTGCCGCCCGTCGAGGCGGTAGCGCAGGCGGCTGCTGGATTGCGTCACGTCGACCTGGGCGCCGCCGAGGATCGCCCGGACCTCCTCGGAGCGCATGGCCAGGCCGCCGCGGACGCAGCGCTCGTGCTCGGCCGAGTAGACCAGCGCTGAGCGGCCGGTTGATCGCGCCGATGTAGGCGAACAGCCAGTCGCTGACATAGCCGACGGCTTCGGCCAGCTCGTCGGCCGTGTTGGCGTGGGCGTGGAGCTGCTCGAGCCACAGCCGGGCGTAGGCATGCTCGCCCTCCCGGTAGGCGCGGGTGAGCAGCTCGAAGCTCAGGCCCTCGTGCACGTAGGAGCGCGCGTAGGACAGCGCCTCTTCCGGAGCGGTGAACGCCGTCGGTTCGGAACCTTGGGCGATCAGCGTGGTGATCAGGCCCAGGTTGGCGCGCGTGCTCTGGCGGGTGGCCAGGTACAGGCCGTCGCCGATCACGCCGCAGGCCTCGTAGATCGCGTCGGTGACCGTGGTGGCCGAGTCGTCGAGCTTCGCGCTCATCTCGACCACGACATCGTCGATCAACGAATGCACGCGATGCGCCACTGCCTCGCTGCGTCCAAGCATTTGACCTCCCAATCTCCTGCCGTCTCCCGAAGGGTGCTCACCCTACCCGATTGGAGTACTTACTAGCGCCGAGTGCGACATTTCTTCAGGCGTCGATTCCGCAGGACCCGTCGTAGAGCCCCTCGATCGTGGCCGCGTACGTCTCGGCGATCTGGTGGCGGTTGAGTCCCATCGTCGGGGTGAGCTCCTGGCCATCCGGCGACCATTCGTGGTCGAGCAGGGCGAAGCGCCGGATCCGCTCGACCGGGGCGAGCCTGGCGTTGGCCCGCCCGACCTCGGCCCGCACCGCCCCGACCACCCGGCGATGGCCGGCGATCTGGGCGCCCGTGATCGAATGACGCTTGGCAAAGGCCTGCGCGCCATCGGGGTCCAGGGTGAGTAGGGCGACATTGAACGGACGGCCGTCGCCGATCGCACAGGCCTGTCCGATCAGCGACGCCTCCGACCTCAATCGCGCCTCGATGTTGGCCGGCGACATGTTCTGCCCGGCGGCGCTGATGATCAGCTCCTTGATCCGATCGACGATCCGCAGGTGACCGTCGGCGTCGAACCTGCCGATGTCGCCCGAGCGCAGCCACCCGTCCCGATCAAACGCCCGCGCGCGGCCCAGACCGCGGTACCCGCGCGTCACCACCGGCCCGCGCAGCCAGATCTCGTTCTGGTCGGCGAGACGCACCTCGCACACCGGCAGCGGCGGTCCGACCGTGCCGATCCTGACCCGGCCCGGTCCGGCCACGGTGGCGACACCGGTGGTCTCGCTCAGCCCGTAGAGCTCGGACAGCGGGACCCCGCAGGCGTGCCAGAACTCGATCAGCTCGGGCGGGCTCGGGGCCGATCCGACGATCGCCACCGCCACCGCGTCCAAGCCGACCCGAGCCCGCGTGGCGGCCTGCACCGGGCCATCCTGCGGCCCGGCGCCCGCCCGGACGCGATCGATGGCCGCCGCGATCGTGCCCCGCGCGCGCTCGTCGGCGGCAGCGTAGATCGCCGCCCTGAGCTTCTCCCAGATTCGCGGGGGCGAGAAGAAGTAGCCCGGCCGGACCGCGGAGATCGCTGACGCCACCTCCGCCGCGTCGGGGCAGCAGGTCACCTGCCAGCCCAGGAACATCGGGAAGTAGTGCGTGCACAGCCGTTCGGCGATGTGCGCCATCGGCAGAAACGACACCACGCGGGCGGCCTGGGGGAGTTCGAGACGTTCGGCCAGGGCGACCGTCTGCGCGGCGATGTTGGCGTGAGTCAGCTCGACCCCCTTGCAGGGGCCGGTGGCGCCGGAGGTGTAGATCAGCGCGGCCAGGTCAGACGGCTCGACGGCGCGCCACGCCGCCTCGAAGTCGAAGTCGCCGGGCGCCGCGTCGAGCAGCTCGTCCCAGCCGAGCGCTTCCGGGGCGTCACCCTCGACGCAGACGATGTGCACCAGCGCCGTCTCGCCGCTCTCCCGCACCGCGATCGCCTGTTCCACGTAAGCCGGCTCGGTGACCATGATCCGGGCGCCCGCATCGGCGATCACGTGCTTGGCCTGCTCGAGCGTGAACGTGTTGTAGACCGAGAACGAGGCGGCGCCGAGGTGCATCGCGGCGGCGTCGGCCACGTGGAACTCAGGTCGGTTGGAGAGCCAGCAGGCCAGGACGTCGCCCCGGCCCAGACCGAGACCGGCCAGCCCGGCGGCCGCCTCTCGCACCCGCTCGTAGTACCGGTTCCAGGTCAGGCCCTCCCCGCCCAGGTCGCGTAGCGCCGGGGCGCTCGCGTAAGCCTGCGCGGTGGCCCCGAACCAAGCGCAGATCGAGTCCGTCGCGCGCGTGGTCATCAACATGACGCCAGCCTCGCCTACGGCTCCGGGGTGAGCTTGTTGGCACCAACCAACGTAGTTGTGACGAACCGACTACAAGACGGTATCCGTCCCTTGCCAGTCTCCGGGCACGAGCATGCGGAGTGCTCGTGCAGGCAGGATGAGAGGGAGACCGTGGCTGACGCGTCAGTTCGGACGGAAGTCGAGTCGTCGAGCGCCGAGGCGCTCCCAGCGCAGGACGCTGAGTTCCTGCGCACGATGGCCACGCTGTTCATCGACGTCCTGCGGCCGTTTGGCGTGGCCATGGCCCGGCACCTGCACGAGCAGGAGCCGACCCTGGTGCGGGCCAATGACGATGAGGCGGTCGAGGCCACCCGGGCGAGCTGCGCGAGCAACATGCAGGAGATCTTCAGCATGCTGCGGGCTGGTCTGCCCCCGGCGACCCAGGAGACGCCGGTCCAGGCCCTCGACTACGCGCGGTTCCTGCGCGGCCGGGGCGCGGGTTACGACGTGGTCACCGCCTCCTACCAGTACGGCGTGGCCATGTTCCGCGACGTGCTGGCGCTCGAGCTGCCGGAACGGATCGAGGACGAGGATCGGATGGCGCGGATCGGCAAGGCGGCCGACGAGTTCCTGTTCACCTACATCGGGACGATCCTCGACCGGCTGCTGAAGGAATACGACACCAGCGCGCGCGCCTGGCATCCGTCCGCGTCCGACGAGGTATTCGCCAACCAGGCCAGCCAGAAGGCGGCGCGGCAGTTCCGCGACGAGCAGATCGAGCAGGGCCAGTGGCTGGCCGATTCGCCGGAGCAGTCCGGGGCCTACGCCGAGTCCGAGCGTGTGCTGGAGGAGTTCGGCGCGACGATCGAGGCGGCGGCGGACGACGAAGAGCTCAGTCACCGGCTGTCGCTGGCGGAGACCACCGTCACGTTCGTGCTGGCCGACGAGCCGGACCTGTCGATCACGGTGCTGCTCGACCGAAACCCGATCGAGGTGCGCCGCGCCTACGACGAGGAAGCGGAGATCACCCTGAGGATCGCCAGCTTCGATCTCGAGCACCTGTGCTCCGGGGACTTCAAGCTGGCGATGGCGATCGCCCGGGGCCGAGTCGGGGCCTCGGGCCCGGTCCGGAAGTTCCTCCGGGTGGTGCCGGTGCTCGGGCCGCTGGGCGCCCGTTACCAGGCCGAGCAGGCCGGGACTCGGGAATCCGCCCGGACCGGCGACGGTTCGCGCTACGACGAGTACGACGACGACGAGGATGAGCACGAGGGCGGCGGGTTCAGCGCCGAGCAGCGCAGCCTGCTGGACGAGGCGGCCGAATACGAGCACCACAGCGGGGCGCTGGCCGTCGAGGAGTCACACCCCGGCGACTTCTGGTCGGTCGAGTGCATCGACGTCTACAAGGCGTTCGGGCGCAACCGGGTGCTCAACGGACTCAATCTGGGGATTCCCGAGGGCATGATCACGGTCATCCTCGGACCGTCGGGGACCGGCAAGAGCGTGCTGATCAACCACCTGATCGGCCTGATGTTCCCCGACCAGGGCGACATCCTCGTGCACGGCCGCTCGGTGCCGAACCGCCGGCGCTCCGAGCTGTTCGAGATGCGCAGGGACTTCGGAATCCTGTTCCAGGACGGGGCGCTGTTCGGCTCGATGAGCGTCTACGACAACGTCGCGTTCCCGCTGCGCGAGCAGACCAACAAGTCCGAGGACGAGATCCGCAAGGCGGTCGAGCAGCGCCTCGACGAGGTCGGCCTGACCGACGCCAAGAACCGGATGCCGAGCGAGATCTCCGGCGGGATGAAGAAGCGCGCCGGCTTCGCCCGCGCCCTGGTGATGGAGCCCAAGATCGTGATGTTCGACGAGCCGGATTCCGGCCTCGATCCCGGTCCGGACGGCGCTGTTGTGCGACCTGATCCGCAAGATCCACGGCGAGCACGGCGGCACCTACATCGTGATCACCCACGACATCGCCTCGGCGCGACGCCTGGGCGATTACATCGCCGTGCTGTGGAAGGGCAGGATCGTCGAGTCCGGCGACGCCGAGCGCATGTTCAACTCCGAGAATCCGTTCGTGCGCCAGTTCCTGGCCGGCGCCGCGGACGGGCCGCTGGGGATGGAGTGAGGATGGCCGTCGAGACCAAGACCCCGCTCGGGCGCGCTCCGGTTCGGGACACCAGCCCGCCGCTGCCCAAGCAGGATCCGGCCTTCATCAAGGGCGCATCGCTGGCCTGGGAGCTGCTGACGTTCACCTTCGCCACCCTGCGAGCGATCTTCACCCCGCCGTACAGCTGGGGCGGAGAGTTCATCGACCAGGCCTGGATCCTGCTCAAGCGCGCCTCGATCCCGGCGGCCGCGTCGGCCTTCGGCTTCGGCTACGGCGCACCTGGTCTGCAGGGCACCTCGCTCGTCGAGCCGTTCGGTGACATCAACCGGGTGGCCGCGATTCTCGGCGCGGCCACGATCCGGGAACAGGCGGTGTGGGTGACCGGCATGGTGGTGGCCGGCGTGATCGGCACGGCGATCTGTGCCGACCTCGGCGCGCGCAAGGTGCGCGACGAGCTCAACGCGCTCTCGGTCATGGGCGTCGATGCGATGCGCCGGATGGTGGCGCCGCGCGTGCTGGCGATCACGCTGCTGATGCCGGCTATGGGCCTGCTGGTGATCTTCGTCGAGTACTACGCGATCGAGCTGGCCTACCTGCTCTATGGGGGCAGCTCGGGGGCGTTCAAGGAGGCCGCCGCCTTCAGCTACTCCTCGATCGACATCTACATCTTCTTCATCAAGACGATCGTGGTCGGCTTCATCGTGGGGATCGTCTGCTGCTTCAAGGGCATGAACGTGTCCGGGGGCTCGCGCGGTGTCGGCCGCGCGGTCAACCAGGCCGTGGTCCTGTCGTTCGTGCTCGTCTGGGTCCTCAACTTCGCGTTCAACTCGACCTACCTGAGCCTGTTCCCCCAGGCCCAGACGCTCCGCTAGGCCGACGATGTCCGTCCGCGCCTTCAAACCCAAGCGCGAGCCCTCGCCGCTGCTGGCCCCGATCCGGGAGGCCGGCGACATCGCCGCCTTCTCCGGCCGCGCGATCGTCTACGCGCCGGGGTCGCTGAAGTACTTCGCCGAGATTCTCCGGCAGATCGGCACCTTGGTCGTGGGCACGACTGTCGTGCTGCTGGCGCTCGAGGCGCTGATCGGTGGGGAGTGCTCGCTGTTCTTCATCTACCTGACCCGGCCGCTGGGCGGGACCAGCTTCACCGGCTTCTTCAACGTCCCCTGCGGGATCCGGGAGCTGTTCCCGTACATGTTCGGCTACATCTTCTCGGCGAAGGTGGGTTGCGGGCTGGTGGCCGAGATCGGCTCGATGCGGATCAGCAACGAGATCGACGCGCTCGAGTCGATGGGGATGGACCCGATGCGCTACGTGATCGGGACCCGGCTGGTGGCGATCATGATCTTCGTCCCGCTGATCTATGTCGCCTGCATCATCGCCGGGCTGCTCGGCGGCTACCTGGTCTCGGTGGTGCAGATCGGCGAGCTCACCGGGGCGCGGTACTTCCAGGGCTACTGGTCCAGCCAGGGGCTGATCGACAACCTCCAGTCGATGGTCAAGACCCTGTCGATGGGGCTGACGATCGCACTGGTCGGGATGTACTACGGATACAAAGCCCGGGGTGGGCCTGTCGGGGTGGGAAACGCCGTGGCCCGCTCGATGATCATCAACCTGATCATGATCCACCTGCTGGGCGCTTTCTGGTCCCAGGTGTTCTACAGCCAGGGCGCCAACTACCCGTTCGGTGGCTAGGTGGTGGCGCCCGCGGTAACACATACCGACGCCCTCCGGCAATGTTGAGCCGCGTGATCGCCGGTGCCGCCGTCGGGCTGGCCGCGGTGGCCATCATCGTGATCGTCCTCAGCACGAGTGGCGATACCCACACCCTCTACGCCAGCTTCGACAACGCGATTCAGATGACCCCGGGCCAGCAGGTCAGGATCGCGGGCCGGCCGGTGGGGGAGATCTCGGCGGTCAAGTTGGTCGACGGCAAGGCTCAGGTCAAGCTGGCCATCACCGACGACTCGGTCTGGCCGCTGCCGCGGGGGACGTATGCGCGGGCTCGCTGGGGCAGCACGACCGCGTATCTCGGCCGCTACACCGAGCTGATCCCGGGACCGAGGTATGCCGGGGTGCTGCCTGACGGCGGCATCCTCAACGCCTCCCAGGACGAGACGGCGTTCGAGCTCGACCAGGCCTACCGGCTTTTCCGCGGCCGCACCGCCGGCGACACCGCCACGCTGCTCAACCGCCTCGGCGACACGCTCAGCGGGCGGGGCGGCCAGCTCCAGCAGGGCCTGGCGGCGGCGCCGGCCGGCCTCGGCCAGGCGGCGGACCTGATGCAGCAGCTGAGCACGAACGACTACGACCTGCGCACGCTGGCCCAGGCCGGCGACAGCACCGTGAGCGCCCTGGCCCAGCGCAGCCCCGATCTCAGCAACCTGGTCACCACCGCGGCCGGCACGTTCGACACCTTCGCACACCACACCGTGGCCGAGCAGCAGGCACTCGACCGCGCGCCGGGAGCGTTCAAGACGGCGACCTCCACATTTGCCCGCCTCGACACGTCACTGAACGGGTTGAACACGTTGGTCAACGACATCCGCCCGGGAGCGCCGGCGCTCACCCGGCTGGCCGGCACCGCGCAGAGCGCTCTCTCCACGCTGCGGCTGGTGGCGCCGCAGGCGACCACCACGCTGACCGACGGCATCGCGGCGGCGCCGCCGCTGCGCAAGTTGTTCACCACGGGTACCTCGTTCATGCCCGGCGCGCGACAGGCGCTCACCACGTTCGACCCGATGCTGGCCTGCATCCGGCCCTACGCCCCCGACATCGCCGGTTTCCTCACCACCTGGCCGGGGATGGCCAAGAACTACGACGCCGGTGGTCACTACGCGCGCAGCTTCGAGCTGACCGTGATCCCGGCCCTGTTCCCCGGCACCCCGCTCAACTCCAAACAGGCCCTGGCGCTGTCACCCGGCATCAGCTATGCATTCCCGCGGCCGCCGGGCCTGAACGACGGCCACCCGTATTTCCTGCCCCAATGCGGGATCACCCCGGCCGCCCTCGATCCTTCCGCCGATCCGGAAGGAGCGGGCAAGTGAAGCCGCGCCTAGTCGCCGCGGGCCTGGCCGCCGTCGTGATCGTCGGCGGCGTGCTGACCCTCAGGCCGAGCTACGACGGCTACACCGCGCGGGTGATCCTGGCCGACGCCGGTGGCCTGCAGAACGGATCCAACGTCAACGTCAACGGCGTCACCGTCGGGAGCGTGGCCAGCCTGGGGCTCGACCACGCCGATCGCGCCGTGGCGGTCGTCCACCTGAACAAGAGCGCCGCGCCACTCGGAGCCGGTGCCACCGCGATGGTGGAGATCGAGGGCTTCTTCGGCGAGCGCGCGCTGTCGCTCACCCGAGGCGATTACCGCACTCAGCCAGAGCGATCCGGGACGACGATCCCGGTGCAGCGCTCGAGCGTGTCGGTCCGTCTCGACGACGTGGTCGACGCCCTCAACCCCGACGTGCAGGGCGCGCTCAAGGCGTTCCTGGACGAGCAGGGCACGGCGCTGGTCGGGCGCGGGCACGACCTCGGGGCGGTGCTCCAGGCGCTCCCGCCCAGCCTCAGCGGGCTGACCCAGCTGATGAGCCAGCTGTCCGCCAATCAGCAGGCCCTGGGCGCGCTGGTCGATCACAGCGACCGGGTGGTGGCCCAGGTGGCCGCCAACCGGACGCAGCTCGGCCAGATGGTGAACAGCGCCAACGGCGCGCTGAGCGCCCTGGCCAGCCGCCGGACGGAACTCGGCCAGACGGTGCAGACCGCGCCGGGCGCCCTGCGTCAGGCCCAGTCCACGCTGGCCACCCTGCAGGGCACGGCGATCCCGCTGGCCCCGGCGGCGGACGGGTTGCGGGCCACCGCGCCCAGCCTGACCACGGCCCTGCACCAGATTCCCGAGTTCGCCAACGCCGCGGTGCCGACCCTCAACACCGTGGCCAAGGTGGCGCCCCAGCTTCAGCGGCTGGCCGATCAGGGGACCCCGGTGGTCCGCGATCTCGTGCCGCTGACCACGGAGCTGACCAGCTACACCAACCAGGCCCTGAGCCCGGTGGCCACCGAACTGGGCTCCCACGGCGGAGCCGCCAACACCTTCGGCGTGATGGAGGGCTGGGCGCGGGCCACGTCCGGCTATGACGCCTCCAGCCACATCTTCCGGTTCGGCGCGACGGTCGGCGCCAGCACATTCGCCCAGCTCCTCCAAGACCTCAGCATCCCCGGGCTGCCGCCGCTGCGCCGCGGTGGCAGTCCCGGGGGTGCCGCCTCCGGGTCCCGCGTCGCCGCCTCCGGGTCCCGCGTCGCCGCCTCCGCCCCGGCCGCAGCGACCAACCCGGCCGGCGGCGCCCGGGCTTCGGCGCAGACTCGTCCGACCCTGTCATCCCAGCTCGGCGGCGTCGGCGCCGCCGTGGGCGGGGCGGTCAACCGCACGCTCGGCGCGGTGACCGGCAGCGGAGCCAAAACCGGCGCCTCGCTGCAGTCCCTCCTCGGCTACCTCCTGAAACCATGATCCGCGCCTTCGATCACCGAGCCAGCCACAAGCCCGCCCGGGCCACGATTCTGATCTCGGCATTCTTGGCCACCGCGGTGATGCTGGCGCTGGTCTATCTCGCCGCCGTCGCCCCGCGCGGGGTGCCGCTGCTGCCGTACTACTACGTCAACGCCCAGTTCCGAGACGCCTCCAACATCCGCATCCTCTCGACCGTGCAGATCGCGGGACGGCGGGTCGGCCAGGTCTCGGACGTCACCTATCACGACGGTCTGGCGATCCTCAAGCTGCAGATGCTCCCGGGCAACCAGAAGCTGACCTCGGGCGCCACCGCGCGAATCCGCGTGAAGAACCCGATCGGGGCGAAGTACGTGGAGGTGACGCCGAGCCCGTCGGGCACGCCGCTGCGCAGTGGGGCCACGCTCCCGGTCTCGCACACCTCGACCTCGGTCGACATCCAGGCACTGCTCTCCGGCTTCACGCCGCCGACCCGCCGGAGCCTCCAGCTGTCCCTGATCGGACTCGGCAAGGGCTTTCTCGGTCGCGGCCAGGGCATCAACGAGACGCTGCCGATCACCGCGCCGCTGCTGGGCAATCTCGAGGCGCTGTCGACCGCGATCCTGTCCCGGCCGGGCGCCGCAGCACGCTTCGCGCCGTCCGCCGACTCGCTCGCCGCCGCCTACGATCCGGTGCGCATCCAGTTGGGCGAGGGCTTCAGGCCCGAGGCCGAGGTGCTCCAGGACTTCGCCGATCGGACCGCCAGCCTGCAGTCGACGCTCGACCTGGCGCCGAGCTCACTGTCGGCGTTGCGGCGTGGTCTGGCCCAGGCCCAGCCGCTGCTCGATCAGACCACCGGCTTCGCCAGGGCGACGATCAACCTGACCCAGCCGGCACCGGCCGCCTTCCGAGCCGCCACTTCGCTGCTGAAGGAGGGCGTGCCCTCGCTGAAGCGCACCGAGCCGCTGCTGAACGCGATCTCGAGCGCCGTCACGCCGACCACGTCGCTGCTGAATCGAGTCGATCCGGTGATCTCGCCCAGCATCCGCGTGCTGCACAACCAGATCAGGCCGCTGAGCTACTTCGCCGCTCGTCAGTGTGATCTGCTCACGCAGGCGACGAACTGGCGCAGCGCGCTGGCCTGGGGGGTACCGACGGGCAGCGATCCGCTTTCGCACCTGACCGCCGGTGAGCCCGGCCTCGGCCCGAACGTCAACAGCTTCCGGGTGATCGCGCTGCCGGAGACCACCACCGAGACGCTGAACGCCGACGCGCCGGGGAGCTTCCCGCACGGAGTCGACGCCTACCCCGCACCCTGTGCGGCGCCATCCGAGGTGTTCAAGTGAGGCGACGGCTCCGCAACCTGATCGACCCGGTCACCTCCAAGAACGTCGAGCATCCGACTCGTAACGGCGCGATTCTCCTGATCCTCGCGCTGCTGGTGATCGTCGGTGTGGTCACCCACAAGATCCCGCTGCTCGACTCGACCTCGGGTTACACCATCCGGGCCGACTTCGCCGCCGTCAACAACGTCAACGACCGCACGCCGGTGCGCGTGCGCGGCGTCGACGTCGGCCTGGTCACGGCGGTTCAGGCCGGCCCCGACCCGCGGAGCGCCTCCGAACTCGAGATACGGATCAGCACCGGCGGCGTCGTCGTGCACAGCGACGCCAGCGCGGCGATCCGCTGGCGGACCGTGCTCGGCGGACCGATGTACGTCGATCTCAACCCCGGCTCGCCGGACGCTCCCAAGCTGGGCGACAACGCGATCCCGGTCTCGCGGACCTCCAGCCAGGTCGAGTTCGACGACATCACGCGGATCTACAACGGCAAATCCGATCAGGCCCAGCGCGACATGCTGAAGGGCCTGTCCGCCACCTTTGGGGCGCCCGCGCAGACCGGCACCTCGATCAAGGCGCTGCCGGACCTGAGCACCGTCGCGGCGGGCCTCAAGCCCTACGGCGGCACCGATCCCGGTGACCTCAGCCGCCTGGTCACCAACACCGGTCAGACCGCGCAGGCCCTCGGCGCCAACGTGACCGCCCTGCAGACCCTGGTCACCAGCGCCAGCCAGACCCTGGGCGCGATCGACAACCAGCGCGTGGCCCTGGGCCAGATGCTCGAGCTGTCCCCCGGGACGCTCGACTCGACCGAGGTGACGATGAACCGCCTGCGCGTCACCCTGAACCATCTCGACCCGCTGGTGGCCCACCTCGAGCCGGGCTCCAAGCTGATCGCCTCGACCACGCACGCGCTCCAGCCGGCACTGAATCAGACCAGGCTGGTGCTCACCGAGGCACAACCGCTGCTGCACAATGCCCGGCCCACGTTCGCCAACCTGCGCGTGGCCAGCCTGGCCGGCGTGCCGGTGCTGCAGTCGCTGCAGCCGACGATCAACCGGCTCAACACCAGCATCCTGCCGTGGCTCTCGCAGCGCGACCCCGACACGCGCGTGATCAACTACGAGTCGATCGGCCCGACCCTGTCCGTGCTCGACAAGGCCGCCTCGGAGTACGACACCGCGGGCTACCGGCTGCACCTGTCGACGCTGCTGGGGTCAGCCAGCGTGCTCGACGAGGGAATCCTGACCCAGGCCAAGAGCACCTTCTCCCATCAGTGTCTGCAGCTGGCGCCGACCAAGCAGGTCGGCTGCTCGGCGATCGCCTCGGTGCTCACCGGCGGCCTGTTCGGGGGAGGCAAGGCGCGATGAGGGTCGATCGCGAACGGATGGCGCTCGAGGTCCGGCGCGCCGGGGCCCCGGCCCTGGCCCTGCTGGCGCTGATCGCGCTGTCGATCGGCTGTGCGCTGGTGATCTTCGCCAACAACGGCGTGACGCTGCCCTGGGACAGCACCTACCAGCGCCAGATCGCGCTCGACAACGCCAAGGGCATCGTGGCCAAGGAGCAGACCGTCCGCCTGGCCGGAGTCACCGTGGGCCGGATCGAGGCGATCGGCCTGCAAGCACGGGCTCCCGGTGGCCACGATCTCGATCGACCCCAAGTACGCGCCCCTCTACAACAACGCGCAGATCCGGCTTCGCCCCGAGACCCCGCTGGATGACATGTACATCGACATTCTGAGTCGCGGGACTCCGAGCGCCGGTCAACTGCCGGCCGATCAGATCCTGCCGGCGCAGCGCACCCAGACTCCGGTCGACATCAGCTCGGTGCTCGACGTGTTCAACACCGATACGCAGCAGCGTGTGAAGCAGTCGATCGACGAGCTCGGCGTCGGCCTGGGGCCACAGGGCAACAACTTCCGCCAGGCGCTGGTCGAGCTGGCGCCGTTCCTGGCCGCAGCCAAGCGACTCACCTACCAGACGGCGATTCGGCAGACCGAGACCGCGCGCCTGATCCACAACTTCCAGTTCGTCACCGCCGAGCTCGGCCGGCGGGACACCGAGGTGCGGCAACTCGTCGGCTCCGGCGCCTCGACGCTCAGCGAGCTGGGCGGTAACGAAACATCGGTGCAGGCCGTGATCAACCAGCTGCCGCCGACCATGCGCCAGCTCGAGAGCACGTTCACCACCGTGCGCAGCACCGCCGATCACCTCGATCCGGCGTTCGACGCGTTGGCGCCGGTGGCGGCGGCGCTGCCCGCCGGGCTCACCGGGCTGGCCAAGTTCGGAGTGGCTGCCGCGCCGGCCCTGGCCAAGCTTCGCGGCCCGCTGCCCCAGCTGAATCAGCTGATGGCGGCGCTGCGCCCGACGGCCGGGGGCCTGCGGACCTCGTTCGCCTCGCTCCGACCGGTTCCGGCCCAACTCAACTACATCACCGGGCTGATCCCGCCATGTGAGCCCGCCCTGGCCAAGTTCTTCCAGAACACGATCTCGCTGGGCAAGTTCCAGAGCGACCTGTCGGTGATCCTACGCGGGGAAACCGTGGTGGGGGCCAGCTCGGGCGGCGGTGTGGTCAAGGACCCGACCCAGACCGCGGCGCCGAGCTGCGCACCGGGAGGCCCGTGACCATGACCGCCGAACGCACTCGCCGAGCCGCCGGTCTGCTGGCCTTCGTGGCCTTCGGCATCGGGGTGGCCATCTACCTCCTGGCCCGGGTCGGGACCACGCTGCTGCCCGGTGCCAAGCAGTACAGGTTCGAGGCCGACGTGAAGAGCTCGATCGCCCTGGCCAACGCCGCCGACGTGCGCGAGGCGGGGGTGGCGATCGGCCGGGTCACGGGGATCAAGCAGGCCGGCTCGATCACCGCGCTCGATCTGAGCATCGACCACAAGTACGGCCCCGTGTACAAGAATTCGACCGTGCTGATTCGCTCCAAGAGCGTCGCCGGGGAGAACTATGTCGAGCTCAACCCGGGCGACCCGAGCAGCGGGGCGCTTGCCTCCGGCGGCGTGCTCCCGCTCAGTCAGGAGCTCCAGCCGACGCAGGACGACGACGTGTTCTCGATCTTGGGTGCGCCCGAGCGCAAGAACCTGGCCCGGGGTCTTTCGGGCCTGGGCGGCGGGCTCTCAGGTCAGGGAGCCAACCACCTCAACCAGACGATCGAGGCCTCGACCGCGGTGGTCAACCAAGGTCAGGACTTCGCGCAGGTCCTGGCCGACGAGCGTAATCAGGTCTCCCAACTGGTGTCCTCGTTCGACACGGTGACCTCCGCCCTCGGCAACCGAGCGCAGGACATCCAGACGCTGACCCGGAGCGCGCTCACCACCGCCACCGCGGTGGCCACCCGGGACGTCGCGCTGCGAGCCACGATCGACGCGCTGCCCGGCTTCCTGGCTCAAGGCCGCCAGACCGCGCAGCGCCTCGGGAGCTTCTCGGTCAATGCCACGCCGGTGATGTACAACCTCCGGCTGGCCGCGCAGGCGTTGGTGCCGGCCGTCCGTGATCTGGGCCCTGCCTCCCGCGAGGCGACCAAGACCCTGTCCACGCTGGCCAAGTTCGCCCAGGTAGCTCAGCCGACGTTCAAGGCGCTGACGCCGTTCGCCACGGCCACGCGGTCGTTCGTCTCCCCGTACTCGGGCTTCCTCCAGCAACTCAATCCGTTCGTCTCCTACCTCGACCCGTACTGGCGAGAGCTCTCGACCTGGTTCGCCAACACCGGAGCGGCGGTGGAGCCTGCCGACTCGATCGGTCACCTGGCGCGTATCGTGTTACCGATCTCCCGTTCCAACTTCCCCACCATCATCCAGGGTCCCGCCGCGGCGATCCTGAAGGCCCTGTCCGGCGGACTGGACACCCGTGGCACCGACTCCTACCCGCCGGCGGGTACCTCCGCCACGCCGGAGCCGTTGCCGGCCACCGTCCCACCGCTCGCCGCTGACCCACCGTATCTGGCGAAGACCAAGCCGAATCGGTGAGTTCGGCCGACCGGGGAAACGGCAACAGCTCCGCGCGCACGGCGGCGCTCGACGTTCTGCTGACCGACGCCGCCGTGGGCAACCCGGCCAGCCGGATGCTGCGGGAACCTGCCTCGGCCCTGACCGTGGCCGCGCGGGTGGTCCGACCTGACCGGGTGGCTCGGCGCGGGCTCGGCCTGACCCGTGAGCTCACCCAGATCGTCCGCGGTCGCTCGAACGTTAAGCCCCAGAAGAGCGACCGTCGCTTCGGCGATCCGGCCTGGGAGCACAACTGGATGTTCCGGCGGTTGCTGCAGGCCTATCTGGCCACCGGCGAGGCAGTCGACGGTCTGGTCGACGACGCCGGGCTGGACTGGCGGGCGGACCGCACGGCGCGGTTCGCCCTGAGCAACCTCCACAACCTGCTGGCCCCGACCAACTTCGCCTGGTCGAACCCGGCCGTGCTCAAGGAGACGCTGGACCAGGGAGGGGCCAACCTGGTCAAAGGAGCGCGGCGGGCGATCCGCGACGTCGGAGCCCGCCGGCTGCCGGCGATGGTCGACACCACCAAGTTCGAGGTCGGCGAGAACCTGGCGGTGACCGAGGGCTCGGTGGTGCTACGCACCGAGGTGTTGGAGCTGATCCAGTACAAGCCGCGGGCCGAGCAGGTGCACGCGGTGCCCTTGCTGTTCGTTCCTCCGACGATCAACAAGTACTACATCCTCGACCTCGCCGCCGACCGCAGCCTGACCCAGTTCCTGCTGGAGCAGGGTCAGCAGGTGTTCATGATCTCCTGGCGCAATCCCGGCGCCGAGCAGGGTCAATTCGACCTCGACACCTACGCCGGGGCGGTGCTCGAGGCGCGCGACGCGGTGGCTGAGATCTGCGGGGCCGAGACGGTCAACCTCAACGCCGCGTGCTCGGGCGGGCTGATCTCGGCTGCCGCCCTGGCCCATCTGGCCGATGACGGTGAGCTGGGCATGATCGAGTCGTTGACGCTGATGGTCTGTGCGCTGGACAGCGCTCGCGCGGGCGACGCGATGGCTCTGACCAACCGAGAGGCGGCGGCGGTGGCGGTGGCGGAGTCCGCCCGCGTGGGGTATCTCGATGGGGGCGCCCTGGCCAACGTGTTCGCCTGGCTGCGGCCCAACGACCTGATCTGGGGCTACGTGATCAACAACTATCTGATGGGCAAGCCACCGCCGGCCTTCGACATCCTCTACTGGAACCAGGATGCGGTTCGTCTGTCCGCCGGCCTGCACCGTGACTTCGTGCGGATGGCGCTGGACAACACGATCACCAAGCCGGGGGAGATGACCACGCTGGGCTCGCCGGTCGATCTCGGCGCGGTCGACGTGCCCGCCTATGTCGTGGCCGGTATCAACGACCACATCGTGCCCTGGGAGAACGCACTGCGCGGCGCCTGTCTGCTGGGCGGATCGTTGCGCTTCGTACTGTCGACCAGCGGCCACATCCAGGCGCTGATCAATCCACCGGGACCGAAGAGCAAGTCGAGCTATCGGGTGATCGACGACCCGGACCCCGATCCGGAGGCGCTGGTCAGGGACGTGCCGACGACGTCGGGAAGCTGGTGGCCCCATTACGCGGAGTGGCTGGAACCTCGCTCGGGACCGCTGCAACCGCCGCCCAAGCGCCTGGGTTCGGCTCGGCACCGGCCGAGCGCGAAGGCCCCGGGAAGCTACGTCCACGCCAGCTGATCGCCGGCCGGGTCAACGGCCCCTTCCGCTCGCGCTTCCGTAGGGCCGAGATGGCGGCGTTGTAACCGCACATTCCGTGAGCCCCGGCGCCCGGTGGCGTCGCCGCGGAGCACAGGAACACGCCCGGGATCCCGGTCGCGTAGGGATCGATCGCCGGCCGCGGGCGAAACAGGATCTGGAGGGGGTCGTTGGCGCCGGTGGCGATGTCCCCGCCGACGAAGTTGGCGTCGTAGGCCTCCATCGCGGCGGGGTCGCGGACGTGACGATGGAGAATGCGTTCGCGGAAGCCCGGCGCGAAGCGCTCGATCTGCGCCTCGATCTGGGCCGTGGCGTCGCCGCGGTAACCGGCCGGGACGTGCGCATAGGCGTAGAGCGGATGGATGTCGCCGTTCGAGCGCGTCGGGTCGGCCAGATACTGCTGGCAGACCAGCACGAACGGACGCTCGGGCATCCGTCCACGGCTGACCTCGCGTTCCGCGGCGGCGATCTGGTCGAGGCCGCCGCCGACGTGGACGGTGCCGGCCCGGCGTGAGGCTCTGTGGGTCCAGGGAACTCCACCGGCCACCGCGAAGTCGACCTTGAACGCCCCCGGTCCGTGGCGGAAGCGGCGCAGCGCCCGCGAGACGGCAGGCGGCATGTGCTCGCCGCAGATCCGAACCGCGGCGGCCGGGGCGAGGTCCAGCATCACGATCTCCGCCGGGCCGAGCTCGTCCAGGCTGGTCACCTCCACGCCGGTCTCGACGCGCCCTCCGAGCCGGCGCAGACACGAGATCATGGCGCGGCTGATCGCGCCCGAGCCGCCCTCGGCGACCGGCCAGCCGTGGCGGTGGGCGGCGCTGCCCAGCACGACTGCGATCGCCGAGCTCATCGGGGTATGTCAGGGGACGGAAGGCGTGGGCGGCCAATCCGGCGAACAGCGCCTGCGCGTCTGCTCCGCCCAGCCCCCGGGCCAGCAGGGAGGCCGGGAGCGCGGAGAGGGCGCCGAAACGGGCCAGCCGGATCGGGTGCGCCGGCACGTGCAGGATCGGGCGCATGAAGTCGGCGGCGATTGCGTCGAAATGCTCGCTCAGCGGTCCGAACAGCGACTTCCACCGGTGCCCGTCCAGGCCCAGGGACTCGGTGGTCTGGGCGATCGATCGGTAGGCGGCGGCACCCCAGCCGCCGTCGAGCGGATGGGAGTACTGCACCTCCGGCCAGCGCCACGTCAGTCCATGAGCCTGCAGATCGAACCGGCGCGAGAAGGCGGTGTCCAGCGCGAGCGGATGCGCGGCCGAGCACTCGTCGTGGATCAGCCCCGGCAGGGTCAGCTCGCTGCTGCGGGTGCCGCCGCCGGGCGTATCGGCCGCCTCCAGCACCAGCACCTCGACCCCCGCGTCGGCCAGGGTCAGCGCGGCAGCGAGCCCATTGGGCCCGCTGCCGACGACGACGGCTCGGGTCACGCGGTGACGCGAGGTTGCGAGCTGGGTTTGCCGTTCTGCGCCTGCTCCGCGTCGCGCCTGGCCACCCGGTGGCGGACGCGCTCGTAGCCCGGCTGGCGCCAACTGACATCGAGGTGGATCGGCCCGTTGGGCAGCCACGGCTGCTCCTTCACGCAGTCCGCGACGGCGTAGCTGCCGCGCTCGACGATCCCCACGGCGGCGTCCATCACCCAATACTCCTGCCGGCCGCTGGTGATCGGCTCGGACTCGATCCACACCACGATGAATTCACCGGGGGCGAAGTTGCAGCGCTTCTGGATCGCCTGCAGCATCCGCTCATTGTGCAGGTGGCCGTCGCCGAAGTTGAAGCCGATGATCGCGTTGCAGCTGAACTCGGCCTCGCGCATCGTGTAGATGTCGATGTCCTCGCCGAGGTTGTTCATCATGATCGAGTTGAGCGCCCGGCCCTGGCTGTGCATCGCGCGCCAGCCGAGCAGCTGCAGCATCACCACTTCGGCCTCCGGCTCGCTGATCTTGAGGGCCGGCTCGAGTTGCTGCTTCTGCATCAGCGCCGGCTTGACCAGATGCTGATTGAGCTTCTCCTCGCACCCGGGCGCGAACGCCCACATGGCCGAGGCCCAGTTGCCGGCGTACTGGCGCATCGAGGGCAGGAACGAGACCAGGTTGGGTCGCAGGTTGCCGAGGATCGGGAAGGTCAGGAGCCCCACCAGGGTCAAGATCAGCAACCCGGTGTCCATGTTGCCGACGGTGTACCCGTCGTGGGCGGGGAAGCCGAGGAACAGGAATGCCGTGATGTACATGAACATCACGTTCCACTCGAGCGGCACCGCCAGCGGGAAGGTGGAGATGATGAACAGGTGGAAGCCCAGCATCAGCACCACCGCGATGATGGTCACGGTCATGTTGTGGGAGAACAACAGCACCAGCGGGATCCCGAATTCCACCAGGGTCCCCGGTCCGTGGGCCAGCCGCAGGGCGCCCTTGGAAGGGCGCAGGTCCTCGGGGAAGTTGCGGTAATGCAGCCGCTTGATCTTCTTCGAGGACAACCACGGGGTGTTGGACACCATCGGCGGGATCACGTGGCCGAAGTGCTGGTTCATCTTCGACACCGCCGCGCCCATCCACGAGGAGAGGATCAGCAGCTTGGCCCCGATGATCATGTCCGGGAAGGGGAAGAAGGCGAACATGACCAGCGCCGGCATGTACTGCTCGCTGCGCGCGGCGGTGTAGATGATCTTGTCGCGCAGGCCGACGGCGAACAGCAGGACGAGGATCGGGATCATCGAGGCGGTGCGCATCAGGCCATGGTTGGGCCCGACGGCGTTGGTCAGCGAGGCCACCTGGTGTCCCTTCAGGGCCAGCGCGGCGACCAGGCTGGCCAGGAAGGCCAGATACAGCCCGACGTCGAACAGCGTGCGGTCGTCGCCCTTGGTGAACGGGACCTTCTCGGGCCAGGGCGGAAGCCGCAGGGTGTGCGGGCGGGCCCAGTAGTTGATGCCGCCGGTCATCGGCTTGAAGTGGCCGGCCAGCGGGCCCCACGAGCCGGCCACGCCGACCGCCTCGAGCAGGATGGTCCAGACCACGAACTTCTGCCACATGATCGGCTCGTCGAACCAGCCCGACGGGTGGAGCGGGTTCAGCCCCGAGGTCAACGAGGCGACCACGATCCCACCCACCACGTAGAGCACGAGCAGCTTGATGATGTAGATGATGGCGGTGATCTTGGGCGCGCCGAACCCGTACTCGGCCCAGTGCCGCGAGAGGACCTTGATCCGCTCCCGATACGGCGTTTCCCTGAACGTCGCCGGATCTACCGGCGGAAACTCACCTGTCGTCAGACCCATGGTTCCTCCCGTTTTGCCTGCCCGCTGCGCGGGCGTTCCCCTGCGGAACGCCAGCCGTACGCTGTTGCAAGGGCGAACTTAGACCCCGAGTGGCGACGGTCCTATGGAACGGGGCCACGAACGCGCGCGGCTTTTTGTGGACTGACCACAAACCGATCGGTCCGGGAGGCGGTGTACGGGCGCGCGTCTATCGGGTAAGACTCAGGATATGGCGCCAAACAATCCCTCATACGAAGAATCCAAGCAGGTTGCCGAAGAGAGCCGCGAGGCAGACTGGAAGCAGCCCAGCTTCGGCCGCGAGATGTACCTCGGGAACTTCCAGCTCGACCTGATCCATCCCCAACCCCAGGTCGATCCGGAAAGAGTCCGCGAGGGTGAGGAGTTCCTGGGACGCCTGCGCGCGTTCCTGACCGAGCGGGTCGACCCGCTCGAGATCGAGGAGAAGAGCAAGATCGGCGATGACGTGATCCAGGGCCTCAAGGACCTCGGTGCCCTGGGCATGAAGATCCCCAAGGAATACGGAGGCCTCGGTCTGACCCAGGTCTACTACAACCGCGCCCTGTCCCTGGCCGGCACCTGGCACGCCGCCATCTCGACTCTCCTCTCCGCGCACCAGTCGATCGGCCTGCCCGAGCCCCTGAAGACCTACGGCTCCGAGGAGCAGAAGCGGGAATGGCTGCCCAAGGTGGCCAAGGACCACATCTCGGCCTTCCTGCTCACCGAGCCGGACGTCGGCTCGGACCCGGCCCGGATGTCCGCGACGGCGGTCCCGACGGAGGACGGCAGCGGGTACACGATCAACGGCACGAAGCTGTGGGCGACCAACGGCGTGATCGCCGACGTCGTCGTGGTGATGGCGGTCGTACCGAAGACCGACAGCTCGAAGGGCGGGATCACCGCCTTCATCTGCCCGATGGACACCGAGGGCATCACGGTCAAGCACCGCAACGAGTTCATGGGTCTGCGCGGGCTGGAGAACTCCGTGACCGAGTTCAAGGACGTCTTCATCCCGAAGGACAACGTGATCGCGGGGGTGGGCAAGGGCCTCAAGATCGCCCTGGGCACGCTCAACACCGGCCGTCTCTCTTTGCCCGCGATCTGCGTGGGCGCCACCAAGTACTCGCTGAAGATCGTCCGCCAGTGGGCCAACGAGCGCAAGCAGTGGGGTCAGGAGTTGGGCAAGCACGATCCCGTGGCACAGAAGATCGCGTTCATCGCCGGTACGGCGTTCGGGCTCGAGGCGCTCGTCGACGTGTCCTCGCGGCTGGCCGATGACAAGCAGCGCGACTTCCGGATCGAGGCGGCGATCGCCAAGCTCTACGGGTCCGAGCGAGCCTGGGAGGCCGTCGACACCATGATCCAGATCCGGGGCGGGCGCGGGTACGAGACCGCCAAGTCGCTGGCCGCCCGCGGCGAGAAGCCGGTCCCGGCCGAGCAGATGCTGCGCGACATGCGGATCAACCGGATCTTCGAGGGCTCGACGGAGATCATGCACCTGATGATCGCCCGCGAGGCCGTCGATCAGCACCTCTCGATCGCCGGCGACATCCTCCTCGGTGACGGTGGGATCGGTGAGAAGGCCAAGCTCGCGGTCAAGGCGGGCGCGTTCTACGCGAAGTGGTTCCCGGCGCTGGCCGTCGGCAAGGGTCAGGACCCGCGCTCGTTCGACGAGTTCGGCTCGCTGGCCGGCCACCTGCGTTACGCCGAGCGCTCCTCACGCAAGCTGGCGCGCTCGACCTTCTACGCGATGGGCCGTTACCAGGCCAAGCTCGAACAGAAGGGCGCCCTGCTCGGCCGCATCGTCGACATCGGCGCCGAGCTCTACGCGATCGCCAGCGCCTGCACGTACGCCTCGACGCTCGGCCAGGACGACCCGAGCAACCAGGAGGCGATCTACGAGCTCGCCGACCTGTTCTGCACGCAGGCTCGCTCGCGTGCGGAGGCGCTCTTCGAGCAGCTCTGGCACAACCACGACGACGCCCAGTACAAGTTCGCGCAGTCGCTGCTGGAGGGCCGCTACGAGTTCTTCGAACACGACGTCGTCGATCCGGCGGGTGACGGTCCGATGATCCCGGAGCATGAGCCCGCGGCGGCCGAGAAGCTCGAGGCCGAGCTACAGGCCGAGACCGCTCAGTAGGTCCTTCATTCTGGAGGCTTGGCGTTAGAGCGAACGCATGGTTCGTTTAAACGCCAAGCCTCTTGAGGGTGTCGCGGCTCCTGGAGCTCGGGTGGTCAGCCGCCGTTGGTTTTGACGGCGTATTTGCTGGGGGTGGTGGGGATGGTGGGTTCGGGGATTTGGCTGATGCGGTTGATCAGGTCGATCCATTGCCCGGGTTTCAGGATGGTTTTGATTTCTTGGGAGAGTTTTTTGTTTTGCCCGAATAGGGGGGTGTAGGTGATCTGGAGGCGGTTGTTGTGATCCGGGAGCGCGAGCGTGTTGTTTTGTCCCTTGTAGCTCATCAGGGAGATGATTTGGTTGGGGCGCATCGCGGATTGGAGGGTCAGGAGCCGGCGGATGGTGATGTCGGTGATCGAGCCGGGGCCTTGGTGGCCGAGGAGGGGGATGTTGTTGATTTTGGTGATGTCGAGGCTCGAGCCGGTCGCGCCGGCGGGATCAACGCCCGTCGAGGCGGTCGCGTTGTGCCCGCAGGCCAGGCCTGAGACGTAGGGGTCAAGGCCGCTGGCGGAGAGGAATTCGATGGTCGCGAGGATCCGGCGGTCAATCGAGCCGGCTTGGATGTCGCGGCGTCCGCACGGGTAGATCTGGACGTGCGGGTCTTGCAGGATCCGGGCCTGCAGCTGCTCCTTTGACATCAGCAGGACCTGTCCGACCGACGGGTTCTTCGCGCCGGGCCCGAAGAACGGGTCGACCCCCGCCGCGCGATACACGGCGGTCGCTTCCAACAGTTTCCAGCCGTCCAGGATGGGTTTGGGGTCGATCTGGGGGGCGGCCTTCCCGGCCGGCTGGACCTGGAAATACAGGTGCGACGCCGTCGTGCGCGACGGCCCGGCGATCCGCCCGAGGATCGTGCCGGCCACCACGATCGCCCCCGGCTTGAGCGGCGCCAGCGTGTACTGCGCCTTCGCTAAATGCAGGGTGTCAGCGAAATAGGAATGGAAACTGGTGATCTGCGCCGCCGCGTTCTGAATCTGCTGCGACCCGCCGGCCGCATAAGAACCCGGGCGCGACGGATCGGCGAACAGTCTTTCCTTCACCAACACCCCACCGCTCGCGCCGCTCCCGCTCGGGCTCGTTGCCGTCGCGGGCTTGGTCGAGTTCGCGTGGGTGGTGAGCGACCGCAGCACCGCCGCCGCCCCCTTCGCCCTGGTCGCGACCTTCAGCGTGGTCGGCGTGGTGGTCGCGCCGCTGCTGGTGCTGGTGGGGGTGGTGGCCTGGGTGCCGGCACTGGCCGGCGCCGACGGCGCGGCCGGTTTGGTGCTGATCGCCGGCGCGGAGAGTTCCGCCGCGAGCTGCTTGGCGGTGATCCTCACCGGCTTCGGGACCGGATAGCTCTTCGGGATCGACCCGAGATTGCTGTAGGTGTAGATGTTGCCGGTGGCGTCCTGCAACTCCAGGAACCGCCCCAACCTGGCGCTATGCCCGAGCTTGAGGATCTTCCCGTCGTTGACCGCGATCACCGGCGACCCCCGCTTCGCGAAAATGCTCGTGCCCTGCGCGCCCGGCGTGGTCCCGATCGGGATCGCCGCGTTCGCGCCCTTCACCCGCCGCGTCGCCAACCGCTCCACGCTGTCATCGGCGTACTTCGCTGCCGCCGCGACCGGGAAATGCCCCTGCACCAAGCCGGTCAACGCGCCGATCAACTGATCGGGCATCCCCCCGATCAACTTCGCCCGCAAAAGCACCGACTGCACATACCACGACGCGTGGTTATACGCGAACACCGCCTGCCCCACGTTCTTCGACGCCCCCGCCGCATGGAGATAGCGGGCCGCGGCGAAGATCGCGTCGACCGGGTTATACGGATCGGCGATCCCATCCCCATTCGCGTCGACCCCCCACCGCTTCCACGTCGACGGCAAAAACTGCATCCACCCCACCGCCCCCGCACGGACAATCGACAGGTTGCGTCCGTAATCGGTCTCGATCTCATTGATCGACGCCAACACCTGCCACGGCACGTCGTACTCAATCCCCGCCGCCTGATAAATCGGCAACAAAAACGGCGGAATCCGAAACGAATCAATGAAAAAGTTCGGAACCCCCAACGGCGCCGGCCCCGGCAACGAAAACGAAAACGTCGGATTCCCCGCCGACGGCACCCCACCCGAACCCCGCAACGCCCCCGAGCCCTTCCCGCGCGAGCGCCCGGAGCCCGAACCGCCTGACGAACCCGAAGATCGCGACGATCCGGAGCCGCCGGTCTTCCCCGAGCCCTTCCCAGTCCCGCGACCCGCGCCCTTCCCGGACCCGGCGCCGGGATGCTTACGTGAGGACGGAGGCTGACGCTTTCCCGACCCCGACGGCGACGGTGCGCCCGACGAGCCCGAGGACCCCGAACCCTTCGGCGTGGTCGGCACCGGAGTCGTCCCGGAACCCGACGACCCAGAGCCCGACGAGCCCGAGCCCGAACCCGTCGAGCCAGTACCCGTTCCGGTCGACCCCGCGGGCGTACAAGACTCGGACACACCCACCACGCCCAGCTTCACCGGCAGCGAGATCGAAGACAACGGCGTCCCGGCCGGCACATTCACCGTGAACGACAAATGCCCGCCCCCCAACAGCTGCACCGTCACCACACACGAATCAGCCGACGCCTGCGACGGCACGAGCCACAAACCCGCCAACGCGACGGCGGCGGAGGTGAGCAGGCCGGCCCGGAAACCCCGCGCTCGTCTCATCTCGCGCCGCGGGCTCCTCGGCGGGATCGGGGTCGCGTGCTCATCTCGGAGGAACCCTCTGCCACGGCGGATTGCACGATGGCTGATCGCGCCTCACCGGACACTGGGTGGAGAGCCCAAGGTGCGCTCCCGGGTTTGTGGGCGGATTACAGCGGCTCGACATCTGATTGGTCCTCAGCCGTCGTCGACCAATCCGGTCAGCGGCCCGAGCAGACGCCCGCTCCGCTTGGAGACGCCCGGCAACGCGATCAACCGGTGGGTGGCCGGGCGATCCTCGCGCTCGCGCTGGAGCTGTTCGAACGCGGTGGGGATCCAGTGCTCGTCGACGAGCTCCCGCACGGCTCTGCCCCGTAGGGCGGCCAGGTCCAACTCGAGGTGCTCTGACCACAGCCGCTCCCGGGTATCTCGGGCCAGCTCCGCATCGTCGGTGACGACGTTCATCTCGGTGTCGTTCAGCAACGAGTGAGCGTTGAGATTGGCGCTCCCGACAGTGAGCCAGCGATCGTCGACGATCCCCACCTTGGCGTGGACGTAGAGCGGGTCGGTGCGATTGCCGCTGCGTGAGCGGAGGGTCGCGGCGAGCAGCCGGTTGTTTCCATCGTCGGCCGTGACCAGGCGACCGAGCTGCCCGCGCGTGTCATCTTGACCGTTGTTGGCCCGACGCGGCAGCACGACGACGATGCGGAAGTCCGGGCTGGGCGGGCGCTTGAGCTTCGCGGCCATGACGTCGACGATCTCGGGCGCCCACAGGAACTGGTTCTCCAGGTAGATCAGCTGCTGGGCACCACGCAGCGCGCGGAGATAGCTCTCGAGGATGCGGAACTCCCCATGCGGCACGCTGTCGTACATGTCCTCGGCGACGGTGCGGACTACCTGGACCGTGCTCGAGCCGGCCGCGGGGGGTGGCTCGGGAGCGGCGAGCTGCTGACCGGTGATCTCATGCCAGCGCATGGCGAAATGGGCCGCCACATCGGCGACCGCCGGGCCCTCCAACCGCGTGCCGACGTCGTGCCAGCCCAGCCGGCGGCGGGCGGGATGATCATGATGGTCGAACCGATCCCCGGCGAGGTCGGTCATGTCGATCCCGCCGACGAATGCCACCGCATCGTCGATCACGATCGTCTTCTCGTGATGACAGTGAAACGGGTGCTCGCGCGGGTCGGCCTCGCACTGGATGCGGGTCTCCCGGACCAGACGGTCGACGTCGGCGGCGACCTCCTTGCGGGTCGGATGGAAGGCCGGCAAGGGAGCCCCGGCCCAGACCAGGACGCGCACGTCGATGCGCTCCGCCAGCTCCGCCAGCAGGGCGCCGAGGACGATCGGCGGCTCGTCGCGCACGAGTTCGAAGTGCGGGCTGATGTGCCAGCCGGTGATGTGAACGTGTGACTTCGCGGCGGCCAGCGCCTCGGCGATCCTCGGGAGCGCCTCGGCGCCATCGATCAGGACCTCGAGGCGGTTGCCGGTGCGCGGCGGGGGCGCATCGTCGGCCCACGGCCCGGGTCGAGCCGGATCCAGAGCGCCACCGCGACCGAGGCGCCGCAGCCGACGGCGATGGTGCGCTTCCACGGTCAACTCGACCCCTCGTCCGACGACGCGGTCGACGCGGGACATCGGGTTGAGCGTCATCGCCCTGACCTACCCCGCGGCGGCGATGTCTACCCGCTAGCTCGTGAACCCCAGGATCAGCTCCGCGGTTTCCAGCGGCACGTCGAGCTGCGGGCAGTGACCGACGCCGTCGAGCGTCACCCAGTCGGCGTGCGGGAGCCAATCCTTCAGGTAGCGCGCCGCCGCCGCCGGCCAGGGCAAGACCTGGTCGTTGGTGCCCCAGATGATCCGCACCGGGCAGGTGATCTTGTCGGCGTCCAGGCTGTAGCCGTCGCGCCGGGCATACTCGACCAGCGGGAAGACCCCCGGGCAATTGGCCGCGCCGCGTATCTGGTGGGCGATCAACTCCGCCGGGATGTGCTCGAAGTTGGTAGCGAGCATTTGCGTCGCCCGGCGTCGCCCCTTCAGCGTGGCGACGGTGGCGTCGGCGTGGGGTGCGGCGTGCTCCAGCAGTTCCTGCATCTCCTCGAAGAAACGCAGGGTTTCCTTGAATGACTGATCGCCCTTGGCCCAGCCGCCGGCTGGAGCCAGGGCCACGACCGACTCCGCGCGTCCGCGCGCGGCCAGCTGTAGCGAGACGTAGCCGCCCAGCGAGTTGCCGACGATGTGGGCGGTGCCCAGGCCGGCGTCGTCCATCGCGCGCTCGACCGCGTCGGTGAGCGCGGCCTCGGCGGTCAGGCCGCTCAGGGGCGGACCGCCGGCGTGTCCGGGCAGCGTCGGGGCGAACACGTCGTGATGGCGTTCAAGTCGCGGCAGCACCAGATCCCAGGTCCGCCAGGTATCGGTGAAACCGTGCAGGCAGACCAGCGGCGGCCCGGAGCCGCCGCGGTATGAGGGGGAGAAGGTCGAGTACACCGAGCGGAAAGGCTAATGGCGGCGTTCAGGAACCGCCGCCAGGACGCTAGCCTGTGCGGCGTGCCCAGCATCGGGGTGATGCGCGAAGGACCGCTGCACGCCGCGATCAAGTCCATCCTCGCGCAGCCGGGTGATCGCCTTGAAGTCCCAGTCGGTCGCTTCGTGATCGATCTGGTGCGGGCCGACGGAGAACTGGTCGAGGTGCAGACGGGCGGATTTGCCGGTCTGCGCGGCAAGCTCGACGCGCTGCTCGACGAGTACCGCATGCGGATCGTCCATCCGGTGGCGGCCGAGCGGCGCATCGTCCGGGTCGACGAGCACGGCGAAGTCGTATCGGCCCGGCTCTCTCCCCGGCGCGCGACCGCGGCCGATGTGTTCGACAAGCTGGTGGCGTTCCCCTCGCTGTTGTCTCACCCCAACCTGACGCTCGAGATCCTGCTCGCCCGCGAAGATCACATCCGCGGCGCGGCGCCGATCTCGAATCGGCGACGAACTCGCGACCCCGGCCAGCGCCGGTTGGTCGACGTGCTCGAGCGAATCGAGATCAGGCACCCGAGCGACGTGCTCGTGCTTCTGCCGAGCCTCCCGGCCGAGCCGTTCAGCACGCGTGAGCTGGCGGCGCTGGTCGGTTGCGGCACGATGCTGGCGCAACGAACCGCCTACTGCCTGCGGGTGATCGGACTGATCGAGCCGGCCGGCAAGCGAGGACCGACACCCCTACACCGGCGCTGCTAGGGCGCCGAAGGGGGCTTAGGACTGCGCTTCTTCGCGCGCGGGCGAGGCGACCGAGGAGGCCACATCGCTCGGGTCGTCGCCGTTCTGGTCTGTCAAGGTGTCGCCGGACTCGTCCGGGAAGCCTTCATTTGGGAGGTCGGCGTAGATGTCGCCCGGCTGGCCCGGGTATTCGGCCGAGGCCCGCTTCCTGGCGTCCTTCCTGGCTGCCTTGTCCAACCGGCGCTCGCGAAGCCTGCTCTCGCGAGTGAGCTTCGCCATCGTCGTCTTCTTCTTGCCGCGAGAGGCCATGCTGGTCCGTCCCTTGTTGTGGAGTTCCGAGCGCCCGGGGCGCACGAACGGCCGCCGTAGGTCCGTAACACTGGCCGACGTCAAAACGACGGGGGGCCCGAACTGGGCCCCCCGTCGGCGATCAGGTGCTTAGAGCTTCTGAACGTTCGCTGCAGCGGGGCCCTTGGGACCCTGCTCGGCGTCAAAGCTCACCTTCGCACCTTCGGCCAACGACTTGAAGCCGCTGCCCTGAATCGCGTTGTGGTGAACGAACAGATCCTTGCCCGGATCATCAGGAGTGATGAATCCGAAGCCCTTATCGTCGTTGAACCACTTCACGGTTCCTGTAGGCATGTAAACCCTCCGGAATATGTGCACTGCGAAACGCGGAGGGTGCTGCGAGGCAACGACTGCGGAAACGCGGGGCACTGCTTTTGGTCAAACAAATGATTGACCCTGACGGGAAGTCTAGCGCTCAAGGGTGCCGAGGGTCGGCTCAGGGTGCCGGCGGCCGGTTTAAGGCGCTCAGTGATCCGTTTCTTGCAGCGACGCAGGCACAATGCCCATATGACGCCGCAGCCCTCGTTCGCCGCGCTCGCCGCAGCGCCCGAGCCGACGCTGGACGCGATCGCCCTCGGGCTCGCCGCCGAGTTCCGCGAGGTCGATGCGGAGGCGGCGATGGCCGAGCTCGACAGCCTCGGGGCGCAGCTGACGCGAGCCGCGCGGGCCACCAGTGGGGACCCGAGCGCGCTGGCCTCGGCGTGCTCGCAGCTACTCGCGGTGGAGCACGGCTTCGCCGGCGATCGAGAGGACTACGACGATCCCGAGAACTCGATGATCGACGCCGTCCTGACCAGGAGGCGCGGGCTACCGATTCTCCTGTCCGTGGTCTACGTCGAGGTCGCCCGTCGAGCTGGGATCGGGCTGCTCGGCGTCGGCCTGCCGGGACATTTCGTGGTCGGCCACTTCGGCACCGAACCGCCGCTCCTGCTCGACCCGTTCTCCGGGGGAGCCCCGGTCACCGGCGATTTCCCGCGCGCGCTGGTGCGACCGTGGGGAGCCCATGAGACAGCGATGAGGATGCTCAACAACCTGGTCGGGAGCTACCAGCGGCGCGGCGATCTGGGCGCGGCCATCCGCGCCGCCACGATGCGGATGTCGCTCCCCGCGGCTGGATCCGAGCGGGAAGTCCTCCGGGCCGAGCTGCGGGCGATGCAGGCGCGGCTGAACTGAGCGATTATTTGGCAATTCGACGAAGGGAGTAGGGATGGGACACCGAGCCATCAAGGTCGCGGCGGTCGCGATTTCCGCGTCCGGTTTTGCTCTGGCGACTGGCCTGACCCCGGCCGACGCGACGCGGACAGTGAAGATCTCCTCGCACATCACGATCAAGGACAAGGGGCTCAAGTTCAGCGGCAAGGTGAGCGCGAAGAACTCCGCCTGCGACTCCGGCCGCAAGGTCACGCTCTACCGCAAGTCGGGGTCGCTGAAGCTGGGCACGGCCACCACCAGCGCATCCGGAGCGTGGAAGATCCAGCCGTCCGGATTTGCCGGGATCAGCCTCGGGCACTTCTACGCCAAGGTGAGCAAGCGCACCGAAGGCACCGCGGGCACGATCTACGTGTGCAAGGGCGCCACCTCCAAGACGATTCCCTTCCACCAGTAGGCGATCGGTAGCGGTTGCGCCGCTACCGTTGAACCATGGACGAGGGCGAGATCTTCCACGACGGAGAGCTCGCGATCCAGCGCCGTGCCGGCGTCGCGGCCGTCGCCGGGCGGGTCGGGGAGGCCAACCTGCTCGGCACGCTTCCACCGGAGTTCGCCGCCTTCCTGGCCCGGATGTTCTTCGTCGTGGTGGGCAGCGCGGCCCGGGATGGTGGGGTCTGGGCTTCGCTGCTGAGCGGGCGGCCCGGCTTCATCGGTGTTCCTGACGCCACCCACCTCGAGCTGAACGCCGAGCCATCCGCCGGTGATCCATTGGCCGACGCACTGGAAGCGGGCTCGGTCGCAGCGGGACTGCTGGCGATCGAGCCCAACTCCCGGGCGCGGATCCGGGTCAACGGGTCGCTGCACCGTGCGGGCCCGGGCGGGCTGGTGATGGACGTGCTCGAGGCGTTCGGCAACTGCCCCAAATACATTCAGCGCCGGGTTCCGGCCAGCCTGCTCGGCGACGGCGACCCGGGTGAGGACCGTCGACGTTCCGGTGAAATCGACGACGGCGCGCGCGAGCTGATCAGCTCGGCGGACACGTTCTTCATCTCCAGCGCGCACCCCCAGCGTGGCGCGGACGCCTCGCACCGCGGCGGACGGCCCGGGTTCGTGCGGGTTGGGCAGGACGGTCGGTCGCTGCGGTTTCCCGACTACAAGGGAAATTCGATGTTCCAGACGCTCGGCAACCTCGAGGTCGACCCCCACGCCGGGCTGCTCTTCGTGGACTGGGAGCGGGGCGACACGTTGCAGCTCAGCGGCCGGGCCACGGTGATCTGGGATCCGGTCCAGGTGGCGGTCTGGCCTCGGGCCGAGCGCTTGGTCGAGGTGACGATCGACGCGGCGCAGTACCACCGGAGGGCGCTACCGCTGCGCTGGGAGCTGATCGAGCCGAGCCGGCTCAACCCGCCGACTCCCGAAGCCTAGGCCCCCTCGTACATCACTCGGTCAGCGTTCCCGCGTCATCCAGCCGTGGTCGCGGCCGCCGCGGCGATCTTGCCTTTGATCAGGTCGGCGGCTCGCTCAGCGACCATGATCGTCGGCGCGTTGGTGTTGCCGCCGGGGATCACCGGGAACACGCTGGCGTCGATGACCCGGATGCCCCGCAGGCCCCGGACGCGCAGATCCGGATCGAGGACGGCGTCATCGCCGGTCCCCATCCGGCAGGTGCCGACCGGGTGGTAGATGAGCTCGACGCGTTCGCGGGCGCTCTGCTCGAGGTCCTCATCGGTGACCACGCCCGGGCCGGGGAGCATCTCGCGCACCACCTTCTCGCGCAGCGGCGACTGGCCGGCGATCTCCCGGGCCAGCTTCATCCCGGCCACCAGCGAGGCGACGTCGTCCGGATCGGTCAGCGAGTTGGTCAGGATCTTCGCCTTCGCGCTCGGGTCGGCGCTCCGCAGGGTCACCTCGCCGCGGGCCTTCGGGCTGACCAGCACCGGCGCGATCACGCCCGCGTGACCGTCGTGCTCGACCTGGCCGTGGTCCTCATAGAACGCCGCGCCCATGTGGAACTGGATGTCGGCGGCCGGCAGTCCGGCCCGGGTGCGGACGAACGCGCACACCTCAGCGACGGTTGAGGTGAGCTTGCCCGAGCGGCGCAGCACCCACTCGGCCAGGTTCTTCGGTTTGTCCGCCTGATAGAGCGTGTCGGAGCCGAGTGACCTCGTAGTTCATCGTGATGAACGGGTGGTCCTGGAGGTTCTTGCCGACCCCGGGGAGCTCGTGCTTGACGGTTATGCCGAGCGCCGAGAGCTCGTCAGCCGGACCGATCCCGGACAACAACAGCAACTGCGGTGAGCCGATCGCCCCCGCGCTGAGCAGCACCTCGCGCTCCGGTCGGGCCACCTGCTCGGCGCCCCGCCCCGTCTTGTAACGCACTCCGGTGACCGCGTCGCCATCGAATTCGAAGCCCAATACGTGCGCGCCGGTCACGACCTCCAGGTTCCCGCGCTTCAGGGCCGGGCGCAGGTAGGCGTCGGCCGTGCTCCAGCGCCGGCCGTTCTTCTGCGTGACCTGGAACATCGCCACACCGTCCTGCTCGGGGCCGTTGTAGTCGTTCACGTAAGGGATCCCGGCGGCCTCAGACGCGGCCAGCAGATCGCGCGCGAGCGGACGCGGAGAGCGCTGGTCGGCGACGTTGAGCGGCCCGCCGGTGGCGTGGAACTCCGAGGCGCCGCGCTCGTTGTTCTCCGCGCGCAGGAAGTACGGCAGGACATCGTTCCAGCCCCAGCCCGCGGCACCCGCCTTCACCCACAGGTCGTAGTCGAGTGGGCGCCCGCGCACGTAGAGCATCGCGTTCATGGAGCTCGAGCCGCCCAGGCTCTTGCCGCGCGGGATGTACAGGCGCCGGTTGGCGCACCCCGGCTCGGGCTCGGTTTCATAGTCCCAGTCGAGCTTGGCGTCGTGGAACTGATTGCCGAACGCGGCGGGGATCTTGATGTTCGGACTGCGGTCCTTGCCCCCGGCCTCGAGCAGCAGCACGCGGACACCGGGATCCTCGGTCAGGCGGCCGGCGAGCACACAGCCGGCCGAGCCGGCCCCGACGATGACGTAATCGACACTTGACATACCCGCCATCCTGACAGCCGCTGTCGAAGCTCGTTGTCCGATCACCGGGCTCGAGCGTGAACGCCCGAGCCCGGTAGACGGATAGCGGCTCAGTGACCGGCGAGCGTTCCGACGAAACCGTTCGCCGGCGAACCGAGCCCGGTCATGCCATCGAATCCGGGAGCGGTTGGGATCGCCACCTTACGCGTCGTACAGGTGGAGGGGCTGTCGGTAGCGCAGAACGTCTCATCGCCCTCGTAGTCGATGAACCGCGTCGTGAACAGGAACCCATCGCCCGGCCCAATGCTGTTGGCGAAATCAGCCCGCGACTGGGTCTGCTTACCCGCGGGGAGGATGTCGCGGATCGCGGCCGACTGGCCACTCAGCGAATACAGCGCGGGGTTGACGAAGCCGAGCGGGTGCCCGGCGGTCTGGTCGGCGCGGGCGATCACCCCGGCAAACAACGGCGAGGCAACGCTCGTCCCGCCGATCCGGTACTGGTCGTAGTAGACGCCGTTGGGGAACGCTTGCGTCTCGCCCACCAACATGCCGGTCGCCGGGTCGGCCTCCATCGAGATGTCAGGCTCGACTCGCATCGGCTCGGTGGAGTCGAACTCGGAGAGCGACTTCGGCACCACTCCTCGCTGATAGAACGGCTGCGGATAGACGACGCTGGTGCCGCCACCGGAGCCGCCATCGAGCGCTTGGTCAATCGGCTGCCAGGTCCCGCGAGCGGAGTCCGGGCAACCGCCCACGGCGATGTAGGTCTCGTTGCAGAGGAAGCTGCGCGCCGTCGACCAGCCGAACTCGCCGATCCGCTCTCCGTTCGCTCCGACCTGCAATGAGGTGCCGCCCACCGCGGTCGCCCACGGGCTGGACGACGGGTAGTCAGCCAGCGGACGACCGAACGTGGTGAACTCGTCGCCGTTATCACCGCTGGAGAACAGCACGCTGATACCGGTGGCCGCCGCCATCTCGAGGATGGTGTCGGTCGACCGGCGGTCGGCGTCGCTGTCGAGGGCGTCGCCGCCGTTATCGCCATACGAGTTCGAGATGACGTTGGCACTGTGGGTGTCGATCAGCTTGCGCAGCGCATCGTTGAGCGACGGCGTGGTGCAGTTCTTGGCCCCCGCGAAGACGATGTTGGCGCCCGGAGCGGTTGAGTGAACCGCCTCGACGTCGAGCGTCTCCTCTCCATACCAGCCGCCCGCCGTTCCGCACAGATCGCTGTCGGTGAACGTGCTGGCCAGCTGCTGGCTGAACTGGGAATGGCTCAGCGGGTTGGCCGGATCGTTCAGCGATGCGTACTTCTGCGCGTCGTCGAAGATCGTCGGCGAGGCGAACGCGTCGACGATCCCCACCGTCACGCCGGCTCCGTTGTTCGAGCCGGTCAAGTTGTAGGCGCTGCGGAACTGCGGCGGCTTGTAGCCGCAGACGGCCCACGGCGGCGTCGACGGGTAGCCGTTGCCGAATGGCGGCAGCGCCGTGTCGAGCTTCTGGTTGTAGTAATCGCCGCAAGGCGGGGCGACTCGGAAGCCGGGCGGCTGCGGGAACGGGGAACCCGTGGCCGGGGTGGCCGGATTGTCGGTCGTGTGGTCCGGATGAGCCAGCGTCTGGTTCACCCCGACGACACCGAGCACGACGCCTGAGAGGCTGGCGGGGATCGACAGGCTCCGGTCGGCTAGGCGCAAGCGCTGACCGTCGACGCGGTGATACGAGAGGGAGGTGGAGAAGACGTGCTCGATCCGCGAGGCCGACCCGGACGCCGAGACCACTGTCCGGTCCGCCGAGGCGCCGTGGACGTTGAATCCGCTCGCCTTCAGGAACGCCGTGACGCGGGCGACGTCGGCCGCCGACGGCGAGAAGCGCCGTTCCCACTGGGCCGCGGTCAGGTACTTGCGGTACTGAGCGTTGCCGGGCGTCGACACCGCCTTGGCGACGGCGGCTGCGCCGCTTGGGTCGGAGAGGTTGAGTTGAACCTCGAAGTCAACCGATGTCCCGCCGGCGACCGAGCCGACCCGCGGGCTGCTCGCGGCCGGTGCGACCGAACCGCGGAGGTGGACCGCCGACGAAGCGGCGGATGCCGCCCCCGGCGCCGCCAACATGGCGATCGCGCCCAGCGTGGCGACGGATGACCCCAGCCCAAATGCTTGACGATGCCTCAAGACACGCTCCCTGTTTGAAGGTCCGACGCGCCACCCTAGCGCAGGCGGCAGCCCGCACGCGCGGGTCACCCGTTTGCCGTCGCGGCGTCACCCGTCGGGAGCGAACGGCCGGACTATCGGTTCTCGATCGCGAACTCTCGGGCCCGCGTGGCGCTGGCCAGCAGCAGCCCCAGGAAGCGATCGAGCCACTCCGTGGTCAAGGCCTCCAGCGGTAGCTCGCCGCAAACGAAGACCTCGCCGGCCTGGTTCTCGGCAAAGCAAACGAGTGGCGCCTGGCGATTCCAATACAGGAGCTGATGAGGGTCGATCACCCCAGCTGGGAGCACCGTAGCCTGCGCCCGCAGCAGGTTCCCGCGGACCGACACGCCGACGTCGAGTGGGAAGCCGGCGGCGTCGAGCCCGAGTCCCCATTCGCCCGGAGCGACCATGCGTGCGCTGTCCTGAAGCGAGGACATGAACTCGTTGAGTAACGCAAGCGCCGGTTCCATTGACAGCGGTCGCCAGGCGCGACCGGGCCGCGAGCGTACTGACCGTCCGGGCCGGACGGCTCGTCTGAATTCGGACCGGGAGGTGATCCGATCGGGATGGTGATGCGCATAGAGGCAAAGCGCCAGGTTCGAACGGAGATCATTCGAGCGAGCTTGGTGGTAAGCCAACCGAAAGGACACTTTTCGTGCCCTACATCAATCTGGAAGAAGTCGATACCGACGGCGCGATCCGCGAAGCCGCGGAAGAAGTCGCCGGCGACACGCGGCTGAGCTTCCTCCGCAAGGCCGGAATCGCCGGCGGCGCAGCGGTCAGTGGCGGCGCGATTCTCGGTGCCCTGGCCCCGGCCGCGATGGCCAGTGGCCGTCCGCCGTCGTCATTCGGCAAGGGTGACATCGGGATCCTCAACTTCGCGTTGACGCTCGAGTACCTGGAGGCCGCGTTCTACAACGGGGCTGCCTCCGCCCATCTGGGCCTGAAGGGCCAGGAGGCCACGTTCCTCAAGACAGTGGTCAAGGATGAGAACGCGCACGTGGCGTTCCTCAAGAGCGCCCTCGGGCACAAGGCCGCCAAGAAGCCGAAGTTCGACTTCAAGGGCACCAACAAGAAGGCCGACTCGTTCCTGGCCACCGCTCAGGTGCTCGAGAACACGGGCGTTCACGCCTACCTCGGGCAGGCCGCCAACATCAAGACGCCGGCGTACCTCACTGCGGCCGGCTCGATCCTCACGATCGAAGCCCGTCACGCCAGCGTGATCGGCCTGATCAATCAGGGCAATGAGGCCGGAATCACCCCGAACGGCGCGTTCGATACGCCGTACTCCGCCGCCAAGGTCCTGGCTGCGGTCATGGGAACCGGCTTCATCGTCTAACGCCGTTTGCCCGGCCGCGTTACCGGGGGCTAATCGGTAGGGGACGGGGCGAGACCGAATTTCGGTCTCGCCCCGTTCGTTTCTCTCTCTTCGCCTGACCCGGAGACGTTGATAGAACTCCGCCGATGAGAGCGTGCCCGCGATGAGTGATCAGGCAGCGCAAGCCGCGCGCTTTCTCGCGCTGCATCACGGCGGGACGCCGCTGTTGATGCCGAATCCCTGGGACCGGGGCTCGGCCCGGCTGCTGGCCTCGCTCGGTTTCCAGGCCCTGGCGACCACGAGCAGCGGCTTCGCCGCGACGCTCGGCCGACTCGACGGCTCGGTCTCCCGCGAGGAGGCGGTGGCCCACGCGGCGGAGATCGTGGCGGCGACGGAGCTGCCAGTGTCCGCGGACCTGGAGAACGCCTTCGCCGATGATCCGGCCGGGGTGGCCAGAACGTTCGAGCTGATCCGCGACGCGGGGGTGGCGGGGGCGTCGATCGAGGACTACAGCGGGCGGGCGGAGGCACCGATCTACCCGCTCGAGGCGGCGGCGGAGCGGGTCGCGGCGGCCGCCGAAGTCGCTCATGGCGGTCCGGTCCGCCTGGTTCTGACCGCCCGCTCGGAGAACTACCTCCACGGTGTGAAGGATCTGGACGCGACAATCACCCGTCTGCAGGCCTACCAGGAGGCTGGGGCTGACGTCCTCTTTGCCCCGGGCGTCTCGGATCGCGAAGAGATCCGCCGGCTGGTGCAATCCGTGGATCGGCCGGTCAGCTTGCTGGCCTGGCCAGGCGTGCCGCCGGTGGTCGAGCTCGCCGCGCTCGGGGTGGCTCGCGTCTCGGTGGGCGGCGCGTTCGCGTTTGCCGCCCTCGACGCCGTCGTGGATGCGGCACAGGAACTTCAGCGCGAAGGCACCTATACGTACCTGACCTCGGCGCGCGCCGGCGCGAAGACCGCCCAGGCGGCGTTCGACGATTAACATTCCAGTCGTGAGCGTGGTCAAGATCAATGCCATCACGGTCCCGCGAGATCGCTTCGACGAGTTCGAGCGGCGGTTCGCCGCCCGGGCCGGGCGCGTCGATCAGGCGGACGGCTTTGAGGGGTTCGAGCTGCTGCGCCCCAACGACGAGCGCGAGGTCTGCCTGGTGCTGACGCGGTGGCGCTCCGAAGCCGATTTCCAGGCCTGGATGGAGAGCGCTGACTTCTCCGCGGGTCACTCCCAGCATCGCCAGTCGGGGCCGGTGGGGACCGCCAGCGAGCTGTGGTCCTTCGACGTGCTCGAACGCCAGGGTTCGACTACAGCGGCCTGAGTTGGGGCGGAGGGGGTCGGGGGGCGGAGCGGGTCGGGGGGCGGAGGGGTCGGGGGACCCCCCGGCGGTCATCGTGACCTGGGCACGTCGCGGTGAACGCCAGGATCGGCGAACTGCGGGGGACTCCAGCCCGGGAAGATGTCGGGCAGACCCTCGCTGACGCGGTCGGGGAACTCCGGCGGCCGTTTCTCCAGGAACGAGGTCACGCCCTCGACGGCGTCAGCCGACTGGCCGCGGTAGAACATGCCGCGGGAGTCGGCCCGGTGGGCGAGCATCGGGTGCTCGGCGCCGAGCATCCTCCACAGCATCCGCCGGGCCAGCGCGACCGACACCGGCGCAGTGTTCTCGGCGACCTCACGGGCCAGGGCGCGGGCGGCATCGAGCAGCTCGCCGGCCGGGTGAAGGCTGCGGATCAGCCCGGCCTCGTGTCCCTCCTGAGCCGTGAACACCCGCCCCGTGGCCACCCATTCCATCGCCCGGCTGATGCCGACCACGCGCGGCAGGAACCAACTCGAGCAGGCCTCGGGAACGATTCCGCGCCGGGCGAACACGAAGCCGAGCCGGGCGGTGTCGGCGGCCAGGCGGATGTCCATGGGCAGGGTCATGGTCGCCCCGACACCGACCGCGGGCCCGTTGATGGCCGCGATCACCGGCTTGGTCGACTCGAACACGCGCAGCGTGAACTGACCGCCGCCGTCGCGATGGAGGGCTGGCTCGGGCTGGCGCACGCGCTGGTCGAAGGTCTCGCCGCCACCGCCGAGGTCGGCTCCCGCGCAGAACCCGCGGCCGGCGCCGGTGACGATGATCACCCGCACCTGGTCATCGGCATCGGCGCGGTCGAATGCCTCGATCAGCTCCCGGCCCATCGTCGGCGTCCACGCGTTCAGCCGATCCGGACGATTGAGGGTGACGGTCAGTACTCCGTCGGCGGTATCGGTGGTGATCTGCTCGAAGTCCATTTGCCGCGCAGGCTAGCGCGTGGTCTTCGCGTGGTCCTCCCCAGTCGTCTTCTTGTGCACCTTGTGCGTGGGGTGGTGCTTGGCCGGCTTAGGCTTGTGATGGTGCTTGTGCGGCTTGGGCTTCTTGGTGGGCATGTTCGCGGCGCCGGCCAGGATCGCCTCGCGGATCCGGACGTAGGTTCCACAGCGACAGACGTTGCGGATCTGGTCGAACTCGGCTTCGGTGAGCTTGTGTCCCTTCGCTCGGAGCTCCTCGACCAGCGCCACCGCCGTCATGATCTGGCCGGGCTGGCAGTAACCGCACTGTCCGACGTCGTTCTCGATCCAGGCCTCCTGCATCGGGTGCAGCGGCTTCCCGACCGTGGCCGGCAACCCCTCGATCGTCACGATCTTGTCGGTTGGCTTGATCTTCGAGACCGGCACCGAGCACGGCTGGAAGGCCTTGCCGTTGATGTGACATGTGCAGGCTCGGCAGACGTCCAGGCCACAGCCGTACTTGGGTCCGTGGATGCCGAGCAGATCACGCAACACCCAGAGCAGGCGCACGTCGTCTGCGCAGTTGACGTGTACCCGTTTGCCGTTGACGATGAAGGTGTGTTTGGGCACGGTTAGCTCCTGATTCCGGCCGTCTTCAACCCGTCAGTGGGTGACTCGGGCAGCGGGGGAATTTGCGAGATCGGTTTGAACGTGATCGGATCGCTGTGGTTGATGGGGAAGGTGGTCGGCACCGTGCCGGTGGCTCGCGCGTAGGCGCAGGCGACCGCCGCCATCGACGGCGCGACCCCCAGCTCGCCGGCGCCGCCCGGCTGACCGGTCGTGGTCGGCATCACGATCACCTGGACATCCGTGGGCGTGTTCCACTCGCGGGTGTAGTACGCGTTGTCCCAGCTTCCCTCCAGGTAATGCCCATTCTGGAGGTGGAGGCTGTAGGTAAGCGCCTGGGCGATTCCGTCCGAGAGCCCGCTGATCATCTGCGCCTCGAGCCCCAGCGGATTGATCGGCAGCCCGACGTCGACGGCGATCACGGCCTTGGTCACACGAGGGCCGGTGAACGCGTTCTTGACCTTGCGGTTGACGGTCGCCGGCCGGCAATCGATCTCGACCAGGCAGGCGCCGCGGCTCTTGTACTCGCTGTGGATGGCGATGCCCTGAGCGGTTCCGGCCGGCATCGGCCGTCCCCAATTACCGACTTGCGCGACCTTGTCCAACACCGCCATCAGCCGCTTGTCGCGGACGAATGAGCGGCGGAACCGGTAGGGGTCCTGGCCCATCGCCTTGGCCACCTGGTCGGTCATCACCTCCGTGGCGGTGCAGACATCCGGGCTGTAGATGTTGCGCACACTGCCCGTGTTGAACGTGTTGTACTGGTAGATCTCGTTCAGTAGCTGGGTGACCAGCCCGAAGTTGTAGGGCACGTTCTGGGTCAGGGTGAACACTGCCTCGGAATAGCCGGTGAAGTTCGCGCCGGGCAGCGTCGCGGCCATCGCGGTGAGAATCTCGCCGAATCCCATGGTGAAGTCGGTGGCCACGGAAGTGTGGCGCTGGTCGTAGGCCAGGACGTTGTTACCCGTGTAGGTGATCCGCACTCGCGACGTGCACATCGGGTGCACCCGGCCCTGGCGGAAGTTGTCGGTGCGATGCCACATCAGCTTGACCGGCTTACCGAGCTTCTGCGAGATCGCGGCAGCCTCGAACGCGGCGTCGCAGAACAGGTGCCGGCCGAACGACCCGCCGCCCTGGGTGACGTGCACGGTAACGGCCGACTGGTTCAGCTTGAGCATGCCGGCGAGCTGCTCCTGAGCCCAGATCGGTGACTTCAGGCTCGACCAGATCTCTGCGCTGCCGGGTCGCACGTCGGCCACCGCGCAGTTCGTCTCCAGCGGGTCGCCTGCACGGAAGTGGAACGTGAACACCTCCTCGACCGTCTTCATCAGGGGGAGCGCCGGACTCAGCGGCAGTTCGGCCTGCTTCAGGTCGGCCAGCACGCTCGCGTCGGACTTCTTGTCCACCGATCCCGGGCCCCAGTTGACGTTCAGCGCGCGAATCGCGTCGATGCACTGACCGAAGGTCGCCCCGCGAACCGCGACGCCACCGGCGACCACCGCTGTGTGCGGGATGATCGCCACATCGGTGATCCCGGGCATCGCCTTGACCTGGGCCAAGTTGTTGACGCTCTGCGCCGTCCCGTTGATGGTCGGCGGCCGGCAGACCATCGTGGGCATCGCGCCGGGAACCTCGAGGTCCATGGCGAACACCTTGCGCCCGGTGACGATCTGATGCGCGTCGACCCGGATCTGCGGCGTACCCACCAGCTTGAACTGCGAGGCCGGCTTCAAGACGACGTGGACGGACCGATTCTTGGTGACCGCGGCGCGCTTCGCCAGCGACTCGAGCGTCGCCGTCATGCCGCTCGGCGCCGCGTAGATCCCCTTGCTCATCTTGAGCTGCGAGCGATCGACGCCGAGCACGTCGGCGGCGGTGTGGGCAAGATGGGTGCGGGCGGTGGCGGCGGCGACCCTGACCGGGGTGAAGATCGAGTGCATCGAGTTCGAGCCACCGGTGAACTGGTTGAACACCAGCTTCGGGTCCGCGTCGGCCAGCGTGACGTTGACCAGGCTCAGCGGGATGTCCATCTCGTCGGCGATCGTCATCGCCACGGCCGTGGTGATCCCCTGCCCGACCTCGGCCCGCGGCAGCGCGAACGAGACGGTGCCGTCCGGGTTCACCACGACGGTGATCAGGTTCGCGGTGAGCAGCGTCGAGTCGGTGAGCAGATCCGATAGGTCGTAGAGGTCAACCGGCTGCAGCGTGGGGATCGCTGCCGAGGCCGGCGCGACGGTGAACTGAGCCGCCGCGACCATCGTCGGACCCGCGATCAGATAGCCGAGAAACCGCCGCCGCGAGACCCCATCGGCATCGCCGTCGGAAGCGTGCCCGGGCTCATCCAGCCCGGATCGCCGCAAGAACCTGTCCATATCAATCCTCCCGTCTAGGCGTTTCCCTGCGAAACGCCTGGCTACCTGGCCAGCACACGGTAACCGGCGCTGTCGCCGGAGTCCAACCGGAACCGACACCCCGCGGAGCGAGTCCGGTACCCGGTGACAGCCCGACCATACGCCACGTCAAAATCTCCCGTATGGGGTCCGGGCACAAGTCACAAATGGACTACCCGTTAAGGCGGAAGAAGCCGTTGGAGCGGATCGAGACGTGGTCGGAGGGGAAGTCCTCTGCCGAGAGGCGGCCGACCAGGTGGGCGGCGGCGTTGCTGGGCTCGGGGCTGGGCAACCCGCCGTTCAGGTGGACGGAGAACCAGCGGCCGGCCAGCAGCCGCCCGCCGGGGCCGAGCGTGACGCGGAGGATGCCGCTTTCTGACAGCACACCGCCGCCGCCGAGGGTGTGGTAGCCGACGAAGTTACCCAGCGAGTAGGCGATCAGGCGCCGGTGGTAGTACTCGATCCCGCGGACCACGTGAGGGCCGGAGCCGACCACGATCGAGGCGCCGGCGTTGATCATCGCGTGGGCGAATGCTCGCGGGTTGCCGCGGTTCTCGCCGAGGAAGAACTCCGAGCCGTTCGGCACGTGGAGCGCCCCGGCGCCCTCGGCGCCGGCGTGGATGATCACCACGACGAGCGAGGCTTGCCTGCGGGCCCGCCGCACGAGCGCCTGCGCGCCCGGGAGGTCGAGCAGGTTGGCCGTGGAGGAGTACGGGGCGAAGCCGACGAAGGCGACTCGCGTGCCGCGCGATTTGAGCACGGTGATCTCGCCCGGGAACCCGGTGTGGGCCACGCCCGCCCGGCCGAGCGCCGCGATCGTCTGATCCTTTCCTGAGATGCCGTAGTCGAGCGAGTGGTTGTTGGCCTGGTTGACCACGTCGAAGCCGAGGCTGCGCAGCTGACCGGCGGTCGAGGTGGGCGCCTGGAAGGCGAAGCAGTTACCGCCGCCGATCCCCCCGCACTTCGATGCCCCGCCGACCGACAGCGTCCCCTCGAGGTTGCCGGCGGTCAGGTCGGCCGACCGCAGCTCCGCCCGCACCGGCGAGAGCGACTGGGCGAGACCGCCCGGCGGAAGGCCGCGTTGGGTGCTGAGCGCGATGTCGCCGACCCAATCGAGCGTCACCCCCGCAGCCGGCCGATGCGCGGGCCGCGACTTCTTCGCGGCCCAGGCGGTGGCGGACGCGCCGAGCGCGGTCAGCGCGGTCAGCGCGATAGCGATCGCCGTCTTGACGCGAGACGCCATCAGCTCACCCGCCGGGCCACCAGGGTGACGTGGAGGGCATCGCCGTGCTGCTCGGCGACCTCGAAGCCGCTGGCCGCCAGCATTGCTCGCAGGGCGCTCGCACTCAGTCCCCACCACCAGGCCCCATACGACTGCCGGCGGTCGAACGGCTCGGTGATCCCCAGCGCGGGGCGGCCGGGACGGGCCGAGGCGTGCGCGTAGCGGTCAGCCTCCGGAAGCTCGGGCAGGAAAACGCAGGCCTGGCTGACCCCGGGAACCTCCGGAATCGTCTCGCTGGCCAGGATCAGCGTCTCGCCGGTGATGTCGTGCAGACGTTCGAGCGTGAGCAGCGGATGGGGAGCGTGGTAGATCACGCCTGAGCACCAGACCACCTGATGAGAACCCACCTCCGCCATCGTGGCGGGATCGTGCAGGTCGCCCTGGAGGAAGCGGACCGCCGACCCCCGGGCGGTGTGCTCGGCCGCGAACTTGGCGCTGGCCGGCATCACGTCCAAACCGGTCACCGTGGTCGCGCCGCAGCGTTCGGCCAGGAACGCGATCGCTCCATCCACGCCCCACATGCAGCCGATGTCGGCGAACGAGCGTCCGGGCGCGAAGCGGGTCACGAGCTCCTCACGGACCTGCGGGCTTCTGATCATCCGGCGCCGCACGCGAGCGGCGGTCAGCCAGGTTCGGGCCAGTACGGGCATCTCGAGGATTCTCCGTCAGAGCGTACCCTGGCGGCGACCGACCTACAGCCCTCGAATCAGGCCGCCTCGAGCTCGGGCACGCGGCCCGGGCCGCATTGCGAGACGTCGTCGAACAGCCGCATGGCTGTGACCTGCTCCCAGCGTCCGTTCTTGACGAGGTCGTGGCAGAGCCGCCCGATATCCTCGAGTGCCCCCTGCGCGGCTGGATCGTCGGTCAGATCCTCGGCGAAGATGAGACTGTCGACAGCCAGCCGGAGGCGATCCTGCTCCTCGTCCTGGAGCTTGCTGGGCCCGAGCTCACTGAGCGTGTGCAGCACTCGGCGGTAGGCGTGGGAGCGTTCAGGAGTCATCTGGAATCTCGGAGATTGCTGTTGACCATACGCTCATGATGTCGACACGGGCGCCGGGTGGCTTTAGCCCACCGGCCGAGGTTTAGCCGCCTCGGTTGTCCCTGTGGTGGATCAGGTGGCCCTACTGATCGGCGATTCGATGGCTGCGGTCAGGTTTCGGACGCCGCGCCGAACGCTGCCGCAGCTCGCGGAGCCGCATCCGCCCGACCAGCGTCAACTGATAGGTGGGCTCGTCGAGATCGCTCGCGCCGGTGGGACGGAGCATCTGCTGATCGAGCGCCAGCCGCCAGATCGGCGCGATCAGCTCCTCGCTGCTGAGCAGCTCCCAGGCGATCAGCCCGAGGCTTGCGGTGCCGAAATCGTCGACCGCCTCGAGTACATCCTCGAGCGTCCGGTCTGGCTCGTCGATTGGCATGCTCTGTCTCGGTCCACAATCCCCGCCATCGCTCCCTGACGGCTTGTCGGAGCGTATTAGCTTGCTGGGGCCCCTGTCCATCCGCTGTCATGAGGCTGACCCGATGCCCGACTACGCAGTCCCGTTACGCGAGCAGGACGCCGATCCCGATCCACTGCGTCAATTCGCCGCCTGGTTCAAGGACGCCGGAGAGGCCGGGGTGCGGATCCCCGAGGCAATGGCGGTGGCGACCGCCTCCGGCACGGGCCACCCGACCGTGCGAATGGTGTTGATGAAGGGGTACGACGAGCGCGGATTCGTCTTCTTCACGCATTACGCCAGCCGTAAGGGCCGCGAGCTGGAGGCCAATCCGCAGGCGGCGCTGCTGTTCTACTGGGATCCGCTGGGGCGTCAGGTGAGGCTCGAGGGACCCGTGGAGCGGACCTCCGCCGAGGAGACGGCCGCCTACGTGCGCAGCCGCCCGCCCGGAAGTCAGCTCAGCGCGCTCGCGTCGCCTCAGAGCGAGGTGGTGGCCAGCCGTGAGCAACTCGAGCGCCGCGCCGCGGAGCTCGAGGCCGCCCATCCGGGCCCGAGCTTGCCGTTGCCCGAGAACTGGGGTGGATTCCGGCTACGGCCGGAGACCTTCGAGTTCTGGCAGAACCGGGAGGATCGGCTCCACGACCGCCTGCGTTACACGCGCGGGCGGGACGGCGCCTGGCGGATCGACCGACTCGCCCCTTAGGTGCTGGCTAGGCTGTCGCCGTGCGGCCCATCTACTACCTCGGCGTGTTCATGCCCGCCGCGGTCGTGCTCAAGCTCGCGGAGGCATCGGCGCCGATTGTCTTCTTCGCCTCGGCGCTGGCGGTCATACCTGCCGCGGCGTTGATGAGTGACGCGACCGAACAGCTCTCGGCCCGCTCGGGCCCGGGGATCGCCGGGCTCCTGAACGTCACATTCGGCAACGCGCCTGAGCTGATCATCGCGTTCTTCGCGTTGCTGGACGGCCTGCAGGAAGTGGTCAAGGCATCGCTGGTCGGCTCGGTGATCGGGAACTCGCTGCTGGTGCTCGGCGCCGCGATGGTGGCCGGCGGGCGCAACCGCACCCGCCAAACGTTCGATCGCACGGCGGCGCAGACAAACTCCGGTTTGCTGTTGGTGACGGTCACCGCGCTGGTGCTGCCCGCGGTCGCGGTCCTGACCCGGGGTGGCAGCCTCGCCTCGGTTGGTGACAAACGCCATTCGTTCGGCCACACGATCGAACACCTGTCGCTCGGAATCAGCGCCGTGATGATCGCTGTGTACCTCGCCGGATTGTTGTTCTCGCTGCGCACGCACCGAGACCTGTTCAGCCCTGACGACCATGAGCTAAAAGAGGGCGGTGCAACATGGTCCCTGCGCCGCTCAATCCTGGTCCTGGCCGGCGCTGGGGTCCTGGTGGGGGTGATGAGTGAGCTGCTCGTCGGGTCGATCGAGCACGCCTCCCACGACATCGGACTCTCGCAGTTCTTCGTCGGCGCCTTCGTCGTGGCGATCGTCGGCAACGCCGCCGAGCACTACGTCGCCGTCGTGGCTGGCGGCCGGGACAAGATGGACCTGGCCGTCAACATCGCGATCGGCTCCAGCGCCCAGATCGGGCTGTTCGTCGCGCCGATTCTGGTGATCCTCTCGTTTGCCTTCGGCCCGGCGCCGATGTCGCTGGTGTTCAACGGCTACGAAGTCGCGGCGCTGCTCTTCGCCGCCCTGATCTCCACCACGCTGATCGCCGACGGCGAGTCCACCTGGTTCGAAGGCATCCAGTTGATCGGCGTCTACGTGCTGCTCGGCCTCGTGTTCTATTACGCGTGATCTTCGTGCGGCGCGGGTGCCGCACGGTGTCGAGTGGTTACGAGTCCCGCTTGTTACCAGTAAGCGAACGGTCGGCTCTGAGTGAATCTTTCACGATTCCTTAGGACTCAACCGCCTTTTCGGGGGTATGCTTGAGGGCATATCGTAATTCTGGAGCGGGTCTTCTGATCGGCTTCTACCGCCAAGGGGCTGTAGCCGTGACCGAAGAAACATCAGTTGTTAGTGCCCGCATGCGCTCTGAACAGGTAGAGACGCTCGATCCACCGGTTTCCGCACCGGAGGCGCGACAGCTGCCGAGCTTCTGGCGCGAGGCGCTGGCGACTTACGCCCAGCCGCGCCCGCTGCGGAGCAGCGCCGAGGTCATCACCTCGGTCGGCGCCTATCTGGCCATGTCGGTCGGGATCTACTACGCGCTGGGCATCTCGGCGTTGCTGGCGCTCGCGCTGGCGCCGGTCAGCGCGGCCTTCCTGCTGCGCACCTACATCGTCTTCCACGACTGCTCGCACGGGTCGTTTCTCGCGTCGCGACGCGGTAACGCCTGGCTGGGCGCCCTGTGCGGCTTTCTCGTGCTCTCGCCGTTCGTGCGCTGGCGCCACGACCACGCGGTCCATCACGCGACATCGGGCGATCTTGACCGACGGGGTGTGGGCGACCTTCCGACGCTGACCGTCGAGGAGTACTACGCGCGTTCCCGGCGCGGACGACTGGGCTATCGCGTCTTCCGGAGCCCGCTGGTGATGTTCGGAATCGGACCGGTGTTCGCCATGATCATCGGACCGCGGATCGTCGCGCGCAACGCGCGCCCGCGGATGCGCAAGAGCGTGATCTGGACCGACGTGTCGCTGGTGGCCGTGGTCGGGGGGCTCTGCTGGTTGCTCGGAATCGGCGACTTCCTGATCATCTGGGCTCCGGGCGCGCTGCTGGCCGGCGCCGTCGGGATCTGGCTGTTCTACGTCCAGCACCAGTTCGAGGACGCCTACTGGCAGCGCTCGGACAGCTGGAGTTACGCCGACGCGGCACTCCGCGGGAGCTCGTTCCTGAAGCTGGCCAAGCCGCTGCAATACGTCACCGGGAACATCGGCTTTCACCACATCCACCACCTCAGCACCAAGATCCCGAACTACAACCTGCAGCGGGCGCACGAAGAGAACCCGGTCTTCCACAGCGTGCCCACGCTGTCGCTGTTGGACGGGTTGCGCGCCGTCCGGCTCAAGCTCTGGGACGAGCGCACCGGACGTTTGGTCACGTTCTCGCAGGCCCAAGCCTGTCGCGCCTAGTACTGCTCAATTAAGTTCGACCGGGTTGGGCGCCGGCACGCGGCTTGTCCTGCTGCGGCCTGAGGTCGGTGGGTGGGTCTTTGACGGACTTCCGGCACGCGGCTTGTCCTGCTGCGGCCTGAGGTGGAGAGGTTTGGCGTGTAGCGCGCGCCACAGGCGCAGATCGCGCCAAGGTTCGCGCCCCCTGGGCCGGCGTCGTCGCCGGGCGGACTCAAGGCCCGGGATCGCGAGCCTCGCGCGCGACCGGCCCGCGCCCAATGTGACCTTTTAGCCGCGGCTGGAGGCCGGCCGGCGGCCGCGGCTGTTGCGGCGGCGGCTGGACTTGGGATGGGCGTCACCGGCGTGCGCGCCGGGGCGCGGGGCCGGGCCGCGGGAGGGTCCGCGATCGGAGTTGCGCGAGGGTCCGCGGTCCGAGCTGCGATCCGAGTTGCGCGAGGGTCCGCGGTCCGAGCTGCGATCCGAGTTGCGCGAGGGTCCGCGGTCCGAGCTGCGATCCGAGTTGCGCGAGGGTCCGCGGTCCGAGCTGTAGTCGGTCCCGCGGTTGGGGCCGTCGAGCCCGTGCTCGATTCCGAGCGCGCGGGTCATCGCGCCGATCTCCTTACGCTCGTCCCCGCTGACCAGGGTGATCCCGACGCCGGTCTGTCCGGCGCGGGCGGTGCGCCCGATCCGGTGGACGTAGCTGTCGTGGTCGCCCGGGGGATCGAAGTTGATCACGTGCGAGATACCGGAGACGTCGATCCCGCGGGCGGCGACATCGGTGGCCACCAGCGTGTTGACGGCGCCGGACTCGAAGCGCGCGAGCGCCTGCTCGCGTTGACGCTGGGACTTGTTGCCGTGCATCGCCATCGCCTCGAAGCCGTTCGCGTTCAGGCGTTTGACCAGCCGGTCGGCGCCGCGCTTGGTCCGCACGAACACCAGCGTGAGGTCGCGGTCGCGGCGAAGCTCGGTCATCAGCGCATCAAGCCGGGTGGCGTGCTCGACGGCGACGAAGCGGTGCTCGACGCCCTCGGCGGCCCGGCGAGCGGAGGGGCCGTGCTCGTGCAGGACCGCCTCGGTGGTGTAATGCCGGGCAACCTGGCCTGCCTCTCCGTCCAGCGTGGCCGAGAAGAACAGCGTCTGGCGACTGATCGGGCAGGCATTGACGATTCGGTCGACGGCCGGGCGGAAGCCCATGTCGAGCATCCGGTCGGCCTCGTCGAGGACGAGCATCCGGATCGAGCTGAGCTTGAAGGCGCGGCGGGCGAGCAGGTCCTCGAGCCGGCCGGGGGTGGCGACGAGGATGTGTGAGACGGCGGCATCGGTCTGCTGCTTGACCAGGCCGGCGCCGCCATAGACGGCGGTGACCCGGAGAGCCCGGGCGTGAGCGATCGGGCGGATGTCCGCGGCGATCTGGGTGGCGAGCTCGCGCGTGGGGGCGAGGATCAGCGCCGCGGGGCGAGGCCCGTCGGACTGAATGCGATCGACCATCGGGATGCCGAAGGCGAGCGTCTTGCCCGACCCGGTCGGCGATCGCGCGAGCACGTCGCGGCCGGCGAGGACATCGTTGATAACCAGGCGTTGAACGGCGAAGGGCTCATTGATCCCCTGGCCTTCCAGCGCATTGACAACTGCCCTCGACACGCCGAGGTCGGCGAACGACTGAACTGACATACATGACTCCTTGGGCGGCAATGTGGGCCGCGTGTGTTTCGGGGAGGCTATGGCTGACCCGAAACCGCTACCTGCGGGACCCAAGCGAGCTGCCTCGCGGCCGACGGCGTCGACCGCGGTAGTGACGGTAGCAGACACCCACGGCGTCGCCTGCACGCCCCCGGCCACGCATTTCCCCCGCAAACCGCCAGGACACCCCCTGCGGCGGCCGGCAGGCGACGGTGGCCACGGGCCGCGGCGTTCGGTTCCAGAACCCTAATCGGGGAGCATCGGCACCGTCAGCCCTGGGTCGCGGCCCACCAGGACGCCCCGGGTCAGCGCGCCCGCGCCAAACCGTTCCCGGACGCGATCGAGGGTCGCGTCGAGGTGGCGCGCGCGATCGAGCGGAAGCTCGAGTTGGATCGCGCCCTCGTCGGCCAGGTTGGCCAGTGCGACCCCGATCAGCGTCAGCCCGCGGCGCTCGATCAACGGCATCGAGGCGGCCAGGAGTCCGTTGGCGATGCTCAGGATCGCGTGGGTGTGAGCGGTCGGCTCCGACATCGTGTGCGACCGAGTCGCCCGGGTGTAATCGTCGAAGCGAAGCCGGAGCATGATCGTCCGGCAGACCCGACGGGCGGCGCGCAGTCGTCGTGCGGTGCGGTCGACCAGCGCGATCAACGCCGCGGCGATCTCATCGGGCGGTCTTCGTCGCTTGCCCAGCGCACGCTGCGCGCCGATCGAGCGCCGCCGTCGGCGCACGTGCACCGGCCGTGGATCGTGGTTGTGAGCGAGGGCGTGCAGATGCCGGCCCGCCGCCCGGCCGAGGATCGAAACGAGGGCGGCCTCCTCGAGCTCGGCGATCTGCCCCACGGTCCTGATCCCGCGCCCGTGGAGTTTCGCCGCCGTGACCCGGCCGACGCCCCACACCCGCTCGACCGGCAGCGGATGCAGGAAGTCGAGCTCGCCGTCGGAGGGCACGACGAGCAGCCCGTCCGGCTTGGCCACGGCGCTGGCCACCTTGGCCAGGAACTTGGTCCGGGCAACGCCGACCGTGATCGGCAGCCCGACCTGCTCCCGGACATCCCGCCGCAGGCGCGCCGCGATCTCGCTCGGAGACCCAGAGATCTGCTGCAATCCGCGGACGTCGAGAAATGCCTCGTCGATCGAGATGCCCTCGACGACGGGCGCCGTCCGCTCGAACACCGCGAACACCGCCTTGCTCGCCTCCGAGTACGCCGCCATCCGCGGGGGCACCACCACCGCGTTCGGGCACAGACGGAGGGCCTGGCGTCCTCCCATCGCGCCCCGTACGCCGCGCGCACGCGCCTCGTAGCTCGCCGCCAGCACGACCCCGCCGCCGACGATCACCGGACGGCCGCGCAGCAACGGAGCATCGCGCTGCTCGACCGAGGCGTAGAAGGCATCGAGGTCAGCGTGGAGGATCGAGGGCTCGATGGACACGAACATACGTTCGCACACCCCGCGGACGGACCGGGAAGGAATCACGCACGGCCCGCGTCCTTGGCATTCGAGGACCACCAGAGCGAACTCAGGAGACTTTCAGTGCGTAGAGCATCGATGTTCATGTTGGCCGGCTTGGCCGTGTTCGTCGCCGGCTGTGGCGGCTCGAGCAGCAGCAGCTCGAGCTCCACCCCCGCGGCGGCTCCGGCGACGAGTTCCACCCCGGCGGCGCCGACGTCGAGTTCGACCTCGGCCTCCGCGGCCCCAGCGGCCGGCGGCGGCTCCGACGTTCACCTGGCCGCCGTACCGGGCAAGCTCGCCTTCAATACCAAGACGCTGACGGCCAAGGCGGGCAAGGTCACGATCACGATGGCCAACCCATCCACGTTCCCGCACGGAATCGCCATCCAGGGCAACGGCGTCAACCAGTCCGGGAAGGTGGTCGGCCACGGCGCGAACTCGACGGTGACCGCCGACCTCAAGCCCGGCACGTACACGTTCTACTGCCCGGTGCCCGGTCACCGTGCGGGCGGGATGGTGGGCACGCTCACGGTCAGCTGAGTACCCCAAGCAGAGGAGACGATTATCTTTTCGCGTGGCCGGGGATGCTGTGCCCACCGCCCCCGTGAATTCCGACCTGCAGGAGTTTGTGATGCCCGCGAAGCCGCCGCTGCCCGACGAGTTCCTTCCGGAGGTTCCCACGTTCACAGTCACCAGCGAGGACGTCACCGACGGCGAGAAGATGTCGATGCCCCAGGTATCGGGGGTGTTCGGAGCCGGTGGCGAGGATGTCTCGCCGCAGCTGTCCTGGTCGGGCTTTCCTGAGGAGACCAAGAGTTTCGCCGTCACCTGTTTCGACCCGGACGCGCCGACCGGCAGCGGCTTCTGGCACTGGGCCGTCGCCAACATCCCCGCCGACGTGACCGAATTGCCCACGGGGGCAGGCGATCCTTCAGGCTCGGGATTGCCCGATGGCGCGGTGATGCTGGCGGGCGATGCCGGCGCCAACCGGTATATCGGCGCGGCGCCCCCGTCCGGACATGGCACACATCGGTATGTGTTCACCGTTCACGCGCTGTCGGTGGACTCGCTTGACGCCGACGCGGACACCCGACCGGGCCTGCTCGGCTTCTTCATGCTCGACAAGACGCTCGCGCGGGCTTCGATCACCCCCACTTACGAGACCTGAGTCGCTGCGCTCGGCCGCCCGCGTCTACATCGCCGCTCCGGCGGCGGAGGACTGCGAGGAGTTCGTCGCGGCGATGCGGGCGAGTCATGCGCTGCACCGGCCCTGGCTGACGCCGCCCACCACGGCCGAGGCGTTTCACCGACTCCTGGAACGAGCGCAGGGAGAGAGCTTCGACGCGAATCTGGCCAGGCGGCGCGAGGACGGCGCGATCGTCGGCTTCGCCAACCTCAGCGAGATCATCCGCGGGGCGTTACAAGGAGCGTTCGTGGGCTACGGCGGCGTCGCCGGAATGTCGGGGCAGGGGTACATGACCGAGGCGCTCGGGCTGGTGCTGCGGCGGGCGTTCACCGAGCTGGGGCTGCACCGGATCGAGGCGAACATCCAGCCGGCCAACCTCGCCTCGATCGCGCTGGCCCAGCGATCCGGATTCGAGCTCGAGGGGTATTCGCCGCGCTACCTGAAGATCGGAGGCCGCTGGCGCGACCACGAACGGTGGGCGATCCGATCCGAGCAATGGCGCGAGGGCAAAACCGGGGCGATAGGGCGTTAGCCTGATGCGGGTGAAGGCAAGCGACGAAACGTCCAGGCTGTCGCTCGGGTCGAAGAACTCGCTGCTGTCGCTCTGGTCGGAGGACTCGCTGCTGTCGATCGGCTCGCGCGGCTCGGTGCTGTCGATCGGCTCCGTCGGTTCGGCGCTCTCGATCGGGTCGATCGGATCTTTCGCCTCGGCGTTCTCGATCGCCTCGGCCGCGTCGGTAGCGTCGGTTATGTCGTTCCGCGCCCGACGGGGCGTTCTGAAAGCCGGGGGCGGCGCTTAGTCACGTCGGGGGCCCGGCGTGGCAGCGCGGGGCGGACGGGGGAAGGAAGTTCCCGCTCAGCGTCGGCCTTCTCGGCCACCTCGGCGAGCACGGCCGCGATCTGCCGCGCCGCTCCCGCCCAGGAGTACCGCTCGCGCGCCACCACTTCGGCTCGAGCGCCGCGACGCCGGCGCTCGTCTCCATGCTCGACGACTTCGACCATCGCGGCGGCCAGGGCCTCCTCGTCGTCGGGCGCGACCAGCCAGCCGGTCTCGCCATCCTCGATGATCGCCGCCGGTCCCAGCGAGCGGGTGGCCAGCGCGGGCAGGCCGCAGGCCATGCCCTCGATCAGGACCTGGCCGAACTGCTCGCGCTCGGAGGTCAGCACCACGGCGTCGGCGGCCGTAAAGAACGGCGGCAGCTCCTCCTGGGTCTGCCAGCCGGCGAGAAACACGTTCTGCACCCGCAGCCGGGCGGCGATGTCGGCCGGGTGCTCGCCCTCCCACTCGCCGGGATGACCCCCGACCAGGACCAGGCCCGCGGGGGCCCGAAGGCGTTCCTGGGCGAGGCCGAATGCCGCGATCAGCCGATCGAGCCGCTTCACGGCCGTGAAGCGACCGACGTAGAGCAGAATCGTGCCGGCGGCCAGAGCCTCGACGTCCGCTTCGCGGTAATGCACGCTTCCCGCCGACTGACCCGGCAGCCATCCGCGCGGCTGCTGCACCAGGGCGTGGCGCCAGAAGGCGTCGCGATCCGGCGCGCCGGGCTGGAACAGCTCAACGTCGACGCCGTTGGGCACCGCCACGATCCGCTCGTGCGGTACCTCGAGCAGGGTCAATGCGCGCTGGGCCGCAGCCGGGGCGACGATCAGACGCTCACAGCGCCGTGCCCACCCCCGGATCCGGGCCGCCCACCGTTCGGCGTAGGCCCAGTCAGGCGGCGGGCCCGAGGCGATCTGCTCGAGCATCAACAGCTCGGTGCCATGCAGCTGGCCGACGATCGGCACGTGCGGAGCGACGCGGGCGGCGGCCTCGTTCAGCGGCGTGAGATGGTGCAGGTGCAGCACGTCGGCCTCGGCCGCTCCGGCCCGTTCGAGCTCGCGGGACCAGGCGGCGACCTGGCGTTCGTACTCGGCGTCGTCGAGCGAGGCGAAGACCCGGTCGGGGGCGCCGGGGCGATCCTCGAAGGACGGGTGCATCGGGGCGGTGCCCGGCGGCCCGGCGTAGCCCATCGGCGAATCGCTGGCCAGGGCGGCATCGAAGCTGACCGCGCGCACGTCGCCGTAGAACGCGACGGCGTCGCCATGGGCGTCGTGATCGCTACGCGAGCCGGCCAGCAGCGTCACCGACCAGCCCTGCTTACGGAGTCCCCGGGCGAGCGCACGCGCAGCGTGTGCAGACCCTCCGCGCGGTGAGAACAGGATTGCGGAGAGGATTCGGGGCGGCATCGTGACCGCTCCCGAGTATGACTATCGTGTGAACATGCCGGGCGCTGACTCCTCCCGGCCGGCGGAGAGGCCGCGATCAGCGGGCGTCGAACACGATCGCGGTGACGATCGGGCGGCCGTCGAGCAGGTCCACGCCGTGCTCCTCGCGTGGGCGGTTGCGTAGGCGCCCACCGTGTACCAGTGACGCCGAGCCGCCGCCGTCGAGGTTGAGCGCATCCGTCGCGCCGAGCCGCGAGAGGGCATCGGCGAGCTCAGGCAGGGTCATGCCGGCGTCCCGGCTCGTGCGGCCGTCACAGGCGACGGCGAGGACGCGCTCGCCGGCGAGCGCGAGGGCGGCGCGTGGATAGCGCCCGCGGGTGATGTCGGAATCGAACTGGTGCGCCGCCGCCGAGAATCCCTCCCGGTCCTCGTCTTCGTAGATCGTCAGCTCCCGGTTGGCCAGGAGCAGCGGACCCGCCTGCAGCAGATCACCACGGGGATCGGTGCCCAGCTGGTCACGCCGGGCAATCCGGAGCCGGCCATCGGCCACGTGGACGCAGGCCCGGATCTCGCTCCAGGGCGCGGCGAATGGCACCGACGGCTGAATCTCGCCGCCGAGCCGCAGCTGACCCAGGGGGGTGCACTCCGGCCGGACGAAGAAGCCACCGACGATCGCGTTGCGCACGCCCTCCTCCCGGCACCAGCGCACCAGCGGCGCCGGATGCGGCAGCACCACGACGCGCGTGGAGACCGACTCGCGCTCGTAGCTGGCGATGTGCAGCGTCGTGCGGGCGCCGTCGGGCAGCACCACGCGCATGCGAGACAGGCGCGAGCGACGCCGGGGCAACAGGTCCACCGGCCGTAGCCGACGAACGGGGAGAGAGTTCTGGCTCATGAGATCGATCGCCGGCCCGCACGGAGACCCGCACGGTGAAGGGATTACACCAGGGCCCTCGGCTGGTTGCGGGCGACCGCGAAGGATTTCTCCGGGGCGCGCAGCACCAGGTACAGCTCCGCCATCAGCGTCAACGTCACCCCGGTGAGGATGTAGGCCACGCCGGTCGCCCGCTCGCCCTTGGCCAGCTCGATCGCGCCGAGCAGCGTAAAGGCCGGCAGCCCGATGGCCACCATCGCCTGCTTGACCCGGGGGCGGGGCCGGTAACGGGTCGGATCGAGGCCGGCCACGGGCAGCCAGAACAGGATCCCGCAGAGGAGGAAGTAGCCGTGCACGGCGAGGTGCACGCCGGCGTGGCGCTCGGCGAACGACCGCAACGGCGTCAGTTGGTAGACGTACATCGTCAGGTAGTAGTCGGCGCAGAGCCAGATCCCGGCCCAGCGGCCGCGCCACAGCGCCATCGCCGGGTCGTCGAGCACCCGGACCACGGTGCGCCGGCCGGCCGGAGCGAGGGTGCGCAGCAGCAACGTCAGCGGTGCGCCGAAGGCCAGCAACGGCGGCACGGCCATCATCACCAGCATGTGCTGGACCACGTGGACCGTGGGGTTGTCCTCGTAGACCTCGAGGCCCGAGGCGAAGCAGAACAGCAGCAGCGCCAGGCCGGCGATGAACCAGGCGGTCCGGGCCCGCGGCCAGCGGCGCCCGCGCGGCGACGGCCTCGCCGCGGCCAGGGCATAGATCAGCGCCCAGCAGCCGAGCCCGACGCAGGAGACGATCGCGCCGCGGCTGGTGTCCCAGCTCTCCAGGACGGTGCGCAGGTCGACGGTCTTCACTCAGCGTTCGGCCGAGCTGACCCAGCGCGTCTGCGGCGGGCGGCCCGGGCGCGAGACGCAGGTGCCGGCGGGAGTCTTGCCGCCCGGCGACGGCCGCGGGATGACGCTCGGGAGCACGGCCAGGCCCGCACCCGTCCCCGAGGTGACGGTGCTGGCGGCGGGGCTGGCGACATACACGGCGCACGGCACGATCGAACAACCCCCCGGGGTCGACCCGGTGGCGACCGCACAGGTCATGCCCTGAGGCGCCTGGATGTTCCGGTGCGGCTGGATCGCGGTGGGCCTCCGGGCCGCCGGGTTGGCGAACATCGCATTGGTCGCGAGCAGGTGCGCGAGCGTTTGCTTGAGGACGGACCTCTGGTCGGCAGGCCGCCGTGGTGCCGTCGGCGTGAGGCCCGCCGGCGCCACCGCGACGAGTTGATCCGAGGTGCGGAGGGTCGGCTGAGCCAGGCCGGCGCTGGTGGCGTGCAGGACGACCAGTGTCGCGCCCAACAGCGCAACGCCCGCGAGCACGCTCAGCGAGATCCGACGCACAGCGTCAGTATCCGCCTCGGCGCTCGCGGGCGCAACCGGGAAACCTGTGGGACGTGAGGCCTCCGCCACTCAGGCGTTGGCGAGCTCCTTGACCTGGGTCAGCCTGATGGCGTTACCCGAGGGGTCGCGGAAACCGGAGTCGATCCCGTAGGGCCGATCCTCGGGCGTCTCGGTGAACTCGACGCCGCGCGCCTTGAGCTCCTCGTAGGAGGCCTGGCAGTCCTCCGTGGTCAGGAAGATCGTGCCGGCGACGCCCTTGGCCATCAGCGTCTCGATCTGTCCGACGGTTTCGGCATCGAACATCGGCGGGCTGGGAAGCGCCATCAGGACGATCGCCACATCGGGCTGGCCGACTGGCCCGACCGAGAGCCAGCGGAAATTGCCCATCTCCGGCAGCGTCACGTCCTGGCGAACCTCCATTCCCACCTTCTTGGTCCAGAACTCGAGCGCCTCGTCCTGGTCATGAACCCACAGCTGTGCGTTGGCAAGCTTGATCACCTTCGCCTCCTCTACTCGACGGATTTGCTTGAGAGCAAGCTAGCCCGATGCCGTGCGGCTGTCTTCTCGAAACGTGCGGTGTTGCGGGCGCAGATTGGCGCGCAGGACGCACGCGGGGACCTGCGCGTAGTTCGCCGCCGGCGGGAACGAGGCGCGGTAGGCGGTGGGCGAGCGGCCGAAGGTGCGGGTGAACGAGGTGGTGAACGAGCCGATGCTCTGCAACCCCACGGCGAGGCAGATCTCCGCCACCGAGTTGTCGGTGTTGCGCAGCAGCGCCGCCGCGCGCTCGAGCCGGCGCGTGAGCAGGTACGCGTGCGGCGACTCGCCGAACGTGCGGCGGAACTCGCGGCTGAAGTGCGCGCGCGAGAGCCCGGCTGCCCGCGCCAGATCCGCCACGTCGAGCGGTTCGGCGTAGCGGGCGTCGGCCAGGTCCTTGGCGCGGAGCAGATGGCGAGCGGGCGGAAGGAAAGCCATCAAACCGGAGTATGCCGCGCCCCGGTGAGGAGTCCGGCCGCCCGCAGGACTTCGGCGGCCGGGGCCTCGAGGTCAGCCAGCGCCTCGGTCAGGCGGGCATCGGCGAGGTCCGCGACCTTGGCGGCGAGCTCGGCGGCGGAGACCGGGCGCTCGGGGGCGCCGCGGGGGCAGGCGATCGACGCGAGCTCCCGTCCGGCGTGGCTCAGCACGGCGCCGAACTCGGGCAGCGAGGAGTCGAGCGCGACCTCGACCCGCTCGGCGACGCCCGCTGCCGCCCGGTCGAGCGCCTTGAAGTCCTGGATCCGGGGCGGCCCGTGCAGCAACGTGAATCCCACGCAATAGGGAATCGAGAACTTCGCCGAGAGTCCGTCGCCCACCGCGTCGAGATGTGCGGCCTGCCGTGAGACCGGGTGCACGCGGACGGTGAGTGTCTCGCCGCTGGGGTCGTAGCCGCCGCCGCGGGCCTCCTGCGCCGCGTCGATTGCGGCGTGGGTGCCGAGGCAGCTCGGATGCAGCTTGATCCAGTTGGCGTCGATCGCCGACGCCTGAAGGTCCGTTGGCCAGGTGGCGCCGACCACGCGCTCGAAGCCGAGCGGGCCGTGGATCGAGCGCGGGTCGACGCGGGCGCCGCCGCGGGCGAGCAGCGCCGCCTGTACCCCCGCCGCCGCCGCGAGCCCGACCTGAATCGCCTTGCCATCGGAGCCGAACGCGCCGCGCGTGCCGCCCGCCCGCAGGAGCGCGATCGCCAGGGCGTGCTCGCGCTCCTCCGCGGACAGCTCGAGCAGGTCAGCGGCGGCCACGGCGGCGCCGATCGGGCCGCACACGGCGGTGGGGTGCCAGCCGCGGTCGTAGAGCTCGGGGTGGCTGGCCGCGGCCACCGCGGCCATCGCGGCAAAGCCGTGGGAGTAGGCCTCGAGCGCCCGGCCCAGCGATTGTCCGCGGTGGGCGGCCAGGACCAGCGCCGCCGGAGCGGACGGCGCGCTGCAATGAGCCAAGCCGGGGGCGTAGGTGTCGTCGAAGTCGAGCACGTGCCCGGCCGCCCCGGCGAATGCGACGTCGGCCAGGAGGTCGTCGCCGCTGCCGCGCAGCGCCTGGGGGGCACGCTGGCCGGCGCCCGCGGCGGCGCAGGCGAGCCAGTCGGTCATCGCGGTCAGATACGCGGCGCGATCCGCCGCGAGGTTCGCCTCCGATTGGGCGGGCACGGTCATCGACGCTCAAGCCGAGACGGGCGCACGATCCGGCAAGGCCAGGAAGCTGAACTCGCTGGGATCGAGCCGGGCCAGGCGGGCCTCGTACTCCCGCATATAGCCGGGCCAGTTGGTGATGATCCGCCCGGACTCGTCGCGGTACCAGGAGTCGCAGCGCGTCCAGGCGGTGCCGGCGAACCGGGCCTGCAGCTCCCGATCGCTGCGCGCCTCGACGTCCGGGCGGACGTCGATCGCGGCCACCCGCCGATCGCGCACCTGCTCCAGCGCCTGGCGGATGTAGGCGGCCTGGGTCTCCTCGTAGACGATGATCGAGCCGCCCGAGGTATTGGTGTTCGGCCCATAGATCATGAACATCGAGGGGAATCCGGGGACTGCGATCCCGAGGTGCGCGTGGGCTCCGTCCGCCCACGCCTCACGCAGGCTGACGCCGCCGGCGCCGGTCACCTCCATCGGGAACATGAAGCGGTCGGTGCGGAATCCGGTGCCCCAGATCACGCAGTCGAAGTCGCGCTGCACCCCGTCCGCGGTCACGACTCCGGCTGGGGTCATCCGGGTGATGGCCTCCGTCACGAGCTCCACATTCGGGCGCTGGAGCGCCGGCAGGTAAGCCGAGCTGAACAGGATTCGCTTGCAGCCGAAGGTGTAATCGGGCCAGGCCTTGCGCCGGACCTCGGGATCCTGGAGCTGGCGCCTCATGAACTGCGCGGAGCGGAACCTCCCGATCCGGCCCACCGTCTCGGGGTGGCGGATGCCGAGCGTCAGCGTCTCACCGTAGTTGTAGATGAACCGGCGCCGGTAGGCCTGGACCCCGGGCACGTGTTCGATGATCGCCTTGATCAGCGCCGGGTAGGGACGGTTGTGGCGGGGCAGGAACCAGTTGCCGGTGCGCTGGAAGACGGTCAGCCGGCCCGCGGTCTTGGCCACCTCGGGCACGAACTGGACGGCGCTGGCGCCGGTGCCGATCACCGCCACGCGCCGGCCGGTGAAGTCGTACTCGTGGTCCCAATGCGCGGAGTGGAAGCTGTGCCCGGCAAAGTCTTGGGCTCCGTCGAGCTTGGGGATCGACGGCTGGTGCAGCTGGCCGGTGGCGATCACCACGGCGTCGGCCGACCACGATCGCCCATCGGAACTGGAGACAGTCCAGCGGCGGTCCTGATCGTCCCAGGAGCAGGCGCTGACCTCGGTGTCGGTGCTGACCAGCCGATCGACACCGTGATCGCGCGCCACCTGGTTCAGATACTCCAGGATTTCGGCCTGAGGCGAGCACAGGCGCGACCAATCGCGTCGCTGGGCGAAGGAGAACGAGTACAGATGGCTCGGCACGTCGCAGGCGGCGCCCGGGTAACTGTTGAAGAACCAGGTCCCGCCAAGCGCGGGTCCCCGCTCGAGAATCACGATGTCCTCGAACCCGTGCCGGCGCAGTTCGATCGCCGTGGCGATCCCGCCGATCCCGGCGCCCACGATCACCACTGACGGACGTCGTCCCTCTGACACAGGGGGAAGGCTATCCATCAGGCGTGCGCGTGGACCTCTCGGGACGGCTCGCGCACGAGCTCATGGGCCAGGCGGGTCAGCAGACCTGCCAGCTCTGCGTTCTCCTCGGGGTCCCAGCCCTCGCACCGGCGGGCCAGGCTGGCGCGCCGCTCGGCCACCAGCTTGGCCACCGTCTCCTCCCCGGCCGGGGTCAGCTCACGCTGGCCGGCGGCGCTGACCAAAACGAGATCGTGCTCCTGCAGCTCCTCGAGCGCGGTCGATCCGACCCGCTCGGGAATATCGAAGCTGCGGCACAGGGCGGCGATGTCCGCCTGCGGGGTCTCGTTCAGCCGCACGATCAGCCAGCACGCGGCCGGGGACAGCGCGACGCCGGCACGCTCAGCGAGCCGCTCGACCAGCTGCCGGCGGCCCTCGCGCCCGATCAGCGCGGTCAGCGCGCGCGAGGCCTCGGCCAGGGAGGCGGTGTCCTTGGGCATCGCGAAGGTCTCGCCGATGCCGCTGCCGGCGTTGATGCTGTCTCGCAGCGGTCTCTGCTCAAGCGCCCAGCTCAACAGAAATCCCACCGCGGCGACGATCGCGGCGACCACGAACACGGTTCCCAGAGCGTTGGTGAAGGCGGTGATGTAGGCGTGGTGAATCGGCGCCGGGAGCCGGTCCAGGGCCGCCGGGTTGGCCGTGCCGGCGCTCCCGGTCAGGTGGCTGGAGGCTCCGCGCGGCAGCGCCTTGGTCAGCTCGGAGCCGAGGCGGTTGCTGAAGATCGAGCCCAGGATCGCCGTGCCGATCGAGCCGCCGATCGAGCGGAACAGCGTCGCCCCCGAGGTGGCCACGCCGAGGTCCTTGTAGTCGACGGCGTTCTGGACGGCCAGCACCAGCACCTGCATCACCATCCCCAGACCCAGCCCGAGGACGAACATGTCGAGCGAGGCGCCCAGTCGGCTGGTCTGCGCACTCATGCCCGAAAGCAGCAACAGCCCGATGGTCATCACCGCCGTGCCCATGATCGGGAACGGCTTGTAGACGCCGGTGCGGCTGATTAGCTGGCCCGAGCCGATCGAGGTGATCAGCAGCCCGCCCATGAGGGGGAGGATCTGCAGGCCAGAGCCGGTGGGGCTGGCGCCGTTGACCACCTGCAGGAACAGCGGCAGGTAGGTGACCGATCCGAACAGGGCGAAGCCGACCACGAACCCGATCGCGCTGGTGACCGAGAACACGCGGTTGCCGAACAGGCGCGGCGGCAGCACCGGCTCGGCGGTGGTGCGGCGCTCGTAGAGCACGAAGGCCACCAGCACGGCGATCGCGGCGAGCCCCAGGACGATGATCACCGGCGAGGTCCACTTGTACGAGGTGCCACCCAGGGTGCAGGTCAGCACGATCCCGCTGAGCCCGGCGGCCAGCAGCGCCGCCCCGACGTAGTCGACGCGATGATGGACCTCCTGCTCGGTGCGCTTCGGGAGCACGGCGGCCAGCACGATGAACGCGATCACGCCGATCGGGACGTTGACGTAGAAGATCCAGCGCCAGCTCAGGCTGGTGGTGAAGAAGCCCCCGAGCAGTGGGCCGATCACGCTGGCCAGCCCGAACACCGCGCCGAAGATGCCCTGATAGCGCCCGCGATCGCGCGGCGGGACGATGTCGCCGACGGCGGCCATCGTGCTCACCACCAGGCCGCCGCCGCCCAGGCCCTGGAGCGCGCGGAAAATGATCAGCTCGGTCAGGCTCTGGGCCGCGCCGCACAGCGCGGAGCCGACCAGGAAGACGACCAGGGCAACCTGGAGCACGATCTTGCGCCCGTAGAGATCGCCGAGCTTGCCGTAGATCGGCGTGACCGCGGTCTGGGCCAGCAGGTAGGCGGTGACGACCCAGGAGATATGGCTGAGGCCGCCGAGGTCGCCGACGATCGTCGGCAGGGCAGTCGAGACGATCGTCGAGTCGAGCGCCGCCATCAACATCACCAGCACCAGGCCCGAGAAGACGATCAGGATCCCGCGGCGTTCGCTGTCCGCAGGCGTGCCGGCTGCGGCAACGGCGCTCACATGGGCAGCGTATCGAGCAGCGCCCAGCTTCCCCGCATCAGCCGCTCGGCGGGGAAGTCGGGATCGTCGAGCAGCAGCCGTCCCTGCTCCTCGCAGACGCTGAGCAGCATCCGCGCGAGGGCATCGATGTCCAGCCGGGCGGGATCCGGGTGCACGCGCGCGATCCCCCAGCGGACGAGCGGCTCGAGTCGCCGGGCGAGCGCCGAGCGCCGCAGGTTGACCACCTTCTGCAGCGCGACCGGAGCGCTCTCAGGTCGTAGCAGCGCCACCCGCCAGGTCTGGGGCTGCGCCATCACGGCGCTGAGGAACCGGGCCAGCGACCGTCCCAGCAGCTCCCCGGGCTGTTGGCCGGCCGGGTCGTCGGGCAGCAGGTCGTCGAGCGCCTGGCGGACGCGGCGGTCCTCGCGATGCAGCAATGCCGCCAGCAGCACATGCAGGTTGGCGAAGCTGCGGTAGACGACGGCCCGATTGACCCGGGCTCGCCGGGCGATCGCCTCCATGCTGAGCGCACCGAAGCCCTCCTCGGCCAGGAGCGCGAGCGTGACGTCGAGCAACTGCTCGCGGCGCTCCACCTGGGGCACCCGTCGCTTGTGTGCCGCTCCCTCGGGATGCGGCTCTGGCGGGGTCGGCGGCGGGGGCGGCAGCGTGAGCACCGGCATCGGGTGGCCCTGGGGTACCGCGTGGCTGGGGAGCAGGGTGATCAGCTCGCGGGTCAGCGCGGTCAGCCGCTCTGGGGTGAACCGTCGCGGATGGGCGAGCATCAGCCGGGCGGCGTCCTCGCCGGCGGCCACGATCACCCGCGCGGCCAGCGGGTGATCGAGCCCGAGCGGCCCCCCGCGCAGCGGAACGCCCCAGTCGAGCAGGGCCGTGACCCGGTCGGCGATCAGCCGGCGGCTGCGCCGGATCCGCTCGCGCAATTCCCGTGAGCTGCCGCGCGGCGGCATCAGCACCAGCCGCCAGGTGCGCGGATCGGACTTGACCGCCTCCAGGAATGCGAGCACGCTGTCGAACAGGAACCGCTCGGGATCGACGTCGTCGCCGGGATTGCTGCCCACGATCTCCAGCAGGGGCGTCAACGCGGTCTGCTCGGCCGCGTCGATCAGCGCCAGCATCAGCCCCTGGAGGTCGCCGAAGTTGTCGTAGAGCACCGGGCGGGTGACGCCGGCGCGACGGGCCACGGCCTCGATCGTGACCGCGCCGAACCCCTTCTCGGCCAGCACGTCGAGCGCGGCGTCGAGCAGCTGCGCCCGGCGCGCCTCAGGAGCCATGCGCGGCGTGCGCCGGGAGCGGGTGGCCATCGGGGCAATGTTGCAGGTGGCGCGGACTCGTGCACGCCGATTGAACATTCGGGCTTGCCATGTAACGACGGCGTAAGTAACGTTTATGTAGCTACGTTCCTGTTACAAGGCCGGTTGGGAGGCAATTGGTGCAGAGAGAATGGCGGGCGTGATGGTGGATAACGCGGACGGGTGGCCCGGGGACGGCGAGCAGGGCCTGCCCGACTACGAGGTGGCGATCGCCGGCTCGGGCTTTGCCGGGCTCGGGATGGCCATCGGTTTGCGGCGGGCCGGCATCGAGGATTTCGTGGTCCTGGAGCGCGGGGAAGCGCTCGGCGGCACCTGGCGCGATAACCACTACCCCGGGTGCGCCTGCGACGTCCCCACGCCGCTCTACTCGTACTCGTTCGCTCCCAACCCGCGCTGGTCGCACATGTACGCGCACAGCGAGGAGATCCGCGCCTACCTCGAGGACTGCGCCGACCGCTTCGGCGTCAGGCCCCACCTCCGCCTCCGGGCGGATGTGACCGGGGCCCGCTGGGACTCCGAGCGCCAGCGCTGGGTGGTCAACGTGGGCGGCGTCCCGGCGCTCACGGCCCGGATGGTGGTCGGCGGCTTCGGCGGGCTCAGCCGTCCCGCCCTTCCCGACATCGAGGGGCTCGAGGACTACCAGGGCGCGCTGTTCCACTCGGCTCAGTGGAATCACGACGTGCCGCTGAAGGGCAGGCGCGTGGGCGTGATCGGGACCGGTGCGAGCGCGATCCAGTTGATCCCGCAGCTCGCCCGGACCGCCGGGCAGGTGGTCGTCTATCAGCGCACGCCCCCGTGGGTGCTGCCCAAGGCCGACCGCCGGATCAGCCGCCTCGAGCAGGAGCTCTACGCACGCTTGCCATTCACCCAGCGTGCGGTCCGGGGTCTGATCTTCGGGTTCACCGAAGCGATCGGACACGGCACCACACGGGGGCTCGGGTTGCTGGCGGCGCTCGAGCGCGTCGGCCGGGCGCACCTGCGAGCCCAGGTCAAGGATCCCGAGCTGCGCCGCGCGCTGACCCCGTCCTACCGGCTCGGCTGCAAGCGGATCCTGTTCTCCAATGACTACTACCCGGCGCTCGCCCGGCCGGAGGTCGACGTCGTCACCGACCGGATCGAGCGGATCACGGCGAACGGGGTGCTGAGCACCGACGGCGTGGAGCGCGAGTTCGACGCGTTGGTCTGCAGCACCGGCTTCCGGATCGAGGAGGTGTTCTCCTCGCTCGACGTGCGGGGCAACGAGGGCATCGCGCTCCAGGACGTGTGGGCGGACGGGATCTCGGCCCACCGTGGAACGACGGTCGCCGGCTTCCCCAACCTGGCGCTGCTGTCCGGCCCCAACACGGGGACTGGCAGTACGTCTCAGGTCTACATGATCGAGGCGCAGATTCGCTACGTGCTGGAGATGCTGCGGCTGCTGCGCTCGCGCGGGGCGGCCACGATCGAGCCGCGTGCCGAAGCGCAGGCGCAGTACAACGCCTGGCTGCAGGACCGGATGCAGCAGACCGTGTGGCTACGCGGCGGCTGCAACAGCTGGTACCTGGACGAGCACGGGGTCAATCGGACGCTGTATCCGGGCCGCGGCTCGGAGTTCTGGCGCTCGCTGCGCACGGTGCGCGAGGACGAGTACATCCTCGAGCCGGTCCGCCGACCCGAGCGCCAGCTGGATCCCGTCGCCGTCAACTGATCCCCGGCACACGAAAGGAGCCTACGTTTCCATGCTGCTCGCTGCCGCCTCCGCTGCCACTGCCGCGCCGCCCGCGGGTGGCGCCCCGCTCGGTCAGGTGATCGGTGCCACCGCCGCCGGGATGTTGCTGACCTTCGCCCTGCTGGTGATCGGCGTGCGCTATCGCGCCGGGCGGCTCGATGCGCTCGACGCGATCGCCCGGCCGTTCTCATGGCTGCTGAAGGTGCCCGCCTGGGCCTCGCTGCCCGTCGCCCTGGCCACCGGCTCGCTGGTCCTGGCCGGGACCGGTTTCTACTGGGACGTCGCGGTGCACATCGACCGCGGCCGGGATCCGGGGCCGTTCGGGACCCCGGCGCACTATCCGATCCTGATCGGCCTGTTCGGGATCTTCGCGGCCGGATGGCTGGCGATCGTGATGGCTCGCGGCGAGGACGCCAAGCGCACCGGGTTGCGGCTGAGCCCGACGTGGACGGTCCCGACCAGCGGACTGGTGATGATGGCCTGCGGCGGATTCGCCCTGATCGGCTTCCCGCTCGACGACATCTGGCACTCGATCTTCGGCCAGGACGTCACGCTCTGGGGCCCGACCCACCTGATCATGCTGACCGGCGGCCAGCTGATGATCCCGACGATCCTGGGGTTGCTGTGCGAGGGCCGGATGGCCGTCAGCGGCTCGAGCGAACTGACGCTGGCGGCCGAGCGTGGCGCCGGCGCGCGGGCCGGCCGCTGGGTCCTCGCGGTGATCGGCGCCGGCGGGATCCTGGCCGGACTGACCATCTACCAAGCCGAGTTCGGCTACGGCGTGCCGCAGTACAACCTGCTGTTCCAGCCGGCGCTGCTGGCCTTCACCGGCGGCCTCGCGCTGGTGCTCGGTCGTGCCCTGGCCGGGCCGGGCGGGGCGATCTCCGCCGCCGTGGTCAACATCGCGCTGAGCGGATTCTTTGCCCTGTTCGTCGGGCCGGTGCTGGGTCAGGCCACTCCGCACTTCTCGACCTACATCCCCGCCGCGCTGTGCGTCGAGGTGGCGGCGCTGGTCGTCTCCCCGCGACGCCTGGGCGCCTTCGTGGCGCTGGCCGCGGTGCTGATCGGCACCCTCGGAACGCTCGGCGAGTGGGCCTGGACCCACGTCTGGATGCCGATCTCCTGGCCCGGGCACTTCGTCCCGTCCGCGATCGCGATCGGGGTACCGGCGGCGCTGGCCGGTGGGCTGGTCGGCGCGTTCGTAGCGGGCTCGCTGGCCGCCCGGCGAGTGGGTGTGATCGGCGGCCGGCGCTGGATCTCCGGGGCCGCGGGGCTGGTCGGTCTCGCCGCGATCCTGGCCTTCTGCCTGCCCACGCACCCGCCGGCCGGAGCTCGAGCCACGATCACCCTGGACCACTTCGCGTCGGCCGGCGCGACCCGGACCGCCGAGGCGCTGGTTCGGATCTCGCCGGCGTCGGTGGTCAGCCAGCCCGACTACGTCGAGCAGCTCTCCTGGCAGGGACATGCCAAGAGCATCGTGGCGGTGTTGCACCCGATCGCGCCGGGGGTCTACCGCACGGCGAAGCCGTTGCCGATCTCGGGCAACTGGAAGTCGCTGATCCGGATGCAGCAGGGCCGCGTGCGCGGCGACGTTCCGGTGTTCATGCCGGCCGACCCGGCGATCCCGGCGGTCGAGATTCCCGCGCGCGCCTCCGTCACGCGGTCGTTCGTCAGCGACACCACGCTGATGCAGCGCGAGCGCAAGCAGGACATCCCCGGCTGGCTCTGGAGCACCGCCACCACCGTCGTGCTGGTGATCATCGCGGTGCTGCTGGTGATCATCGGCTGGGGCCTGAACCGCGTGGCCAGCCTGGTCGGCGAGACCTCGCCGCCGGGGGCGTCACGGAGCGGCCGGCGCCGACGCTGGGCCTCCCGCGGTGGGCCGGCCGTAGCGGGGGCGGGACGATGATCGCGCTGGCCTGCGCCGGTCACGTCCTGATCGACCTCCCGCTGTTCGGCGCGCCCGTGCTGCTGCTGGGCGGCGGGGTGTGGTGGACGACGAGGTCAGAGCGCAAGCGGGCAGGCGGAGCGGGGGACGCCGCGATCCGAACGCGTGGGTGAGGGACTCTCGCCGAACTTTGGCTCTAGGCGCGCGCCACACGCGCAGTTCGAGCCAAAGTTCGCCCGCTAAAGGTGATCCGCGCTCTCGGTGATCAGCTCGGCGATCCGCTCGGGGTGCTGGAGCGGCAGCAGGTGGTTGGCGTGCTCGATCTCGATCAGCTCGGCGCCGGTGATCTGGTCGGCCAGCTGCCGGGCCGAGCTGAGCGGCACGATCCGATCGGCGGTTCCGATCACGACCTTGGTCGGGGCGTCGATCCGGGGCAGCATCTCCTCCAGGGCCGGTAGCTCGCGGATCAGCGCGCGCTGCTCGACGGCGAACGCGCGCCAGGCCGCCGGACTTCGCATCGCCCGGCCGGTGTCCTGGAGGAAGCGCTCGTCGAGGGCGAGCTGGCCGGCCACCCAGCGGCGCGCCTGTCCCGAGGCGAGCGCGACGCCGGCGCTGGCCAGGAGCGACGCGCCGGTCAGATAACCCGCGACGGGGAGGGCCAGCCAGCGGTCGACCGGGAACAGCGAGGCGACGTTCGCGGCCGGGGCCACCAGCACCAGTGCGTCGACGCGGTCGGGGTGGTGCGCGGCGACCCAACTGGCGACCGCGGCGCCGAAGCTGTGCCCCACTAGCGTGGCGCGCTCCGCGCCCAACGCGTCGAGCGCGTCGAGCGTTGCGAGAGCGTTCTCCTCCAGGCCCACGGCGGCGCTGGCTCCGTCCCAGCCGGGGCGATCGATGGCCACGGTGTGCGTGTGCTCGCCGAGCGCGGCGCGGACCCCGTCCCAGTCGCGCGCGCCACCCGGCTGGCCGTGCAGCAGGACTACGGGGGTGGGCGGCATGAGCGGGCATACTAGGGGTGTGACGTCAGCGCTCCTTTCCGAGGCGCTCGCGCCGCTGCGCTCGAACCAAAGCCGCGCCGCCGTCCTGCTCGACATCGACGGCACGCTTGCGCCGATCGTTCAGCACGCGGCCGACGCCAGCGTGCCCGAGGACACGCGTCAGCTCCTGATCGCGGTGGTCAAGCGCTACGCGATGGTCGCGTGCGTGAGCGGCCGCCGGGCCTCGGAGGCCCGGGCGATGGTCTCGATCGGGGCGATCTCGTATCTGGGCTCGCACGGGGCCGAACTGCTGCGGGCGGGGTGGACCGAGGCCCGGCTCGATCCGGGCCTGGAGGAGTGGGCCCGGCGGATCCACGAGTTCGGGCGGGAGATGGACACCTCGGAGCTGCGCCGGAGCCGCGTCCGGATCGAGGACAAGGGCGCGATCATCGCCTTCCACTGGCGGGGCGCCCCCGATGAGGCGGCCGCGCAGGAGGCGGTCGACGCGATTGCGGCGCGCGCCGAGGCGGCCGGACTCAAGACCCACTCGGGCCGGAAGGTGCTCGAGGTCAGGCCACCGGTCCGGATCGACAAGGGCGCCGGGGTCACCGCGCTGCTCGAGAACGCCGAGATCGATGTGGCGATGTACGTCGGCGACGACACCACCGATCTCGATGCGTTTCGCGCGCTCGAGGCGCTGGCTGAGAGCGGCCGGTTGCAGCGGGCGATCCGGGTCGGGGTCAGCTCCGAGGATGGTCCCGAGGCGATCCAGAGCGAGGCCGACGTCGTGGTCGAGGGCACCGAGGGCGTTCAGGAGTTGCTGTCGATGTTGGCCGCCGATCAGTAGATGCGCTTCACCGAGTTCCTCCGAATCACCGTTCTGATCAGCGCGGCGGCGGCCAGCCTGTTGGCGGTGGTGACGCTGGCCGGGGCGAACGGCACCAGCGACGATCTGGTGGTGCCGCTGGGCGCGGCCTGGTGGGTGTCGGCCGGGCTGATCGGGGTCTGGCTGGGCCGCCGTCCGGAGACCTCGCAGCCGATCGCCTCGCTGCTGGCCAGCGCGCGGATGCAGGCGACGCTGCCCGAGCTGCAGCCGGGCCGGACCGTGCTCAACCGCCTCTGGCCGCTACTGGTCTCCACGATCGGCGCGGGCGCGGTGGCTTTCTCGCTGCCGCAGGTCTCGGCGGTGGCGGCCGGCTTCGCGATCATCTGGGCCCTGGCCTGGCGCCGGCAGTCCTCCGCGGTGACGGCGATCGAGGAACGCGACGGGGCGCGCTTCTATATCGAGCAGACGTCTCCACTGAAGCCCATCAAGCTGGTTCGGACACCCGGTTTCCGCTCGAATCTGTTCGAGTTGAACGGGGGCTCGGTGCGCCCCCGTGAAACCCGGGCCTGACGGTGGCGGCGGTGCACCCCCGCGAGCCCCGGGCCTGACCGTGCCGGCGGCGGACATCCTGGTCGTCTCGGTGGACAGCACCGGCGGATGGACGGCGGCCGCGCGCGAGCTGGCTGACGCGTTCTCGCGCGCGGGGGCGGAGGTGCGAAGCGTCAGCACCGGGCCGGTCCCGCGCGTGCGCACTTTCGCCCTCACCGACCTGGTCCAGGCCCGGCTGGCCCGGCGCGCGTGCCTGCGGGGCGTGGCCGAGCATCATCCGGCGGCGATCGTCTACTGCTCGATCACCGCCGCGCTGTTGTGGCCGACCCCGGGGGCGATCTGGCTCGACGCGATCGCCGCCGAGAATCGTCCCGGCCGCCACGGCGTGTGGCAGCGGATCGTCGAGCGCCGGCGGCTGGCCCAGGCGCCCCTGGTCCTGACCATGAGCCCACGCTCGCTGGCGACGCTGCGCGGCCCGCAACCGGACACGGTCGTCGTCCCCGCCCCGGTCGCTTCGTCCGCCGCCGGGCCGGTGGAGACCGGGCCGCGGGACATCGCCGCGCTCACCTATGCCGGCAACCCGGAGAAGAAGCGCCTGGAGTTCGTCCTGGCGGAGTGGTCGCGCGCGCGGCGTGGCGAGGAGCAGCTGGTGGTGGCGGGGGTCGACGGCGGGGAATCGGTCGACGGCGTGCGGATGGCGGGACGGATGCGCCCCGCCGAATATCGGGCGCTGCTGCGCCGCGCCCGCGTGTTCGTCGCGGCGCCCACCCGCGAGGACTACGGGATCGCGCCGCTCGAGGCGCTGGCCGACGGCTGCCTACTGGTGAGCACGCCGGCCCCCGGTCCGTATCCCGCGCTCGATCTGGCCCGCGCGCTCGATCCGCGCCTGGTGGACGAGGACATCGGGCGGGCGCTGCGGATCGCGCTCGACGATCCCCTGCCCGGGTACGCCGAGCGAGCCCGCGAGCTGCTCGAGCCGTACGGGCCCGCGGCGGTTGATCGCACACTGGCCGAGCGCGTGCTGCCTCGATTGGTGCCAGGATTCAGGGTGGCATGAGCCCGAGCGCGTTCATTCCCAGCCCCTCGAGCAACGGCGTTCATCTCGGTCCCCTGTTCTTTCACGCTTACGGGATCGCGTACGTGTTCGCCGTGCTCGCGGCGGTGGTGATCTCCCGTGTCCGCTGGGCCCGCGCCGGGGGCAACCCGGACCTGGTCGGCGAGGTTGCGATGTGGGGGTTCCCGGCGGGGCTGATCGGCGGGCGCATCTACTTCATCATCACCACTCCGAGCCAGGTTCCCGATCACTGGTGGGGAGTGTTCGCGGTCTGGCAGGGCGGCCTGGGGATCTGGGGCGGGATCGCGGGCGGCGTGGCCGGCGGCCTGTGGGTGCTCCGTCGCCGGCTGTCCCGGGCGGACATCCTGCGCTTCATGGACGCCGCCGCGCCCGGGCTGCTGGTCGCCCAGGCGATCGGCCGGGTCGGCAACTACTTCAACCAGGAGCTGTTCGGTGGCCCGACGACGCTGCCCTGGGGGCTGAAGATCGACCTCGCCCACCGGCCGCCGGGCTACGAGCGGTTCGCCACCTTCCAGCCCACGTTCCTGTACGAGATCATCTGGAACCTGGCGCTGGCCGCATTCCTGGTCTGGTTGGGGAGAAGGAAGAAAATCAAGGCGCCGGGACTGTTCGCGCTCTACGTGGCCGGCTATTCGGGGTTCCGGATGTTCGAGGAGACGCTGCGGATCGACTACTCCCAACACATCCTCGGCCTGCGCCTGAACTTCTTCGTCGCGCTGCTGCTGTGCCTGGCGGGGCTGCTGTGGTTCGCCGGGAACCAGTTCGGGTGGGGCCCGCTGAGCCGTCGGTTCCGCCGCGGGGCCGGCGCCGCCGGGATCGTCTGGGTGGTGGCCTGCGCCGCCGGCTGTGGCGGCACGTCGAGCCGGGCTCAGGCCGCTGTCAAGCCGGGCGGGGCTCAGGCCGCCGAGCGGCTGCGGCCCCGCATCGCCGAGAGCTCGGACCACGGCTTCGTGTTGGCCACGTCGGCCGCGGTCAGCCAGGCCCGGCGCGCCGTGGCGATTCCGTAGCGGGCGACCTCGAAGCCTCCGACGCGGTGGGCGTCGCAGTTGATCACGATCGGGACGCCGGCTGCGGCGGCCGCCCGGGCGTGGACCTCGTTCAGGTCCCGGCGGTTGGGGCTGGCGTTGATCTCCAGCATCGTCCCGCTCCGCACGGCGGCATCGAGGATCGCCTGGAGGTCGAACTCATACGGCGGGCGGTGCTCGATCTTGCGGCCCGACAGGTGTCCGATCGCATCGACCAGCGGATGCTCAACCGCGCTGAGGATGCGCTCGGTCATCGCGCCGCGCCCCATCCGGAACGAGGAGTGCACCGAGGCGATCACCCAGTCGAGCTGAGCCAGCAGCTCGTCCGCGTAATCGAGCGAACCGTCCGGGAGGATGTTGACCTCGCTGCCGACCAGCAGCTCGATCCCCTCCACCTGCATCCCGCGGATGCGCTCGATCTGAGCCTTCAGCTGGTCCGGTGAGACGTCGGCGCCGAAGCCCATGCTGGCCGAGTGATCGGTGATGGCCAGATAGTCGTAGCCGGCCTCGCGGGCGGCGCTGGCCATCTGCTCGATCGACGCCGTGCCGTCGGAGGCGGTGGTGTGCGAGTGCAGGTCGCCGCGCAGGTCCTCCTGCCGGATCAGGTCCGGCAGGGCGCCGGTGGCCGCCGCCTCCAGCTCGCCCCGGTTCTCGCGCAGCTCGGGCTCGATGTACTGCATGCCGAGCAACCGGTAGACCTCCTGCTCGGTCTCGCAGCGGTGGGTCTCGCCGGTGGCGTCGTCGAGCACACCGTATTCGGAGACGTGGAGCCCCTTGCGGACGGCCGCCGAGCGCAGCGCCTCGTTGTGCTGCTTGGAGCCGGTGAAGTGCTGGAGCAGGTTGCCGAACTGGTCGGGCGCCACGATTCGCAGGTCGACCTGCAGGCCGGTGTGGGTTCGCATCCTCACGCCGGCGCTGCCGGGCGTGCCGGCGGTCTCGATCAGGCTCAGCCCGGCCGCCGCCCGGGCCAGCTCGAGCGGATCACTCGCCGTGGCGATGACGTCGAGGTCCTTGACGCTGTCGGTCATCCGGCGCGCCGACCCCGCCAGCTCCACCCGCTGGGATGCGGGGTGATCGCGCAGCGCCGCGACCAGCTCCTCGCCAATGGTCAGCGCGCGGTCGAGCACGGTGCGCCGGCCCGGCCCGTCGGCCTCGTGGGCGTCGAGCGCGGCCAGCAGCGCCTCTTCGGCCTTGGGCCCGAAGCCCTTGAGCGTGCGGATCCGATGCTCTTCGGCGGCCGCTCGCAGCGCCTCCGGGGAATCGATGCCGAGCTCGTCGTAGAGCCGGCGGGCGCGCTTGGGGCCGAGCCCGGGCAACCGGGTGATCGCCACCAGGCCGGGGGGAAACTTCGCGCGGAGCTTGACCGCGGCGGGTATTTCTCCGGTGTCGGCCAGCGCCAGCACCTTCTCCTGGATGATCGCGCCGATCCCGGGGAGCTCGGTCGCCCGGCCTTCGCGGGCCAGCGCGACCAGCGAGACCGAGGTGTCACGAGCCGCCTTGGCCGCGTTGCGGTAGGCGACGATGCGGTGGATGATCGCGCCGTCGAGCTCGTACAGGTCGCCGAGCTCGTCTAGCGCGAGGGCGATCTCGCTGTTGGTGGGATCCGCCACTACACGTAGGCTAGTCTTACCAGACTCGCTATACTTTATGAAGTAAGTAGCCGAACCGACGAAGGTCAAGGAGCCCGAATGGCAGGCACCGTTACAGAAGTCACCGACGACAACTTTCAGGCCGAGGTGATCGAGTCCGAGGTCCCCGTGCTGGTGGACTTCTGGGCGCCTTGGTGTGGACCGTGCCGGATGGTCGCCCCCGTGGTGGAGGAGATCGCCAAGGAGCGCGGAGATGAGCTGAAGGTCGTCAAGATGAACATCGACGACAACCAGCAGACGGCCGTCACGTTCAACGTGATGTCGATCCCCACGCTGATGCTGTTCCGTCACGGCCAGCAGGTCAAGACCGTGGTCGGCGCGTATCCCAAGAAGAAGCTCGAGGCCGAACTCGAGCCCGCCCTGGCCTAGGCCACAGCGACCCCGACTTTGAGCTCGCGCCCGTCGATCAAGACGGGCGCGGCTCCGTCCAAGGACTCATAGCTGACCGCGACCGCCAGCGTCTCGCCGGCCACGTAGTCCTGGTGGGCCCGGGCCGCCTCGAGCAGTCCGGCATCGCCATCGAGGGTGAGGGCGATCCGGTCGGTGACATCGAGGCCGGCCGACCGGCGCGCGGCCTGGATCGCGTGGACGATCTCGCGCGCCCACCCTTCGACCCGGAGCTCCTGGTCGATCTCGAGTTCGAGCGCGACTGCGTGAGAGCCCTCGCGCTCGATCTGATATCCGGCCAGTGGCTTCATCGAAACGAGCAGGTCATCGGGGGTGAGCTCGTGGTCGTGACCGGCCACCGAGATGGCCACGCTCGCGCCGCCTCGCAGGGCGGCGCCGGCGCGCAGGAAATCGAGTCCGGCGACGGCCGCCGCCACCACCGGCATCTGCTTGCCGAACCGGGGGCCCAGCGTGCGGTAGTTCGGCTTGATCTCGACCTGCCCGAGCTCGTCGGCGTCAGACACGAAGCGCAGCTCGTGGACGTTGAGCTCCTCGCGGACCAGATGCTCCAGCCGCTCGATCGCCTGGCGCTCGGCCGTGGTGGCGACCACGACGGCGGCCCGCAGCGGCTGGCGCACCTTCAGCTTGGCCTGCCCCCGCGCGGCCAGGCCGAGCCGGACCGTCTCTCGGGCGACCGCCATCGCGACCTCGAGCGGCTCATCGCGGGTGGCCGCCTCGGGGAAGTCGCAGAGGTGGATGCTCGGCTCGGCGCCGTCGAGGTTGTCGTAGATCTCGTCGGAGAGGAACGGGCAGAACGGAGCCAGCAGCTTGCACACCGTCAGCAGGCACTCGCGCAGGGTGGCGAACGCCGCCGCGTCGCCTTCCCAGAAGCGCCGGCGCGAGCGCCGGACGTACCAGTTTGATATTTCGTCGACGAACCCGGCGATCGCGCGGCCGCCGCCGGTGGCGTCGAAGTCGTCCATCCGCTCGCGAACGGTCGCGACGGTCGCCTGCAGGCGCGAGAGCGCCCACCGATCCAAGTCGGCGCCTTCGGCGCTGACCAGATCGCTCAGGGGCCGATCTCGGAGGTCTCCCACATCATTTGCGTTGGCGTAAAGCACGTAGAAGCTATAGACGTTCCAGAGCGGAAGCAGGAACTGCCGGATCGACTCGCCGATCGTCTCGAGCGAGAAGCGATAGCCGTCCCACGGGTACTTGGAGGTGAAGAAGTACCAGCGGAACGCGTCGGCGCCGAACTTGTCGATCACCTCCCACGGGGCCACGACGTTGCCGAGCGACTTCGACATCTTGCGGCCGTCCTCGTCCAGGATCAGGCCGAGGCAGACCACGTTGCGGTAGGAGGAGCGGTCGAACAGCAGCGTCGAGACGGCCAGCAGCGAGTAGAACCAACCACGCGTCTGATCAAGCGCCTCGCAGACGAAATCGGCCGGGAAGCGGGCATCGAAATGCTCGGTGCCGTCGTGCGGCGCGTGGTACTGGGCGAACGGCATCGAGCCCGAGTCGAACCAGACGTCGATCACCTCGGGCACGCGCTGCATCGGCTCGCCGCAGTCGGCGCACGGGAACGAGACCTCGTCGACGTAAGGTCGGTGTGGGTCGGTGAGCCGCACGCCAGAGAGCCCCTCCAGCTCGTCGAAGGATCCGATCACGTGCACGTGCTCGCCCGAGCAGCGCCAGACCGGGAGCGGCGTACCCCAGTAGCGCTCGCGGGACAGCGCCCAGTCGACGTTGCCCTCGAGCCACTTGCCGAAGCGGCCGTGCTTGACGTGCTCCGGATGCCAGTTGACCGTCTCGTTGGCGGCCAGCAGCCGGTCCTTGATCTGGCTGGTGGCGATGTACCAGGACGGCTTGGCGTAATAGAGCAGCGGCGTGCCGCAACGCCAGCAGTGCGGATAGGAGTGCTCGTAGGGCTCGGACCGCAGCACGCGGCCACGGGCGCGCAGGTCCTCGATCAGGTCGTTGTCCGCGTCCTTGACCCAGCGTCCGGCATACGGGCCGATCCGCTCGTCGTAGGTTCCGTCCGGGCGCACGGGGTTGATGACCCGCAGGCCGTATTGCTCGCCGAGCCGGAAGTCCTCCTCGCCGAAGGCGATCGCCGTGTGGACCAGGCCGGTGCCGTCGTCGGCGGTGACGAAGTCCGCCAGCAGAACGGTATGCCCGGGCTCCCCGTACTCGGCCGACGGGATGAACGGAAACGGCGGTTCGTAGCTGACCCCCTCGAGCGCGCGACCCGGGAACGTCGACAGCACCTCGGCCTCGGCGCCGAGCACCCGCTCGCGCAGCGCCGCGGCGACGACCTGGACCCGGCCGTCCGGCGTCTTCACGCGCGCGTAGAGAAGGTCCGGGTGCACCGCCACGGCGGCATTGGAGACCAGCGTCCACGGCGTCGTCGTCCACACCAGCAGCTCATCTCCGGTCTGCACGGCATCGTTGCCCTCGGTGATCGGCAGGCGGACGTAGACCGACGGATCGATCACGTCCTGGTAGACGTCAGGCTGCCCCAGCTCGTGGCTGGAGAGGGCGGTCCCGCAGCGCGGGCAGTAGGGAACCACCTTGAGCTTTTCGTAGAGCAGCCCCTTCTGATGGATGCTCTGCAGCGCCCACCAGACCGACTCGATGTAGTCCGGGTCGAGGGTCCGGTAGGCGTTGTCGAGATCGATCCAGAACCCGATGCGCTCGGTCAGCCGGTTCCAGTCCTCGACGTGGCTCAGCACCTTCGTCCGGCAGCGCTCGTTGAACTCGGCGATCCCGAAGCGCTCGATGTCCTCCTTGGAGGTCATCCCCAGTTCCGCCTCCACGGCCAGCTCGACCGGCAGCCCGTGACAGTCCCAGCCGCCCTTGCGCTCGACGTAGAACCCGCACATCGTCCGGTAACGGGGGAAGATGTCCTTGAAGGCGCGCGCCAGCACGTGGTGGGAGCCGGGGGCGCCGTTGGCGGTCGGCGGCCCCTCGTAGAAGCCCCAGGCGGGCGCGCCTTCGCGGCGACGGACGGACTGGGCGAACACGTCGCGCTCGCGCCAGCGCTCGAGCACCCGCTCCTCCAGGGCCGGGAACGCCGGTGGTGCGTCGACTGTGCGGTGGGGGAACGCCATCGGGCGCGGATTCTAGGTGGCGCCCACCGCCGGCCCGCCCCGCGCGCTCAGGCGTCGATGGCGAGGCTCGGGTGCTCTCGCGCCCGATCGAGCTCGCTCAGCAGCATGCTGCTGGCGGCCACGGGGCTCTCGCCCAACCTGGTGACCGTGCTGGCGCCGGTATGGGGGATCGCTCCGCGGAAGTCGAACACGACGACGCCGGGGGCCACCCCGCGCACCGCGTAGACCAGTCGGCCGATCACGTCAAGCGTGACCCGGCGTCCGGTCAGCACGACCGCGCTCGGACTCAGGGCTCGCAGCGCGCGGCCCAGCCGGTCGAGTTCGACCGCCGGGGTCAGCGTCAATGTGCGCAGTCCGGCGCGACGAAGCATCACGTCGAGCGCCTGAGCGTGGAGCGCGTCCATCTCGCATGGCACCGAGGCGTCGAAGACGAGCACGCCGTCGGGTCGGAACGCGGGGGGCGACAGGCGCTTGCAGGCCGATTGCCAGCCCATGGCATGCCGCCAGGCAAACTCATACTCGGCGGTGCGGCCATCGCCGTCGCGTTGGGCGGCGACCGCCTCGAGCAGAACCTCCTCGATCGTGCGCTCCATCGAGCGCAGCGCCAGGCTCTCCTCGAGCAGTCGATTCGCCTTGTCCTCATCAAACGCCGCGTAGGCGCCGGCCAGCCGAGCCGAGGACGATGGTCCCTCGCCGCGCTCCCGGGCCAATGAGATAGCGGAAGAGACGTTGTGGGTCTCGGCCAGGGTGAAGCGCAGCGACTCGATCTCGGCCAACTCATATAAGCGGTGTCCGCCCGGAGATCGCAGGGGTCGCGGATAGCTGTAGCGACGCTCCCAGCTGCGCAGGGTGTTGGGGCTGACGCCGAGCATCACGGCAGCCGCGTTGGTTCGGATTCCTCGCATCTGCACGGATTTATCGGGTAATGCGCGACGGAATGCAACACGCGCAACCGCGGGTGCAGTTTTGTCGCCTTCGATTACTGGTTCGCGGCGGCCCGGGGCTGGAGGGCCTGGCCCGATTCGCCGACTGCCGAAATGCCGGTTCGACGATCGCCGGCCACGGTGAACCGGACCGCGGCAATGGCTTCGTTCTCGATCAACTCGAGCAGTTGCCGGTGGGCATCCCCCGCGCCGAGTGCCAGCACGCTTGTCCCCGTCGTCCGCACTCGCACGCGTTGATCGCCGCGGCGGTACAGCGCGACCGGCATCGTCCCAGCGGCCAGTCTCACGGCATAAGCCCAGCGAGCCACCGCGTCGTCGTCGAGATGGCCGCCGGCGAGCACCACCACGTTCGGGCAGTGGATCGCCATTGCGTCGCCGATGCCGGCCACTCCGCGAGCCGACAGGCTTAGCACGCGTACCCCGGCGCGCACGCACAACAGTTCGAAGGCGCGGATGTGCGGTACGTCCGGATCAAGCTCGTCCCGCGACGCATCGCCGACCACGATCCCCACGCCGCGCACGGGCGAGGGCGCCAACCGCTGCGCGCGTCGCAGCCACTGCGTACCCCAATGGGCGGCAAACGCCCAGGCGGCCGACTCGGTGCCGTGGCGGCCGGCGATCTCATCGAGCGACGGGAGTAACACTTCTTCAACCGAGCGCTCGACGGAGCGAAGCGCCAGGGACGACTCGATCGCCCCGTCCGCGCGATCACCGTCATAAGAGAGCAGCGCTCCGACGAGCGAGTTGGCGTCGGTGGCCAGACCCTCGCGCGCCCGTGAGACGGCGGAGGAGATCGAAAGGCCCTCCTGCAGGGCGTCCCGCAACGCGGCCACTTCACCGTGCGTGAACAGGCGGTGTTTTCCTTGCGAACGCGCGGGCTTGGGAAAGTCGAACCGCCGCTCCCAGGCGCGCAGGGTGTTGGGGCTGACGTTCAGCAACGTCGCCGCCTCGCTCGTCTTCAAGTAGCGCATCCCACCGGAAAGGTCGGTGCAAACGTTGCTATCCGTAGCTTCCGCACCTAACATTGCACAGCTTTCCTAGTAAAAGTTGTGCAAATCCTGCCGTTTCGAGACCCCCGCCCGGCTCGGCAGTCACGGGAACAGTCGTCCACGATCGTGGACTTCTGGCGCGGGATATGCACACATCCCTAAGCAAACTGGTTTGGGAAGGAGGCCCTCCATGGCTTACCGCAACGGTTGATCGTCAGCAAAAGTTGTCGTAAGCAGGTTGTTCGCGCTACCTTCAGGACATGGTCGGTCCTGAGGCCAGGCCTCGCGTGCGCGACAGCCGGCGCGATACTTCGGCAGCACTGGTAATCGTCAGCACGTTAACGGTCGTCGCGGCGGTCGCGGTGTCGGCACGTCCTGATCGCGTCGGCGACCTCAGCGTCGTCCTTGGCATCGCCGCAGTGATTGCCGGCTGGATGGTGGCGGGCGAGTCCGAGGGCCTTTCCGTCTCGGGTTCGTTCATCGTGTTCGTGCTTGCCGCCGCGTTTCTCGGAGCGCGGTCGGCGATCGCGGCCGCGCTGCTGTCCGAGCTGACGGCAGCGATCCGTCTGCGAACCCGTCCACGCACCGTGGTGCTCGGCAACCTGCCGCCCGCGCTGATTCCGGCGGCCGTCGCGGCGGCGGTGACCAACGCGATCACTGGCGGCTCGACGCACCACTTCAGTCTTTACATCGCGGTCGGCGTTTCCTCGTTCGTCGCGATCTCGCTCAGCTTCCTCATCTTCGCGGCTTTCCGCCGGGTGTTCCTGCCGTCGTTGGATCAGTTCGGGATCCGGACGTTCATCGACGATCTGCCGAGCATCGCCCTGAACGTGCTGCTGGTCGTCGCCGGCGCGTCGGTCACCGTCGAGCTCGGCAACGCCGGAATCGCGTTTGCGATCTCAGCGGTGCTGACGTTCTCCTACATGGCGCACCTGCTCGATCGGGCGCGGCGTAGATCCCAGCAATACGTCTCGCTGTCCTGGGGAGTGCTGGCCGGATTGATCCGCTCGCTCGACGTGCGCGATGAGCGCGCCGCTAGGCATGCCGCGGCGGTGGCCGGGTTCTCGCGTGACATGGCCAAGGCGGTGGGGATGAACGACGAGCAGGTCGAGCTCGCGCACACCGCCGGGCTGCTCCATGACATCGGCCACTTCGCCCTGTCCGATCGCGTGGCCGAACGAGGACGGACGCTGACCGAGGACGACTGGGCGGCGATCCATCGTCATCCCGAGATCGGCGCCGACCTGCTCCGAGACCTCGGGATGTACGGGCCGGTCGCGGAGATCGTGATCGCGCACCACGAGCGGATCGACGGGCGTGGCTACCCGCGGGGCCTGCACGCTGACCAGATCCCGGAGATCGCCAAGATCATCGCGGTCGCCGAGGTGTACGACACGTTGACGGCGAGCGACACCTACCGCACGCGGATGAGCTCATTCGAGGCGATCCGCGAGCTCCGACGAGTGGCCGGCTCGCAGCTCGAGGGACGTTACGTAGAGGTGCTGACCGAATTGCTGCGCGGCGAGGGCGTCGACTACCGTCACGCCGACGCGGCCGACTTCGACATCGAGCTCGACATGCAGCGCCGGATCAAGGAAGCAAGCGGCGCGGCCTAGCTCGGCCGCGCCGGGTTGCGGAACTGCCGGGCGCTCATCCGGTCTGGGGCAGCGAGTCCTGGGGGTTGGCGTCGGGGCGCGTTCCCTGTTCCAGGGAGCCGATGAACCTTTCGATGTGGTCGCGGCTGAAGCGGCGCTGGCCGCCCGGGGTGCGGTAAGACTCGAGATATCCCATGTCCGACCAGCGTCGGATCGTTCCGAGCGATACGCCCAGTTCGTGGGCGGCCTGAGAGATCGACAGGCCGAGGGGGGTTGCTCTTAGTGGTTCCATAATCACATTCATCGGCATTTAGGGAGCTTTCGCCAATCCCGCAAAGCATTTGCACAACATTCGTCCAGGAACGTGTATTCCCTCGTGCGCTGTAACCATGCCGGGCGAACCCCGATGCGGCTGAGGCTCTACCACCACAACGACGGCGCGCGAGTCGCCTACCGCGAGACCGGAACCGGCCCGGCGCTGACCCTGCTGCACTCGCTGGGTCTCTCCCATCGGGAGTGGGAGCCGATCGTGGCCCCGCTGTCAGAACGCTTCCGCGTCGTGCTGCCGGACCTGCCGCTGCACGGAGATTCCGAGGACCGTCCACGTCATTCCTACTCACCTGATTGGCTGGCCGACGTGATCGCCGGGTTCTGCCGCGAGGTCGCCGGGCCCCGGGCGCTGCTGGCCGGTCACGACATCGGCGCCGAGCTGGCGCTCCAAACCGTCACCTCGGGCCGCCTCGAGCCCGCCCGCCTGGTGCTGATGTCCAACCGCCTACACCGCCGCGATGAGTTCGCCGGAACGCGCGCGGCCTGGCGCGCCGCGTGTCGCCTGGCCGCGCTGCCCGGACTCGACCGGGTGCTGTCGCACGGGGCCACGCTGGTCTTCCGCCCCGCGTTCGGGGAACGGCTGTCGGTGCAGCGCAGTCCGCAGACCCGTGACCTGCTGCGGCATGCGTTCTCGGACGTCGGTGGCAACGGCAATCGGGCCCGGTCCTGGTCGAAATTCGTGCGGCGCTGGCCGGTGGAACCGCAGCGTCACCGGCTCGACGCCTATCCGGGCGTGACCGCCCCGGTGCTGCTGCTGTGGGCCGAGGACGATCCGGCGTTCCCGTTACTCGGCGCCCAGGAGGCGCTCGACCTGCTTCCCAGCGCGCAGCTGCGCACGCTTCCGGGCACCGGCTTCCTGATGGCCTACGACGATCCGGTCGGAGTCGCGCGAGAGCTGATCTCCTTCCTCGGGTAACTTGATCTGTGATGACAACGAGCGACGAAGGGAACGGCATGGGCGTGCAGGAGAAGCAGCAGCTTTGGGGCGGCGAGACGACCAAGGCGGTGGCGAACTTCCCGGTCTCCGGCGAGCCCATTCCCGTGCCCGTGATCCGCTGGCTCGGCCGCATCAAGGGCGCCGCCGCGCGGGTCAACGCCGAGCTCGGCCTGCTCGATGCCGATCTGGCCGGCAAGATCTCGGCCGCCGCCGAGCGCATCGCCGAGGGCGAATTCGACGACCAGTTCCCGATCGACGTGTTCCAGACCGGATCGGGGACCTCGTCGAACATGAACGCCAACGAGGTGATCGGCAACCTCGCCGGGGGCACCCCCGGCGAAGCCGGTGGTCCTGCGCACCCCAACGACCACGTCAACATGGGTCAGTCCTCCAACGACGTGTTCCCCTCCGCGGTCCACCTGGCGGCGCTCGACCAGGCGACCAACGACCTGCTGCCCGCGCTGCGGACGCTGGAGCAGTCCTTCGCCGCCAAGGCGACCGAGTTTCACGACATCGTCAAGGCCGGACGCACGCACCTGATGGACGCGGTCCCGGTGACCCTCGGGCAGGAGTTCTCCGGCTACGCGGCGCAGGTCAGGCTCGGCATCCGGCGGATAGAGAACGCGCTGCCGCAGGTCGCGCAGATCCCCCTCGGCGGCACCGCGACGGGCACGGGGCTGAACACGCACAAGGAGTTCGCCGGTCGCGTGCGCGCGCACCTGACCGAGGCGAGCGGACTCGAGATCCGCGCCCCCGAGGACCCCTTCGAGGCGCAAGGCAACCGGGACGCGCTGGTGGAGCTGAGCGGTGCCCTCAAGGTCGTCGCCGTGTCGTTCACCAAGATCGCCAACGATCTGGCTCTCATGGGCTCGGGCCCGCGCGCCGGGATCGGCGAGCTGTTGCTGCCCGAGCTGCAGAAGGGCTCCTCGATCATGCCGGGCAAGGTCAACCCGGTGATCCCGGAGGTCGTGCTGCAGGTGAGCGCGCAGGTGATCGGCAACGACACCGCGGTGACCATCGGTGGGATGCAGGGCAACTTCGAGCTGAACGTGCGCGTGCCGCTGATCGCCCGCAACCTGCTCGAGTCGATCCGGCTGCTGGCCAGCACCGCGCGGATCTTCAGCGAGAAGTGCGTCGACGGGATCCAGCCCAACGAGGCCGGTTGCGAGAAGTCGGCCGAGTCGACGCTCGCCGCCGCCACGGCGCTGAATCCGTACATCGGCTACGACAAAGCGGCCGAGATCGTCAAGGAGGCCGCCAGCTCAGGGCGGATGCTCCGCGATGTTGCCTATGAAAAGGGCGTCGATGAGGAGACCTACAACCGGGCGATGGATCTCCGCAAGATGGCGCAGGGCAACCTGTAGTTCACCGCGCGAGCTGCCGATAGTTCTACGATGCGACCGATGGTTACCCGGCGCAGCATTGCCACGCTGCTGATCATCGCCTGCGGAGCGCTGCTGCTCGCTGCCGGGGCCGCGTCCGCGGCCTCGATCTTCGCGATCCGCGGTGGCGGCAACGGACACGGAATCGGGATGAGCCAGTACGGCGCAGACGGCTACGCCCAGCACGGCAAGAGCTACCAGTTCATCCTGGCCCACTTCTACCACGGGACCAAGCTCGGCAAGACCGATCCGCACCGGGCCGTGCGGGTGCTCCTGTCGAGCAGCGGGCAGCCGTCGTTCAGCGGCGCCGACACCAAGTTCGGCAAGCGGCGGCTGAACCCGAACGTGACCTACACCGTGCGCCCCAACGCCGACGGCACGTTGACCCTGCTGTGGACCAAGACCACCAAGAAGGGACCGAAACCGGCGAAGCTCGGTCCGTTCCCGGCGCCGCTGACGGTCTCCGGCCCGGCGCCGCTGCTGCTCTCGGGAGTCGGCGCCTACCACGGCTCGCTGATCTTCCGGCCGGCCGGCGGAGGCGATGTTCAGACGGTCGAGTCGGTCAAGCTCGAGGATTACGTCCGGGGCGTGATCTCGGCCGAGGTGCCGGCCACGTGGCCGGCCGAGGCGCTCAAGGCCCAAGCGGTGGCGGCGCGGACCTACGCGATCACCACCGACGTCGCCGGGACGAACTACGACCTGTATCCCGACACGCGCTCGCAGATGTATGGCGGGGTCGCGGCGCAGACGCCGGCCACCGACGCGGCGGTAGCGGCGACCGCGGACCAGGTAGTGACCTACGGCGGGGTGCCCGTCGTGACCTATTTCTTCAGCAGCTCAGGCGGCCACACCGAGAGCATCCAGAACGAGTGGCAGGGGTCGAACCCCGAGCCGTGGCTGGTCGGGGTGAGCGACCCGTACGACGGCGCCAGCCACAATCCGTATCACCGTTGGGGCTACAACCTGACCCTGCGCGCCGCGACGGCGAAGCTGGCCGGGCTGCTCAAGGGCAAAGGGTCCTTCGTCGGCATCCGGGTGCTCAAGCAGGGCGTCTCACCGCGGGTGATCACCGCCGCGGTGGTGGGGACCAAGGGCAGCACGACCGTGTCCGGCACCGAGTTGCAGCACATCTTCGGGCTGCTGACCAACTACGAGATGTTCGACACGATCACCACGCTGGCGGGCTCCGGCGGCGCGAGCGCGACGCGGAAGGCGGCGGCTGACCCGGCCGCGCAGACCAAGGCGGTCGTCGCGCTGGTCCCGCTGGTCGACTCGATCCTGGCGGGAGCGCTCCCCGGCCTCCACGGCACGGTCTTCCCGGCGCCGGCCGGCGCCATGCTGACCGTGCAAGCGCTGGAGGGCCAGACCTGGAAGACGGTGACGCGCAGCCAGGTCGGCAAGGGCAGCGGATACGACGTCGCGCTGCCCGGTCGCGGCACCTACCGGATCGTCTACGACGGCATCAACGGGCCCGTCGTAACCGTGTCCTGAGCGGATCTCTACCCTAGGGCCCGATGTCTGACCCGCTGCTGGTTGTCGACGCCCCGTGCCTGCTCTACCGGTCGTTCTTCGCGCTGCCCGATTCGATCCGGGGCGTCGACGAGCATCCGGTCAATGCGCTGCTTGGCGCCACCAACGCGCTGTTGCGAATCGCCGCCGACCGCCAGCCCCGGGCGATCGTGCTCTGCTTCGGCGCCGACGCGGCCGAATATCGCGTGGAGCTCTACCCCGATTATCACGCCGCCCGCCCGCCGGTACCGGATCACCTCGCCTGGCAGTTCGAGCAGGCGCCCGACTTCTTCGCCGCCTTCGGCTGGAGCTCGCTCAGCCAGGATGCGCTGGAGGCGGATGATCTGCTCGGCTCGCTGGCCCGGGTCGAGTCGGAGGCGGGTGGCCGGACCCTGATCGCCACCGGCGACCGCGACATGTATCAGTGCGCCACCGACCAGGTCAGCATCCTGTACCTGAAATCGGGAACGACCGGCTTCGAGGCGGTGGACCCGGCCGAGGTGCGTCGGCGCTACGGAGTCGGGCCCGAGCTGGTGCCTGACTTCATCGCGCTGCGCGGCGACCCGTCCGACGGACTGCCCGGCGCGCCGGGGATCGGCGCCAAGACGGCGGCCGACCTGCTGAGCCGGCACGGCTCACTGGAGGGGGCGATCGCCAAGGCGATCGGCGAGCGTCCCCGGGTCACCGCGGCGTTGCGCGAGAACGCGGACGAGCTGCGGGCGTTCCGGGAGATCGCTCTGCTGCGGATCGTCGATGTGGAGCGTCCAGCCGATGCCCCGACGGACCTCGAGGGCGGGGCGGCCGCGGCCCACGGCCTGGGACTCCGCCGCCTCGCCGAGCGACTCGAGCAGGCCAACTCGCTGACCGACCTGTAAGTGCGACGCCGGATCCTGATGCTGGTGGCGGTGGTCGGCCTCGCAGCGCTCGGAGCCGGCTGTGGGCGCTCGGCCCGCACGGCGCACCTCAGGCCGGCGCCGGCGGCCGCCGACCCCGGGCCGCCGACCGTCTACCCGCCCGCGGCCGTGGCGCTGAGCCGCGGTTGGAGCTATCGCGCGGATCCGCACGACGTCGGGCTCGCGGCGGGCTGGGGGCGGGGCTCGGCGCCTCGAACTGGCTGGACCGGTGTGAGCGTCCCCAATGACTTCAACCCGACGCCGACCGGCGCCGGCGACGGGTACAGGGTGGGTTGGTACCGGGTCAGCTTCACCGCCCCGTCGATCTCCTCGGGCCGGGGTTGGGCCGTCGCGTTCGAGAGCGTGCGCCGCAACGCCGACGTGTGGCTGAACGGCTTCCCGATCGGGGCCAACCACGATCCCTACGTCCCGTTCTCGCTTCCGGCCACGAGCCTGGTGCCCGGTGCGACCAACACTCTGATCGTGCGGGTCGACGACGCTCGCGGGGTCGACTCGTTTCCCGAGGACTGGTGGAACTGGGGCGGGATCATGGGACCGGTCACGCTTACGCCGACCGGTCGGATCGCCGTCCAGGACCTCGGGGTCACCCCCGAGCTGGGGTGCGCCTACCGCTGTGGCGATCTCCACGTGCAGGGGACGTTCGTCAACCGGTGGGGGGCGGCCCTGAGGCCCAGCCTCGTCGTCCGGGTGACCTCGCCCACCGGCAGCGTCTCAGCGTTCATCCGCTCGCTGGCGCCTCTAGGGGCCGGCGCCGCGGCGAGCGCCTCCTTCCGGGTCGAAGTGCCCGGGCCGATCGCGCTGTGGTCGCCGTCGAGCCCTTCGCTCTACCGGGTGCAGGTCCAGACGCTGGTCGGCGGCAGGGTCGAGGCGGTCCAGTCGCTGAGCGTGGGGATGCGCAGCGTCCGCGTCTCGGACGGGATCCTGTACCTGAACGGACGGCGATTGTGGCTCCACGGGGCGGCGATCCACGAGGACGTCCAGGGCCGGGGCGCCGCCCTCGACGAAGGCGACATCGAGACGATCGTGTCCGAGCTGCGCTCGGTCGGCGCCAACATCACGCGCGCGCACTATCTGCTCAATCCGCGCCTGCTCGACGCGCTCGACACGGCGGGGATCATGGTCTGGGCGCAGCCCCCGATCGACCACGCCGACGTGGTGCTGCAGACCTCCGCCGGGCGGGCTCGCGCGCTGGGCATGCTCCGCTCGACGGTGATCGCCGACCGCAACCACCCGTCGGTGATCGTCGACTCGGTCGGCAACGAGCTCTCACCCACGCCCGACACGACCTCCGGGACCAAGCTCTACATCGACCAGGCGATCGCCACCGCGCGTCAGCTCAATCCAGGGGTTCCCGTCGCCCTCGACATCTACTGCTATCCGAATTACCCCCGGCAGTCGATCTACACCAAGCTCGACCTGATCGGCATCTCGAGCTACTTCGGGTGGTACACCGGACCGCCGGGGCATTCGATCGCCAACTTCAGCCAGCTCGAGCCCTACCTCCAGCTCCAGCACCGCCGCTACCCGAAGCAGGCGTTGGCCCTCTCCGAGTTCGGAGCCGAGTCGTTGTTCGACGGTTCGGTGGCCACCAAGGGCAGCTACGAGTTCCAGAGCGCCTACCTGCGGGACACGTTCGGCGTCCTGGACAACCTCCCGTTCATGAACGGCGCGATCTACTGGACCCTGCGGGAGTTCGCCGTCAGCCCGGGCTGGACCGGCGGCGTCGCCCTGCCCGTGGGGGACAACCCCGACAACATCCACCACAAGGGCCTGATCGCCTACGACGGCACCCAGAAGCCCGCCTTCGCGGTCGCCCAGCAGCTGTTCTCGACCACACCTTCGTTCGTGCACTAGCCCGGGACGTTAGGGAGTGAACTTGACGGTGATCACGTCGCCGTCGGTGACCACGTAGTCGCGGCCCTCGAGGCGCAGCGTGCCGCGCTCGCGGGCGCCGGCGTAGCCGCCGTGGTTGACGAGCTCGTCCCAGGAGACCACCTCGGCGCGGACGAACCCGCGCTGGATGTCGCTGTGGATCATCCCGGCGGCGTGCCACACCGAGAGCCCGTTTCGCAGGTGCCAGGACTGGGCCGGCTTGTCCTCGCCGGCGGTGAAGAAGGCCACCAGCTGCAGCAGCGCGAAGGCGCCGCGCACGACGGTCTGCAGGCCTGATTCGCTCAGCCCGAGGTCGGCCCGCATCGCGGCCGCATCCTCGTCCTCGAGCTCGGACAGCTCGGCCTGCAGGCGGGCGGATACGGCGACGGCCTGCGCCCCCTGAGCGCGGGCGTGCTCGGCGATCGCCTCCGGGACCTCGTCGCTGCCCTCGTCGACATTGACCACGAACAGGACCGGCTTGGCGGTCAGCGGGGAGAGCAGCGTCATCGCGTCGGGGGCATCGTGGGGCGCCGGCACGGTGCGGGCGGGGCGTCCGGCTTGGAGCGCCTCGATCAGCTCGGCCAGCCAGGCCGCTTCGGCGATCGCCCGCCGATCCCCGGACTTGGCCGTCTTGGCCACGCGGTCGAGCCGGCGCTCGGCCGACTCGAGGTCGGCGTAGACCAGTTCGGTCTCGATCGTGTCGATGTCGGCGAGGGGATCAACGCGGCCCTCGGGGTGGATCACGTTCGGGTCCTGGTGGGCGCGGACGACGTGGACGATCGCGTCGGTCTCCCGGATGTTGGCCAGGAACTGATTGCCGAGGCCCTCGCCCTTGTGCGCCCCGGCCACGAGCCCGGCGATGTCGTGGAAGGCGATCGTGTCGGGGACGACCTTCGACGCCCGCACCGTCTCCGCGACCGCATCCAGCCGCGGGTCGGTGACCGGCACGATCGCGATGTTCGGCTCGATCGTCGTGAACGGGTAGTTGGCCGCCTCGGCCGCGACACCGGTCAGCGCGGTGAACAGCGAGGACTTGCCGGCGTTCGGCAGCCCGACGATCCCGACCTTCATGGAGTCGCTCCCGGCCAGGCCGCGGCGAGCGCGGTGCCCAGGGCGGCGCCGGCCAGCACGTCGCTGGGGTAATGCACCCCGAGGTAGGGCCGGCTGACCGCGAAGGCGGACGCGGCCGCATAGAGCCACCGACGCGGCAGCAATCCGCCGAACGCCCATGCGGCGGCAAACGACGTGGTCGAATGGGCGCTGGGGAACGAGAGCGAGGACACCACCGGGCTCAGCGGCGGCAGCCCGAGCAGCTCGGGACGCCGGCGGCGGACGCTCAGCTTGACGGCGAAGTTCACGCCGTACGCCGCGGCGACGACCACGATTCCCCTTCGCCACCGCGCGCGCCGCGCCGGGTCGCGCTCGAGCGCCAGTCCGGCGCCGCCGAGCGCGAACCAGCACGCTGCGTGCTCGCCCAAGCGGGAATACGCCGTCACGGCACGCTCCAGCCGCGGGATATGGCCGCGGGTGCGCAGCAGCCGCAGGGCGGCTTGGTCCGCGACCAGCAATGTGCGCCCTGAGTCCAGCGGCTCAGGTGCTGCCGAAGCCGACGCGGTGCCCCTCGTGATCGACGAGCACGTAGACCACCCGGCCCAGGTCGAGCGCGATCGTGCCGTCTTCGGCGGTCAAATCGTGCCAGCCGCCGGCGGGGAGAGCGCTGCGCAGCTTGGCCAGCTCGTCCCGGGCGACGCGGGCGGACAGGGTCTGGCCTCCGAGGAAGCCGATATTGATCTTCTGGGGCTTTTCGACGGTGGCCATCAGTGCTCCTCGGGAGGCTGGACGGGACCCGGCATCAGTGCGCATCCCTGGGCTGGACGATTTCGGTGAGGATGCCGCCGGTGGAGGCGGGATGTACGAACGCCACGCGAGAGCCGCGGATTCCCGTCCGCGGATGCTCATCGATCAGGCGTGCTCCGGCGGCCTTGAGGTCGCTCAGGGTCTGCTCGACATCCTCGACGCGATAGGCGATGTGATGCAGCCCGGGCCCGCGCTTGGCCAGGAATTTACCCACCGCGGTATCCGGTCCGAGCGGCGCCACCAGCTCCACGTGTCCGTCGCCGACGTCGAGCAGCGCAGCGTCGACGCCCTGTTCCTGCACCGTCTCGCGGTGCACCAGCGGCATCCCCAGCACGTCGCGGTAGACGGCCAGCGCGGCGTCGATTTCCTCGACGGCAACCCCTACGTGATCGATGGCGGACAGCATCGCGCCGGGAGCATACTGACCCGCCTGCCCCGCTCCGGGGTGGCGCGCCTACTTGCGCCGCGGGCGCTCGGCCGGGTCCATCGCGGTCGCCGCGGCGATACCCAACTCTCCGCCGCCCCCCATCCGCCGCGGGGCGGCGCGGGGAACGCCGTCCATGATCCGATCGATGTCGCCGCGCTCGAGCACCTCGTTGGCCAGCAGGGTGCCGGCCAGCTCGTCGAGCTCGATCCTGTGGTCGTTGATGATCGAGACCGCGTTGCGGAAGGCCTCGTCGGCCAGTTCGCGGACCTCCTCATCGCCGGCCCGGCGCGTGGCCTCGGCGACATCGACGATCCGCAGCGAGGTGAAGCCGGTGCCCATCGCGTAGTCGTGGACCATCGCGTGGGCGATCTCGGCCACGCGCTTGAGATCGTCCGAGGCGCCGGTGGTGATCGAGCCGAACACGAGCTGCTCGGCGGCGCGACCGCCCAGCAGCATCGTCATGAAGTCGATCAGCTCTTCGCGTGTCTTCAGATAGCGGTCCTCTTCGGGCAGGTTGAGCGTGTAGCCGAGGGCCCGGCCGTGGGGGACGATCGAGATCCGGTGGACGCGGTCGACCGAGGGCAAGAGCTCGCCGGTGAGGGCGTGGCCGGCTTCGTGGTAGGCCACCACCCGCTTCTCGTGGTCGCTCAGGGCGCGGCGTGACTGCATGCCCGCCACGACCCGCTCGAGCGATGCGTCGAAGTCCTGCATCTCGACCACCGTGGCGTGCCGGCGGGCGGCGAAGATCGCCGCTTCGTTGCAGATGTTGGCCAGGTCGGCGCCGGTCAGGCCGGAGGTCTGGCGGGCCAGCAGCTTCATGTCGACGTCGTCGGCCAGCGGCTTGTTGCGCGAGTGGACTCCGAGGATCCGCTCGCGGCCGCCGACGTCGGGCGGGGAGACGTAGATCTGGCGGTCGAAGCGCCCGGGTCGCAGCAGGGCCTGGTCGAGCTTTTCCAGCAGGTTGGAGGCGGCGATGACCACCACGTCGGCGTGGGTGGAGAAGCCGTCCATCTCGACCAGCAGCTGGTTCAGCGTCTGGTCGCGCTCGCCGCTGATGTCCATCCCGCGGTGCCCGCCGACGGCGTCGAGCTCGTCGATGAACACGATCGCCGGGGCGTGCTTGCGTGCCACCCGGAACAGCCGCCGGATGCGGGCGGCGCCGAGCCCGGCGAACATCTCGACGAACGAGGCGGCGGACTGCGAGTAGAAGGTGGCGCCGGACTCGTGGGCGACGGCCTTGGCCAGCAGCGTCTTGCCGGTGCCGGGCGGGCCGTGCAGCAGGATGCCCTTCGGCACCTTCGCGCCCAGCTCGCGGAAGCGCCGGCGGTCGCGGAGATAGTCGACGACCTCGCGCAGCTCCTCCTTGGCCTCATCCGAGCCGGCGATCTCGTCCCAGCCGATCGACGGCGAGGCCTCGGGCTTGATCTCGACCGGCTTGGTCTTCGGCATGTACCGCATCAGCGTGAACACGGCGACGACCAGCAGGCCCATGAACAGGATCGGGAGCCAGTGCAGCATGAACGTCTGCACGTCCGGCTCCCACAGGAAGTTGGCGAAGGTCATGGCTCTCACAGGCTCATCGGCACGGGGTCGGAGTTACTCAACTCTTTCCAGCCTCGGATTGGCCGAGTAGCCGCGCCCGACCTTGGCACACGGCCTGCCGTCGACGATCACCACGTCGGCGGTGAAGTCGTTCTGTCCGCGGATCAGCGAGGACCCGACCCCATAGGCATCGACCGGAACCCCCGCCGCCTCGAATTCGCCGATCCGCTGGGCGTCGAACCCACCGCTGGCCACGATTCGCACGTCGGGGTAGCCCGCCTGGTCCAGCGCGGCCCGGACCTTCTCGACCAACCGGGGATTGACCCCGGTGGGCCGGAAGCCCCCCATCTCGTCCAGCAGCGCGCGGTCGACCAGCTGCTCGGAGGTGTCCAGGCGGACTCCCCACAGCTTCGGGCCGAGGGCCTCGGCCACCTTGATCGCGGTGTGGACCGAGTCGTTGTCCCAATCGACCAGGACGGTGACGTTCATCTGATCGTGGAAGCGATCGGCGAACTTCTGGGCGGCCAGCACCGTATCCCCGCCGTAGGCGGCGATCAGCGCGTGCGGGACGGTGCCGATTCCGGTTCCGCCCCACCACGAGGCCTGGGCGTCGGTCGAGACGCCGATCGCGCCGGCGACGTGCGCCGCCCAGCCGTCGCCGGTCTGCACCAGCCAGTGATCGTGGCGGGCGGGGAAGTAGAAGATCGGCTTGCCGCGCGCCGCCTGCACCACGTCGGCGACGTTGCGCATGATCAGCGAGCGCCGGGCCAGCGAGCCCAGGTACACCGTCTCCAGGTGCGCGAACAGGCTGTAGTCGCCCTCGATCGTCATCACCGTCTCGCGCGGCGCGATCTTGGCCCCCTCCCGCAGCGCGTGGACGCTGAGGTCATCCCAGCCCGGGACCCACCCCCCGTTCAGCTCGCGGCCGGAGCACAGTTTCAGGACCGCGATCGCCTCGTCGATCCCGCCGAGCAGCGACTGCTCCTTCTGGAACACCTGCATCGTCACCCGCGGATGGTGGCCCTCCTCCTCGAGCAGCCGCTTGGTGTAGACGAAGTAGGCGTCGGAGTAGTAACCCGAGCGGATCCGGTCCACCGGCAAGCGGAAGATGTCAGGGTGGAGGCGGGCCGACACGTCCGTCGCCATGTGCGGAGTCTATGTCGAGCCGCCTGGTAGGGTCGCCGCGCAGATGGCTGGTAAGGACTTCCCGCACGCGACGATCCTGGAGGGACTGCGCTTCACCGCGCAGGTGGCGGTCCCCAACGTGATCCAGGGCCTGTTCCGCCGGCGGCGCAACGCCGTCGCTGTGGCCACGCGGACCGGCGCCGACGGGCTCGCGGTGTCCTTCATGGCCGGACTCAAGCGCAGCTACGGCAACGGTCCGCTGTGGATCCGCGTGGCCAAGGACGAGGCCCTGCTGGTGATCGGCGAAAAGGGGATCCGCCAGGTCCTGGGTAAATCGCCGGAGCCGTTCGCCGCCGATCCGGATCCGAAGAAGAGCGGCATGTCGCACTTCCAGCCCGATGCGCTGACGATCTCGCGCAACCCCGAGTGGGAGGACCGGCGCCGCTTCACCGAGAGCGTGCTGGACACCGACAAACCGATGCACCGCTTGGCCGACACGTTCGCCGCGATCTCGGTCGAGGAAGCGAAGAAGCTCCCGCGGCTGCTCGACTGGGACACGTTCAACGAGTCGGTCAGGCGGGTGACCCGGCGAGTGATCCTGGGCGAGGGAGCCGCCGATGACAGCGAGCTCTCGGAAATGCTCGGCCAGCTGATGGACAAGAGCAATCCCCCTGGCGGCGGCTCCGATGAGCTCTACCGGCAGTTTTACGAGAAGCTCCAGAGCTACGTGGGCGCGGCCCGATCCGGCAGCCTGGCCGGGCTGTTCCCTGAGGCGCCGAGCACCGAGCTCACCAACCCGGTGGGCCAGGTCACGCACTGGCTGTTCGCGCTCGGCGACACGCTGGCCATCAACGCGCTGCGCTGCATGGCCCTGCTCGCCAGCCACGACCAGGTCGCGGCGCGCGTGCTCGAGGAGCTGGCCGACGCCGACCTGAGCACCGGGGCCGGGGTGGCCCGGCTGAGCGTGCTCGAGGCGAGCCTGCAGGAGGCGATGCGGCTGTGGCCGACCACGCCGATGCTCTCCCGCGAGCTATCCAGCGACGTCGACTGGGACGGCGTCAAGGTGACCAAGGGCACTCAGATCCTGATCGTCAACACCTTCAACCACCGCGATCGCGACGCCCATCCCTTCGCCGACCGCTTCGCTCCGGACGAGTGGCTCTCCGGTGGTGCAGCGGACGACTGGTCGTTCAACCATTTCAGTCACGGTCCGCAGGGTTGTCCCGGCACGGGCCTGGCCCTGCTGGTCGGAAAGGCGATGCTCGGCACCGTCCTGCGCGACCACGACCTCAAGCCGCTCGGCTCGGCGCTGGCCCCCGACAAGCCGATGCCGCACATGCTCGACTTCTTCTCGCTGCGGTTCGAGCTGGTCCCCCGCAGCTAGTGTCGGGCACCAGCCCGGAGGCCTTGCCAGCGGCCGGTGGTCCGTGTTACATTCGGACCGCGATGCTTGCCACGTCTCGACCGTGACCGCAGTCCCCGCCGGCGCCCGCTGATCCCCGCGCCGGCCAGTTCGTAGTTCCGTCGTTTCTTCGTCGTCTTCGTCTTGTCGAGTGTGTGCCGTGAGTTCGTATCTGCGCGTTCTGCGCCACAGAGATTTTCGTTACCTGTTCCTGGGTCAAGCGGCCAGCGTGACCGGCGACCGCGTGGTCGCCGTGGCCCTGGCGCTGTTCATCACGCAGCGGACCGGGTCGGCCACCGACCTCGGGCTGGTGCTCGGAGCGCAGACGCTGCCGCTGGTGGGGCTGCTGCTGTTCGGGGGCGTGTGGGCGGATCGTCTGCCCCGCCACCGGATCATGCTCTGGACCGATGCCACGCGCGCGGTGCTGCACGGGGTGCTGGCGGTGCTGATCCTGACCGGCGCGGTGAGGATCTGGGAACTGGTGGTGATCGAGGCGATGTTCGGCGCGGCCCAGGCGTTCTTCCAGCCCGCCTACACGGGTCTGATCCCCCAGACCGTGCCCGAGTCGATGATCCAGGACGCCAAGGCGCTGAGCGAGACCGTGTCCAACCTGGCGTTCCTGGTCGGGCCGGCGCTGGCCACCGCGCTCGTGCTGGGAGTGGGTGCGGGCGAGGCGTTCGCGCTGGATTCCCTCACCTTCGTGTTGAGCGCCGCGATGCTGATGCGGATGAACCCGCGCTCCCGCGGGAAGGCGCCCGCGCGGGCGTCCGTCGCGCATGAGTTGCGCGCCGGCTGGCACGAGGTCCGCTCCCGAACCTGGGTGTGGGTGACGATCGCCGTGTTCAGCGTGGCGGTGCTGACCACGTTCGCCCAGTGGTACTCGCTGGCGCCGATCATCGCCCGCGAGCACTACGGCAGCGCGGGGGTGTTCGGACTGCTGGAGGCGTGCGCCGGGGTCGGCGCCGTAGTCGGCGCGTTCGCGGCCATGCGCTGGCGGCCCCAGCGACCGCTGCGGGCCGGGATGCTGATGGTGCTGGCCTGGCCGGTGCAATGCCTGGCGTTCGCGCTGGGGGCGCCACTCCCGCTGGTGGTCGTGGGCGCGGTGCTGACCGGCTTCGGATTCTCGCTGCTGATGATCTGGTGGGAGACCGCGCTGGCCCAGCACATTCCCCCGGGAGCGCTTTCGCGGGTCAGTGCCTGGGACTGGATGGGCTCGCTGGCGCTGCTGCCGGTGGGCTTCCTGCTGGCCGGTCCGCTGGCCTCGGCGTTCGGCGCTCGGACCGTCCTGGCGGTCGGAAGCGCGATCGGGCTTGTCGCGCTGGCGCTCGGGCTGTTGTCGCGCTCGCTGCGTGACCTGGGCGCGGCGCCGGAGGCGGATGTGGTGGCGGCCGCCGGGTCGCGCGTCCACGAGTTCGAGCTGGAGCGCCCGCGGGTGCCCGCTGGGGTTTAGGCCTGGTGCGGCTCGGACGTCTTGCTCAGGCGTGCCAGCGCGGTTGGGTGCGGAAGGGGCTGGGGATGGAGGCTTGGTCTTTGCTCGAACTGCATCGATGAAGAGGTGGTTTCCGTGTGGCGCCGGCGCGTTTGGTGCCGCGGGAGGGGGTGTCGGTAAGAAAGTCCAAAATGGGATGACCAGCGTCCCAACACCCCCGCGGAATCCGGGCCGGATCCTCGGAACCGAGAGCGCCACCCGGTTCCGGCCGCGATCAACCTCCCTCACCCTCATTGCCGCAGTTCGTCTCGCGCCGCGCACCCCGCCCGCTGCGCCAGCGGCCGGCGGCGCTGCCACACGCTGGCGACTCGCGCTGAGCCCGGGACGGCCAAACCCGATTAATAAATGATGTTCAGCCGAGGAGGTCGCGGGCGAGGTCGGCGTAGAAGCCGGCCGCGTAGCCGAGGTCGCGGACGTCGATGCGCTCGTCGGCATTGTGCACGAGGGGGGCGGTCTCGAGCAGGGTCTGGTAGCGGTGGGGGAAGAAGCCGTAGGCGATCAGGTCCGGGAAGGCCGCGCGGAACCAACTCGAGTCGGAGAAGCCGGGGAGGATCACCGGGACGGTGCCGGCCTCGGGGTCGCGGTCCGCGACCCATTTCTCGATCGCGGTCATCAGCTCCGAGGTGACGGGGGAGACGTTGCCGAACACCTTCTCGGTGAACTCGATCTCGAGGCCGTCGGCGGTCTCGCCCAGGACGTCGTGGAGCCGCTCCAGCGCCGCCTCCTCGCCGAGTCCGGGGGGCACGCGGCAGTCGATCTTCAGATAGGCCCGGGAGGGGATCACGTTGATCTTGTCGGAGGCGTGGGCCATGGTCGGCGTCAGGGTGACCCCGAGCATCGGCTCGAGCAGGATCGGCAGGGCCGGGTCGGCGGCGGCGATTCGCCTCAGTGCCCCGGCGGGATCGTCGGGGTCCTCGCCGAGCCCGGCCAGCAGCGCGGCGGGGGCCTCCGTCATCACGAACGACGGCTCGGCGTCGGCCAGCCGCTGCAGCACCGGCGCCAGCTTCAGCAGCGCGTTGTCGCCCGTCTTGGGCAGCGAGGCGTGGCCGGCGGCGCCGTGGGCGGTCACCTTGAAGCGGAAGATGCCCTTCTCGCCGCAGCAGACGCCGTAGCGCCGCGTGCCCTCGTATTCGAAGGTGCTGCCGGCCCCCTCGTTGAGGAGCATGTCGCAGCGCACCTTGTCGGGGTGGTTCTCGGTCAGCCAGCGGGCGCCGACGTCGCCGCCGGTCTCCTCATCGGCGACGAACACCAGCTTGAGCGCTCCGCGGGCCGGGCGCCAGCCGTCGCGGGCCAGCGCCGCCCCGGCCACCGCCTCGGCGGCGACCTGGGACTTCATGTCCAGCGCGCCGCGTCCCCATAGGAACCCGCCGTCGACCGCTCCGGACCACGGATCGTGGGTCCACTCGGCGGCGGCGGCGAGCACGGTGTCGACGTGCCCGAGGTAGCACAGCGTCGGGCCCTCGCTCTCGCCCTGAAGCGTGGCGATCAGGTTGGGGCGGTCCTCGCTCACGCCGAGCGTCTCGGTGGAGAACCCGGCCTCGGCCAGATACGCCTCGAGGTATTCGATCGCCGGGCGCTCATTGCCCGGCGGGTTGACCGTGTCGAACCGGATCAGACTTTGGAGGACCTCGGTGGTCTCGTCTTGAAGGCTGGCCGTCGTCATGCAGTCGCTAAGAGCCTACCCGGACGCGATTGATCCTACGATGCGTCCGTGTCCGTTGCTGACCTTGCCCTCGCGCTCGAGCTGGCCGACCTCGCCGATGAGATCACGCTGGGCCGGTTCCGGGCGTCCGACCTCGCGGTCGAGACCAAGCCCGACCTGACGCCGGTTACCGAGGCCGACCGCGCGGTCGAGCAGCGGCTGCGCCAGGAGCTCGCGGTCAGGCATCCCGGCGATGCCGTGCTGGGCGAGGAGTACGCCACCACCGAAGGCTCCGGCGGCACGCGCCGCTGGATCGTCGACCCGATCGACGGCACCAAGAACTACGTGCGCGGAATCCCGAGCTGGGCCACGCTGCTGGCCCTGTCCGACGGCGGGGAGCTCACCGTCGGGGTGGTCTCGGCGCCGGCCCTGCACCGCCGCTGGTGGGCGCGTCGCGGCGGGGGCGCGTACCTCGACGACGGCCTGCCCGGCGCCCCGCGCCGGCTCCACGTCTCCGGCGTGCGCGATCTGGGCGATTCCCTGTTCTCCTTCGCGGGTCTTGAGGACTGGGGCGCCGAAGGCCGGCTCGGCGCGCTGCTCGAGCTCGGCAGCCGCTGCTGGCGCACGCGCGGCTACGGCGATCTGTGGTCCTACATGCTGGTGGCCGAGGGGGGAGCCGAGATCGGGATCGATCCCAGCGTCTCGTTGTGGGACCTGGCGGCGCCCCAGCTGATCGTGGAGGAGGCCGGCGGGCGGTTCACCGACTTCACCGGGGTGGCCAGGGCCGACGGGGGCAGCGGGGTGGCCACCAACGGCCTGGTGCACGACGCGGTGCTGGAGATCCTCGGCGGCGCGTGATGGAGCGCCTGTTCGGCGGAGACGACATACCCGCGCCGAACCGCGCGTCCGCGCCGGGCGGCCCTGCTGCCCCCGACGCGCCACTGGCCGCGCGGATGCGACCGCGGACGATCGACGAGTTCGTCGGACAGCAGCGGCTGCTGGCGGCCGGTTCGGCGCTGCGCCGGGCGATCGAATCGGGCAAGCCCCATTCGATGATCCTGCACGGTCCGCCGGGGAGCGGGAAGACGACGCTGGCCCGGATCGTCGCCGACGCCGCGGACGCGGCGTTCGAGGAGGAGAGCGCGGTCCAGGCCGGCCGCGCCGAGGTCCGGGCGGTGATCGAGCGGGCGCGCCAGCGGCTGCAGTCGACGGGTAAGCCGACGATCTTCTTCCTCGACGAGATCCACCGCTTCAACAAGGCCCAGCAGGACGCGCTGCTGCCGGCGGTGGAGGAGGGGCTGCTGACCTTGATCGGGGCGACCACCGAGAACCCCTATTTCGAGGTCAACTCGGCGCTGCTCTCGCGCACTCACGTGTACGAGCTCGAGACGCTCGACGCCGGGGACGTGCGGACCCTGCTCGACCGCGCGGTGGCCGCCGGCGAGTGCGGGGAGTCCCGGGAGATCGAGGAGGCCGCGCTGGAGTTCCTGGCCGAGCGCTCCGGCGGCGACGCCCGCACGGCCCTGGGTGGCCTCGAGCTCGCCTGCGAGGCGGCCGGCGAGGGCGCGCCGGTCACCCTGGCTCACGCCGAGGACGCCCTGCAGCGGCGGGCGCTGCTCTACGACCGCCAGGCCGACCGGCACTACGACACGATCTCGGCCTGGATCAAGGCCACGCGCGGCTCGGATCCGGACGCGTCGCTGTACTACCTGGCGGTGATGCTCGAGGGCGGGGAGGACCCGCGCTTCATTGTGCGGCGGATGGTGGTGTTCGCCTCCGAGGATGTCGGCAACGCCGACCCGCAGGCGCTGACGGTGGCCACCGCCGCGGCCGACGCGGTCGAGCACGTCGGCCTGCCCGAGGCGCAGTTCGCCCTGGCCCAGGCGGCCATCTACTTATCGCTGGCCCCGAAGTCCGACGGCGCCAAGCGGGCGATCGGGGCGGCCCGGGCCTACATCCGCGAGCGGGGCGCCGAGCCGCCACCGCCGCACCTGCGCTCCACGACCCGCAGCGACGGGCAGTACGACAGCCCCCACCGGCACCCGGGCCACATCTCCGCGCAGGAGCTGCTGCCGGACCGGGCGATCGGGGCGAGCTTCTACCAGCCAGACGAGGCCGAGGCCGCCCTGCGGGCGCGGCTGGAGGAGATCCGAAAGGCGCGGGGCCGCAGCTGACCGTGGGGGGCGACGGGGCGGCTTCGCTAGTCTGCCTCGGCCAGTGCAAGGCGCAACCGCAACCGCGCAGCTCGATTCGTTCAACCCGGCGTCGGGGGTCAGGATCGGGTCGGTCACCACGACGCCGCCCACGGAGGTCCAGGCGGTAGTCGACGAGGCGGCGGTGGTGCAGCGGTTCTGGGCCCAGCTGACGCTGGCCGACCGGGCTCGCTACCTGGAGCGGGCCGCCCAGGTGGTGATCGACGAGTCCGACGAGATCCGCGATCTGATCGTCCGGGAGCAGGGCAAGCCGCGCAACGAGGCGTTCTCGATGGAGTTGCTGCCGACGATCGACGCGCTGGGCTGGATCGGCCGTGCTGGACAGGAGCTGCTGGCCGACGAGAAGATCAAGATGCCCCAGATCTTCCTGCGGACCAAGAGCTCGGCCTTCACCTACGAGCCGCTCGGGGTGATCGGGGTCATATCGCCTTGGAACTACCCGTGGAGCATCCCCTTCGGCGAAGTGGCGCTGGCGCTGATGGCGGGCAACGGCGTGGTGCTCAAGCCAGCTTCGCTGACGCCGCTGACCGGCGAGCGGATCGCCCGGGTGTTCGAGCGGGCAGGCGTTCCCGAGGGGCTGGTCCGGGTGATCCACGGGCCGGGAACCGGGCAGGCGCTGGTCGAGTCGAGCGTGGCCAAGATCTTCTTCACCGGCTCGGTCCAGACCGGTCGCGGGGTCGGCGAGGAGTGCGCGCGACGGCTGAAGGGGTGCGCCCTCGAGCTCGGTGGCAAGGACCCGATGATCGTCCTCCCCGACGCCAACATCGATCACGCGGTCGCCGGTGCCCTGTGGGGCGGCTTCGCCAACGCGGGCCAGACCGGTGCTGGGATCGAGCGGGTGTACGTGATGCGCGAGGTCGCCGATCGGTTCATCGCCGGCGTGATCAGCGGTGCGCAGGGGCTGCGGGTGGCTGATCCACTCGAGTGGACCACCGAGATCGGCCCGATGGTGTCCCACGAGCAGTTCGAGCTGGTCAAGGAGCTGGTCGACGACGCGGTGGCCGCCGGCGCCGAGCTGCGCTGCGGCGGGCCGACCAGCGGGCCGCCCGGCTTTGAGCAGGGCGACTTCTACGCCCCGACCGTGCTCACCGGCGTGACCCACGACATGCGAATCATGCGCGAGGAGATCTTCGGCCCGGTGCTCCCGATCGTCGTCGTCGGGTCGGAGGACGAGGCGGTCTCGCTGGCCAACGACTCGGTGTTCGGGCTCGGCGCTTCGGTCTGGACCTCGGACCGGAGCAAGGGCGAGCGGATCGCCCGCGAGCTCGAGTCGGGAATGGTCTGGATCAACGACCACATGTTCAGCCACGGGGCCTGCCAGTGCTCCTGGGGCGGGGTCAAGGAATCCGGGCTCGGCCGCACCCATTCGAAATTCGGGCTCTACGAGTGCGTGAATGTCAAGCTGCGGGTGTGGGAGCCCTCGACGATTCGCAACGCCTGGTGGTATCCCTACGACGAGACGCTCGGCCGCGCGCTGCGCCAGGCGGCGGTCGTCCTCTACGGGCGGCCCTCGATCCGGGCCGGGGCGCTCAGGGACGGACTGGCGCCGCTGTTGGCCCTTGGCGCACGACTGGCGCGAGACGCAATCAAGCGGTGATCTACCCTTAGCTCTCGATGCCGGCCCAGGCCTACAGCGGAAAAGAGTGCGTCTGTCAGCTCCGCAAGGGGATCTGTGATCAGACCTGCGTCAAGGGCATGCTCGAGACGCCGTTCTACATCGCCTGCCTGCGCCTCAAGGGCCGCCGGTGCCTGGTGGTCGGCGGCGGTGACATCGGGCTGGAGAAGGTCGAGGGACTGCTGGCCTGCGACGCCTCCGTCACGCTGGTGGCGCCTGAAGCCCACCCAGAGCTGGTCCGGCTGGCGGAGGAAGGCTCGATTCGCTGGGAGCAGCGGGAATACCGGTCCGGCGACCTGGAGGGGTGCCTGATCGCGATCGCGGCGACCGACGACACCGACATCAACATCCGGGTCTTCGACGATGCCGAGCTGCGGGCGATGCTGGTCAACGTGGTCGACGTGCCGCCGCTATGCAACTTCATCCTCCCGGCGATCGTCCGCACCGGCCCGCTGGCGGTGGCGATTTCCACGGCCGGCGCCTCGCCCGCGCTGGCCAAGCGCATGAAGCGCGAGATCTCCGAGCTGTTCGGCGAGCCCTACGCGCAGCTGGCGATCCTGCTCAACGACGTCCGCGGCTGGGCCAAGGGCACGCTGCCCACCTACCAGGACCGCAAGGAGTTCTTCGAGTCGATCGTGAATGGCGATCCCGATCCGATCTCGCTTTTGAGGGCGGGCGACGCGGCGGCGGTTCGCGACCTGATCGCCGCGGCCCAGCGGACGCATGCCCCAGTCTGAGGGCCCGGGCGGGCTAACCCATCTGGACGCTGCCGGGCGGGCGCGGATGGTGGATGTCGGCGAGAAGGCGGTAACCCAGCGCCGTGCAGTGGCCCGGGCGATCGTGCGCGTTTCCGCGGAAACGGCGCGGCGCGTGCAGGACGGGGACGCGCCGAAGGGCGACGTCCTCGGGGTGGCGCGGATCGCCGGCATCCAGGCGGCCAAGCGAACCTCCGAGCTGATTCCGCTGTGTCATCCGCTCGCGCTCTCGTTCGTCGGGGTCGAGGCGAGGATCGACGGCGCTCTAGGGGAAATCGTCCTGACCGCCGAGGCCCGGACCAGCGGTCCGACCGGCGTCGAGATGGAGGCGCTGACCGCCGCATCGGTGGCCGCCCTGACCGTCTACGACATGGTCAAGGGGATCGAGCGCGGCGCGGAGATCGCGTCGGTGACGCTCCTGGAGAAGTCCGGCGGCCGGTCGGGACACTGGCGCCGCTCGGCTGACCGGTAGGTCGCTCGGCTCGAGGCCGTCCGGGCACGCGCTCGGGAGGCCGACTTGCCCCCGGGGGGTTGGGGTGCGAGTATCAGCGCCATGGGGAGACTTTGAGGGGCCGGCGGGTAACCCCGCTGGTGGTCGCGCTATTGGTCCTGGTGGCTCCGGCCATCGCGCGGGCCGACGAGGAGCTGACGCCCCGCGGGTCGCTCACCTTTACCTTCGCCGGCGACCCGGCCCGGGGGTGTGCGGCGAAGGGACTGTGCTCCGTGCGGGGCACGATCACCGTCGACCCGCAGGGCGGCGACTACACCGACGAGTCCGGCGCTCCCCGCCAGCGCTTTCCCGCCCAGCTTGATCTCAACGTGTCCGGGATCGCTCGAGTTCAGACCGCGACAACGTCGAGTGCCGCCGGTAGCTGTGTCGACGTGCTGCCGGTGTCCAATCTGCTGTTGACGTTTCCGCTCCGCAAGAAGCCTCAGAGCATCACCTTGGGCGGCGGCTTCGGCGGGAGCTTCGGCGGCACCGGCATCTCCAGCGGGGACTGCGCCGGTCCTCTGGAGGGCGACCTGAATCGGCTGGCGATCCCTCTTCGCGAGAGCGGGGCCAAGCATCCGAGCTTCGATCTGCGGAGCCGGAAGGCGTTCACCGCCGGACCGTTCAGCGGAGAGCTCGTCTCGACGTTGGTCTTGACCCCCGATCTTCAGGATGGTTTCTCGAGTTCAAGCGGCAGCTCGAGCTCGAGCAGCGGCCCGTCTCCGAGTCCGCGTCCGCGGACCGAGCTCGTCGAGCGGATTCAGATGCGCTACCGGGTCGCGGCGACGGGCGCGCTGCAGGAGAGCTTCAGTGGGGCCAGCGACCCGTTCTGCCAGGTGTCGGACGCCTGCGGGGTCTCCGGAACGTCCGATCTAACGCTGGGCCATGTCTCGAGCATCGATCTGAGTGCAGGCCGGATCGTGCGGCACGTGGTGGGTCGGGCGGGGGCAATCGCCGATCTCCGGGCCGGCAAGTTCAGACTGGGATTTTTCGTTGGTAACAACGCGCGAGTTTCCGCCGCGGAGAACGTGCAGCGACCCGGCTCGGCCGCCTGCCATGACGCGCGAGCTTTCTCGACCCAGCTGCTGCTCAGCTCCTCACCCGGCGGCCTCGACGTGATCCTCGGCTCTCCGGCCCTCGGTACCCCGGACGACGCGCTGCGCACGCACTGCCCCGGTCCGTCCACCGCTGAGGTGTTCGGTTCCGGCCAGGGGTTTGGCAAGGGAGGCTTCACCGTCGCCGGGGCGTTCGCGCACGGACCGCTCAGGTTGGCACTGCTCGGGCGGCGCAGCGTCGCGGTTACGCTCACCCGGGGCGGAGGGTTCGCCGGTTTCGACTACTCGGGGAGCCGGGGTGGCGCCGTCGCGCTCACGCTCGCGCTGACGCAGCTCCGCGCCGGCACCGTGAAACGGACGATCCGATGATCCGGCGGCATTGGCTCCCGGGCGTCCTCGCGCTCAGCGCTCTGATGCTCATGCCCGCGGCGGCGGGCGCGGGCAGCTCGATAACCCTCCTCGGGCTCCCCTCGGGCCAGCGGTTGCTCCTGAATGAATCGATCCCCGTCCATATCAGCGGGCGGCTCGCCGTCAGCTTCAGCGCCAGCACCGCCGCCGGCTGTGCATCGGCGGGCGTCTGCGGCTACAGCGGGACGATCATCTGGCGGCCCGCCCCGGGAAACGAACTCGACCTGGTCAAATTCCGCCAGCACGGCAAGATCAAATACGAGGCGGATCTGTACGGAAGCGGCTACAACGTCGACCTACCGGAGACCCAGGCGCGCGTCACGCGAGGCTCCGGTCCGTCGGCCGGGGTCTGCTCCGACGCCCAGTCCACCTATGAGGACGCGCCGTCCACGGTCGTCCGCGGTGCCTTCCTGTCGATCCGGCTGCTGTCCGCGCAGGGCTCGCTGCTCGCGACCCGATGCGCCGGGCCTGTCGACGGCGATCTCGCCGCCGTCCCCGGCCTGAAGTTGAAGCTGGCGTCGCTGGTCACTGGGCACACCACGGGCGATCTCCGCGGGGTCACCACGTTCCAGGCGCACGGCTTCTCGGGAACGGTGCGCTCCACCGTGGTGCTGTCGTTTGGGAAGCCGCGGAACCAGTCGTCCCCCACCCCGCTTCCGAAGTCGGTCCACAAGCGGCGGATCCGCACCGTGCTCGAGCATCTCCAACTGGTCAGCGTGACCGGCAGCGAGCAGGTCAGCGTGACCGGCAGCTCCGATCCCACCGTCTGCCGCCAACTCGATTCCTGCGGGCTCAGCGGCACGATGTCCTGGACGCCGGTGCCGACAGCGGTCGATGCCTACCTACAAGTGAGCGCACCGGCGACGCGCTCCTATCGCCAACTTCTGGCTGCGCTGCACGGAAAGCCGGGCCCCATCAAGCATCCATCCATCTTCGGACAAATCACCTGGACCGATCGTGGATCAGCACGGGCCACGACTATGCAGGCCGGGGCGACATGTACCGATACCGCTCCGCTCAGGGGGGCAAACCTGGCGCTGCTCACGGGCTCCGCTGGTGCAATCGCCGGTTATGCCCCATCCGGTTCGCTCCGAACGCGGTGTCCCGGTCCCGAGCTCGATCACGCGGGGGCCGTGGGGCCCTTCCCGTTGGCGCTGCTGTCCAAGCCGACGTTCACGCTGCAGTTAGCGCGTGCGCGTTCATTTACCGACGATGGCTATTCGGTGCGCCAGAGTGGCGGGGTCTCATTGACCCTCCGCCGCGGGCGCGTGGAGCAGTCGGTCCAGACCGTTCCCTGACCACCACGCCGGGGGCTGGAGGGGCGAAGCCATTAACCTGGCGCGGCGATGAAGACGGCGATCCTGACCATCTCCACCTCGGTGGCGGCCGGCCGCTCCGAGGATGTCTCGGGGCTGGCGCTGGCGGCGCACGCGACGGCGGCGGGGGCGGAGGTCGTGGTGACCGAGGTCCTGTCCGACGACCGGGACGCGATCGAGGCGGCGCTGCGACGGCTGTCCGAGCCGGCCACCGGGATCTCGCTGATCTTCACCACGGGGGGCACCGGCTTCACGCCTGACGACGTGACGCCCGAAGCGACGCGAGCGGTGATCGATCGCGACGCCCCCGGGTTCGCCGAGGCGATGCGGGCCGAGTCGCTCAAGTACACGCCGATGGGCATCCTCACTCGGGGCGTCTCCGGGATCGCCGGACGGACGCTGATCGTCAACTTCCCCGGCAACCCGAAGGCGATCGGCGAGCTGTTTCCGGTGATCGCCCCGACGCTCGGCCACGTGGTCGGAACGCTCACGCGCGAGGGCGGGCGCCAGCGCGGGGGTCATGGCGCCGGCTGAGCAGCCGGCGATCGAGCTGCGCGGCCTGACTCGCTATTTCGGCGAGCGAACCGCGCTGCGCGATGTGTCGGCCGACGTGCCCGCCGGCGCGACGCTGGCCGTGCTCGGGCGCAACGGGGCGGGGAAATCGACGTTGCTGCGGATCCTGGCCACGTTGCTGCGACCGCACGCCGGCCAGATCTCGTTGTTCGGCGAGGAGCTGCCGCGGCGAGCGTTCGCGGTCCGCGGCCGGATCGGGCTGCTGGCGCATGAGCCGCTGCTCTACCGCGACCTGAGCGGGCGGGAGAACCTGCGCTACCACGCCGGTCTGTTCGGCCTCGAGCCCGAGCGGGTCGAGGAGGTGCTGAGCGCCGTGCGGATGGAGCGCCGCGCCGATGATCCGGTGCGCCTGCTCTCGCGCGGGATGGTGCAGCGCGTGGCGATCTGCCGCGCCGTCCTGCACGCCCCGAGCCTGCTGCTGCTCGACGAGCCCCGGGCGAATCTCGACCCCGCCGCCGAGGAGCTGGTCGAGCCGCTGATCGGGCGGGCCAGCGGAGCCACGCGGGTGCTGACCAGCCACGATCCCCAAGCGGCGCTGGCCGAGGCAGATCTCGTGATGGCGCTCAAGGACGGCCGGATCGCCTACTTCGGCGACCCGGCTCAGTTCGGGCCCGAGCAGGTCAAGGAGCTCTACGCGTGAGGACTGTGCTGATCATCCTGCGCAAGGACCTGCGGCTCGAGCTGCGGACGCTCGAGACGGTCCCGGCGATGGCCCTGTTCGCGGTGACCACGTTCGTGATCTTCCACTTCGGGCTGAACCAGCAGAAGATCTCGGGCCAGGAGGCGGCGGGGATCCTCACGGCGACGCTGCTGTTCGCCTCGATCCTGGCCATCAATCGCCTGTTCGTGGCCGAGCGGGAGCAGGGCGGATTCGACGCGTTCCTGCTCGCGCCGGTCGACCGGACGACGCTGCTGGTGGCCAAGGCGGCCGCGTTGTTCGCCTATCTGGTCGTGCTCGAGGTGGTGGCGGTACCCGCGTTCGGGCTGCTGCTGCTCGGGCCGTCGCTGGGTCACCCCCTGCTGGGGCTGATGGCTGTGCTGGCGCTGGCCGACCTGGGGATCGCGGTGATCGGCACGCTGGTTTCGGCGATCGCCGTGCAGACCCGCGCGCGCGATCTGATCGGCCCGATCATCGGTCTGCCGCTGCTGATCCCGCTGCTGATCGGCCTGGCGCGGGGGGCGGGCCCGCTGCTGGCCGTCCACGGCTCGGGATCTCCCCCAGGTAAGTGGCTGGCGATCCTGGCTCTCTATGATGTCGTGTTCGCCCTCCTGGCTTATGCGGTGTTCGATTTCTTGCTGGAGGACTGAAGAATCTTGCCTTCCCAGAATTACGGTCGGGGCCTACGAGGCCTCTCGCTTGCCACGGTTGCGACGATCTCGATCGCGCTGGCGTTGGTGTTCTTCTATGCCCCCCTCGACGCCGATCAGGGCTTCGTCCAGAAGATCTTCTACATCCATGTGCCGCTGGCGATCGTCTCGCTGTGCGGATTCGTGCTCGGTGGGGTGTTCGCCGTCATGCATCTGAAGACGCGGAACCGCGAATGGGACATGCGCTCCTACGTGGCGATCCACATGTCGCTGATCTTCGCGGTCGGGGGCCTGCTCACCGGCTCGATCTGGGCCAAGGCGTCGTGGGGTCACTGGTGGGTGTGGTCCGAGCCGACCCTGGTCTCGTATCTGATCGTGGTGCTGCTGTTCGCGACCTATCAGCCGCTGCGCTTCTCGATCGAGGATCCCGAGCGCCAGGCGCGCTACGCGAGCGTGTTCTCGATCACCGCCGCCGCGTTCGTCCCGCTCAACTTCATCGCGGTGCGGCTGGCCCAGCAGTTCGTCCATCCGCGGGTCCTGACGTTGGGCGGCGGCAACCTGCCGGGCCCGATGCGCCTCACGTTCCTGATCTCACTGCTGGGGATCGCGCTGCTGTTCGCGACCTTCTGGAAATACGAGATGGCGGCCAAAAACACGCGGATCCAGACCCGCCGGCTGCGGCGGACGCTGCACGGCGACGACTCGCTGGCACCGCTGGGCAGAAGCGCGGCCCCGTCATGAGCGCCGTGCTCGCCGCCGCCCCCGCGCTGCCGCTGCACAGCGCCGGCAAGTACGTCGCCGGCGCCTATGTGGTGTTCATCGCGTTGATTCTGATCTACGTGGCGATCATGGCGAAACGGCTGTCCCACAACCAGCGCGAGCTGGCCGAGCTCAGGCGCGAGATGCACGAGCGGCAGGCCGACGAGGAGTCCGACCGCGAGACTGAGACGGTGGCGTGAGCGAGCTGCTGGCGCTCGGGGTCTCGCACAAGACCGCGCCGGTGGAGGTGCGCGAGCGCCTGGCGCTTCCCGATGTTCGCGCCGCCGAGTTCATGCGGGACCTGCGGGGCGCGGGGGACGTGCACGAGGCCGTCGCGATCTCGACCTGCAACCGCACCGAGCTCTATCTGGTCGTCTCCGATCCGGTCGAGGCCGAGAGCACGGTGCTGGCGATGCTGGCGCGCCAGGCCGGAATCCGGCTGACCGGGCTCGCCTCGGCGATCTACTCGCACCGTAACTGCGACGCGGCCCGCCATCTCTATCGCGTCACCTCTGGACTCGAGTCGATGATCGTCGGCGAGGCGGAGATCCAGGGGCAGATCAAGCGCTCCTATGACGCGGCCCTGGCCAACGAGACGGCCGGCCCGCTGACCAAGCACCTGTTCCAGGCGGCGCTGGCCACCGGCAAGCGCGTCCGCACCGAGACGGCGATCGGCGAGCGTCAGCTCAGCCTCCCCTCCGTCGCGGTCACGCTCGCGCGCGAGCTGCTCGGAGACCTGCGCGGGCACGAGGTGGTGATCATCGGTACCGGCGAGACCAGCGAGCTGACCGCCCGCGCGCTGGCCGACAGTGGCGGCGAGACCGTGTTCGTGGCCACCCGCCGTCGCGATCGGGCGATCAGCTTGGCCAGGCGTTACGGCGGGCGCAGCGTCAGCTTCGATGAGCTGCCACAGGCCCTCGAGCAGGCCGACATCGTCGTCGCCGCGACGGCGTCGCCGCACCTGCTGATCGAGGCGCGCGAGCTGGCCGAGGTGATGAACGCGCGGGCTGACCGGCCGATGCTGATGATCGACCTCGCGGTGCCGCGCGACATCGACGCGTCCTGTGCGGAGATCGGCGGCGTTTCGCTCTATGACATCGATGACCTGCAGGGCGTGATCGCGCGCAACCGCCGGGTCCGCCAGGCCGAGGCGCGCAAGGCCGAGGGAATCATCGAAGAGGAGATCCAGCATTTCGCCACCTGGTTGGGTTCGCTCGAGGTGCTCCCGACCCTGGCGGCGCTGCGCACGCGGGCGAACGAGATCGCCGCGACGGTGGTGTCCGAGAACCGGGGGAAATGGGAATCCGCCTCGCCTCGCGACCTCGAACGCGTCGATGCGCTCGCCCGGGCGGTGGTCAACCGCGTTCTGCATCACCCGACGGTGCGGATGAAGGAACTTCGCGACGATCGCGTCCACGCCCGGATGGCGCTCGTGCGCGACCTCTTCGATCTCTCGGTGGAGGAGGGCGCGCTGGCCGACGAGCGGGTGGCGGAGACGCTGATGGCCGGCGAGGAAGAGCAGCTGGCCGAGGTCCGGCCGCTTCCCCAGCGGCGACGCTGATGCGAGTCGGAACTCGCGGCAGCGCGCTGGCGCTGGCGCAGGCGTCGTGGGTGGCGCGGCGGCTCGGCGGCTCGGCGGAGCTGGTGACGATCACCACCTCGGGCGACCGCGGCGCCCGGCTGGAGGACAAGTCGCGCTGGGTCTCCGAGCTCGAGCGCGCGCTGCTCGAGGATCGCATCGACGTCGCCGTCCACTCGGCCAAGGACGTCCCGGCCGAGCTCGCGGACGGGCTCGAGCTGGTGGCGATCCCCGAGCGGGCCGACCCGCGCGACGCGATCTGCGGCGCCCGGTCGATCGACGCGCTCCCGGCGGGCGCGCGCGTCGGCACCAGCAGCCTGCGCCGCGCCGCGCAGATCCGGGCGACCCGCGCGGACGTCGAGGTGGTGACCGTGCGCGGCAACGTCGACACCCGGCTGCGGAAGCTGGCGGCGGGCGAGATCGACGCGCTGGTCCTGGCGCTGGCCGGCCTGCAGCGTCTGGGTCGCGAGTCGGAGGCCGGGGGAGCGCTGGACGGCTTCGTCCCGGCCGCCGGCCAGGGGGCGCTGGCGCTGGAGGCTCGCCCGGGCGCGCTGCCGGACGAGGTGCTCGAGCGGGTGATCGACCGCGACGCGATGGCCTGCGTCAGCGCCGAGCGAGACCTGACCCGGGCGCTGGAGGCCTCCTGCAACACGCCGGTCGGCGCTCATGCGCGTGCCGTCGGCGCGGGCGAGCTCGAGCTGACCGCCTGGGTGGGTCTGCCCGACGGGTCGGCCTGGCTGCTCGACCGGGCCTGCGCGCCGAGCGACCGGGTCGGCGACGTGGTGGCCGGGCGGATGCTCGCGGCGGGGGCCGGAGACCTGTTGAAGCGAGCCGAGCGGAGCCTGATCGGATGACCGTATATCTGGTCGGCGCCGGGTCCGGTGACCCGGGACTGCTGACGGCGCGAGCGCTGGAGCTGATCGCCGCGGCCGACGTGATCGTCTACGACCGACTGATCCCGGACTCGGCGCTGGACGGAGCGGGGCCTCGGGCTCAGTTGCTCTATGCCGGCAAGGAAGGCGGCGGGCCTTCGATGCCGCAGGCCGAGATCGAGGCGCTGCTGCTCGAGCACGGCGCCGCGGGCGCTTCTGTCGTGCGGCTGAAGGGCGGGGACCCGTTCGTGTTCGGGCGCGGCGGCGAGGAGGCCGAGGCGCTGCGCGCGGCGGGGATTCCGTTCGAGGTGGTGCCGGGGGTGACGGCCGGGGTGGCGGCCGCGGCCTACGCCGGGATTCCGGTCACCCATCGCGACCTGGCCAGCGCGGTCGCGTTCCTGACCGGTCACGAGGACCCGGCCAAACCCGAGTCGGCGCTCGACTGGAATGCCCTGGCGGCGTTCCCGGGGACGCTGGTGGTCTACATGGGCGTGCGCCAGCTCGGCGCGATCGCGCAGCGGCTACTGGCCGGCGGGCGTCCGCCCGACGAGCCGGCCGCGCTGGTGCAGCGCGGGACCTTCCCCGATCAGCGCGCGGTGATGGCCACGCTGGCCAACATCGCTGCGGTCGCCGAGGCCGAGGAGATCAAGGCGCCGGCGATCGCCATCTTCGGGCCGGTGGCCGCGATGCGCGAGCGGCTGGCCTGGTTCGAGACGCGCCCCCTGTCGGGCCGGACGATCGCGGTCACCCGGGCGCGGGCTCAGGCCAGCGGGCTGGCCGCCCGGCTGCGGGGATTAGGTGCGGCGGTGGTGGAGGCGCCGGCGATCAGGATCGAGGCGCTGGACGGACCCGCTCCCGACCTCGAGGGCTACGACCTGATCTGCCTGACCAGCCCGAACGGGGTCAGGCTGCTGTTCTCTCGTCTGGCAGCGGCCGGGCACGATGCGCGCTCGCTGGCCGGAGCGCGGGTGGCGGCGATTGGCCCCGGCACGGCGGCGGCGCTTCGGGCTCACGGCGTGATCGCCGATGTCGTCCCGGAGCGATTTGTGGCCGAGGGGCTGGTCGAGGCGCTAGCCGATCTGCCGATCAGCCGGGCGCTGGTCGCGCGCGCGGCCGAGGCGCGGGACGTTCTGCCCGATGCGCTGCGCGCGCGTGGTGCGGTCGTCGACGTGCTCCCGCTGTACGAGACCGTGGTCGAGCCGCTCGACTCCGAGCAGCTCGAACGGGTGCGGTCGTCCGACTACGTCACCTTCACCTCCTCCTCGACCGTCAAGTACTTCTTCGCCTCCGCCGGTGAGGCTCTCGGCGAGCGGACCCGGCTGGTCAGCATCGGCCCGGTGACCAGCGAAACCCTGCGCGCGCACGGCCGCGAGCCCGACGTCGAGGCCACCCGTCACGACATCGACGGGCTGGTCGACGCCCTGGTCGCCGACGCGGCTTCGCGCTGAACCGGCGTCCGCGGGCGGTCCGCGCGGGCCTGGGTGGCCTAGGCGGCCTGGGTGGTTGATCGCGGACGAACTTCTTTCGATGAAGGGTGGGACGCTGGCTTGCGCCGGGATCGGGTTGCGTTCCCGAGCGGGGCCGCAGACCCGGCGTCACTCGGATGCCTTTTCCCACAGCATTTCGAGGAAAAGGCATCCAAGTGATCGCCAGCCTGAAACGTATTTCTATTCTGGTCGCCGCTTCCGTATCGGGGCGTCGCAAACCCAGCGCGCCCGGCGCATATCAACTCTTTGCCAACGTTCGCGGCTGGTCGCGGTACGCCCGGGGGCGGCAACGCTGCTCTGGTCTGCGGGTGCGATCTCCGCGGCGAGCCTGGCTGAATGGTGTCCCCGTCTGGGACGTTATTCGGCCAGGCTCAGCGGCTTCGAGGAGCTGCCGGTGGATGTCGGTCGCTGCGAATCCCGAGGGCCGTTGCTAACCGAGCTCGTCGGGGCCGAGGTCCGGGGGCAGCGGGACTTCCTGCGGGCTGGCGCCGGTCTGCTGGTCCCAGGCGGTGAACGCCTCGGCGTCGCGGCTCTGGTGCTCCCCGGCGCCGCCCAGGGCGAGCAGGATCAGGGGCTCGGCGCCGCGGTTGACGAGCTGGCGGCGGACATCGTGAGCGACGCGGATCAGCTGATCGGGGCCGTGCTCGGCGGCCTCGCCCTCGACCATCAGGGTGAGCGTGCCGGCGAGGACCACGTAGACCTCTTCCTGGTTGGCGTGCCGGTGGATCCGCATGCGCTGCCCGGGCTGCAGGACGATCTGGTTGATCCCGAACGAGCTGACGCCGAGCTCGCGGCGCAGCGGCAAGAACCGCTCGCCGGTGTCCCGCTGCAGTGAGGTGACCGAGGTGCCTGACTCCATCCGACGATTCTATGCTGGCGCGGATGCCCGAGGTGACGATCACGTTTCTGTCGGACTACGGACTCGACGATGAGTTCGTCGGCGTCTGCCACGGCGTGATCGCCGGGATCTGCCCGCCGGCCCGGGTGATCGACATCACCCACGGGATCGGGCGCCACGATGTCAGCGGCGGCGCGATCGTGCTCCGCCGCGCCCTGGCCTACATGCCGGTCGGCGTTCACATCGCCGTAGTCGACCCCGACGTCGGGGCGGCGCGCCGGGCCATCGCCTTGCGCCTGGCCGATGAGCGCGTGCTTGTTGGGCCGGACAACGGCCTGCTGTGGCCGGCCGCGGAGCAGGCCGGCGGGGTGGCGGAGGCGGTCGAGATCTCACGCTCGCCGCTGCGGCTGGAGCCGGTGTCGGCGACCTTCCACGGCCGCGACCTGTTCGCTCCGGTGGCCGCTCATCTGGCCGCCGGGGTGAAACTGGCCGACGCCGGGGATCCGCTGGACCCCGAGGCCATCGTTCGGCTCGAGCTTCCACGGGCGCGCGTGGAGGCCGGGACGCTGGTGGCCGAGGTGGTCTCAACAGACCGCTTCGGGAACGCTCAGCTGAACGCCACGCACGGTGACCTGGGCGACACCGGGCTGAAGCTCGGGCACGCGGTCGAGCTCGAGCTGGCCTCCCGGCCACCGGTGCGGGCGCTCTTCGTCCGGACGTTCGCCGACGCCCAGGCCGATGGGCTGATCGTCTACGAGGACGCGGCCCAGGCACTGGCCGTCGCGGTCACACACGGCAGCGCCGCCGAGCGTCTGGGCCTGAGCGTCGGCGACGAGCTCCGGATCCGGCCGGCGTGAGCTCGCCCCGGCCGGCGCTCGGCTACCCGAGGCTGCACCTGCGTCGCACGGACTCCACCAACACACGCGCCCGCGAGCTCGCGGCGAACGGCGCCCCGCACGGGATGCTGGTGACCGCCGACGAGCAATCGGCCGGGCGCGGTCGGCAGGGGCGGACCTGGACGGCGCCCGCCGGCCGCGCGCTGCTCTGCTCGCTGGTGATCCGCGACCCGCCGCGGCTGCTGCCGCTGGCCGCCGGCGCGGCCGTGGCCGAGCTGGTCGGTCCGCAGGCCCGGATCAAGTGGCCCAACGACGTTCAGGTGGACGGGCGCAAGGTGGCCGGGATCCTGGTCGAAGGCCGGCCGCAGGAGGGCTGGGCGGTGCTGGGGATCGGGCTGAACGTGGCGATCAGGCCCGAGGACTTCCCGGCCGAGCTACGCGACCTGGCCGGCACGCTGGGGCTGGAACCGGGAGCGGTGCCGGGCACGCTCGTGCGGTTGCTGGAGCTGCTCGACCATTGGCTCGCGGCCGATCCGGCTGAGGTGCTCACGGCGGTCCGGACCCGCGATGCGCTGCTGGATAAACCGGTCCGCTGGGCCGCCGGCGAGGGGGTCGGTGCCGGCCTCGACGACGACGGCCGGCTGCTGGTGCGCGGCGCCCAGGGCCTGATCGCCCTGGACGCCGGCGAGGTGCATCTCCTTCCAGCTCAGAACGATGTGTAGTGACCGTTGCCGATCACGAAGCCGTGGTTGTCCCCGTTGAAGCAGAGGACTGTCTTGCCGCTGCCGGTGTTGCAGGTGACGCCCAGCGAGCTCCAGACCACGCCGTGGCCGAGGGTGGAGGGATTGGTCCCCACGAACGAGTCCTGGCTCAGACGCAGCTTCTGGGGAGACCCCGTGGCGGCGAGCTGAACGAAGCCCGGGTCGCCGTCGGCGCTGGTGGTGTGCGGCGGCGCCGGGATGCCCTTGGCGCTGCAGAGCACCTCGGTGGCCTTGGGGCCGGTGTGGATCTCGATCCCGCACGCGACGGTTTTCGCCTTGTTCTGCCAGAACTTCGCGTGCGAGCTGGAGGCGGATGCGACAACCGGCACCAAGACGGCCGACCCTGCGATCACCCCGGCGATGGCGGTGCTGCGAATGCGATTCATGAAGCCCGTTCCTCTCGTGGCTGGACACGCGTGTGAACGCGCTCTCAGGCTTAAGGTTGCGAGCGGGCTGTTGATTTCCTGCTAAGGACCTAGCAGCGGGCCCAGCACGGGGAGCGAACTTCGGCTCGTTATGCATGGGGTGCAAGCAACGCCAAAGTTCAGGCGGCGGCTTCGTGGTCCTCGTCGTCGTCGTGCGAGTCGCTCGCGGCGGCGGTGGCGTCGTCGTCATCGTCGTCGTCGCCGTAGCCGAGATCGTCGTCATCCACGTCATCGACATCGACATCGACGTCGTCCACGTCGTCCACGTCCACGGAGTCGTCTGAGTCGTCTGAGTCGTCCGAGTCGTCCGCGGCATCGACCGCGGCCGTCCGAGCTGCTGGCCGGCGCCGGTTGCGGCTGCGGCTGCGGTTGCGACCCCCGCCGCCCCCGTTGTTGCCCTCGGTTGCCTCTTCATCCTCCAGCTCCGGGCTGTCGTCCAAGTCCAAGTCCAAGTCGTCATCGACCTCGACGGCGGTGGCCGTCGCCGTGGCGGCCGCGGCTCCCGTGGCCGCGCCGTCGCCTGACTTGCCGCGCCGGCGGCGGTTCTTCCCGCGCCGGCCCTTGGGGAAGTTGCGCAGCAGCTCGCGGGCCAGCGCCGCCGGCTTGCGGGCCATCCGGGTGCGGGCGCCGCGGAGCGCCTCCTCGGCCTCGGGCGTGTGGGCCAGGGCCGCCGCGAGCAGCGCCGCCGACAGCCGGCGGTCCTCCTTACGGGTGGCGTGCACCAGCCGGCGGGCGTTGCGGGCGTGGGCGGCGCCGCTGGAGTTGACCAGCAGCCCGAGCAGGCGCTTGGTCTCCGGCCAGCGCTGGACCGCGTACTCCTCGTGGACCTCGCGGGTGTACTCGGCCATCCGCCAGATCCACGCGTTGGCCTGGTCTCGCCGGCCGATGCGGCGCTCGGCCAGCGCCTGCAGCATGATCTTGACGCCCTCGCGTCGTTCGTCGCGGGGCCATCCGGCCATGATGTCGATCGCCATGTCGAACGCCTCGGCGTCGCGGCTGGCGGCGATCTCCTGGAGCGCGCGCAGCCGCAGCTGGGCGTTGCGGTTGCGTTGCACGGCGGTCAGCAGGAAGCGGCGCTTGAGCTCGCCGCCGCGGTCGAAGTGGAGCATCGCCTTGGCCCGGCGCCAGCCGTTCGGGGCGACCCGAGCGCCGGCCAGCGCGGCCCAGACGTGCTGCTCGCCGTAGTCGAGGTGCTCGACGGCGATCCGCCACAGCTCGCGCTCGAAGACCTCGGCCCGCCGCTCCGGATCGGGCGTGACCGGAAGCACTCGGCGCTCCACTCGCACCCGGCGTCCGCGTCCGCGGCGCACCGGCCCGACCACGATCGCGCCGCCGCGGTAGACGTCGCGGTCCAGCAGCGAGTGCAGGGTCACCACCGGATCGTCGTGCTTGGTCGCCGGGTGGACGAAGTCGACCACGATGCCGGCCTCCTTGCCGGGATGGCGACGGGTCACGCGGCCGACTCGCTGCTGATAGATGCGCTTGGAGGCGGTCGGGGCCAGGTGCATGCAGATCGTCGCCCGCGGGCTGTTCCAGCCCTCGGCCAGCAGCTGGGCGTTGACCAGCACGTCGACCTTGCCCGCCTCGTAGTCGGCCAGGATCCTGGCCAGCTCGCGCTTGGGGGTCTCGCCGGACACGCCCATCGCGTTGATCCCGATGTCGCGCATCGCCTGGGCGACGTTGTAGGCGTGGCGCACCCCGGCGGCGTAGACGACGCCGGGAACGCCGTTGAACCGGGTCTTGTAGAGATCGGCGATGGCCACGTTGAACGGCGTCTGGTCGAGCAGCTCGGCCAGCATCTCCTGATCGAATTCGGTGTCCACTTCTCCCCGGCGCAGCGGCACCTTGGCGATCGTTCGGACGCCGGGGCCCGGCGGGATCCGGATGCACCGCAGCGGGGCGATCACGCCGCGCCGGGCTGCCTGGGCCAGGTCGAACCGCGAGGTCTGAGTCGGGAACAGGTCGGTGACGTGGCGGGCGATCAGCGCGCCGGTGGCGGTCATGCCGATGAAGATCGGCCCGGACCAGCCGCGGATCGCCGCCGAGGTCTTCTCTCCCAGAGCGGTGTGGGCCTCGTCGCAGATCACGATCGTGTAGGCGTCGGAGATCCGGCCGGCGTTGCGCACGAACCACTGGTAGGTCTCGACGGTGACCGGCCCCTTGGCGTTGTCCTGATCGCCGATCAGCGGCGGGCTGATGCGGTCGCGATAACCGCGGTCGCGCAGCTCGCCGATGAACTGGTCGACGAGGTTGCGGCGGTGGGTCAGGATCAGGACGCCGCCGGTCCGCGAGCCCTCGACGAAGCCGAGGGCGGCGACGGTCTTGCCCGCGCCGGTCGCGTGCTCGAACCAGAACCGGCGATCGGCGTTCGGGTCCTCGGGGGCCTCGCCGATCTGGACGTCCTCGTCGAGCTCGTCGTCGTCCTGCCAGTCCTGGGGCTCCTCGTCCTCGGGCTCCTCGCCGTCGAGGTCGACGTCCTCCTCGCCGGAGATCGTCGGGGGGGCGGCCGGGGCCGGGAGCTGCGCGGGGACCGCCGGGCCCCCCGAGCCGTGGCCGTTGCGCTGGGCCTCCGCGAGCAGCGCGGTCAGCGTGCCCGAGAGGGCGTCGACCTGGTGGGCCGAGAGCACGGTGCCGTCGACCAGCTTCGGCTCGTCGTCGGACAGCAGCCTCTCCAGGCCGAGCAACAGCGAGAACTTGCGCCGCCAATCGATCGACGGCTGGATGTGGCCCGCCTCGATCTCGGCCACCGCGGCGTCAAGCGCGGCACGCCGAGCCGACCCTGGCGCGAGGGCATCCTCGAGGGTCTCACCTTCATGGACGAAGCGCTCACGAGTGAGCAGCTCCGCGCGCGCAATCGCGGCAGGACTAGGAAGAGGGGTGGAATCACCCATTGGGTTCAAAGGTCGCGTCGAATAGAACGAGCCGCGGCACCACGTCTTAGCGGCTCAGGCAGAGTCTCGGCATCCCACCGAGACCAGCGAGGTTTCCTCACAAGCGTCCCCCTCGCCAAACCTGCACTCGGAGGATAACGTGTACTTAAGCAGACCGCAGCGACCAAGCCGCAACTGCTGCTCAAACCGATCGCTCGGCGCCCACTGCGCTGGCCTACGGTGAGCATATGGCAAGCTGTCGGATCGTGGGAATCCGCTTGTGCTCAACGGCTCTGTTGCTCGTCGGAGGGCTGGTGGCCGGCTGCGGGTCGACCGCGCACAGCGTCGCTCCCGGTCCTCAGCAGATCCGACGGGATCTGAAGGGCTCTCCGCCGCCGCTGGCGGCGCTCCACACGCAGGCCGACCAGCTGCTGGGCGGCGGGCAGTCGGCGTTCAACGCCCGGCTGGCCAGCCTCCACGGCTACCCGGTGGTGGTCAACAAGTGGGCTTCGTGGTGCGGTCCCTGCCAGACGGAGTTCCCCGTGTTCCAGCGGGCGGCGGCGGCCCTCGGCACCCGGGTGGCCTTCGTGGGCATCGACGGCAAGGACGCGAACGCATCGGCTGCTGCTTTCCTGAAGCGCTTCCCGGTCAGCTACCCGAGCTACACCGACCCGGGCGAGGCGATCGCCCGCTCGATTCAGGCCGCCGTGTATTTCCCGCAGACGATCTACTTCAACCGGCAGGGCAAGGCGGTCTTCGACCATGCCGGGCCCTACGAGAGCGCGGCAGCGCTCGAGCGCGACATCCGGCGGTACGTGCTCGGATGAGCAGCATCCTCCTCTACGACATCCGGCGCGTCGAGGGCACGGAGGAGATGCGGGCGGCGCTGACGCTGCGCTACGACGTGTTCTGCGTCGAGCAGGGGGTACCGCGCCACGAGGAGCAGGACGGCCGCGACCACGAGGCGATGCACCTCGCGGCGATCTCCGACGGCCAGATGCTGGGCACCTGCCGCGTGCTGATCGTGGGGACCACCGCGCAGTTCAGCCGGCTCGCGGTCGAGCGCTCGGCACGGCGGCGTGGCATCGCCACGGCGTTGCTGGCCGCCGCCGACGACGAGGCCCGGACCGCCGGCGCCCGGCGGCTCGTGCTCCACGCCCAGACCTACGCGCGCTCGCTGTACGAGTTGGCCGGCTATCGCGCCCGCGGCCGCGAGTTCACCGAGGCCGGCATCGAGCACGTCGCGATGGAGAAGCAGCTCTGAGCGGCCCGGAGTTGCGGATCGATCCGCTGAATGGCGAGCGGACGATCATCGCCCCCGGCCGTGCGCTCAGCCCGGGTGCGGCGCTGAGCGTTGCCTCGGCGGTGGACATCGGTCCCGAGGACGATCCGTTCGCGGAGGGCCACGAGGATCGGACGCCGCCCGAGCTGTACGCGATCCGCCCCGGTGGCGGGCCGGCTGATTCGCCCGGGTGGTCCGTCCGCGTGGTACCGAGCCCGTATCCGGTGCTGGACGGCGCCGAGGCATCGCTCGGGCGCGACGGTGTTGACGGCGTGGACGGGCCGCCGGCGCTTCCCGGCGCCAACCCGAACCGAGACCTGTTCTGGTCTGCCCCGGCCTACGGGCACCACGAGGTGATCGTCAATTCCCCCCGGCCGGTCGTCTCGCTGAGCCGGCTCGCCGGCGAGGAGGTGGGCGCGGCGGTCGAGGTCTGGCGGGAGCGGATCCGACAGCACGCCGACGCGGCCTGCGTGCAGGTGATCGTCGACGAGCGCGAGGAGGCCGGCGCCTCGTTGCCCCATACCCACGCCCAGCTCTACGCGCTCCCGTTCGTCCCGGCGGCGGTGGCGCGCGAGCGGGAGCGCTTCGCTGCCTACGCGACCAGAACGATGGGTGGCAACCTGCTGGCCGATCTGGTCCAGGAGGAGGTCCGCAAGCGCGAGCGGATCGTGGCGATCGACGATGACGTCGTGCTGATGGCGCCCTACGCCTCGCGGGTGCCCTATCAGCTGCTGCTGGCTCCGCGCCGCTCGCGGATGCGCTTCGAGGATGACGGGCCGACGGGGGCGTCGATGCTCCACCAGGCGCTGGAGCGCCTCGAGGGCCGCTTCGGTGCCTGCCCGCCGCTCAACCTCTGGGTCAGGACCGCCCCGCGCGGCGCCGAGCACTATTGCTGGCGGATCGATGTGCTCCCGCGCATGCTCCACTCCGCCGGCTTAGAGCGCGCGACCGGGCTGCCGGTCAACGTCGTCGCCCCCGAGCGCGCCGCCACCGAGCTCCGCGAAGTCTGACCGGGTGCGGGCCCTGATCCAACGGGTGAGCCGGGCCTCGGTGAGCACCGGGGGCGAGCTGATCGCCTCGATCGGCCCCGGCCTGCTGGTCCTGCTCGGGGTCGGTCAGGCCGACACGGAGGCCGGCGCCGATTGGCTGGCGGACAAGGTCAGAGCGCTGCGCGTGTTCCCCGACGCCGAGGGCAAGATGAACGAGCCGCTGGGCGAGCGCGAAGTGTTGTGCGTGAGCCAGTTCACGCTCTATGGAGACGCCCGCCGCGGGAACCGGCCGAGCTACGTGGCCGCAGCGCCTCCTCGGCTGGCGGAGCCCTTGTACGAGCGCTTCTGCGAGCGCCTCGGGGCGCGCCGCGGGGTGTTCGGCGCGGACATGGCGGTCGAGCTGGTCAATGACGGACCGGTGACGCTGCTGGTCGAGTCTCGATAATCCCGTGGAGATGCGCCGCTACAGCTATCTGTTCCAGCAGCTCGTGCGTCGCGAGCTTCGCCAGAAATACAAGGGCACCGTCGTCGGCGTCCTGTGGTACCTGGTCAATCCGCTGGTGCTGATGGCGGTCTACGGAGTGATGCTCGGGCCGCTGCTGAAGGCGGTCAACTACGCCGATTACCCCATCTTCATCCTGGCCGGGCTGCTGGTCTGGCTGTTCTTCGCCCAGGCGCTCACGGCGGCCAGCACCTCGCTGGTCGAACAGTCTTCGCTGGTCACCAAGGTCCGGTTCCCGCGCCAGACGATCCCGGCCGCCTCGGTGGTGGTCCAGCTGGTGCCGCTGTTCACGATGCTGGCCGTGCTGATCCCGATCACGGTGGCGATCCGGGGCAACGGCGCGCCGTCGCTGCTGCTGCTCCCGGTGGTGATCGCCTGCCTGCTCGCCTTCACGCTGGGATTGGCGCTGATCGCCTCCGCCCTGCACGCCTACTACCGGGACGTGCAGCCGATCCTGACCGCCGCGCTCCTGCCTTGGTTCTTCGTCTCCGGGGTGCTGTTCCAGATCCAGACGCTGCCCGGCCTGCACTCGCATCACTGGCTGCGACCGCTGCTGCGATGGGTCAACCCGGTGGCGCCGTTCGTCGATGCCTTCCACAGCGTCATCTACTACGGGCGCGCGCCCGGGGCGAGCACGCTGATCTACGTGGTGCTCGCCGGGGGAATCTCGATCGCCTGCGGGACGCTGCTGTTCCGCCGCCTCGAGGGCGAGCTGGCGGTGGTCATATGAGCCGAACCCTGGCCCGGGGGGAGATCGTGCTCGACGATGCCTGGCGCGCATTCTCGCCACGGGGTGACCGCGGACGCACGCTCAAGGAGCTGGTCGCCTCGGTTGGTCGCCGCGGCGCCGGGGATCTGCCACCGACGCAGGCCCTGGCCGGAGTCTCGTTGCGGGTCGGGCCAGGTGAGACGGTCGGGATCGTCGGGCGCAACGGCGCCGGCAAGACCTCGACGCTGCGTGTCCTGGCCGGCATCATCCCGCTGCATCGGGGCTTCGCCGGGTGCGGGGGGCGGATCGCCACGCTGATCGAGCTCGGGGCGGGCTTCGGCCGAGAGTTCAGCGGACGCGAGAACATCCAGGTCAGCGCCGCTCTGCACGGCATGTCGCGCGCCGAGGTGGAGGCGCAGATCGATCCGATCATCGACTTCTCCGAGCTGGGCCACTTCATCGACGCCCCGATCAAGACCTATTCGTCGGGGATGCTCGTGCGCCTCGGGTTCTCGATCGCCGCCCATCTCCAGGCCGACGTCATGCTGATCGATGAGGTGCTCGCGGTCGGCGACGAGGCGTTCCAGCGCAAGTGCCTGCGACACATCCGTTCGCGGATCGAGCAGGGCGCCACCGTGGTGCTGGTCTCGCACGCGCCCGGCACGATCGAGGCGGCCTGCCGGCGCGTTGTCGTGCTCGACGCCGGCCGGGTTGCCTTCGACGGACCGACCGACGAGGGGCTGCTGTTCTACCACCGGATGTTGGGGGTCGAGGACGCCGCCCAGGCGGCGGCGCGCGAGGCCCGCGACGGCGCGGTGATCCTGCGTGAGGCGTCCCTGCAGGACCGCGACGGGCGGCCTCGGCAGGTATTCGAGTCCGGGGAGCCGGTGCGGTTGGTGCTCGACTTTGAGGCGCGCCCGGGTGCGCCGGATGTGACGCTGGTGATCGACGTCCGGCTGGCGAGCGGGCAGTCGGTGTTCCGCTCGCAGATCCCGCTGGCCACCAGCGGCGGCGGCGGGCGGCTGGTGTTCCGGATTCCCCATCTGACCCTGCTCGGCGGCGACTACGACATCCCGCTGGGGATTCATGAGCCCGGCGACACCGCACCCGGGATCGACCGGCTGCTGTCGTTCAGTGTCGCGGGCACCGATGACGCGGAGGGCATCGCCGACCTGCGGGGGACCTGGACCTTCAGCGGCGCCTCGGTGGAGGTGACGGGGTGAGGGACCCGCGGGAGGCCCTCGCCGCCGCCCGCCGCGCGGCCGCCGACCAGCCGCCGGTGGAAACCGACCCGGCGCCGTGGCAGCTCGACGCACCCGTGGCCTCGGCGCGCCGGCTCGCGGAGTGGGCGATCATCGAGCCTGAGCAGGCCGAGGTCTATTCCACACGCCGCCTTGGGGCGCCGATCACCTGGTGCAAGCGGCTGCTGATCCGCTTGATGAGCCAGTACCTGGGTCAGATGAGCGCGCAGCAGAGCCGCTTCAATGCCAACATCGCCGCCCACGTGATCCGGCTGGAGGAACGGGTGGGGGAACTCGAGCGGGCCGCGCGCGAGCGCGAGGGCGCCGATGAGCCGATCCAAGAATGAGGGTCTCGCAGGTCCTCTGTGCCGCCGGCCCTGTCGATGCGGTGACCAATCAAGCGCTGGCCTGCCGCGCGCTGTTCACGCAGTGGGGATGGCAAGGGGAGGACTACTCGCCGGTGATCGCTGCCGGCATGCCGCGGCGGGTGGTCAGGCACCTGCACGAGTTGTCGCCGGCTCCGGATGAGATCCTGCTGCTGCACTACTCGGGCTATGCGCGCGGTCTCGAGCGCCGGTTCGAATCTCGGCGGAGCTTGCTGATCTCTCACAACATCACCCCAGCTCAGTACTTCTGGGCGCATGAGCCCGTTGACGCGGTCCGCTGCGAGCTCGGCCACGGTCAGCTGGCCGCGCTCGCGCCGCGGTTCGGCACGCTGGCCGGGGTGTCGGAATACAACGCGCGCCAGTTGCGCGAGTTGAGCTCACGCGACGCGCGGGTGATCCCGGTCCTGTTCGATCGCGGGCGGCTCGGAGCACCGGGGGATCCGCCGACCGGCCCGCCGACCATCCTCTTCGTCGGGCGCCTGGTTCCGCACAAGCGCCAGGATCTCGTGATCCGAGCGTTCGCGCGCTATCGCGAAACCCAGCCGGACGCACGGCTGGTCCTGGTCGGCGTCCCGCTGTCGCCGGCCTACGGCGCGCAGCTGCAGGCGCTGGCGCAGCGCCTGGCGCCGGGTGCGGTGAGATTCCAGAGCGCCATCTCCGCCGCCGAGCTGGCCGATCGCTACCGCAGCGCGCACGCCTTCCTGTGTCTGTCCGAGCACGAGGGCTTCTGTATCCCGCTGCTGGAGGCATTTCATTTCGGCGTTCCCGTGATCGCCCGCGACGTCGGTGCTGTCGGCGAGGTGGTCGGCGACGCCGGGGTGCTGCTGGGCGAGGACGACGACCTGGCCACCGTCACCGAGTTGTTGCGGATCGTGGTCGGCGACTCCGAGCTCCGCGATGAGCTGCGCGCGCGTGGGCAGCGCCGCCTGGAGGTGTACGACCACGCAGGCACGGCGGGTCGCCTGCGCGAGGCGCTGGAAGGGCTGGGGCGCCCGTGAGCGTGAGGGCACGCGCCCGGCACTGGGTGGGGTCGCGCGGGATCAACCGCTCGGCCGTGCTCCGGCGGCTCATCCGGGTCGGTCATCCGCGGCTGCGTGAGCTGCGGACGCGCGCGCTGAGCGAGCGCGATCCGGGGTCTCTGGCGATGCGGAGCGCGATCCGATGGCTCGAGAGCGGCGTGCTGCGGATCCCCCAGGGTCACGCCGGCGGGATCGTGCTCGACATGCGCTACCTGCCGATCTCCCATGCCCATTTCGGGTCCCTGGCCTACGGCAACCTCGAGAGCTCGGTCCAGGAGGCAATGCTGCGGCATCTCGGAACGGGCGGCGTGTTCTTCGACATCGGCGCCAACCTGGGTTTCTTCTCGCTGCTCGGCGCCCACCTGGCCGGGCTGGACGAAGGCCGGGTGTACGCGTTTGAGGCGGCGCCCGACAATGCGGCGGCGATCCGCGCCAACGCCGAGCTCAACGGACTGAAGAACATCGTGGTGATCGACAAGGCGGTCTCCGCCCACGGCGGACTCGGACGGCTGCAGATCGTCGATGACCAGAGCTGGTCCAAGCTGGAGGAGTACGGCGAGCATCCCAACACCGAGCAGGTGATCGAGGTCGAGCTGGTGGCGATCGACGACCTGCTGGCCGCCGGCGAGCTGCGTCCGCCGACGCTGGTGAAGATCGACGTCGAGGGCGCCGAGATCGCGGTGCTCGAGGGGATGCGGGCGACGATCGAGCGTCACCGGCCGGCGATCATCTGCGAGCTCCACGGGACGCACGACGAGTTCGTGGCCGCGATGACCGCGCACGGGTACCGGCTGATCAACCTGGAGGGGACCATCCCCGTGCAGGACGAAGGCGCCAGCGCCCACGCGCTCGCCCTGCCGCCGCTGGACCCGGGCGACTGACCCGGGACTCGCGCGGGGAACCCTCAGTGATAGCTGAAGCCGAGACCGGAGTAGATCCGGTCCTGGCGGCGCGTGGAGCAGAGGTCCGGCCCCGGCGTCGCCGGGTTCTCCCGGTAGAGCCGGTAGCCCTGGTTGGTCCTCAGCGGCGAGCCGATCGCGTCGGCGGGCTTCGGCAGGTTGTAGGTGGTGAGGATGTAGTCGGCCTTGCGCGACGGGGGAACGTGCGGGTAGTCGGTGTTGAGCAGCGGCAGCTGTGAGCACAGCGGCCGGGAGACCATGAAGTAGGCGGCCCAGAGCTGCTGCGGCGGCCACATGTCGAGGCGAACGGACGCCCCGCGGGGCAGCGCCTTGGCCCACGAGCTCAGCTGCACCGTGCTCAGCGGCAGCTGATAGCCGGTGGCCTTGAGTTCGTCGAACGTGCTGACGCCGGTGGCGATGGCCAGCACGGCGAGCAGGGCCGGGCCCGCCCGGCGCAGACGACCGGCGCCGACCGCCGCGATCACCAGCAGCACCGGGCCGATGAACGCGAGCAGCTTGAAATGGAAGTAGTAGCCGTACTGGCGGTGGCGCAGGTAGGCGGCGAGCAGGAGGCCGATCAGCAGCAGCCCGCCGAGGCCGATCGCCAGCGAGCGCGGCTGGCCCTCCAGGCCGCGCAGCGCGAGCAGGACGATCACCACGAACAGCGCGATGCCGAGCAGCGAGTTGGGCAGCGAGAGGAAGTAGTTGAACGGGATGAAGTGGCCGAGGTCGCCCCCCCAGCCCTGCAGCGAATGGCCGGGGGCGAGAACCTTGGCTGCGGCCACGCCCTTGTCGACCGCGCCGGCCACCGGAATCGCCAGCGCGGCGCCCACGGGCACCATCCAGAGCAGGCTGCGGCGCCCCTTGTACAGGTCGCGGATCGTGACCACGTGCTCGCCCGCCTTGATCCGCCGACGCCGCTCGCTCCAGACGAATACGACGATCGGGACGGCCGGGATCGGGGCCGCCAGCGGATAGGCGAGGACGAGCACCAGCGCGAATATCCCGAGCAGTGCCACGGTGGCCTGGCGCGTCCGGCGGCTGACCCCGGATTGCACGGCCAGCCACCCCAGGACGACGGTGAACGGGAGCGCGAAGAAGCCCCAGGTCTGGTTGAAGTACGGATTCAGGCCGGTGTGCAGCGCCATCCGGTCGAGTCCGGCCAGCCCCATCGCGGCGACCGAGATCGCCGCCGTGGCCCCGAACACCTCGCGGGCGACGAGGAACAGCCCGATCGCGGCCATCGCCAGCAGCGCCGCGGCCAGCGGGGCCAGCACCTGCCAGGTGGGCAGGCCGGACACCGATGAGACGCCGGCGAAGGCGTAGTAGATCGGGAACTTCGACTGCCAGGTCGGAGGCATCTGGTTGATCGGCTGGGTGATGTTCACGCCAGTCGGATAGGAGTGCTTGAGAAAGCTCGCGGTGCCCGTGGCCATGTGCGCGTCCGAGCCGGTGCCGATCGGGGCGGCGTAGTGCTGCACGAAGATCATCGGCACCAGCGCGACGACCAGCACGACGAAGGCCAGGAACACCGGCCAGGCCAGCCGCTTGGCCGGTAGCTCCGGCCAACCGCGGCGCCGTACCGAGTACACCGCGAGCGCCAGGCCGCCGGCCAGCACGAGGCCGAGCGAGACGGCATAGGGGACATCGGCGAAGCCGAACACCGTCATCGCCAGGCCGACCGCGCAACCCCCGGTGGGGAGCACCCAGAGCCACTCGTAGCGACGGAGGGCATCGGGCAGCATCAGCCGGACCAGGCCGAAGCCGCCGAGCCCGAACAGGACGCCTGTGCCCAGCAGCACGCGGAACGTGTCGGGCAGTGCGCTCAGCGCCTGGTGGCGGGGCTTGGCGTTGAAGTGCCAGCACAGCGCGGCGAGCGCGATCAGGATGATCGCCGCGAGCGCGAACTGCGCCACGCGCGGATCCGGCAGTCGGCCTAGGCCAGTTCGCCGCGGCGCCGGGCCTCGGTCAGCACCCGGGACAGGAACACCGGGTTGCCGAGCAGATACCTCCGCCACATCCGTTGTGGTTCGATCGCGAGTCGGAAGATCCATTCGAAGCCGTTGTCAGCCAGCCATCGTGGGGCGCGCGGGATATGGCCGGAGACGTAGTCGAACAGCGCGCCGACGGTCCATACGACGGCGCCGTCCAAGCGGTCAGCGTAGCGATCGACCCAGAGTTCCTGCTTCGGCGTGCCCATCCCGACGAGGACGATCCGCGCCGGGTGCTCGTTGATGTGCTCGATCACGCGCTCGTTGTGGGGCGAGTCGAGATCGAAATAGCCGTGATGGGAGCCGACCACGTCGAGGCTGGGGTACCAATGGCGCAGGCGGGCCGCCGCCTCGCGGGCGATCGGGGGCTCGGAGCCGAGCAGGTAGATCGGCTGGCCGGCGAGCTCGCAGAGGGTGGCCAGGCCCCAGATCCAGTCGGCCCCGGTCATCCGGTGCGGCACGGGCATCTTCAGCACCCTTGCGGCCAGCCGCACGCCGTAGCCGTCGCAGTAGACGAGGTCCGCGCGGCGCAGGGCACTGCCCAGCCCGGGAGTCGTGCGCGACTGGTTGACCACATGCGCGTTCACGTACATCACCCGCCGCGTCTCGCGCTCGGAGGCCCACCCCGAGATCGTCTGCAGCAGCTCGGGAGGCTGGGCGAGGTCGATCGGGATGTCGAAGATCGACGAGGCGGGGCGGGGCGCCGGGGCAAGCTCAGTCCTCCCGCCACCGCTCACCTCTCGAAGGGCAGGCGCGTTCACTTGGGGCCATGCTACGCGGCTGCCGTCGTCAACGCCAGAATTAGCCCGGTGCCGATAATCAGCGTGATCGTTCGGGCCCGCGATGCGGCGCCGGCGATCGCACGCTGCCTGGAGCTGATCCGCGCCCAGGACCTCGGGATCGGGGAGATCGAGGTGATCGTGGTCGACAACGGATCCCGCGACGGCACGGCCGAGATCGCCCGCGGCTTCGGCGCGCAGGTGCTCCAGCTGCCCGGCCCCGAGTTCAGTTTCGGCGCGGCGCTGAACCTCGGCGCCGCACACGCCCGGGGGGAAGTGCTCGTCGCTCTCTCGGCCGACGCGTTCGCGCGCGACCGCGGGTGGCTGGCGCGGCTGGTGGAGGCGCTCGAGGACCCCAGGGTGGCCTGCGCCTCCGGCGATCGGTACCGCCCGGACGGGACGCCGCTGACCGAACGAGTCGAGCAGGACGCCGCGCGGCTGGCGGCGGATCCCGAGTGGGGCTACTCGAACGCGGCGGGCGCGTTCAGGGCCTCGCTGTGGCGCGAGCGGCAGTTCCGCGCCGATCTCCCCGGCTGCGAGGACCGCGAGTGGTCCCGCTACTGGCTTCAGCGCGACTACGCCTGCGTGATCGACCCGGCGCTCGTCGTCGAGCACGACCACACCCATGATCCGCTGGCCGCCATCTACCGGCGGGCCCGGCGGGAGGCGCAGGGGTTCGCCGCGTTCATCGACTACCCGCCTTACGGGCTCCGCGAGGTGGCCGCCAGGTGGTGGTCGGATCTGCGCTACTACGACTCGGCCTGGCGGGCACGGCTCAGTCACCGGCGCGCGGCGCGGCTGCTGGGCGAATACGCGGGGCGACGGCGCGCCCGACGGCGGTGATCAGGCTCGCGGAGGCTCGAGTCCGAACGGGACCCGGCCGGGGCGGCGGCGGGCCTGGATCTGGCGGCGGGCGCGGAGCGCCGTGGGGAGGCGGCGAGCGGCCTCGCCGTAGCCGGTCAGCAGCTCGTGCTCGCGCAGCAGCGCGTAGCCGAGGGCCAGGACCTCGTAGAGCAGTAGCGGCCCGGCATCGCGAACCAGGTCGGCCGCCGAGTCGTTCTTTGCGATCATCAGCAGGCGGTTGCGGAACTGGGTGCGGCGGTCGGCCGGGCTGACCAGCGCCCGTGTGCTGGGGCTGTAGGTGCGGACGTGATGGACGACGGCGCCGGGGGCGTACCGGCTCCGCCAGCCGAACAGCTGCGCCCGCCAGGCCAGGTCGGCATCGCAGCCCCACCCGGGCAGGTTCTCGTCGAAGTACTGGTCCTCGACCGCGCAGTCGCGCAGCGCCGCGACGCGCCAGAGCGCGGCCGCGCCATCGGCGCCGAAGACCTCGGCCGGCGTCGAGTAGGCGCCGGCGGGCGCCCCATGGCCGACCAGGCTGTTCTTGCGCCGGCGATCGAACGACATCGCCGCGGCGTCGATCAGCTGGAGCCGGTCCTCCGGGAGCGGCCCGCGGGCGCGCAGCAGCTTGGGGGCCACCGATCCGACGTCAGGGGCGGCGAGCGCCTGAAGGCACTCGGCCAGGTAGCCGGGCGCCACGAACGTGTCGGCCTGCAGGAGGGCCACAGCGTCGGCGGAGATCGTCCGCAGCCCGGCGTTCATCGCCTCGGTGTACGGGAGCCGGCGCGGGAGCGCGAGCCGTGTCACGCCCAGCCGGTCGGCCAGCACAGCCGTGGCATCGGATGACGCGTTGTCGATCACGACCGCCTCGTCGAAGTTCTCGGCCAGCGCGGCCGGGAGGGAATGCTCGAGCAGATGAGCCTCGTCGGAGGACAGGATCACGAAGCCCGAGCGCATCACAGCAGCTCCTGGTAGACGGCGACGGTGGCCGCCGCGGCCCGATCCCAGCTGAACTCCCGCGCCCGCGCCAGGCCGGCTTGACGCAGGCGGTCGCGCTCGAGGGGGTCCTCGAGGACGCGGCGGAGCGTCGCCGCCAGATCGGACGGATCGTGTGGGTCGAAGTAGACGGCGGCCGACCCGCCGGTCTCCGGGAGCGCTCCGGCGCGGGCGAGCACCACCGGGCAGCCGCGGGCCATCGCGTCGAGCGCGACCAGACCGAAGCCCTCGTACAAGCTCGGGACGATCAGCGCGTCGGCGCCGGAGATGAGCGCCTCCAGCCGCTGGTCGTCGACGAAGCCGGGGAGTTCGAGTGGCTCGCCGCCGGCCAGATCACGAAGCTGCCGAGCGACGCCGCTGCCGGCCTCGGCGCCGGCCAGCACGAGCCGCTGCGGCATGCCCTGAAGGCGTAGCTGCCGGTACGCCTCGATCAGCAACGGGAGGTTCTTCTTGGGACGCAGGTCGCCGGCGGCCAGCAGGTACCCGCCCTCGCCGTTGGGGGGCGCGGTCGGGGCTGGAGCCGGGTGCGCGGCGGGGGTCGGATGCGCGGTGGGGGCCAGCGCCGGGGCCTCGGGGATCACCCGGATCCGCTCCGGGTCGACGCCGTAGCGACTGCTCACGTCCTCCGCGGTGAACCGCGACGGGCAGATCACCCGCTCCGCCGAGCGAGCGGCGCGCGGCACCAGCGTCCGGTACTTCGCGCCGGTGGGCCCGGCCATGTCCTGCGGCATCGCCGCGAAGGCGAGATCGTGGATGGTCAGCACCGCCGGGCAGGGCCGCCGCAGCGGGGCAAACGAGTCCGGGCAGTGCACGAGCGCGGCTCGGCGCCCGCGCAGCAGACGGGGCAGGGTCACCTGCTCCCACCAGACCTCGGGGCCGCCCCCGCCGCGCTCCAGCGCCCACAGCTCGTGGCCGGCCGGAGGCGTGCGTTTCAGCGCCTCGAGCAGACGGCGAACGTAGATTCCTGAGCCATGCGGCATCGGCACGAAAGCGTCCCGTGCATCGAACGCGATCAGCGCCACCGCCGCACCGCGATCACTCCCCGGGCTCGGACTTCTCCCCCGCCGGCGCCCGTCGCCGGCGCCCGCCGTCCGGTCCGGGTGCGCGGCGGCGCCGGGCACCGCGCCAGCCGTTTGAGGCGTTGGCGGCCTCGGCGTAGACGTCCCAGGTGGCGGCGGCGGCGTCGTCCCAGGTCCAGGTGAGCGGCGCCGGCGCCGGGCGCTGGGCCGCCTCGGCGGCGAGGATCAGCCCGTCGAGATCGCTGATCTCGGTGAGTGCCGCCCGGCCGTCGAGCACCTCGCGCATCGCCGGTACGTCCGAGGCGGCGACCGGCGTCCCGCAGGCCAGCGCCTCGACGGGCGGCAGGCCGAAGCCCTCGTCGTCGCTGGGGAACACCAGTGCCTGGGCGCCGGTGTAGATCGCCGCGAGCTCGTCGTCCGTCACCGCGCCGGTGAGCGTGACGTCGGGGAGCTCGCGGGCCCAGCGACCGGCCGCCCCGACCAGCACCAGCGGCATGGTCCGCTTGGCCCGGGCGAGCGCGGCCACGCGCTTGCGGGGATCCGGCGTGCGCATACCGCCGACCCAGACCAGGTACTGCTCGGGCAGTCCGAAGCGCTCACGGACGGTGGCGACCTCCTCCCGGGAGCGCGGGCCGAACGTCGGCGCGGCCGCCTCGCCGATCACCACGAGCCGGTCGGCGGGCAGCTCGAGCTCCTTGATCGCGTCGTCGGCGACGGCGCGGGTGGGGACGATCACCCGGACGGCGCGCTGGACGGCCAGGTAACGCAGCCGGAACCGCAACCCGGTGCGCAGGTATTCCCCGTGGCGCTTGAGCGGGATCAGGTCGTGGAGCGTGACCACCATCGGAACCGGAGAGCGCAGCAGCGCGCCGTCGATCCAGGGCGAGTGGAACACGTCGCAGCGCTTCGGATCGTGGGACTCGACGATCTCCCCGCGACTGGAGTCCTGGAGCGCCTTCAGCAGACAGCGCGAATACCGGGCGATGCCGCGCGTGTCCTTCGACGGCCGGCTGTCGAAGGCGACCTTCATGCCGAGATCAGCCGTTCCACGCGGTCCACGTATCCACCGGCGTGAAAGCGCCGGGCCTGGAGCCGGGCGGCGCTGCCCATCTCCTGCCGGCGCGAGAGGACCTCGACGACGGCCTCGGCCAGGCGCGCAGGATCGCCCGGCGCCACCAGGCGACCGGTGACGCCATCGTCGACCACCTCCGGGAGCCCGTCGACCCTGGTGGCGACCACCGGGGTCCCGACCGCCATCGCCTCGGCCAGCACGGTCCCGAACGGCTCCTCGTAGGAGGGGAGCACGAGCACGTCGAGATGGCGCATCAGGCCCGGCGCGTTGGGGCTCCAGGGATGGTGCTCCACCGCATCGGAGGCGAGCACGGCGCGTGTGTACTCGGGGGATAGGCCGTACGGCTCGTCGCCGATGATCACCACGCGCGCTCCGGGTGCGCCGGCCCGGATCGCCGGGGCGGCGTTGACCAGGTCGAGCGCGCCCTTGCGCGGCTCGAGCCGGCCGATGAAGCCGACCACCGGCCCGTTATCGGTGGGCCAGGGCGACGGCTCGGCCGGCGGGTCGGGGTCGACCGGGCCGTAGACGACGCTCGCCTCGAGTCCTGGCATGCGGTCGGCCACCGCTTGGGAGGCGGCCAGGACGCGGTCGGCCCAGCGCCAGAACGGGGGTACGCGCTGCACCATGTCGTGGATGTGGAGCACGATCCGGGGGCTCCGCCGCGTCGGGTCCACCACTCGGTCCACGCTTCGCGCCGCCGCGAACGCGGGCAGGGCGCGCCCGCAGACGGCGGCGTTCAGGTAGACAACGTCGGCGTGGCGACCCAGTCCGAATGCCTTCGGCCAGGAGGCCAGCGCACGCCGGCCCGTGCCGCGTAGGAGTCCGCCGAGCGGCAGCGCTTTCCAGCCGAAGCCGGCCGCGAGCGCCTGATCGCGCAACGGTCCAGGTCCCGGCGTGGCCAGCGTGATCGTCCAGCCGCGAGCCTGCAGGCCGCCCAGCAGGCGAACCAGCGTGGTTTCCGCGCCGCCCGGGTGGTCCACCGGCGCGACCGCGAGCAGCCGTCGACTCATCGTTTGTAGTTGGCCGTTCGCGTGACAGGTCCCGGGTGCGGAGCTTGCGCCTGGCGTCCCGTCGCCCAGCGCGTCATTTGCTTGGTTGCCACTCTAGTGCCGCGGCTGAGCGAATGTCACTCAGATGGCGAACCCCGCTACGGTCGGCCACGGGATGAAGGACTTCTACGAGGACCTCTGGGAGCGGCTGCCGGCCGAGCTGGACCCACCGGACTTCGAGCTCCGTCGCGGGTTCATGCTGGCTGGTGTCGCGCCCGGGGACCGCGTGCTCGATCTGGGCTGCGGCGCCGGCCAGTTCACGCGAGAGCTCGCCGCCGCCGGCACGCGAGCGGTCGGCGTCGAAGTGGCTGAGGCGGCGCTTGAGCGGGCGCGCGCGGCCGCGCCCGGTCTCGACTTCCGGCTCGCGCCGATCGACGGGCCGCTGCCTCTGCCCGATGACTCGTTCGACATCGTCTGGGCCAGCGAGGTGATCGAGCACATCTCGGATACGGCGACCTGGCTTTCTGAGATCAAGCGCGTGGTGGTCCCCGGAGGCCGGCTGCTGCTGAGCACACCGTCACACGGGCGTCTGCGTGTCGCCCTGCGCGGGGTCGCGCATTTCTCGGAGCCGCTCGGAGATCATCTGCACCTCTACACGCGGGCGTCACTGCGAGCGGTGCTCCGGGAGTTCGGGTTCGAGCAGATCCAGATTCGCGCGGTCGGGGGTCCGCCGCTGCTGCGCCGGATGTTGCTGGCGCGGGCGGTCAACGGGGACCCGCGGGTGCGGGTCCCCGTGGACTGACCGGAGCCTATTTCAGGCTGAACTTGAAGGTGACCGAATTGGAGGTCTTGCCCGCCGAGTTGGTGGCGGTCAGCTTGGCCGAGTAAGACCCCTTCTTCAGGCCCTTCAGCTTGAAGCTGAGCTTGTTCGAGCCCTTCTTACCGTTGAAGGTAACCGTGCGCACCTGCTTCTTGATCGTGCACTTGCTGCCCTTCTTCGCGCTCGCCTTGCAGACCCCGTTGACCTTACGGCCGGAGATGATCTGGGTGATCACGACCTTGACCTTCCCCGCCACAGCCAGCTTCACGTTGAGCGATGTGCCCCCGCTTGCCTTGAAAGACTTCGAGGCAAGGCCAACGCCGGAGACATGCTGCTTGACGACCGGCGGGACGATGGCAGTGATCACCCCGGTGGGATTCCCGGCCGCACCGGTTGATCCGGCGATGTTCGTTCCGGTCACGACCACGGCCACGGTGTGCCCCACGTCGGTGGCGGCCAGCTTGTAGCTGCTCGCCGTTGCTCCGGCAATGGTCGCGCAGCCGCTGCCCGATGTGTTGCAGTCGAACCACTGATAGGTGAACGTGGGCGAGCCTGTCCACGTTCCGTTCGTAGTCGACAGGGTCTGCCCCTGCTTGGCCGTGCCGCTGATCGCCGGCGCGCTCGTGTTCACCGGCTTGGAGACGGGCGCCGCTGTCACCGTCGCGGTGGGCAGCGAGGCCGCGGGGGTCGATCCGCCCCCGTTGGTTCCGGTCACCGTCACGACCACCGTGTGCCCGACGTCATTAGCCGTGAGCGTGTAGATACTGGCGATCGCGCCGGAGATGTTCGTGCAGCCGGTGCCCGATGCGTTGCAGTCGGCCCACTGGTAGGTGAACGTCGGCGAGCCCGTCCAGGTGCCGTTCGTGGTCGACAGGGTCTGCCCCTGCTGGGCGGTGCCGCTGATCACCGGCTTGACGGTGTTTGTGGGCAGTGGCGTCGTCGCCGCGCTGACCACGACCTCGATCTCACCCGGCTCCGAGTAGTCGATCGTCACCGTCCTGCCGCTGTTCAGCACGGGGTTGACGTTGACAGTCCCGAACGTGTGTGTGAAACCGGCGGCGTCCAGCCCGAACGCGATGTCATCGCCAGTCGCCGCGGCAGACTGGTACGACGCGCTGGGGATGACGTTGAGCGTTCCGCCGAGGTCCGCCACGTTGCCATTGACGGCCAGTAGCCCGTACTGCCCGGAGCTGGTGCCGTTGATGTTGACGTTGAGCGCTCCGCCCGCGCCCTGGCTGTATCTGCCGTTGACAGTTAAGGTTCCCGGGCTGCCGGGGCTGCCGGGGTGGACGGTACCGTTGTTGCTCAGGTTGCCGTTGAACGTTCCGAGGTCGCCCTCCAACAGGCCGCTCGAGGTGACCGTGGTGCCGCTCAGCGGCCCGTGGGCGTTCGAGATGCCCGAGTTGCCGTCGAGGATCACCGTTCCGTCGATCGTTGTGAGCGCCGTCGTATCGGAGTGGCCGCTCAAGAAGTGGAGCGTCGCGCCGAGGTCGACCGACGTGAGGCTCCCCAATCCCGGGTTGCCGGAGGTGTCCTGCAAAGCCCCGCTTCCGCTGATGGTGAGTGGCGCGTCGAGGTGCTGCACGCCGTTTGTCGAGGCGGTCGGTAGCTGTAGGACCGCCCCGTTCAGGATGTTGTAGGTCCCGCCCGTCAACGTGTTGTTAGGCGCGTTGCCGCCCACGTTGGTCAGGTCGATGATCTTGAGCGTGCCGGTGTCAGCGTTGACGATGCCCGTCGACCCGATCGTCGTCGTGCAGTGCACAGGTCCCGGGCAGCGCGTCGCCAGGTTGCCGCCGTTCGTGCTGTCGATCGTCCAGCTGCCTGAGCCGTCCTTGTTGAGCGATCCATTGACGATTAGCGGCACGTCGACGGAGTCGCCGCCGCCGCCGAAGTAGTCGAGGACCCCGTTGATCGTCACATCGGTCCCGGCGGTGCCGGTGTAGTCGATGTCGTCGGCCGAGAACCAGAATCCGTTGACGACCAGGTGGCCGCCCGCCCCCTGAACCGTGGTGGGCGCGGCGCCTCCCGTGAATTGATCGACGTTCACGTTGAACGTCATCGGCGATCCCGGCGTGAGGTGGCCACCGGCAAGCTGCAGCACTCCGGGACCGTTGATCGTCCCGGTGCCCGAGATCGTCCCGGCAGCGTGTGCGAACTCGTACGTGCCCGAGCCATCACCAGCGATCGTCAGCGTCTGACCGTTGAGCTGAACGTCCGTGGCGCTGTCGGCGGTTCCAATCGCACCACCCCCGCCGGCGTGGTCGGTGAACGTATCGCTGGTCAGAGGACCCGTCAGTCGGAAGATCGCCCCCGCGCCACCGAACCCGAGCGAGATCGAGTTGTTGCTACCGCAAGTCGAGCAGGTCTGACCCTGCGTAAGCAGGGTTCCACTCAGCGTGTCGGTGTTGACACCGTTCGGATTTCCCAGGCTCAGCCCATTGCCGCTGTCCTCGATCGTCGCGGTTCCGATGGAATTGACCACCGGCTCGACCGTCGAGGCACCATGGATGTGGTTCATCACGGCCGCCGAGTCGATGTTGATAGTCGGAGCCGACGCCGGGAGAGCGGATGTCGTGATGCTCTGGTTATCGATAAGCAGCACGCCATCTACGTTGAAGGTGAACTGGTTGTTCCAAGCCGCGTCGTTCTTCTCGACGACAGCCGTCGTGCCGCTCGGAATCGTGATCGTCTGGGCGCTCGGAGTCCCGCTGAACTGGCCGTCGTGGATCAGCAGGTCGCCGCCAGGTGAGCCACTCGCGAACGTGGCGTTGCCGGAGAACGTTCCGGTACCGGTGCTCCCATCGAGCGTCAAATCGCCGTTCATCGTGACGGTGTTGCCCGGGTTGCCGGTGGCGTTCAGGTTGAAATTAGGCGAGCCCGACAAGGAGGACGTGAACATCACGACCTGGCTGTCGATGTGGCTCCTGCCATGGCTGTTGTTGTTGATCGTCAAGGGCCCGCCGAGCTGTGCGCCCCAGTCGTTGCCGCTGCCGCTGTTGTTGCCGAGCACGATCGCCGCGAACGAGCTGGAACCGGTCTCGTCGATGGTTCCTTGGTAGTTGTTGCGTCCGGGGTTAGTCGCGGCCGAGTTCGCGAGCACGAACTGCTCGGGACTGGCAGTGCTGTGATCGGCGATCGTGGCAGTGGTGCCGGTCATATTGACCTGTGGGTCGACCGTGTCGATCACGTTTGCGCCCGTGCCCTCGTTGTCCAGGAGGCCGCTGTTGCCGATTGTGATTGTCGGGGTTGTGCTGCCGGTGATACCGAGCGTCACGCCCGACCCAGAGCCCGGGCCGATGAGGTCGTAAGTCTGAGCCCCAATGTTCAGCGTGCCCTGCATCGTCGCGTTCCCGATCTGATCCACCTCGACGCGATTGCCCAGCACCAGGTGGTCGGTGGGATTGAAGCCGTAATTGACGTTGTGATTGACGATCGCGGAGAAGCCACCCGCGGTGAGCGTCGCGGTTCCGCCTGAGGAGGTCGGGCCGATCGTCCCGTTGGTCAAGACGAGGTTGGAGGCGCTGGCCACCGTCAGCGTGCCGAAGTGGAGTCCACCAGTGGTCGCAGCCACGGTTAGAACTCCCGACGCGGTGATGTCGATGGTCGAGGCCAAGCATGTTTCGGCTGCACCGCATGTCGGCTGGTTTGTGGCCGCACCGATGCTCAGATCATCACTCGAGCTGGGGACCGCGTTAGGGGTCCAGTTGGTCGCATCGGTGTAATCGGTGCTGGTCGTCCCGTTCCACGTCAGGCTCGCGGCCGATGCGATCGAGGGGAGGGCGAGCATCGCGACCGCGACCGCCAGAACCAGGAGGATTGCGCGCTTGGGCTTCGCGACGCTCCGCGTCGCCGAGACAGTACGAGACGTCATGTCAGTTTCTCCCCACGTTATGGCTCGTGCGCGCGGCCCCCGGCGTCACGAACCTACTCATTTTTGCCCACAGGTCACTAAACCTGTCGATGCGACACTAGGCCTCGGGTGTTGGGAAGTCAAGCTGGCGCCCTTGTTTCCAGAGAATTGTCAGCAAGCGGACTGGACTAATGAGGCACCTATTTCTCGAATAGCTCGTGGCGCTTTGATACACGTCCGCGGGATGGGGCGACGGGGGCTTGCCACGAGGGGCGACGTAGGCTTGCGACGGATGCGGGTCCTGATCGACACCACCTACGCGCGCCGGGCGCCGCTGTCGGGCACCGGGATCTACGTCGATCGGCTGTGCGCCGAGCTGGCCGAGCTCGACGGGGTCGAGCCGATCCCGGCGAGCAACACCCGGCGGCGCCCGCCGGCGGGAGGGGGATTGGGGAGCGTGCGCAACCTGGCTACTGACGTCTGGTGGGTGGCGGCGGAACTCCCGCGGCTGGCCCGCCGGGCACGGGCCGATCTGATCCATCATTCGCTGCCCGCCCACACCCCGCGCGCTGGCATTCCCCAGGTCGTCACGGTCACCGATCTGGCCTACGAGGTCCTGCCCGGCCACTTCGATCGCGGCTTCCGGCTCTTCTCCCACCATCATCATCGGGCCGCGGCGCGGGCGGCGGACGCGGTGATCTGCATCAGCCAAACCACCGCGACCGACGTGCGCTCGATCTGGGGTGTGCCCCCGGACCGGATCGCGGTCGCGCTACTGGGGCCGGGGCAAGAGCTCGGGGCGGCCGGGCCGGCCCGCGATCTCGAGCCCACCCACTTCCTCTACGTCGGCGACGACGAGCCCCGCAAGAACCTGCCGGTGCTCCTGGCCGCCTACCGGCTCTACGCGGCGGCGGCGCAGCACCCGCTCGAGCTGATCCTGGCCGGCGCGGCTTCGGCCCGGATCGACGGCGTCAGGCTCGAGCCGCGGCCGAGCGCCACGAGGCTGGCCGAGCTCTACCGCGGCGCGGCCGCACTGATCCATCCGTCGCTGCATGAGGGGTTCGGCCTGACCCTCCTCGAGGCGATGCGGAGCGGCACTCCGGTGCTGGCCGCGCGCTCGCCGGGCATCACCGAGGTTTGCGTCGACGCGGTCCGCTACGCCGATCCTCGCGACCCGTCCGCGTTTGCCTCGGCGATGGCCGAGCTCGCCCTCGATCCGGCCCTGCGCGGCGAGCTGGCCGAGCGCGGTCGGCGCCGAGCCGCCGAATTTTCCTGGGCGGAGTGTGCACGCGCGCATGTCGACGCCTACTCTCTAGCGCTCCGGCTATGAAGATCGCGATCCTTGGCACGCGCGGCATCCCCGCGTCATACAGCGGCTTCGAGACGGCGGTCGAGCAGCTCGCCTCGCGGCTCACCGATCGCGGCCACAAGGTGACGGTCTACTGCCGCCCCCACGTGGTCGATCCGACGCTGACCCACTACAAGGGCGCCGAGCTGGTCCACCTGCGCACGGCGCAGAACAAGTATCTGGACACGTTCGTGCACACGTTCCTGTCGGCCATCCACACGGCGCGGGTGACGAAGCCCGACGTGGCGCTGTTCTTCATCGCCGGTAATTCTCCCCTCTGCCTGATCACGCGCGGGGCGTCGATCCCCGCGGTGATCAACATCGACGGGCTCGATTCGGATCGACGCAAATGGCCCGCGTTCGCCAAGGCCTATCTGCGCTTCGCCGAGCGCACGGCGCCGCGCTGGGCCGACCGGGCGATCACCGACAGCCACGCCGTGGCCGACACCTTCGAGCGGCGCTACGGGCAGCGGATCGGCGTCGTGCCCTACGGGGTTGAGGATCCCGGCCACGTGGGCACGGAGACGCTCGAGCGACTAGGCCTGGAGCCTCGGAAGTACATCCTGTTCGTGGGGCGGCTGGAGCCGGAGAACAACCCCCACCTGCTCGTCGAGGCGTTCTCCCGGATCGACTCCGAGCAGGCACGGGGGATGAAGCTGGCGATCGTGGGCGGGGCCCCCTACGCGGACGACTACATCCGTCAGGTCTGGCGCTCCGCCGACCCCCGCGTGGTGTTCCCCGGCTACATCTTCGGGCGCGGCTACTGGGAGCTCCAGCGACACGCCTACCTGTTCTGCGCCCCGACGGAGGTGGGTGGAACCCATCCGGTGATCCTCGAGGCGATGGCGGCCGGCAACTGCGTGCTGGTCAACGATCATCGGCCGAACGCCGAGACGGTCGGCGAGGCCGGCATCTACTTCTCCGGGCAGATCGGCGTGGACGACCTCACCGATCAGCTCGGCCGCCTGCTCGACGATCCCGACCTGGTCGCCGACTACCGCCGGCGCGCCCTGAGGCGGGCGGAGCTCTACTCGTGGGACGCCGTCACCGACCAGTACGAGGAGATGCTGACCGCGGTCTGCGCGGCGCGCGGCCCGGGCTCGCTGCCGGATCATCTGGTCGACCGGGAGTCGATGGCGTCGGCGGAGGCTGCCGGCGCTATTTCTCGGTGACCGGGGCGGCGCGGCTGTAGATCGTCACGCCGCGGGCGGAGGTCCAGGCGATCCGGATCAGGCCGGTCCCCGGCAGGCGAATCCGGGCGGTCAGAAAGCCGCGGACGCTGCTGGTGCTCACGGCGGCCAGCGTGCGATAGCCGCCTTTGGCCGGGCGCCACTGGATCCTGGCCGACTGCCGGCGGTTGTGCGGCGCGGCGCGCAGATCGCCCCAGACGAACACCCGACTGCCGGGAGCGAACCTCGCCGAGGGGATCCAGATCGGCATCGCATACGCCGCGTAGGCCGGCTTGGGCTTGCCGGTGACATAGAGCAATCCGGTCTGGAAGGTGTCCCAGTAGGCGAAGTCCTTCGGCGTGTACCGGGTGTCGGGGGCGGAATCGAACAGCAGGAACTGGGCAACCGACCGAACGCGCGGGTCGCGCCAGGCCATGTAGTCGGCCTGGTTCAGGTAGGCGGCCTGCTCGGCGGGGGTGACGTCCTGGTAGGGATCGGGCGGTCTGGTCTGGTAGCCGTACTCGGTCAGGTATATGGGCAGCCGGCGGCCCATCCCCCAGGCCCGCAGCGAGCGGTCGAGCGTCCGCTCGAGCCGGCCGAGATTGGCCAGCGGCGCGAAGTTCGGGTCGGTGGCGCTGTAGGACGGCGGGTGGAAGAAGTAGTACGGGTGATGAGCGAAGCCGGTGGCCTTGAACAGGGCCGGGTTGGCGGCCACGAACTGCCGGCGTGAGCCGCTCTTGGGGCAACCCAGCGCGGTCGCCGTGGTGCCGCGCAGTGGCCGGTAGGAGTTGTTCACGCAGTAGAGGTCGCGCAGGAACGGGAGCGGCGTCATCGCCGTATAGAACCCTGGTGTCTCGTAGCCCTCGGGCGCCAGCTCCCCGATCAGGATCGTGTCCTGGGCCGAGCCGTGACCGGTGAAATAGAGCCCCTGGTAGGCGGCGCGGACGAGATCGCGGTACAGCCTGGGGGATTGCGCCACCTGGTGACCCTTGACGCGCAGGGACTGGGGGGCCAGCCATCCCGGCTGGTCGGGCTCGTTCCAGATCGACCAGACGTCCACCCGTGGGATGCCCCCGTAGTGGCCGCTGTAGCGCAGACCCAGCGCGTAGACGAACTGGAGGAAATCGGAGGCGTTGGGCTCCCAGTGGTTGGCCGCGCGGCTGGTCGGCGAATTGCCCCGCATCGCCCATAGCGGCCCGGGCGCGGTGACGTTGAACTCGACGCCGAGCCCGTACTGCTTGGCGAACTCGACCAGGCGGTCGTAGGCGGCAAACGAGCCCGGCGGATAGTCGGCCGGGTTGCCGGCGTTGAAGTTCGCGGGCTCGGTCCGGGACGTCGCGCCCGGAGCGATCGACGACCACAGGACGTTGACGCGGACCCGCTGCACCCCGAGCGCCTTGAGCAGCACGAGCGTCCCCACGAGGGGGCCGGTGGGGCTGTCGAGCAGATACTGGTCGTCCTGGAACACCGATTCCTGGGTGTGATCGGCCAGCGCGACCGCGGGCGCAAGGCCCGTGGCCAGCGCCACGAGAAGCATCGCCAGCGCGGCCAGCGCGGCGCCGCGGGCCCTCGTCAGCCGCGAGCTCATGGTCGCTTGGCCGCCGCCGCCGCCGTGGCCTGTCCGATCGCAGCCACGGTGGGGTAGTTGGTGAGGTTGAGCAGGTGAGCCCGGCGCAGCGAGGCGAGCGCCCTGACTGGCTGATGGTGATCGAGGTCGTAGAGGCCGAGCTGCTGCCAGCTCTGGGCGTTCTCAGGCTGCAGGTCGACCGCTTTGACGAGCTCGGCGCGCGCCAGCGCCGGGCTTCCGGACGCGCTGTAGAGGGCGGAGAGCTCGAACAGCGGCTCGAGGGCGAGCGGGTCGGTAGACGCCGCGGTGCGGGCGTCGGCGATCGCGGCCGCGGTGTTGCCGCGGGCGATCGCGGCCAGCCCGGCCGCGTCGGCGTTCACCGACCGCAGCGGTTGCCAGATGGCCCACGCGCCGAGGACAGCAAGTGCGGCCGCGGCCGTCCCGGTCAGGACCAGGGCCGGGCTGCGCGTGACCCGGCGGCGCTGATGCGCGCGTCCGATCGGCCCGGCCAAGGGCCCGCGACCGGCCAGCCAGCCGGCACAGACCAGCGCCGGGATGGCCACCCCGGGCACGAACCAGGTCCAGTCGATGGCCGAATGCACGCCGAAGGCGATCACCACGCACAGCAGCGTCAGCAGCCCCGCGCGCTCGGCGGTGTGATCGGCAGTCGGCTCAGAGGCCGGTGGCCCGCGCGGCGCTCTGACCGTTCGTCCGGCGGCCACGGCCCAGGCGACGAGGAGAGCGAGGTTCAAGCCGAGGCCGAGCAGGCCGAAATCGGCGAACGTCTCGATCACATAGCTGTGAGCGTGCTGGACCAGATGAGGATCGGTGGTGTAGCGGGCCCGCGCCGTGCCGTAGCCGAGCGCGCCGACGCCCGTCAGCAGCGCGTGCGTTCCGACCGTGATGCCCTCGTGCCAGTACTGGGGACGGCTGTTGGCCACGTTGACCAGGCGATCGGGCGAATCCCCGACCCCGGCCTTGGTGCTGGTCAGCGTGCTCCAGACGTGGGAGATCTCGCCGGTCAGGCCGCGGTGCGAGGCGGCCAGCCCGGCGACGCCGGCCAGCGGCACGAGCGCGACGATGCTCAGCAGCACCGCTCCCACGCGCCGGCGCTGAGTCGCGCTCAGGTTCGTGCGGTCCAGCCCGAAGGTCGCGGCGAACCCTGCGATCGTCAGGAGCACCAGCACTACCACCAGCACCACGCCGAAGCTATGTCCGTCGCTGGTCCTCGTCGCCAGCGACACCTGGTCATGGGTGAAGGCCTGGCGGCCCAGCGCCCATGCCGCGATCACCGCGCCTCCGGCCGCGCCCAGCGCCAGCACGAAAGCCCCCCGCAGCCGGGTCGGCACCATCGCGAACCAGCACCCCGCCCCGATGATCACCGCGAGCACGGCGCTGCGCGAGTACGACAGGACGACGACGGCCAGCAGGATCGCCAGGGCGGGCACGGTCAGTGCCCGCAGCAGGCGCCCGGACTCGCGCCGCGACCCGGCCCACAGGCAGGGCGCCACGCCCACCGCGGCGATCAACCCGGTGGCGTTCCAGTACTGAAACGGCGCGTTGAGGCGGCCGATCGTGTCCTGCGCGTCGAGCGAACCGGGGAACACCTTGACCAGCAGCGCGTACGCGCTCAGCACCGTCGCGGCCGCGGCGATCGCCCCCGTAAGGGCCGCCCAGCGCCCGGGCAGCAGGCGCGCCAGCGCCACCGCGCCGGTGAAGGCGGCCAGGTAGGAAAGGGTGCGATTGGCCTCGAGCCAGGAATTGTCCGGCTGAACCGACCAGCCGATCGACGCCGCGGTGAACGCCGCGACGGCGGCGAACAGCGCCACGGCGCCGACGCCGAACGCCGGACCGCGCTCACCGAACACCAGCACGGCCAGGACCGATGCGAGCCCGACCACCAGGAGCACGACCTCCGTCCAGGTGTTGGCCCCGAGATTGAGCCCCCCGACGTCGGTGCCGCCGGCGGTCGCGAAAGCGATGGCCAGGAAGGCGCCCGCCAGCCCGGCTCCGAGCCTCACGTCGACGCTCGCGCGCGCCGCCAACGCCCGGGCTCGTTGTGCCGCCCGGGAGCGTCCGGGCGCGACGCCTCGAGGCACCGTGACTAGAGACGACACCGACGCGAGGCTAGCAACGGGCACATAAAGCCAGCTTCAGTCGCGGGCGGGGCTCGATGGGTCGATGGCCAGAGCCTGCGCGTAGGCGGCGACGGTATCGGCCCCGCAGCGATCCCACGTGAAGCTGCGCTCGACGGTCTCGCGCGCGGCCAATGACAGCACCTGCCGGGCGGCCCGGTCCGGCAGCAGCTCGCCGATCCGCTCGGCCAGCGCGGCCGGGTCGCACCGGGGCACCAGGGCGATCCCGGCGCCGGCGGCGGCGATCTCCTCGGGCCCGGCCTCGCCGAGGCAGCCGATCGCCGGGACGCCGCCGGCCATCGCCTCGATGTACCCCACCCCGAACGCCTCGTCGAGGCTCGGCAGCACGAACAGCGTCGCCGCCTGGGCCACCGCGGTGGCCTGCTCGTGCGGCAGCCGGCCGCGGAACTCGACCTGAGGCTCGACTCCCAGCGCGGCGGCGTGGGACCGGAGCCGCTCACGCTCGGGCCCGTCCCCGACGATCACGTAGCGCAGGTCGGGATAGCGCTCGCGCAGCAGGGCCAACGCCGAGATCACGTCGAGGTGGCGCTTGCGCGGCACGAGGTTGGCCACGGTGACCAGCGTCGGCGTGGCGGGCGGCGCCTTGACCCCGGGCGGCAGCTCCGCCCCGAGGTGCACGACGCGCGTGGACCTGGCACCCGCGGCGGTGCAGCGGCGCGCGGTGCCGGCGCTGTTGGCCAGCACGAGCCTGGCGTGCCCCAGGGCGGCGCGGACGTGGGGCCCCGCGGCGCCCGCGCCGAAGACGTCGTGACCGTGCACCGAGACCAGCAGCGGCACCCGCGGCGCCGCCCGCCGGACGGCGTCGCCGGCGGGCACGGCGTAATGGGCATGGACCAGATCGAAGTTGAACCGGCGGCGGAGCCGGCGCAGCCTGACGGCCAGCCAGGGCGCCGCCCAGGCTCCCCAGGAGCCATGGCTCAACGGGCGGGGGGGCGAGAGGTAGCGGAGATACTCGACCGGCAGCCCGTCGAGCTCGTCGGCTCCCGGCTGCGCCAGCTCGCGCACCGTCGCGCCGAGGTCCAGGCGCCGCAGGGCGGCCAGCGGGGGAATCGGCCGGTGCAGGACGAGGACCCTGACCTCGGCCCCGGCGTCGCGCGCCGCGAGCGCCTGGCGGTGGGCCCAGATCCCCCTCACGGGATCACGCTTGCGCGGGTAGTACTCGGCGATGATCAGTGCCCGCATCACCAGCTCCGATGCGCGACCAGCGTGCGCTGCGCCTCGGCGGCCGGGAGGTAGGGCCGCCCCCTGAGAAAGTGGCGCGCCTCCTCGATCGCCGCGGTGCGGTCATAGGCGGAGGCGATCGGGCGCAGCCCATGACGCACCGGGGTGGCGTCGACCACGCCGACCCGCCAACCCCGGGCCCGCGCCACCGCCGCCCAGTGTGAGTCCAGCCCCCAACCGACCCGCAGCCGCGGAAACGGCAGCAGCGCGTCGAACGTCTCGGCGTGGAAGGCCGAGACCGGACCGATCTCGACGAACGCCGTCTCGCGCACGACCGTGCCCGGCCGGCGGCGGGCCACCTCCCAGGCCGCGTGCGAGCGGCGCCGGTGGGCCGGCTGCGCGAGCCGGAGATCGAACCGCTCGGCCAGGAACACGAAGTTGTCGAGAAAGCGGCGGGGGAGGACGACGTCGTCGTCGAGGACCAGCAGCCAGTCGTGGCCGGCGGCAGGGTGGCGCTCGAGCAGGTCGTCGAGGTTCTCCCACTTTCCCTTGTCGCCGACGACGGTGCTCTCGAAGCGGACGTCGTGGCGCGACCTGAGCAGCTCCGCGCGGGCGCCGGCCAGCACATTCGGCACGCCGGGGCGCTCGATCGCCAGCACGAGCACGCGGCGGCGCGGCCAGCGGGCGGCCGCCCGATGGAGCCGAGTCGCCTGCCAGCGGGCCAGCGCCAGCCCGTCGGCGACCGCGTCGTCGAACCTGGCCCGGGACGTGGCCCGGATGCCGGACACCCCTCCGCTCGTGCCGGAGAGGAAGTCGTCGCTGTCGGCCGGGGCGCCGCTCATCGGCTTCCGGCGGCCGGGCCGGCGAGGGCCTCGCGGAGGCGGCCCGCGGTGTGGGCGAACATCACGATCCCGATCGCGCAGCGGCGCCGGACGGCATGCCAGGCGCAGCCGGCCAGCACTCGGAGCTCCGCTCCCAGCCCGGGGGCGGCGTGCTTGCGGACGTCGTTGCGGCGCGCGGTGCGCCCGAGCGCGTAGGCCGCGCGCGAGAGCGCTCGGACCGTGGCGTCGGCGGCGGTCCGGCGGTGCTCGAGGCCGGCCTGGTGGAGGTAGCGCGGGCGTCCCCCGGCGGCGGCGTAGCGGCGCTCCCATTCCTCCTCATCGCCGCGTCCGGAGAGCGTCTCGTCGAATCCACCCAGGCGCTCGAAGGCCCGGTCCCGGATCGCCATGTTCGCCCCCCAGACGAACTCGCAGTCACGGTCGGCGGGTCCGAGGTCGAGCGTGGTGATCGGCGCCGGCTCGCGCCCGCATGCGCGCGGGCCGCCGCCCTCCAGGCGAGCCCGGATCGGCCCGCCGAAGACATCGCGATCGGGAGCCGCCTGGGCCCCGGCCAGGATCGCCGCCAGCCAGCCCGCGGGGGCGGTGATGTCGTCGTCGATGAACACGATCAGCTCACCGCGGGCGGCGGCGACCCCGGCGTTGCGGGCGGCGTTCAGGCAGCGGGGGGCGGGTAGCGAGACGAGGCGAGCGCCATGAACGGCGGCGGTCGCCTCCGTGGCCGGATCGGGGCCGTCGCTGACCACGATCACCTCGGCCCCGGCCGCCTCAGCCTGGGGCGTCACCGACCCGAGGGTCACCTCGAGGTAGTCGGCCCTTCCCCGGGTGGGAATCACGACAGAGGCGATCGGTCGGCTCGGCATCGTCTCCGATTGTGCCTCCCTCCGCGCCGCCGCCCCGCGCTCGACGCCCGGTGCCGGGCGCGATTCCGCCGCCTCAGATCGCTTCGTGACGGTGGTGTCGGATGAGTTGCCGCGCGAAGGCGGCGATGAAGCGCGGGTTGTAACGGAAGTAGCGTCGCCACAGGCGTCGCGGCTCGTGGGCCAGCCGGTAGGCCCACTCGAGCCCGGATTCCTGGAGCCAGTTGGGAGCCTGGGGGACGAGCCCGGCGTGGAAGTCGAAGGCCGCGCCCACGCCGACCAGCAGCGGGGCATCGAGCCGCTCGCGCATCTGGGCCATCCATTTCTCCTGCTTCGGGACCCCGATCCCGACCCAGACCACGTCGGCCCGGGAGCGGTTGATCTCCTCGACCACGGCATCCTGCTCCTCCGGGCTCAGGGGGCGATGCGGCGGCGCGTACCCGCCGACGATCTGGACACCGGGGAAGCGCTGCCTGAGGTTGAGCGCCAGCTGCACCAGCGCGCCCTGGTTGCGGCCGCCGTAGAGGTAATGGCGGTGGCCGGTCTCGGCGGCGTGCGCCATGGCGCGCGACATCAGCTCGGGCCCGTATACGCGGCCCGCCAGCGAATGGCCGAGCGCGTTGATCGCCCAGACCAGCGGCTGTCCATCGGGGACGTTCAGCGACGAGCCCAGCAGCGCCGAGCGGAGCTCGTGATCCTCGATCGAAGCCATCACCGTGTGGACGTTGCAGACGCAAACGTAGCCGTGCCAGCGCTGCTCGATGACCCCGTCCATCCAAGCGATCGTCCGCCCGTAGTCGGTCAGGGCGAGCGGCGTCTGAAGGATGTCCACGGTACGTGGCTCCTGAACCGGCGCTGGGGAGGGCTGGAGCGAACTTTTTGGACGCATATCGAATATTCGCTTCCCAAATGCGAGAAACGGAAACTTCAGGTGTAGCAACGTACGCGCGCCCCGCGGGTTGCGGTCTTTCTCAACCCTGGCTCGAGACGGGCGTCCAACTGGTTAGCTTTGGTTAATCGTGGGAGCTATGCTGGTGGATGACACGGACGTCAAACCGACCCGCGAGCATCGCCCCCTTTCTCGCGGGTCTCGGACGGCCCCCAGCCCTACCAGGGTCGTCCTGCGGCCGGGCCCGTGCCGCGTTTGCGGCGCGGGCCCGCCACCTTCCGGCCCACTGACCCTCGCGGCGGGCCACTAAGGTTCCCGCCGTCATGAACTGCGTGGTCACCGGCGGCGCCGGCTTCATCGGATCGAACCTGGTCGACGCTCTGGTCGCCCGCGGGGACACCGTCTCGGTGATCGACAACCTGTCGAGCGGTAAGCGGGCAAATCTCGAGGCGGCCCTCGACGCCGGCGTGGCGTTGCACGAGGCGGATGTCCGCGACGCCGAGCGGATGGCCGAGATCATGGCCGACGCGAGGCCCGAGGTGATCTACCACCTGGCCGCGCAGATCGACGTGCGCTACTCGGTCGATCAGCCGGCCGGCGACGCCGCCACCAACGTGCTCGGGACGATCGCGGTACTCGAGGCCGCCCGCGCATCCGGGTGCCGGCGGCTGGTCAACACCTCAACTGGCGGCGGGCTCTACGGAGACGCGGAGGTGATCCCCACCCCGGAGGATCATCCGATCGCGCCGCTGGCGCCCTACGGGCAGAGCAAGTACACCGCAGAGGGCTACTGCGCCCTGTACACCCGCCTGCACGGATTCTCGACCGTGTCGCTGCGTTACGGCAACGTCTACGGGCCGCGGCAGGACGTTCATGGGGAGGCCGGCGTGGTGGCGATCTTCTGCGGGCACCTGATCACCGGACAGACGCCGGCGATCTTCGGCGACGGCAGACAGACGCGGGACTGGGTCGATGTCAGCGACGTCGTCCGGGCCAACCTGATGGCCGCCGACAGCGAACTGAACGGGCCGATCAACATCGGCCACGGCCAGGAGACATCGGTCCTGCAGCTGCTCGACGCGCTCGATGCGGTAAGCGACCGCGGGCCGCTGGCCGAGCCCCGGTTCCTCCCCGAGCGCCCCGGAGAGGTGAGGCGAAGCTGCCTCGATGTCTCCCGGGCCAGGCGCGAGCTCGGCTGGGAGGCCCAGACGCAGCTGCCCGACGGGTTGCGGACGATCCTGGCGGGGCTATAGGTTCTCGGCGACCCGCGGGGCTTCGCGGGTGAAGAACCACCAGCCGAGCCCGAAGACGAGCGGGATCACGGCGAGTGAGGCGAGCATGTGCAGCGCACCGCCGCTGGCGGCGTAGGCGGAGCGCATCTCCTGGGCCCCGTGGACCAGCCCCGGGTGCACGAACGCGTGGCCCATCTGGGTCAGCATCAACGCGATCGGGCTGAGCAGCGCCACGTGCTCGAGCCCCTTGTAGTACGTGGCGATGTACATGATCGGCGAGCTGTAGAAGAGGATCTGGGAGAGGACGTCCCAGATCGGCGCGACGTCGCGAAAGCGAACGTAGAGCGCCGAAAGCACCATTCCCACACCGGTGGCCAGCACCATGAACCCCAGGACGATCGGGACCAGCCAGAACCAGCTCCACTCCGGCGTGATCCCGTTGATCAGCGCGAACACGAACACCGCGATGAAGTTCATGGCCAGGTTGAACGTCGCGGTGAGCGAAACCGAGAGCGGGACCGCCATCCGCGGGAAGCGGACCTTGCGCAGGAGCCCTTCGCGCGCGACCAGGCAGGTGACCGCAGCCGCCGGTGGCTTCGGCGAAGAAGTTCCACAGCACGATCCCGGTGAGCAGATAAACCCCGTAGTGCGGGATGCCCTTGCCGACGTTGATGATCTGCGTGAAGAACACGTAGATCACCCCGAAGAACAGGAGCGGGCGCATCAGCGACCAGGCGTAACCGAGCGCCGAGCCGAAGTAGCGGAGCTTGAACTCGGTCCGCGCCAGCGTCAGCGTCAATTCGAGGAAGCGGCGCGCACTCCCGCCCAGCGCCGACGGCCCGTAAGCGTCAGCCGTGTGCGTGGTCATCGGTCGCCAAGCTAGCAGTGAGGCTCGGCGACTCGCGATAATCGCCGAGTGAAGGTTCGGTGGATCCAGCCTGGCGCCACGCTCGGAGCGCAGCGCGGCGAGGTGGTCGTGTGCATCCCTGTCTATGGCGGCCACGAGCATTTCGTCACCTGCCTGCGCAGCGTGCTGAGCGCACACCCCCAGCGAGGTCCCGATCCTGGTCTGCGACGACGCCAGCCCGGATTCTCGCTCCGAGGAATTCGTGCGTCAGCTGGAGACCGCGGAGGCCGGCGAGCACGAGATCTTCTATCTCCGCCGCGAGCGCAATGTGGGCTTTCCGGCCAACGCCAACGGCGCATTCGCCTTGGCGGCGCCGGCCGACGTCGTGCTGCTCAACTCCGACTGCGAGGTCGGCGCCGATTGGCTCAGGGGCTCCGCGATGCCGCCTATTGCGACAGCCGGGTGGCCACGGCCACGGCGCTGACCAACCACGGGAGCGTCGTGTCGGTGCCCGATCGCGGCAGCCCGCAACCAACGCTGCCGGAGCCCTGGAGCCTCGACGACGCGGCGGCCGCGGTCCGCGCCCGATCGCTGCGGCTGCGCCCGCGCCTGCCGGCCGCGGTCGGTCACTGCGTGCTGATCCGCCGCAGCGCGCTCGACCTGGTCGGGGAGTTCGACCTGGCCTTTTCGCCCGGCTACGGTGAGGAGGTCGACTTCTCGCAGCGCTGCCTGCACCGCGGACTCAGTCATGTGCTGGCCGACGAGGTCTTCGTGTTCCACGCCGGCGGTGCCAGCTTCTCCGCCGACGGCCGGCGAAATCCGATCCAGGACGCGCACGAGCGGCTGCTGCAGGCGCGCTATCCGTACTACCACGCGGCGGTGCGGGCCACCGAGCAGGACGTGGTCGGGCCGCTCCCGCGTGCGTTGAGCGTGGCGCGCCGGGCGCTTCGGGGCCTGTCGGTGCTGATCGACGCGCGGGTGCTGGCCGGGACGATGACCGGCACTCAGCTCCAGATCCTCGAGGTGATCTCCGCGCTGGCCCGGGCCGGGTCCGTGCGGCTGTCCGTGGTCGTGCCGGACAACCTGAGCGGCTACGCGGCCGCCACGCTCCGGGCGCTACCCGCCGTTACCGTGCTCACCCGCAGCCGGCTCTCGGAGTCGGTCCCAGATCTGGTCGACCTCGTCCACCGGCCCTACCAGATCAACAGCGACGAGGACCTGATCTTCCTGGCCCGGCTGGGAGAACGGCTGATGGTCACCAACCAGGACCTGATCGGCTACCACAACCCCTCGTACTTTCGCCAGCTTCGCGAAGTGGCAGGGCTACCGCCGCCTGACGCGATCGGCGCTGGCGGTGGCCGACCGGGTCGTGTTCGTCTCGGCGCACGCGCGCGAGGATGCCCTCAGCGAAGACCTCGTCGAGCCGGCTCGGGCCAGCGTCGTGCACAACGGCGTCGACCACACCATCGCCGACGGCCGCACCGGTGCGATCGCACCGCCAGAGGCCACGCGCCTGCCCGCCGGACGCCGAGGCGATCCTCTGCCTGGGCACCGACTTCCGGCACAAGAACCGGATCTTCGCGCTGAGGCTGCTCGACCAGCTGCGGCGGCGGCACGACTGGCCGGGATATCTGCTGCTGGCGGGGCCGCGGGTCACCGAGGGTTCCTCGCTCGAGGACGAGGCTGAGCTGCTGGCGCTGAACCCGGGGCTGTCCGACGCGGTCGTCGACTTCGCCGCGGTCAGCGAGGCCGAGAAGGTATGGCTGTTCCAGCGCTCCCGGCTGGTGCTCTACCCGACCGTGCACGAGGGGTTCGGGCTCGTGCCGTTCGAGGCCGCCGACCACGGGGTCCCGTGCCTGTGGGCGGCCGGGACGTCGCTGGAGCGAGGTGCTCCCGGAGAGCGCCGCGCGGATCGTAGCCTGGGACGCCGGCGTCAGCGCCGACCACGCGCTGGAGTTGCTGCGCGACGAGTCGGCCCGGGCGGCCAACGTCGCGGCGATCCGCGGCTGCGGCCGGCGGGCTGACCTGGGACGCCGCCGCGGCCAACCTGACCGACGCTCTACGAGCTCACCTGCGACTCGCCGGCCACGCCGGCCAGCGCACTCGAGCGGCGACACGGCCTGGTCAACATCGGGCTCAGCGAGGACGCCATGCGGCTGATCGGACCCGACGGCGCGCTGCCGGCCGACGTCGAGCGCCCGCTGCTCGCGCTGGCCACCCATCCGCAGATCGGCGCGCCGATGTTCCGGGCGATGAAGTTCGGCTACCGCGCCTCGTACGCCTTCGGCGCCGCCGCGCCGGCGACGGCGTACCGAAGGCGACCCGCCGGCCGTGAGCAGCTCGTCAGGTCGACCTGGCGAGCTACGTCGCGCTCGATCGAGAACGAGTGCGGCAGGTCGACGGCGCCGCCGCCCGACTGGCCGGCGTGCACGACGATCGAGCTGATGTCCTCGCGGAGGTCGTAGGCGTCGGCCACGGTGCCGTCGCGGGTGACCGAGGCGGTCAGCCGGTAGCGGCCCGGTGACGAGCCAGTTCTCGAAGCTGACCACGATGTTCGCGACCTCGCCGGCCCGGAACCGGCCGGTCGGGCCGTGGCTGATCTGGGTGCTGGTGGCGAACGACGGTGTGGCCGAGGTCGTTGCGCAGCGCGATCGCGAACATCGGATCCTCGGTGTCGGTGTGGAAGCGCACCTCCATCCGGACGCGGCAGTCCTCGCCATGGGCGACCTCGAACAGCTGCTCGCCGTCGGGCGACTCGAACCAGGCTCCCAGCAGCTCGGCCACGGGGGCACGGCGGAGAACCTCCGGACCGCCCTGCTCGGCCGCCTCGACCCGGACGCGGCGGAAGTTGAGCTCGTTGTACTGCCGCGCGATCGAGGGCGGGTCGGCGATGTCGACCACCTTGCCGCGCTCCATCAGCATCGCGCGGTCGCAGAAGTGCTCGACCGACGCCCATGTCGTGGGTGACGAACACGATCGTGCGGCCTTCCTCCTTGAGCTTGATGAACTGGTCGAAGCACTTCTGCTGGAAGGAGGCGTCGCCGACCGCGAGCACCTCGTCGATCAGCAGGATGTCGGCGTCGACCTGGATCGCCACCGAGAAGGCGAGCCGGACGTGCATCCCCGAGGAGTAGTTCTTCAGCTTGCAGGTCCATGAACTCCTCGAGCTCGGCGAACTCGACGATGTCGTCGAACCGCGCCTGGGCCTGCTTGCGCGTGAGGCCGAGCATGATCGCGTTGATGATCGCGTTGTCCCGCGCGGTGAGATCGGGATTGAAGCCGACGCCGAGCTCGATGAACGGGGCCAGCCGGCCGTGCACGTCGAGCGCGCCGCGGTCGCTGTCGTAGATGCCGGCCAGGCATTTCGAGCAGCGTGCTCTTGCCGCTGCCGTTGCGGCCGACGATCCCGAAGAACTCCCCGGCGGCGATCTCGAAGCTGACGTCGTCGACCGCCTGGAGCACGTCGAAGGTGCCGCGTGCGGAACGGGTGCAGGGCCCGTTCCTTGAACGTGTGGTACTGCTCGTGCGGGAGCCTGAAGCTCTTGCTCAGCTGGCTGACGCTGACCGCCGGGGTGAGGCGACCGGCCGCGGCAGACAGCCCGGACTGACCCGGCGAGCCGGATTTGCGGACTGTCGCGCTCACCGGATGAAGGTACCAACGAGCGGGGGCGCCGCATACCGCCCGGCTGCCGCACCCCCGGCGGGTCGGCGGCCCGAGGGTACGATCTCGCCATGGCGATCACCTTCCTGGCCGATGACCAGCTGCCGCCGATACCCCCGGCCGACCTCGTCTATCGGGTGGTCCCGGCGTTCGACGCGGCGAACACCGACGCGGCCCGCATGGCGTTTCCACGAGTACGCCCGCTCGTCGGTGCTGGCGCTGGAGCGCGCGCTGGCGGTGCACCGGGCGCGAGCTGGCCACGTTCGGGCGGATCCTCGACTTCGGCTGCGGACCGGGCCGGATCATGCGTCACCTCGGGCCGCTGGCGCGAGCACAGCGTTCTGCACGGCGTCGACGTCGACGCCGATGCGATCGCCTGGTGCTCCGAACAGATCCCCTTCGCCCAGTTCGCGGTGGGTCCGCACGAGCCGCCGCTGCCCTACGACGACGGGGCGTTCGATCTGATCTTCAACCACAGCGTGTTCACGCATCTCGACGAGGCCCGTCAGGACCAATGGCTGGCCGAGTTGCGTCGGGTGCTCGCGCCGGGTGGGATCGCGCTGCTGACGGTCCACAGCACCCGGCAATGGAACCAGGCGCTGGCCTACTTCGACGAGGCCGGGCGAGTCGACCGCGGCCTACCGCGAGCGGATCGCCCGCGAGGGGATCGTGTTCATCCACGACGATGCCTTCGTCGGCAGCACCCATCCGGAGTGGTACCACTCGACCTTCCACGCGCCGTGGTACGTACACCAGCACTGGGCGCAGTTCTTCAAGATCCGCGCCTACATTCCGGAGGGGGCGGACACACAGGACATGGTCGTGCTCGAACGCCCGCCCGTCCCGACGCCATGCTCGAGCCGATCGGCCCCGAGTGCTGGCGTCTCCGCACAGCGGCCCGGGGGCGGGGTCGCATCGGGTCCGACTGGCGGGCCGGCTCGCGGATCGACTCGAGGGCCGGCTGGCCGACCGGGTCGCCGCCTACCGGGGTCTGACCGCCCGGATCGAGAGCCTCGAGCGGACCGTGAAGATGCTCAGCACCGGCGCCTACCAGCAGGCCCAGCGGACGAGCATCGTCGAGCGCGAGCTGCGGGCCGAGCTGGCCGAGCTCAGGGGTGAGCGACGAAGTTGATCGGGTCGCCCGCGCGCGGGAGAGCTCGTCGAACTCCGCCGTGGTGAACGGCCCGTTGCCGTTGATGTCGAACACGCGCAGCCCGATCTCGGCGGTGAGCAGATCGAATACGTCGGCGGGCTGTGTGCCGTAGGTGTTCGACGCCGCGAAGGTGTGCTCGAAGAGGATCGTCGGCCGCGTGCGCCCGAGCGTCTGCAGGCTCCCTCGAGCACCTGCTGCTCGGCGCCCTCGACGTCGATCTTGATGAGGTCCAGCGGGGCGTCGGCGGCCAAACGTGTCGTCGAGCCGCTCGAGGCCGGACCTCGATCTGCTCGACGTCGTCGAGATAGTCCGGCGGGGCGGTACACGACCACGAATCCGCTGCAGCCCTCCGCGGTGCCGCGCACGTGCTCGAAGGTCGCCGAGCCGGACGTGGTTCGAAGCGCGGCCTCGCGCACGTCGACGCCCGGGAACGTCCGCCGCAGGCCGGCGGCGAGGAGCGGGAATGGGCTCGTAGGCGATGTGCCGCCCGTGCGGCGAGACCCGGACGATCTCGCCCAGGATCGCGCCGCGATGGGCGCCGACGTCGACGCAGCAGGAGTCCGGCCGGCAGGCCGAAGGCGATCAGCCGCCGCATGTTCGCCATGTCGAGCCCATCCCGCTCGAGACACGGCCGCGAGCGGAGCGCCGGGAGCGGAGCGGGCGCAGGGGCGTGACCGTTGGTCGCCCGGGCCCGGGCCAGGCCCCGATGCAGGCGGCGGCGCAGCGCGGAGATTGCGGATGATGTGGCCTCGGACATCGCTGATGGCGATTATGCCACGCGCCTATTGAGCTCCGCGCGGCGACGTGCCGACTCGTCTGCGGCTCAGCCCGGCGCGCACGCAGTGACAGCCTGGTAGGGCGAAAGGCGCAAGTACCACGGCTTGGACACTCGGTCGGCCGGCCGGACGAAGGAGCATCGATGCCCGCCTCCACTGATCATCGTGACGGGATTGCCCTCGAACCCCGAGGCGAAACTGCGGGCGCGAACGGCGACCGGCGCCCCCGCGGCGGCGCGTGAGCTCGAAGGCCTCCGGCGGGCAGCAGCAGATCAAACGCCGCCCCGGCACCCGCCGAGTCGAAGCGCACGCACCCACCGGACACGTGCCGCGGTGCCGTCCGCCGGTGCGCCGGCCACCGTCGGCGGCGCGGATCGGGCCGGGCGGGCCCCGGCGCCAGCGGCATGGCCGCCAGCTCACCGGCCCGGACCAGCAGCCCGTCGGCTGCGGTGCGAGCCGCTCGGGCTCGCCGGCCAGCGCGGGACGGGCTCGGCCGCAGTCGAGCCGAGCGAGTCGGCGGCGGCGAAGTACAGCCCCGCGGTGATCCCCGGCATGCAGTTCTGGTCGACCCCAGCGACGCGGGCACAGACGATCGGACCTGCGTCATCGCAGTCAGCTCGGCCCGGGCGGTGGCGAGCCAAGCCGGAGCTGGTTTTCGCCCGTCGGTCATCGCCCGGATGTTCCCGGCGACGGCGAACAACGTGACGATCGCGGTGAGCCCTAGCTGCGTCGGCCAAAGTCGGAGCCGCGGGCAGCCTCGGCGATGACCAGGACGATCAGCATCGCGCCGGTATAGATGTAGCGAGAGGCCGTGGGCTCGCCGAGCTGAGCCCGGCCCAGCGCGACGAGCAACCAGAACAGGGCCGCCGCGACGTGAGGGCGAACAGGCGCGGCGTCGGTCCGCGCGGGTCAGCCGCCAACCGACGCAGCGGAACGCCGACCAGCAGCGGCCGCCCCCAATCGATGCTCAGGCCAAACAGTCCACCTATCGCACTGGCGGCGAGATCGGCGGCGAACGCCGGGGCGGCAGTGAGATTGTCGGCAGCGTTCGAGGACTGGTGGTAGCCAAGCCACCAGATCGCGTAGAGGACCAGCGGCACCACCCAGACATAAGCGCGGCGCGGCGAGCGGTCTCGCCAGCACAGCTCGACGACGATGCCGATGACGAATGGGATGGTGAACTCCGAGCAGGCCAGGGCGAGGATCAGCAGCCGCAGGCCAGGCCATCCGTCGACGCTCGTCGCCTCCAGGCGAGGAGTGCGCATACGCTCAAGCCGAGCGAGCTGATAAAGCCGAAATTGATCGGCCACAGCACGTACTCCCAGCCGTAACCGAGGAACAGCAGCGGCAGGACCAGCACCACTGCCGCGGCGCCGATCCGCCGCCGCGCGAACACGAAGACGGCCGACATGCAACCGAGATGCGCGAAGGTCCGAACAGGCGAAGACCCAGTAATGGCCGAGGCCAACGGTCCTGAACAGAACCTGGTAGAGCATCGACGGAGCGGCGACGAGATGCTGGTTGTAGGACGAGATGATCCCGGACCAGCCACTGCGACGAGTGACCAGCCAGGTCCAATCGTCGTAGTAGAACGTATTGCCGTCCGCTTGTTCATCAGGTAGATGAACGCGACAGCAATCAGGACGGCGAAGGCAGCCAGACCGAGGCGATCGGCGTCGTAGCGGCGGCGGCCCGATTCCGGCTGGGAGGATCGGTCCGCCTGAGTCTCCGCCCGCGCTCGCGCTCCGACGGTCATCGCGCGGATTATGCCCACGGCGGTGTCGCCCGCGGTCAGCGGCCAGCCCCGGCCCGCGTTCCGAGCGCCCGCTTGGCACACTTCGGCTCTTCGGAGGGCCCCGTCCTCTGAAAGAGTGTCCGATCATGAGATCACTGCCCACGCGCCTCGAAGGTCCCGTGCTGCTGGAGCCGGTCGTGCATGGCGAAGAGCGCGGTTTCTTCCAGGAGGTCTTCCGGCGCAATCTGTTCGCTGAGTTGGGAATCGGCGACACGTTCGTTCAGGACAACCATTCGCGCTCGCGCCGCGGGACGGTCCAGGCATGCACTTCCAGCCGGGAATGGCCAAGCTGGTGCGGTGCGTGCGTGGCTCGATCCTCGACGTGCTCGTCGACCTGCGCCGCGGCTCGCCCGACTTTGGGGAATGGGAGAGCTTCCCGCTTGATGACAGCGAGCATCACCAGCTCTACGCCCCCGATGGGTTCGCTCATGGGTTCGTGGTCACCAGCGAGGTCGCTGACGTCGTGTACAAGACATCCAGCTACTGGGCGCCCGAGCTCGAGCAGGGCTTCGCCTTCGACGATCCCGCCGTGGGCATCCGCTGGCCGGCGGGGTCGAGCTGCTGGCCTCCGGACGCGATAGTCATGCTCCGCCGCTCGCCGCGATCGCGCCGTCGCTCCCGTTTGTCTACGTGCCCTAACCCGGCGCGCTAGATTCCGCCGCCGTGCAAGAGGTGGATGCGTCCACGCCGCCGGGTCAGCGCGGCATATCGGAGGCGCTGCGGCGTTTCACGGTGGAGATGCCCTATGAGAGGGGCCCGATCCTTGATTTCGTCATCGAGGTGGCGGCGGCGACGCCCTCCGGCACCCGCGTACTTGACGTCGGGGCGGGCGACGCGCCCTATCGCGAGCTGTTTGCGCACACCGAGTACGTGACCAACGACTGGGCAGGGTCCGAGCATCCCGGGGCGCGCAGCGCCGACGTGATCGCCTCGGCCGACACGCTCCCGCTCGCGGATGCCTCGTTTGAGCTGATCCTCTGCACGCAGGTGCTCGAACATGTGCCCGAGCCTTCCGACGTGCTGCGCGAGTGCTTCCGCGTGCTCAGGCCGGGCGGCCGCATCGCGCTGACGGTTCCGCTGCTCTGGGAGCAGCACGAGATGCCGTATGACTTCTACCGGTACACCGAGAGCGGGCTCCGATACCAGCTGAGAAGGCCGGCTTCGCGGAGCTCGAGATCAAGCCCCGGAGCGACGGCTTCACCGCGGTCGCCCAGCTCCTGACCAACCTCGGCTGGGCGATGGGCGACGCGCAGGATGGCCTCACGGCGGCTCGGATCGAGGCGCGGGAGGTGCTGGCCGCGGCGGCGAAGGAGATCGCCCGGTTGGCCCCGTTGGACGCGGCGCGAATCATGCCGCTTGGCTACACCGCCCACGGCCGCAAGCCGTGACGCTGCCCGGCGCGGGCTCCGAGCGTGCCGGTGACGGGCGCATTCCGATCCTCTACCTGGCCCCCTGGGTCGACTACGGGGGCTCCGACAAGGGCACGATCGACTGGTTCCGCTGGTTGGACCGCGACCGGTTCGCGCCGTCCCTGATCACCACCCAGCCTCTCCGAACCGGCGCTCGCTGAGGTGATCCCGTACGCCGAGGAGGTGTGGGCGCTCCCCGAGTGCATGGCCGGGCACCAGTTCCCGCAGTTCATCTTCGACTTCATCCACACCCGCGGGATCCAGGTGCATGCACATGATGAACTCGCGGCTCGGGCTTCGAGCTGCTGCCGGACCTCGGCGTGCCTCGAGCGACCGCCTGCGGTGGTCGTCCAGCTTCACGTCGAGGAGCCCGACCGAAGCGGCTACGTCCGCTACGTGACGACTCGCTACGGAAACCTCGTCGATGCCTTCTCGGTGTCCAGCCAGCATCTGGCGAACGCCATCGACGGCTACGAGGTCAGCCGGCAGGGGATCCGAGGTGATCCCCACCGGCGTCGACGCGGCCGGAGAGTTCACCCCGAGCGCGTCACCCGCGGCCGGTCGACCGGGAAACCGGCACCTTCCGAATCCTCTTCGCCGGGCGGCTCGCCGAGCAGAAGGACCCGCTGCTGATGGTCGAGGTCGTGCGCCGGGTGATCGCCGAGCGCGGCGCACGTCCGCGTCGACATCGTCGGCGAGGGGCCGTTCGCGACCGAGATCCGCGCGCTGGCGAGCGCTCAGGTCTCGACGCGCCAGTTGACGTCCACGGTCCCTCCGACGGAACTCGCGCCGTGGCTGGCCGGCAGCGACCTGCTGCTGATGACCAGCAGGTTCGAGGGCGTGCCTATATCGCCTACGAGGCGATGGCGATGGGGGTGCCGGTGGTCGCCGCCTGCGCTGCCCGGCACCGTCGAGCTGATGGAGCCGACCGGCGGGACCTGATCGACCCGCGCGACGACGTCGAAGCCTACGTCGAGGCGATTGTGGCCTGATCGACGACGAGCCAGCCCGCCAGGCGCTCGCCGACGCGAGGCCGAGCGCGAATGCTGGACGACTTCTCGCTGCGGCAGATGGCCGAGGGGCACGAGCGCGATCTACGACGACCTGCTGGCCAACACCGCAGCCGAGGCGCCGGTGGGGTGCCGGCACAGGCGATGTCCCGACCGCGTTGCGCTTCGCCTCCCGGCCGGCCCGAGGCAGTCCACTGGTCTCGATCGTCACGCCCTGCTACAACCAGGCCGCTACCTGCCGAGCCTGCTCGACAGCGTCGCGGCGCAGGACTATCCGGAGATCGAGCTGATCATCGTCGACGACGGCTCCACGCGATCCCGACACACTGGCGCTGCTCGCCGAGCTCGACCGCGAGGACAGGGCAGGGTCTTCCACCAGCCGAGAATCGAGGGCCGAGCGCGGCCCGCAACGCGGGATCGCCGAGGCCCGGGGCCGCTACATCCTGCCCCTGGACGCCGACAACCTGCTGATGCCCGGGGCGGTCAAGAGCCTGGTCGATCAGCTCCAGGCCGCCGGTGAATAGGTCGGCTTCATCTATCCCGGCCGCGCAGTATTTCGGCAACCGCGACTACCACTTCCAGCCGCCCGAGTACAACCTCCACGCTCCTTCAGGGGAACTTCATCGACACCTGCTCGCTGCTCGACCGCGAGATCTTCGATGCCGGCCTGAAGTTCGCCGAGGACATCGAGCTCGGCCACGAGGACTGGGACCTCGCGCTCGCCCTCGGGCGCGTGGGGTGATCGGGCAGCCGTCGGCCGCACCGTGATGCGCTACCGCAAGCACGGCTTCACCCGCTCGGACAAGGTCGAGTACCTCCGGCTTCCGTTCCGCGAGGAGATCCAGGGACGCCATCCGGAGCTCTTCGGATCGCCGCGGGACGTCGGCGCGTTCGGTAGCTACGCCGGCGCCGGCCTACGGGTGAAGGCGAGCTGGTCACCGGCGCTGACGGTGATCGCCAGCGAGCCGGTGGATTTCCAGACCGCTCGCGGCGCGTCGCTGCTGCGCGGCCTCGAGCGCCAGACCTGCGGCGACATCGAACTGATCGCCGACTGCGGGCAGGCGCCGCGCTCGGGCCACGCGGTCGTGCGGCGGATCCCGCCCGGCCTGGCCGAAGGCCCGGCCGGACGGCTGCAGGACGCGATCGAGATCAGCCGCGGACGCTTCGTGCTTGTCACTCGCGCGCCGGATGACCTGCTGGCCGATCCTGCCGTGGTGGAAAAGCTGATGCGCGGCTTCGCGTCGAACCCGGACCTGCAGGCCGTGGCGTTCGTCGACGCCAGCGCCGAACCCGGTCGGTTCCCGTCGGGGCTGATCGACCGGCTCGACCCGGCCCTGGAGGCTCACTCGCTGGCCTGGCGTCGCGAGCTCATGGTTCAGCTCGGACGAGTCGTGGATGTCTTCGACGACGAGGTGGTCGAGCCACTGGCCCGGTTCATGCACCGGCATCTCTCCGGAATGCAGTGGCGCCACGCGCCAACCGGCCTCGTCAAGCGTTCGTCCGCGCAAGGCAGCATGAGGCTCGATCTGGGCCGGACGCCGCCGCTGACGGCGAGGGCCAAGTCGCTCGAGGCCGAGCAACTGGATCGCTTGGCGGCCGAACCGGCGATACCGACTATGCCTCCAGGCCGCGTTCCGCGCTGGGGCGGCTGGGAGGGCTGGACTCCACCCGAGACGCTGCCGCTGGCCCGGCATGTCGAAGCAGGAGGGACGCGACGGATCATCACCAACGACCGCCAGGCCCCGCCGGGTTGGGACAACGAAATCAACCTGGGCTCGATCCAGCGCTTCTCGCCGCCCGGCACGCGACGGCTGATCGGCCAGCGGGACGGCAGCTACCTGACGGTCCCGCGAGGCAGCCCCCAGCCCGATGACGAGCAGCCATACGGCTATCTCGAGGAGGCTCCGCTGCCGCTTTTCATTGGGATCGAGCGGGCGGTGCTCGGGGACGGAACCGAGACGCTGGTCATCGCCGACGACCGCGATCCGCTCCGCGAGAAGGCCAGGAAGCTGACATTCCTCGGCTATCTGGAGGCCTTCCCGGTCGAACCGCGGCATCAGCCGGCCAGCACCCCCCGGCCGGAGCAGCCGGTCCTGCTGCGCTGGGTCGATCGTGAGCGTCGACGCAACGTCTACGGCGTCCTCACGCCTCCGGACCGTTCGGTCCAGCTCGGACCAATCGCCGCGGAGCTCGGCCGCCTACTCCCGAGGCCGGAGGTCAACGCGATTGCGGTGCACATCGACCCGGCCGGCTTCCTGAGCACCGACACCTACCGTTTCCAGCGCGCAGTTCCCAACCCCCGGGAGCTCGCCCGCTGGGCCGCGGCGCCGCTAAGCTGGCAGGGCTTCGGCTCGTTCCAGGGTCGCCTGCGCTCGGTAGTACGGCGCGGGATCGACGGCGAGCACCTGCTGCTGGAGTGGGCGCTGAACCGGGCCCGCGGAGCCCTGTCCGTGGGGTCGGCGAACGGTGCCCGCGGCGCCGCGGATACCGGTCGAATCGGGGCCCCGGTCGGATATCTCCTGCCTGAGCCCGAGCCGGGAATGGTGGCCCTCTATGCGGCGCGCCATCCGGTGATGGCCGACCAGTTCCTCACTCACCATGCGCTCGAAGCCAACGACATGGGGTACGTCGATATCCAGCTGCTGGGTTATCTCGAGGGCGCGGCGCCGTTCACCGGGAAGCTCGGGAGCCATCGCGTGGCGATTCCATGGACCTCTCGCTTCGGCCTCGCTGCTCGCTTCGGGTGGGACTCATGACCCGGCGGGAGGGCGTCGGCGATCTGACTCAGCTCGGCTTGCGCCGGATCCACAGAGCGGCGCCGCTGGCGGTGTCCGGCCCCACGCCCGGGAACGCCGCGAGGAGTTGCTCGCGCTGGTGGCAGAGCATGTACTGCTGCGCCCAGATGATCTCGAACTCTGAGTTGAAACTGAGGAACGAACGGACGAGGTAACTCTCGTTCCAGCCCCATCCCTGCATCACCCACGGTTCCGGGTAGTCGCCGGGGATGAACACGTCGTGGATGTGGACGAGGACGCCAGGGGCCAGGCGCGGAATGATCTCCTGGAAGATCCACACCACGTCGCCCCCCGTCTTGACCGTGTGAGCGGTATCGACGAAGAGGACGTCCCGGTCGGCCAGCTCATCGAACAGCTGCAGCGGGGTGTCCTGAATCCGCTCGACGCGGAGGTCGCTCACCCCGGGCACGCCGTCCACCAGGAACTGTCGCGGATACGGCTCGATGCAGGTGAGTCGCATCCGGCTCTCGAGCCGCTCGCGGTTGGCCCGGGCGGCGACCAGGGTGGAGAAGCCACAGCCGACCTCGATCATTCGGGCCGGTCGCATCTCCTCGAGCAGGCCGGCCAGCACCCAGGCATCGAGCGGCGGGTACTGGTCGTTGCGGGCGTGGTACATGGTCGGGTCCTCGCCGGGATCGTCGCTGAACTCGAGCTTCTCCTGAGCGGCCAACCGCTGGCAGAGCGCGAGCTGGGCGTCCTCACGCCAATCGATGCCTGGTGTCTCGCGCGGTGGCTGGGGCCAGATCCGCTCACGCTCGCCTGCGATCTCCCGGGTGTCGTACATCGGCGAGTAGTACGCGCCGGTGGGGAACCGGTTCACCGGCTCCGCCGTTGGGTCTGGGCGGTGCTCGATCGTCGCGCCGATGGCGAGATGCGGATCGGGCTCGGAGGGCCGGCCGCGGACATAACCGTTGATCACCGGGAAGTCGCCCATCGGGCCGTCGAAACGGATCGGGAGCGGCTCGGTGTCGAAGCCGGAGGCGTCGATCATCCAGCGTAGGGCGAGCCGGCCGGGTACCCACCACCACGTTGGGTCGGAGGCATAGGCCCCCCGCACGAACCGCGCGTGATCGGCGAGCTCGACGTCGGCCAGCATCATCGAGCCGAGCAGCAGCTGGCCCTCGTCGGCCACCATCGTCCTGAATCTCGCCAGCATCCCCAACGGATCAGGCTCGTGGTAGAGGACGCCGTTGCAGTGGACGAGATCGAACTTCCCGTGGCGCTCGGGGTCGAGCCGCTGCCAGCCGATCGGCTCGAACCGGATGCCGGTCTGGTAGACCGACTCCAGGAACCGGGCCTGCTCGATGAACTCGAACGGCTCGCACGCCAGAACCTCGGAGGCACCGAGGGCGTGGAACATGAATGGGTCGTACCCGGCATTCGAGCCGATGTCGAGAACCCGCTTGCCGCTGACGTCGGGCACGTGCTTTCGGATCGCCTCCCAGCGCTGATCATTTCTCCAGGTGCCCTCGATGACCACATCGCCGCCGAGATAGAAAGGACCTTGGAGCCAGGGGCCAAGCTGCTCTGCGCGGGCGCGCAATCCCTCGGCCTCGTCCTCGTCCAGGGTTTCCGGCAGGTTCGGGGAGAACCGTTGAAGCATCGCCGGGTCGAGCTGGCGGTCAGGGAGGTTGAGCGAGGAGCGCTGCGCATCGGCGAATTCGCGCACGCGTCGCAGAGCTTCGACCACCTGCGGATCGGCGGCGGCGTCCATGGCAGGCGCGAAGCCTAGCGAGCCTCTGCGGGACCAGCGGGTCGCAGGTGAGGTGGCTATCGTGCCCCGCCGATGAGTTACGGGGGTTTCTGCGTAGGAGGACACATGTGGCCGGCCTTCGGGCTCCCCGCGGGAACTTCGCGGGCGGAGGAGCTGGCGGCTCGCCGGCGTCTGGCGCACGAAGACGCGAAGCTGACGGCGAGCCTTGGTGGCAACATGATCCGCAGCTTCTGGTCGGTGGCGGGGATGTTCACCGGCGATCCCGCGGGGTTGGCTGCCGCGCTCGAGGGGACGGGCGGCGGTCCGCTCGGCTTCACTCCAGTATCCCTGCGCCACCGAGAGGAGCGCATCGGCGTGCTCGATCGGGCCAACGAGGTGCTCGACCACCTGATGTCCGCGCTATCAGGCGAGGACGACCAGTACACGTTCGACCTCGGACCGATCGACGCTGCGCTTTCCGGCGTGGAGGACTTCAATCGATCATCCACCTCGCCGGTTCAGATCCTCCTCTCGCTGGTGGCCGGCCCGCCGCGCTTCCTGCTCGAGGCACCGGCGGCCGACGTCCTGCGCTGGTGGGGACGGCCCTACACGTTCGAGAGCTTGTGGGTCCGCTACCTGCGCCTGCACGAGCATGTCCATCAGCTCCTGGTCAGGCGCTACGTCAAGGAGCGCCCGGACACCGGCGTGATCGCGCTCGAGATCGTCAACGAGCCCGACTACCTGTGGATCCCCGAGGAGATGAAGCTCGAGACGTGCGGCAACCCGCTGCTCGGGCCCAACTGGAAGTACGTGACCGAGCTCCACATCCCATCGGTGCCCTCCTGCGATCGCCCCGCGCCGCCGTTCGAGGTGATGCCGTTCGGGGCCATGGACCAAGAGGGCGCGTGGTGCGACTACGTCGCGCCGGACCCCCCCGGCCGGTGCTCAAATTCGACTGGGGGAAGAAATTCGACTGGTACGTGAGGTGCTTCGGTCAGCTCCAGGCCAACGTCTCGCGGGCGATAAAGGAGCAGGCGCGGGACAGCGGCGTCGAGGTCATCACCGTTTCGGGCAGCGTCACACACAACAACATCGACTACCTGCTCCGGGTCCGCCGCGCCGAGCCCGAGGCGTTCCACTGGATCGACAAGATCGGCATTCACCCCTACCACTGGGTGGCCAACAACGTCTGGGACGACGAGTTCGTCTCGGACGCGCCGCGCCCGCCGTGGCCGACCGTGGATCCCCGCCGCTACGCCGATGACTACTTCAAGCGCTTCGACTTCCTAAGTGCCTTCAGCCGGAAATCCGGGAGCCGTGCGCTCGATAAGGAGATCCGGGCCGCCTTCGGCGGCCGCAAGCTGTGGATCACGGAGTTCGGGATCGGCAGCAAGGTGCTCGGCCGCTTCAATGCCGCGGTCGCCGACACCACCCGCTTCATCCGTCCTCGCGCCCAGGTGGGGGGAGCGGCCGGTTACGAGAACCGGGTCTGGGAGGATCTCTGGGGTGCGTTCCTCGATCAGGTGTCGGCCGCGTGGCTGCAGGAGCGGGGCGTCGAGTGCATGCTCTTCTACGCGCTGCGGGAGCTTGGGATCCCCGAATACGACCTCGATGACGAGGATCGCTCCAACCTCGCGCTGTGCCGGGTCGACGGCTCCCCGCGTCTGGATACTGAGGTGATGGACCGGCTCCGCACTGTGGTCACAGGCATGCGCGGGCTGCCTGGCCCGCCGCCGCCGGCCGGGCCCCGTCCCGTGCCGACGCGGGAGGCATCGCGGCGCGCGTGGCGCTCGGTCGGTCTGCCGCAATCGGTCCAGGAAGTGATGACGATGCTCTCGATCGAGGAGCGCCAGCTGCTCTACTGGCTGACCGCCACCTACTACCGCGGCGAGGGGGCGATCGTCGACGGCGGCTGCTTCGTCGGGGGCTCGACGGTGGCGTTGGGCGAGGGCCTCCGGGCCGTCGGCCGCCCGGGACCGATCGACGTCTACGACATGTTTGAGGTGGAGCCCTACATGACGGACTTCTACTTCAAGGACTCCGACCTGCGGGCCGGAGACAGCTTCCGCCCCGTGTTCGAGCAGAACACCGCGCACCTTTCCGACCTCATCCGCGTGCACGAGGGTGACCTGTCTCGGATCGGCTGGTGCGGCGAGCCGATCGAGATCCTGTTCATTGACTTCGCCAAGACCTGGGGGCTGAACGACTTCATAGTCGAGAACTTTTTCCCCTCGCTCATCCCCGGCCGCTCGCTCGTCGTTCAGCAGGATTACGTGTTCGCCGCCTGCCCCTGGCTCGTGCTGACGATGGAGCAGCTATCGGATTACTTCGTTCCGGTGGCCTTCGCCGAGTACAACTCGGTCGTCTTCCTCTGCGCCGAGCCGATTCCCTCCGGCCTGCCGCCGATCTCGAGTCTGTCCCATGGGCGCCGGATGGAACTCTGCGACCAGGCCATCGCCCGGTTTCACGGCTATCCGCGTGACGTCGTGGAGTGCGTCAAGGCAGTGCTGCTGATCGAGCAGGGGGACCGCGAGCAGGCGCAGGTGATCCTCGATCGCGTAAGCGCCGCCGGCGGCGAGCACATCGCCGTCGGGCCGGCCCTCGATCTGGTTCGCGGATTGATCTGATCGCGCCCGCCGGCCGCGAGCGCCCGTTGGGCGGCCCGGACCGTGCAGGGCGCCGGCCTTCGGGGGCCAGGACCGGGATGGGCGCGTATCCTTGTCGCTGCTTGGCGGCCGGTCGCCAGGCCTCCCTTACTCCCATGCGCGCCCGTCTCGCCGTAACTCCGACCCAGTACCGCCGCCTCGCCTACGTCACGCTGGCCGCGCTGTCGCTGATCGTGTTGACCGGTGCCGCGGTCCGGTTGACCGGTTCCGGTCTCGGCTGCCCGGACTGGCCGAAGTGCTACGGCAATGCGCTCCCGCCGCTGAGCACGCATGCGCTGATCGAGTTCGGCAACCGTGCGCTGTCCGGACTGGTCGGGGTTGGCTCACTGATCGGCGTTCGCCTTCACCCGGCGCCCGTTCCGCCGCGATCTGGCCTGGTTGGCCTGCGCGCTCCCGCTGGGCGTCGTCGCCCAGGCGGTGCTCGGCGGCTTCACCGTGCGCGAGCACCTCGCGCCGGGTTTCGTGATGGCCCACTTCGGGCTCTCGATGCTGATCCTGATCGCCGCCGTCGCGCTGGCCTGGCGCAGCGCGCACGAGCCGGGCCTGCGGCCGCGGTCAACCGATCGCCTGTCGATCTGGTCGGTGCGCGCGCTGGCGCCGCTCGGGGCGCTGACGATCTTCGCCGGAACCGCGGCGACGGCCGCGGGCCCGCACGCCGGCGGCTCTCCCGGCCAGCGGATTCACCGGCTCCACTTCAAGGGCGCCGACACGCTGATGTGGCTTGTGCACCGCCATGCCACGATCGCCGCGGTCTTCGGCATGGCCGTGATCGCGGTGTGGCTGCTCCGGAGGCGCCGTGGGGCCTCCCCGGACGCGCTCGAACCCTTGACCGTGCTCGGTGTCCTGCTGGCCGCGCAGGGCCTCGTCGGCAGCGTCCAGTACGAGCTGAAACTCCCCAGCGACATGGTCTGGGTTCACGTCACGCTGGCCACGATCACCTGGGTGGTATTGCTCTGGGCGGTGGCCGTGGAGGGGCGTCTGGTCCCGCGCTCGGCCCCGGCGCCCGCGGTCGAGCCGGCGTCCCTGGCGCCCCAGATCGACCTGGCGCGCCGGACTACTCGAACAGGGTGACGCCCGTCTTCAGCGCGCCTTGGTGGGTGCTGAAGCTGGCCTTCAGGGTGGCTGAGATCGAGCGCTTGTGCGCGGCGCTGAGCAGGGCGGCGCACTTGCGCCCGACCTTCGCACGAACGGTCTGGCTGTGTCCGCCTGACGCGGAGAATCTGCCGCTCCCGCAGTTGACCGTGTGACGGGTCTTGCCGACCTTCTCGGTCGTGGACAGCGAGATCTTGCCCTTGCACAACGCACCTTTGGCTCCTACGCACTGAAACGGCAACGAGGCGACTCCGCCCTTGACCTTCAGCCGGCGGTGGGCGAGCTTGCTCCGTCCATACTTGGTGGTCTTCTTGCCTGAGCCCGGCTGCTTCCCACCCCCCGGTGTCGTGTTGGACAGGGTGGTGAAGGCGACGTCAGCGCCGGTGTGGAACTGAGGCCCGAGGGTGGTGTCGACCTGGTCCACGCCGACCAGGCGGAAGTGGTAGGTCGTGTCCGGTGACAAGCCGCTGATCATCGCCGACACCGCGTAAACGCCGGACTTATTGGCGGTCTGCACCCCGGTGTTCTGGACGGAGGGCAGAGATCTCCCGTATTGGAACGTCCAGCCCACGTCGGCGTTGCCGGCGTTGATGGTCCCGTGGAGGACCGCCGATGTGCTGGTTATCGACGTCGCCGGCTGGCCGGTCGTCGCTACCGAATCGGCGTAGCTGGTGCCGACGCCGAAGACGGCGGTCGCGGCCGCGCACAGGGCCAGGGTCGGGAGAAGTCGATTTCGCATGGCTTCTTGATCGGCAGAATAAGACGTCCACCTAAGTGGAGCCGGGCGCAGCGGCCCATTTCGGCTGGCTTGCTCGCTACGATCGACGGTTGCGGATGAGCTCACAGAATCCGACATCGGCTCCGCCTCCACCACCCGCGCGAGGCTCTGACGCCTCCCTCAGCATTCTGGTCGTCGACGATGAGTCCGATCTACGAGAGATGCTCACGCGCTCCTTCTCGCGCGAGGGGCACCGGGTGATGGCCGTCGCCGATGGCCGCGCCGCGATCGACCGGGCCAGCACCGACCACTTCGACATCGTGCTGCTCGACGTCGCGCTCGGGGCCGGTCCCGACGGGTACGAGGTCTGCCGCACGCTGCGCGGTCGTCGCAACGTCGTCCCGATCATCATGCTCACGGCGCTCGACTCGGAGGCCGATGCCGTGCTCGGTCTCGAGGCCGGCGCCGACGACTACGTCACCAAGCCCTTCGGGCTGGCGGAGCTGCGAAGCCGGATTCGGGCCGTGCTGCGACGGGCCGGCACGCGCGCGATGGGAGACGAGGTGCTGGTGGTCGGGCCGATCACGCTCGATCGGGCCCAGCGTGAGGTGGCGATCGAAGGCCGCGCCGTGCGGTTGACCTTCTCGGAGTTCGAGCTGCTCGATGCGCTGATGGCGGATCCGGGCCGCCTGCTCAACCGTCAGGAGTTGCTGCGCGCGATCTGGGGTGACAGCGCGTATCGAGACCCGCGCGCGATCGACGTCCACATCCGGCATCTGCGTGAGAAGCTCGAGCCCGAACCCGAGCAGCCCCGGTACATCCTCACCGTCCGGGGGGCCGGCTACCGCCTGCGAGGGCCGTAGATATGTTCACGAGACCGCGGCGAGGGGCTCTGGGCCTGCGCGGTCGGATCGTCGGCGCAGTGCTGATCACGACCGTGACGACCCTCGTCGTGGCTGCCGTGGCGCTGCTCGGCCCGCTCGAGCACTCGCTCCGCCACGCGGCCCAGAACACCCTGGCCAAGGACCTCGGGAACCATCCGACGGCCAAGCTCACCAAGCTCGATCTCGGCGCGACCGCGTTCGTGGGCTTCGAGCAGGGGAAGGCCCTCAAGGATCCGAATAGCGTCGCGAAGCTGGGACCGCTGTTCCGCAACGCTCCGGAAAATGGGCTGCAGGCAGCCAAGGAGCTCAAGCGCCTGGTGGCCCAGATTGCCGCCTCCACGGGCGGGAGCGTCGACGTGTACGGGTACCCCAACAGCGAAGGCATTCCCAGCCAGTCGCTGTCCGCCGTCAACCACCTGGTGGGCGACCCGCTGGACGACGTGGCGCAGCTGTTCCGCGGCAGGAGGCCGCTGACGGTCCGCAGCATCGACACGATCGACGGGAAGGAGTACGCCCGCGACGCCGAGCTGTTCACCACCCGAGGGGGGATCAGGTGGGTGCTGGCGGTGCGCAAGCCGATCGACGAGATCCCGGGGGCGGTCCGCGCGGTCCGGACCGCGTTCATCTGGGCCGCCGGCGCGGGCTTGGCCCTCACGATGCTCCTGGCGATCCCGCTCGCCGGCACGGTGGTCCGTCGCCTGCGGCGCCTGCGCGAGTCCGCGCTGGAGATCGCCAGAGAGGGGCTCCCGGTCCAGGTCCCCGAGGACCGGGCCCGCGACGAGGTCGGCGACCTGGCCCGCACGTTCGTGATCATGCAGCAGCGGCTGCGCCAACAGGAAGAGGCACGGCGCGCCTTCGTGGCGACGGCCTCACACGAGCTGCGCACCCCGTTGACCTCGCTGGACGGGATGCTCGAGCTCCTGGACGACGATCTCCAGAGCGGGGATCCGGACCTCGACGACGCCCGCCTGCTCGTCGAACGGGCGCGGGCGCAGTCGCACCGGCTCGGGCGCCTGGCCGCGGATCTGCTCGATCTCTCGCGGATCGACGCCGAGGTCAAGCTGCGCTCCGAGCCGGTCGAGTTGGGCGAGCTGTGTCGCGCGGTACTGGCCGAGTTCGAGCACGCGTCGGGCAGCCGGGGACGGGGGATCGGCTCGGCTCTCGATGACTCGGCTGGGGCGATCTGGGCGCTGGGCGACCCCGGCAGCGTTGCCCGGATCCTGCGAATCCTGCTCGACAACGCCGTGCGCGTGAGCGCGCCGGGGTCCGAGGTGACCGTCGAGCTCCACGGCGAGCCACGGCCGTCGCTGAGCGTCCGCGATCACGGTCCGGGTGTCGAGCCGTCCGACCGCGAGCTGATCTTCGAGCGCTTCCATCGTGGACGGGCGACCGCCGGGGACGCCGGCTTCGGTCTCGGGCTGGCGATCGGCCGCGAGCTGGCCGAGCGGATGGGCGGCGAGCTCGCGCTCGGCCCGCAGAACGGCCCCGGAGCGACGTTCACCCTCACCCTGCCCTCCGCCCGGGCACCCGAGGAAGACCCCGCCGTAGTCGTGTAGAGCGGGTCGGCGGCGTGCCTCGACCGGGGCGCACCTACGGGGACGGCGGCTAGCTGACAGCATCAGGCGGATGGACGACCGATTGATGAAAGCGATGCTCGACGTCGACGAGCAACACTGGTGGTACCGGGGCCGCCGGCGAATCATCGCCGTCGAGCTCGATCGGCTGCCGCTGCCGGATGGCGCGCGCGTACTCGACGCTGGGTGCGGCTCGGGCCGAACGCTGCAGGAGCTCGACCGCTTTGGCGACGTGTCGGGAGTCGAGCTGAACCCTGAGGCCGCCGCCGTCGCGCGCAGCCGCGGGGCGTTCGACGTGCACATCGGACGGCTGGAGGAGCTGCCCTTTGAGTCCGACACGTTCGACTTGATCACCTGCCTGGACGTGATCGAGCACACGCCGGACGACCGTGCGACGCTGGCCGAGCTGTTACGCGTCACCGTGCCCGGAGGCTGGCTGCTGGTGACCGTGCCGGCCTATCAGGCCCTCTGGTCTCAGCACGATGAGGCCAACCACCACTACCGCCGCTACGCGCGCGCCACGCTGCGGGCGGCGGCGGTGCAGGCCGGGTGGCACGTGCAGCGGATGACCTCGTTCAACAGCCTGCTGCTGGCGCCCGCGGCTGCGGTACGCGTGGCCGCACGTCGCCGTCGCGCGAACGGAGGGCCCGACAAGACCGACCTCGATCTCGGTCCCGCCTGGCTCAACGGCCTGCTCGAGCGACCGCTGAAGACGGAGGCGAGGTGGCTGGCGCGCGGGCGCACGCTGCCGGCCGGGCTGTCGCTGCTGGCGGTGCTGCAGAAGCCGCCGGGCAGCGGTTCCGCCGGCGCGGGTGAGGGCCCCGCGGGCCCAGCCCGCTCCTGATGCTCACGCTCGCGGCGATCTTCAGCGTCTCGAGCGGCCTCGGATATCTGCTGCCGGCGGTGATCGGGCTGGAGTCGATGGGGATCCCGTCGCCCGGCGAGACCGCCCTCGTGCTGGCCGCCGTGCTGGCCAGCGAGGGCAAGCTCAACATCTGGCTGGTGATCCTGATCGGGGTCAGCTCGGCGATCGTCGGCGACAACATCGGCTACTGGCTGGGGCGCAGGTTCGGGCGGGACGTGCTCGAGGCGCCGGGGCCGTTTTACAGGCGCCGGCGCCGGCTGATCGCGGCGGGTGACGCCTACTTCAAGAAGCACGGCCCCAAGACCGTGTTCTTCGGCCGCTGGATCGCCCTGATCCGCGTGGCCACCGCCTGGCTGGCCGGGATCAACGAGATGAAGTTCAGCCACTTCTTCCTCTGGAACGCCTTCGGCGGGATCACCTGGGGCGTCACCTACGGGCTGGTCGGCTACTACGGCGGCCACAGCGCCGCCAACGTGCTCAGCTCGATCGGCATCTACGGCGCGATCGTCCTCGGCGTCGTCGTGGTCGGCGGCCTGATCTACCTGAAGGTCCGCGAGCACCGCCACGCTCGCGAGTTCGACCCCGACCGGGCCGACGCCGAAACCGACTGAGCTCGTCGGAAGTGCGCTCAGGCGTGGCAGCGCGTCCGGGTTTGGAGCGGCTTGGGTGCGGTCCGTCGGCTTCGCCGAACTGCTTTCAATGAGGAAGGGTGAGTGGTTCTCCTGCCGATTCCCGGCGGGTCTGACGAGGGTCTCGGTAAGAAACGTCTACAGGGCAGACGTAGCGTCCCGAGCCCTCCCGCCGGGGACTCGATCCGCCGTCCCGGGCCCCAGCCGCTCCCTCTCCTCATCGATGCAGTTGAGCAACATCGCGCACCCGCGCCCCGGGGGCGCGTCCAGCCGTGAAGGGCGACCGGCCGGGTGCTAGGAGCCGTCGGCGCCCTTGTCGAAGTCGAGCGCGCAGGAGTTGATGCAGTAGCGCAGGCCGGTTGGCTTGGGCCCATCGTCGAAGACGTGGCCGAGGTGACCGCCGCAGCGCTTGCACACGACCTCGGTCCGGACCATCCCGAAGCTGCGGTCCTGGCGGACATCGACGTTCTTGGCCACGGCGGGCTCGTAGAAGCTGGGCCAGCCGGTGCCCGAGTCGAACTTCGTGTCGGAGCCGAACAGCTCGGCGCCGCAGCCGGCGCAGCGGTAGGTGCCGTCGGCCTTCATGTCGACGTATTCGCCGGTGAAGGCGCGTTCGGTGCCGTGCCCGCGCAGGACCTCGTACTGCTCCGGGGTCAGGCGCTCACGCCACTGCTCGTCGGTCAGCTCGACCGCGTCCGTCGTATCTGTGTGACTGTCTGTGTCCATGCATTCAAGGTAGCGCGCCCGGTGCCGCGGCCTGGTGAACGTCCGGGAAACTCAGCTCTGCAGGTAGCTGCTCGATGCCCGTGGGTCCGGGTCGGTCAGCTCGAGCACGAGCGAGGACCAGCCGAAGTCCAGCGCGCCCATCCCCTCCCCGGTGAATGGGTTGTAGTACTCGCGCAGGCCGCTCTTCTGAACCGCCGCCGACACCCGGGTGACGAGTTCGCGTGCCGGTTCCTCATAACCGAGCCGTACCAGCCCGAGCCAGATCAACCACGCGGAGTTGATCCAAGTCGGGCCGCGCCAATAGCGCCGCGGGCGCAGGAAGCCGCGGTCGTCGGTGGAGAACTTCGGATCGGTCGCCGAGACCGACGGTGGCGGGACCGGAAGCCAGAACCGGGTGGAGTCGAGCAGGTGCTGCTCGACCAGCCGTCGGCCGATCTCCTCGGGCAGATCGGGCAGCGCGAGGGGGGACAGGGCGGCCCAGGTCAGCGACGGGGTGCGCGGCGGCGTCGGCCGGGCCAGCGGCCAGAACAGCCCGGTGCGCTCGTCATAGAGCCGCTCGACGATCGCCGAGGTGAGCGACGGGCGCCCGAGCGCGACCCGCGAGAGCGAGTAGAGGACATTGGTCATGACCTCGCAGCAGACCGGCCCGCCCGCCTCGAGGATCCGCCGGCAGTCGTAGCCGAGGTGGCGGTTGCGCCGGACCAGCAGCACGAAGCCGGGCAGGCCGTGCGCGCGGTCGCCCCAGATCGCGTCGAATTGCGGCGAGGCGTCGAGTCCCGACTCGTCGGGCTGGACGATCCAGATCAAGCCGTCTCCGTCGAGGTCGCGGTTGCGCTCCAGCCAATCGTGGTGTCGGCCGATACCGGGCACCGCGGCCGGGTCTCCGACGGCGATCCGCCAGGCCCAGGCGAGCACGGGCGGCTGAATGCTCGAGGTCATCGGAGCATCCGGCGAGGTCACGTTGTAGGTCAGCCGGCGCGCCCCGGTCAGCGGCGTGTTCCAGAAGATGGTGTGGCCGATGAAGCCGTCCTCGCGCTGGGCGGCCAGCAGAGACTCCAGCTCGCGCCGCGAGCGCTCGGGGTCGAACCGGCGCCAGACGATCGCCGTGAAGCACGAATCCCAGTACCACTGCCACGGATAGTGTCCCGGGCTGGGACAGGTGTAGGCGAACGGCGTGCCGTCGGTCGTGCGCGCGCCCTCCCGCCAGCCGGCCGCCAGCGTCCGCTCGCACATCGTGCGGATCTGGTCGCGCTCTTGGTCTGCCAACATGCGGCGGCCATCGTGGCAGCTACCGGTCCGAGTCACCCCTCCGCGGAGCAACCGCCGTGAATCATCGTGCGCTGGCGCCGCGCCCGGCGCTGGGCTGGGCGCTCCGGCGCGTCCGCGAGTTGGCCGACCCGATCACCACCCGCCGCGCCGCACCGGACGGCCCTGCGCTCGCCGGCCCGATCCCGCCGCGCCGGCTCCGGGCGCGCACGGGTGCGCCCGGGATCAAGGAGTTCGCCGAGGGGGGCAGACAGGCTGCCGACGAGCTGGGCGCCGTGCTCGCCGCGGCCGGCGCGCCGCCGTTTCACGCCTACGGGGCGGTGCTCGACTTCGGCTGCGGCTCGGCCCGCGTGCTCCCGCACGTCAGCGCGCGCGCTCCCCGCGCGCGGTGCGCGGGTTGCGACGTCGACCCGGTGGCGATCGAGTGGGCCACACGACGTCATCCCGGGCTCGAGTTCGCGCGCAGCGCGGCCGACCCACCGCTGCCGTTCGCCGACGCCGGCTTCGATCTCATCTATTCGATCTCGGTGTTCAGCCATCTCGACGAGCCGGCCCAGGACCGCTGGCTGCGCGAGCTGGACCGGGTGCTGGCCGACGGCGGGATCGCGCTGCTCTCGATCCACGGCGCGCACGCGTTCGAGCAGTTCCGGACCGGTGCGGTCAAGACCGGGTGGTGCGACCCGGGCGCGTTTGCCCGCCAGGCGCTCGGGCCGGCGGAGTTCGTGTTCGCGGGCTACCAGAGGTCGATCTGGAACCGGGGCGAGCTACCCGGCGTCGGGCCTGACTATGGACTGGCCTTCCATGGCGAGCAGTACGTCGCTAGCCGCTGGGCCGAGGTGTTCGAGATCGTCCAGATCGCGCCGCGGGCGCTGACCGGGTGGCAGGACGTCGTCGTCTGCCGCAAGCGGTAGCGCCCCCAGACTAGGACGGCCGGTCGATCCGGGACGAACTTCTTTCGATGAAGTAGTCGCCGGGACGGAGCAGACCACCTCGCTGGCCCCGCCGCGCCAGAACCTTGGCGCGATACGCGCGCCTGGGTCACAGTACGCGCCAAACCTCGATCATGGCGTTAGACAAACGCCCAGCGGGAGCAATTCGCCCCGAACCTACGGAAGCACCCCTACGGCCCCAGGCCACCGAAAGTCGAGCGCAGCGTGCGCACGAAACGTCGGGCCTTGTCGGTGCCGCGGCGACCGGCCCATGGATGGGGGCCCATCGCCCAGGGGTGCCAGCCGAGCGTCCCGTAGTCCTCCCGGATCATGGCCTTGAGCTCGCCGCGGTGCTCTCCGCAGGCATAGCGGTGGGGCCCGTACATCCCGCGGCCGTGCCAGGTCAGCCACCGCCCCGGCTCGGCGTCGACGTACTCGCCGTGGCGTAGGTCGAGTAACTGGCGCTCCAGCGAGACCTGAGTCTCGGGATCGGGCCGAGTGCCGCAGAACTGACACTGGAACACCACCACGACCGGCATGGCTTAACGGTAGCGCCAAGGGCGCCCCGCTACCGGGGCTGATAGCCGCTGACCAACTCGGCGCCGGGGCGTCGCCAGGCGGGCTCGACGTCGTAGGTCCGGCGGATCCGGCGATCCCGCAGGCGCCGGATGATCGGGCCATGGGCCAGACGCGCGGTCCGCGCGTACAGCCGGGCGGCAATGTCCGGCTCGACGAACGGCAGGTACTTGTCGGGGAAGCCGGGCATCGTGCAGGCCATGCAGATGCCGCCGACGTTGGGACACCCCCCGATGCCGCCAACCCAGCCGCGGATCGGCACGTTGCATTTGACCACCGGCCCCTTGCAACCCAGCTTGACCAGGCAGCCCGAATCTCCGTGGCTCTCGGCGAAGCGGCCGCCCTCGGCCATCCCGGCACGGTCGCAACTCTCGTGCACGGTGCGAGCGAACAGCCGCACCGGCCGGCCTTGTTCGTCGAGCTCGAGTGGCGGAGCCATCCGAGCGACCTCGAGGACGAGGCACAACAGCGTCTCGGTGATGTTGTCGGGCTGGACCGGGCAGCCGGGCAGGTTGACCAGCGGCAACTCGCGCCGCGTGCGCCAGGCCGAGCCGAGATAGTCGCGCAAGCCCATCGCCCCGGTCGGGTTGTTGCGCATCGCCGGAATCCCGCCGTACGCGGCGCACGTACCCAGCGCCAGCACGGCCGCCGCCTTCGGCGCCAATCGGTCGATCCAGGTGGTGACGAGGATCGGTTGACCCGTCTCGGCATCGACGCCCATCCCGGCCCAGTGCCCGTCGCCGTTGATCTCCTCGTTCGGGACCGCGCCCTCGAGCACCAGGATGAACGGATCGAGCCGGCCCTCGGCGGCCTGGTGAAACGACTCCACGAAGTCCTCGCCCGACTCGTAGGCGAGCATCGGATTGTGGAGGATCACCGGCGGCATCCCGGGTAGGCAACCGAGGAGGAGATCCTCCAAGCTGGGGCTCGTCGCGGCGGTCATGGCGATCGAGTCGCCATCGCAACCGAGGCCGCCGGTGACCCAGAGGATGCTCACAGGGTGGACCGGTCCCGCACCGGTGACCGGCCGGCTCGCCACGGCTAGGCGATGCGTTGGCGACCCTGTCGAGTCGCGTCGTCGCCGGGGTCCAGCCGCACGGTCCGCTCGATCAGCGACTCCAGGTGCGACTCGAGCGCTCCATGGAGGTGCCAGTCGCCCGCCGTCCCCGTGACCAGGCCGGCCGAGGCGAGCCGCCCGAGGGCATGGGAGATCGATGGGCGTTCGGCGGCCACGAGCTGACCGAGCAACCGGTGGGTGAGCGGCAGGGTGAGGCGGATGCCGGCGGGCTCGACTCGCCCCCAGCGCGCCGCGAGATGCCAGAACAGCAGATCCAGGCGAACCTCCAGCCGCGGATGACAGGCGATCGCGCGCATCGCGTCGATGTCGCCGGTGCGGCGGCTGGCCCGCCGCAGGAGCGCCTGGACGATCTGCGGCCACGGACGGACGCGATCGGCGAACTCGGAGTCGAGCATGGCGAAGCGGGTCGGCCACAGGATGCGCCAGGCATCGGTTCGTTCGAGCAGCTCGTCGGCGCGGTGGCGGCTCGGTTGCACCAGATCGCCGGTGCCGATCAGCTCGGTGGCGATCCGGTCCCCCACGTGGGTCTCGAAGGCGATCAGGCCATCGAGGATCAGCAGGCCAAATCCGCGATCGACCGAGTCGAACGAGGCGGCCATGTCGCACTCACCGACCTCGGCTTCGAGCACGCGGACGGTCGTACCCTGGCGAACGGCGAGGCGCGTGCGGACGTCGAACTCCTCCGCCAGATCGTCATCGGCGTCCAGCAGGTACGTGTGCATTGCCGTCGTCCCGGGCCGGCGCCGCGCGGCCCGGGGAGGATTTCCCGGCCAGGGGGACGTGTCGCCTGGCATTCGATCAGCCCTGCAACCTGCGTCCTGCTGTGGACATGGTGGCGCCTCTCCGGTCCCCGCTGGGGAACTCTTCCGGTGGCGAGTCTACGACGACCGGGATGCCAGTGCGAGATTAAACGTGCCGGTAATCCTGATTACGCGCATTACGGTTTCCCGGGTCCCGCAGGCGTAACCATCGTTACAAAATCGTGCAGCGCCCGGGCCACAGTGGTAGAACGGCGCTTGTGTGCTTGGCGATCCCCGGGCAAGTCGTTGAAATCGTCGATGAGACGAACCGGCTGGCCAAAGTCGAGGTCGCCGGCGTCCGCCGCAACGTCAACATCGGTCTGCTCGACGATCAGGACGGTGGCGTCGGTCCCGGCGATTGGGTGCTGATCCACGTCGGCTTCGCGATGTCCAAGGTCGACGAGGAGGAAGCTCGCGCCACGCACGACGCCCTGGTCCGGATGGGCGCCGATTACGAGCAGGAGCTCGAGGATCTGAAGGCGAGCGTGATCGAGTGAGCAGCGCCGCCGCATCGGACGCCGTGTGTGGTTCTGAGCACTGCATCACCTGCGGCGACGACGGCGAGCCGATGACGGTGGTCAAGCTCGACGGCGAGCGCGGGTTGGCGCTCTGCGCCTCCGACGACGGCGAGCGGTCGACCGTGGAGACCGCGCTGGTGGAACCGGTCGGGCCCGGCGATCGCCTGCTGGTGCACGCCGGCACCGCGATCGCCCGCCTGGACCCGGTGGCGGCGTGAGGTTCGTCGACGAGTTCCGCGACGCCGATTTGGGCCGCGCGCTCGCGGGGGAGATCCTCTCGCTGGTGGAGCCCGGGCGCCACTACAAGCTGATGGAGGTGTGCGGCGGACACACCCACTCGATCTACAAGTTCGGCGTCGACGACCTGCTGCCCAGCAACGTCGAGCTTGTCCATGGCCCGGGCTGTCCGGTTTGCGTGATCCCGATGGGCCGCGTCGACGACGGGATCGCCGTCGCGCATGAGGAGGGCGTGATCTTCACCTGCTTCGGCGACATGATGCGCGTGCCCGGCTCGAACGGCAGCCTGCTCGAGGCCAAGGCCGCCGGGGCCGACATCCGGATGGTCTACTCGCCGCTGGACGCGCTGCGGATCGCCAAGCAGAATCCCGACCGCGAGGTGGTGTTCTTCGCCATCGGGTTCGAGACCACGGCACCCTCGACCGCGTTGACGCTGAAGCGCGCTCGCGCGGAGGGAGTCCGGAACTTCTCCGTCATGTGCAGTCACGTGACAATCGTGCCGCCGCTGCGGGCGCTGCTCGAGTCACCGGATCTGCGCCTGGACGGGTTCATCGGCCCGGGTCACGTTTCCACGGTGGTGGGCGCGCGCCCCTTCGAGTTCATCCCCGCCGACTACGGGAAGCCGATCGTGGTGGCCGGGTTCGAGCCGCTGGACATCCTGCAGGCGGTCGTGATGATCCTGCGTCAGCTGGACGAAGGGCGCTGCGAGGTCGAGAATCAGTACAAGCGCGTAGTCCCCTACGAGGGCAATCTCCGCGCCCTGGAGGTGATGGCCGAGGTGTTCGAGCTGCGGCCCCACTTCGAGTGGCGTGGTCTCGGGTTCATCTCGCACAGCGGGCTGAAGCTGTCGGAGGCCTATGCGGATCTCGACGCCGAGCGGCGCTTCACCGTCCCCGGGGTCAGGGTGGCCGACCCCAAGGCCTGCCAGTGCGGCGAGGTGCTCAAGGGAGTGATCAAACCGTTCGAGTGCAAGGTGTTCGGCAGCGCCTGCACGCCGGAGCGGCCGATCGGCACCTGCATGGTGTCCTCGGAGGGGGCGTGCGCCGCCTACTACAACTATGGCCGGTTTGCCCGCGAGCGAGAAGTGGTCTGAGTGAGCGACCAGACGGCGGTCTCCGAGCGTGAGCGCAAGGTCCTGGGGATCATCGAGACCGCTCGCGGCAAGCGCCCCAAGTTCCGGGACGAGAAGATCACCATGGCCCACGGCGCCGGGGGCAAGGCCACGCAGACGTTGATCGAGGGCTTGCTGGTACCGGCGTTCGGCTCTGAGCCGCTGGAGGCGATGGGCGACGCCGGGATCATCGGCATCGGCGGGGTCGAGCTGGCGATGACCACCGACTCCTATGTGGTCAAGCCGCTGCGGTTCCCGGGCGGCTCGATCGGTGAGCTGGCCGTAAACGGCACGGCCAATGATCTCGCCGTCTCGGGCGCACGACCGCTGGCTCTGAGTCTGTCGCTGATCCTTGAGGAGGGGCTCCCGGCGGATGATCTGCGCGCCGAGGTGGAGGCGATCGCGCAGGCCGCGCGGTCCGCCGGCGTGCAGATCATCGCCGGCGATACGAAGGTCGTCGAACGCGGCCATGCCGATGGGATGTACATCACGACGGCTGGGATCGGCCAGCGCGATCCGCGCGCCAGGCTGTCGCCCGCCGCGCTGCGGCCCGGCGACCGGATCCTGCTGTCCGGGTCGATCGGCGAGCACGGCACCGCGATCATGCTGGCCCGCAACGAATTTGAATTGGACGCGCTGATCGAGTCCGACACCCGCTCGCTATGGCCCGTCGTCGACGCTCTGCTCGATGCCGTCGGCCCCGAGCTTCGGTGCATCCGCGACGCGACCCGCGGCGGCGTCGCCTCGGTGCTGAACGAACTTGCGCGGGCCTCCACGGTCGCGATGATCGTGCGTGAAGGACAGATTCCGGTTGCCCCTGCGGTTGCGGGCGCAGCGGAGATCCTCGGAATCGATCCGATGTACGTGGCGAACGAGGGCAAGTTGGTGGCGTTTGTGGCCCCTGACGCGGCCGAGCGCGCCCTGGAGGCTCTACGGAGCGTGCCAGGGTGCGAGCTGGCTGCGGAGATCGGTGAAGTGCGGACGGAACCGCCGGGAATGGTGTTGGTCCAAACGAGCTTCGGCGGCAGGAGGGTCATGGACCAATTGGTCGGAGACCCTCTGCCGCGGATCTGTTGAGAGAGAGGAGACGGGATGGCGACGATGGCTAGCCCATACGCCGAGCAGAAGAAGACAGAGGCGGTTACAGCGCACGTTCTGTGGATGACCACGGGCCTGAGCTGCGAAGGCGATTCGGTGGCGATGACCTCGGCCACCAACCCGAGCCTCGAGGACATCATCCTGCAGGCGATCCCGGGCATGCCCAAGGTCGTCGTCCACAACCAGGTCGTGGACTATGCCGTCGGCGCCGAGTATGCGCAGGCCTGGTTCGACGCCGAGCAGGGCAAGCTCGACCCGTTCGTGCTGGTCATCGAAGGCTCGCTCGGAAACGAGGAGATCAACGGCGAGGGCTTCTGGACCGGGTTCGCGGTCAACCCCGACACCGGCCAGCCGATCACCATGAACGAGTGGCTCGATCGGCTCGCCCCCAAGGCCGCCGCCGTCGTCGCCGTCGGCACCTGTGCCACCTACGGCGGCATCCCAGCCATGAAGAACAACCCCACCGGAGCGATGGGCGTCCCGGACTACCTCGGCTGGAGCTGGAAGTCCAAGGCCAACCTGCCGGTGGTGTGCATCCCCGGCTGCCCGGCTCAGCCGGACAACATGACCGAGACGCTGCTCTATCTGGCCCTGCACCTGGCCGGACTGGCCCCGGCGCCCGAGCTCGACGAGGCGCTGCGGCCCAAGTGGCTGTTCGGCCGTACCGTCCGGGAGAGCTGCAACCGGGCCGGCTTCGCCGAGCAGGGTGAATTCGCGACCGAGTACGGGTCCGACCACCGCTGCCTGGTCAAGCTCGGCTGCAAGGGGCCCGTGGTCAAGTGCAACGTGCCGGTGCGCGGCTGGGTCAACGGGATCGGCGGATGTCCGAACGTCGGCGGCATCTGCATGGCCTGCACGATGCCGGGCTTCCCCGACAAGTTCATGCCATTCATGGACGAGGACAGGGCGGGCGGCATGGCCGCGAACCTGATGGCCTTCACCTACGGGCCGATGGTGCGCTACTTCCGAAAGCGCAACATCAAGAACAAGTACGACGTCGAACCCGAATGGCGACGCAAGGGCAAGGCGCTGACGACCGGATACGCCAAACGTTGGTAGCGGCACTCACCCCCGCCTGACCCTTTGAATAGCTAGGAGATAAGAATGGCGACTGAAACGCCTGCGCAGCAAAAAGTGATGGTCAAGGAGATGTCGTGGGATCCGATCACCCGGATCGTCGGCAGCCTGGGCATCCACACGGAGATCGACTTCTCGAACCAGAAGGTCAACAAGTGCTACAGCACGTCGATGATCTTCCGGGGATTCGACATCTTCATGAAGGGGATCGACCCGCGGGACGCCCACTTCATCACCAGCCGGATCTGCGGCATCTGCGGTGACAACCACGCGACCTGCTCGTGCCTGAACCAGAACATGGCCTACGGGGTCAAGCCGCCGCCGCTGGGCGACCTGGCCTTCAACCTCGCGGAGACGGCCGACTACATCTTCGACCATGCGATCTTCAATGACTGCATGGCGAACGTCGACTTCTGCGAGCAGATGGTCAAGGAGACCAACCCGTCGCTCCTGGCCAAGGCCGAGAACACCCCGGCTCCCGGGCGTGACATCCACGGGTTCAAGACGATCGCCGACATCATGCGCTCGCTGAACCCGTTCACCGGCGAGTTCTACCTCGAGACGCTGCACGTGGCCCGTTACACGCGGGAGATGTACTGCCTGTTCGGCGGTCGCCACACCCACCCCTCGACGATCATGCCGGGCGGTTGCAGCGCCGACATCACGCACCAGACCTGCACGGATTACTACGTGCGCCTGATGCGCTATTTCGACTACGTCAAGCGCAGTGTGCCGATGCACGACGACCTGTACGACTTCTTCCTCACGGAGTTGCCGGGTTACGACATGGTCGGCTTCCGCGAGACGAACCTGGTCAACTGGGGCAGCTTCGACGATCCGGACTACGTCGACTACGACTACCGCAACATGACCGAGTGGGGACGCAAGCGCTACATCACCCCCGGCGTCGCGATCAACGGCGAGCTGATCTCGACCGACCTGGTCGAGATCAACCTGATGATCCGGATCCTCCTCGGCTCGTCGTACTTCGACAGCTGGGAGAACGAGCCGACGTACGTGACCCAGGATCCGCTCGGCAACCCCGTGGACAAGAACCACCCGTGGAACAAGGTCACGCTGCCGCGGCCGCAGAAGCGCGACTTCACGGACAAGTACACGTGGGTCGTCTCACCGCGGATCTACGACAAGCGCACGGACACGCATGTGTGCTGCGACACCGGCGGCGGTCCGTTCGCGCGCCAATGGTGCACGGCCAAGGCCGGGCTGGTCGACTTCGGTTATGCGAAGGCGACCGGGCACTCGATCCAGATGGTGCTGCCGCGCTCGCCCAACATGCCCGAGATGGAGCTCGAGTGGAACGTGCCGGAGAAGTCCAACGCGATCGAGCGTGACCGCGCCCGCACCTACCACCAGGCCTACAGCGCGTTGATTGCGCTGCACAACCTCGAGCGCGCGATGAAGGAGGTTCAGGCCGGCCGGACCAAGAGTTGGAACAACTTCAAGGTTCCGGAGAACGCGGTCAGCTGCGGTTTCCACGAGGCGGCCCGCGGCGTCCTGTCTCATCACATGGTGATCCGCGAGGGCAAGATCGCGAACTACCAGCCCTACCCGCCGACGCCGTGGAATGCGAGCCCGCGGGACATCTACGGGACGCCTGGACCCTACGAGGATGCGGTGCAGAACACGCCGATCTTCGAGGAGAACGGCCCCGAGAATTTCAAGGGCATCGACATCATGCGCGCGGTGCGGTCGTTCGACCCGTGCCTGCCGTGCGGCGTGCATATGTACACCGGCGGCGGCAGGGTGACGAAGGTGCAGCACACTCCAACGGCGCTGGCGTAGCGGGCCGAATATGGCCGCTGCTCCGACCGAAGCTCCTGAGCGCCTCGTCGAGCGCGTTCAGGAGCTGCAGGACCTGCTCGATGCACACGGCGACTCCACGGCGCGGGAGATCGCCGACGAGCTTGTCTCGTCAATCGTGCAGATGTACGGCGCCGGCTTCGAACGGATCATGGAGCGGTTGTTCGCCGGCGGCATGGACGGCGAGCGGATCGCCGTCGGGCTGACCGACGATCCGCTGATCGCGACGCTGCTGTTGATCCACGATCTGCATCCGATCCCGATCGAGGATCGGGTGCAGGCGGCGCTCGAGTCCGTGCGCCCTTACATGGAGTCGCACGGCGGCAACGTCGAGCTGCTGTCGCTGGAGGATGGGATCGCCAGGATCCACCTGCGTGGCAGCTGCTCGGACTGCTCGGCGTCGTCGGTGACGCTCGAGCTGGCGATCAAGCAGGCGCTCGAGGAAGCCGCTCCGGACCTGGCCGGCCTGGAGGTGGAGGGCGTCGCGCCGCAGATGACGGGGCTGGCCCTGCCGATGACCGACGGGGCCGCACCGACCGGGCTCGAGCTCCCGATCGTGATGTCCGGTCCGGGCTCGCAGCCCCCGGTCGCGCCCGAACCTCCTGCGCCCTCGATGCCGCCGTCATGGTTCGAGCTCGAGGCCGTCGGAGAGCTGGCCGAGGGCGCGATGATGGCGCTCACGGTGGCCGATGCCGAGCTGGTGATCGCCAATGTCGAGGGCACCTTGCTGGCCTACCGCGACGTGTGCGCTTCGTGCGGCGGTCCGCTCCGCGACGGCACGCTGTCGGCCGGCGCTCTCGCCTGCCCCGGTTGCCAGCGCTCGTTCTTCCTGCCCCGCGCCGGTCGGTCGATCGACGCGGAACGGATCCAGCTGGAGCCGGTCCCGCTGCTGCGTGAGCAGGGGCGGGTCAAGGTGGCTCTGGCCTCCGCCGGATGAGTCGCGCGCCCTCCATAATGGGAGCGATGAGGAGAGAGCCGGCGTGAGCGAGAGCGAGAACGGCGACCGGCCGGAGCGACCCGGCCGGCAGTTGATCGCCGATGCGGTCGCCGCGCGCAAGCGGGCGCAGATGGTGACTGGGCTGCGCGGGCTGACCAAGCCGCGTCCGCCCTACCGGATTGCCGCCCCCAGCGGGGCCAGCCCTTCCGGTGCGGCTGTCGCGTCCTCCAACGGAACCGCCCTACCCGGCGGGAGCGCCGCATCCGTCTCGAGCTACCCGGCCGGAACCGAGTTCTGCGATCTCTGCGGGCTGGTGATCCCGGAGGACCATCGCCACCTTCTGCATCTCGTCGAGCGCCGGATCATCTGCTCGTGCGAGGCGTGCTGGGCGATGCGAGCCGGAGAGGGCGACTACCGGCCGGTCGGCAACCGCACGGTGTGGCTGCCCGACCTCCAGATCCCGGACGACGTCTGGGCCGGCTTCCAGATCCCGATCGGGCTCGCCTTCTTCATGCACTCCACGGTCACCAGCTGCGTGGTGGCGATGTACCCGAGCCCCGCCGGAGCGACCGAGTCCGAGCTCCACTTCGACTCGTGGGCGCGCATGTGCGAGATCAACCCGGTACTGAACGACCTCGAGTCGGATATCGAGGGACTGATCGTCAACCGTCTCTCGAATCCTCCGATGTACGCGATCGCCCCGATCGACCAGTGCTACGCCTTGACCGGGGCGATCAAGGCGACGTGGGAGGGCATCTCGGGCGGCACCGGCGTCGATCATGCCGTCACTCGCTTCTTCGAGAACCTGCAGGCAAAGGCAAAGGCAAAGGCGACCCGCGTATGAGTATCGAGACACCGGAGTTGATTCCAGATTCTCCTTGGGCCGGGCCCAATCCCGACTTCGCCGTGCTCGGCGTCCGCACGGTTCGCCATGCGGTCGCGCCGATGCTGAGCCTCGACCTCCAGGTCAGCGAACCCAGCGGGCGGCAGGTCTACATGATCGCGCTGAGCATCCAGCTGATGCTCGAGCCGGCCCGCCGAACCTACGACGACGAGACGCGCGAGAAGCTGTTCGAGCTGTTCGGCGAACCCGAGCGCTGGTCGGTGACCACCCGCAGTCTCGTATGGTCCCAGCTCGACGTCGTGGTGCCCGCGTTCACCGGGACGACGACCGTCGCCGTCCCGATCGCCTGCCACTACGACCTCGAGCTGGCGGCGGCCAAATACCTGCATTCCCTGCCCGACGGCGAGGCGCCGCTGGCCCTGCACTTCAACGGGATGGTCTACTACCGGGCCGAGGACGGCGGGCTGCAGATGGTGCTCGTGCCGTGGTCGAAGTCGACCGAGTTCCGGATGCCGGTATCGGTCTGGCGCGAGACGATCGACCACTACTACCCGAACACGGGCTGGGCCGCGCTGCGCCTGCAGACCCTCGAGGCGCTGCAGCGAGAGAAGCGCGCCCGCGGCGCCGCTACGCTCGATGCCTGCGTCGCCCAGCTGCTCGACGAGGCCCGCGATGCCTGACGCGTTGGAAGAGCTCGTCGATTCTCTGCTCTACGAGGGATACGCGCTTTACCCGTACACGCCGGGAGCGACCAAGAACGCGACCCCGACGCCGTTCGGCATCGTCTACCCGCCGGTCTACGCGGCGACGCTGGCCAGCACGTACGACCACCTCGAGCTGCGCTGCGTCGTGCAGGGACCGGCGGATTCGGTGCTGAGCGCCGAGGTGCGCTTCCTGGCCGCCGCCGGCGATCAGCACCAGGCCCAGGCGCGCGAGCTGAAGCTCTCCGGGTCGATGACCGGGGCCCTGGTGCACGAGCCAGCCGAGAAGCAGGTCACGGTGACCTGCGGCGACGGGCCGCCGATGAGCATCGTGGCCAGTCTGGGCGCCGAGGACCTCGGTGGCGGCGAATACGAGGTGGTCTTCCGGGTCGAGAACCGCACGCTGGTCTCGAGCGGCTTGGATCGCGCCGGCGCGCTGGCCCGGTCACTGCTCTCGACGCACCCGATCGTCCGGATCGTGGGGGGGAAATTCATCTCCGCGCTGGAGCGCCCGTGCCGCTCGGTCAACACCTTCCCCGTGCTGGCCACCCCGGACGACGATGCGGTCGTGGGCGCCGCGATCGTGCTCCCTGACCATCCCGAGATCGCGCCGGAGAGCCGCGGAGGGCTGTTCGACTCCACCGAGATCGAGGAGGCGCTGCTCCTCCACGTCCACGTGATGACCGACCAGGAGCGCGCCGAGATCGAGGACCCGGCGGTCAAGGAGATGATCGCGCGGGCGGCCGCGGCGACGCCGCAGGACATCATCGCCCTGCACGGTCGCGTGACCATCCGGGACCCGCAGACGAACGAGCCGCCGACCGAGCCGCCGGGGCTGTACGATCCCCGCGCCGGCGAGGAGGTGGCCGACGTCGACGGGAAGCGGTTCACGCGCGGGGGCAAGGTGATCATCCGTCCCGCGCCCGACGCCGATCTCCACGCCCGGATGCTCGACGGCCGCACCGCCACGGTCGAGCGGATCTTCACCGACTACGACGGGAAGATCCACTTCGGCGTGACGATCGACGATGACCCCGGCCAGGACATCATGCGGGACAGCGGCCGGTATCTGTATTTCTTCGCCCAGGAAGTCGAGGTGGTCGACACATGAGTTCAGCACCAGCCCCCGGCACGGAACCCCTGCTCGGCATCCTCATCGCCGGTGTGGGCAACGCGTGGCTGCGCGACGACGGCTTCGGCGGTGAGGTGGCCCGCCGCCTGCAGGAACGCGAGCTTCCTCCGGGCTGCAACGTGATGGATGCCGGCACCGGTGGGCTCGACCTCGCCTACGAGGTGATGCGGGGCTACGACGCCCTGGTCCTGCTCGACGTGTCCAAACAGGGCGGCGAGCCGGGCACGCTGTACGTGATGGAGCCTGACGAGGACTCGGTGCCCGGGGCGATCGATGACGGCGACGTGATCAACCCGCACGGCATGGACCCGCAGACGATGTTGCGGTTCGTCAAGTCGGTCGGCGCGTGGCCGGGCAAGGTAGTGGTGATCGCCTGCGAGCCGGCCGACGTCGAGGAGATGGGCTGGGGCCTGACCGATCAGGTCAAGCAAGCCGTCGAGCGGGCGATCGACCTCGTGGTGGAGACGATTCACGAGCTGCAAGCGGGCGTGATCGTCCAGCCCGCGGAGTAGGCGGAGAGCCCGGTTGCACGAGCTTTCGCTCAGCAGCGCGATCGTCAACACGGTCGCCAAGCACGCGAACGGCCGGAAGGTCAGCCTGGTCAGCCTGCGGATCGGCAAGCTGCGTCAGGTGGTGCCCGACACGCTCGAGTTCTATTTCGAGTTTCAGGCCCGCGGGACCGTCTGCGAGGGCGCCCGGTTGGAGATGGAGATCACCGATGCCCGGTTGCGCTGCCAGCCGTGCGCCCGAGAATGGGAGATCGAGATCCCGGCGTTCCGCTGCCCGACCTGCGGCGGCAGCGACGTGAAGATCGCCAGCGGCGACGAATTCGAGGTTGAATCAATAGAGGTGGAGGAGGCCGAATGCATCGGACAAAAGTGACGGTTGTGGAAGAGGCCCTGGACGCCAACAACACGATCGCGACGGCCAACCGAGCCGACTTCGATCGTCACGGCGTCACCGTGATCAACTTCATGAGCGCTCCGGGGGCGGGCAAGACGACGCTGCTGGAGCGCGTGGCCCGTGACGTCCCCGGGGTCCGGGTCGGAGTGCTGGAGGGCGACGTGCAGGGCTCGATGGACGCCGACCGGCTGGCCCACCTGCACATCCCGGTGGTCCAGCTGAACACCGACTCGGGCTTCGGTGGCGAGTGTCACCTCGACGCCAACATGGTCCGCTCGGCGATCCCGGCGCTGCCGCTCCACGACATCGACCTGCTGGTGGTGGAGAACGTCGGCAACCTGGTCTGTCCCGCGGAATTCAAGATCGGCGAGGACGCCCGGGTGATGGTGTGCTCGGTCACCGAGGGCGAGGACAAGCCGCTCAAGTACCCGCTGATGTTCCGGGCCTGCGAACTGGTGATCGTCAACAAGATCGACCTGCTGCCACACCTCGACTTCGACCTCGACCGCCTGCTCTACAACATCGATCAGGTCCACCCCGACGTCGAGCGGATCGTGCTCAGCGCGCGCACCGGCGAGGGAATCGAGGCCTGGCGCGAGTGGCTCCAGCGAATTGCCGCGCGGGAGCAGGTAACGGCGTGAGCGAGGCGGCGATCGCCGCCGACCGGATCCAGGCCCTCCTGGAGCAGCGGACCGAGGCCAACGCGAGGTTCTTCGAGCAGCACGCCGAGGGGCTGGCCAGGCTCTGTCACCTGATGGCGGAGCGGTTCGCCCGGGGCGGGCGCCTGATGGCGTTCGGGCGCACCCCGGCCGCCCGCTCGGACGTCCGGCACGTGGCCGTCGAGTTCGTGCACCCGGTGATCGTGGGCAAGCGGGCGCTGCCGGCGATCGGCCTGGTCGGGGAGGGCGACGAGTTGACCGCACAGGTCGATTTGCTCGTGCGGCCGGATGACATCGCGATCGCCTTCGGGACCGATGAGGACGCCGGGGAGGCGGCGCGGGCGCTGGCGCTCGCGCGCACCCGGGGATGTCTGACCTTGGCGTTCTCCGACGGCGCCGGCGCGGAGTACGAGTTCGAGCCGCCATCCGCGGACCCGTTTGTACGCCAGGAGCTGGTCGAGACGCTGTACCACGTGCTCTGGGAGTTGGTGCACGTGTTCTTCGATCACCGCGGACTGCTCAGCGGGCGCGATCAGCGCCGCGTGCACGACGCCGGCGCCTCGAGCTTTCTCTATCCGTTCCTCGATGAACGCGAGAGCCAGCTCGAGCCGGTGATCGACGACGTCCGCCGCTCGGTCCTGATGAAGGCCGAGGAGATCGGCGAGCTGCGGGCACAGACGCTGACCGAGAATCGGGCCGTGCTGGCCGCGGCCGCCGCCACTCTCCGCGACAGCTTCGCCCACGGCGGCAAGCTGCTGGCCCTGGGCAACGGCGGCTCGGCCACCGACGCGATGGACGCCGTCGGCGATTTCCGCTCACCACCCGGCCGGCTCACCGCCCGGCCGGCGATCGATTTGACCGAGGACTCATCGATCATCACCGCGATCGCCAACGACATCGGCACCGAGGCGATCTTCCTACGCCAGGTGATCGCCTACGGGCTCGCCGGGGACACCCTGCTCGCACTCTCGACCTCGGGCAACTCGCGCAACGTGATCGCCGCGCTGGCGCAGGCGCGCACCCGCGGGCTGCACACGATCGCCATGGTCGGCTATGACGGGGGCGCCGTCGCCGCGGACGCGCTCGCCGACCATGTGGTCGTCTCCCGCTCTGAGCACATCCCGCGGATCCAGGAGGCTCAGGCGAGCGCGTACCACGCCCTCCGGGAGCTCGTCGGTTGAGCCGGCGCCGGCGTCTAGTCGGACTCGTGGCGTGAGCGGGGTGCGCGCACCGTCGCGGACGCCGAGACGGACGCGGGTGCGGGTGCAGGGAACCGTCCAGGGGGTCGGCTTCCGGCCCTACGTCTACCGGCTGGCCGGCAAGCTCGGCCTGACCGGGTTCGTGCTCAACGACTCCCGCGGCGTCCTGCTGGAGATCGAGGGGCCGGACACGGCAGTCGCGGACTTTCTCGCCCGCCTCGCGGCCGACGCGCCGCCATTGGCCGTGCTGGAGCGGGTGGAGACCGAGGAGCGCGAGCCGATCGGCGGCGCCGGGTTCGCGATCCTCGAGAGCCCGCAGGGTGGCACCCCTGACGCCCCGATCACTCCCGACAGCGCCACCTGTGAAGACTGCCTGCGGGAGCTGCTGGACCCGTCGGACCGGCGCTTTCGCTACCCGTTCACCAACTGCACCAACTGCGGCCCGAGGTTCACCATCGTCCGCGGCGTGCCCTACGACCGGCCGCTGACCACGATGGCCGGCTTCGTTCTGTGCCCGCGCTGCCGCGCGGAGTACGAGGATCCGGCCGACCGCCGCTTCCACGCGCAGCCGAATGCCTGCCCCGTATGTGGACCGTCGGTCGTGCTGCTGGACCGCGACGGCGCGCCGGTCCGGTCCGGCGCAGGCACATCGGTGGGGTCAAGCGACGGCGCCGACCCGGTCGCCCTGACCGCCGAAGCGCTGGGGGAGGGCCGGATCGTGGCGATCAAGGGGATCGGCGGATACCACCTGGCCTGCCGGGCCGATGACGAGCGCGTGGTCGCGCTGCTGCGCGCCCGCAAGCACCGGGAGGACAAGCCCTTTGCCCTGATGGTGGCTTCGGCCGAGGCGGCCGAGGAGTCGGTGGTCCTCGGGGCCCTGGAGCGCGAGTTGCTGTTGGCACCAGAAGCACCGATCGTGCTCGCCCCGCGGCGGGAAGGCGCTCCGGTCGCGCCGTCCGTCGCCCCCGCCGCGCGCGAGCTCGGGCTGATGCTTCCGTACTCGCCGCTGCATCACCTGCTGCTGGCCGATCTCGCCGCCCTCGGCGTGAGCGCGCTGGTGCTGACCAGCGGCAACGTGTCCGACGAGCCGATCGCCTTCGGCGACGACGACGCTCGCCGAAGGCTGGCGGGGATCGCCGATCTGTTCCTGGTCCACGACCGACCGATCGAGACGCGCACCGACGACTCCGTCGTGCGGGTGGTGAGCGCCGCCGGGCGGACGAGGCCGGCGATGCTGCGGCGCTCGCGCGGCTACGTGCCGGCCGGCTTGCCGCTCCCCGGGCGGGGCACCACCGCGCACCTGCTCGCCTGTGGGGCGGAGCTGAAGAACACCTTCTGCGTGGCCAAGGGCGAGCGCGCCTGGGTCTCGCATCACATCGGCGACCTGGAGAACTACGAGACGCTGCGCTCGTTCGAGCAGGGGATCGAGCACTTCAAGACGCTGTTCGCGGTCGAGCCCGAGGTGGTGGTCCACGATCTGCACCCGGAGTACCTCTCGACCAAGTACGCGCTCGAACGCGAGGGCGTGGCCCTGCTCGGGGTGCAACATCACCACGCCCATCTGGCCGCCTGCCTGGCCGAGCACGGGGAAACGGATCCCGCCCGCCCGGCGATCGGCGCGATCTTCGACGGCACCGGCTACGGGACCGACGGCACGGTCTGGGGGGGAGAATTTCTGGTTGGCGGGTTGGGCGGCTTCGAGCGCGCGGGCATGCTGCTTCCCGTCCGCCTGCCCGGCGGCGCGCAGGCGATCCGTGCGCCCTGGCGGATGGCCTGCGCCTGGCTCGCGGTGGCGCTCGGCGATCAGCCGGACGTTCCCGCGGCGTTGCGGGACCAGGTCGATGCCGGGAGTTGGGGGCAGGTGGCCCGGCTGGCGCAGAGCGGTTTCAGCGCGCCGGTGACCACCTCGATGGGCCGCCTGTTCGACGGGATCGCGGCGCTATGCGGGGTGCGGGCGGTGGTGAACTACGAGGGTCAGGCGGCGATCGAGCTCGAGGCGGCCTGCGACCCCGACGAGCGTGGCGCCTACCCGATCGAGCTTTCGCTGGGGGTCGACGGCTTCGTGCTCGATCCGCGCGAGACCGTGCGGTCGGTGCTGGCGGACGTGGAGGCGGGTACGGCGGTGGGCGTGATCGCCTCGCGCTTTCATGCCGCGATCGCCGACGGGACCGTGCAGTCATGCGTCCTGGCCGCGTCCACGCACGGAACCGACCTCGTCGTGCTGTCCGGCGGCGTGTTTCAAAACCGTCGACTGCTGGAGGCCGTGGCCGCCGGGCTGCACAACGAGGGATTGCGGGTCCTGATCCCCGAGCGGCTGCCGGTCGGCGACGGCGGGATCTCCTACGGCCAGGTGGCCGTAGCCGCACACACCCTGAGAGGATGAGGACATGACCGAGCCGATTTCAGACGAGAAGGTGAAGGAGATCCTGGCGCAGACCCTGTACGTCGAGGGCGCCTACCTGCCATTCGGGGAGATGACGATCGAGCATGCCCGGGGCCGCGCTGACGAGCTCAAGGCGGCCGTGGGCTTCGGGCCGACGGCGCGGGTAGCCCCGGTGGCGAGGGCCTGGCGCGAGCTGACGATGGAGCTCGAGCGCGAGGGCGTCGCCACGGTCGGCGAGCTCGACCCGGACGCGGTCCGGGACCTGGCGCCGAAGCTGTGGATCGTGCCGCCAGGCGGCAGCCTGCTGTAGCAGCGGGCCGGCTGGGTCGCCCGCGCGGGGCGGCTGGGTCGCCCGCGCGGGGCGGCTGGGTCGCCCGCGCGGTCTGGCTCGCCCCGGCGGGGAGCCCGCCTATATTGGACGGGGTGAGCAATCCGCCAGAGAGCGGCGAGCGCCGGATGCCCCGCTCGCTGGTGTTGCTGCTCGCCGTGGCCAGCGGCGCCGCGGTGGCCAACCTCTACTACGCCCAGCCGCTGCTGCATCAGATCGCGGGCACGCTGCACACGTCCTCGTCGACCGCCGCCCTGCTGGTGACCGCGTCGCAGATCGGCTACGCCGCCGGGCTGGTGCTGCTGGTCCCGCTGGGCGACCTGCTGGACCGGCGCAAGCTGATCTCCCGGATGCTGATCGTCTGCGCGGTCGGCCTGCTGGCCGCCGACCTCGCCCCGAGTCTGGCGCTGCTGGCGCTGGCGATCGGCGTCGTCGGCGTGACCTCGACGATCGCGCAGGTCCTGGTTCCCTTCGCCAGCACCCTCGCCTCCGAAGACGAGCGCGGCCGGGTGGTGGGTCAGGTGATGAGCGGCCTGCTGATCGGGATCCTGGTGGCCCGGACGTTCAGCGGTCTGCTGGCCGAGCTGACCGGGTGGCGCAGCGTTTTCGGGGTCGCGGCGGTGGCGATGCTCGTCCTCTCCGCCGCCCTGTGGCGCGCGCTGCCGCGGGTGCCGCCCGCCGGCGACACGACCTACCCGCGCCTGCTGCTGTCGGTGTGGACGCTGGTCCGGGAGGAGCCGCTGCTCCGCCTGCGGATGGTCTACGGCGGCCTGGGCATGGCCAGCTTCTCGGTGCTCTGGACCACGCTGGCCTTCCTGCTCTCCCGGCCTCCGTTCTCCTACGGCGAGGGCGTGATCGGACTGTTCGGGCTCGCCGGCCTGGCCGGCGCAGTGGCGGCGCAGGCGGCCGGACGCGCGGCCGACCGGGGCGGCTCCAGCTTCGCCACCGGGGTGTTCCTCGCCGCGATCGCCCTCGGCTGGGGCCTGCTGGCCCTCGGCGCGACCAGCGTGGCGCTGCTGATCGTGGGGATCGCGGTGATCGATCTCGGCATCCAGGGCCAGCACATCCTCAACCAGACGCTGATCTACGAACTCCGGCCCGAGGCACGCAGCCGGCTCACCACCGCCTACATGACCGGCAACTTCGTCTGCGGTGCGCTGGCCTCGGCCGGCGCGGGCGTCGTCTGGAGCGACGGCCACTGGGGCGGCGTGTGCGCCCTGGGCGGGGCGCTGTCGCTGATCGCGCTGGCCGTTTGGGTGGCCTCCCGGGTCGGGATCATCTCCGTCGACCGGGCGGCTCAGCCCAGCTCGGCGTCGTAGACCTCGGCGGCAGGAGCGGCCATCACGATGTCGGCCGTCTCGAGCTTGACCGCGGCGAACCGCACTTCCTCGGCGGCGGTACGGTGCTCGCGGCGGGCGAGCTCGATCAGCGCGTCGGGGACGAAGCCCTCGCGGACCGCGAGCGTCACGGTCCGCTCGCGGTAACGCAGGCGGAAGACAAAGCGCTCGAGGGTCCGGCCACGCTCGGGGCGGGCCAGCTCCGGGTCGAGGTGGAAGCGCTCTCCGGTCACCGCGCGGGTGACGAGCTCGATCGCGTCGCGCGCCCCCGGTCCGCCGAACGCGGTCTCGATCACCAGCTCTCGCCGCTCGGGCGGCTGCTTGGGGTCCAGCAGCGGGAACGCGCGCTGCATCACCTTGAATGCGTGCGCGACGCCACCCGGCGAGCCGGGCCCGTGGTAGGCCAGCATCGCCGCGAAGCTGAAGTCCAGCCGCCGCCCGCCGTCCAGCACGCTGATCGTCTCGTCGTCCACCGTGGGGAGGTTGGGGCCGTTGGCTGAATTATTCAACCCGAGGGCCCAAACAACACCGGACCGGCGGCTCGAACCCGAACGCGAGTGCCGGTCTGTGCAGGGGGTTTGCGTGGCGTCCGATCGGCCCGGCAGCATGCCCGGCCCGTGCCGCCACTTCGCTCCGCCTCGAGATCTCGCTCCCTGCGCGTGTGGCAGCAGCGCGCGCTGGCCGAGATGGCCGGCTGGCGCAGCGGTCCGTTCCTGATCTCGGCGGCGCCCGGGGCGGGGAAGACGCGCCCGGCGCTGGAGTTCGCGCGGCGGCAACTGGCCGAAGGGGCGGCCGGCGCGGTGGTGATCGTGTGTCCGACCGCGCCGCTCACGCGTCAGTGGGCGCGCGCGGCCCATGACCTTGGCCTCAACCTCGCTCCGGACGCCGATTCGCCGAGGCCACCCCAGGGCTTCCAGGGCGTCGCGGTGACCTACGCGCGGATCGCCAAATCGCCGGAGCGCTGGTCAGGCGCGGCCCGGAGCCGCACGCTGGTGGTGGCCGACGAGGCTCACCACCTCGGTGAGGAGCTGGCCTGGGGCGAGAGCTTCTCGACCGCGTTCGGGGCCGCCGACCGCTGGCTGCTGTTGTCCGGGACGCCGTTCCGCTCCGACGCGACCCCGATCCCCGGGATCAGCTACGACGCCGACGGGATGGCCGAACCCGACGTCTCCTACACGTACGCCGAGTCGGTGCTCGACGGGATCTGCCGGCCGGTGTGCTTCGTGGCCTACGACGGGACGCTGTCGTGGCGGAGTGGAGACGACGTGATCGAGTCGAGCTTCGAGACGGTGCTCTCCACCCGGGAGGCCAGCCGGCGTTACCGGACCGCGATCTCGACCGAGCTGCCCGACGGGCTGCCCCGCATCCTGCGGGAGGCGGATCAGAAGCTCCGGGCCATCCGGAAGGAGGGGCACGGCGACGCCGGCGGGCTGGTGATCGCCGCCGACTCGAGCCATGCCCGCCGGATCGCCCAGCTGCTGCGCGAGGCCACGGGCCGGGTGCCCGTCGTGGTGCTGCATGCGGAGCAGCGGGCGGCGGCCAAGCTGGCCGATTTCACGAACTCACGCGACCCGTGGATCGTGGCGGTGAACATGGTCTCCGAGGGGGTCGACATCCCCCGGCTGCGCGTCGGCGTCTACGCCACGGCGGCCAAGACCCCGCTGGTCTTCCGGCAGATCGTCGGGCGGTTCGTGCGCACGATCCCCGGCCGTCCCGCCGAGCCCAGCTGGCTCTACATCCCGGCCGATCCGATCCTCCGGGACCATGCGGCCACCGTCGAGACCGAGCTCCGGCGCGCGCTGCGCACCCGCGAGGACATCGACGAGCTCGAGTTCGACCAACCGGAGCGGCTGGCCAGCGAGAAGACCGAATCGATCCCGTTCGTTCCGCTGAGCGCCGACGTCGCGCCCCAGATGACCCTGTTCGGCTCAGCGGCGCCGCCCGGGCCCGTGATGATCCAGGCTCACGCTCGAGCGGCCGACGACGCCGCCGACGACGCGGCCGACGAGTCCGATCAGGACGCGGCCAAGCCGGCCTTCGAGCGGCGAGCGATGCTGCGCAGCGAGCGCCACCGGCTGGTCTCCGAGGTCCGCCGCCGCGACGGCAGCAGCCACCGTGAGATCAACGCTTGGCTCAACCGCAGGCTGGGAATCACCAGTGTGGACGACGCGACTCTGGACCAGCTCGAACGCTCGGTTGAGTTGCTGGTCAAAAAGCTTATGAGTAAGCGATGAGCCGCCGCCCAAGAATAGTTGTGCCAGCAACTATCTGGTATGGTGTCCCCTATGGAACTTGGACTCGCCACCTTCGCCGACCTGAGTTCGGGCGTATCGCCCGAGCAGCGGATGCGCGACCTGCTGGAGGAGGCCGAGCTGGCGGACGAGCTCGGGCTCGACCTGTTTGCGGTCGGCGAGCATCATCGCCCTGACTTTCTCGTGTCGGCCCCGGCCGTGGTGCTGGCGGCGATCGCGGCGCGGACCAAGCGGATCCGGCTCTCCAGCGCGGTAACCGTCCTCAGCTCCGACGACCCGGTAAGGGTGTTCCAGGAGTTCTCCGAGGTCGACCTGATCTCCGGCGGCCGGGCCGAGATCATGGCCGGCCGCGGTTCCTTCATCGAGTCCTTCCCGCTGTTCGGCTATGACCTCGATGACTACGACGACCTGTACGCCGAGAAGCTGGAGCTGCTGCTGGCGGTTCGCGACTCGACCGACGTGACCTGGTCAGGCCGGCTGCGGGCGCCGCTGGAGCACGCGGCCGTCTGGCCGCGCCCGGTCCAGGACCGGATCCCCGTGTGGGTCGCCGTGGGCGGATCACCGCAGTCGGTGGTGCGGGCCGGGACCCTGGGCCTGCCGCTGACGCTGGCCATCATCGGCGGCGAGCCGGAGCGGTTCGTGCCGCTGGTCGACCTGTATCGCGAGGCCGCCGCGGCGGCGGGACACGATTCGGCGGCGACGAAGGTGGCCATCAACACCCATGCGTTCGTGGCCGAGACCTCCGAGCAGGCCGACAGCGCGTTCGCTCCCGCCTACCTGGCGATGATGAACAAGATCGGGCGCGAACGCGGCTGGCCGCCCTCCGGGCGCCGCGAGTACGAGGCGCTGCGCTCGCCGCGCGGAGCCCTCGCCGTCGGCTCGCCCGAGCAGGTCGCCGAGAAGATCCTGTTCGAGCACGAGCTGTTCGCTCACCAGCGCTACATCGGACAGATGAGCGTGGGCGCCGTCGCGCACGCCGATGTGATGCGCTCGATCGAGCTGTTCGGGACCGTGGTGGCGCCGCTGGTGCGCGCAGAACTCGAGCGGCGCGCCGATGAGCCGTCGCCGGTGATGCTCAAATCGACATGACAGGAGGAGGATGGGAATGAAGAACATCGGTCGTCTGCTGCTGCGGCTCTCCGTCGGTGGCTTCTTTTTCGGGCACGGCACGCACAAGCTGTTCGGCTGGTTCGGCGGGCGCGGTCTGGACGAGACCGCCGCGATGTTCGAGTCGCTGGGGATGCGTCCGGGCAAACGTAACGCGGTAGCGGCCGGGGTGGCCGAAGCTGCCGGTGGGGTGGCGCTGGCGCTGGGGGCGGCGACCCCGCTGGCCTCCGCGGCGATCATCTCCACCATGCTCACCGCGATCAATCGCGTGCACCTCAAGAACGGTCCCTGGGCGACCGAGGGTGGCTACGAGTACAACGTGGTGCTGATCGCGGCGGTGCTGACGCTGGCCGAGGTCGGACCGGGCTCGCCCTCGATCGACGCCGCTCGCGGCAAGGAGAAGAGCGGCCCCGGTTGGGCGTTCGCCGCCTTGGCCCTCGGGGCGGCCGGTGCCGCCGGTGCCCACTTTGCCGCCGAGGCGACGCCGCCCGCGCCGGCGGAGGCCGTCACGGCCGAGGCCGAGCCGGCGCCCGCCGAGACCGAGGCCGCCACCGCCTGACCCGACGCTCAGGAGTCCTCGGCGGCGATCAGCGCGGCCACGCCGTCGAGGATTCGCTGTAGCCCGAAGTTGAACTCGATGTCGATGTCGTCATCGTCGTCGAGCGCGCCCGACTCGATCGCGCGGTCCAGCGCGGGGAAGGCCGCGGTGTCGATCAGCCGGCGCAGGACCGAGCCGTAGCCGGGCATGACCTGCTCTCCGCCGGCCTGCGCCGCGGCGGCGAAGTCGGCGGTCAGGGTCGCGTCGTTACGGACGAAGCCGCTGATCAGCAGCACGGTGGAGAGTTTGTCCTGCTCGCCCAGGGCCGTCCCGCCGAGCGCGCGGAGGGCGCGCTCGAGCCAGGCGACGTTGTTGGGTCCGAGCGGAGGGGCGCTGATCGGAACGCGTAGCGCCCACGGGTGCCGCCGGTAGGCGTCTCGCACGGCGACCGCCCACCGCGTCAGCCCCGCGCGCCAGTCCGGCTCGTTCGGCTCGATCGCCGGTGGGGCGCCCAGGGCGGTGTCGACCATCAGGGTCAGCAGCTCGTCCTTGGCCGCCACGTACCGGTAGAGCGACATCGTCCCGACGCCAAGCTCGGTGGCGACGCGGGCCATCGAGAGCGCGCTGAGCCCCTCGATCGTCGCGACCTCGATCCCCGCGGCGACGATCCGCTCGAGCGTGAGACCGCGCTTGGGTCCGCGCGTCCCCGGGTCGCGCAGGCCCCAGGCCAGCTCGATGCTCGGCGGGATCTCCCGGTCGGGTGGTTGGTCGTTCACGGAAGTAGAGCTTGACAGGTCTCGAGACAACTGCGTATAGTCTACGCAAATAAGCGTAGCACGTACGCAGTTCACCATCGGACCGAGCTACGAAAAGCCGAGCGATCTTGTCATCGAAGGGGAGCCCGAAATGCCGAGCGATCTTGCCATCGAGGCCACCGGCCTGACCAAGTCATTCAAAGAAGTGCGCGTGTTGCGCGGCATCGACATACAGGTGCCGCGGGGGAGCGTGTTCGCCCTGCTCGGACCGAACGGCGCCGGCAAGACGACGACCGTGCGCATCCTCGCGACCCTGACCGAGCCCGACGCAGGGGAGGCCCGCGTGGCCGGGCACGATGTGGTGAGCGGGCGCGCCGAGGTGCGCCGGCGGATCAGCGTCACCGGCCAGTACGCGGCGCTCGACGAGCCGCTGACCGGAGCCGAGAACCTCGAGATGATCGGGCGGCTGCTGCGGCTCTCGCCGCGGATGGCGCGCACCCGCGCTCGCGATCTGCTCGGGCAGTTCGACCTGCTGGCCGCCGCTGACCGGCGTGTCGGCACCTACTCCGGCGGGATGCGCCGGCGGCTCGATCTTGCGGCATCGCTGATCGCGGAGCCCGAGGTGATCTTTCTCGACGAGCCGACCACGGGTCTCGACCCGCGCAGTCGGCAGGGAATGTGGGAGCTGGTCAGCGACTTGACCACCACCGGCGTGTCGGTGTTCCTGACCACCCAGTACCTCGATGAGGCCGATCGGCTCGCGGACCGGATCGCGGTCCTGGACGAGGGCCGGATCGTGGCCGAAGGGAGCGGGGACCAGCTCAAGCAGCAGGTCGCGGGCAGCCGTCTGGAGCTCGAGCTGGTCGATCTGGCCAGCCTCGAGCTCGTGGCCGAGCGGCTCGGCGCCGAGGCGGTGCACGTCGACCGATCGGCGCTGACCGTCGGGGTCGCCACCGAGGGGGGCGCCGCCGAGGTCCGCCGGCGGCTCGACGAGCTGGACCCGGAGCGGATCCGGATCGAGCGCTTCGAAGTTCGCCGGGCGAGCCTCGATGACGTCTTCCTCTCTCTCACCGGACGCCCGAGCTCCGGTGCCGAGCAACCCTCCAACCCCGAAAGTGAGACCAGTGATGTCCGGTAACTCTCTGTCCCTGGCCCAACCCCTGACGATGGTCACCCGCGCGTTGCGCCTGACGCTGCGCAACGTCGACGGCCTGATCACCGCGCTGGCGTTGCCGGTGATGCTGATGCTGATGTTCGTGTACTTCTTCGGCGGGGCGATTCAGACCGGCACCAAGTACGTCGACTACGTGATGCCAGGCGTGCTGCTGGTGTGCGTCGGCTTCGGCGCGGGCACGACAGCGGTCAGCGTCGCGCAGGATCTGGGGAGCGGGATCATCGACCGCTTCCGCTCGATGGACGTGCGCGGCGAGGCGCTGATCAACGGGCACGTGGTCGCGAGCGTGCTGCGCAACCTGATGTCGTCCGCATTGGTGGTCGCGGTCGCCGTCGCGATCGGGTTCCGCTCCTCGGCGGGCCTCGACCGCTGGTTGGCCGCGGCCGGGCTGTTGGCGCTGTTCGTGCTGGCGCTGTCGTGGTTCGCCGCGGCGATCGGGATCCTCGTTCGCTCGGCCGAGGCGGCCCAGGGGATCACGTTCATCGTGAGCTTCCTGCCCTACCCGAGCAGCGCCTTCGTCCCGATCCACACGATGCCGTCATGGCTGCAGGGCTTCGCCCGAGCCCAGCCGACGACCGCGGTGATCGACGCGATCCGGGCGCTCCTGAACGGCGGCGCGGTGGGGGCGAGCGCCTGGCACGCCGTCGCCTGGAGCGTGGGGATCATCGCCGTCTCGGTCGTGGTCGCCGGCAGCCTGTTCCGGCGCCGCGCGGGCTGAGCCTCGCGCTCGAAGGAATCCAGTAGTACTCCGTTCGGTTGGGCCGGCAGCGCGGGGTCGGGTGGAGCTTGGGGCCATCGGCTGAATAGACCATATGGAGTGTGCCGTCTGGTGTGAGTGGTAGTTGTCATGGTCGGTCCCCCGATCCGGTCGGGGGTGTTTTAGCCGCGCGACTGGTACTCGCGCGGCGCCACAACCGCATAGGAGGAGCCGACCATGGCTGTGGAGGCTAGGACCTGGGTGGGTCTGGATGTTCATGCTGCGCAGACGCACGCGGCGGTGATCGATCCGGTCACGGGTGAGGTGCGCGTGTGCAAGTTGCGGATGGCGCCGGATGGGGTGGCGTCGTTCTTGGCGGGGTTGGGGTCGGGGGTGGTGGCGGTGTATGAGGCCGGGTCGACGGGGTTCGGGTTGGCTCGCGCGGCGCGGGAGCGGGGGGTGCAGGTGCGGGTCGCGGCGCCGGGATCGATCCCGAAGGGGTCCGGGGATCGGGTCAAGACCGATCGTCGGGACGCGATCCGGCTCGCGCGGTTGCTCGCGGCGGGCGAGTTGTCGTTTGCGTTCGTGCCGTCGATCGAGGATGAACGCTTCCGCGATCTGATCCGCGCGATCGAGGATGTCCGCGGCGATTTGATGCGCGCCCGGCATCGCCTCGGGAAGTTGCTGTTGCGTCATGGTGAGCGCTATCCAGGGCCCGGGCGGGCGTGGACCGCCCGGCATCTGCAGTGGCTTAGCGGTTTGCGGTTCCCCGACCCGTGCTCGACCGTCACCTTCCGCGACTATCTCGCCGCGGTGCAGCTCCTGACCGCTCGCCGCCGCACCCTGCTCGCCGCGCTGGATGACGCGGTTCCGGACTGCTCGCACGCCGCGGTGATCGCCCGGTTGCGATGCTTTCGCGGGATCGACACGCTGTCCGGCGCTGGGCTGTGCGCCGAGATCGGGTCCTTTCACCGATTCCCGAACCCCGGCCAGCTCTCGGGGTATCTCGGGATCGTGCCGTCCGAGCGGACCTCTGACACCAAACGCCGGCAGGGATCGATCACCAAAGCCGGCCCCCCGCACGCGCGACGACTACTCGTCGAAGCGGCCTGGCACTACCGCCACCGCCCGCTGATCGGCGCGGCGCTGGCCCGCCGCCAGGCCGGGCAGGACCCGCGCGTGATCGCGATCGCCTGGCGCGCGCAACGCCGCCTGCACGACCGCTGGACGCATCTACACCACTCCCGCCGCAAGCCCGCCGGAGTGACCGCGATCGCGGTCGCCCGCGAACTCGCCGCCTTCTGCTGGGAGGCCGCCACCCTCCAATAAACCCCCAACCCCCAACCCCTCGCCCCCACGGGATGCTGCCGGGGCGAGCACGAGCCACCCTGAAGGCCGATCACCGTCGCGCGAAGGCTCGCGCCTGAATTATGGGCAACCGGCCCCATCACCGCCGACCGCGCCCGGTAATAGACAGCGAGCCGCGACGAACACCGGGTCTTGAGGTGCCAGCCCTCGAATATCAGTCTGACCCCGCAGTCGACCAGACCGACCTTCCGCCCGTGCCCGCCCCGACAGCACCCCCCTTGACAAACCAACTCCATATCAATTCAGCTCACGGCCCCAACCCAGGTGCACTCGCGGGCGCGCGCGGCTGGACGCGGCCTCGGCGCGCTGGTCCGGCGTCGAGGGCGGCAATGATGCCCAGGCCATCTACAAGGATTGGCTAGAAGCTGTGAATCGGCAGATATGCGACCTCGGCGCCCGGCGGCAGCTCGCCGTCCCCGGCCGGAATCCGGGCCAGCGCGTCGGCGCCGGCGGTGATGGCGATCTGGTGGGACTGCTGACCGGGGACCGGGGTGAGCAGCGGCAACCCGCCGCCGCGGGCCACGCGCACACGGATCATGTCGTCACGCCGCGGATTCCGGCGCACCGCGACGGCGAGCCGGCCGTCCGCGAACGCGGGCTTGAAGTCACGGGCGCCCTGGGCGGCCAGGAGGGCCGGGCGCACGAACAGCTCGAAGCAGACCAGCGTCGAGACGGGGTTCCCGGGGAGCCCGAAGACCAGCGTGCGGTCACGCACGCCGAACGAGAGCGGCTTTCCTGGGCGCAGGGCCACCCGCCAGAACAGCTCACGGACGCCGAGCTCGTGACCCACCTGCCGGACGAGGTCATGGTCCCCGACCGACACCCCGCCGGAAGTGATGACCACGTCGTGCTCCAGCGCCTGTCCGAGTGCGACGCGATGAGCGTCCGCGGTGTCGGCGGCGGCGGGAATCTGGACCACCGCCGCCCCCGTGGTGCGCAGGGCGGCTCGCAGCATCGGCCCGTTGGCGTCGAAGATCTCTCCCTCGCCGAGCGACTCGCCCGGCGGTCGCAGCTCGCTGCCGGTGGTCAGAATGGCCACCCGGGGCCGGCGATGGCAGGGCAGCGCGCGCAGGCCGACGGCCGCGGCCGCTCCGATCTGGGCCGGCCCGATGCGGGTCCCAGCGGCCAGCAGCGGCTCGCCGCGCCGGACGTCGCTACCGGTGTCGCGCACGTATGCGCCGCTCGGTACCGCGACCGGCACCTGAAGGCGACCAGCGTTGACCGTGACGTCCTCGACCGGCACGACCGCGTCGGCGTCGGCCGGCATCACGGCGCCGGTCGAGATGGCGATCGCCTGGCCCGGCTGCAGCGAGCCGCGGAACGGGCTGCCCGCCGCGGACTCGCCGACGATGCTCAGCCTGCCCGGAGTGTCGCCGGCGCGCACCGCGAAGCCGTCCATCGCCGAGTTCGCGAACGGCGGCAGGTCGATCTCCGCCTGCATGCCCTCCGACAGGAAACGCCCGTATGCGTCATCGAGCGCCACGGGCTCGGCCTCCAACGGGCTGACCTGCGCGGCGACCAGGGCCAGCGCCTCGTCAATCGGCAGGAGTCCGCGCGGTGAGCCTGGTGCCGGCGCCATCGTGTGGAATTCAACTAGACGCGAGCTTCGCGTCGATCACCACCTCGACCTCGTCGGCCCCGTGAGGGTCGCGTCGTCAGGACCGAACGAGTGGATGCGACGGGCGGCAGTCACGGACAAAGCCTTACGCGAACAACAAATTTATGAATGTATTTTATGAGATACGACACCCTATGGAGGGCCGAAGATGGTTGAGCTTGACCATCCGTTCACGACGAGCAAGTCGACCGGACCTGGGAGGCGATCCTCGACCTCGGTAAGTTGATTGCCTGCGTCGAGGGCGGAAGCGTGCTCGAGCGCACCGGGCCGGATGCGGCGAAGGCGGAGATCAAGGTGAAGATGGGCGCGATGTCGATGAAGTTCAGCGGCTTGTCACCCGGCAAACGGGCGCAGCTGTGAAGGACGTCGTCCGGCAGCTCGAGCAGTGGGTGGCCCGCGGCGACCAGGTGGCGATCGCGACCGTGGTGGCGACCCGGCGCTCGGCCCCGCGACCGCCGGGCGCGAAGATGTTGATCAACGACAGCGGCGAGGTCTACGGCGCGGTCTCGGGCGGGTGCGTGGAAGGCGCCGTGGTCGAGGTGGCGGCACAGGTGCTCGACGACGGCCAGCCCCAGCTGCACTCGTTCGGGATCGCCGACGATCAGGCCTGGGACGTCGGGCTGCCCTGCGGCGGCGAGATCGACGTGTGGGTCGAGCGTTACGAATCGTGACTGCGCAGAGCTCATTCGCCGCGCTCGCCCGCGACGGCGGCCGGGCGGCGATGGTCACCGCGGTGCGGGGTCCGCAGGCCGGCCGGCGACTGCTCGTGCGCGCCGACGGTGAGCGCGAGGGCGGGTTGGGCGACGCCGCGCTCGAGGAGCAGGCGATCGCCGGCGCCGCGCAGCTGATGTGGGAGGAGCGTTCCGAGCTGCGGGGTGACCTGTTCGTCGACGTCACGGCGCCACCGCCACGGGTGCTGATCTTCGGCGCGGTCGAGTACGCCAGCCACCTGGCCCACTTCGCCCGCGCCGCCGGCTGGCGGCCGTACGTGATCGACCCGCGCGCGCAGTTCGCCACCGCCGACCGCTTTCCCGACGCCGAGGAGGTGGTCGTGGCTTGGCCGCAGGAGGCCTATGAACGGCTCGGGGAAATCGACCGTGCGACGTACATCGCGGTGCTGACCCACGATCCCAAGATCGACGACGAGGTTCTGGTGCAGGCGCTCGCGGCCGAGCCCGCCTACATCGGCGCGATGGGCTCCAAGCGGGCGCAGGCCCAGCGGCGCGAACGGCTCCTCGCCGCCGGAGTGTCCGAGGATCAGCTCCAGCGGATCAGCGCACCGATCGGCCTCGATCTCGGCTCGATCAGCGCCGAGGAGGTGGCCATCTCGATCATGGCCGAGCTCCTCGCCGTCCGTCACGGGCGCGAGGGCGGCCGGCTGTCGAAGCGGTCGGGTGGCGGGAGGATCCACTGATGGCGCAGCTCGCCATGCGGCTACCCGAGCCGGGGGAGATGGACCACTACCGGGCCGTGCTGGCGCAGGCCCCCGGGGCGGTGTCCGCGTGAGCGAGTTCCGGTCCCTGCTGGAGACGATCGAGGATTGGGTGGTCCGCGGCGAGCAGGTCGCCCTGGCCACCGTGGTGGCGACCAAGAAATCGGCGCCGCAACCAGCCGGGACGAAGATGGCGGTCAACGAGATCGGTCAGGTCTACGGCGCGGTGTCGGGGGGCTGCGTCGAGGGCGCGGTGGTGGAGGTGGCCGAGACGGTCATCGAGGGGGCGCCTCCGCGGCTCCTGCACTACGGGATCGACGACGGTGACGCCTGGAACGTCGGCTTGCCCTGCGGCGGCGAGATCTCCGTCTGGGTGGAGTCCTACGGAGGCTTGCAGGCGCGCTTTCACGCCCTGGCTCGCCGCGGCGCCCGGGCGGCCCTGGTGACGGCGCTCGAGGGTTGCGTGACGCCGGGCGCGAAGCTGCTGGTGGGCGCCGACGGCTCGACCGAGGGTGGGCTGGGCGCCCCCGCCCTCGACGCCGCGGCGCTGGAGCTGGCCGGCGAGGCGCTGTGGACCGAGCGCAGCGAGCAGCACGAGGTGGCCGGGGCAACGCTGTTCGTCGACGTGGCCGCGCCGCCACCGCGGTTGATCGTCTTCGGCGCGGTGGACTTCGCCGCCCAGCTGGCCGAGGTCGCTGTGCTGGCCGGATGGCGGGCGTTCGTGATCGACCCGCGGGCCAGGTTCGCCACGCCGGAGCGCTTCCCGGCGGCCGAGCGGGTGATCGCCGCCTGGCCCGAGGAGGCCCTGGCCCAGCTCGACCCGATCGACCGCGCGACCGCGGTCGCCGTACTGACCCACGATCCGAAGCTCGACGACGCGGCTTTGACCGTGGCCCTGGCTTCCGAGGCCGGCTACATCGGCGCGATGGGCAGCCGCCGGGCGCAGGACCAACGCCGTGAGCGGCTGCTGGCGGCCGGGGTGGCGGAACCCGATCTCGCGCGCATCGCGGCGCCGATCGGACTCGACCTCGGGGCGCTGACCGCGGCCGAGACGGCCCTGTCGATCATGAGCGAGATCATCGCGGTGCGCCGCGGGCGGACCGGCGGACGGCTGATCCAGGCGCGCGGCCGGATCCACGACGTACTCTCGGCGTAGCCCGTTTGGGGGCTCGCTCTCGGCGTCTTGGGCTGCCGGGGCGCGAAAGTCAACTGCATCGATGAAGGGGACGAGTCTGGGGCCCGGGCGGCTGATCGGGTCCCCCGGCGGGGCCTCCAGCCGCGGGTAATGCCGGAAATCGCGACGCTGGTCGAGAAACCGGCCTATATGTCAGGAAATTCGACCAGGCTTCCCCGAACCCGACCCCTTCACGGCTGCAGTTCCTTCCCGTCAACCACCGAACCCAACGGTCAGCGCACGACGAGCGTGGTGTGCATGCCGTGGGCCCGGTGGCCGGGCAGGGAGCAGTAGAGCTCGTAGTGCCCGGCGGGGAGGTGCCAGCTGGCCTGGCCGAGCTTGCCCGATTGGGTGACCGCGAGCGCCTGCACCTTGCCGTAGAGCCTGCCGCCGGCGTGCACGCGCTGGATGCGGAGGTTGTGCGCGTCCTGGCCGCGATCCCACAGCTGGACGATCACCCGCCCGGACGGGACCGACGCGCGCGAGGCGTAGAGCGACCACTCCTGGGCGTAGACCAGCATCCGGGCCGGTGGCTTGGGGCTGGGCTGGCCCGCCCGCCGCTGGGCCGCGCCGGCCGTGGCCAGCGCGGCGGCCCCGATTGCGGTTGCCGCCAAGAGGGCCAGCGCGAGCGCCAGCGCTGAGGTGGTGATCAGCCAGCGCCGCGTCATCGGGTCAACGGGTACCGGGCGAAGTGAGCCGCCCCCGGGATCACCGCGGCGGCATCGTGGCCGAACCACTGCTCGAGCAGCGAGCAGTAGACGCCCCGGAAGTCAACGTTCTCCTTCTGGTTGCCGTTGGCGTCCAGGGCGGCGATGTCCGGCCACTCGCCGACCATCTTGCCGCTGCTGCGCGTCCCGATCAGCATCGAGGTCCCGGCGGCGCCGTGGTCGGTGCCGGAGGATCCGTTCTCCTGCGCCCGGCGGCCGAACTCCGACCACACGTGCAGGAGCACGCGATCGGCGATCCCGCGCGCCTCGATGTCGGCCTGGAACGCCGCGATCGAGTCGGCGATCAGCGCCAGGCCGGAGTTGAAGGTCTGGGCTTGGGCCGAGTGGGTATCGAACTGCGTGTCGGAGGTCAGCGCGACGCAGCGCAGCGGCAGCCCGCCGGCGATCATCGCGGCGAGGCCGGCCAGCCGCTGGGGGAAATCGGACCCGGAGGAGGTGGGATAGGTGACCGGACTCCGGTAGGCGGCGTTGCCGCTCGAGTCGCGGAACGGCGCCAGCGCCTGGCGGACGATCCCGACCTCCGACGCCGCCTGCGCGACCTGCCGGAGTGCAGGATCGCCGGAGCGGGCTTGGTGGCTCCCCAGGCTGGAGGCCGAGTCGAGCGTCCAGTTGAACACGTTGCCCCAGACGCCGTCGAGCCACAGCGAGAAGTCCTCCGGGCGGTCGATCGCCGCCACCGGGTTGCGCGCCGTGGCCAGCGTCGGGTTCATCTCCCCGTCCATGGAGAGGCCCTGCAACGGGTTGCCGGCGTTGCCGACCTGGTCGAGGTAGCGACCGAGCCAGCCCGTCGGAAGCGCCGTCGATGTGCCACCGACCTCCCAGTAATGCCGCGAGGTGAAGTGCGACATGTCAGGGCTGGTGTAGCCGATCCCCTGCAGCACGGTGACCTTGCCGGCGTCGTGCAGGCCGGCCAGCGAGTTGGCCGACGGGTGCCAGTGCAGCCGCGGGTCCTCGGTGAACGGTCTCGTGCCATTCGGCGAGACGGCCAGCGAGGGCCGCAGCTTGAGGTAGAGCGGATCGGTGACCGGGGCGAGGATCGACAGCGCGTCGATCCCCCCGGCCAGGAACACCGAGACGAGCACGGGGCTGTTCGGACCCTGGAGGGTCGCGGCCTCCGCGATGCCGTCGCCGAGCGCGCGATCGGTCAGCCCGAGCCGGCCGGCACCGTAGACCGAGACCAGTCCGCCCGCGGCGCCGAGCAGGAAGCGCCGGCGGTCGATGCCGGTCCCGGCCGGGACGGGCATCTGTGTATTCCACTCGCAGCAGGATCTGGCCGGCGGGTTCGGCCTCATGAGGTCTGCCACTCCGGCGTGGTGGGAATCAGCGCGCGCAGCGCGTTCTGGCGCAGGATCCGGAAGGTGACCTGTTCCCAGTCGGCGGTGATCCCGCGCTCGGCCCGGCGGCTGAAGGCCAGGAGATTGCGGTGCGTGGCCGAGGAGAGCGGGGGATCGCTCCAGTAGCTGAGCGCCTTCTGCACCGCTTCGGGCGCGGTCTCGCGGGCCGGGTATTTGTGAGCGTTGGGGTCGAGCACCCGTCCCTGCATGGCATAGGTCACCGCGGTGAAGCGGCCCGACCAGCGCGAGGTGTCGAGCCAATGCCCGTAGTCCCAGCCGGCCACGTTCGGGGGGTCGAACAGGCGCTGTCCGGCCTGCTGGCCGATCCACGACCAGGCGTCGGTCACGATCGTCCGGCCGATCCCGCGCAGCAGGCCCGCGCAGTAGACGGCGGGCGGGATCACCATCCGCGGCCCCCGGTAGAACAGCGGGTGGCGGAGGATCGCCTCCAGCAACGGGCGGGTCTCGAAGCCACTGTTCACGTAGGTCCGCTCGAGGGCGTGCAGGACACCGGCCGGGGGTGGGGCGCCGACGAAGTACCCCCACAGCTTGGTCACCATGAACGACGGGTGGGCCGGGTGGTTGACGCACAGGCGGCAGGTGTCGCGCCAGTCGAAATTGCCTCGGTGGCCGAAGATCGTCTTGGTGCCGGTGTCGTGCAGGCTCGGGTCGAAGCGGAAGTGGCTCGGCCCGGCCTGTGACCACTTGTTCGTCCAGCCGGTCAGGGCGCGCGCCTGCTGTTTGACGTCCTTCTGGCTGTAGGCCCGGCGGTCGGCGCCGAGCGTGAACAGCTCCATCACCTCGCGCGCGTAGTTCTCGTTGGGGCTGTACTTGGTGTTGTCGGTGCCCGAGAGCCACAGCAGCATCGCCGGATCCCGGGTCACGTCGACCAGCAGGTCGTGGAAGTTGCCCAGCGCGTGGCCCCGCATCATCCGGTTCTGGCCGAGCATCAGCGCCGCGGTCGACGCCTCGATCGACGTGGCGAACCAGCTGTGCCACACCAGCGTCATCCGCTCCTCCAGCTGATGGGTGGAGCGAACCATCCGGTCGAGCCACCAGCAGTGGTCGTGCCCCCAGACGTTGACGGGGTCGAGCGGCCGGCCCTTGTCATCGTGCGGGGGCGGGCCCACCAGCTTCGCCGGCCCGGCCGGCCGGGTCAGGGATTGCACGGCTCCGTCGAGCCCGAGCCTCGCCACCACGCCCGACTGCCCGGCCTTGGGTCCGAAGCCGGCCCGCCAGAGCAGCCGTCGCGCCTCGCGCTCGGTGAACGGGCCCCGGTAGACATCGATCGGTGAGGCGGGAAGCCGGTTCGTCATCGCGGCCGTGGGTTAGCCGGCTCGAGTCGGGCGGTCCATCCTCTGTGAATCGGCCAACCCGGCGGCCGGCATGAGCTTTTCGTTCGCCCGCGGCCAATCTGGTCGGCCGGAACTACATGCCTTGACAGCTATATACAGAACTGGTTATATAGGTGCCGTGAGCACCGCCTTCGACGTATTGGCCGAACCGCACCGCAGGCAGATCCTCGACCTGCTGCTGGCCGCCGAACGACCCGTGGGCGAGCTCGTCGATGCGCTGGCCGTCAGCCAGCCGGCGGTGTCCAAGCACCTGCGCATCCTGCGTGAGGCTGGACTGGTGGAGGCCCGGACCGACGCCCAGCGGCGGATCTACCGGGTCTGCGGCGATCCGCTGCGCGACCTGGACGAATGGCTGACCCCGTACCGGCGGCTGTGGGCCACCAGCCTGGATGCGCTCGAGCGGCATCTGGACGAGATCGATGAAGAAGCCAACTAAAGGAGACAAGATGAGCACTGGGGCCAATTCGAAAACCGACCGCCGTGGCGACTATGGCGTGCTCGAGCGGGCGGAGTCCCGTCCCGTGTTGCGCTACGAGCGCAGGCTGGCGCACCCACCCGAGAAGGTGTGGCGGACGCTGACCGAGCCCCAACACCTTGCCGCCTGGTTCCCGACCACGATCGAAGGCGAGCGGGCCGCCGGGGCGCGACTCCTCTTCGCCTTCGAAGCGGAGATGAAGATCGAGCCGATGCTTGGGGAAATGCTCCGGTTCGAGCCGCCATCCCTGCTCGAGTTCAGCTGGGGTCCCGACACGGTCCGCTTCGAGCTGAGTCCGGATGGCGAGGGCACGTCGCTCTCGCTGATCGTCGGCCTCGAGGAGCTCGGCAAGGCCGCGCGCGACGGCGCCGGGTGGCACACCTGCCTGGATGCGCTGGCGCAGGAGCTCGACGGGGCGGGGGACCGCGGGAGCATGCCGACCCGCTGGCGCGAGGTGCATCAGGTCTATGTCTCCGACTTCGGCGCCGACGCCGCGACGCTCGGCCCGCCGCAGGAGTGGGAGGACGGGCGCGGCGCCGCCTGACCTCGCAAGACGTGTCGTACGCCCGGAGGGTTTCGGCAACCCTCCGGGCGCGCGAGGCACGCCGCTCAGGCGGCCGGCTCCAGAAAGCCGGTGATCGAGCGCATGCGGCCGTCCTCGCCGACCGTGGCAAAGTCGACGCCGATCGCCACGGGCTGGCCGTCCTCGGGAGCCAGCGACCAGCTGAAGCGGACGCGATCATGGTGCGCGTCCGGTCCGGCGACGAGCTCGAAGCGGTGGCCGGGGAACTGCTGCTGGGCGCCGGCGATCATCGTGCTGATGCCCTCGATCCCCTGGCCGGCCATCATCGGATCGAGATAGCTGGCGTCATCGGTGACCGTCTGGGCGACGAGCTCGCGCCGTCGTTCCGGGTCGCTCTCATTCCACATGGCGATGTAGGTCTCGACGACCGTGGTGGTATTTGACATGGCCTGGCCTTTCCGGTTGTGGTTGACGGCAGGCACGCTCGCACGGCAGCCTCGGCGTGTCGATTACCCCAGAGGTAAGCTCGCGGGGTAGGGTTAGCGGCCGTGTCTGAGCTGCAGCCGGGGATCGAGGCATCCGACGAGTTCGAAGTCGATGGTCTGCTGCTGACCGATGTTGGCGGCACGATCGGGTTCTCCGTGCTCTCCACGCCGGGGATGATCGGCATGATGGAGCGCACGGCGGCGATGCTGGTCCACCCGCTGCTGGAAGAGGGCAGCGCGACGGTTGGCTTCGAGGTCTGCGTCAAGCACGTCCGTGGGGCGGCCAAGGGCTCGACCTGCACGGTGCACGCGAAGCTGACCGAGGTGGTGGACGGTCGTAAGCTCCGCTTCGCCGTCGAGGTCAAGGACCAGGACGGCAGCACGGTTGGCGTGGGCACGCACGAGCGGCGCGTGATCAACGCGAGCGGCTAGGGCGCGGTCGCTCTCCGCTGCGCGCGCTAGCGATCGAGACCGAGTAGGCCCGGCAGCTCGGGCAGCGAGCCAAACGGCTCGGCGCCAGCCTCGGCCAGCGCGGCGGCGTCGCTGTCGGCCGCGTACCCGAGCACGCGCATCTTCGCCGCGACCCCGGCCCGTACGCCGATCGGCGTGTCCTCGACGACCACGCAGCGCTCGGGCGGGGTTCCCATCGTGTCCGCCGCGTGGCAGAACAGGTCCGGGTGGGGCTTGCCCCGGGCGACGGAATAGGCGCTGAACACGGCATCCTCGCCGAACAGCGAACGCAGCTCGGTGAGGCCCAGCGTCAACTCCGTCTTCTCCGGCTTGCCCTGGGTGGCCACGCAGACCTCCACGCCCGCGGCCCGGAGCCGCCGGACGGTGGCCGCCGCGCCCTCGATCGGTTTCAGACGCCGGCGGAACTCGGTCACCCGCTCGGATTCGAACCGCTCCACGAAATCGTCGGGCAGGGCGCGACCGAGGCGCTCCTCGGCCTGGGCCAGCACTTCGCTCAGGATCAGCCCCTTGTAGACGCGCAGCGCCTCAGCCGTCGAGGTCGGCAGGCCGCATTCGCTCAGGACGCGGCCGAGCACCTCATTGGAAATCGGCTCGCTGTCGACCAGCACGCCGTCGCAGTCGAAGATGACCAGTTCGGGGACGGGCATTGCCGGGCAGCGTACGGGCCGGCGCCGTGGCGCGACGCGTGGCTACCCCCGGTGGTGATGGCCGATCACGTGATGCCAGGCTGCGAACTCGGGGATCGCCACCAGCGCGACGATCACGCCCGCCAGGACGGCCGTGAGAATCAGGATCGCCCGCCGGGCCGTGCCGGCGATCTTGACCTCGCGCCTGCGCCGGGGCCGATACTCGGCTTCTACCGAGGCGTAGGAGCCCCGGAGATGGGCGACCACGTGGAACGCCGTGAGCGCGACCCAGACGATGAAGCTGACCTTGTGAATCAGCAGCAGCGGATCGCGGTCGGCCGGCCCGACCAGCATCAAGGCCACTCCCGAGGCCATCATCGCGATCGTGCTCGGAACGACGCCGAGCGCCAGGATCCGCAGCGGCATCGGTGGCGGCCCCTTGCGCCGGTACGCCGCGCGCCCCGAGTAATACCCTGCGAACCGGTAGCCGGTGCTGGCCAGTTTGAGCCCGATCGGGGCGAGCAACACCAGGCCGAGGAACATGTGCAACGAGATCAGCTGTCCGATGCGCAGGATCGTGAACCCCTCGACGGCGAGCGGGAGCAGCAGGAGAGCGCCGGTGATGCCGGTCAGGCGCTCGTTGCCCTCGACGCCCGGGTCCGGTGGGACCGGTGGCACCGCGGGCTTGGTCGTCGCGGACGTGGCCATTGCCTCGATACTCTTCGCATCGCTAAGCGCGATCTGTGATCGGCCTGAGAAAGCTCCTAGGTTCGGCCCTCGTGGACGTCTCCCCGACGATCGCCTGCGATGCTGAGACCGGTGTCTGTCGATGACGACCAGGCCGGTGGCGTGATCCTGGTGATCGAGGACGAGGACGGGATCCGGGACTTCCTTGAGCGGGGTCTTCGCGGGCTCGGCTTTGCCGTGGAGTCGGCGGCCGACGGCGAGACCGGGGTCGCGTTGGCCCGGGACACGCGATTTGATCTGGTGGTGCTCGACGTGATGTTGCCGGGACGCTCGGGTCTCGACGTCCTGGCCGAGCTACGGGCAAGCCAGCCTCAGCGTCCGGTGATCCTGCTCACGGCGCTGGGCGAGACCGACGACCGGATCGCCGGGCTCGACGCCGGGGCGATCGACTACGTGGTCAAGCCGTTCTCGGTCGCCGAGCTGGCGGCCCGGATCCGCGCCCAGCTGCGCTCGGCGGTGCACTCACAGTCGACCCGGCTGAGTGCCGCAGACGTCGAAATCGATCTTCTCAGCCGCAAGGCCTGGTTGGCCGGCGCTCCGATCCACCTGTCGGCGACCGAGTTCCAGCTGCTGGCCTACTTCCTCCAGAACGTTGGGAGGGTGCTGAACCGCCAGCAGATCCTCCGGGCCGTCTGGGGATATGAACACGATCCCGGAACCAATGCGGTCGAGGTCTACATCGGATATCTCCGCCGGAAGCTGCGTCGTGGTGAGCGTGAGATCCCGCTCGTGACGATCAGATCGGTCGGGTACCGGTTTGACGATGCCGAGTAGACGGACGGCTCTGGCCAGCATCCGCTGGCGGTTTGCCCTGTGGGCCTCGGCGGTGCTGATCTCCGCGGTCGGCGTCGCCTTCGTGATCGTCTACCGCGACACCGGCGACCGCCTGCGGGCCCAGATTGAGCGCGACCTGCGCGGCGACACGGCCCAGCTCGCGCAGTCGCTCCATGCCGTGCCGGGCGCCTCCCCGGGGACGGTTAAGGCGGCAGCTCTGCGTTACGTCAGCGCCCAGCCGTTCCGCTCGATCTCAACCCTGCTGTTCGTCCTGGTTCCCGGCGCGGAACCGGTCAGCAACCATCCGGAGATCTTCGTCGGCTCGCCGCGACCGGACGAGGGTGAGACCGTGGCCGAGCAGGCGACCGAGAACGCGCTGGCGCAACGGATGCGGCGGCCGGCGGTCGGGCTCATCACCCGTCAGGTGGTCGACGTCGGCGGCGTCCGTTTCCTCGAGCGGCCGGTTGCGGTGGGGGGGCTGCGGGTGATCGTCGGGGCCGGCGAGCCGCTGATATCGGTCACGCGCGCGCAGCGCGAGGTGGTGCATTCATTCCTGCTCGCCGGCGCACTGGTCGTGCTCGCTGTGCTGCTCGCCTCGTACCTGGTGAGCACTCGCGTCACCGCCCCGCTTCGCCGGATGGCGCGGGTGGCGGCGCGGGTCGACGCCGGGGACCTCGAGCCGCGGATGGACGTTGACGACGGACGCCACGACGAGGTCGGTGTTCTGGCGACGGCGTTCAATCACATGCTGCAACGCCTCGAGGAGGGGTTCAAGGGACAGCGCGAGTTCATCGCCGACGCCTCCCATGAACTTCGAACCCCGCTGACCGTGATTCAGGGACAGCTCGAGGTGCTGGCCACACAGGCCGACCCGGACGGCGCCGAGGTGCGGCGCGTCGAGCGGTTGGTGGGCGCTGAGATCCGGCGCATGAGGCGGCTGGTCGACGACCTCCTGCTGCTGACTCAATCCGAGCGATTCGACTTCTTGAAGACCGACGACTTCGACCTCGAGCGGTTCATCACCCAGCTCTGGGATGGCGCGACGTTGATGGCCGAGCGCAGGTTCGAGGCCGGCTCGATCCCGGGGGGCCGGCTGCACGCCGACCCCGACCGGCTGGCCCAGGCGGTGCGGAATCTGATCAACAACGCCATCGACCACACCCGACCGGGCGACGGCGTGATCCGGCTGGAGGTGACGAGCGCGCCGCCGCAGGACATCCGCATCGCCATCATCGACGACGGCCCCGGGATCCCGCCGGACGAACTCGATCGGATCTTCGAGCGGTTCCATCGGACGGGCGCCTCGAGGGCCAGAGCAAAGGGTGGCGCAGGACTCGGGCTGGCGATCGTCCGCGCGATCGCCGAAGCCCACGGCGGGACGGTGAACGCCGCCAATTCGGCGGAGGGGTCCGGCGCCCGGTTCGAGATCCGGCTTCCCGGCTTTCAGGCCGACGGACGGTCTTCGGCCGTACAGCAAAGGCCGGAGCAGCAGGCCGGTTCGTATCCTTAGCTTTAACCCCCTATTCCCGATCTAGAATAGCCTCGATTCAGAGCCCCACGCGGGCGTCGAGCCAACAGGAGAGTGAAGATGAGCCTGCAGATTGGATCAACCGCCCCCGATTTCCAAGCCGAGACGACCGAGGGGCCGATCAGCTTCCACGAGTGGCTCGGCGACTCGTGGGGAGTCTTGTTCTCCCATCCCAAGTCCTTCACGCCGGTGTGCACCACCGAGCTCGGCTACATGGCCAGCATCAAGCCGGAGTTCGACAAGCGCGGCGTGAAGATCATCGGCCTGTCCGTCGACCCCGTCGAGGACAACGTCAAATGGTCCGACGACATCGCCGACACGCAGGGCACCGCGCCGAACTACCCGATCATCAGCGACGGCGACTTCGCGGTCGCCAAGGCCTACGACATGCTTCCTGAGAGCGCGTCCGGCGATCCGAAGGACCGTACCCCGGCCGACAACCAGACCGTCCGCAACGTGTTCGTGATCGGTCCGGACAAGAAGATCAAGCTGATCCTCGTCTACCCGATGACCACCGGGCGCAACTTCGACGAGGTCCTCCGGGTGATCGACTCGCTCCAGCTGACCGCGAATCACAAGGTGGCCACGCCGGCCCAGTGGAAGCAGGGCGACGACGTGATCATCGCCGGCTCGGTCTCCAACGACCAGGCCAAGGAGATCTACCCGGACGGCTGGGATTCGCCGCGCCCGTACATCCGGATCGTGCCGCAGCCGCAGTCGTAGTGCGTCTCTCCTAAGGCGCCGTCCCCGTCCGGCTTCTCCGCGGCCGGACGGAGGCGGCCGTCAGGCCTGACGACGGCCGGGCTCACCCTACCTGCGGCCGCAGCCGATCCGCGATCATGTGGGAACCAGCCACTCCTGGTGGGTGACCCGTATGCCCTACGCCCCTGACCTTTCCGGCTGCGCCCTGGACGGCCGCTATGAGCTCCACGCCGTGATCGGCGAGGGCGCGTTCGGCCGCGTCTACCGAGGCCTCGACCGCCGGCTGGCGCGATCGGTCGCGGTCAAGGTGATCAAGCCATGGTGGGCGGAGGACCCCGACTGGGTGGGGAGCTTCGAGCGCGAGGCGCAGCTCCTGGCCCGGGTTAGCGATCCCGGCATCGTGCAGATCTTCGACGTCGGCCAGGCCCCGGAGGGTCTGTACTACGTCTCGGAACTGGTCGAGGGGGAGAGCCTGGCCGGCCGGCTGCGGCGAGGGCCGCTGGCCCCGTGGGATGCCTGCGCGATCGCCGAGCAGCTCTGCCGCGCGCTCGCTCGCGCGCATGCCGAGCGGATCATCCACCGCGACGTCAAGCCCGCCAACATCCTGATCTCGGAGCGCGATCAGGTCAAGGTCGGCGACTTCGGCGTGGCCCGGCTCGCCGAGGGGACCAGCGACGGTGCGGTCGCGACCGTGGTCGGGACGCCGCGGTACATGGCCCCCGAGCAGGCGCGCGGTCTGGCCACCACTCCCGCGACGGACGTCTACAGCGTCGGGATCGTGCTCTACGAGATGGTCGCCGGGCGGCCGCCGTTCACCGGTAATTCGGCGGTCGAGCTGGCGCTGCGCCATCTCCAGGACGCCCCGCCGCCCCTGCCCGAGCACACGCCGAAGGCGCTGGTCGAAGTGATCGACCGCGCGCTGGCCAAGAAGCCCGAGAAGCGATTTGCAGAGGGCGGGGCGATGGCCGACGCGCTGGCCGACGCGCGGCGGAGGGCGGGCTCCAAGCGCGGGCGCGCCGTCGGTGATCGTGCTCGCGCAGCCGGTGCAGCGAAGCCATATTCGCGCAACGGGAGCGCCGGGCCGGGGGGGCCTGCGGCAGGCGAGACGGCAGCTCTGACCAGCCCGACCGGTCTGCTCGACCGCCCCGCAGATCCGGTCGACCGCACCCGGGTGGCCCCGCAGCGTTCGCCTCGCCGGAACCTCAACCCGGCCGGGCGACGGCGCAGTGTGGCGCTGTTCGGGGTGGTCCTCGTCCTGATCGCCGGGATGGCGCTGGCCGGGATCCTGCTTTCCGGGCGCCGTCACGTGAACGTCCCGGATCTGAGAGGCCTGAGCAGGACGGCCGTCGCCGCTCGGGTCAAGCACTCCGATCTCGCGGCCACCTACAGCTCCGGGTACTCGAGCAGCGCCCCCGGCACGGCGATCGCCCAGACGCCGAGAGCCGGACGGCGCGTCGACGGCGGGTCGACGGTCCGGGTGGTGCTCAGCCGGGGGCCGAAACCGGTACAGGTCCCACTGGTGGTGGGGGAGGACACGTTCGCCGCCCAGTCGGAGTTGAGGGGCAACGGCCTGCGCTCGAGCCTGGTGCCCGTGCCGGCGCCCGGACAGCGGCCGGGCACCGTGACCCGCCAGTCGCCGACCGGCGGCAGCGTCCGCCCGCCGCAGTCGAACGTCGTCCTGTCAATCGCCGAGACCCCCCGCTGGCGGTCGCTGACCTCGTTCGGCGGGGACGCCGGCCAGCACTCGGTGGCGTTCCGGATCCTCGGCGACCAGTGGCGCGTGGTCTACACGATGAACTACCAGGGCAGCTGCAGCTTCTTCGTGTTCTGCTCCGGACCGCCGCACGCCGAGGTGGTCAACCCGCACACCGGCGCCACCCTGAGCAGCTTCGACCTGAACAACGGCAGCGACCGGATCCAGACGATCCATGCCGGACCGGGCCTGTTTCAGCTCAAAGTGTCACCCGGCTCCGACAAGGCCCGCTACTCGATCCACATCCAGGACTACTACTGACCCCGAGTGATCGACTACGCGCCGTTCTGCGAATCGGCTGGCGCGGGGAAGCGCACTTCGATCTCGAGTCCGCCCCCAGGCTGGGGGCGTGCGGTGATCGTGGCGCCGTGCGCGGTGGCGATTGCGCGGACGATCGTGAGGCCGAGGCCGTGTCCCTCGGCGGGGCGGGTTCGTTCCCGGCCGAGTCGCTGGAACGGCTCGAACAGGCGGTCCACCTGGTCGGGGGGGATCAGGGCGCCGGTGTTGCGAACCGAGATGAGCGCTTGTCCCGCGCTGGTCGTGGTCGAGATCTCAACCCGACCACCGGCCTGGTTATGGCGGATCGCGTTATCGATCAGGTTGGTCAGCAGGCTCTCGACGAGGCTTCGGTCACCCGTCGCGGTGGTCTCGGTCAGCGTCGCGTCGATCTGGATGCCCTCGCGGTCGGCGTCTTGCTGGTGGCTGAGCACGATGCCGCCCGCGACATCGCCGAGATCGAAGGCTTCCCAGCGCTCGACACCCCGTTCGCTGGTGGCCAGCGTGAGCAGCGCGTCGATCAGTCTTTCCTGTTGCGCGCCGAGCTGCAACGCCTCCTCGCAGGTCGATCTCAGGGTCTGGGTGTCGGCGTCTGGGGTCGGCGAGCGCGACCTGCAGGAGGGTCCGCTGGCCGGCCAGCGGCGTGCGCAGCTCGTGCGAGGCGTTGGCCACGAAGTGCCTCTGTGACTCGAACGACGACTGCAGCCGTCCGAAGAGATCATCGAGGGTCCGGCCGAGCTCGGTCAGCTCGTCGTCGGGGCCGTCGAGGCTGAGCCGTCGGTCAAGGTTGGTGGCGGAGATCTCCTGCGCGGTGCTGGTCATGGCGCGCAGGGGCCGGAGGAACCTCCCGGCCAGCCACCAGGCGACGACCAAGGCCACGGCCACGGCGACCAAAGCGATGACTGCCGGCCCGACGTCGAAATGGCGGCCGGAGTTGCCGGGCTGGGCGCCGAGCGCTGGGCCCGGCGGAGCCTGCGTCGAGCTGGTGCCAAACAGCGGATTGGTGGTCCCGAAGAGGAAGTTGAACGCGAGCAGCACCGCCGTCAACAGGCCGATGAACAGCCCCGAGTAGAGCAGCGTGAGCTGCACTCGCAACACGGGCCGCTTCATGTGAAGCAGCGAAGCTGCCTTCTGGCGCAAGTGCATCACGAGCCTCCGATCCTGTATCCACCCTCGCGAACGGTCTCGATGATCGGCGGCTCGCCGAGCTTCGCTCGGAGGCGAAGGATCGTGGTCTTGACCGCGGTGGTGAACGGATCGGCGTGTTCGTCCCAGACGCGCTGGAGCAGCTCCTCGGTGGGGATGGCCCGGTCGCCCCCGGTGAGCAGGCATTCGAGCAGGGCGAACTCCTTGGGGCTCAGCTCGAGACGTCGCCCGGCGCGAAACGCGACCCGCCGATTCGGGTCAAGGGTCACGTCGCCGCGTTCGAGCGTCGGCGGCAGCGGCGCGGCGCTGCGACGAGCCAGGGCGCGCACGCGGGCCACGAGCTCGGCGAAGTCGAAGGGCTTGGGTAGGTAGTCGTCGGCGCCCAACCCGAGGCCGTCGACTCGCTCCTTGACGCTGCTGGCCGCGGTGAGCATCAATATCCGGCTCTCGGACTGCTCGGCCACGATCCTTCGGCAGACCTCGTCGCCGTGCACTCCCGGGAGGTCGCGGTCCAACACGACGACGTCGTAGCGGGTGAGCGCCAGGTGGGCGAGCGCGTCAGTGCCGTCGAGCACGACGTCGACCGCGATGCCCTCGCGGCGAAGTCCGGTCCCGATCGAGCGGGCCAACACCTCGTAGTCCTCAATCACAAGCACCCTCATGGGCAGGACGATGCCAGGTCGTTCGTGTCAGCTGGGTGTCAGCGGCTCACACCGGGTTGACACCCGGGGTCTCGTAGAACCGTCGTGACAGCGGCAGCTTCCGAGTTGAGAGGACGACCACATGAGCGATGCGACGATTACCGTCACCGGGCTACGCAAGCGGTTCGGTCAGACGGTGGCCCTGGACGGGCTCTCCTTCACGGTGGCGCCCGGGGGCGTGACCGGGTTCGTCGGACCCAACGGCGCCGGCAAGTCCACGACGATGCGGGTCATCCTCGGCCTCGACGCGGTGGACGCGGGGAGCGCGTTGATCGGCGGACGACCCTATGTGAGCTTGCGGCATCCGCTGCGCCACGTCGGTTCGCTGCTGGATGCCGGCGCGCTGCAGCCGGGCCGGACCGGCCGCAACCACCTGCTGTGGATGGCGCACTCCCAGAGCCTGACCGCGAGTCGGGTCGACGAGGTGATCGAGCTGGTCGGCCTCGGCTCGGCAGCTCGGCGCAAAGCGGGCGGCTTCTCGCTCGGCATGCGCCAGCGCCTCGGGATCGCGGCCGCCATGCTCGGCGACCCGCCGGTGCTGATCATGGACGAGCCGTTCAATGGCATGGACCCAGAGGGGATCATCTGGATGCGCAGCTTCCTGCGCCGGCTCGCGGCCGAGGGGCGCGCGATCCTCGTCTCGAGCCACCTTATGAGCGAGGTGCAGGGCGTCGCCGACCGCGTCGTGGTGATCGGGCGCGGCAGGGTGCTCGCCGACGCCGGCGTCGAGGAGCTGATCGCCCGCGCGTCGGGCGGCGTCACCTCACCGCGGGCGACGCTCGAGGACGTCTACCTCCAGCTCACCCGCGGGGCCGCTGAGTTCCGCGCCCCCGCCGCCGAGCCGGAAGCTGAAACCGAAACCGGGACGCACACCGCCGAGGCACCGCGATGAGCACCGCTCCCTACCAACCGAGCCCGCCGTCCGGCCGCGACGGCTTCGCGCCGCTGCTGCACGCCGAGTGGACGAAGTTCCGGACCGTTCGCGGCTGGGTCATCGCCGCGGTCGCCGCCGGGCTGCTGATCATCCTGTTCGCCTACCTCGGCACGTTCCGCCACGAGGATGGCGGCATCTGTGTCGGCGCGAACCCTGCGTCGGGGACCTGCCAGAGCTTCGCCCACCCCGGCGTACCGCTCGGGCCGGGCGGCGAGGCGGTGAACGACACCTACTACTTCGTGCACCGCGCCCTGGCCGGAGACGGCAGCATCACCGTGCGCGTGAGCGCGCTCAGCGGCCGTCTACAGGGCGGTAACGGCAGCGCGGCCAGCGTCAGTGACCTCGCCGGCGGGCCCGGTCCGGTGCAGCCGTGGGCGAAGGCCGGATTGATCCTCACCGCCGGCACCAAGCCGGGCTCTGCGTACGCCGCGATCATGCTGACCGGCGCTCATGGGGTGCGGCTGCAGTCCGACTACACCCGTGACGCGGCCGGCCCGGCGGTGTCTGCTGCCTCACGCACCTGGCTGCGCTTGACCCGGTCGGGACCGACGGTGACCGGCTACGCGTCAGCGGACGGGAGGACGTGGACGAGTGTCGGCTCCGCTCACCTGGCGGGGTTGCCGGAGATCGTTGCGGCCGGCCTGTTCGTCACCTCTCCCCCGACCGCGCCGACTGAGCAGGCTTTCGTGCCGGGTGCCGCGGGCGAGGCCACCGGGGCGACCGCCACCTTCGGTCAGCCTGCGCTCCAGGGTGGATGGTCGCCTGGCGGGTGGGCCGCGGAGAACGTGGGTGCCAACGCCGCCAACGCGGTGATTCCGACCCTGAGCTCGGTCGGCTCCCAGCGATCCGGGCCCGGTTTCACCGTCACCGGGTCCGGAGATATAGCGCCGTCGGTCGGTGGCGGCGAGACCGACAAGAACGCCCTCACCGGCGTGTTCGTGGGCCTGATCGCGCTGATCGTGCTGGGCGTGGTGTTCATCACGGGCGAGTACCGCCGGGGGCTGATCCGCACCACCCTCATCGCGAGTCCCCGCCGAGGCCGAGTGCTGATCGCCAAGGCGCTGGTCATCGCGGTTGTCGCGTTCGTCGTCGGCGCTGCCGCGGCCGCGGTGTCGATCCCACTCGGGAACCACATCCTGCGCGCGAACGGCAACTTCGTCTACCCGGTCGGCACGCTCACCCAGTTGCGGGTGATCCTGGGGACGGGGGCGCTGGTCGCGCTCGCCGCGGTGCTGGCCGTGGCGCTGGGGACGACGCTGCGCCGCGGCGCGGGAGCGGTGACCGCGGCGATCGTGCTGATCGTGCTGCCGTACATGCTCGCGTTCGCCTCTGCCGTGCCGGCGGGCGTCTCACAATGGCTGATGCGGGCCACCCCCGCCGCCGCGTTCGCGGTCGAGCAGACGCTGCCGCAATACCACCAGGTTTCCTACCTCTACACGCCTTCCGAGGGTTTCTACCCGCTGGCGCCCGGAGTCGGCCTGGCCGTGCTCGCTGCGTACACGCTCGTCGCCCTGCTGATCGCGCACCGCCTCCTGCGCACCCGGGACGCAGCCGGATGACCCCCGCGCTGCGCGCCGAGTGGACCAAGCAGCGGACCGTCGCCGGGACATACTGGCTGCTCCTGGCTGCGATCACCCTGACCGTCGCGCTCAGCGCGATCGTCGCCGCCGCGGTCAGCTACGCATCGGCCGGACCGGGCCAGGACCTGACCAAGCTCAGCTTGACCGGCATCTACATCGGCCAGGCGATCGTCGCCATCCTCGCCGTGCAAACGGTGACCGGCGAGTACAGCACCGGGATGATCCAGGCCACTCTGACCGCGATGCCGCGGCGCCACACGATGTTGGCGGCCAAGGCGGCCGTACTCAGCGGACTGGTCCTCGTCGCGGGAACGGTCGCGGTGCTGGTCAGCCTGCTGCTCGGCCGGCTGCTGCTGCCCGGCAGCGGCTTCACCGCCGCGCACGGGTACGAGCTCTTGTCGCTCGGTCACGGCGCGACGCTGCGGGCGGCGGTCGGCTCGGTCCTCTACCTCGGACTGATCGCGTTGCTGAGCCTGGGCATCGCCGCCGTGGTGCGCGACTCCGCAATCGCGATCGGGATCGTGCTCGGCCTGCTCTATCTGTTCCCGATCATCTCCGCCCTGGCCACGGATCCAGCCCTCCGTCGCCATCTTCAGCAGATCGGGCCGATGACCGCCGGTCTGGCGATTCAGGACACCACCAACGTCCACCACGTCCCGATCGCCCCGTGGGCGGGGCTCGGCGTGCTCGCCGCCTGGGCCGCCGCCGGCCTGATTGCCGGCGGGCTCGTCCTCAAGCTGCGCGACGCATGATCCGTGCTCAATACTCGGGCGCTCCCAGAGTTGCCTGGTCGGCGCTGGCGCTGGCCGCCAGTGGATCGCTTCCGCTTTCCGGGTGGCACAGATAGGTGGCCAGTTGCTGCAGCTTCGCCACCTCGCCAACCGTCGCCCAGGGGTGCTTTCCATGTGACAGTGTCGCTTCCTCGGCCAGTGCCACCGACACCTGCGTGCTCGACAGTGGCGGCGTGTTCAGATGGACGTTTGCGTAGGGCCCGATCAGCTGCTCCTGGCTGAACAGTCGCCCGTTCTGCATCACGTACACATCGTTGGCGATCGTCTCGATGTTCTGCAGTGGGTTGCCGTGGATGATGTCCATGTCGGCGACCATCCCCGCCTGGATCGTTCCGATCTGATTCAGGACGCCCATCATCTTCGCGGGTTCAACCGTGAACGCGCGAAGGGTCTGGTAGTTGCTCAGCCCCGTATGCGCCATCACGCTCGCCGCGACGACCGTCCCGAAGTTCCCGATGCCGATCGGGTTGTCGGTGCCGCCGAGGACGGTGCCGCCGGCGGCGAGAATCTTGGCGTCGGCGTGTGACCAGCCACGGATCGACTGCAGCGACGCCGCGCTCAGCGGGGGCGCCGCGTATTCCTGCTCGGCCAAGGCGTACTGCCACGGGCTGAGCAGCGCCTTGAGGCGGGGATCGTCGAGGATCGGCCGGCCGTCGACCTGCTTGAGATATTGAACGCCGAAGAACGGCGTATTGGTGATCGCCATCCCGGACTGGGCATAGAGCTGGATCGTGTCGTTGTAGGCCACCGTGTTGTTGGAGGTCGCCAGCTGGTACCCGAGCCGTTGCGTGGCCCAGTGCGAGGTCCCGTCCTGCCCGAACTCGAGCGCCGGCCAGAAGTAGTGGGAGAACGATGGAATCCCCATCTGGTGCCCGGCGTTGATCGCGGTCTGCTCGTAGCTGTTGGGCAGCCGGACGTACGTCTTGAGCATGTCGGGCTTCAGCGTCGCGAGTCGCGAGAGATCCCGGTGCAGCGCCGTCATGTCCGGATCCGCGCGCATCCAGCTGTAGAAGATGCGTCGGCCGTCGATCGGCTCTGCGCCCCAGAAGTACCGGGGCCCGAGCGTCGCGCCGGACTGCTGGGACTCGACCTGCTCGAGCGAGTGGTAGGCCTCGTCTCCCATCGAGATCTCGCTCGTCACGCCCATCGCCAGTTCCATCCGGTCGCGGCGGTTGCCCGCGAAGGGCTGGTCCATGTTCTCGTGCGAGTGGGCATCCCACAGGCCTGGCATGACCGTATCGGCGGACGCGTCGACGTACTGGATGCCAGGTCCGTAGGAGGAGCGCGGCTTCGCCGGTCCGACGCTCACGATCCGGTTTCCCGAGACGACGATGTCGACGTTGTGCTGCTCGGACTCGCCGGTACCGGCCCAGACGGTGCCCGCGTGGATCACCTTCTCGCCGGACGGTGCCGCCTGTGGGCGCCAGTTGAGCCGGACGCGGATCGTGGTCGGCTGCCCGCCGTCCACCGAGACCATCCGGAGCGTCCCCGCCGAGTCGTACAGGATGTGCTGGGAGTCACCCGACCAGCTCAGCTGGTCGGCGACCTCGCGCGTCAGCTGCCGCGGCGGGCCGGCCGGCGCGCCGGTCCGGGTCACCGGCAGGATCCACAGCACGTCGTCGAGGACGTACGCCATGTACTTCCCATCGGGCGACCACACCGGCCCGTCGCCCTCCACGCGGTTGGTCAGCGTCTCGTACGGATACGGGTCGTACTGATGAGTCTCGCCCGTCGTCGCGTTGACGGTCAGGATCTCGCTGACCCCTTCACGGAACCTGGTCGAGTAGCTCTGCTGGACCGCGAGTGCGATCGTGTTGCTGTCGGGCCCCCATGAAGGTGCGCCCGGCTCGAACGCGATTTCGTAGGAGGCGCCCTTTGCGTTCTGCGGCCCAAAGACCTGATGGAACTCTCCGCTCGCGACATCGGCGACGTACAGCGCCTGGCTACCCGCCTCGCTGTCGAGCGCCGACTCGAACGCGATCTTCTTGCCGTCCGGCGACCAGGCCAGCTTCGCCTGCGCCCCGGTGAACGGCGCCGTCAGCGCGCGCGTGGCCCCGGTGTCCATGTTCCGGATGTAGACAGCCATCGGCCCGTTCTGGTCAGACGCGTACGCGACGTACTTGCCGTCCGGCGACCAAGCCGGCGTGGCCTTCGCCCAGGGGCTGCTGGTCAACTCGACCGGGCGCCCGCCGATCTTCATCTCCCACAACTGGTTCAGCGCCACGAACACCACATGGTGTCCGTCGGGCGACAGCTCAGGCGTGAGGATGCCGGTGGTCGGCTGCTGCTTGGTCGACTCGAAGTCGTGCGGCTTCATCGGGTAGGAGGCGCGGTCAAAGGACACCTTGGCCGAGAACGGGATCGCGCCGACGGTGCCGCTCGACAGGCTCCGCTGCAGGATCTTGCCGTTGGCGGCGTAGATCAGCGTGTCGGGGGAGGCCCAGCGCGCCGGGAACGCGAACACGTCCTCATCGCCGGACACGGCCTTGCCGTTGACGAACAGCTGGGTGAGCGTGCCCTGGTTGTCGAGCTCCGTGTAGGCGAGGCTCTTGCCGTCGGGCGACCACGTCGGCGAGTAGAACGTGTTCGCCGGATCGGTGTACAGCGTCGTGGGAGTACCCGTTCCGTCGGCGGCGATGCTCTCGATCGCATGGCTCGTGTCGACGTAGGTGATCCGGCTCCCGTCCGGAGACCAGGTCGGGTAGTAGTAGTTGGTCCCGCCGGAGGCGTGCGTGACCTCGGTCAGCGTGCCGGTCGCCAACGTCAGCGTCCAGAGGTTGTAGGACCCGGTGGCCGTTCCGGCAGGCGCGCCGTCGGGCGGGCGGTCGGAGGAGAATACGATCTTGGTGCCGTCGGGCGAGAACTGCGGTTCGCGATCGTCGTAGAAGCCAGAGGTCAATTCTCTGACCCCACTCCCATCGGGGTTCATCGCCCAGATGTGAAACGTCCCGCTCTTGTAGGACTGGAAGGCAATCGTCTTTCCGTCCGGCGACCAGTCCGGGTAGGCCGTGTCCTGCTGAAGGCTCGTGGTCCTGGTGGCCGTCCCGCCCGACGCGGACAGCGTCCAGAGATTGCCGAGCAGGTTCATCGCGATCGTCTTGTGGTCAGGTGAGAGCGCCAGGGTCAGTGCCGAGGCCTGATGCAGCACGAGCGACGCGGACCTTCCACCGCCTGTCGCCGGACCGCCGGCCCGCTGCGCACCCTTACCGGTTGCCGAGCCGGACGCGATCAGCGTCCCGCCGGCGCCGACCAGCACCACGACACCGAGCAGACCCAGGAACCTCGTTCGCGATCGAGCCGACTTCAGGGCGCTGCGAACCGACATGGCGTAATGCACGTTTCCCTCCCCGTAAACGTGGTCCCGTTCTCACCTCTGTCGTCGAACATCGACAACGCACAACCGACACCTGTCCGCTGTCACACATGACACTACGGTCACCTGTGACACAGCGCGGCGGGGCTCAAATCCAGTCTTGCACTGTGACTGGGGCGTGTCAAGTGCACTTCTGGGCCGCGGCGTCACATCACGCTGCTTGGTTGCCTGAGCGGCTGCACCCGTGGTGAGTGCGCTGCGACCGACGCGACTTCATCAGCGGTGAGAGCCAGACGCGGTCGTAGCCGGGTGTAGGCCAGCAGCCCCCCGAGGGCGGGGATCCAGAATGCGATCGCGTGGTAGACCAGCACGGCGGCGGCGGCATGAGACACGGGCGATCCGTAGAGCGCGAGGGCACCGACGAGGCCGGCGTCGAGGACTCCGATGCCGCCGGGGATCGGAATCACGTTCGGGAGGTAACCCACCAGGTAGGCGACGATCAGCGGCGCGAGTGGCGGGAGCGGGCCGACGGCGGCGAATGTTGTCCACAGCACGGCGATGTCGAACAGCAGATATCCCGCAGCGCCGAGCAGGCGCCAGCTGGGCCGGATCAGGGCCTGGCGGGCGGCGGGGATTCCGACCCCGACGTCATTCAGCCAGGCCGCGCGGGGATGTGCGCGGGATACCCGGCGCATGGCTTTCGGCAGGCCGAGGACGACGATGATCGCCGCGATGCCGGCCAGGACGGGCAGACCGGCGTGCAGCCCGTCGTGGGGGCCCTGGCCGATCCCGAGCAGCAGGAGCAGACCGGCTGCCGCCAGGGTGAGCACGTTGATCGCGCTGGTCAGGAAGAACAGGCCGCTCGAGCGCTGAACGATCTGCCGCGTGGGCATCCCGGCTACGTGGAGCAGCCATCCGCCCACGGCGAGCGAGCCGACCCCGCCGCCGGGCAGCAGCGCGCCGGAACCCATCTGCGACCACGCCATCGCCCGCGCCGCGGATTTCGGTATAGGTCTGAAGAAGAACCTGAAGATGACCACGAAGCTCAGGCACGACGCGAGCTCCAGGGCCACGGCGACGGCCACCAGCACCGGGTTCATGTCCGCGATCCGTCGCGCCACAGGACGTAGGTCGGGGACCGCGAGCAGCACGGTCGCCACGCAGACGACCAGCACCAGGACCGTGATCAGCCGCCGCCGCAGATCGTGGCGATCGATCGGCGGCGGCTGAGGCTGACTAGGCGTTGCTCACGCCGTTCTGCCGCGGTGCGGCCATAGCGCGAGCGCTCTGCCGCGGTGCGGCCATAGCGCGAGCGATCAGCTCGGCGACAGACCAGCGGCGCAGGGGTGGTGGGCCTGCCGCGGGCGGAAGCGGGCTCTGGCTTCCGGTGGTCTTCTGTGCGGTGGAATCTCCGGTGTGAATCTGAGTCCGAGAGGGTTCGCTATTCATCAGATGTGCTCCATGGACGAGCGCGGGTGTCGCAACGGGGGCGATGCGGTCCGGCGTTTGGTCAGGTGGTTTCGAGGCTGAGGTTGAGGTCACGGCGTGTTTGCGCCTGGGCCACGCGGGCGCGGGCGGCGCCGTCTGAGGGGAGGACGAGCAGGGCGACGAGCAGCCCTGCTCCGAACAGCGCGGCGGCCCACTGAAACGCGGTCGTGTAGCCGTGGATCGAGGCCGCGCTGGCGAGTTGCGCCGTCTTGGCGTGAGCGGTCGCGAAGCCGGCGGCCGAGCTGGCGAAGATGGTGCTCAGCAGGGCCGTGCCGACCGATCCGCCGACTTGCTGGGAGGTGTTGACCATCGCGGCGGCGATGCCGGCGTCGGAGCTCTTGACGCCGAGCGTTGCGGTCGAGAACGCCGGGGCGAAGATGCAACCCATCCCGAGTCCGGTGAGCAACAGCCCGGGCAGCACGTGGCTGGCGTAGGCCCCGTGGGTGGTCAGCTGCGTGAACAGCAACATGGCGATGATCCCGAGGGTCATACCGGTCGCCACCAACGGCTTGGCGCCGGTGCGGTGCAGAACCCTCGTCTGCACGGTCGTGGCGGTCAGGACGATCATGGCGGTCATCGGCAGGAAGCCCAGGCCCGTCTTCAGCGGCGAGTAGCCGAGGTTTTGCTGCATGTAGTAGGTGAGGAACAGGAAGACGGCGAACACAGCCGACCCGGCCAGGGCGATCGTCGCGTAGGCGCCTCCGCGGGCGCGGTCCCAGACGATGTGCAAGGGCAGCAGCGGGTGCGCGACGCGGCGCTCGAGGGCGACGAACCCGATCAGCAGCGTGGCGCTGAGAGCGAGCGCGGCGATCGTGATCGGATCGGACCATGAGCTGGTCTCGGCGTTCGAGAAGCCGTAGACGAGCGCAAACAGGCCGGCGGAGGCGATCGCGACGCCCGGCAGGTCGATCGGCGCCCGGTTTGCCTGGCGCTCATTGCGCAGCAAACGGAAGGCCACGATCGCCGTGGGCACCGCGATGACCAGGTTGACGTAGAGGCTCCAGCGCCAAGAGATCGCCGAGGTGAGCACGCCGCCGAGAAGGAGGCCAACCGACGCGCCGCCGGCCGCGATCGCGCTGAAGATCCCGAACGCCTTGGGCCGATCGGGAGATCCCTGGAAGGTCACGGTCAAGAGGCCGAGCGCCGAGGGGGCGAGCATCGCGCCGAACGCGCCCTGCAACGCCCGCGCCGCGACGAGCATCCCGAACGATTGCGACAAGCCGCCGATCGCCGAGGCCACGGCGAACCCGGTGAGTCCGCCGATCAGCGTCCACTTGCGACCGAACAGGTCGCCGATCTTGCCCCCGAGCAGCAGCAGGCTGCCAAAGGCCAGCGCGTACGCGGTGATGATCCACTGGCGGTTGTCGGTGGAGAAGTGCAGCGCCCGCTGCGCCGAGGGCAGCGCGATGTTCACGATCGTGGCATCGAGCACCACCATCAACTGGGCCACCCCGAGCAGGGCCAGAACGGCCCACCGGTTAGGCGCGGAAATCGAGGCTCGGGGGGAAGTGCGGGTGCTCATCAGTGTCCTTTCCGGTGCAGTGATAGAGCACAATAGCAGAACCATCCATGCCGCAGGTATTACCTGTGAGACAGGGACTATGAGCATTTCGCCCACAATGTCCAATCTGGCGCTATACTGGTCCGCGAGATGTCCGCCGAGAACCAACCCACACCAGCTAGCACGATGATCCTGCTGCCGCGGCTGTCCAAGCAGGTGATGCGGCGCAGCAGCGCTGAGCTGCTCGGCATCGACCTGCGCCTACTTATGGCGTTGAGCTACCTGGGCGACCATGACGGCGCTCCCCAGCAAGAGCTCGTCGATGCACTGTGCATGGACGCCAAGAACGTGGTGCTGCTGCTCAACGAGCTGGAGGACTGCGGCTATCTGGTCCGCCGCCGCGACTCGGAGGACCGCCGACGCCATCGCGTCCACATCACGACCGCCGGCCGTCAGGCGCTCGAGCGCGCCACCAAGGCGCAAGAGGACATCGAGGACGACGTCCTACAAGCCCTCGATCCCGACGAGCGCGCCACCCTCTGGAACCTGCTCACCCGCGCCCTGCGGGGCGCCGAGCTCGCCGCGACGGACGCCTGCAGCCCCACGCTGACGCCCGCCGCCCAGTAGTCCGACTCCAGTCGACCTGCTGTATGGCCTGCCGCGCTGCTAGCTAGCCGCAGCCGGTGTTGAAGCCGCAGCTCGAGCACGTGTAGCAGCTGCCGGTGCGCTGCATCATCCCGCCGCACTGCTGGCAGGCCGGACCGAGATCGAGGCCCTTGCGGATCGCGGGCCGCACCGGCGGGCTGTCGGTCAGCGCCGAGGTGGCCGGACGCGGTGCCGTGCTGGTGCCGCCGTTCCCGCCATTGCCGCCGTTTCCGTGGCCGTCGCCGGATGACGGGCCGGCCGCCGTCGGCGTGGCCGTGTCGCTCGAGTGGGAGCTGGCCGCGTCCTGGGCGGCCTGACGGGCCCGAACGGCCGGGGTCAGGATGCCCAATTCCTCCTGCAGGTCCGCGTCTAGGAAGCGCGACGCGAGCCAGCGCATGATGTAGTCGGGCATCGACTTGGCGAACGGAATCTCGGGGTTGGAGGTCATCCCCTCCGGCTCGAAGCGCATGTAGCTGAACTTGCGCACCAGCGTCTCCAGTGGCACCCCGTACTGGAGCGCGATCGAGATCGCCGTCGCGAACGAGTTCATCATCCCGCGCAGGGTCGAGCCTTCCTTACCGATGTCGGTCAGGAAGATCTCCCCGATCGATCCGTCCTCGTACTTCCCGGCGGTGATGTAGCCCTCGTGGCCGCCGATCGAGAACTTGTGGGTGATCGACTCGCGCTCCCGGGGCATCCGTCGCCGCTTCGGGGGGGCCTTGGCCAGCGCCTCGGCCACGGCCTTGTCGATGTCGGCCTCTGTGGTCGCCGGGGCCGGCGCATCCTTCTGCGCGTCGGTCCGCAACGCCTGCGCCGTCTTGGAGCCGTCGCGGTAGATCGCCAGCGCCTTGATCCCGAGCTGCCACGCCCGCAGGTACGCGTCCGCGATGTCTTCGACCGACGCGGTCTCCGGCAGGTTGACCGTCTTGGAGATGGCACCACTCAGGAACGGCTGGACCGCGCCCATCATCTTGATGTGACCCATGTGCGAGATCGCCCGCTCGCCGACTGCGACGTCGAACACCGGCAGGTGCTCGTCGGACAGCCCGGGTGCGCCGATGATCGTGGAGTGCTCGTTGATGTAGGCGAGGATCTGCTCGCTCTGCTGCTCGTTGTAACCGAGCGTCTGCAGCGCCAGGGGGACCGTCCGGTTGACGATCGTCATCTGGCCGCCGCCGACCAGCTCCTTGAACTTCACCAGCGAGAAGTCAGGCTCGACGCCGGTCGTATCGCAGTCCATCAGGAAGCTGATCGTGCCGGTCGGTGCGAGCACCGTGGCCTGGGCGTTGCGGTAGCCGTGCTCCTCGCCGGCGATGACCGCCTCGTCCCACGTCGTCCTGGCCGCTTGCAGCAGCGCCGTGTCGATGCAGGAGGAGTCCGGGATCGCCCGCGACGCGTCGCGATGCATGCGCATCACCGAGTTATGGGCCTCGCGGTTCTCGGCGTAGTGATCGTAGGGGCCCATCGCGGCGGCGATCCGCGCCGACCCGAGGTATCCGCGCGCGGTCATCAACGCGGTGATCGCCGCCGCGGTTCCGCGACCGGCGTCCGAGTCGTACGGCACGCCATCGGCCATCAGGTAGGCGCCAAGGTTGGCGTAGCCGAGACCCAGCTGACGGAACGCCCGCGCGTTGGTGGCGATCTGCCGCGTCGGGTAGCTCGACGGCGAGACGATGATCTCCTGCGCCAGGAAGACGATGTCGACCGCGTGCTTGAACGAGTCGACATCGAAGCTCCCGTCGGCCTGACGGAACTTCATCAGGTTGAGCGAGGCGAGGTTGCAGGCCGAATCGTCGACGTGCATGTACTCCGAGCACGGGTTCGACGCATTGATCCGCCCAGAGTTGGGGCTCGTGTGCCACTGGTTGATCGTCGTGTCGTACTGGACGCCCGGATCCGCGCAGCGCCACGCCGCCTCGGCGATCTCCCTCATCAGTTCCCGAGCCGGGATCGCCTCGCCGACCGGCTCCCCGGTCGTGCGCGCGATCAGGTGCCAGTCCTCGTCGTTCTCGACGGCCTGCATGAACGCGTCGGTGACGCGCACCGAGTTGTTGGCGTTCTGGTACTGGATCGAGTGGAAGCCATCGCCGTCGATCGACATGTCGAATCCGGCATCCCGCAACGCCGCGGCCTTGTCCTCCTCCTTGGCCTTGCACCAGATGAACTCGCGGATATCGGGATGGTCGACGTCGAGGACGACCATCTTCGCCGCCCGGCGGGTTCCGCCGCCCGACTTGATCGAGCCGGCCCACGCGTCGGCGCCGCGCATGAACGAGACCGGCCCGGACGCTGTCCCGCCCCGGCTCAGCGGCTCCATCGACCCGCGGATCTGCGAGAGGTTGATGCCCGAGCCCGAACCGCCGCGGAAGATGATCCCCTCCTTGGTGTTCCACTCCAGGATCGACTCCATGTCGTCCTTCACCGACAAGATGAAGCAAGCGCTCGCCTGCATCTTCGGGCTGCCGACCGGATGCCAGCCGACGTTGAACCAGACCGGCGAGTTGAACGCCGCGATCTGGTGCAGCAGGATGAAGGTCAGCTCCGCCTCAAACGCCTCTGCGTCCTCGTCGGTGGCGAAGTACCCGCGCTCGCGGCCCCAGGTCGCGATCGTGCCCGCGACGCGGGTCAGCATCTGCTTGACCGAGCGCTCGCGCTCGGGAGAATCAGGCTGGCCGCGGAAGTACTTCTGGGCGACGATGTTGGTGGCGTTCTGCGACCACGTCTTCGGGAACTCGACGTCGCGCTGCTCGAACGAAACGCGGTCGCCGTGGCCGATCCGCGCGTCCCGCACTTCCCACTCGACCCCGTCGAACGGATGTTCGCCTGCGGAGGTGAAATAACGGCCGATCGACAAGCCGTCCTTCGACTCCGAGTCGGGTGTGAGTTGGCTTTGCGGGATCTGCTCCATACCGTCGTTCTCCTCTAGTTTTCCGCTAATTCCGGCTGTCTCGCTCGGCGCTTGGCTGGCCAAGGGGGTAACAGCGGATCCTCGCGGATGGTCCGGACGGAAAGACTCGTGCCGAGGGTCTCGATCGACTCGTGAATGGGTTCCGAACCAGACCCTAATTCTAGCGAAGGGGGCCCTCGACCCGTCAGGCGTCGTGCTAGCTTCGCGCCCGATGTCGACGCTCGAGCTGACGCCGCCGCGTCCCCCGGAACCGGGCCCTCGAGCCGCTCGCCGGGCGCTCGCCGCGATGCGATCTCCGACCGCCCCCGGAGCGCTCACGGGCGCGCTGCTCGTGCTGGTCCTGTATGCCGCGTTCTCCCATGGTGCGGTGCAATCGGCCGCCGAGGCGCGGTTGCAGGTCGCCGTCGCCGCGGTTGCCGCGGTCGCCGGTGGAGCCTGGCTCTGGAGCGCCGCGCTGCGGGTCTCCGCCCCCCGGATGGCCTGGGTGGGCGTCGGGCTCCTCGCCGCGTTCACGGTCTGGAGCGGCCTCAGCGTCGCCTGGAGCGTCGCGCCCGATCAGACGTGGATCGAGCTGAACCGGTCGCTGACCTATCTGATCGTGCTTGGCCTGGCGATCGCCGCCGGCGCCTCCTCGGCCCGCTCGAGCGAGTGGGTGGCGGGTGGATTTCTCGTGGTTTCGCTCGCGGTCACCGGCTACGCGCTGGCCCAGAAGCTGATCCCCGGCGTCCACGTCGCGGGCGTGTTCGACTTCAATCAGACCGGTCAGTTCGCTCGACTGCAGGAGCCGTTCGGCTACTGGAACGCGTTGTCACTGTTCATCTCGATGGGCGTGCCGATCGCGCTCGCCCTGACCGTCGATCGGCAGCGCAGCAGCCGCCTGCGCCTGGGCGCGTTGATAGCGGTCGAGCTGATGTTCCTGGCCATCGGGTTCACCTACTCGCGCGGCGGGCTGATCGCTCTGGCACTGGGAACCGCGGCCGCCATCGCCCTCGGCGGCTTGCGGCTGCGATCGCTGATGTGGCTGGCCGTCGCGGCGCTCTGCACCGTGCCCCCGCTCATCTTCGGGCTGGTCAGCCACTCGCTCACGACCTCCAACGTCGGCCTGGCCCAGCGCGAATCCGCCGGTGCCGTCCTGCTCGCGGTGACGATCCTCAGCGTGCTGGTGCTGATCTTCGCCGGGAGGTGGTTGGAGGGGAGAGAGGAGCGCGTGGCGCTAACCCCGGAACGCGCCTACGCCGTCGCCCGCGGGCTGATTCTCGCTGTGGCGATGGCGTTGGTGATCGCACTGCTGGCGGTGACGTTCTCCTCGCGCGGCCTCACCGGCACCGTCTCGCATGCCTGGCACAACTTCACGGCAACGCGAGGGGAGAGTGTCAGTGACCCGAGTCGCCTGCTCTCGGCCGACTCCGGCAACCGCTGGGTCTGGTGGAAGGAGGCGGCCGGGGCGTTCAGCGATCGCCCGCTCGCCGGCTGGGGAGCGGGCTCCTTCCAGGTCGTGCATCTGCTCTACCGGCACGACTCACTCGCGGTCAAGCAGCCGCACAGCGTGCCATTGCAATTGCTGGCCGAGACCGGGCTGGTCGGCGCGCTGCTGGCCCTCGCCGGTTTCGGGGCGCTGCTCGCGCTGGCGGTGACGGCCGTGCGCAGGCGACCGCCAGGCAGCGAACGGATGGTGGCGGCCGCGCTCCTGGCGGGAGGCGTCGCCTACGCGGTCCATGCCTGCTACGACTGGGATTCCGACATCCCGGGGGTGACGCTGCCGGCGATCCTGTTCCTCGGCGTGCTCGCGGGTTCGACGCGAGCCCGCGCGGCCAAGGATCCGCCGGCCTCGCCCTCGGTTCCGGCGGCGCCCGGACCGGGCCGAACGGGCCGGCCGGGTTCCGCGATTCGGATCGTCTCGCTCGCCACGCTGACGCTCGGGCTGTGCTCCTTCGCGGTGTCCGCGGCGCTTCCCAGCATCGCCGCCGACAAGGCGAGCGCCGCCGAGGTCGCAGCCGGAGGATCCGGTGCGGCCCTCGCCAGCGCGCAGTCCTCGGCGGCGCTGGCCAGCCGGCTGGATCCGCTCTCAGATGCCGGGTTGCGGGCCGAGGCTACGATCGCGCAGCACCGGGGGGAGCCTCAGCAGGCTCGCGCCTACCTGCTCGAGGCGGTCCGCAGGCAGCCCACCGACGAGCAGGCTTGGGCGTCGCTCGCCTATGTCAACGTGCTGCTCGGCGATCTCCCCAACGCCACCGCGGCGGCCCAGCGCGTGCTGGCGCTCGATCCGGAAGGTCTGCTCACCGGCGGGTTCGCCGCCAACGTCGCCCAGCGCGCGAACGTATTGGAAGCACCGCCCCAGGAATCGGCCACGGCGACTCCGACCCCGGACTCTGGCGCGACGTCCGTCCCGTAGCCGAGCCTGGGCTACTCCGTCTCTTCGCGATCGTGGCCCGGCGCCTCGGCCTCGACCGTCAGTGCGCGGACCATGGAATCGATCTCCGCTTGCGCGAGGTCACGCGCCCGAGCCTCCGCGGCCGCCGCCGTGATGCGCTCCAGTTCGATTTCGTCCTCGCGTTGGGCGCGTTGTGCTCGTTCGAGCTCCAGCCGGGCCTCCTCGTAGCGCTCGGCCGTCTCCCTTGCGCGCTTCTCGGCACGATCGCGTTGCACGACCGTGGCCTCCAGCTCCCGGAGCATCTCGGCACGCAATCGCCTGGTCTCGTCTTCGGCTTGGCCCCGCGCGGCGCTCGATCCGGCCAGCTCGGCGACCACGTCCTCGAATCGCTTCGAAATCGAGTCGCGCTCAGTCAGGACAGCGTCGAGCCTGTCCTGCAGCTGCCTGGCGGTTCGATCGTGCTCCGCCCGTAGCCGTTCGATCGCGTGCTCGCTGGTGGTGCGGGCCGCGCCGGTGCTCGCGAGCTCGGCGATGAGCTCCTGCACCCGATCGGCGGATTCGCGCGCATCCGCCTCCGCGCGGGTCTGGGCTGCCTGGACGGTCTCGAGTTCGGCCCGGAGCTGTTGCAGGGCGTCCTCGGTTTCCGTGCGGGCCGCGCGGGTTCCGGCGAGTTCGGTCACGAGCTCCTCGACCCGATCGGACAGCGAGGCCCGCGCGGACTGGGCCTGCTGCAGCGCGACTAGAGCGTCCTGGTGCTCCGAGCGCAGACGCTCGATCGCCTCCTCGGTGTCCGACCGTGCGGCCCCCACGCTGGCCAGCTCAGCCACGAGTTGCTCGGCTTCGGACTCGGCTTCGTGCAGCGTGTCGGCGAGCCGCTGCACCTCGCTCGAGGCCTGGGCGAGGTCGGACTGCGAGCGCTGCAGAACGGTCTGCGTGTCCTGCAGCGTCGCCAAGTTGCGGTCGTGATCGGCGCGCAGTTGCGACGCCGCGGCCTCGGCATCCGCCCGCGCGGTCCGGGCCGCCTCGAGTGCCTCGGCATTCTCCGCTTGCTTCGCTTGCAGCTCGCGCAACCGGGCCTCGATTGCTGCCCGCGTCGTGCTCTCCGCCGCGCGTTCGGAGCGCAAGCTGCTGATCGCCAGCTCGGCGTCGCTGCGCGCCGCAGCGGCGGCGGCAACCTCGGCGACCAGCCGCTCCAGCCGCTCGGACAGCGAGTCCCGTTCCGCCTCCAGGTCCAACTCGAGCCTCCGGGCGGTCTCCTCGGCCTCCTGACGGGAGGCGCCGGCGATGCTGAGCTCGCCGATCACCGCGGCGAACCGCGCCTCGAGCAGTTGCCGCTGCTCGGTTACGCCGGCGAGCTCCTGCTCGAGCTCGCTCTTTGCCCGGGCGGCCGCGGCCAGCTGGGTAGTCGATTCCTCGCGGCGGGCGGATTCGGCTCGTACCACCTCGGCCAGCTCGATTGCCCTGACCTCGGCCTCCTCGACCTCGGCGGAAAGCGCCGCGATTCTCGCTTGAGCGGCCGCAACCGACGCCTCGGCCTCCTGATGGCTCTGCGCGGCCTCCGCCCGCAGCGACTCGAGCTCGGCCTGATGCGCAGCGCTCAGCTCTGAGCTCTGCTCCGCTGCGGCGCGTTCGGCTTTGACAACCGCCGCGTCCGAGGCGGCCAGCCTCGCTTGAGCGTCAGTTAGCTCGGCACGCGTCCGCTCTGCCTCCGCCCGGGCCTCCTCGGCTTCAGCTTGCGCTTGATCGGTGGCCGCTCGCAGTTGCTCGGTCTCCACTGCGGCCTGTCGAAGCGCGGTCTCGTGCTCGGCCTCGAGCTGGATGACCTGTGCCGTCGCGTCGCTGGCACGCCGTTCCGCATCGGAACGCGTGCGTTCGGATTCGGCACGAGCTCGTTCGGCTTCGCCCTGGGCCTCCTCGGCGTCGGACTGGGCCTGCTCGGCATCGGCCTGGGCCCTCTCGGCTTTGGCCTGAGCCTGCTGGGCTTCCGCGCGGGCTTGCTCTGCTGATGCCCGCAGCTCCTCAGTCTCGGCCGCCGCCTCTTGTTGTGCGATCTGGTGCTCGGCAGCAAGCTCAGCGATGCGCGCCTCCGCTGCCCCCGCCGCCGTCCGTTCGGCCTCGACGAGCGCCTGCTCGGTGTCGGCGAGTTGGGCTCGTGCCTCGGAGAGAGTCTGTTCGAGCCGACGCGTGTGATCCGCTGCCTGCTCGGCCTGCACGGCAAGCTGGGTCTCCAGCTCACGCTCGCGGGCGATGGATTGGCTGTGCTCGGCGTGGACCGAGGCGATTGCCTGGTTGGCCTCCAGCGCCGCGGCCTCCAGTTCGATCATCCGCGCCTGAGCCGCGGCGGCGGCGTGCTCGGTCTCAAGGATTCGGCGCTCGGCGTCGGCCGCGGCCCGCTCGGCTTGCTGGGAAAGGCGCGCCTCGAGGTCGAGAGCGTGGGTGACGGCTTGGTCGTGCTCGGCCTGCAGCGAGGTGGAGGTCCGGTTGGCCTCCAGCGCCGCCGCCTCGAGCTGGATGACCTGTGCCGTCGCCTCGCTGACGCGCTGTTCCGCGTCGGAACGCGCGCGCTCGGCTTCGGCCCGGGCTTGCTCGGCCGCGGCTCGCAGTTGCTCGACTTCCGCTCCGGTTTGGTGCAGCGCGAGTTCGTGCTCGGCGGTCCGAGCCTCGATTGTCTCCGCCGCGATCCGCTCAGCTTCGGCGGCGGCGTGCTCGGCAGCTGCTGCGACCTGCTCGGCGGCGGCGAGTTGTGCGGTGGTCTGAGAGAGGGCCTGCTCGAGCTCGCCGGCCTGTTCGGCTTGCTGGGCGAACTGAGCTTCCAGCTCGTTAGCGCGGGCGACGGCTTGGTCATGCTCGGCCTGTAGCGAGGCGGTCGCCTGGTTGGCCTCCAGCGCCGCCGCTTCGAGTTCGATGATCCGCGCCCGGGTGTCAACCGCGCGTTGCTCGGCTTCGGTGCGGGTCTGCTCAGCTTCGGCCCTAGCTTGTTCGGCGGCCGCTTTCAGTTGCTCGGTGTCTGCCGCGGCGTGTTGGAGCGCGAGCTGGTGCGCGGCGGTGAGCTCGGCGATCTGGGCCTCGGCCGCCTCGGCGGCGATGCGCTGGGTCTCGATGGCGGCTTGCTCGACCCCGGCGATTCGGCGGTCGGCGTCTGCCGCGGACTGCTGGGCGTCGGCGAGTTGCGCTCTCGCTTCGGAGAGCGTCTGCTCAAGCTGACCGGCGTGGTCGGCGGCCTGCTCGGCCTGCACGCCGAGCCGGGTTTCGAGCTCGTGAGCGTGGGCGACGGCTTGATCGTGCTCGGCGTGGAGTGAGGCGGTGGCCTGGTTGGCTTCCAGCGCCGCCGCTTCGAGCTCGATGATCCGCGCTCGGGTCTCAAGGGCGCGTTCCTCGGCCTCGGCACGAGTCTGCTCAGCTTCGGTCCGGGCTCGGTCTGCGGCTGCTCGCAGTTGCTCGGTTTCTGCTGCGGCTTGTTGCAGCGCGAGCTGGTGCTGGGCGGTGAGCTCCGCGGTCTGGGCCTCGGCCGCCTCCGCGGCGATGCGCTGAGTCTCGGCGGCGGCTTGCTCGACCTCGGCGATTCGGCGCTCGGCGTCTGCCGTCGCCTGCTCCGCGGCCGCCGCGACCTGCTCGGGCAGCGGCGAGTTGCGCTTGCGCTTCGGAGAGCGTCTGTTCGAGCTGGCCGGCGCGATCGGCGGCCTGCTCGGCCTGCACGCCGAGCTGGGTTTCGAGCTCGTGAGCGTGGGCGACGGCCTGGTCATGCTCGGCGTGGAGAGAGGCGGTGGCCTGGTTGGCTTCCAGCGCCGCCGCCTCCAGTTCGATGATCCGCGCCCGGGTGTCAACCCCGAATTGCTCGGCCTCGGCACGGGTCTGCTCAACGTCCTCCCGGGCTTGCTCGGCGGCTGCTCGGAGTTGCTCGGTTTCTGCCGCCGCCTCTTGTCGTGCGATCTGGTGCTCAGCAGTGAGCTCTGCGATCTGGGCGTCGGCTGCCGCGGCCACCGTCCTCTGTGTCTCGGCGGCGGCTTCCTCGACCTCGACGATTCGGCGCTCGGCGTCTGCCGTCGCCTGCTCCGCGGCCGCCGCGACCTGCTGGGCAGCGGCGAGTTGCGCTTGCGCTTCGGAGAGCGTCTGTTCGAGCTGGCCGGCGCGATCGGCGGCTCGCTCGCCCTGAACCGCGAGCTGAGTTTCGAGCTCCTGAGCGTGGGCGACGGCCTGGTCATGCTCGGCGTGGAGTGAGGCGGTGGCCTGGTTGGCTTCCAGCGCCGCCGCCTCCAGTTCGACGATCTGTGCCCGAGTCTCAAGCGGCGCGTTCCTCGGCCTCGGCACGGATCTGCTCAGCTTCGGTCCGGGCTTGCTCTGCGGCTGCTCGCAGTTGCTCGGTGTCTGCCGCGGCTTGTTGCAGCGCGAGCTGATGCGCGGCGGTGAGCTCCGCGGTCTGGGCCTCCGCCGCCTCTGCGGCGATGCGCTGGGCCTCGGCGGCGGCTTGCTCGACCTCGACGATTCGGCGCTCGGCGTCTGCCGTCGCCTGCTCCGCGGCCGCCGCGACGTGCTGGCAGCGGCGAGTTGCGCTTGCTTCGGAGAGCGTCTGTTCGAGCTGGCCGGCGCGATCGGCGGCCTGCTCGGCCTGAACGCGCGAGCTGAGTTTCGAGCTCGTGAGCGTGGGCGACGGCCTGGCCGTGCTCGGCGTGGAGGGAGGCGGTTGCCTGGTTGGCTTCCAGCGCTGCCGCTTCGAGTTCGATGATTCGGGCCCTAGTCTCAGCGGCGCGTCCCGAGGCCTCGATACGGGTCTGCTCGGCTTCGGCCCGGGCTTGCTCTGCGGCTGCTCTGAGTTGCTCAGTTTCTGCCGCCGCCTCTTGTCGTGCGATCTCGTGCTCAGAGGTGAGCTCTGCGATCTGGGCGTCGGCTGCCGCGGCCACCGTCCTCTGGGTCTCGGCGGCGGTTTGCTCGGTCTCGGCGATTCGGCGCTCAGCGTCTGCCGCGGACTGCTGCGCGTCGGCGAGTTGCGCCCTTGCTTCGGAGAGAGTCTCTTCGAGCTCGACAACTCGGTCGGCGGCTTGCTCGGCCTGCACAGCGAGCTGTGTCTCCAGCTCGTTGGCGCGGGCGACGGCTTGGTCATGCTCGGCCTGTAGCGAGGCGGCTGCCTGGTTGGCCTCCACTGCCGCCGCTTCGAGTTCGACGATCTGCGCCCGAGTATCAACGGAGAGTTCCTCGGCCTCGATGCGGGTCTGCTCAGCCTCGGCCCTGGCTTGTTCGGCGGCTGCTTTCAGTTGCTCGTTGTCTGCCGCGGCCCTTTGCAGCGCGAGCTGATGCGCGGCGGTGAGCTCGGCGGTGTGCGCCTCGGCCGCCTCCGCGGCGATGCGCTGGGTCTCGGCGGCGGCTTGCTCGACCTCGGCGATTCGGCGCTCGGCGTCTGCCGCGGACTGCTGGGCGTCGGCGAGTTCCGCTCTCGCTGCGGAGAGCGTCTGCTCAAACTGAAGGGCTTGGCCGGCGGCCTGCTCGGTCTGTGCCGCCAGCCGGGTTTCGAGCTCGCGCGCGCGGGCAACGGCCTCGTCATGCTCGGCATGGAGTGAGGCGGTGGCCTGGTTGGCCTCCAGCGCCGCCGCCTCCAGTTCGATGATCCGGGCCCGAGTCTCAACGGCGCGTTCCTCGGCCTCGGCACGAGTCTGCTCAGCTTGGGCCCGAGCTTGCTCGGCGGCTGCTCGCAGTTGCTCCGTTTCTGCTGCGGCGCGTTGCAGCGCCAGCTGGTGCTCGGCAATGAGCTCCGCGGTCTGGGCCTCGGCCGCCTCGGCCGCGGTCAGCTGGGCCTCGGCGGCGGCTTGCTCGACCTCGACGATTCGACGCTCGGCGTCCGCCGTCGCCTGCTCCGCGGCTGCCGCGACGTCCCGAGCTGCGCCGAGTTGCGCTCGAGCTTCAAAGAGAGCCTGTTCGAGCTGACCGGCGCGATCGGCAGCCCGCTCGGCCTGCACGACGAGCTGAGTCTCCAGCTCCTGCGCGCGGGCGACGGCCTGGTCGTGCTCGGCATGGAGTGACGCGGTGGCCTGGTTCGCCTCCAGCGCTGCCGCTTCGAGTTCGACGATCTGGGCCCGGGTCTCAAGGGCACGTTCCTCGGCCTCGGCGCGGGTCTGCTCAGCTTCGGACCGAGCTTGTTCGGCGGCTGCTCGCAGTCGCTCGGTTTCTGCTGCGGCGTGTTGCAGCGCGAGCTGGTGCTCGGCATTGAGCTCGGCGATCTGGGTCTCGGCCGCCTCCGCGGCGATGCGCTGAGTCTCGTTGGCGCCTTGCTCGACCTCGACGATTCGGCGCTCTGCATCTGCCGTCGCCTGCTCCGCGGCGGTCAGTTGCGCTCGTGCTTCTGAGAGAGTCGCTTCGAGCTGGCCGGCCTGGTCCGCAGCCTGCTCGGCCTGTGCGGCGAGCTGAGCTTCCAGCGCATGAGCGCGGGCGACAGCCTCGCCATGCCCGGTGTGGAGCGAGACGGCTGCCTGGTTCGCCTCGAGTGCCGCCGCTTCGAGTTCGACGATCTGCGCCCGAGTCTCAACGGCGCGCTCCGCGGCCTCGCCGCGGGTCTGCTCAGCTTCGGCCCTGGCTTGCTCTGCGGCTGCTCGCAGTACCTCGGCTTCTGCCGTGGCCTGTTGCAGCGCGAGTTGGTGCGCGGCGTTCTGGGCCTCAGCCGCCTCGGCAGCTGCGTGCTCGGTTTCGACGATCCGGCGCTCGGCGTTTGCCGTCGCCTGCTCCGCAGCCGCAGCGGACTGCTGCGCGTCGGCGAGTTGCGCCCTTGCTTCGGAGAGGGTCTCTTCGAGCTCGACAACTCGGTCGGCGGCTTGCTCGGCCTGTACAGCGAGCTGTGTCTCCAGCTCGTTAGCGCGGGCGACGGCTTTGTCATGCTCGGCCTGTAGCGAGGCGGCTGCCTGGTTGGCCTCCACCGCCGCCGCTTCGAGTTCGATGATCTGCGCCCGGGTGTCAACCGCGCGTTGCTCGGCTTCGGTGCGGGTCTGCTCAGCTTCGGCCCGGGCTTGGTCGGCTTCGGTCCGGGCTCGCTCGGCAGCTTGCTCGACCTCGGCGATTCGGCGCTCGGCGTCTGCTGCGGCCTGCTCGGCGTCTGCGAGTTGCGCTCTTGCTTCGGAGAGCGTCTGTTCGAGTCGAACGGCTTGCTCGGCGGCCTGCTCGGTCTGCTGGGCGAGCTGGGTTTCCAGCTCGTGTGCGCGGGCAACGGCTTGATCGTGCTCTGCGTGGATCGAGGCGGTCGCCTGGTTGGCTTCCAGCGCCGCGGCTTCGAGCTCGATGATCTGGGCCCGGGTCTCAACGGCGCGTCCCTCGGCCTCGGCCCGAGTCTGCTCAGCTTCGGCGTAGCTGCTCGGCGGCCTCGGCGGCGGCGTGCTCGGTCTCGGCGATTCGACGCTCGGCGTCTGCGGCGGCCTGCTCGGCGGCGGCCAGTTGCGCTCGTGCTTCTGAGAGAGTCGCTTCGAGCTGGTCGGCATGGTCGGCGGTCTGCTCGGTTTGCTGTGCGAGCTGGCTTTCCAGCTGGTTAGCTCGGGCGACGGCCTGGTCGTGCTCGGCGTGGAGTGACGCGGTTGCCTGGTTGGCCCCCAGCACCGCGGCCTCGAGTTCGATCGTCCGCGCGTTGGCTGCGACCGCGTCCTGCTCCGCGTTGGAACGAGCCAGCTCTGCCGCGGATCGGGCCCGCTCGGCCTCGGTCCGGGCTTGGTCGGCACCCGCTCGCAGCTGCTCGGCCTCTGCCGTGGCCTGTTTGGCGCCGGCCAGTTGCGCTCGTGCTTCTGAGAGAGTCGCTTCGAGCTGGCCGGTGTGGTCGGCGGCTTGCTCGGTTTGCCGTGCGAGCTGGGTTTCCAGCTCACTAGCGCGGGCGACGGCCAGGTCGTGCTCGGCCTGTAGCGAGGCGGTTGCCTGATTGGCCTCCAGCGCCATCGCTTCCAGTTCGATGATCCGCGCCTGGGCGGCATCCGCGCGTTGTTCAGCTTCGGCATGAGTCTGCGCTGCGTCGGAACGGGCCTGCTCGGCTTCGGTCCGAGCTTGCTCGGCCTGTTCCGCGAGCTGAGTTTCCAGCTCGTGAGCGCGGGCGACGGCTTGGTCGTGCTCGGCCTGCACCCGGCCGTTGCTTGGCCTCCGCGGCCGCCGCCTCGAGCTCGGTGATCCGCGCCTGGGTGGCTTCTAACCGGCGGGCGTGGTCGGCCGCCTGTTCCGCATGCCGGGTCTGCTCGGTCTCCAACTCGCGCGCGCGGGAAACAGCGTGGTCGTGCTCGGCCTGGATCGACACGATCGCCTGGTTCGCCTCCAGCGCCGCTGCCTCCAGTTCGACGATCCGCGCACGGGCATCGCCCGCACGGGCGCTCGCTTGCGCCAAGCCCAGCTCCAACAACTGGGCCCGGTCGGCGGCCCGGTCGGCCTGCTCGGCGAGTCGGGATTCCAGTTCGGCTGCCCGCACGATGGTGTCCTCGTGCTCGGCTTGGATCGCGGCGGCGGCGTGGCCGGCCTCGAGCGCTGCCGCCTCCAACTCGATCATTTGCGCCCGTGCGTCGACCTCGCGCTGCTCCGCCCCGGCGAGCTCGCGTTCCAGGCGATCGGTGCGTTGGCGCTGCTCGATCGCCTCTCGCCGGGCATTATCGGCGGCCGCCTTCAGCTCAGTCGACACGGCGGTGGCCTGTTGCACCCGCCTTATCGTTTCCGCGCGGAGTTGGTCGAGCTCCTGGGAGTGGTGCTGGCGAAGCTCCGTTGCCGACGCGTCAGCCGCCTCGACCCTGACCTGAGCGTCCGCGAGCTCCCGCTCGAACCGCGCTGCGCGGCTCTGCTGCTCGGCGGCCTCCTGGCGTGCGATCTCGACCGCCTGCTCGAGTCCGGCGGCTCCGGTGGCCACGGCCTGCGCATGCTGCTGGGCATCGTGCCTGGCCTGCTCGGCCCGCGTCAGGGCGTCCTGGGCGCTGGCAAGCTCGACCTCGAGTCGACCCGCGTTCTGCTGCTGGGCCTCGAACTCGCGGGTGGATTCCTCGAACATCGCCTGTGAGCGCGCGGTCTGCTCGCGGACCTGGTCGAGTTCTTGCTGGAGCTCGGCGGCCCGTGTCGTCGCCTGCTCGAGCGCCGCCGCGCGGATTACGGCGTCGGCCTGCCAGCGAACCTGTTCCTGCTCGAGCTCGGCCGCGGCCTGCGCTTCGCGCTCGAGTTGCTCCTGCAGGGCCTGGTGCGCGGCCCGAGCCGCATCGCGTTCGCGCTCGAGATCGGTGAGCTGGGCGATCGTGTCGGAATGCGTCCGAGAAAGGCTGGCCGTCTGCTCCTCGGCGGCGGCCCGCAGGTCGCGCTCCGCGCTCAGCCGCCGCTCCAGCTCGATCACCGCGAAGCGGCGAGCCTCGGCGCGGCGCTCGGCCTCGTCGCGCAGACGGCGGTCCTCGGTGCCCGCCGTTGAGCGCGATACGCGTTTCCGGGCTCGAGTCGGCGGTGGTAGGTCGATGACGGAGCCATCCGGAAGCTCGAGTGCGAACGCGATCCGCCCGGCGAGCAACTCCACCGGCGCCGTGTAGGCGGCACGGAGCAGCCCCGACGGATCGGGCGGCTGCTGGATCGGAGCTAGGCGATGCTGTCGCCGGCCGTCGTCGATGACCAGGGTCGATGTGCGGGCGGCAGCCGGATCGGAGGCTCTGGCGGCGAGCCGGAGCAGCGCGGTGCCCGGCGTGGCCTCGACCCGCTCGAACTGTTCGAGCTCAATTGAGGACGAGGCGTCGATCACGACCCGGGCGATTGTAGGTCTGTTATACCTGTCGCGCTCATGGCCTCGACTCCGGATTCAGGTTGCCCGCGGCGATGAAGCTGCTCGTCACCGGAGGGGCTGGCTATATCGGCTCGATCGTCTCCCGCCAGCTGCTGGCCGAGGGTCACGAGGTGGTGGTGCTCGACAATCTCGAGCGCGGTCATCGCTCGGCGGTGCTGCCCGAGGCGCGCCTGGTCATCGCCGACCTGCTCGACGGCGAGCGGGTCGAGGCATTGCTGCAGGAGGGATTTGACGGCGTTCTGCACTTCGCCGCGCTCGCCCTCGTGGGCGAATCTGTGAGTCATCCAGAACGCTATTACCGCACGAACGTCGGCGGAAGTCTCAATTTGCTGGAAGCGATGCGCAAGGCCGACGTCGGCCGGCTGGTGTTCTCTTCCACCTGCGCCGTCTACGGCCAGCCCGACGAGGTGCCGATTTCGGAGACCGCAGGTGCGCGGCCGACCAACTCGTACGGTGCCTCAAAGCTGACCGTCGATCGGATGATCGGAGATTTCTGCCTCGCGCACGGGCTCGGGGCGGTCAGCCTGCGGTATTTCAACGTGGCCGGAGCCAGCGGCGGCTGCGGCGAAGACCACGATCCCGAGACGCATCTGATCCCGAACATCCTCCGCACCGTCCTGGGGAAGTTGCCGCGGCTCGACATCTACGGCACCGATTACCCCACGCCGGACGGGACGGCGATCCGGGACTACATCCACATCGAGGATCTCTCGCAGGCCCACGTGCTGGCGCTGGCGGCCACGCGGGGCTCCGAGCACCGGATCTTCAACCTGGGCAACGGCAGCGGCTTCTCGGTCCGAGAGGTGATTGCGGCGGCCGAGCAGGTGACGGGCGCCCGGATTCCGGTCGCCGAATGTCCGCGCCGTCCCGGTGACCCACCGATGCTGGTGGCGGCGAGCGACAAGATCAGGTCCGAGCTGGGCTGGAGCGCCCGCAAGCCGGCGCTGGCCGACATGCTCGCGGACGCCTGGGGGTTCGCCCAGGCGCACCCCGACGGATACGAGGACTGACCTTCGGGGTTCAGACCAGGTCGGCTAGCGCGTCGAGCGCCGCGGCCAGAACCTGATCGGGCGAGACCGACCCGTCGATCGGGCGGATTCGCTCCGGATCGGCTTCGGCCAGCGCGCGGTACGCATCGGCGATCCGGGCGAAGAACTCGTCCTCCTCGCGCTCCAGACGGTCGAGCGGGCCGGTTCGCGCGTGCGAGCGCGCCTTGCCTTCGGCCGGCGCGATGGTCAACAGCAGGGTTCGATCGGGGGTCAGTCCCCCGGTGGCGAACTGGTTGATCGCCCGGATCGCCTCGATCCCCAGCCCCCGTCCGGCACCTTGGTAGGCGAGCGAGGAGTCGACGAAGCGATCGAGCAGGATCCACGTTCCCGAGGCCAGCAGCGGCTTGAGCGCCTGCTCGACGAGCTGGGCGCGGGCGGCCGCATACAGCAGCGCCTCGGTCCGGGCGCCTACGACCAGATCCGGATCCTTGACCAGTTCGCGGATCCGCTCGGAGACATCGACGCCGCCTGGCTCGCGCATCAGTCTGACGTCGAGTCCGCGCTCGGCGAGCGCAGGCTGGAGAGCCGCCGCGAGCGTCGTCTTGCCCGCTCCGTCGAGTCCCTCGATCGTGATCAGTGCTCCGCGCTTCATCCGTGCTCAGGTCCGACGTTATAGGTGGCTAGCATCGGGATGCGTGCTCGTCGAGCTCGAACCACATCCACACGCGCGCGCGGTGCTCGCACCGGCACTGACCGAAGACGGACATCCTTCGCACGCTTATCTGTTCCACGGCCCGGGTGGCGCCGGCAAGCGCGCCGTGGCGCGGGCCGTGGCCTCCGAGCTGCTGGCGGCGGGCTCCGACCAGCCGGACAGCGCCCGTGCGCGTGTCCTCTCGGGCGCGCATCCTGACCTCACCTGGGTCTCGCCCAGCGGCGCGCACGAGATCCTGGTCAGCGACATCGACGAGCCGGTCGTGGCCGCCTCCAGCCGAACCCCTTTCGAGTCGCTGCGCCGGGTGTTCGTGATCGAGTCGGTCGACGAACTCGGCGACGAGGCGGCGAACCGCATGTTGAAGACGCTCGAGGAGCCCGCGAGCTTCGTGCACCTGATCCTGATCACCGACAGGCTCACCGAGGTGCTCCCGACGATCCGCTCGCGCTGCCAGCTCGTGCGCTTCGACGCTCCGGGGATCGACCAGGTGGCGGCTTCGCTGGCCGGTCTCGGCGTGGGCGCCGAGACCGCGCTCGCCTGCGCACGGCTTTCGCTCGGGGACGCCGGCCGGGCTCAGGAGCTCGCTTCCGCAGAGGGCGTCGCGCTCAGAGAGGGCGGTGAGCGGCTGGCTCGTGCGGCGATCGCGGGGCAGGTGGCCGAGCAGAAGCCATGGGCGCCGCTCCTGTCCGCCGTCAAGGCGCGCGGTGAGATCACCCGAGCCGAGCTCGAGGGACGCGCTGCGGCCGAGGTCGAGCTGTATCCGCGCAAGGAGCGCAAGCGGATCGAGACCGAGTGGAACGACCGGCTGCGTCGCGTTCGTCGGCGGGTCGAGACCTCCGCGCTCGATCTCGCTCTGCAGATGGCCAGCCTCTGGTTCACCGACCTGGCCTGTCTTGCCTGGGGCGCCGACGATCTCGTCCGCCACGCCGATCGCAAGGCAGAGCTGGCGGCCGATTCCGGACCCGGCCCACAGCAGTTGCGTGCGGCGATCGAGCTCGTGGAAGATGCGCGCCAGCGCTTTCAGTTCAACGTCACCGAGGAGTTGGCCTGTGAGGCGCTGGCCTACCGGCTGGAGCGTGTCCTATCGCCGTGACGACGCATAAACGGGTTTACCTCCGCGCTCCCGAAGAGGCCGACCAGCGCGAGTTCACCTCGCTGATGCGCGCCAGCCGGGCGTTTCACCGCCCCTGGGCGAGCGCGCCCACCGACCCTGACCGGTTCGCCGCCTACGTCGCGGATGGTCGGCGTGACGACTTTGAGGCGATGCTGGTCTGCCGCCTCGAGGACGATGCCATCGTCGGCTTCTTCAACCTCTCCCAGATCGCCCAAGGCAAGGTGCAGAGCGCCTACCTCGGCTACGCGGTCGGCCACGACTTCGCTGGACAGGGCTACATGCGCGAGGCGATCGAGCTCGTCCTGCGCAATGCATTCGAGACCCTCGGTCTGGACTCCGTCGAGGCGAATATCCAGCCCGGCAACGAGGCCTCGATCGCCCTGGCCCGCGGGGCCGGCTTCCGCCGGGACGGAGGCACTCCGAGATACCTGAAGATCGGCGGCCTCTGGCGCGACCACGAGCGATGGGCGATCCTCGCCGAAGAATGGCGGGCCCGCAACGAGCGCCCGTGAGCGCTCCAGGCGAACTCGCAAGCCGCCGATAAACTCCGCGGCGCAAGCCCGCCGACGTAGCTCAGCTGGTAGAGCACTTCACTCGTAATGAAGGGGTCCCCGGTTCGAGTCCGGGCGTCGGCTTTTCCGCGATTTGCAGGTAGTTTGGAGGAGCCATCGTTTCGTTTGATGGTCTTCGACGTCCATCCGGCGTCCACATTTCCGTGTGCGTTCGTGAACGTGTGAAGCGGTCCGTGCCCGCACGACTGTGGGCGTGGTCAAGACACGGCGCGCAGGAACGCGCGACCCGAGGGACGCTGGCAGAACGCAATCAAGGAACACGCACGGCCCCACCCGACGCCCGGTACGGGCGTCGCCTGCGGGCGCTCGCCGACGCGGCGGCTCAGGAGCAGGCCGCGTACCGGTATGCCGAGGAGCTGGGCTTCGGGTGGCGACCCGGACCTGCGTGGTTACCTCCCCAGCAGCTGCGCGACGCGCTTCGCGGAAACCGTGGAGCACAGTCAGCGTCGACGGACCACTCGGGCCGGCTGACCGCTCGCGTGAGTGCTCGGCGTCAGAAGCACACACCTCGCGCCCGGCCGCGGCGTGGCTGCTCTCGGCTCGGACGGGCCATCACTCGAGGACCCTGCCCCTATCGACGCGGTGCTTGCTCCCCCGCGGTGTCGCGGCTAACGCGACCGGCGCCGTTCGCCCCGGTGGGGGCATCGCTATCCGCGCGCGTTCGGGGTCTAGACCGATTCATCGCTGAGGCGCGTGGGGAGACCCAATGATGTGACGTCCGGGTTGGTGATGGGCTTGGATCAGCATCGGGCGGGATCACCGCGCAGTGGATCGATAGGTCGCGCGGCGAGGACGTCTCGTCCGGACCACGCCTTTGGGGACACGCCGTCAGCGCACGCCGTCCGGGTACTTCTGGTAGACGGTGGCGTCGTGCATCGGGAGCACGTAGTCGGCGTCTCGCTTGACCCGCGCCAGCGCGGCGAGGGCATCGGGCAGGCTTACGAAGTAGCCCGGGGGTACACCCTGGGTCACCCCGGGGTCCTCGAGGTAGGCCACGTCGCCGCAGATAACCGCCTGGCCTGACGGCACGTCGACGTACACCATCTGATGGCCGGGGGAGTGACCGCCGGTCACGACAGTCCTCACGCCGGGCGCTACCTCGGTGTCACCCATCAGAATTTCGACCTGGCCCCACAGGGGATCGACGAGCTTGCCGATGTCCACGCGCTCGTAGAAGACCGCAGGAAACATCGGAGCTGCCGCGTACTGCAGCTCGTCGCGCTGCACGAGGAGTCGCGCGTTCGGGAACTTGTCGACCAGACCGGAGTGATCGAAGTGGAGATGAGTGAGCACGAGCAATCCGACGTCTTCGGGCTCGAGGCCGTGGCGGGCCAGGTTCGCGGTGAGGGCATGGTCGGGCTCGGTCCGAAACGGCATGCCACTGTTGGCCTGCAGCTCCGCTGCGTCGCGAATACCGGCATCAACGACGATCGGCGTCCCTCCGCCCAGGATCAGGTACGAGGTGACCGGCACCCAGACCGTCGTCCCCGGAGTCATTCCCCAACAGAGGAAGCTGGTATCCGCCTGTCCCTCGGCCAGCGCCATCGGATAGATCTCGAGCGGCACGATGCTCCCTCCAGTAGAAATATACCGTTCGGTCAGTATATTATAGGTTCCGGGGTGCAGGTCAATGCCAGAGTTCACCCCGGAGAACCGAGCTCATGACCCGATTTCACCAGACGATGCGCAGCGCCGCGACGACCCGCTACTACTCGAGCGAACCGGTCGCCCCGGCCACGCTCTACCGGGTGCTGGATTCCGCGCGGTTTGCGCCCAGCGGTGGCAACCGGCAGGGTTGGCGCGTGATCGTCGTGCGCGATGCGGACCGACGCCGGACCATCTCGGAGCACTACCGCAGCGTCTGGGATCCCTATCGCGCGCAGATCGGCCGAGGAGCGACGGCGAGCACGCAGACGAAGCTGGCCACCCGCAGCCTCCAGGCGGCCGACCACTTCGCCGCGCACCTGGCCGAAGTCCCGATCCATCTACTCGTGTGGGTGGACCTGGACAGCCTCCAGGTCACAGACCACGAGCTTGACCGGGTCAGCATCGTGGGCGGTGCGTCCGTCTATCCGTTTGTGCAAAACCTGCTGCTCGCGGCGCACGCCGAAAGTCTCGGGGCCGCGATCACGACGCTGCTCTGTGCCCGCGAGGACGCGATCGGCGATCTGTGCCGAGCCCCGGAGGGGTTCGCCCTGGCGGCTTTGATGACGCTGGGTCATCCAGTCCCCGAGAAGGTCCCCCGCCGGCTCAGACGCCGTTCGGTGTCGGAGTTTGCCTTCATCGAAGAGTTCGGGGGCCCACCATTGTCCGAGATCATGCCGTGACTCTCGGCCGCGTCCTTGACCGGTCAGCGCAGAGTCACTACCGCGACCAGCCCGCAGTGACCTTCGAAGGCGAGGCTCGGACGTTCGCCGTCCTCCAGCAGCGGTCCCGCAGCCTGGCGGCGGGACTGCGGCGCGCGGGGCTCCGAGCGGGGGACCGCGTCGCGGTGATGCTCGCCAACGGGCACGAGTGGCCGGAGGTGCTGTTCGCCCTGGCCTCGTTCGGCGCGATCTGCGTACCGGTCAATGTGCTCCTGACGAGCCCGGAGATCGCCCACGTGTGCGCCGACAGTGATGCGCGCTGCCTGATCGTGGACAGCATGGGCGAAGCGGCGATGGCAGAGCTGGATGCGCTTCCGGAGATCGTGGTCTCGGTAGGACGGATCGAGGCCCCAGAAGGTGCTCGCACGGTCAAGTACGCGGACCTCATGGCCGGGTCGACCGGCCCGCCCGCTCCCGGCGGCCCCGCGCTGGGCGACGATCTGATCCTCTATTACTCGTCCGGTACCACCGGGCTGCCCAAGGCCGCCGTTCACACCCACAACGGAGTGTTGTGGAACTCCTTCGCGCAGGTGACCGATCTGCGCCTCGGTCGCGACGTCGTCTACGTGGTCGTCGCTTCACTCTCGTGGGCAGCGGGCTTTCACAACCTGATGCTGGCCCTGGCCTGGATCGGGGGGCGGAGCGTGCTCATGCCCACCGGCGGAATGACCCCGGATCGGTTGATGTCCACGATCGAGGCGCAGAGCGGAACCCACACGATGCTTGTGCCGAGCCTTCTCCGGCAGTTCGTCGACGATCCCGCGATCCTCGAGCGGATGCGCCGCAGCACCCTCCGCTGGGTCGTGACCGGTGCCGAGCCGGTTCCGCGCGCGCTTATCGAGCTGATAAACCAGGAGCTACCGAACTGCACTGTGTGCCAGGGCTACGGGCTGTCCGAGTTCCCGACGATCGCCACGCTGCTCGCACCGGAGGAGGCGCTCGAGCATCATGGCTCGGCCGGTCGGCCGCTGAGCCATACGCAGGTGGCGGTCCAAGCGGACGGCGGGGAGTGCCTGGCCTCGGGCCGCGGCGAGCTGCTAATCCGGTCCCCGGCGACGATGCGCGGGTACCACAACCGACCCGAGCAGACACTCGAGGCGTTGGCGGACGGGTGGCTGCACACCGGCGACCTTGCCTCGATCGACGGCGAGGGCTTCGTCAGCATCGTCGGGCGCACCAAGGACATGATCATCTCCGGTGGACTGAACGTCTATCCCAAGGAGATCGAGGACGTGATCAGCGCACTCCCCGGCGTGCTCGAGGCGGCGGTGGTCGGCGTGCCGGACGACCGCTACGGCGAGACGCCGGTGGCTGTGGTCGTGGCCGTGCCCGGAGGCCGGGTTGACCAAGCCCAGGTGCACGCGAGCTGTCGTCACCAGTTGGCCTCCTACAAGCGGCCGAGAGCGGTGCTCGTGCGTGACGCACCGTTGCCGCGCAATGCCACCGGGAAGATCCTCAAACGTCTCCTGCGGCCCTGGGCGACTGAGCAGATCGAGGCCGGAGCAGGAGGCAGCCGTACGTGATCGCCGCGGCGGAGAACCGCTTCGATCTGAGTGGCCGGGTCGCCCTCGTTACAGGCGGCAGCCGCGGGCTCGGCCGCAGCATGGTCCTGGGGTTCGCCCGTGCCGGGGCGGACGTCGTGATCGTCAGCCGCAAGCTAGAAAGCTGTCAGGAGCTCGCCGCCGTGGTCCGTCGCGAGACCGGACGGCGGGCGGCGCCCTATGCGTGTCATATCGGGCACTGGGACGAGCTCGACGGCCTCGTCGACTTCGCCTACTCCGAGTTCGGGCGGGTCGACGTACTCGTCAACAACGCCGGAATGTCCCCGCTCTACGAATCGCTCGGCGATGTCTCCGAAGATCTCTGGAGGAAGGTGCTCGATGTCAACCTAAGCGGACCTTTCCGTCTCTCGGCGCTCGTCGGAGCTCGCATGGCAGGCACCGGTGGTTCCATCATCAACGTGTCGAGCGTTGCCTCTCTGTTCCCCGGGCCCGACGAGATCCCCTACGCGGCGGCGAAGGCCGGACTGAACGCCATCACCGTGGCGTTTGCTCGCGCGCTCGGGCCGACTGTCCGGGTCAACTGCATCGTCGCCGGCACGTTCCTGACGGACGTTGCCGAGTCCTGGGACGCTGCACTGTTCACGCGCCAGGCCCAGGGGTTCGCGCTTGGGCGTGGTGGTCAGCCTGACGAGATCGTCGGCGCGGCTCTGTACCTTGCCAGCGACGCGTCAAGCTACACGACCGGAGCGCTGCTCCGGATCGACGGCGGTTATCTCCCGCCTGGGGCTGCCGGTTCCGACAGCCAGGCGTAGCGTTGCTGTGCAGCGGCCCGGCGGGTGGGGATGTGCTCGCTCGGCAAGCCATCGGGCGGCGGGCGGTAGCCGGTGAGGACGCGCCGCGCCACCACCTCGCGGTGCACCTCGTCGGGACCGTCGTACAGCCGCGCGCCACGAGCGGCGCGGTACATGAACTCGAGCGGCAGGTCGGTCGAGTATCCCAGCGAGCCGTGGACCTGCAGGGCGCGGTCGACGATGCGATGGAGCACCTGTGCGCCGAAGAACTTGATCATGCTGATCTCGGTTCTGGCCGCGGCCGGTCCTTCCTCATCCATCTTCCAAGCCGCGTGAAGGGTCATTAGCCGAGCCGCGGTGAGTTCGGCCGCGCTATCCGCGATCCAGGCCCGGACGACGCCCTTGGCGCCCAGCGTTGACCCGTGCGCCTCGCGGTAGGTCGAGCGCTCGCAGAGCATGTCGAACGCCCTACCGGCCACGCCCAGCCAGCGCATGCAGTGATGGATGCGCCCAGGGCCGAGTCGTTGCTGGGCGATTTTAAATGCCCGGCCGCGTTCGCCGAGGAGTGCTGAATGCGGGACGCGCACGGACTCGTAGAGGACCTCGGCGTGGTTGCCGTACTCGCCGAAGCTCTCCCACGGATGCTCGATCGTCGGGATGTCGCGCAGGATCCGGACTCCAGGGGTGTCGGCGGGAACCAGGAACATCGAGGCGCGGCGGTGCGCTGCTGCTCTCGGATCCGTGACCGCGACCACGATGATGAGATCGGCGACGGAGGCATTGGAGCTGAACCACTTGCGCCCGTCGATGACCCAGTGCTCCCGCTCCCGCACGGCGCGGGTCTGAAGATCGGTGGGATCTGAGCCGGCGCGATCTCGCTCGGTCATCGAGAAACAGGACAGGAGCTCGCCCTCCAGCAGGGGCCAGAGCCAACGCTGCTTCTGCTCATCGGTGCCCGCGATCGCGATGATCTCGCTGTTGCCAGAGTCCGGAGCTTGGTTTCCGAAACACAGCGGCGCCAGCGGCGAGCTGCCGAGGATCTCGTGCATAAGACCGAGCTTGAGCTGCCCGAACCCTGGGCCGCCAAGATCCGGCGGGAGATGAGCCGCCCACAGGCCGCGGCGCTTCACCTGCGCTTGCAGAGGGCGGACGGCGCGGATCAGCGTCGCGCGGTCGAGCGCCAACGTCTCGAGCGGCCAGATCTCCTGGCGGACGAATTCGCGCATCCAGGCCAGCTCGGATTCGAAGGCCGGATCGGTGCTGAAGCTCCACACCCGAGCTAATATACCGATCGGTCAAAATATTTCCCACGAACTCGACGAGCGCAGCTAGAGTATCGACCGGTCAGTTTATTTCCAAGCCGTGACCGGCTCGGACGAGAGAGGGAGATATGAAGCTCAGGAACTTTTGCGGCGTTGCCGTAACCGCCTCCGCACTCGCCGTGGCGGGTTGCGGAAGCAGCAGCAGTTCGACGACAGTCTCCAACGCCACCCAGGCCGCGGCGACGTCCTCAACCTCGTCGACGTCTTCGTCGACGTCGTCGGCCGGAATCGTCGGCCAAGCGAACGCGGCCCTGGCAGTCGACTACGCGGGCACCGACAGGCCATTGCCAAAGACCGGCCCGAAGGCCGTCAAGGGAAAGAACGTCTGGGTCATCGCCTGCACCGAAGCGGGGGCAGGCTGCGCGCTTCCCGCCGCGGCCGCGGTCCAGGCCGGCACGGTGCTCGGCTGGCACATGAAGCTGGTCGACGGCAAATACGACCCGGCTGTCTGGAACGCGCAGATCCGCGCCGCGACCGCAGCCAAGGCTGACGCCATCATCCTGGTCTCGTTCGACTGTCCCGCCGTGCAGGCGTCGCTGGCCGCGGCCCGCGCAGCGGGCGTGAAGATCTACGGCATGTACGCCCTCGACTGCACCGAGGTGGGCGGAAAATCGGAGTTCGACGGGACGATCGACTACGGCCCGGAGGGCAACTATGCCCACTACACCGAGACGCAGTATGCGAAGGCGATCGCCGACTACACGATCGCCAAGACCGACGGCCACGCCAAGGTCATCGAGCTTCGCTCCGACGACCTCTTGATCGTCAAGCACATCGGGGCCGGCTTCGATAAGGAGATGGCCAAGTGCACGACCTGCACGGTCTATAAGCGCACTTTCACCGGCGCTGATTTCCTCGGCGGCAAGCTACAGGCGTTCACCGCGGCGATGCTGACCCAGCATCCGGATGCCAACGTTGTGATGGCGCCGTATGACGCGGCGATCCTACTCGGGATGGGCGCGGCCACCCAACAGGCCAAGGCCCAGGGTCGAAAGCTGATCCTGCTCGGCGGAGAAGGGCTACCGCCGAACATCAAGCTGATCAAGTCTGGCCTTCAGACCGTCGGCTTCGGGCTCCCAAGCACGTGGGCGGGTTGGGCCTCGGTTGACGGTCTGAACCGTGTGTTCGCAGGTCAGCCGCAGGTAGACCCGGGAATCGGCCATCAGACGTTCGATCTCACCCACAACCTGCCGACCACCGCGGACGGCTATGAGGGCAATCATGGTCTCGCGTTCGAGGCCAACTACAAGCGGATCTGGGGCGTTGGCTAGCCCGCACGTTTCCGCCTCCTCCGGGAACGTGCTCCCAGCGCAGCGCAGCCCGGCCCCGGTGGCCGGGCTGCGACTGCGCTCGATCTCGAAGACGTTCCCGGGGACGCAGGCGCTCCAGGACGTCTCGTTCGAGATCACCCGGGGCACGATCCACGCGCTGATGGGCGGCAACGGCTCCGGGAAGTCGACCCTGATCAAGATCCTGGCCGGCGTGTACCACGGCGATCCCGGGGGCAGCGTGGCGTTCGGCGACGCAGTGGAGCGCAGCGACCGCATCACCCCGGCTTGGGCGGCCGCCGCAGGCCTCCGGTTCGTTCACCAGGACCTGGGACTGTTCGAGCGCCTCAGCGTGGCCGAGAACCTGTTCGCCGGCAGACGCGCCCCGCGCCACTACGGCGGGCTCAGCTGGCGGCGCCTCGAGCGTTTAGCCCAGGAGAGGCTCGACCGTCTCGAGATACCGGTGGCCGCGTCTGCGTCCCTGAGCGCCCTGCGCCCCGCCGACCGCACTCTCGTGGCGATCGCCCGGGCGCTCCCCGGGCCCGGGGACACGGACAGCACGCTGCTGGTGCTGGACGAGCCGACCGCCCGGCTGGCCCCGGCGGAGACACGGATGCTGCTCGTGGCGCTGCGGCGTTACGCGGTTGGGGGGCAGTCGATCCTGTTCGTGTCGCATCGCTTGGATGAGATCTTCGGGCTCGCCGAGAGCGTCACAATCCTGCGAGACGGGCGCGTCGCTCAGACAGCGGCCGTGTCGGACCTCGACGAGGCCGGGCTGGTCGAATTGATGGTCGGCCACACGCTGGTCCGAGAACCGCGGACCAGCCGGACGCGCGGCGGAGCCCCGGTGCTCAACGTCAGCCAGTTGGCAAGCGGGTCGTTGAAGGGCATCGACCTCTCGGTCAACCGCGGCGAGGTGCTCGGCGTGGCCGGATTGGTCGGCTCCGGCCGTACCCAGCTGCTCGAAGCGCTCTTCGGGGCGCGGCCGCTCAGCGGGGGAACGGTCGAGGTCGACGGTCGGGGTGCCGTGGGGCGCGGCATCGCCGCCGCGATCCGCAGCGGCATCTCGCTCGTGCCCGAGGACCGGGCCGGCGAAGCAATATTCGCCAACCTCGGCATCCCGGAGAACCTTTCTGCCGCGAACTCCCGCCGGTATTCGAAGCGGCTGGTGTTCAGACACTCCGCGGAACGTCGCGACGCGGCCCGAACCGTCGCGGATTTGGACGTCCGCGCGGCGAGCTCCGAGGCCATCCTGCACACGCTGTCCGGCGGTAACCAGCAGAAGATCGTGCTGGGACGGTGGCTCCAGATGCAGCCCAAGCTGCTGCTGCTCGATGAGCCGACCCAGGGCGTCGACGTGGCCGCCCGCGAGGATCTCTACCGCCAGATCGACGCCGCCGCCGCCAGAGGCTGCGCCGTAATGCTGGTCTCCTCGGCGATCGAGGAGCTGTTGCGCCTGGCCGACCGGGTGGTCGTGCTCTCAGCTGGCCGGATCGTCGCGCAAGCGGCGGGAGAGACGCTGACCCACCGCTGGCTGGCCGAGCGGATGTATTGAAACCGCGAACGTTGGGAGCTTTCAAGTGATCGAAACGGCGACGAGCCGGACCAACCTGGTATCGCGAACCCGGATCACACAATTGCTGGAGCGCTTCGCGCTCGTCTGGTTGCTGATCGCGATGATCATCTTCTTCTCGGTGTACTCGAAGACCTCGGGCGTGTTCCTGAGCACCGCGAACATCCGCGACGTCGTCGGCAACGAATCGGTGATCGCGATCGCCGCCATGGCGGCGCTGATCCCCCTCGTGGCTCTGCGGTTCGACATCTCGATCGGGGCTGTACTCGGGGGAAGCTCCGTCCTCGTCGCCTCCCTGACGGTGAACTCCGGCTGGGACCTATGGCCGGCGCTGATCGCGGCGGTGCTCGCAGGAGCGTCCGTCGGCGCGCTCAGCGGCTTCTTGATCGCCTACATCGGCGCCAATTCATTCATCATCACCCTCGGCATGTCGACGCTGGTCGCGGGTGTCGTCTCGCTGTTCAGCCACAACAACACGATCGTCGGCGTGCCCAACGGCCTGCTGAACTTCGGCAACCAGAACTGGCTCGGCATCCCCCGCCCCACCTGGCTGCTGATCGTCGTCGCGGTGTTCGTCGCATACTTGCTCCGGTACACGGTCACCGGACGTCAGCTCGTGCAGATCGGATCCAACGAGCGCACGCGCGGCTGGTCGGCGTTCCGGTCCGGCGGCTGATCCTGATCGCGTTCATCCTCGCCGGCGCGGTGGCGGCGATCGCCGGCGCGCTGGGGCTCGCGCGCACCGGCTCCGGCAATCCGGACAGCGGAACGAGCTTCACCCTCAACGCCCTGGCGGCCTGCTTCCTCGGATCGACGACGATTCGGCCTGGCCAGTTCAACGTGCCCGGCACGATCGTAGGGGTCTTCTTCGTCGCCGTCGGCGTTAACGGCCTCACCCTAGCCGGCGCCAGCGACTGGGTCGAGCCGGTGTTCAACGGCGCGTCGATCATCGTCGCGGTGGCGCTCTCGGCCGTCCTCGCGCGCCGGCGGGGAATATCTTCGGCGGTGCTGTGATGACCGGGCCGCTGGAGGGCATTCGCGTACTCGAGCTGGCGGGGATCGGCCCGGCGCAGCTCGGAGGGATGGTGCTGGGCGATCTCGGGGCCGAAGTGGTGCGGATCGACCGGCCTGCCGATGTGCCGCTCCAGGCAGGGAGACGCCCAGCCGGGAGTTGCTGGGGAGGGGGCGGCGATCGCTGGCGCTGGACCTCAAGCAGCCCGAGGCCATAGAGGTCGCCTGGCGACTGTCGAGCGCAGCGATGTGCTGATCGATCCTTACCGCCCGGGGGTCCTCGAGCGGCTGGGACTCGGCCCGGAACCCGTGCTGCGCCACAACCCCCGGATCGTGTTCGCGCGGATGACGGGATGGGGGCAGGACGGCCCGCTGGCCCAAACCGCCGGTCACGACCTCAACTACATAGCGTTAACGGGCGCGCTGGCCCCGATGGGGGCGCCCGGTCAGCCACCGCCCGTTCCACTGAACCTGGTCGGTGACTTCGGCGGGGGCGCGATGCCCTTGGTCATCGGCGTGCTCGCGGCGCTGTTCGAGCGCGAGCGCTCGCAGCGCGGGCAGGTCCTGGATGTCGCGATGATCGATGGTGTCGCGACGCTGATGACCAGCCTGCTCCAGCTCTCGGCGATGGGTCAATGGTTCGAGCAACGCGGCGCTAACTGGCTGGCCGGTGCCGCGCCATGGTACCGAGCCTACGCCACCGCCGACGGCCGCTACGTGACGGTGGCGAGCCTAGAGGAGAGTTCTACACGCAACTGCTCGCCAGGCTCGACCTCGACCCAGTGCAATGGCCGCAATGGGACCAGGACCGCTGGCCCGCGCTGGCCGAGCGGATGCGCGAGATGTTTCCCAGCGAACCCTAGCCAGCTGGTGTGAAGCGCTCGAAGGCACCGACGTCTGCTTCGCTCCGGTGATGTCATTCGCCGAGGCGGCGGCCCACCCGCAGCTGGCGACCCGGGGCGTGCTGGTGCAGCGAGACGGCACTTGGCAACCCGCTCCCTCGCCCCGGTTCTCCAGAACCCCGGGCGAGGTTGGCGCCCGCCCCCCGTGGCCCGGAGCCGACACGGAGGATTTGCTCACGGAGCTCGGCTACGACCCAGGCGAGTCGGCGCACTTGCTGGCCGGCGGAAGCGCCCGGGCCTGCCGAAGCTTTCGCAACTGCAGTCAGGCGATGGCGCCGCCGACGGCGTGACCGAGAGCTGGGAGGAGGCGAGCCCGTTCAAGCGCGAGCCGCTGCTCGTGCTCGAGCCGCTGCTCGCCTACTTCTCGACGCGCGGAATCGGCGAGGGCCGCCCGAGCATCTCGCAGCTCGGCGACGGCCTCTCCAACGTGACCTTTCTGCTGCGCTTTGCCGACGGGACGCGGCTCGTACTGCGTCGGCCGCCGCGTGGCCCGCTTCCCCCGTCAGCTCATGACGTCCTGCGGGCGGCGGCATATTGCAC